>NZ_NOIR01000002.1:0-868323 GCF_004136585.1 Rothia uropygioeca | reverse complement strand
TTAAGGGGGCTGGGGTGGGAGGTTTGAGGCGTTCGTTCGGGGCTTTAGTCAGGCGTCCTTTTGTGGTCAGCCGCCGAAGAAATGGATCAGACCGTCGATGACCCCGCCGCGCCAGCACACGTAGTCGTGTCCTCCCACGTACTCGCGGGAGACGTGGTCGATTTGGAGTCGACGCAACAGGTCCGCGAAGCGACGGTTCTCTGCGCGAAGATGGCCTTCGAGGGTGCCGACCTCGTGGAAGATTCGGGTGCATTGTGACGGTGCTGGGTTTTCCTCCCATTGATGCAACTGTTCGCTGGGGGAATCCTCGTCAGGCCACCAGAAAGAGGCGGATTGGACTATTCCGCATCCCACGAGGTCCGGCGCTCTGCGCACGACGTCGGCCGCCGCAAGTCCCCCGAGGGATGCTCCGGCAATGGCGCGCAATTGCGGATCGGAAAGGATACGCGTGTGGAACGATGCTCGCGGAAGAAGCTCTTCCTGGATGAACCGCGGCAGGTCCGGGTTTGCCCCGAGCATATGGGGCCGGTCCGAAGGTCTGTCCGGTGCGAAGAAGATCACCGACAGCGGAGGCAGAGCGTATTCGGCGACTGCCCGTTCTAGGGCTGGGACCAGGGTGTACTCACTCGTGTACCGGTCCCCGTCCGTCACGAGTGCGGTGACTTCCGGGGCGCCGTACTCTTGGGCGGGCCGCCACGTCCAGGATCGAACTGGAACGTTCATCACGGTTGAGGACCAGGCCTCTTCCTTCAAGTCTCCATGCTTCGGCAGGTTTTCGCGCCATCGTTCGGAAGGCATGCTGGCGATGGTGCGTTCGGATGAGTCTTGTGAAGCTCTGGTGCCGATGTCGTCGGTGAACCGGTGGGGCGTGGCGCCTGGCAGGGCCAGGAGGTTGGCTTCTCCGCCGTCCGAGGAGCGAATCACCGGCAGACTCCGGGACGGAGCCTCGGTGAGAGCAAAAGTTGATCGCCAGCGTTGTCTCGATTGACCGACCTCGGGGTCCCACGGATCTTGGGGAAGCAACGTGATCTCCGTGCGCAGCTCGCGGGGAAGCTCGAAAGCCCCCAAATGGAACGCTGCGCCGAAAGCGTCATAGCGGTCCAGGAGGAACGGTTCCAAATGGGTCCGATGCATGTGAGTGGTGGTCGCGAGCAGAAGTGCGACGCGTTCCTCCGCACCGTGGGCCTTGCGCGCGACCGTGACGACGGCTGTTCCGCTAGCAGGACGGTCCTCTATGATCAATCCGCCACGGGAACCGAGTTCCGCAAAAAAGGCGTCGATGCTTCCTGATTCCTCCAACAATTCGAGGCCCGCCCGCGGTTTGAGTCGCTGCGGGATCGGCGGAAGAAACTCTGGTTCGGATGGCATCATCGGACCTTTCTGAAAAGAACTATGGCGTCCGGAGATTACGATACATTTGCCTGTTTCCGGTACAGGCGGTGTGCCTTGTTGCTGTCGCAGGGCCACGCTGAGTCACTCGCCGCGGTCTTTCGGAAGGAGCGTTGCATGATGGAGCGCGAATCTACATTTGCCGCCCCGGGGCCTGGTCGGGTGACCCGAATCTGGTGGGCCGAGCACCCAGTACAGCCGATCGAAGCAGCACTGGGGAATGATCCGGGTCCGTTCGGGCCGAAATTTGTCCACCGGTTGGCCCGAACCCAAAGCCAGTGGGCCCAGCGGGAGATGGTGGCCGCCCGATTGCTCGGTCGTTGGTTGTTGGCCTGCGCGCACAGGGAGCTGCATGGGCCGGGCGCCGCGGGCGCGCGCCCGGCGGATTGGCGCGTGGAGCAACGCTGTGACCGTCCGGGATGTCTCCGCCGCGAAGCTCACGGCCGTCCGATTGCCATCGTCCAGGAGTGGACCGGGCCGGGGCAGCGGGCACTGAGCTGGTCGCATCATGAGGGACGCGTTGCCGCGGCCGTCGGTTGCGGGGTGCCGCGTCTCGGCATCGACCTGGTGGTTCCAGACGGCTTATCCGTCCCGTGCGCCGCTTCCTGGTCGCAGTGGGCCAGGGCCGAGGCACTGACGAAGGCTGGGGCTGGGGGCCTCCAGGATTTGCTGGAGAGCGGTACTGTCCCTGATGGTTTCGACGCGGCGTTCCCGTCCGTCGACGGCGTTGTCGTCGCTCTGGCCTGGAAGCGTGAGGACGCCGTGGAACTGCGCCGTCGTCGTTTGAGCGGGTGACCCAAGCCCTCGAACTCGACCGGACCCAGCGATGACTGGTTAGCAAATCTATGGAGCCTTAACTGGACTTAAGGTGTGCCTTGCCTTATCTTCAAGATGAGACGCGCCTGGCGCGTCGGATCGCCCCTCATGATTCGCTGGAGCCATCGTGACCTCTTCCTCCTCGCATGCCGTGCGCACGTCCATGGATTCCGCGGACGCCTCCTCGGCCGTGGTGAGGGAAGGGCGACTCAGCTCCTTCAGGTCTCGTCTGGGCGTCGTTGTTTTGGGTACGGCCCTGCTGCTGCTCTGCTGCGGAGCATCGATCGCCATCGGCTCTCGGAGCATTCCTATAGACCGCGTCTGGCACTTGGTCTGGCACCCGGATGAATCCGACGAGAGCTACATCGTCAGCGGCATGCGAGTGACTCGAACTTTGATCGGCATCGTGGTGGGTGCCGCGCTCGCGGTTGCAGGCGCGGTCATGCAGGCCGTGACTCGCAACCCGCTAGCGGACCCCGGACTGCTCGGTGTCAATTCCGGCGCGTCCCTGGCTATCGTTCTGGGGGCCAGCCTGGGCAACCTGACGTCCGTCGTTTCTCAGTTCTTCCTGTCGGCGATCGGGGCGTTGGCCGCGGCCGTCGTGGTCTATGTGATTGCCGCGTCCGGAGGCGGAGAAGCTTCTCCTGTCCGGCTGGTCCTCGCGGGGATTGCATTCTCCGCGGCCTCCGGCGGCATCGTTGGTGCGCTCCTGCTTCTCAGTCCTCGGGTATTCGACACCTTCCGCTACTGGGACGTCGGTGCCCTCACCCGGCAGGATGTGCCCGTGGTCTGGGTTCTCGTGCCCGTCCTGGCGGGACTTCTCATGGTCTTGCTGAGCGCGAGGGGGCTCTCCGACATGGCCCTCGGCGACGACGTCGCCGAGGCCTTGGGGACGAACGTCGCTTTGATTCGCGGTATATCACTGGTGGCCCTGACCGTGTTGTGCGCGACTGCGACCGCTGTCGCGGGTCCTATTGGATTCGTGGGCCTCGTGGTGCCGTTGTTCGCATCATGGGTCATGGGTCCTCGCCAAGGATGGATCATCCTTCTGTGCCTGGTCGGAGGCCCTAGTCTCCTCTTGGTCGCGGACGTCCTCGGACGTGCCCTCGCCCGGCCTTCCGAGATAGCGGTCGGTGTGCTGACCGCCTTCGTGGGTTCGCCTGCGCTTTTGTGGATGGTGGTCAGGCTGAGGGGAGATCGTCGATGATCCTCCGGGCCACGTCCCGCCGCGGTGACTCTCCATATGCCAACGCAGCCGCAGGTTCCGAAAAAGGGCGTTATCTCGGCGGGGCTCTGGTTCCGAGTGCGCCCCGCGGTTACTGGTGGTTCCGGGCTGGCACGCGTCTCAGCGTGTTGGTCGAGCGACGCGTACTGATCGTTGGATGTCTTCTGGCGGTAGTGACCGTGGTTCTGGGGCTTTTTGCGGTCGGTCTGGGCGGTTCCTCGGTCGGATTCGAACAGGTCTTCCGGATTTTCATCGGCGAGGGAAGAGCTTCGGCCCGCTTCGTTGTATTCGAACTCCGGATTCCGCGCATAGTGCTGGCGATTGTCGTTGGCTCAGCGCTGGGAACCGCAGGTGCGGTGTTCCAGGTCCTGACTCGTAACCCTCTGGGCAGCCCCGATCTCATCGGATTTACGATGGGAGCTCAGACGGGAATCCTGGTGTCGGTGGTTCTTTTCGGAGGGACTCTGGTTCCGGTCCCAATCGCCGCCCTGATCGGTGGGTTGGTCGCGGGTACTGCGATCTGGATGTTCTCCTTCCGTGGTGGGTTCGGCGGTTTGCGGTTGATCCTGGCCGGCATCGCCATCTCCTCGATGCTGGGAAGTCTTAACCGCTGGTTGATCCTGCGGACGGACAGCGATACCGCTTTCGGGGCAATAACCTCCGTTATCGGCTCTCTTGCAGGAGCGGGATGGGAACGAATTATCGCCGTCGGGCCCGCAACTCTTCTGATTCAGGCGTTGGTTCTGGCCATGTTCCGGGAGGTTCAGGTTCTGGACCTGGGGGAGGACCTGGCCGTTTGTCTCGGAACGCGCGTCGATCGTGCGCAGATCCTGCTGGTTCTCCTCGGCACCGCACTGGTTGCTTTGGCTACCACGGCTGCCGGCCCGATTTCCTTTGTGGCTCTGGTGGCTCCGCATCTGACTCGGATGCTCTGCCGGACTGCGACGGCATCCCTGATGGTCTCGGCACTTTTCGGTGCTTTCTTGTTGCTGGCGGCCGACGTCCTGAGCCAGAGCATGCTCGACTCGATGCCGGTTGGCATCGTCACCTCGGCGGTCGGCGGAATCTACTTCATGGGTCTCCTTCTGACGGAAGCGAGGAAAAGACAATGAATGCCCGGCTGTGCGCCGAGGGGGTTGCCCTCTCCTACTCAGACCGTATGATTTCCGAGGCACTGGACGTTTCGGTTCCCCCGGGGACGTTCACGGTGATCGTCGGGCCCAACGCGTGCGGCAAGTCGACGTTGCTGCGAGCCCTTGCCAGATTGCACAAACCGGCTGCGGGCACGGTGCGTCTTGACGGCGTCGATATTCATTCGTTGGTGACCAAGGAAGTCGCTCGTCGTGTGGGCCTCCTGCCGCAATCGGCCACAGCGCCGGAGAAGATGCTGGTCCGGGACCTCGTGGCCCGAGGGCGCTCGCCCTACCAAGGCATTTTCCGCCAGTGGAGCGCGGCCGATCACGACGCCGTCGAAGAAGCCATGCGACTGACTCGGGTCAAGGATCTGGCCAACAGGCCTGTCGACGAGCTGTCCGGCGGGCAGCGTCAACGGGTTTGGCTCGCGTTGGTCCTTGCGCAAGGAACAGAGACCGTCCTCCTCGATGAGCCGACGACCTTCCTCGACCTCTCTCACCAGTTCGAGATCCTTGAACTCTGCCGTCGGCTCAAGATCTCAGAGGGCCGCACGATCGTCGCCGTTCTGCATGATCTCAACCAGGCCGCCCGTTATGCCGACCATCTCATCGCGATGCGCGACGGCCGCATCGTCGCCACCGGTGAGGTTGCCGACGTGATGACGGAGAAGACGGTGCACGACATTTTCGGACTCTCCTGCCTCGTCGTCCCAGACCCCGTAACGGGAACACCCATGGTTGTTCCGAGGGTCGCCGACCGCGAGGACGGAGCATCAATCGCTCGACCCTGATCGGACGAGCGCACTCGACACGGCCTGCGGGCCGTAAGAAAGGGGCTCTAAATGAGAGCAGTTGCAACCAAAATACTATGGGTCCGAGGGGCACTCGCACTCGCCGTGGCCCTGATGTTGGCCATTGCCCTGGCGGCGTGTGGGGATTCCGGGTCCTCCAAGGCATCCGCCGATGCTTCCTCGTCCTCTGCAGAGAAATGGCCACGCACCATCACGACCGACGACGGCGAGCTCAAGATCGACAAGAAGCCCGAGAAGATCGTGTCGACGTCGACGACGCTGACCGGCTCGCTGCTGGCCGTGGGTGCACCCGTGGTGGCATCCGGCGCGACCAAGGAAAACGTCCCGGATCTCTCGGACGATCAAGGATTCTTCAACCAGTGGTCCAAGGCGGCCACGGAGAAGAACGTCAAGAAGCTCTGGTCCAATGATTCACCGAACATCGAGAAGGTCGCCGACTACGAACCCGACCTGATCGTCGTCGCCAAGAACTCCGGTGACTCCGTCTTCGACAAGGTCGATCAGCTCAAGAAGATGGGCGCCCCCGTCCTGGTCGTGGACTACTCCGACAAGTCCTGGCAGGACGTGACCACCAAGGTCGCCGAGGCAACGGGGCGGGAGAAGGCCGCAGAAGACGTCATCAAGGACTTCGACCAGCGCCTCTCGGAGGTCAAGAACAAGATCAAGGTGCCCGAAGAAGAGGTCTCCCCATTCATTGTGTTCGGTGATGGTTCGGGCGCCGCGGCCCTAACCGACAAGGCTCCTCAGGTCCAGATTCTCGAGAAACTGGGCTTCAAGATCACCACCATCCCGGATGAGGTCAAGGGTGATACCTCGATGGGCAAGGACCGCGGAGACATGGTCAATCTGTCCCCGGAGAACGTCCAGAAGGGCCTGCCCGGCAAGGTGTGGCTCGCCGTGGCCGCGGACGACAGCAACAAGAAGGTGATCCACGAGGACAAGGCCTTCAACACCTCGCCGGCGGTCAAGGATGGCAAGGTCTACTACACCCCGGGTGAGACGTTCCGCCTGGATTACTACTCCGCGAAGATGGAGCTCGATTCTCTCGAGAAGGACTTCGCCAAGTAGCAGCTGTGCGGGCGGGGAGTGTCGGAGTTGGTGCGCTCGGCATGGACCCTGCTCCTCGCCCGTAGCTTTCTCTTCCCCTCGACGCCGTATTCTTCGGAAAGGACCACCATGAATCCCGAGGCACCTTCGGCTCATGCTTCTCTCAATCCAGAACGCAACGATTCAGCGGTTGAAAAGCTGGCTGCGATTCAAGCCAGGCTGAGCAACACATACGCGATGACGCCGGCCCAACAAGGGCTCTGGATGGCACATCGGTTGTCCAAAGATCCAGCTGATCTCATGGTCTCTGAGGTTACGGAGCTCACCGGGCCGATCGATGTAGTGGCCTGGAAACGGGCCGTAGCCGGCGTCCTTGCCTCAGTGCCAGCACTCCGAATGCGGATAACTGCAACAACCGAGACTGGGGGAGAAACTTGCGAGGCCGAACCTCCTGGGAATCATGCGGTGGACGCGTGCGCAGACGTGCCACGGATCTCTCTTGATGCGTGCCCTCCGGTCCCTGAGATCGTGGACTTGAGCCATGCTCAAGACCCAGCCGAGGCAGCCCGTGCCTGGATCGAACGGGCTTTGAATGTCGCGCCGGCGTTGCACCGGGGTGTCGTCAGCCATGCATGTCTGTTGGTGACCGGTCCGGAATCAGCGCAATGGTTCCTCCGCGTACACCACCTGGCCTTGGACGGTTTCGGATTCTCTCTGTTGTCCAAAGCATTGGCCGAAGCCTGCACGGCAGCGACGGCGGACCCGGACAGCGTTCCGGACCCAACAACAGTGTTGCCCAGTTGGGATGACCTGGATGGCTTTTGTCACGCCATCGAGGCGCTCTCCGCGTATGAAGGAAGCCAGGCCCATAGCGAGGATCGCACATTCTGGACCGGCCAGGAGCCGGAAGAGGACGTCGTTCCAGTTGTGCCTCGTGGCTTGAGCGGTCGGTCTGTGCGGACCGTAGTTGATGAGCCGAAGGGTGGGTGGCGGATTGATCCTGTCCTATTGCTTGGTGCTTTGGGGCTGACAGTGATGGCGGCTGGAAACAAGGAGGAGACACTCATCGGAGTGCACATGATGGGGCGCGGCGATGCCGTGTTGAGAGAAACTCCGTGCACGGCCCAAAATATGCTCCCGGTACGCCTGACCTCCCATCCGGACGAGAGCGTCGGGACGTATTTGGACCGAGTCAGTCAGGCCTGGCGAGAAGCCAGTGCGCACCAGCGCTTTCGACAGGAAACCCTACGATTCGATCGTGAGGTGGGCCCTGGAGGTGCACTGGTCGAAGCAGAGCTGAACATCGTTCCGTTCAATGGAGCAGTGACTTGGGGAGCTGCTTCCGGGCGCGCTCGTCCCGTATGGGACGGACCTGTTGAGGGATTGGTCTTGGACGTGCGGGCCGGGGATTCAAGCCGGTCTGAAGCCGTCTTGCAGACTCCCGAAGGATCCGTGGACGACACGGGCCTACGCGGAATGGCCGAGGTTTTTGGTGCTCTCTACGAAGCCTTGACCAGAAGTCGGAGGAAAGAGGAACAAGCTCTGCTCCGTGAGCTCCCCATCCGTCGCCCTCCGCAGGACGGAGCGGAATCAACGGCTTCTGCACTCAATATCTTGGATCGTCCCGGGCCCTTCGCGCATCATGCCATGGAACGAGTCGAAGGCCTTCGAATCGTCGATTTGATTCGGCATCTCTCCCAGCCGACGTCAGCATTGAGGGGAACCACGTCCCTCGTCCACTCCGGTTCGGACCCCATCGGTACGGGAGGCAGACTCATTGGACCTGATGCAGACCTTGTACGCACAGAGGCCTCAGTCCGTACGCATCAACTTGCAAGGGAATTGCTCGCCTGCGGTATTGTCCCAGGCGATCGAGTGGCGGTGCTCACTTCCAGAAATACGTGGGGCATTCTTGCGCCGCTTGCCGTCTTGGAGGTCGGTGCGGCATTCGTTCCCATGGATGCGGCTTGGCCGGGCGGCCGTATTCGAGCAGTTATTGCTGCCGCCAAGCCCCGGGCCGTGGTGATCGCCGGAGACGCCGACCGTACGGCCGTGGCGGATAATCAACCGGTCCCGATGGTCATTGATCTTGACGACCCGAAAACCTGCGCCAGCCTGGAAGGCCGCGATCCTAGCGCAGTGACCGACGCGGAGCGCAGCGGGGCAGTCTCGGAAGACGCCGTCGCCTATGTTCTGTTCACCTCGGGCTCGACGGGTACGCCGAAAGGGGTCGTCGTCGAACACCGGAATCTCGACCACTTCATGCGCACCGTAGGTGGTCTGTACCTGCCGGCATGTCTCCGGGCCAAGGATCGTCATCAGGCAGCCGACAAGGGAGCGAGACGCCAGACAGAACCCATGGTGTCTGTCCACGAACATTCATTTGCCTTCGACTCAGGGCTGAGCCCAATGTGCACTTGGTTGCTCGGCCACACTCTATTGGTCCCTTCCGAAGAATGTCTGCGCGAAGCCGCCCTGCATATTGCCGCAATCCGTGAGCACCGGGCAGACATCATGGATATTTCCCCAGCCGTACTCGAGCACCTGCTTGATGCTGGGTTCGATCCAGGCGGCACAGACCCGGTGACCAGCGTATTCATTGGCGGTGATGCCTGTTCTGGTTCCCTGTGGGACCGTCTCCGCAAGATTGCTGGAACGGGAGTGCTCACTGCAAATGCTTACGGTCCGACGGAGAACACCGTTGACTCCCTAGTAGCTGCAATCTGCGACCACGACCGGCCCAGCATCGGACACAGTCTTCCCGGGCAATTTTCGCTCGTCCTGGATGGGTGGGATCGAGAATGTCCTACGGGATTCCCCGGGCAACTTGCCGTAGCCGGTGGGTCAGTGAGCCGCGGATACCTGGACCGGCTCGAAGAGACAGACCATGCATTTTTTCACATGGCCGATGGAACGCGCGCCTACCGCACCGGTGACCTTGTACGCCGTGAGCGGGATGGGGCGTTGTCCTTCCTGGGAAGGGCGGACAACCAGCTTTCCCTCCGGGGAGTCCGCATTGAACCTGAGGAAGTCGAGCGCGCACTCCTCGATCTGCCTGGCGTGCGACAGGCGGTTGTCGCAGTACGCGACGCTGGCCATGGTCCGATATTGGTCGGTTACGTGGTCCGCGGCAATCCTCTCCACGAGGGGGAACGTCGGAGGCTGTTGGCTTCCCTGCGAAACCGTCTTCCCTCTGCAATGGTCCCTACCGCCCTCATACGGCTGGAAGCTTTGCCGTTAACCGAGCGTGGCAAAGTCGACCGGAAACAGCTGCAGAGTCTTCCATTGAGGCTAGCGGACTACGACGGCCGAGGCCTCGGATGGGCTGACATGGATCCGGTACAACGTCGTGTGGCCAAGGTCTTCGGAGAACTCCTTGGACGGGATCCGCAGTCTCTGAAGACCGACTCCGACCTATTTGCTCTTGGAGGCCATTCGTTGACTGCCGCGCGCCTCGTGGGCCGGCTTCGTCAATACGAGGGGGGTCACGGACCCAGATCCACTATGAATGGGCCGGACCTCCGGTCAGTGTTTGCCGCTCCGACGATTGGGGAGATTGCTTCCTCGCTCCAGACCCATGACAGCGTCAGAATCGGTGAAGATGCAGACCTGGGTGTGAAGCCTCTCGTCGGATCCGGACCAGATGACGTGGAGCGTCGCGAAGCCGGCGAATCCCCAAGTTCTACGAATTCGTTGACAGCTGCTCAAAGACGGTTGTGGTTCCTCGAACAGCTCGAGGGTCCATCCGCTTTGTATTCGATCCCCGTGGTTCTACGGTTTCCTGGTGTGTTTGACCCGGAGGCCCTAGCCCTGGCTCTGGTGGACACGGCGATGCGTTGGCGCAACCTCCATTGCAGTTTCCCCGCCGACGACGAAGGCCGCCCCACAATTCGCGAATGGAGACGTGAGGAAGTTGAGGCTGCTCTTCGAGTGCGCGAGGCGGCACAGTCGGTGGGGAACCCGGACTTGGTCGACGCTTTGGATCTCGTGATTGATGTCAGCCGTGAGTTGCCGTTGAGAGCGTGGCGTGTCTGCGCCGACCGGGGTGAGGGGCTGGTCTTGGTTCTTCACCACATCGCCGCCGACGGCTGGTCCCTGGGCCCGGTCCTCAGCACGCTCGCCGCAGCCTACAGAGTTCACGCCAGCGGGGATGCGTCGGAATTTGCCGTCGAAACTGGCCCACTTCTAAAGCCCATCGATTCCTGCACTCCACAGGTGCTGATAGACGAAACCCGCGGTGACCGAGCCGCGTCGGACGCGGAGCTGGAGGCATGGAAATCGGCATTGTCCGGGATTCCGACCGAAATTGCGCTTCCGTCCGACAGGGAGCGGCCACAGATACGAGACCGCGTCGGCGGCGAGGTCCGGATGACGCTCGACAGAGCCGTTGGTAAGGCTCTCTACTCGGTGGCTCGTGCCCACCGCCTGACTCCGCACATGATATTCCAGGGGGTACTGGCGGCACTTCTGACGCGAACAGGCGCCGGAACCGATGTGCCTATTGGCACGATCTCGAGCAACCGGGCTTCTGCGGCCGAAGAGGAACAAGTCGCATTCGTGGCCAATACCCTCGTGACCCGCACGGACACTTCTGGCAATCCTCGCTTCGAAGAATTGTTCGAGCGTGTTCGAGAAGAGTCCTTGACGATGTTGGAACGCTCGCGAACGCCATTCGACGAGGTCGTACGCGCTGTGGCTCCAGATCGTAGCCCCTCACGTCATCCGTTGTTCCAGGTCATGCTCGTGAGTCAGAACATTGGCGACCATGCGGTCGACTTCGGAACCGACGTGGGCGTCGCCTATCCGCAGACTCTGGGCACGGGAACAGCCAAATTTGATCTGACGTGCGAGATCTCTTATGCGCCCGGAGACGGGGACAAAATCGAAATTCGATTCGAATACGCTTCGGACATCTTCGATCACCAAACGGTAGAGGACTTGTCGACTTGGTTCGAGAAGCTGTTGCGTCGAGCCGTCGAACATCCCGAGAGCCGGATCGGTGATGGACCGTTGGTCGAAACCGCATGGCTCACGGCCGAGAACGAAGCCAAGCGGATGCTCGAATACAGGGCCCTGCATCGGGCAGGGGAATCCGAGTCTCTGACCGAGGCGATTGAACGGAGCTTTGAGGAGTACGCTGACCGCGTCGCTGTGGTGGGTCCGCCTTCGCCTCTTGACTGCCCGTTCGAAGACCCGACCGGCGAGGACGTAGCGAGTTCCGGTCAGCGTACCGAACTCCGCTACGCAGACTTGGACACCGAGTCCGCCCGGATCAGGGATTGCCTGATCCTCCGTGGCTTCGGACCTGGTGATCGAGCGGCTTTGTTGGTGGAGCGGTCACCCCGTCAGGTCACGGTAATGCTCGGGTGCCTGAGAGCGGGGGTCGCTTACATTCCGCTAGACCCGGGGTATCCGATAGGGCGGTTGCGGAGTACCTTGGAGGACAGCGCACCGAAGGCGGTGTTGTACGCAGCTGGAGACGAGCTGGGAACGGGGGCTTCGCTCTCTCCCGAATTCGTGGATGCGCTCAAGGCTTCTGCACCCGAGGCGACGTTCATAGAACTAGGGTCACTGTCCGACGACGCCGATGGTGGAAAAGCCGCTTCGACCAGGCGGTCCGTCGTCGAATCTTGTGTCGCCCAGGACCGTGTTCCTCGCCCGGAGGATCCTGCGTATATCGTGTTCACCTCAGGCTCGACCGGCCGTCCCAAGGGCGTGGTCGTAAGCCAGGCCAATGTCCTCCGTCTGTTCCGGTCTACTCAGCACTGGTTCGATTTCTCTTCGGACGATGTCTGGACCCTGTTCCACTCCTTCGCCTTCGACTTCGCCGTCTGGGAAATGTATGGGGCGCTGCTGCACGGAGGCTCGGTAGTCGTCGTACCTCGGTCGATCAGCCGCAGCCCGGACGACTTCTTGCGTCTGCTTCGAAAGGAACGTGTCACAGTCCTTAACCAGACCCCGTCGGCCTTTGGGCAGTTGGTTCTGGCCGAGGCCTCCGTGGCGCAAGACGAGGCGCTCGCAGAGGGTCAGGGTGCTCAGACGGATGTCGATCCAGGGGCGGAGCTCACAGGACGAACGTCGTGCACGTCCTCATGGGACTTGCACACGATCATCCTGGGCGGTGAGGTGATGGATCCGGCCGTGGTACGTGACTGGCATCAGCGTCACCAACCGAGCAGTCCGCAGATCGTCAACATGTATGGAATCACCGAGACGACCGTCCACGTGACCTATATGCCCTTGGACTATGACAGCCTGGAGCCTGAGAATGGCGGAATCAGTTTGGTCGACGAACCTATCCCGGATCTCTCCGTCTACCTTCTGGACGAGTTCGGCAATCCCGTCCCGGACGGCGTCGTGGGAGAAATCCATGTCGGAGGGGCGGGGGTGGCGGCTGGATATACTGCTCGGCCTAAGCTGACCGCGGAACGTTTCGTTCCCGATCCCTTCGCTGCTCGATACCCATCCATGCTCGAAGAAGCAGGCTTGCTCCCGAGTCAGGCAAGAATGTACCGAAGTGGCGACTTGGCCGTCCGCAGGCGCGATGGCATCTTGGATTTCCGCGGGCGTTCGGATCGGCAGATTCAACTGCGAGGATTTCGGATTGAGCCCGGGGAGATCGAAGCGGCGGCTAGGTCTTTGCCGGACGTCGTCTGGGCCCACGTGCGTGTTGAGGGAATAGGAACAAACGACGAGCGGCTTGTCCTCCACGTTCTTGGCCCCGATCCAGCAACGGCAGATCCGATGGCTCTGCGACGGCGAACGGCAGAGTTGTTGCCTCTTCAGATGACTCCGTCCGCCGTCGTCGTGATTTCCGAGGTACCGCTGACTCCCACGGGCAAGCTCGACGAGGCCGCGCTGCCGGCACCGGCCGAGCGTCGGAGCCAGGGGCGGCCGCCTCTGGGGGCCTCGGAAAGTATCGTGGCCACATGCTTTGCCGAAACCCTCGGCTTGGAGACGGTTTCGGCTGAAGACTCATTTTTCGATCTTGGGGGACACTCCATGCTTGCAGTGCCCGCCACCGCTGCAATTTGTGAAGCCACCGGGCAGCATCTGCGTGTCGGAACGCTGATGGCCTACCCAACTCCTGAGCTGCTGGCCCGCGTTCTTGATGTTGGGGAGGGCTCGCAGAGGTCTGATGCGGACCTCCAGGTACTTCTGCCGTTGGGTCGTGCCCGCCAACTGAGTCCTTCAAGGAATGGGGGAGTGTTCTGCATCCATCCGGCAGGCGGACTGTCGTGGTGTTACGCAGGCTTGCCCAAATTCCTTCCGGATGATCTTCCAGTATGGGGGTTGCAAGCGCGTGGAGTTCTTGATCCCGAGGCCCAGCCTCGATCCCTCGCCGAAATGGCCCGGGACTACGTCCAAGCCATCCGGAAAATCCAACCTCACGGACCGTACCACCTGGTGGGGTGGTCGTTGGGCGGAATGGTCGCCCATGTCATGGCTGCGCAGCTGCAGGCGGCCGGTGCCGAGGTCGGGACGGTCAGCTTGCTCGATGCTTATCCTTCGGAGGCAGAGAGCGGAGTAGGAGAGCCTCCGCTCGACGATGCAGTGTCGGCCGTTCTTGCGATGGCTGGTCTCGATGACTCCGCATTGGCTGGATGCTCCTGGGAAGGCGCGAGCGAACAAACGGCAATCGTCGAACTGGGCAGAATTCTCGCCGACGGATCTTCTCCCATGGCAGGGCTCCCAGAAAGGACGCTCGCGGCTCTCGTCAGGACATACCGGAACACAGCCAGAATCTTGCGTGAGTACTCGCACGAAGACTTTCACGGTGATGTGTTGTTCTTCCGGGCGGCTCGAGCCGGGATCGGACCCGACCATGACCCTCGTGAGTGGAATCGGTTCCTTGACGGCCGTCTGGACGTTCATGACATCGATTGCACTCATCGGGAAATGACCCAGCCCGGTCCTTTGGCGCAGATCGGGCGGACTCTGGCAGGTCACATCGAGAAGCGTGGATCACATTCATCAGACCGGGATGAACCTGAGCCACTTCCGGGGGAGCGACGTACGGCTGTATCGGAAGAAGCCACGGGGTGCAGGCCCGGAGCGGTCGGACCGAACCGCGAAAGGCACCGGCAATGAGCCGGAAAAGTCCAACTCAGGACGCTGTGTCCATGGGTCAATCGAATCAAAAGTGCCCTGTCGTTGCGATTATCGTCTATCTGTTGGCGATGGCCCTCAACGGATTCGATGGCACCGTGATCAATCCGGCCTTGCCGGATCTTGCCACGGAGCTCAGCGTCCCTGCCCCCGCGCTGGGCGCAGTCGAATGGTCTTTCCTCATTGCCTCTGCAGTTACTCTGCCTATGGCAGGCTGGGCCGGAGCGACGCTGGGCACGCGCCGAACCTTCGTATGCTGCCTGGCCGTCTTCGCCACTGGATTGCTGATAGCGATGCTTGCACCAAGCCTCGAAGTCCTGGTCTTAGGCCGTGCAGTTCAGGGTGCTGGCTCCGGGATTCTCGTACCTGTTGGCCTGGCAATGATGTACCGAGGAGCCACGGGTGAACAGAGACTCCGCATTGCCAGGATCACTCTGGTTCCTCTGACAATTGCACCAATGCTCGGACCAGTACTTGGGGGAATGATTGTCCAGCACTTGGGGTGGCGCTGGATTTTCGGAGTTATGTTTCCTTTGGCGGTGCTTACCACGTTGGCTGCGTTGATGCTACTGACGCCGGCCAGACTCGGTTCCGAGCCTGACCAGGAACCTTTGTCGCCCTCGGACAATCAACTGAAATCTGGATCAGGGAAGCCGAAAGGCAAATTCGATGTTTACGGACTAATCACGGGCTGTCTCTCCTGCGGAGCGTTGGCTATCGGAGGCCCGCTGCTGGTTGCCGGTCTCGACCCGGGTGGACCTGTCCAAGTCGGGGCTGTTGCTCTGGCGGCTGCACTCACGCTTATCGGCGCACTCGGAGTGTTTGGTGCAGTTCGTCGTACCCGACGGGTCTGCCGACCGGCCTTTGACCTTGGTCTTTTTCGGTTGCAGACATATCGCACCGGATCTTGGATCGTCTCCTGCGCCTCGGCGGGTCTCGCAGGGTTCCTTTTCGCACTGCCTCTGGTACTTGGCGGGCGTGGAGTACCGCCGCACGAGATCGGCTTCATGATGTTTCCGGAGACATTGGGCTTGCTCGTGGGCGGTCAGATCATGCTCCATCTCAAATCGCGGTTCGGAACGCGACCCGTGGTGCTCGCAGGTTCTGTTGGCGGCGGATTCCTCGCATTAGCGGCGTTGATCTTTTCACCCATTGCTGGGGGTTGGGGCGCGGCCGTGCTCATGCTTTGCTTCGGGGTGGCCCTGAGCCAAACCGTGCTACTGACCCAGGGTGCGGCATTCTGGGAGATAGAGGCGCATCGGACCGATGCCGCGACCTCCCTGTTCATGGTGCAGCGTTCATTGTTCAGCGGCTGGGGAGTAGTCGTCGTCACTACTGCCATGGGATGGAGCTCCGGAACTTATCCGATGGTATCCGGAGCTTTGGCTGGCTGCGCTGTACTTCTTCTTGTTCTGCTCACGATCCCTGCGACCTTGCGCATTCCGTGTGCTGTATGGGACCGAGCGACGGGTCCTCAGGAGTGACATGAATGCAGGGACTTGAGCGAAGAAATCAATCCGAGGACTGCCGATGCGAGGACCTTTTTTCGGGCCGTTCCCAACGTTTCCCCAAGCCAGCTCAGCGATGACAAGAACCGCGAAAAGACAGTAAACTGAGGGTAGCCATATCAAGGGATAAGGGAACGGTTAATAATGAATCACTCGGCGCGTCGGCGTGATCGCACTCCACGGAATCGTTTGAGGCCGGTCATCGCCCTGGTGGTCGCGGTGATTACCATGGTGTGCCTCACCGGATGCGGCGTCTTCGCCTCAGGCGGGCACTCCGAAAATACTTCCGAGCGCGTGGTCAAGGACATCGATGACGCCGAGGTGCGCGTGCCGGAGAAGCCGAGTCGCGTTGTCGCGCTGTCCGAGCCCACCCTGGACGCGGCCCTTGCGCTGGGCGTCACCCCGGTGGGCACCGTCTCCGGCCGTGGACAGAATTCCGTCCCGGGATATCTGGCGGAAAAGGCCAAGGACATTCCTCTGGTCGGCGGCATCGGGGACTTGGACTACGAGAAGATCTCCAGCCTCAAGCCCGACCTGATCATCGTTGACGGGACCAGCGTGAACAATAGACCGGACGTCTTGGAGATCCTGCGTCAGATAGCTCCGTTGGTCTTCTGCGGTTACGCCGGCGGTCCGTGGGAGCTGAACTTCGATACCGCTGCCCGCGCGCTGAACCTGGAAACAAAGGGTGAGGAAGTCAAGACTGCTTTCCGGGACAAGATCGAACAGGGCAAGGCTCACCTCGCACCGATTTACGGGGACAAGACCTTCTCGATCGTTCGGTGGCAGGGCAGTGGTCCGTCTCTGATTCTCAAAGAACTTCCGGCGGGCCAGGTTTTGGAGGGGCTCGGCCTGAAGCGGCCGCAATCCCAGGACCGTGAGGGGAGGGGACATTCGGATCCAGTCTCCCTGGAGAACCTCGCGACCATCGACGCGGACTACCTGTTCTTCGGAACGCTAGGCGGCGCTAGCCAGGCGAATCCGCACTCGGACTCCACTGCCGACCGGGACGGTGCCGTCCAGGTGCTCAAGACGGCCGAGGAGACCTCGGGCTTCACCGACCTGTCCGCCTACAAGAACCACCACATCATCACCGTCGATGGATCCCGTTGGACCTCAACCGGCGGCCCGTTGCTGATGAACGGCATCGTCGACGACATTCTCGCCGAGCTCCCCTGAGCGACCAAGTCGGCCGGGGTCACTTGAGCGGCTCCGGCACCTTTCCTGCCAGTAATCGAAGAACTCCATAACCCATGATGAATATCGGATCCTCTCGCACCATCGCCCGCTCTCGCTCGCACACCAGGGTACTCCTCTCGCTCCTGCTCGCTCTGCTCCTGGTCCTGACCGCATGGCTGGTCCTTCCCGGTGCCGCGGCCGACGACGCATCGAACAGACAGTCCGTTAAGACCAATGAACAAACCGCCGAGGTCTCCGGGCCCCGGACGGTCGACGTCGAGGGCAAGATCCGCGTTGAAGGCAGAGGTTGGAAGAATTCCGTCGCCGGGGGAGCCCGGATCGCCGTGAAATACGACAAAGGCGCCGTGGCCGTGAACGGCGAGAGCGTCGTCAGCGAATTCGAGGCCGGCCCCGATGGAACCTTCTCCGCAGAGCTGCCTTTCCCCACGAAGGGGAACTCGGACAAGCCATGGCTCCCTGGTACCAACCACATGATCCACTTCTTGAGCGGAAGCCTCAAAGACGGTGACCTGCCACGCAACGCCGTTCTGAAGGTATCGGTGTCCGGAAAAGCCGGGTCGCCCGCTTCAGAGCTGCCGTGGGTTTCTGCGACGTCGTCGGCGGATTCCGGCGCGCCGGCAACCATCGACGTCGCGCCCTTCACCACCGGGGAAGACTCCACGCTGCACCTGGTCGGCAAGGGATGGAAGACGGCAGACGGAAAGTCCGGCTCCATCGTGTCGATCAAGGTCAACTACCAGGCACCATCCGGGCGCATCGACCAATACTCCCGTGGCGACCAGGCCATCAGCGATCATCTGGCCTCTCTCGGGAAATCCAAGGATCCGACCTCTTGGGTTCTTCTCATCCCGAAGGGTTCGGGACCCGAGGACCCCGAACACGGCCTGTACACGATCGACCCGACGGGATCCTTCGACATCACCGTCAAAGCTCCCGACGAGTTGCGCCGGGGCAAGACCGGGCAATACATGACCATCACGGCGCAGTCCGGCCGGAACCTTGACGGGGATGTGCAGCGTCGAGCCGTCACCGCGCCGATCCCGGTCAATGGAGAGGCGGCCGAGCCCATTCAGGAAATCTCGGACGTCCAATGCACCACGCAGGCGAGCCGGCCCACCGCACGAATAGAGAACAAGACCATCGCCCGCGGTGAGAAGGTCCATCTGGTCGGCGAGGGATGGTGCAACCCCGGTGGCCAGACGGGGGCCCCTAAGGTCGCGGTGAAACTGGATGACGGCGCGATCTCCCGACGGGACGAAGAAATTCACTCCAACAAGACCATCTGGGCACTCGTCGATCCTGACCCGTCCACCGGGGTCCTCGACACATGGATCGCCCTGCCGGATGGAACGACCTCTACATCGTCACCCGCGTTCTCCGAAGGCGGCCACACCCTGCGCCTTCTTTCGGGCTCCCTCCGCCCTGGCGATCTCTCCATGAGCTTTGGTGGCCGAGGCGTCCTCGACTTCACGTTAGGCGAGTACCGTCCCAACGATGCACCGCCCGCGCTCGGACTCGATGAACTCTCGGAGGGCTCGCGCCGGGGCGTCCGGGTGAACCGCGAGGGCACGCGGATCACGGTCGAAGTGCCCGGTGGTCAACCCAGGCAATGGGTCAGGGCCACCCCTTACGCCGAGGCAGCGCCTCGTAGCCAGTGGGGCAACGGCTGGACCCGCCTGGATTCGAACCGCTCTTTGAGCTACGACCTGCCCGACGACGCGGTGGCGGGCGACTACCGCCTCGTGGTCCAGAGCGGAGAGAGCGAGGACTTCGGAAGCTTGCTGGGTTGGGATCTGCTCACGATTCCCGAAAGCCACGGAAACTCACAGGCTGGTGCCGGCCCTGTCAATGACAATCGCGCTCAAGGGTCGACGGTGCCGCGGCAGCCCCGGGAAAACGCGGCAACGGTGTCCGGCAACGAGTCTCGATCGGGGCAGACGAGCGCTTCCGCCGCGGCCCCCGTGAGCGCTGCGGCCGTACGTGAGATGACGAACCTGGGCCGGGTCCAGGACCAGAACCCGCGCCACGCCCGAGTGCTCCGCGTGCTCCGAGCCCCTGCTCCGGCCACACACTCCTTGGGGCATCAACCCCAACGGCCCGCCAAACGTGTTGCGGCCGCGCTCCAGGAATCCCCGAAGGCCTCTCACCACACGGCAAGCCCCTCGGTCTCCCCGTCTGCTCGGAGCCAGGCGCGGAACTCGCAGGACCGGGAATTTCAGGAGCAGAGCGCGGACGGGCAGGAAGCAACGTTCATCCATAAGGTTTTCACCTGGAACAACGTGCTGCTCGCACTCGCCGGGGCACTTCTTCTGGCCGTGATTCTGTACTCGACTCGCAAGCCATCCGATCCTACTTCGGAGACTTCAGAGGAATAAGGAAGGAATCGAAACCATCATGATCAGCTCGCACTTCCATCGGTCACTCATGGTCCTGTGGACCGTGGTTGGCGTTCTCCTGCTGGGGATCACGGCATCCTCTGCGCTTCCGCCGGGCGGCGCGAAGAGTAGCACGCAGGGTACCTCGTCTTCCGTCTCGCCGGGCATGCTCAAAGCCGGTGACACCATCCACTTCACCCTGACCGGATTCCCAAAGAACGAGCAGGTCTACGTCAAGATCGACAACGGCAATGCATGTCCCGCCGACGCCGCTCAGGGCGCGTGCGTGGTTCACCAACAGAAATCAGATGGCAGCGGCCGCGTGGACGGCTCGTTCATCCTGCCGAAGGACCTGAAAGATGGCAAGCACACCCTCCGTTTCCTGGCCACGGAGCTCCTACCGGGCAAGGGAAGCAAGGGTTTCACCAACATCAGCCCGGAATTCACCACGGCCGGGGTCAACCAGAACTCCTCGGGGGGTCACCGCTATAACGTCACGTCGGAAGACATTCTCTCCGGAGGCACGCGGCAGGATGCAGGATCCGGCGATCATGCGGCGAATCACGGGGGCAATGGCGAAGGATCGTCCGGGAACGGGCAAGGACCGAACCTCAGCCAGCCCGGGGAGCAGACCGGGGGAGCCGGCGAGAACGGCCGGGGCGACGACGCGATCGAGTATGTCGATGCCGACGGCCACCCGATCTCCAAGGAAGAATACGACCGGCTGATGGCCGGGTCCTCGGGCGCAGGCGACGAGTCCGGCTCGGAGCATCACGACGGCGCAGAGAACAAGAACGCGGAGAGCGGAAAGAGCGACGACGCCAAGGACAAGTCGAAGCGCACGGCAACGGCGAGCCCGGGTGCCACAGCCAAGAAAACCGGGGGCCACGCCGAGAACGCTTCGACCGAAACCAAGAAAGATTCCGTTGAATTCCCCTGGGTTGGCACCATCGCTTTCGTTGTCATGGCCCTGATCGCCGCGACCGTCTGGTATGTCCGACGCCGTCGCGCCACGACTCAGAAATCCTAGGCGGCGGTGCGAGGTGATCATCCCTCTCGTGGCACTGCCATCGTGGTCGACTCCATGACGGTCTCGGATGGGCGGCGGCATTCGCTGGGTCGAGTCGTCTGGTGCGGACTCTTCGGGGTCTGTGCGGTGGCGTCCGTTCTTGCCTCGCTGCGCTTCGGATCCAACGGGCTGACCGGTTCCGACGTCGCCGAAGTCTTCCGCGGGGCGGGCTCGGCTACTGCCCGCACCATCGTGATGGAACAGCGGATACCCCGTACCCTGCTGGGTCTCCTCTGCGGGGCGGCCCTCGGAGTCGCGGGCTCCCTGATGCAGTCGCTGACGCGCAACCCCCTGGCGGAACCTGGGCTGATGGGTGTCAACTCGGGCGCCTCCGTCGCCGTCGTGCTGTCCGTGGTGCTGTTCGGGCCGCTGAACATCCACCTCTACATGCTCGCGGCGCTCGTGGGAGCGGCCGTAGCCGGCGCCGGGGTCTTTGTCCTAGGCCGTGGGGAAACGGGATCGATTGTTCGCCTTGCGCTCGCGGGTGTTGCTCTCTCCGCGGCTCTGGCCGCGGTCAACCAGGCGTTGGTCCTATCCAACCGGGACGCCTTCGACGAGTTTCGACTCTGGGTCGCTGGCTCCCTTGAGGGGCGGGACATCGCGATCGTGGAGTCGGTCGGCCCCATGATTGCGCTCGGGCTGATTCTGGCCGTTGCCGTGGGCCCTTCGATCAATGCCTTGGCCCTTGGGGAGGAATCCGGCGTCGCACTCGGCGTCCGACTCGTCAGGACGCAGACGATCACCTTGGTCTCCGTGGCCCTGCTGACGGGGGCGGCCACCGCGGCCATGGGCCCGGTGGCCTTTGTGGGACTGGCCGTCCCATTCGTGGTCCGCCGGGCGGTGGGCAATGACGTCCGATGGGTCAACGCCGGGTCCCTCCTTCTGGGCCCGCATGGCTGCTGGCGGCGGACGTCCTGGCCCGTATCGTCATCGCACCGCAAGAGACGCAGGTAGGAATCATCGCGACCCTGGCCGGAGGCCCTTTGTTCATGGCGATGATGTCCGGTCGGCGGGTGAGGTCCCTGTGAGCGCGACAACGAACCGTCGGGGAATCGGCAAAGGACCGTTCCGAAAGGACCTCTCGGGCCGTTCCGTCCTCTCGGTGAGGCGGGGCATCAGCGCGGACATCCCGGTTCGCCAGCTGGTCGTGCACCTGATTCTCGTCCTGGTGGTGGTGACGGTCTCGGCCTGGGCCATGACACAGGGCGAACGGGACCTCGGCCCCTCGGGCGTGTACCAGGCACTCATGGGCAGGGGAGACCGGCTCGATATCTACTTCGTGAACCAGGTCCGGTTGCCCAGGGTGGTCGCCGCGATCGGGGTGGGCGCCGCGCTGGGTCTTTCTGGTGCGATCTTCCAGGTTCTTTCCGGCAACGCCCTGGGCAGCCCCGACGTCATCGGCTTCACCCATGGTGCGGCCACGGGAGCGTTGTTGCAGATCCTCGTGTTCGACGCCGGTCCACTCGGTGTCGCGTCCGGAGCGATCCTGGGCGGATTCGGCACGGCCCTCGTGGTGTACCTGTTGACCAGGCGCACCGGGCTGCGAGGATACCGACTCGTTCTGATCGGAATTGGCACCGGAGCCACGTTGGGCGCGGTCAACTCGCTCCTGGTGGTTCGGGCTTCGTTGACGCAGGCGCAGACCGCAGCCTCCTGGCTCGCGGGATCTCTGAACACCATGAATTGGAGCAAAACGCTCCTGATTGCGGCCGGGCTCCTGATTCTGACCCCGCTCCTGATGAAGGCTTCCAGGCCGATGGCGATGCTCCGGTTCGGGGACCAACTCGCCGTCGGGAGGGGGATACGGGTCAACGCGTGGCGAGTGACCGGGATGTTCGTGGGAGTGCTCCTGGTCGGTCTGGCCACCTCGATCACCGGCCCGCTGGCCTTCGTGGCACTGGCGGCCCCGCACATCGGCAGGAGCCTGACCCCCTCGCGCGGCGCAGGGCTGATCACCGCGGCACTCATGGGGGCGGTAATCGTCCTCTGCGCGGATGTGGCGGGCCAGTATCTCCTGCCGGTTTCGCTCAACGCGGGCGTGGTGACCGGCGCGTTGGGCGGCCTGTATCTGGTGTACCTGATCATCATGGAACGGAGGAGAGCATGAACGAAACGACGGCTCGTCGGAGCAGATTGCGCGCCGAAGGGATCACCGTGGGCTACGGGCAGGACGCGGTGCTCCCTGGGATTGACTTCGAGGTTCCCGACGGCGAGCTAACGGTGATCCTGGGGCCGAACGCCTGTGGAAAGTCCACTCTGCTCAAGACGCTGTCACGGGTGCTGACTCCATCCGCGGGAAAGATCTTCCTGGACGACGCCGCCATGGACAAGAGCCGTACCAAGGACATTGCCCGGGTGTTGGCGATGCTGCCGCAAACCCCGGAGGCTCCCTCGGGGGTGAGCGTCGCCGACGTCGTCGCTCGTGGGCGTTACCCGCATCAGTCGCTGTTGCGTGCGTGGACCGATGAGGACGAACGCGCGTGTGTCGACGCGATGACAGCGGCGAATGTTCTGTCACTCAGAGAACGGTCCTTGGAAGCACTTTCCGGCGGGCAGCGCCAGCGGGTCTGGATCGCGATGACGTTGGCCCAGGACACACCCTTGATCTTGCTCGATGAGCCCACCACTTACCTGGACATCACTCACCAGGTCGAGGTGCTCAATCTGACTCGCCGACTCCATGGCACGGGCCGAACGATCGTCATGGTTCTCCACGACCTCAACCTCGCCTTTAGGTATGCCACCCGACTCGTCCTGATGCGGGACGGAAGGATCATCTCCCAGGGAAGGCCCCGTGAGATCGTCGATGCCGCCCTGATCCGCGACGTGTTCGACCTCGACGCCTTGGTCGTGGAAGACCCCGTGACCGGTGCGCCCCTGGTCGTCCCCGAGGAAAGCACATTGCAACGATAACTAAGGTTACCTTAAGCGCGAGAGTAGGTTAGCTTTAACACGTACCAAGGGTTGTCGTTGTGATAATCCGGTCCGGTTTCTGCGAATGCGGCAAACGAACCGATATTCCCGCCGATGGCTCATGGACATCAATCGCATCCAGAAAACTATGAGGATCACTATGTTTTCTTACAACAATTTCCGCCCTCGAGGATTCAAGGTATGGGCGACTGTCTCTGCGGCAACGGCCCTGACTTTCGCGGGCACGCTCACGGCGGCGCAGGCAGACGGGGTGGGCGCCGCAACGGCTCCGGCTCACGGTGCAGCCTCGGCAGCGTGCGAGTATCGCAGCTTCGATGTCCGTGCTGAGCAGACCCAAGGCCTGCCGGGACAGTACCAGCTGGCGTATTCGAAGAAGAATGACGCTCTCTGGGCCACCGGTACGGCCCTTGGCGGGGCCAACACCACGGCCACTCTTGCCAAGATCGACCCGCAGACCATGAAAATCGAGAAGACCGTTGCCCTGGACACCGTGCCGTATATTCCGAGGGGCGGGACTGAGGTTGCTGGTGTTCAGCTCAAGGGGCCCTTCGGGATCGATGTGGACGATGTGAACAACACGGTATGGGTGACCAACACCATTGCGAACGAGGTCACCGCTTATGACCAGGCCACCTTGAAGGAGGTCTTTTCGACCTCCAGGCTTTCGCCCGAGGAGCGCGCGAAGGTTGAATTCACCCATCCACGCGAGGTTCGCATCGCAGACGGTAAAGCCTTCGTTGGCGTTCGGGGTTCGGTGGTGGTCTTCGATACAAAGACCTACGCATTCCTGCAGAAGATCAACGTGGCCGATGTCGAGGACAGGGCCACGACCGTCATGAATATGTGGGTGGACGAATCTGAAGGGAAGGCTTACTTCCCGGTCCGTATGAGGGATGAGGTCAAGATCTACGACCTGAAAGACCTCTCGAAGCCGATTCAGGTGGTCAAGCTCCATAAGCATGATCCCGAGGCCAATCTCTACGCCTCCGACGTCGTGGCGGATCACTCGCTCAATGAAATCTATGTCTCGTCCCAGGGCGACAAAGGGAAGAACTCCGGTGTGGGTGTCTATGACAAGACCACGGGCGAGTTCAAGAAGTGGATCGATCTTGGTGGAAGGGCGCTGTCTCTGGACGCGGATGAGGACAACGACGTCGTTTACCTCACTGATTTCGACGGCAAGTCTCCTGACAGGGGTGTATATGTGATTGACGGCCGCACCCACACCGTCGCCGCTATCGTTCCCAAAAATTCCGTGGACGCTCCCTTCGGTGTTAACGACGTGATTGTGACCCCCAAAGGTGTGTTCGCCGTCGACAAGGGTGGGGCGTACAAGAACGCGGAAGTGCCCTTCACCATCGATTACCGGACCGGAAAGTTCACCACCTCCTCGACGTCCGTTTTGGGCGTGCAGAACAAGGCAACTGAGGGCGCACCCGCTGATTGGCAGCCCGCCGAGCCGACCCCGATCAACGCGGACACTCTCGTCAAGCTGACCGCAACGTCAACCGGAACCGTCAAAGGCCAGAACAAGGGTGCATCAGGCGCCGATGTAAGCGTCAAGACCGTCGAGTCCAAGCAAGACGCAGGGGCCAAGGTCACGGGGGCCACCGTGGTCTCCGAGGGGCAGGCCATCAAGGTTTCGGGAACGGGGTGGAAGCACCCGAATGGAACCGGAGGGTCCACGGTGGCCGTCAAGTACGACAAGGGTACGGTTTCCATCGATGGCAATGCAGTGATCGCAACCGTCGAGGCGGACGCCCAGGGGAAGTGGGAGATGAACCTGCCGTATCCGACCACGGCAAACTCCACCGTCAAGGAAGGCGCCTGGGGTCCCGGAACAACGCACACGCTTTCCTTCCTCTCAGGCACCCTCAAAGAGGGCGACGCGAGCCGTGGCGCGAACTTCCAGATCAGCGTCGCACAACCGACGTGTGATGCACCCGAAGCCAAGCGCGTGACCCCGACGACGAAGGTGTTCCAGGGGTACGGCACTCTGGTTGACTCGAAGGTCGGCGAGATGGTGCCTCCTCCGACTGACCCGGTAAAGCAGGACCCGACGCCAAGCCCGGCCCCGACCGACCCGGTAAAGCAGGACCCGACGCCAAGCCCGGCCCCGACCGACCCGGTAAAGCAGGACCCGACGCCAAGCCCGACCCCGACCGACCCGGTAAAGCAGGACCCCGGCGTCGGAAATGAAGGCGCGGGCTCGGGGCAGAAGGCGCCTGGCGCTGATGGGGCGGATAAGGAACCCGGTCAGCTGGGTTCCGGAGCCCCGTCAGGGGAGACCGGAAAGGATGACGGAATGAAGAGCGGAAGAGGGCCCGCCGCCACTGGTGATCCTGCAGATGCCGGTGACGCTGGCGAGAAGGCTCCGGCAAGCATCGCTGATCACGATGAAGCCGGAGCCGGCGCCGGCGCCAACAGCCCGACCGGCAACGAATCGGCCTCGGGCTCTCAGGGCCAGACCGCAACAAGCGGGACGGGGGTGAACTCTCAGACCCCGGCCGTCTCGAAGGGTTCCGCACCCGCCACGCAGTCCGGCCTGGCCAGCACTGGAGCCGGCAAGCTGATGTGGGTTGCCGGCCTGGGCGCGGCGGCCACGGCTGCCGGCACCGCGGTGGTGGCTCTTCGGCGCAAGAAGGCGCACTGATCTGGCGACGCGCTGAGTGCACCTCGCGCAGTCCTCTGATGGCGCACAATATCGGGGCCGAGGCGGTTCGCAATGACCCGCCACGGCCCCGGTCGTCGTCTCAACCGACGGAGAGGTGATGAACGTCAAGTACCTCCCGTCGTTGTGGCTTATCTGGCCCTGTTCGGGGGAGTTGCCCTGTGGTAGCCTTGATTACTTGTGTGGGTCGACTCGGCCTGCGCGCAACCACGGATTTTTCGTGCCAGTGCATAATGCCGCTGTCAACGGGTGCATGCGCCCGCCATCGAAGCGGGACCAGATGTTCCTGGCATGGACAGTCCCAGGCGCAACCGCCAACTTCCATTCCTGATGAAATGGCAGACCGGTGCGTCAATCATCCCGAACACAGTGTTCCGCAAGGCCCACGTCGCGTCAGTCAGAGATCTTCTGGCGGCGTCGTGAGAACCGGCGAGACGACAGGAGTATTCAGTGATTCAGCAAGAGTCACGGCTCAAGGTCGCCGATAACACGGGAGCCAAGGAAATCCTTGCTATCCGTATTCTCGGTGGATCTGGCCGTCGCTACGCAGGTATTGGCGACATCATCGTCGCCACCGTCAAGGACGCAATTCCTGGCGGAAACGTCAAGAAGGGTGACGTCGTCAAAGCCGTCATCGTTCGTACCAAGAAGGAGACCCGTCGTGCTGACGGCTCCTACATCAAGTTCGACGAGAACTCGGCAGTGATCCTCAAGAACACCGACGGCGAGCCCCGCGGTACCCGTATTTTCGGGCCGGTCGGGCGCGAGCTGCGCGACAAGCGGTTCATGAAGATTATCTCGCTTGCTCCGGAGGTGCTCTAACTCATGGCTAAGATCAAGAGCGGTGACCTGGTGCAGGTCATTTCTGGTTCCGAAAAGGGCAAGCAGGGCAAGGTCCTGAAGGTATTCCCGGAGACCAATCGCGTCCTCATCGAGGGCGTCAAGGTTGTCACCAAGCACACCAAGGCCAATCCCAACACCGGTGAAGGTGGCGGCATTCAGAAGGTCGAGGCCTCGATCCACGTGTCCAACGTCGCGATCGTCGATCCCGAGACCAAGAAGCCCAGCCGCGTTGGCTACCGCGAAGAGACCGTAGAGCGTGACGGACGTAACCGCACCGTTCGCGTGCGCGTGTCCAAGAGCTCGGGTAAGGACCTCTAATGACCGAAACCAAGATCACCCCCAGCCTCAAGACCAAGTTCAAGGACGAGGTCGTTCCGGCGCTGCAGGAACAGTTCAACTACGGCAACCCCATGCAGTCGCCGAAGCTCGTCAAGGTCGTTGTCAACATGGGCGTCGGAGAAGCTGCACGCGACTCCAAGCTCATCGATTCGGCCGTGCGCGATCTGACCCTCATCACGGGTCAGAAGCCTCAGGTGACCCGCGCCAAGAAGTCGATCGCACAGTTCAAGCTGCGCGAAGGCCAGCCCATCGGCTGCCACACGACTCTTCGCGGAGACCGTATGTGGGAATTCCTCGATCGTCTGATTTCCCTGGCTCTTCCCCGAATCCGTGACTTCCGCGGACTCTCGGATCGCCAGTTCGACGGCAACGGTAACTACACCTTCGGTTTGACCGAGCAGTCCATGTTCCACGAGATCGATCAGGATGCGATCGACCGTGTGCGCGGCATGGACATCACCGTGGTTACCACAGCCAAGACCGACGACGAGGGACGCGCGCTGCTCCGCCAGCTCGGTTTCCCGTTCAAGACCAACTAACTGCTACGTTTCAGGTCCGCTTCCGGTCTTCCGGAGAGCGGAAACCGTAACGAGGAAGGGCAAGTGCCCACATGACCATGACAGATCCTGTCGCAGATATGCTTACGCGTCTGCGCAACGCTAATTCGGCACACCACGATTCCGTGTCCATGCCGTACTCAAAGCTCAAGGCCCGGATCGCTGACATCCTCAAGGCCGAGGGCTACATCAAGGACTGGCACGAGGAAGAGGCAGAGGTCGGCAAGACCCTCGCTCTCGACCTCAAATTCGGTCCCAACCGCGAGTCCTCCATCGTTGGAGTTCGTCGTATTTCCAAGCCGGGCCTGCGCGTTTACGCGAAGTCCACCAACCTGCCTCAGGTGCTTGGTGGCCTCGGCATCGCCATCCTGTCCACGTCTTCGGGGTTGCTTACCGACAAGCAGGCCTCCAAGAAGGGCGTGGGCGGCGAAGTCCTGGCATACGTCTGGTAGTCGGTCACAAGAGAAAGGAAGAGAAGAATGTCACGTATTGGACGTCTCCCCATCTCGGTGCCGGCTGGTGTTGAGGTAAAGATCGACGGCTCCCTCGTGAGCGTCAAGGGTCCCAAGGGAGAACTCTCCCAGGAGATCGCTTCGCCGATCACCGTCTCCCTCGATGGAGATACCCTCACAGTCAACCGTCCCGACGACGAACGCGAGTCTCGTTCGCTGCACGGCCTGAGCCGCACGCTGATCAATAACATGGTCATCGGCGTCTCCGAGGGTTACAGCAAGAAGCTCGAGATCGTTGGCACCGGTTACCGTGTGCTGGCCAAGGGCTCCGACCTGGAATTCGCGCTGGGCTACAGCCACCCCGTTTCGGTAAAGGCTCCGGAAGGAATCACTTTCACCGTGGAGGGCAACAACAAGCTCACCGTTTCCGGTATTCACAAGCAGCAGGTCGGCCAGGTGGCCTCCAACATTCGAAGCCTCCGCGCGCCCGACCCCTACAAGGGCAAGGGTGTTCGCTACGAGGGCGAGCAGATCCGCCGCAAGGTCGGAAAGGCTGGTAAGTAAACATGGCTAATAAGACGAAGTTCGCTGCTCGCAAGCGTCGCCACACGCGCGTTCGCAAGCACGTCTCCGGTACCGCCGCGCGTCCCCGTCTCTCGGTATTCCGTTCGACCAAGCACATGTTCGTGCAGGTCATTGACGATACTCAGGGCAACACGTTGGCCTCGGCATCCACCCTGGAAGCCGAGTTGCGTTCCGCAACCGATATGGACAAGACCGCCAAAGCCAAGCGCGTTGGCGAGCTGGTCGCCGAGCGTGCCAAGGCCGCCGGCGTCGAGTCCGTCGTATTCGATCGTGGCGGCAATAAGTACCACGGCCGTGTGGCCGCTGTTGCTGAAGGCGCCCGGGAAGGTGGGCTGGCACTGTGAGCGAGCAGACCGCAAACGAAAAGGAAAATCAGGTGGCAGAGAACAACGCTGCAACTGAGAACTCCGAGAAAGATAACTCCTCGAAGCGCGACGACCGTCGCGGCGGCAACCGCGGTGAGCGCGGCGGCCGTGGTCGCAATGACCGTAACGATCGTGGTGGCCGCGGTGGACGCGGTGGCCGCGATGAGGAAAAGGACAAGTACATCGAGCGCGTTGTCACCATCAACCGCGTCTCGAAGGTCGTCAAGGGCGGCCGTCGCTTCAGCTTTACCGCACTCGTCGTCGTAGGCGACGGGCAAGGTTTGGTCGGCGTCGGCTACGGCAAGGCCAAGGAAGTTCCCTCGGCCATTGCCAAGGGCGTTGAAGAAGCCAAGAAGAACTTCTTCCGCGTTCCCCGCGTCGAGGACCGCACCATCCCGCACCGCGTGCAGGGTGAAGCGGCCGCTGGTGTTGTTATGCTCCGACCCGCTACGGCCGGTACCGGTGTTATCGCCGGTGGCCCGGTGCGTGCGGTGCTCGAGTGTGCTGGCATCCACGACGTGCTGTCCAAGTCCCTCGGTTCCACGAACCAGATCAACATCGTGCACGGGACCATTGAGGCCCTGCGTCAGCTGGAAGAGCCCGTTGCCGTTGCAGCCCGCCGTGGCCTGCCGAACGACGAGGTCATCCCCAGCTACCTCATGCGCGATGAGAAGGCAGGTGCGTAATGTCCGGTAAGCGTATTCAGCCCAGCGATTCGAAGCTGGAGATCACGCAAATGAAGTCCTACGTTGGCCAGAAGCAGAACATGCGCGACACTCTGCGCTCACTGGGACTCAAGCGTCCGGGCAACAAGGTTGTCCGCACCGCCGATCCGGTGACCTGCGGTATGGTCAACACCGTCGCTCACCTCGTGAAGGTTGAGGAGGTCAAGTAAAAATGGCAGATACCAACGAAGAGCGCCAGGCCATCAAGCTCCACGATCTGCGTCCGGCCAAGGGATCTCACAAAGCCAAGGCCCGCGTGGGCCGCGGTGAAGGGTCCAAGGGCAAGACCGCTGGTCGTGGTACCAAAGGCACCAAGGCTCGTTACCAGGTCAAGGCAGGTTTCGAAGGCGGGCAGCTTCCGCTGCACATGCGCCTTCCGAAGCTCCGTGGCTTCAAGAACCCGTTCCGCGTGGAGTACCAGGTCGTAAACCTGGACCGTATCTCGGAGTTGTTCCCCGAGGGCGGCGACATCACCGTCGACTCCCTCGTGGCCAAGGGTGCGGTTCGCAAGAACCAGCCCGTCAAGGTTCTGGGCCAAGGCGACCTGACCGTCAAGGTCAACGTCACCGTTGACAAGCTCTCCGCATCCGCTGTGGAGAAAATCGAAGCCGCCGGTGGCACCGCCACCGCAACCGGCAAGTAGAACTGCGATCGGGCTGATGCTCGAAGGCATTTCATAGGGATGAGGTCCTTCCCCGGAAGTCCGGGGAGGGGCCTCATCTTGTCTGCATCCCGGCGCGTTGTGGCGGAGTGACGGACGTAATCGGGTTCCCGTGACGCATTGCCGTTAGACTGACGAGGGACCTATTGGCTCGGCAGCTGTCTGCGGACGGCAATCGCCGGGATTCCAACTGAACAAACTTTTACAGGAGGCCAAGTGCTCGGCGCTTTCGGACGGGCGTTCAAAACCCCCGACCTACGACGCAAGCTGCTGTTCACACTCGCGGTCATTGTGATCTACCGCGCCGGTACTTTCGTGCCAGCGCCGGGTGTTGACTACGGGAACGTCCAGCAGTGCATCGCCATGGGAGGTACCACCGGTGGTATCTACGACATGGTCAACCTCTTCAGTGGTGGCGCGCTCCTACAATTGTCGATCTTCGCCTTGGGTGTGATGCCGTACATCACGGCGTCGATCATCGTGCAGCTTCTTCGAGTCGTGATTCCGAGATTCCAGGAATTGCATGAAGAAGGCGGTCAGGGCCAGCAGAAGCTGACCCAGTACACGCGCTACCTGACCATGGGCCTGGCGCTCCTGAACGCCACGACAATCATCTCGTTGGCTCGCTCGGGTGCTCTGCTGGGCAACTGCCCGCTCCCGGTTATCCCGGATGATTCGATCCTCATGATCATCGTCATCATTATCACCCTGACCGCGGGCACAGGCATCATCATGTGGCTGGGCGAGCAGATCACGGAGAAGGGCGTCGGCAACGGTATGTCCTTGCTGATCTTCACGTCGATCGCCGCTTCCTTCCCGTCCGCGCTCGGCCAGATCTTCAAGACCCAGGGATGGGGCGTTTTCGCCGCGATCCTCGGTATCGGTCTCGTCGTGATCGTCGCGGTGGTGTTCGTCGAACAATCCCAGCGCAGAATTCCCGTCCAATACGCCAAGCGGATGGTCGGCCGGCGCACGATTGGCGGCACAACCACGTACATCCCGCTGAAGGTCAACATGGCCGGCGTGATCCCGGTGATCTTCGCGTCGTCCCTGCTGATGTTGCCCGGGCTGATCGGGCAGTTCTCGACTCCCAAGGACGGAACACCTCCTCCTGAGTGGGTCAATTGGATCAACGGCAACCTGGTCAAGGGCGATCACCCGCTCTACATGATCTTGTACTTCCTGTTGATCGTTGGTTTTGCCTACTTCTATGTTTCGATCACGTTCAACCCGCAAGAGGTGTCGGACAACATGAAGAAGTACGGCGGATTCATCCCCGGGATCCGTGCCGGGCGTCCGACCGAGCGGTATTTGGGATACGTCCTGAACCGCATCACCCTCCCGGGATCGCTGTATTTGGGCATCGTGGCGCTGATACCTCTGATCGCACTCGTGATGTTCAATGCGAACCAAAATTTCCCGTTCGGTGGCACATCGCTGCTGATCGTGGTCGGCGTCGGCCTGGACACCATCAAGCAAATCGACGCTCAGTTGCAACAACGACACTATGAAGGACTTCTGCGATGAACCGTTTGCTCATCATCGGGCCTCCCGGCGCCGGAAAAGGAACACAGGCCGTCAAGATCTCCGAGGAATTGTCGATCCCGGCGATTTCCACCGGCGATATCTTCAGGGCCAACATCAAGGAAGAAACTGAACTGGGTCGTGAGGCCAAACAGTATATGGACGCCGGTAACCTGGTTCCCGATTCGGTCACCAATCGCATGGTTCGGGATCGCTTGGCCCAGGAGGACGCGAGTCACGGCTTTCTGCTGGATGGTTACCCCCGCAACACGGCGCAGGTCGAGGAACTCGATTCGATCCTCAATGACCTGGGTCAGAAGATCGACGGTGTCCTGCTGCTGACTGCGGACAACGAGGAGCTCGTTCAGCGTCTCCTCGGACGCGCCAAGGATCAGGGTCGTAGCGACGACACGGAAGAGGTGATCCGTCACCGTCTGGAGGTTTACGCCCAGGAAACCGAGCCGATCGTCGGGTTGTACGAGGCACGAGGCATCGTGACTCGCGTGGATGGACTCGGAAGCATCGACGAGGTCAGTCAGCGTTTGCTGGCTGCCGTTCGATAATTCGACTTCCAGTCTCCCAGGAGACCCAACAACGGGCCCCCGACACATTGAAGTCGGGGGCCCGTCGTCCTACCCGGCGACTGGTCCGGATGAACCAACCAAACAAAACGTGATGAGGAAGTGCCCGGATGTTCGGCCGACGCAAAATCGAGTACAAGACCAACCAGCAGCTCCGTGCGATGGCGCGTGCCGGCGTCGTGACCTCACGAGCGCTCGACGCCGCCGTCGCAGCGACTGCCCCCGGCGTCACAACGGCACAATTGGACCAAACTTTCCGCGAAGTGCTCACGGAAAATCACGCGACGTCGAACTTCCTCGGTTACTACGGGTTTCCAGCAACTATCTGCGCTTCTCCCAATGACATCGTCGTCCACGGCATTCCCAACGATGAACCGTTGCGCGACGGGGACATCATCTCGATCGACGGCGGCGCAATCGTCGACGGATGGCACGGGGACTCTGCGCGCACCGTATTGGTCGGGACCGCGACCAGGCAGGACCACGAGCTGTCAGAAATGACCCGAGCCGCGATGTGGCACGGCATCGCCGCCGCGGCCACAGCTGGGCGAGTGGGGGAGATCGGCGCTGCCATCGAGGACTTCATCCGCAAGGAATCGGGCGGGACCTACGGGATTGTCGAGGACTACGTGGGCCACGGAATCGGAACCGAAATGCACATGGCCCCCGACGTTCCGAATTACCGCACTCGTGACTCAGGTCCCAGGCTCAAGTCAGGCATGGCCCTGGCGATCGAACCGATGCTTGTGACAGGATCGACGGAGACCGTGATCTTGGACGACGACTGGACGGTCAAGACTACCGACGGCTCCCATGCGAGCCAATGGGAACACTCGGTGGCATTTCATCGGGACGGCATCTGGGTTCTGACCGCTGAAGACGGCGGTGCTGAAGAACTGGCCGCCCTGGGGGTCTCAGTGGCCCCGATTCCCGACTAAGCACCACACACGCCGCACACAGGAAAAGGGGCACTACCGTGTCATCCGAGACTTCGACCCCCGTGGAGATCACCTCCCGGCCCGAGCCCGGCAAAATCTTGCTCAAAGCTCCCCGACGGGCCAAACCGCCGCGCCACATCGCGGATATGGATCTCGCGGGGCGTAAAGAATTTCTCCAAGAACTCGGTCACCGGCCGTTCCGGGCTTCACAGCTGTCCAAGCACTATTTCGAGCGTTTGGTCACGGACCCCCAGGACATGACGGACCTTCCGGTGGCGTCCCGTGAGCAGATGGTTGCCGACGCGATGCCGAAGCTGCTGACCACGGTGAACACCTTGGAAGCCGATGGTGGAGACACCCTTAAACTGGTGCACCGTCTTTTCGACGGTGCTCTGGTGGAATCCGTGATCATGCGGTATTCCAACCGCGTGACCATGTGCATCTCCTCGCAGGCCGGTTGCGGTATGAACTGTCCCTTTTGCGCGACCGGTCAGGCAGGCCTGACTCGGAACCTTTCCACTGCGGAAATTGTGGAACAAGTGGTAGCGGGCGCGCGCATGGTCAAGACGATGAAGGGGCTGGAAAACGCCGAGGACGGTCCAGAAGAAACCAAGCCCTTGCGTATCTCGAACATCGTCTTCATGGGCATGGGCGAGGCCCTCGCAAATTACAAGTCCTCGCTGGGCGCCGTACATCGACTGATCGACCCATCGCCGGAAGGTTTAGGGATCTCGGCTCGAGGGATCACAATGTCGACGGTTGGCTTGGTTCCTGGGATGTACAAGTTCACTCAAGAGAACCTGCCGGTTACCTTGGCTCTGTCCCTCCACGCCCCGGACGACGAGCTCAGGGACGAGCTCATCCCGATCAATAACCGGTGGAAGGTCGACGAGACCCTCGACGCTGCGTATGACTACTACCGTCAGACCGGACGTCGTGTCTCGATCGAGTACGCGCTCATCCGGGACATCAACGATCAAGGCTGGCGCGCCGACTTGCTGGGCAAGAAGCTGGCACAGAGGGGCCGGGGCTGGGTCCACGTCAATCCCATCCCGCTCAACCCGACACCCGGCTCCAAGTGGACCGCCTCGCGCCCCGGCGTCGAGCAGAACTTCGTCGAGCGTCTTAGGGCACACGGCATCCCGACCACGGTCCGGGACACTCGCGGATCCGACATCGACGGGGCGTGCGGCCAGCTGGCGGCAGCGAGCTAGGGGAGTTGATGGCCCTCGCGTCATGGCTGCGAGCCGTCGGGGCGGAACCTATGCACGCTACTGCTACTGCTGCACCGGCATCGTGGACTTCTGACCTTCGGTCGGAGTGAAAATATCCCGGCGAGGGAAGTCACAATGGTTCCTGGCCGGTCGCTGGGTTAACATACAGCAAAGTATGGCGTACACTTGTCTGTTGGTTGTGTCTGCCGTGCGCGCGCACATTTTTGGTGGTGTGATGGCAGAAAGAATCATTCAATTGCCTCTCGCACAGCGCGTGAGGCACCGACGTTAGCGGAGGATATGGCCAAGAAAGACGGCGTAATCGAGATTGAGGGCTCTGTGGTGGAAGCCCTGCCCAACGCAATGTTCCGCGTTGAGCTGGACAACGGTCACAAGGTTCTTGCACACATCTCCGGAAAGATGCGTCAGCACTACATTCGAATCCTCCCCGAGGATCGCGTGGTTGTTGAACTCTCTCCGTACGATCTCTCACGTGGTCGCATCGTCTACCGCTACAAGTAGATCTCATCTCCGCCTCGTGCGGAGGGTGAAGGGCACCGCCCAGACGGGTGGTGCCTGTCTGCGTGCATGGGATTCGACTGCGTGTCGGGTCTCGTAACAACTACAAGTTGCAACAACGCAAAGGAATGCGATGAAGGTTCAGCCGAGCGTGAAGCCCATCTGCGATAGCTGCAAAGTGATCCGCCGTCATGGCGTGGTCATGGTTATCTGCAGTAACCCGCGCCATAAGCAGCGTCAGGGCTAATAGCCTTCTGATGCAGCCGGTTACCGCCGGCATCTAATACAAGGCACCGCACCCCATCAGTGGGATACCTCCGGATACAGAGGCCGGAGACCGGGGAAACTCGGGCAGTGATGCTGTAAACCTCTGGATCAACTACAAGGAGAACCGCCACTATGGCTCGTCTCGCAGGAGTAGATCTTCCCCGCGAAAAGCGCGTGGAAATTGCTCTCACGTACATCTACGGCGTGGGTAAGACCCGTGCCCTCGAGGCCCTGACCGCCACCGGCATCAGCCCGGACATCCGCGTCAAGGACCTCTCCGACGCCCAGCTCGTTCAGCTGCGTGACTACATCGAAGGCAACTTGAAGGTTGAGGGCGACCTCCGCCGCGAGGTGGCCGCCGACATCCGCCGCAAGGTTGAAATCGGTAGCTACCAGGGACTCCGCCACCGCCGCGGCCTTCCCGTACACGGCCAGCGCACCAAGACCAATGCTCGTACCCGTAAGGGTCCGAAGCGCACGGTCGCCGGTAAGAAGAAGTAATCACCCTTTCGCGTAGGAGAAGTTTTTAATGCCCCCAAAGACTCGTGCTGCGGCCGCTCGTAAGCCCCGCCGCAAGGATAAAAAGAATATTGCCGCCGGTCAGGCGCACATCAAGTCCACATTCAACAACACCATCGTATCGATCACCGATCCCTCGGGTGCCGTGATTTCCTGGTCTTCCGCCGGTGAAATGGGCTTCAAGGGTTCGCGCAAGTCGACGCCGTACGCCGCGCAGATGGCTGCTGAGTCCGCCGCAAAGCGCGCTCAGGAGCACGGTGTTCGCAAGGTTGACGTGTTCGTCAAGGGTCCGGGTTCGGGTCGCGAAACCGCTATCCGCTCGCTCCAGGCCACCGGCCTTGAGGTAGGTTCCATCTCTGATGTGACCCCGAGCGCGCACAACGGTTGCCGTCCCCCGAAGCGCCGCCGCGTCTGATCCAGACGTTGCCGTCCGCCAGGCTGGTGTATCCCTTGTTCGGGAGCCGCAAGCCTGGGGTCTCGTAGCTCCGGCCACGAGACATCCGGGTGCCGCAACCGCGGCCCCTTATCCCTTGTTTTCCCCAACCTGTGTTGCGTCATATAGCGGATGCTCGCTGAAAGGAAACATCAGTGCTCATTGCACAGCGCCCTACCCTGAGTGAAGAAGTCGTCGAGGATAACCGCTCGCGCTTCACGATCTCGCCCCTCGAACCCGGATTCGGCTACACGCTGGGTAATTCCTTGCGTCGCACGCTTCTGTCCTCCATTCCCGGTGCCGCCGTGACCAGTATCCGTATTGACGGTGTGCTGCACGAGTTCTCCACCGTGGACGGCGTGAAAGAAGATGTCACCGAGATCATCCTGAACATCAAGAAGCTTTCGGTTTCGTCCGAGAATGACGAGCCCGTCGTTGCTTACCTGCGCAAGCAGGGCCCTGGCGAGCTGACCGCTGGCGATATCGAGGTTCCGGCCGGTGTGGAGATCCACAACCCGGAGCTCCGTATCGCAACCCTCAACGCCAAGGGAAGTTTCAACGCCGAACTGACGATCGAGCGTGGCCGCGGCTACGTTTCTGCCTCGCAGAACAAGGCCGGCGCCGGAGAGTCCGAGATCGGCCGTATTCCGGTCGACTCGATCTACTCCCCGGTTCTCAAGGTCACTTTCCGCGTTGCGGCGACTCGTGTTGAGCAGCGTACCGACTTCGACAGCCTCGTGCTCGATATCGAAACCAAGGAAGCCATCGCTCCGCGCGACGCGGTTGCCTCTGCAGGCAGCACCTTGGTCGAGCTCTTCGGGCTCGCTCGGGAACTGAACACCGAAGCAGAGGGCATCGAGGTAGGACCTTCTCCGGCCGACGAGTCCATGGCCGCTGATATGGCCCTGCCCATCGAGGACCTCGACATGTCCGTGCGTTCGTACAACTGCCTCAAGCGTGAGGGAATCCATACTGTGGGTGAACTCGTGACGCGCTCCGAGGCGGATCTGATGGACATTCGGAACTTCGGTGCCAAGTCGATCGACGAGGTCAAGGACAAGCTGGCTGAGTTGGGGATGTCCCTCAAGGATTCGCCCGCAGGCTTCGATCTGGCGGCTCGCGCGGCCGAGGACGAAGAGGTCGACGAGGAAGAGTCCTTCTAATCCCTCGGACGGCGACGAGCCGACCACAGTTCACACCAATCTTTGGTCCTCGCGATGTGAGTTCGCGGGAACCATGACCAATGGAGAGAAACTCATATGCCTACTCCCACAAAGGGGCCGCGCCTCGGCGGTAGCCCCTCACACCAGCGCCTCATTCTGGCCAACATGTCCCAGCAGCTCTTCGAGCACAAGCGCATCACGACCACCGTGACCAAGGCCAAGCGTCTTCGCCCGGTGGCAGAGCGTTTGATCACTTTCGCCAAGCGTGGGGATCTCGCGGCTCGTCGTCGCGTCATGCGCTCGTTGACGGACAAGTCGGTCGTCCACGAGCTGTTCACCACGATCGCTCCGGCCATGGCCGAGCGCCCCGGTGGATACACCCGCATTACCAAGATCGGCTCGCGTTCAGGGGACAACGCGCCCATGGCTGTGATCGAGCTCGTGATGGAGCCCGTAGCGTCGAAGGCTGTTGTTGACGAAGCAACCCAGGCGGCCAACGCCGCGGCTTCCGCCAACCAGGCGGATTCCGCCGCGACCACCGAGGCACCGGCCGCTGAGCCGGTAGCCGAGGAAGCCGCAGCGCCCGAGGCTCCGGCTTCGGACCTGCCCGCAGGTTCGCACGCTCCGCTCGAGTCCGGCGAAGCCCCCGAGGGCTTCGAAGTCAAGGGCAACCGCGATTCCATGAAGTACCATGTTCCCGGTTCGCGCTGGTACTCCAGCACTCGCGCCGAGATCTGGTTCGACACCGCAGAATCCGCTATCGCTGCCGGTTACGCACCGGCCGGTGGCGCTGCCGCTCAGAAGGTTTCCGAGTAAGGATCCCTTCTGCGCTGCGTTGCGCGATGATTGAGGCCCCGTCCACCATTGCGGTGGGCGGGGCTTTGTTCTTGGTATCCCTGTAATTGTCCGGAGAAGCGGAGGACACGTCATGAGTCAGAAGGACATTGTCGTATCGTCGAATCGGCTCAATTCCCCAGACCCGATGGTTTGTCCGGCCCCCGGGTCGGTCGGAGGCGAAAGCGTGGTCGGGGATCTGGGCATGGGCGCGGTTCCGGAAGGCACCAGCGTGCGGGTTCGCGTGGACCTCTGTTATGACGGTGCGCCATTTTCCGGTTGGGCCAAGCAGCCCGGTCTCGTGACCATCGAGGGGTGCCTCGAAGAAGCAGCGCGCCTCGTTCTTCGCCAGGACGTCCGCTATACGGTGGCCGGTCGCACCGACGCTGGAGTGCACGCGGACCACCAAGTGGTCCACTTCGATCTTCCGTCGGATGTCTGGAACCGGTTGAGAGGGCGCGCCCGTAAGGGGAGCGACGCCGCGCCGGGTACTCCCGGCGAATCGTTTGTCCGGAAAATGAACGGTGCCCTGGCCCGGCTCCTGTCCTCGGTTGCGCCTCCCTTGAGGCCCGGCTCCCGCGGTGCCGCTACGGGCTCGATCGTGATTCGATCAGCCGCACTGGTTCCGGCGGGTTTTGACGCTCGCTTCTCGGCAATGTCACGTTCCTACGTCTACAGGATCGCGGACGGGCTCGAGCGCCAGGGGCCCTTGAATCGGACAACATCGTATTGGACCAGGTCTGCCTTGGATGTTGACACGTTGAACAGGGCGGGCGAGCGTCTGCTGGGACTGCACGACTTCTTGTCGTTTTGCAAACCTCGTCCGGGTGCGACCACGATTCGTGACCTGAAGTCGGTTCGATTCGAGCGCACTGTAGGCGGCCTCATCGAAGCTCGTATCCGTGCAGATGCTTTTTGCCACAACATGGTCCGGTCCATCATCGGTTCGTGTGTTTCGGTCGCCGAAGGCAAGAGAGACCTTGCGTGGTTGGATTCCAGAATTGCCGTGCCGGTTCGGGACTCCAGCGTTCGCCTTGCTCCTCCGGAGGGTCTGGTTCTGGAATCGATCACGTATCCCTCGGATCCCGCCGACTGGGCGACGCGCGCGGAGCAGACCCGAGCCAGGAGGGAGGCGGATCACTGAGCGGGCCGGCCATCGGAGGCCGATGTGGGGGATATCGCGGAGGACTTTCTCTTACCTGTGGATTAAGCCAGAATACTCCGGTATAGTTACTAGCTGTTGTGCGTGTCCCACCTCGGTTCATGCGCCCGGTTCATTCGCCCAGTTGCAGGGCACAGGGATGACCTTGGCGGCGAGACTTCGGGACGGAACGGATGTTGTCTGGCCCTCACCCAGACCCCTTCGAGCGCACCTGATCTGGCGTGACACCCAACTAGCGCCAATGAAGTAATTCCGACACGAAGGCAAATTAACGTGCGTACGTACACTCCGAAGCCCGGCGACATCGATCGCCAGTGGCATGTCATCGACGCCACCGACGTTGTCCTGGGTCGCCTTGCCAGCCAGTCCGCAACACTGCTGCGCGGCAAGCACAAGCCGACCTTTGCTCCTAACGTGGACACCGGTGACTTCGTCATCATCATCAACGCTGAGAAGGTTGCTCTGACCGGCGCCAAGCTCGAGAAGAAGCGTGCATTCCGCCACACCGGTTACCCGGGTGGCCTGCGGTCCGTTTCCTACACCGAGTTGTTGGCGAAGAACCCGACCAAGGCTGTCGAGAAGGCTGTCAAGGGCATGCTGCCCAAGAACAAGCTCGCGGCCGAGCAAATCAAGAAGCTCAAGGTTTATGCGGGTGCCGAGCACCCCCATGCTGCTCAGCAGCCCAAGACCTACGAGTTCGGCCAGATCGCCCAGTAATCGGGCCTACGAAGACAACTACAAGGAGAAATCGTGGCTCAGAATACTGAAGACCAGATTAATACCGAGGGCGAGGAAGTCACCAGCTACACCTCCGAGTCCACCGAGCCAGTCGCCGAAGCCACTGTGACCGAGCGTCCGGCTCTCACCGTTTCCGGGGCTGCAGTTGGCCGCCGCAAGCAGGCTATCGCCCGCGTCCGCGTGATCCCGGGTTCGGGACAGTGGACCGTCAACGGTCGCCCGCTCGAGGTCTACTTCCCGAATAAGCTGCACCAGCAGGAAGTCAACGATCCGTTCAAGCTCCTCGAGCTCGAAGGTGCATACGACGTCATAGCCCGCGTTCACGGTGGTGGCCCGTCCGGCCAGGCCGGGGCAATGCGTCTCGGCGTGGCCCGTGCGCTGAACGAGATTGATCTCGAGAACAATCGTGCGGCCCTCAAGAAGGCTGGTTTCTTGACTCGTGACGCCCGCGTCATCGAGCGCAAGAAGGCCGGTCTCAAGAAGGCCCGCAAGGCTTCGCAGTTCTCCAAGCGCTAAACCGCTCCGAAACTGCTCGAAAACCCCTCATCGTCCGTTCGGGACGGTGAGGGGTTTTTGCGTTTTCGATGCGCCCCGGTTGTCCGCGAGCAGCGCATAAAATAGAGGTTGTCCGCACTGGGGAAAGGAAAGATGTTCAATGACGCACACCCAACGCAAGAACACCTCCGAGCCGTCCGGAGAACAAAGCGCAAGCCGGAAAAGCTCGGGACAAGCATCGGCAAAAAGCCGCCAAGCGGCCGAACAGATCACCGTCCGGGGGACCAAGGCCCGTGGGGCCGGCAAGGAAGCGACGCCTGCCGTGACCGAAGCGCTCAAAAAACAGGAACGCCGGGTCTCCGTGACTGAGGACTATGCCGCAGAATTGGACGAGATCGCCTCGCTCCAGCACCGGTTGCACCAGGAACATTCGACCTCGGAAGTCTGGAAGATCGGGTATCCCTACGATGAGAAGCTCAAGCGCAAAGAATATGACAAGACCAAACGCGCACTGCAGATCGAACTCCTCAAGCTGCAACTGTGGGTCAAGGAGACAGGTCAGAAGATCCTGCTCATTTTCGAAGGGCGTGACGCCGCGGGCAAAGGCGGTTCGATCAAACGGTTCACCGAGCATTTGAATCCACGGGGGTCCCGGGTCGTGGCCTTGGAGAAACCGACCGAGATCGAACAAACCCAATGGTACTTCCAGCGTTACATCCAGCATCTTCCTTCGGGCGGCGAAATCGTGATGATGGACCGCTCCTGGTACAACCGTGCCGGCGTCGAGAGGGTCATGGGCTACTGCACGCCGCACCAGTATTACGAATTCATGCGCCAGACTCCGGAACTCGAGCGGATGCTCGTCAACTCCGGGATCAAGTTGATCAAGTTCTGGTTCTCGGTCACCCGAGCCGAGCAGGTCGCACGGTTCGAGGCGCGACGCACGGACCCGGTACGGCAGTGGAAGCTCTCTCCCACTGATCTCGCTTCCCTCGACAAATGGGACGACTACACAGAGGCGAAGGAAGCGATGTTCTTCTACACGAATACGGGTGATGCTCCTTGGACCATCGTGAAGTCCAACGACAAGAAGAGGGCCCGCTTGGAAGCCATGCGGTACGTCCTGTCCCAGTTCGAGTACCCGAATAAGGATCACAGCGTCGTCGGCCAGCCCGATCCGCTGATTGTGGGGCCGGCTTCCGACGTCTTCGAGGCCGAGGAACAGAACAACCGAGATGGGTTTCCGGTGGTCAAGTCGGAGGACGCCGACTGACATGCGTAGAATGATTTTCGATGTCTAGATTATTTGGAACCGACGGTGTTCGAGCTCGTGCCAACAGTGAACAGATGAGTGCACGCTCCTCTTTGGAATTGGCGCAGGCGGCCGCTGTCGTACTCGGATTCGATCAGGTTCCCGGAAGTGAACGCCCCAAAGCAGTCATAGCGCATGATTCCCGCGTCAGCGGTGAATTCATCGGGGCTGCGATCATGGCTGGGTTGGCTTCTTCGGGAGTGGACGTATACGACGCCGGGATGCTGCCGACTCCGGCCGCAGCGTATTTGGTAGCGGATCTGGACGCGGATTTTGGTGTGATGATTTCTGCCTCTCACAATCCTTTCTACGACAACGGCATCAAGTTCCTTGCCCGTGGCGGGAAGAAGCTTCCGGACGCCGTGGAGGACAAGATCGAGGCATTGTTCAAATCGCAGGATTTCCGTTTCCCCGACGGTGGGCAGGTAGGCAAGATCTCCCGGTTCTCCGACGCCGAGGACCGATACGTCACCCACCTGCTGTCCACCTTGCCCGGTCGACTATCCCTGGACGGGCTGAGCATTGTCCTCGATTGCGCCAACGGTGCTGCCTCTGGATGTTCACCGGACGCCTTCCGCATTGCGGGGGCGAAGGTCCATGTGGTGGCCGCCGAACCTAACGGTACAAACATTAATGACGGCGTGGGCTCAACCCATCTTGAAGGTCTCCAAGCCAAGGTCAAGGAGCTGGGCGCCGATCTGGGGATCGCCCACGACGGCGACGCGGACCGCTGCCTCGCCGTCGACGAACGCGGCGAGATCGTGGACGGTGACACCATCATGTCGGTTTTGGCGCTTGCACGACGCGACGCCGGAAAACTCAAAGACAACACCCTGGTCGCTACCGTTATGACCAACCTCGGGATGGAGCAGTACCTCGCGTCCGAAGGCGTGACGATGCTTCGCACCAAGGTGGGGGACCGATACGTCCTCGAGGCGATGAACCAGTACGGTTACAATTTGGGCGGCGAGCAGTCCGGACACGTGATCATGAGCGATTACGCGACGACCGGAGACGGTATCCTGACCGGTCTGCATCTGGCCGCCGAGGTGAGCCGGACCGGCCTGACCCTGTCCACCTTGTCGCACCGGTTCGAGCGTGCTCCGCAGACGATGATCAATGTTCCCAACGTGGACAAGGCGGCCGCAGATTCGAATGATGCCGTGCAGCGTGCAGTCGCCTCGGTAGAGAGGGAACTCGGCAAGGACGGCCGCGTGTTGCTCAGACCCTCCGGCACCGAACCCCTGGTTCGGGTGATGGTCGAAGGCCCCGACCAGGAATCGGTCGATCACCATGCGAGCCGTTTGGCCGACGTCGTGGCGAAAGAGCTGGCCCTGTAGCCGCTGACGCTCCAATACATCTCCACGAGCAGGAAGGCCCCGCACCGAATGGTGCGGGGCCTTCCTGCTCGTGGAGGAACGAGCCGTACGGTGTCAGTTCTTGTTGGCTTCGGGATCCATGTACGAGGATGCGCCCGTGACGTTCTTGTTGGAAATCAGGGCGTCACGGATCTCGGTGAGCAACGCGACCTCAGGCTCGGTGTCGTCTTCTTCTTCCAAACCGAGCCTGCGGGCACGGCGAGCGTTCATGGTGTTGATCGGCATGACGATGCAGAAGTAGAGGGCCGCGGCGATGAGCAGGAAGTTGACGACGGCGGTCAAGAACACGCCGACCTTGACCTGGCCGAAGACCAGGAAATCATCGAAGTTGGGGGAGCCGACCAGCATTGAGATGGCCGGCATAATAACTGACTCGACGAGAGCGTTGATGACGGTGCTGAATGCACTACCGATGATGACACCGACCGCAAGGTCGATGACATTGCCTTGCATGATAAATTCTTTGAATCCTTTAATCATGCGGACATACTATCCAAAGAATCACCCATAGGGGGCGAATTTTGCGTAGCTTTGCAATTGCGGTGTTAGAAAACCCCGGGTGAGTTCTGCCACTCATATTCCGTACCTATGGGTACGAAATGTCTTCAGTTCTTCCGAAGGAGTACCCGTCGAGTCGAATGGTCAGCGTCTTTGGAAAGGATGAGTTTGGCTCGTCCTCGGGTTGGTCTGACGTTGTGCAGCAGATTCGGCTCGTTGATGCGCCGCCAGATGTCCAAAGCCGTGCTCTTCGCTTCCTCGTCCGAGAGATTCGCGTATTTGCGGAAATACGACTCGGGATCGGCGAATGCAGAACTTCGAAGTTTGAGGAAACGGTCGACGTACCATTGCTCGATATCGCTGGTGCGTGCATCCACATAAATTGAAAAATCGAAGAAATCGCTCAATGCCAATGCGGCTTTGTCGTCGGGGCGCAACTGTGCCGGGGCCAGAACGTTTAGCCCCTCGACAATGAGAACGTCCGGGCGAGTAACCACCGTCTCATCGTTTTCGAGGATGTCGTAGGTCAAATGCGAATATTTGGGGGCGGTGACAACGGGTGCGCCCGACTTGATCTCCGAAACGAAGCGGAGAATAGCTCGTCGGTCGTAGGATTCGGGGAACCCTTTGCGCTGCATCAGGCCTCTGGCTTCGAGCTCCGCATTGGGGTACAAGAATCCGTCCGTAGTGACCAGCTGAACGTTGGGGGTGGTGGGCCAACGGCTCATCAGGGCTCGCAACAAACGGGCGGTCGTGGACTTGCCAGCGGCCACGGAACCGGCCACGCCGATCACGAAGGGCGTGCGCTGATGATCCTCGTGAAGGAACTGGTTCGTCTTTTGGTTCAGGTCCCCGACCGAATTGGCATACAGGTTGAGCAATCTCGAGAGGGGAAGGTAAACCTGGCGGACTTCCTCGACATCGAGGGTCTCGCCGAGTCCACGGAGTCTTTCGATTTCTTCTGATGAGAGTGGCACATCGATTTCGTCCGATAGGCGCGACCAGGTTTCCCGGTCGAGCGACACGAACGGAGAAGTGCGTGATAATGCCGTCGCTTGGCTCATTGAAAAAAGTCTACGGCTGCTTGCCGACTATTCCGAATCCATTTCAGCAGGACCCCTCTGGGGTGAGAGTATCTTCGGCTCGGGCGAACCGGATAGGATACAGCCAAGCCGGGCCCGCGGATGTCTTCGTCGGTCACCGGTTTTGTCGTTTTCACTTTCTCGGCCACGTGGCCCCGGATCCTCGTTTGGTCCTGGGTTCTGACCCCGGTTCGGAGAACGTGATCCCCCTGAACCTGGAGTCATCGTGTCTACCACATCTACCGCTTCCAGCGAGAAGAAGAAGGTCGGCGCGCGCGTGCGCGTGCAGAAATTCGGAACTTTCCTCTCCTCCATGATCATGCCGAACATCGGCGCATTCATTGCCTGGGGTCTGCTCACGGCTCTGTTCCTCTGGTCGGAAGACCCACAAGGAGGTCAGGGGCCGTTCGCCAATGAATACATCAATGCCGCACTGGGTCCCATGGTCACCTATCTGCTGCCCATCCTCATCGCGTACACGGGCGGCAAGCTGATTCACGACGTCCGAGGCGGCGTCGTCGGCGCAGTGGCTACCATGGGCGTCATCCTGGCTACCTCGAGCCCAGTCTTCATCGGGGACAGCCCCGGCTCCCCGATGTTCCTGGGAGCCATGATCATGGGCCCCTTGTCAGCATGGATCGTCAAGAAGTTCGACCAGTTCATGGAGGGCCGGATCAAACCCGGGTTCGAGATGTTGGTCAACAACTTCTCCTCGGGCATCATCGGCGCGGGCCTCTCGATCGCTTCGATGTTCTGGTTGGCCCCGATCATGCACCTGCTGATGAATGTTGCGGGTGTAGCAGTTCAGTGGCTCATCGACATGCGTCTGCTGCCTCTCGCATCGATCTTGATCGAGCCGGCCAAGGTCCTGTTCCTGAACAATGCGATCAACCACGGAATCCTGACTCCTCTCGGCACGGATCAGGCGCTGCAGCAGGGCAAATCGATCCTGTTTCTCCTGGAATCAAACCCAGGTCCCGGCCTGGGGGTTCTCCTCGCGTACATCATCTTCGGTCGCGGGAGCGCGCGTGCGTCGGCCCCCGCAGCCGCTCTGATTCACGCGCTCGGCGGCATTCACGAGATTTACTTCCCTTACGTTCTGATGAAGCCGCAGCTGTTGATCGCGACCATCTTCGGCGGAATGTCAGGGGTCTTCGTGGAACTCCTGTTCAACGCGGGCCTGCGCTCACCAGCGGCCCCGGGCTCGTTGATCTTCCTCTACGTCAATGCGCCGCCGAACGCGATGCTGGGCGTGACCTTCGGGTGGGTCACAGCAACGATCGTTTCTCTGGTGATCGCCTCGGTGATTCTCAAGGCCTCGAAACAGGGCGAAGATGACCTGGCCAAGGCCACATCCGACATGGAGCGCATGAAGGGCAAGAAGTCCTCTGTGGCCGGTACTCTCGCGGGAGACCAGAGCAAGAACACGACGATCCGATCGATCGTTTTCGCCTGCGACGCCGGTATGGGCTCATCCGCCATGGGCGCTTCCGTGCTGCGCAACAAGATCAAGGACGCCGGATACGGCAACGACATCACCGTGGTCAACAAAGCGATCAATTCCCTGCAGGATGAGTTCGACCTCCTGGTCAGCCACGAGGATCTGGCCGATCGCGCGGCGGCTCCGACCCCGTCGGCTGCACACGTCACCGTGGACAATTTCATGAGTTCGCCGAGATACGACGAAATCGTCGAGCTGATCCGGGAACAGCGAGAAGGCGGGCCGAACGAAGAACCGGCCGCGGATTCAGCAGGGTCAACGGCAGCCGGGGTGACGTCGACGCCCACCGACGCGCCCAGTCAGGACGGAAGCGACCAGGAAATCCTGGGCGTTTCCTCGATCGTTCTGGGCGGTGCGGCCACGAGTCGAGACACGGCGATCGACGAGGCGGGCAATCTGCTCGTGGATACGGGCAAAGTCGATGCCTCGTACATTGACTCGATGCACGCGCGCGAAGGCTCGGTTTCGACGTTCATGGGCAACGGTCTCGCTATTCCCCACGGCACCAACGAAGCGAAATCGGCGATTCACTCCTCGGCCATGTCCTTTGTTCGTTACGACGACGGAGTCGACTGGAACGGCAAACAGGCACGGTTTGTCATCGGCATCGCAGGTGCCGGTGGCCAGCACCTGAATTTGTTGCAGAAAATTGCAAAGATCTTCTCGAACAAAGAATCGGTGGCCCAGCTCGAGGCCGCCCAGACACCTGAGGAGATCCTTGAGATCTTCGGAAAGGTCAACGCATGAAAGCCTTGCATTTCGGCGCCGGAAACATCGGGCGCGGATTCGTCGGCGTCCTGCTCCACGAGGCCGGCTACGAATTGGTCTTCGCGGATGTAGCCCAACCGCTGATCGATTCACTCAACGCCCAGCAGTCTTACACCGTTCACGAGGTCGGCAACGAACCCCGCGATATTGAGGTGACCAATTTTTCCGGAGTCAACTCTGCTGATGACCCGGACGCATTGATCGAGCACATCCGCACCGCGGATATCGTCACGACGGCAGTCGGCCCCACGGTCCTCAAGATCATCGCCCCCGCCATCGCCAAAGGCCTCCGGGCACGCGCCGAATCGGGCGAGGGCAAGGTAGCCGTGATGGCATGCGAGAACGCGATCAACGCGACCGACGGTCTCGCCGAGGCGATTCGAGAGGTCTATCCGCAGGCGGACGACGTCGCTATTTTCGCAAATACCGCGGTCGACCGTATCGTGCCGAATCAAGCACCCGGTCAAGGACTCGATGTCACCGTGGAGACTTATCACGAATGGGCCGTGAACTCGGTTCCGTTCGATGGACGGACCCCAGACATTCCGGGAGTCACCTGGGTGGAGGACCTGGCCCCGTACATCACGCGCAAGCTCTTCACTGTCAACACGGGGCACGCCGCGACCGCCTACTTTGGCTATGGAGCGGGAATCTCCAAGATCTCTGACGCTCTGGAGGATACTGACGTGCGTGCCAAAGTCGAGTCCGTGTTGGCGGAGACCAAGCTGTTGCTCGTCGAGAAGTTCGGATTCGCGCCCGAGGTGCAACAGTCCTATGTGGACAAGATCCTGACACGGTTCACGAATCCGTACCTGCCGGACACGGTTGAGAGAGTCGGTCGCGCGCCGCTGCGCAAAATCTCTCGAAACGAGCGCTTCGTCGGACCGGCCGCGGAGCTTGCCGAAAACGGTCATTCCGCTGAGGCACTGGTCTCGGCGATCGGCGCGGCCCTTGCATTCGACGTTCCCGAGGACCCTGAATCCGTTGAACTGCGTCGCCGGTTGGCCGACGCGCGCGGTAACCGTTCGGCCACGGATTCGTTGGTTGCCGAACTGACCGGCATCGAACCGTCTCACCCGCTGTTCACGGCGCTGTCCGAGGCTTTCTCGCAGGCGTGACCGGGGGCAGCGAATAGCGCACCGCGGCCCCGTTCCTGCATCAGGACCGGGGCCGCGTTCCACATCACGGGTAGGAAGGAAGAAAGCACGCCTTGGCTTGGGATAAGCTGAGCACATGTGTGGAATCGTTGGATATGTAGGCGAGCCCGGCTCGGCCGAACGTCAGTACTATGCGCTCGACGTTGTTCTCGAGGGGCTTCGCCGGCTTGAGTACCGCGGATACGACTCAGCCGGTGTGGCCGTCGTCTCGGGAAATCGGGTCGACTACCGCAAGAAGGCGGGCAAAGTCGCCGCCCTGGACGCGGAGCTGGAATCCAATCCGCTCCCTGAAGCCATGCTCGGTATCGGGCATACCCGCTGGGCAACCCACGGTGGGCCCACGGACGCGAACGCGCATCCGCATGTCGTCGACCACGGTCGTTTGGCCGTAGTCCACAACGGCATCATCGAAAACTTCTCCGAGCTCCGTTCGGAGCTGGTCGGCAAGGGCTATGACTTCGTGTCGGAAACGGACACGGAGGTCGCCGCCACCCTTCTGGCCGATTACTACAACAATGATGCCGAAGGCGATCTCACGACGGCTATGCGCATGACTTGCCGTCGGCTCGACGGGGCGTTCACCCTGTTGGCCGTCCACCAGGACCACGAAGACCGGATCGTCGCCGCTCGGCGCAATTCCCCGCTGGTTATCGGCCTGGGCAAGAACGAGAATTTCTTGGGCTCGGATGTATCGGGTTTCATCGATTACACCAAGCAGGCCGTGGAAATGGGCAACGACCAGATCGTGACCGTCACCGCCGCCAGCTACGAGATCACCGACTTCGACGGCAACCCGGCAGAAGGCAAGCCTTTTGAGGTCAAATGGGATGCCACGCAGGCTGAGAAGGGCGGTTTCTCGTCCTTCATGGCCAAGGAAATTCACGATCAGCCCGCCGCTGTTCGCGACACCCTGCTGGGTCGCTTGGACGAAAAGGGCCGCTTGACCCTTGATGAACTCCATATCGACGAGGCTGTGCTCCGGTCCGTGGACAAGATCGTCGTGATCGCTTGCGGAACCGCGGCATACGCTGGTCATGTTGCACGGTACGCGATCGAACACTGGTGCCGTATCCCTACCGAGGTCGAACTCGCTCATGAGTTCCGATACCGGGATCCGATCGTCAACGAGAAGACTCTTGTCGTTGCGCTCTCGCAGTCGGGCGAGACGATGGACACGCTCATGGCCATTCGTCACGCACGCGAGCAGGGAGCCAAGGTCATCGCTATTTGCAACACCAACGGATCTTCCATTCCTCGTGAATCGGATGCCTCGCTGTACACCCACGCAGGTCCGGAGATCGCGGTCGCTTCGACCAAGGCCTTCCTTGCGCAGATCACCGCGGCTTACCTCTTGGGCCTTTATCTTGCCCAATTGCGCGGCAACATGTACTCGGATGAGGTCGTGGAGATCCTCGACGAATTGCAGAATATGCCCGAGAAGGTCCAACAGGTTATCGACGGCGAAAAGCAGGTCCAAGACCTGGGCATCCAGATGAAGGATGCCTCATCTGTCCTCTTCCTGGGACGACACGTCGGATTCCCCGTCGCACTCGAGGGCGCGCTTAAACTCAAGGAAATCGCGTACATCCATGCCGAAGGATTCGCCGCGGGAGAGTTGAAGCACGGCCCGATCGCCCTGATCGAGGAAGGGCAACCGGTCTTTGTCATCGTTCCCTCTCCTCGGGGACGCGATTCCCTGCATGCCAAGGTGGTCTCCAATATCCAGGAGATCCGCGCCCGCGGTGCCATCACCATCGTGATCGCTGAAGAAGGCGACGAAGATGTCAAGCAATATGCCAACCACATCATCTACGTACCCCAGGCGCCCAGCCTGATGCAGCCTCTGCTGGCCACTGTGCCGTTGCAGATTTTCGCCAGCTCACTTGCCGGAGCCAAGGGCTACGACGTCGATCAGCCGCGTAACCTCGCAAAGTCGGTGACGGTCGAGTAATGACCTCGCGAAGGCGCCCGCTGCACCCGTGTGGCGGGCGTTTCGTGTATCTTCGGGCATCCGGGCTTATCCGGATGGCGGGAAAAGGAGCTTGGCGTTGATCATGGGAACCGGAGTGGACGTCGTTGATATCGATCGATTCGCCCAGATACTCGGGCGTACTCCTCGATTGCGTGAAAGACTTTTCACGGAAGAAGAACGGGAGCTCCCAGCGCGCTCGCTGGCCGGGCGTTTTGCCGTCCGGGAAGCGGTGGCCAAGGCGCTGCACGCACCCCCAGGAATGATCTGGAGACATTGCTGGATCGAGAAGAACCGGTATGGTGCGCCCCGGCTCGTGGTAACCGGGACCATCCAGGAAACCGCGGAGCGGCTCGGCATCAACCGCTGGCACGTGAGTATAACCCATGACGGCGGGGTGGCCATGGCCAGCGTGATTGCGGAACGCTTGAGCGGGGAAGAACTTACCGTAGCGCAGCGACTCGAGGAGATCACATGGGGCTGAAAACATACACGGCACGTCAAATCCAAGAGACCGAGAAGCCGCACGTAGACGCCGGGGTACCGCTCATGGAACGCGCGTCCCACGGTCTGGGGGAGACCGCGGCCCGACTACTGGCCGAGCGCACCGGGACGGTCTTCGGAAAGCACGGACTTTTGCTCGTCGGCAAGGGCAATAATGGCGGGGACGCGCTCTTCGCCGGAGCTTTTCTGCGGTCGGAAGGCATGAAAGTCACGGCACTTCTCACCGAGGGCGATTGTCATGAACAAGGACGCATCGCCTTTGAAGACGCCGGCGGGAACATCATCAGTCTTTCCAGCATGCCCTCGGCCGACGCCGTCGGAGTCGCTCTCGAGGAGCTGAGGTATGCGGACCTGATCGTCGACGGAATCCTGGGAACAGGCGGCCGAGGCGGTCTTCGGGGCCTGGCTCAGGAGGTTGTACGGGGCATCACTGCGGAGTTGACCAGAACTAAAGGGGGAACGGAAGCGGGCCCGCGGAAGCGGCCTTTGGTCATCGCATGCGATGCCCCCTCGGGACTGGACGCCACGACAGGGCAAGTCTTCGGCCCGGTTCTTCCCGCGGATATCACCATTACTTTCATCGGAGCCAAGACCGGGCTGGTGGCCACACCCTCCCGAAGCCTGGTCGGAAAGATCGTGGTGCTGGATTTGGGGATCAGCGACAGCCTCCCTGAATCTACGGTTCAGGTCCTGCAGAACAGCGATTTCCCGGCCGCTTGGCCCTTGCCACGCGAAGGCGATCAAAAATACTCTCGGGGCGTCCTGGGTACTGTCGTTGGGAGCGATGAATTCCCCGGCGCCGGACTCATGTGCCTCCGGGCGGCGATCAATGCGGGGACCGGCATGGTCCGTTATACCGGCGGTGAGTTCCTGGCCGGCACCGTTGCCGTCTCGTGTCCTGAAGCCGTAAGAACTGAATCGGTCGGGGCGCATCGCGTTCAGGCCTGGGCGATTGGCTCGGGAGCAACCGGCTCGGACCGAGAGCATGACATCCGTGATGCCATCGATTCCGGCTTGCCGTTGGTTGCCGACGCCGCCGCAATCGATATCCTCGCGAGGGACGCGGCCGATGGCGTTCGCGCGTCGCCGCACGTTCTTATGACCCCTCACGCAGGGGAGCTGGCCCAGGCTCTGGAATGGTTCTCGCGTCTGAGGACCCGAGGGTCTTCCGAGCTCGCGGAAGCGGCTGAACAGTCGGGATGGCCTCGCGAGGACTTCCCGGAGGATGGTTTTCCATCGCGAGATCACATCGAGGCATCGCCGCTCGTCTGGGCCCGGACCGCGCAGAAGGTTCTCGGAGGAACGATCTTGCTCAAAGGCGCCACCACGGTCGTCGCCGGGCCCAGTACGGTGTGGGTGCATTCGGGAAATAGCAACTGGCTCTCGACGGCAGGATCGGGGGACACCTTGACGGGAATCCTGGGGGCGGGAATCTCAGCTTTGGCCGCACGCGTGGAAAACGGGGACGCTGATTCTGGCGACGTCGATTCTTGGGGACGCGTAGCCGCCGCGGGGCTGCTGGTGCAGCGGGCCATGAGCACCCTGTACCCGGGGCCCGTGCCGCCGACGGTTGCGGCTGCCAGGATTCCAGAGGCCCTGGGCCGGTTGGCCGGTCAGTAGGCGCCGTCTTTCCCCACGACGGCCCGGGCCGTTTTACAGAGGACGATCAGGTCCCCGATGACCGACCAGTTCTCGACGTAATATAGGTCCAAACGCGTCGATTCCTCCCAGGACAGGTTCGAGCGCCCTGATACTTGCCAGAGACCGGTGATGCCCGGTTTGACCAGGAGTCGTCGATGAACGTCTTCCTCATATCTCTGGACTTCATCGTCCAGCGGTGGCCGGGGGCCGACCAGGGACATGTCGCCGATCAGCACGTTCCACAATTGCGGGAGTTCGTCCAACGAATACCGGCGCATGAACCTGCCCATGCGAGTTACTCGAGGGTCGTTGACCATCTTGAAGAGGACGCCCTGACCTTGGTTCTGCTCCAAGAGCTGCGCCTTGAGCTCTTCAGCGTTAGGGACCATGGACCGAAATTTGAACATTGAGAAGGTCCGACCCCGGTGGCCGACGCGTTTCTGAGAGAAGAGGATGGGGCCGTGCGGCGAATCGATTTTGACCATCACTGCCAAGCACATCAGTAACGGTGAGAGGACCAAGAGCCCCGCAGCGCTTCCCAGGATGTCCAAGGCCCTCTTGGTGAATGCTGCTGGACCACCCATTCTCGGCGCCGATACGTGAATCAGGGGCAGACCATTGAGGGGCTGGGTGTGAAAACGTGGTCCCGCAATATCGGTCAGTGCGGGAGCCATCATCAAACCGACGCGTTCCTCCGCGAGCAGCCAGCCCAGCTTGCGCATATTTCGGGGCCATATGAGATGGCCGGTGGACATGGCCACCACGTCAATGGCATGTTCTCGCACAACCTCCATGATCTTAACCGGGTTGGGACTGTATCCGAGAATTGGGACGTTGCCGTGGGATGCCAATTTCTCGGCATCCGGAAGGCCCGCGAAATAAACGCCTGCTGGAACGTATCCGTAATTTCTTGCTCGCTCCATGGTGCCGACCAGATGAGCCGTGGACTCGGCGTCACCGATGATGAGAACTCGAATTAACGCACCGCCGTCGTGACGCCGACGGACTATCCAGCGACGAAACATCAGACGTAGAACGAGAAGAAGAACAATGCCCAGGGGCGCAGCAATCAGCACGTACCCCCGAGCCAACTGAGCCTTACACGCATAGGCGAGGATGGCAATTCCCGCGAATACCCACAACGAGGACGAGATGACTTTCCGGTATTCGTCATTGCCCGCGCCGAGAATGCGTGAATCCCTGGCCCCGCCCAGCCACATCGCTATCCACCAGGTCGTGCCCAACAGGAACGAGATGATTCCGTACGCGATGGAATCGTTGCCCCTGAACGGAAGTAGTTCGGAGCCGTCCCGACCGAATCGTAGAAATTGAGCCGAGAGCACGGCGATCGCTATCGCAGCGGCGTCTGTCAGGGACAATGCCTTCACGGCCTTGTTGTTCCACGACATTCTTTGGACGGTCGTCTTTTTGGGCGCGCTCAAGCCCGGATACGTAGTCATAGCCAGCGGGTCCCCCTACCGCAACAAGCCAATAACAGTTAATCCGCCGAGAATGCCAAGGGCAGACGGAATATTACTGCAGAGTACGGAACAATACTACCGAATTACGGCGTCAATTGCTTGTCCCTGCAAGTATGTAGTCGATTACTGCCGAGTAGTAACCCGGTAAGACGTTGTCGTCCATCGGAACGCAGACTTCCAGTTCTTCTTGCGCTTCCGAGACGAAGAGGCCAGGATCGTTGTAATCCGCTATGCCAATGGTCGGGATACCTGCGGACGCCGCGGCGCCGGCCCACCCATGGTCGGCGACCACGAAATCCGGTCGTCCTCCTCCGTCTTGGAGCTGTTCGAGTACCAGTCGCATCGGCTCGGGGTAATGGGTATGTGCCAGAGAACCGTATTGCTGGAACATCACAACGTCATTGATCTGACGAAGGTCTCCTCCCTTGAAGGGGATGCCCTCGCGAATTTCGATCACATTCGCTCCATCGGACCGGGCAGCGGCGGCCATGTGCTGATAAATCGGGAAGAGCCCAGCGGGGTGGCCGGTCGCGAACAGGATGGAGTCGCCTGCCTTGACCGCTTCCCAGAATCGGCGACGATAGCGGTTCAAAGCGTTCAGGCAGAGCTCGGTTCCGATGGTGTCTTGGCCTTCGACATGGTCACGATCGGAATTGATACCGCATCGCCTGACCATGAGATCGAAGACCTGGTCCCAGGTCCAGGTTCGTTTGGGCTCGACGCCGAATTCGAGATGCTCGTTGCCTTCCAGGAATCCCGTGATGTGTGCGAGGTTTATCTCCCGCGCCGTCGCGACTTCGCCGGTGATATGCGTTCTTTCCAAGTGTTCTGCCAAGGCGCTGAGGTCCTGGGTGGGCATGTTTCTCCTTCGTCGAGCGGGTAGTCCGGGATTTACAGGATGGCTTGCGCGGCGGTCGGGCGGACAAGTTCGGAATACAGATTTCCCGTCTTCCTGGCTGCTTCATCCCAGGTCAAACTGCGAGCATGGCGCAGGCCGGCCGTGGCGAGCTGTTCCTGGAGAGCGGGGGAGCCGGCCACGCGGACGATCTGGCGTGCCCACGCACGCGGAGTTCTGCTACCCACGAGAATCCCGGATTCCCCGCCGTTCAGCGCGACTCGCAATCCGCTCACGTCGGAAGCGAGAACCGGGGCGCCACAGGCCTGGGCTTCCAGGGCCACGAGGCCGAAAGTCTCGGAGGAAGACGGGCAGGCTACCGCATCGCATCGGCGGAAAGCCTCGGCTAGCTCTTCGCGGCCGCTCGCAGGTATGAAATTGGACCGCTCGAGAATGCCCCGGTCCCGAGCAAGTTTCCGAAGGGAAGCTATGTACTCCTCGGATGCGGTGCCGCGGATTTCCAGACGTATGGAAGGCACATCTTTGACAGCGAGAGCGACGGCCTCGATGAGTATCTCCGGTCCCTTGAGGGGCTGCGGGCGGCCGGCGAAGAGAACCGTGAATTCGGGGTTGCGTGGCTCCGAGCGATTTTCGGGAACGTCCGAAGGCTTGAAGACATCGGTGTCCACCCCCGGCGGAATAATGTGAAGAGAATCAGCAGCGGCGTTGTAGAGACTCAGCATCTGCTCGGCCTCGTGGCGGGTGTTGACGACGACGGCGTCCGAGAGGCCGATGAGACGGCGCTCGGCGGTCGCCCGCGAGGCCGGCTCCTTCTGTTCTCCGTCGCCGGAGTGCGCATTTTTGACCAGAGCGGTCGTGTGGAGCGTGAGGACGAAGGGGGCGCGGACCCCTAACGCTTCTCGGTAGGCCAAAGCGGCTTCGCCGGACAACCAGTAGTGAGCGTGAACGACGTCAGGCGACAGGGAACGATTCTGGGCGTAACGCGCACAGGCCTTACCGAAAAGCTGTGTCAAATCCGCGAGCTCTTCCTTGGAAGCCGCGCGCGCCTCCGGAAGATAAATCGTGTGGACCACGTACCCGGGAACAACCTGCGTGGACGCCGCGGACGCTACGGAAGGATCGGAATCGTGATTATTCGGAACCTGCGACGGCTCAGTGGCCAAGGTGAAAGCCTCAACGTCAAATCCTTGCGCGACGAGTGCCCGTGACAGATACGCGATGTAGACGTTCATGCCGCCCGCATGTCCGTCTCCTGGCTGGGCCAAAGGAGAAGTGTGCATGCTGAAGAGGTGTACCGATTCCTGTTCGCTCGCGTCTGAAGTCCACACGGGCTCAACAATACGTCACACCGGCACGCCGCCGATGACGCAGTTGGTGCCGCTGTCGGAAGAACCTCGAAGTGAGCATCGTCGAGAAGGTGAGAGAATAACCGCATGCAAACCGCAGAAGAATCCAGCGGTCCGGACGAGTCCGCATCGCACACGAACTCCAAGTCCTGCGACCGACCCGCACCCGGGGGAAGCCAAGCACCGCCAGAACGAGCCGCTTTGATCGATTTGACGGCCATCGCGGCCAATGTCGAGCGCATCAAGGAAATCGCGGCGCCTGCGAAACTGATCGCGATTGTCAAAGCCGATGCCTACGGCCACGGAGCGATTCCCGTGGCGCGGACCGCCCTTGAAGCCGGTGCCGATGCTCTTGGCCTGGTTCACGTCCGCGAAGCCCTCGACCTGCGGGCGGAGGGCATTGACGGTCGCATGCTGGCCTGGCTCCACACGCACGTGACCGATTTCGACGCGGCGCTCGAAAACGACATCGAGCTCGGCGTCTCCGGGTGGGACCTCGAAGCCGCTGGCGACGCCGCCTCGCGCACCGGAATCCCAGCGAAAATCCACCTCAAGATCGATACTGGACTCGGAAGAAACGGTTGCACAGTCGATGACTGGCCCGAGCTGGTGGGCCGCGCCTCAGAACTCGAGTCCGAGGGACTTATCCGTGTCGTCGGAATCTTTTCGCATTTGGCCGTCGCGGACGAGCCGGAACGGCCAGAGACGGATGGCCAATTGGATCGGTTCGACGAGGCCGTGCGCATAGCTCGCGACGCCGGGTTGAACCCCGAGTTGACGCACGTCGCCAATAGCCCGGGCACACTGACCGCTGAGCGCTATTCCACCGGGGACCGGAACAGGATGACGGCCGATGCCGTTCGAGTGGGGATTGCGCTCTATGGGTTGTCTCCGATCCCGGATACACCTCCGGAAGCCTGGGGGCTGAGGCCTGCCATGACGTTGCAGACTTTCATCAGCTCGGTCAAGGAGGTCCCTGCTGGGCAGGGAGTTTCCTACGGATTGCGGTACAACACGACCGAGCCGACGACGCTCGCCCTGATCCCCGTTGGATATGCGGACGGGATACCTCGCATCGCGACCGGTGGCCCCGTGCGCATCTACCCGACGGGGGCCGAACCCAGAACCTTCCCGGAAGTCGGGCGCATTGCAATGGATCAGATGGTCGTGGATCTCGGACGGCCGGGACTGTCGGATCCGGCCTTAGGATACTTGCACGCCCCGGTCGTGCTGTTCGGATCAGGGGAGAACCCGTCGGTCGACGCGTGGGCTACTGCGGCCGGAACCATCAACTACGAGATCGTGACGAGGATCTCGCCGCGAGTCGATCGAATCTATCTGCGGGAGGACAACGCGTGAGCTTTCCCAGCGACCCGGCGTCGTCGACCGGCCCCAATTCCCAAAGCCACGAAGTCGAATTGGTACTCCACGGACCCCAGGCAACGGCCCGTGTGGCCCACGCGCTCGCGGGAAACCTTCGCTCCGGAGACCTTGTGGTTCTGACCGGTGAGCTGGGGGCCGGGAAGACGACGTTCACACGCGCACTCGGATACGGGCTGGGCGTGCGGGGCAATGTCATCTCGCCGACCTTCGTGCTGTCTCGGATTCATCCGAACGACCCGGAAGGTGCCCGTCCCGGTGGCCCAGACCTCGTTCACGTGGATGCCTACAGGCTGTCGAGCCCGGAAGAAGTCGACGATCTGGACCTCGAATACACGATGGACCGCTCGGTAACCGTCGTCGAATGGGGCCGAGACCTCGTGGAGCACTTGAGCGATTCACGGGTCGACATCACCTTGGAAAGGTCACTCGGCGATGACGCCCCCATGATCGAAGGTGAGGAAGAAGACCTCGACCCGCGGCGGGCCAAGATCACTTTCACCGGTCAGCGTTGGGGAGCGGCGGAAGTGGATCAATTGGCCCGCAAGTTCCGGGGCGCGGCTGAGAAGTAAGGGGCGAGCATTAGACTGTATGGCGTGCTCATACTTGGTTGCGATACATCATCCATAGCCAGCGGCGCCCTCATCGAAGTCGACGACCACGCTGCCGGCGGCGAGCCGTACGTGGGCCCGCTCGAAACCCTCGGTAGTTTCCGTACCCACGACACCCGGTCGCATGCGGAGGCGATGGCTCCCGGTATCCGTCGTCTCCTGGACACTGCTGGGGTGCGCGGACAAGACCTCGGAATGATCGTGACGGGCCTCGGACCAGGGCCCTTCACTGGGCTTCGCGCAGGAATCACGACCGCCCGGACCATGGCGTGGGCGTGGGCCGTACCGGTTCGAGGCGCTGTCAGCCTCGACGCGATCGCCGAAGGCTCCTTCCGAGACGCCCGTTCTGCAGGTTTTCGTGAGTTCCGGGTTGCAACGGATGCTCGCCGGCGCGAAGTCTACAGTGCCGTCTACCGTCTCTCCGACCCTGGTTCCCGGTTCTCCCCAGAACCGGGGTACGAAAGAATTTCGGGGCCCACCGTGGGGAACGCCACTGAGCTTGACCCGGATCTGCCTACCGCGGGCAAGGGCGTCGGGTTGTACAACGTCGCCCTGGAAGCTTTGACAGGTCATGAGGAAGACGAGCCATTGGCCGAATTATTGGTCGCATCCGCGCTGCGATCGGGTTTGAACGCGGCTCTCGAGACGACCTCCCCTCTGTATCTGCGGGAATCGGATGCCAAAGTGCCCGCCGGTCGAAAGCGAGCCACACGATGAGCCAACCCGGCATCGGCCCACGGCCAGCGGTATCCGTTCCGGAAACAGACCTGGCGATAGATGCGCGCGGACTTCCTGCCGAATACCGTGCCCGGGTTATGACGATCGACGATATCGATGTCGTGCACGCCCTGGAACTGGCGCTCTTTCCCGAGGACGCCTGGCCAGTGGACATGTTCCTCGCCGAGATCGGACACCCCTCGCGCCGGTATACGGTGGTCGAAAAAGACGGAGTCGTCATTGCATATGCCGGCATGATGGCGATCGCGGAGACCGGGGACGTTCAAACCATTGCTGTGCTGCCGGATCACGAGGGCCGTGGGATCGGGCGATGGCTCATGACCCGGATGCACGATCAGGCGCGTGCCATGCGGGCCGAGACCATGATGTTGGAAGTCCGTGCGGACAACCCCCGGGCACAGAACCTCTATGGATCCATGGGGTACCACAAGGTTCACAAGCGTCGAGGCTACTATCAGGGCGGCGTCGACGCCGTCATCATGAGTTTGGACTTGACCGGTGCCCGGGACCTAAACAAGAAGGGACCAACCCATTGAGCAAGACCCCCGCCCGGGCGTCCGAGCCGATCGTGCTGGGCATCGAATCCTCGTGCGATGAGACCGGTATAGGGATCGTTGCAGGTCATCGGCTATTGACCAACACCGTCTCGTCATCGATGGAAGAGCACGTTCGCTTCGGCGGCGTTATTCCGGAAATCGCATCGCGCGCTCATCTTGAGGCCATGACTCCCGCCCTCGAGGCCGCTCTCCATGATGCCGGGATCGGACTCGAGGACATCGACGCCGTCGCCGTGACCAGCGGACCGGGATTGGCCGGGGCCCTCATGGTCGGGGTCAGCGCCGCAAAAGCGCTCGCCGTCGCCACGGGTAAGCCGCTCTACGCGATCAACCATCTTGTCGCTCATGTGGGTGTCGGACTTCTCGAGGACAGCGGAATCGAAGGTCATGGGTTCGACGTCACGGGGCAGCTTCCAGCCGGTCTGGGCGCACTGTTGGTTTCGGGCGGTCACACCGAGATTCTCAAGGTCACCGATGTCTCCCGAGACGTCACGTTGCTTGGGGCAACTTTGGATGATGCGGCAGGGGAGGCATACGACAAGGTCGCACGAATCCTTGGTCTCCCGTATCCGGGCGGACCCGCAATTGATCACGCGGCATCTGGGGGAGACCCGAAGGCGTTCGCTTTCCCCCGGGGTCTGACCGCGTCGAAATACATGGGCACTCCCGACAAACCTGGTAGCCACCGTTATGATTTTTCGTTTTCCGGTTTGAAAACGGCGGTGGCACGCGTTGTCGAAGGAATAGAAGCCGACGGGCGGAGGCTTCCTGTCGCCGACATCGCCGCGTCGTTCCAAGAAGCCGTCGCGGACGTCGTCACGGCCAAGGCCATGTTGGCTTGTGGCGAGAATGGGATAGACACCCTTTTGCTCGGCGGGGGAGTCGCCGCGAACTCGAGGCTCAGGGAATTGGCTGCCGCGAGATGTACTGCCCATGGCATCCGACTCGTGGTTCCACAACTTTCACTGTGTACCGACAACGGGGCAATGGTCGCGGCCCTCGGCGCTCGATTGGTTATGGGCGGCGTCGTTCCCAGTGGTCTGGACTTTACGGCCGATCCCTCAATGCAGGTCACGACCGTCTCTGTTCCCGGGGTTCAGGAACCGTCCTAGAATTTCATCGATCAGGTTTCGGGATAACCGTAACGGGTGAGGTCGACCGTGTCGCGCACGACGGCCCGCAACTGTTGCCCGTGCTCTTCATAGACCCGACGTTGACGCAGATAACCGGGACCGCGCTCGAGTATTCGATGCACGCCCGCCAATTCTTTGGCGCAGCCGAGTTCTCGGGCAATCGGTTCTAACCTCTCGACCAACGCGGCGGTGTGCTCACGGACGGGCGCAACCGTACCGTCTCCGTCCGTGATGACCTCGGCATCCAACCCGTAGCGCGAGGCCCTCCACTTGTTCTCCTCGGCAAACCATCGAGGCATTGTGCCGATCCGGCCTCCGTCGTCGACTATTCGGGAAACCTCTTCGACTATGCATTGGGTCAGCGCGGTGATGGCGCCGATTTCTTCGAGGGTTGCAAGGCCGTCGCAGATGCGCATCTCGACGGTGCCGTACCGGGCAACGGGACGGATGTCCCAACGATTTTCGGATTCCTCGGCGATCATTCCGGTTGCGATGAGACCATCGATGTACTGCTCGTACTCGGTCCACTCCTCGAACTGGTACGGGAGACCGCATGTAGGAATCTGTTGGAAAACCATGGCCCGCTGTGAGGCGTATCCGGTGTCCACGCCCGCCCAATAAGGGGAGCTCGCCGACAGCGCCAAAAGATGCGGATAGTAGTTGACGAGTTGATTCACCGCGGGCAGCGCTTTGCTTCGGGAATCGACACCGACATGAACATGTACTCCGTAAACCAGCATTTGGCGTCCCCAGTATTGGGTACGGTTCAAAACTTTTTGGTACCGGTCCTTCTCCGAGACTGGCTGTTCGGTCCACTTCGCATAAGGATGGGTGCCCGCGGAGAACAAATCCACGCCCAACGGGTCGGCCTCCTGCCGCATGACGTCTGCGAGCTCCGAGAGCTGATCAATGGTTTCCGATACGTTTTCACATACACCGGTGACGGCCTCGACGGTATTGGCCAGGAACTCCCGAGTGATCTGAGGAGAGAAACCATCAGGCTCTATGTATTGAGGGTGCGAAGATTCGAGGGCCGCGAGGATCTCTGCGGCGGCCGAGACGAGGTCGCCTGATTCACGGTCGGCGAGAGCGATTTCCCACTCGACGCCGAGGCTCGACTGTTCGGAGCTTGAAAAGGGGATCATGTGCGTCCTCCCGGTTTGGGTCAGTTCATCTTAGCCGGGCGTCAGATGCGGAAACCGAGCATTCGGTCGTCGGCGACACGCGAGTTCACAAGGAAGTCGTGTCCTGGAGCGTGGAGACGGTCAGCGGCTCATTCGGCGGACGACGAACGCGGCGCGTTGCTCAGTTTCCTGGGACTCCCAGCGAGTCAGGATCAGAGTTGCGTGCCGGCCCGTGGACGTCTTCTTGCCGCGCTTGGGACCAGTCAGCAATTGGCCCCGCAGAGTTTCGGGTACAACGTCGACCCCTCGCTTCTTGATCGTCAGCCCTGTGACCCCGTGATCTCGGACCCACTTCTTCAACGTCTTGGCCCCCATCGGCAGATCCTCCTCGACGGCCCAACACGTTGCTCCGGGAATATTGAGCCCCTGCTCGGACGTGAAATAAGCGATCCGCGGGTCCAAAAAATGACCCTCGACGGTGGAGGCCAGCTGATCGATGAGTCCCGCGCGGATCACGGCTCCGTCAGGCTCATAGAGGTACGCCGCAGGAGGGCCTGTACGAGGTTCGGACAATGACCCGTCGACGTCGTGGCCGAATTCCGACCCGGAGGAGAAATGCGCGATCACGTGCGGCTCCAAAGGGTCGGAGTCCAGAACCGTGGCCGACCGCCTGACACCAGGGCGAGCCAACCCGTTGAACCAAAGGATCAGCTCGACAACGTCTCCGCCGCAACTGACCCACTCCGCCTCGGCATGGCCCGGTATGTCGGCGTGCTCCATTCCCGGACCCATCTTGACCCCCATCGCGATGCCGGTCGACGCCCAGCGTTCGATCTGGGAGAACGGCGGGGCAAAGGCCTCAGGGTCGAAGAGTCGGCTGACGCGACCTTGTTCCGTCTCGCGTCGGGCAGGATCGAGCCATAGCGCACGGATCGGTTCCCCATCGACCGTGTGCAAGGCCGTGGCGTCGATACTCGTGACGTCTTCGGTGCGCACCTCGGACTTGGCATGTATCGACAGGTTGTGGCGGGCCACAGACGCGGTGTCAGGATCGATTTCATAGGATAGAACGGACAGACCGGCGCGCAGGAATGCCGCGGAGTCGGACCCGATTCCGCATCCCAGATCGGCGACCGAATCGATGCCCGCTCGTTGGAACCGGCGTGCGTGCCACTGGGCGACGCTGGTGCGAGTAGCTTGTTCGAGTCCGGGCCTGGTGAACAGCATTCGTTCGGCTTCCTGGCCGAATTTCAGTCGCGCCTGCGCTCGGAGTTTGGCTTGGGTCAGGAGTGCGGAGGCCCTATCGGGGGGAAAACCTTGTTTGCGCAGAGCCGTGGAGAGCGCCAATGCGTTCTCTTCCCTGTACTCCAGCGCATCGAGGGCCTTGAGCTCCTCGGAAGTGAATAAATGCGTCACGGGACCACCCTACCGGGGGCTTGTGGACGGCCGACGTGACACTTTCTTCCCGCTGTGGGCGAAACCTGGCACTCGCCTTGACCCTCTGCTAACCCTCCGAATAGAGTCGTCTTTAGCACTCTGGGACTCAGGGCGCTAAATGGGCCTGGCGCTCAATCGGCACCGCGACGACGGTTGGCACGCCCCTCACGGCTCACGCCAAGAATTGATCCATCCAAGGAAGAAGGTCACTCATGTCCGTCTCCATCAAGCCTCTCGAGGACCGTATTGTCGTTCAGCCCGTCGAGGCTGAGCAGACCACCGCATCCGGCCTGGTCATCCCGGATACCGCCAAGGAAAAGCCCCAGGAGGGCAAGGTCGTGGCCGTTGGCCCCGGCCGCGTTGACGACAAGGGCAACCGTGTTCCCGTCGACGTTCAGGAAGGCGACGTCGTCATCTACTCCAAGTACGGCGGAACCGAGGTCAAGTACTCGGGCGAGGAATTCCTCGTGCTTTCGGCACGTGACGTGCTGGCCGTTGTCGAGAAGTAACAACTCGACAATCCCGCACTTTTTCTAGACCTGTGTAAGGAGTCATGTAGTTCATGGCAAAGCAGTTGGAATTCAACGATGCAGCCCGCAAGGCCCTCATGGCCGGTGTGGACAAGCTCGCCAACACGGTCAAGGTGACTCTCGGCCCGCGTGGTCGCAACGTCGTTCTGGACAAGCAGTGGGGCGCTCCCACAATCACCAACGACGGCGTGACCATTGCTCGCGAGATCGAGCTCGATGACCCGTATGAGAACCTTGGCGCACAGCTGGCCAAGGAAGTCGCCACCAAAACCAATGATGTTGCCGGTGACGGCACCACGACGGCTACCGTTTTGGCCCAGGCCTTTGTGAATGAGGGTCTGAGAAACGTTGCAGCCGGGGCTGCACCGAGCGAGATCCGGACCGGTATCGAAGCGGCGGTCAAAGCGGTCTCCGAGCGTCTCCGCGAGAACGCCCGCGAGATCGAAGGCCAAGAAGTCGCTCAAGTAGCGGCCATCTCGGCTCAGTCTCCGCAGATCGGCGAGCTCCTCGCCGAAGCCTTTGAGAAGGTCGGCAAGGACGGCGTCATCACCATCGAAGACGGCTCCTCGACCGAAATCGAGCTGTCCGTCACTGAAGGCATGCAGTTCGACAAGGGCTATCTCTCGCCCTCCTTCGTCACCGACGCGGAGCGGCAGGAAGCGGTTCTCGAGGACTCGGCCATTCTGATCTACCAAGGGAAGATCTCGGCGATCGCCGACCTCATGCCCTTGCTGGAAAAGGTCGTTCAGGCCAAGAAGCCGCTGACGATCATCGCCGAGGACGTCGACGGTGAAGCATTGTCCACGCTGGTGGTCAACAAGTTGCGCGGCAACCTGAATGTTGTTGCGCTCAAGGCCCCGGGCTTCGGTGACCGTCGCAAGGCGATCATGCAGGACCTGGCTGTCCTGACCGGTGGCGAGGTCATCACCAGCGAACTCGGCATCTCTCTGGACTCCGTGTCCCTCGAACAGCTGGGTAACGCCCGCCGCGTGACCGTCACCAAGGACAACACGACGATCGTCGACGGCAGCGGATCTGCCGAGGATGTTGCCGAGCGGGTCGCTCAGCTGCGTTCCGAGATCGAGCGCGTCGACTCCGAGTGGGATCGCGAGAAGCTCAAGGAGCGTCTGGCCAAGCTTGCCGGCGGCGTCTCGGTCATCAAGGTCGGAGCAGCCACTGAGGTCGAGGCCAAGGAACGCAAGCACCGCATCGAGGACGCCGTGTCCTCGACTCGTGCTGCGCTCGAAGAAGGCATCGTCGCAGGTGGCGGTTCCGCTTTGGTTCACGCGTCCAAGGCACTCGACGCCGACCTGGGGTTGCAGTCCGAGGATGCTCGGACTGCGGTCGATATCGTCCGTCGTTCCTTGGTGCAGCCGTTGCGCTGGATTGCGGACAACGCAGGAGCGGATGGCTACGTTGTGGCCTCCCGCATCCGTGACCTCGAGCCTGGCCAAGGCTACAACGCCGCGACCGGCGAATACGAGGATCTCATCAAGGCCGGAGTCATCGATCCGGTCAAGGTCACCCGATCAGCGCTCGAGAATGCGGCATCCATCGCCTCACTGGTCCTGACCACTGAGACGTTGGTTGTCGACAAACCCGAGGAGGACGAGGACTAGCACTCGTTCGTGCGATTCATTCGTCCCCGCCACGTTTTAGTGGCGGGGACGTTTTTTGATGTATCGATGCGTCGACCTAGGGGAGTATGAGATGCGACGGGACCGCCGCGGTCTCATCCGCAGGACCGAAGCCGGAAAGCCCCAGGGCTTGGGATGATGGCCGTGAACGATCTCGTCACCCCGGCATTTGCTCGCCCGCGGTCGGCAACGATTACACTTGCGTCGACGACAATCAGCTGACGGCAACGTCCGTCAGCGCCGTCCAGAACTATGCCGACAAGAGTCCGAATCAAGAAAAGGAACATGCGGTGAACAGTCGTTCGTCAGACGCGTGTTAAACGTCATATGTCGATGTAGCATTCGTCAACATTGTGGCGGCACGCGAATATTCAAAAATAAACTACACCGGGAATCCAGGAGTTCCGTCTTGGGCCGATGCGCTCGCTGAGCATTGCCCACCAACACGCTGAAAGGTTTGCTGGTGAGTTGGCCATCGCTGATTCGCTAAGTTTCCTCCACAGGCGCCTATTATGAACACCGAATGTCCGACCGAGGGTAATGGACTCCCTGGGAGCGATCTCCGGAGCGCTTCGCATCACACGAATTGAACGAGATATCGCCTCATCCGAGGCTGACACAGGATCTTGAATGACTGATACGCACGGGACAGGTGGGCCTGACTCACCGGTGAAGGAAGCGCAAGCGCCGGAGGCTGGCCCGCGCAAGAAACGAGCTTTTAGACCTGAAATCCAGGGTCTCCGAGCTTTTGCGGTGCTGCTGGTGGCGATCTACCACATTTGGTTCGGTCGGGTCTCTGGCGGCGTCGATGTCTTCCTCATGATCTCCGCGTTCCTAATGACCCTTTCCTTTACCGGAAAGATCGAGCGCGGCGTCAAGGTCGGCTGGTCGGAGCTGACCAAGTACTGGGTTCACGTCTTCAAACGCATCATGCCCTTGGTCGCCATCATCGTGGCCGGCTCCCTGATCGCAACCCGTCTTTTCATCTCGCCGGATCGATGGCTCTCGATCATGCACGAGGCGTTCTCGGTCATTTTCTATTACGAGAACTGGTTCTCGATCGCGAATGCGGTTGACTACTATGCTGCGGATTCCGGCGCGGCCTCGCCGTTCCGGCACTTCTGGTCGTTGTCGATCCAAGGCCAGATCTTTGTGATGTGGCCTTTGCTCTTTGCGCTCGGCAGCTTGGTGGTCCGGAAATTCCAAGCTCGGGCACGGGTGATACTGGCGATCATCTTCGCGGTTGTCTTCATCATCTCCTTCGGGTTCTCGGTGTACTACACCTACTCGAACCAGACGGCGGCGTACTTCAACACGTTCGCGCGGCTCTGGGAGTTCGCTATGGGGTCCCTGGTTGCCATCGTGCTGCCATGGATCCGCGTCAGAACCGGTGTGGGTGCGGTGCTGAACTGGGTCGGGTTGCTCGCGATTCTTCTGTGCGGGGCATTGCTGGACGTCCAGGGCCAGTTCCCTGGATTCATCGCCCTGTGGCCGACACTGGCGGCAAGCTTCATCATCATTTGCGGGCAATCGACCACTCGATGGGGAGCCGACCGCCTGTTGAAGTGGAAACCGTTGGTATGGCTGGGCTCAAATTCCTACGGTCTGTATCTGGTCCACTGGCCGTTGCTGGTGTTCTACCTGACTTTGACAGGTCGTGAGAAAGCCGGTTTCTTCTCCGGTGTGGGGCTGCTCGTGCTGTCGATTATTCTCGCGTACTTGCTGACGAAGCTGATCGATACCCCGATTCGTCGGTGGAAGTGGTCCGAGACCAAGAGATGGCGGGCCGGCGTCGTGATCCTCGCTTGCGTCGTCGTCGGAGCGGGTTCTGTGCTCGCCTGGCAGGCACGCATTGCATACGTGACCCACAAGATCGAAGCCTCTGCAGACAAGAACAATCCGGGTGCGGAGATTCTCGACCCGGATTACACCTACAAGGGCGATGCGAAGGCAGGTTTGCTCCCCACCGCGTTGACGCGAAGCGATGATTTCGCGGAGGTCAACGGGCTCGGAGAGGAATGCTCGAAGGACAAAGGCTTCGACAAGGATCTGCATGGCTTGACGGGTGAGCAGTGCTACCGAGTGGTCAAGAACGATCATCCGAGCAAGCATGTGGTGGCCGTGGGCAATAGCCACACCGAACAGTGGATGACGGCTCTGAAGCAGAAAGCTCAGGACGACAACTGGGATCTCACCTTCGTTCGTCATCCCGGTTGCTTCTTTACCAGCGAGGACGACAACTGGTTCTCCGGGGAGTGCCAGGAATGGCTTCCGAAGGCCGAGACCGCCATCGGTGATTGGCACCCCGACAATCTGGTCATTCAGTCCACCTTCTCGTCCTACGACGGTGCGGCCGAAGGAATCCGGGCGGGGACCGAAGATCAAGTACGCAAGTGGACGAGCGAAGGCGTCGGCGTGATCGGTATCAGGGACAACGCCCGCTTCGGCGAATCCCATACCGAGTGTGAGCAGGGCAAGAGCTTCGAAGACTGCACCTTCCCGCACGTGACCGCCCACACCCCGGATCCGACAGCGCCATGGCGGCAGGATATTCCCGGATACGGGTCGGTTGACATGGACGATTTGGTTTGCCCTGATGGCGGTTGCCCGCCAGCGGTGGGCAACGTCTATACCTACATCGACGACAACCACCTGACGGCTACATACGTGAGGAGTATGCAGAAGTTCTTCGACCAGCGTTTCGACGACGCCGCGAACATTTCCGGTGATGCCTTGGCGTCGCGATAGCCAACTGGAATCTCAGATCTCGCCTCGGAACGAAGCCTCCAGCGCGAGGTCGAGAATCGGACAGGCATGCCAACCGGAGGAGTCATCTTCCGGCTCATAACGAACAAGGCATGGTTTCAGTCACCAACCGCCGGGCCGGGGGAGCGACCTGCCGGGGTATCGTCATATGATGAAAGGCAATAGCTCGGGGTGCCGAGAGGCGCTCGCCGAGACACAAGACGTGAAAGGTCCTATTCCCTTGACCCAGCCCACCGCACTGTCTGACGATCCCTTCGGCCTGACGGGTCTGACGTACGACGATGTCCTTCTCCTTCCGGGAAATACCGACGTCAACCCTTCCGAGGCGGATACGACGACGCGCTTGTCCAGGAGAATCAACCTCAAGTCTCCGGTTATATCGGCTGCTATGGATACCGTCACCGATTCGAGGATGGCCATCGCTATGGCCCGCCTCGGCGGCATGGGAGTCATCCACCGAAACCTGTCGATTCAGGACCAAGCCGAACACGTTGACCGCGTCAAGCGAAGCGAATCGGGCATGATCACGAACCCGGTGACCATTTCCCCGAAAGCGAGTCTCCGTGAACTGGACGATTTGTGCGGACACTTCAAAGTCTCCGGACTGCCCGTCGTCGACAACGGAGGGAAACTCCTCGGGATCATCACCAACCGGGACACCCGGTACTTGTCCGAGGACGAATTCGAAGACCGCACGGTCGAAGAGATCATGACCAAAATGCCCCTGGTAGTCGGGCACGAGGGTATGGCCAAGGAAGAGGCGTTCGGCCTCTTGGCTGCCCACAAGATCGAAAAGTTGCCCCTCGTGGACGACGACGGACGACTCACCGGACTCATCACCGTCAAGGACTTCACCAAGACTGAGCAGTACCCCAATGCGACCAAGGACGAAGAAGACCGGCTCCGCGTGGGGGCAGCAGTCGGCTTCTTCGGCGATGGCTACGAACGCGCGATGGCGCTGATCGACGCGGGCGTGGACGCTCTCTTCATCGATACCGCCAACGGTCATTCGCAGGGTGTACTGGACATGATCGCCCGCCTCAAGAAGGACCCTGCGGCCGAGCACGTGGACATCATCGGTGGACAGGCCGCTACCCGTGAAGGCGCTCAGGCGATCGTCGATGCCGGTGCGGATGCCGTGAAAGTCGGCGTCGGCCCGGGGTCCATCTGCACGACCCGTATCATCGCGGGAGTCGGGGTCCCGCAGATCACCGCGATCAATGAATCCGCCAAAGCGACCATTCCGGCGGGCGTTCCACTGATTGCAGACGGCGGACTCCAGCACTCCGGCGAAATCGGCAAGGCTATGGTTGCCGGTGCCGACTCCGTGATGCTCGGGTCCATGCTGGCCGGTTGCGACGAGTCGCCGGGAGATCTGATCTTCATCGACGGGAAACAGTTCAAAGCGTACCGCGGCATGGGTTCATTGGGTGCAATGCAAACTCGGGGCAAGAACGCCTCCTTCTCCAAGGACCGTTATTTCCAGGCTGACGTCAAGAGTGAGGACAAGCTGATCCCGGAGGGCATTGAAGGGCAGGTCGCATATCGTAGCCCTCTCTCTGCGGTTCTGCACCAGCTGGAAGGCGGGCTTCGCCAGACGATGTTCTACGTCGGTTCGATGACGATCGAGGAGCTCAAGAACAAGGGCAAATTCGTTCGCATCACCCCGGCCGGTCTCAAGGAATCGCACCCTCACGACATCATGATGACCGTCGAGGCCCCCAACTACCGTCGCTAGCTCGGTCACGCCGGGTGACGGCGTGCGGAAGGAAGATCTTGACCAACGACATTGAAATCGGCCGCTCCAAACGTGCGCGTCGAACCTACTCGCTCGACGAAGTGGCATTGGTTCCGGCCCGCCGTACTAGGGATCCGCGCGATGTCAGCACCGAGTGGCAGATTGATGCCTTCAAATTCGATACACCCATCCTGGGTGCGCCTATGGATTCGGTAATGTCCCCGGAAACGGCCATTGCGTTGGGAAAACTCGGCGGTCTTGGGGTGCTGAATCTCGAAGGGCTATGGACTCGGTACGACGACCCGCAGCCCTACCTCGACGAAATATCGCTGCTGGCCCGTGACGACATGTCGCATGTGACCAGCCGCATGCAGGAGATCTACGCGGAGCCCGTCAAAGAGGGGCTGATCACCGAACGGCTGGCGCAGATTCGCGAGGCCGGCGTCGTCGTGGCCGGCTCGCTGACTCCCCAAAGAACCCAAGAGTTCTACAAAACCGTTGTCAATGCGGGGACCGATCTGTTCATCATCCGTGGCACGACAGTCTCGGCCGAACACGTTTCGCAGAACCAAGAGCCCTTGGATCTCAAGAAGTTCATTTACGAACTCGATGTTCCCGTGATCGTGGGTGGAGCCGCCGGTTACACTCCTGCATTGCATTTGATGCGCACCGGTGCGGCCGGGGTTCTGGTCGGATTCGGAGGAGGCGCAACGACCACGACTCGTCGCGCACTGGGGATCCATGCGGCCATGGCCTCGGCGATTTCCGACGTCGCGGCGGCACGCAGTGACTACCTTGATGAGTCCGGCGGCCGCTATGTTCACGTGATCGCGGACGGTGGCCTGGGGCAGTCGGGCGATATGATCAAGGCCATGGCCATGGGCGCGGACGCCGTGATGATCGGGGCGCCGTTGGCCCGTGCAACAGAAGCACCTGGTCAGGGATACCACTGGGGTCCGGAAGCTCACCATCACGAATTCCCCCGCGGAACACGTACTCCCATGAACCAGGTCGGGTCTCTCCAAGAAGTCTTGTACGGGCCGTCGCATCATGTCGACGGGACGTCGAACCTCATGGGAGCGGTCCGACGGGCGATGGCCACGACGGGCTATTCGACTCTGAAGGAATTCCAACGCTCAGAAGTTGTGCTGACGGGCCGACCACAGTACTGACCGACGAATGAATTGGCCCCTTTGCTCCGTGACGGGTCGATTCCCTGCTGACTTGGGGAAGTCCCAGGTCCGACCGATAGGCTGGAAGCCGTGCTCAAATTAGCTTTTACCCCGAGATGGCTGGGTGCGCTGTTGCTCGCTCTGGCCTTGGCCACCGGGTTCATGTTCTTGAGCAAGTGGCAGCTTGGTACGGCCGACTCCGGCCAGATCCATGCGAATCCGGCTAAAGAAGCCGTGCAACCGCTTCAAGACGTGGCGAACCCCTCAGAACCTGTCCTGGAGAGCCAAGCCGACTCGATGGTTCAGGCCAAGGGGCACTACGTCGAGAACACGAGCCGATTGGTCGAAGGTCGGGTCAACGATGGCACGAAAGGTTATTGGGTGGTCAGCCAATTCGCCATCGACGCCGAGCCGCAGGAAACGGGCGAGAAATACTCCGTGCCCGTGGCCCGTGGATTCACGACCGACAGCGATCCCGGAAAGATTGGGACAGAGCCCACCGGGGAAATGAGCGTGGTCGGACGGCTTGTAGCCAACGAGGCCCCGGTGACCTCGCAGGACACGAAGACTGCAGGCGCTCTGGGCTCGGCGGCGACGGCCCAATTGGCCAATCTGTGGGACACGCCTCTTTATGCGGGAACAATTACCGCCGTGGCAGAAACTCCCGTCGGGCAGCCGGCTCAAGTTGACTCGGACGGGCACGTCAAGCCCGACGCTCAGTTGGCAGATCCACACGGGAATCTCGCCACGATTCATAGTGAGCAGGTCGTCGATCACTCCGTCAACTGGCTCAATATCTTCTACGCGATCGAATGGGTCGTCTTCGCAGTCTTTGCCATATACCTGTGGTGGCGCATGCTTGCTGACTCGCACGAACGCATGATCCATCCCGAGAAGTACTACGAAATCCTCCCAGCAGGGGAGGGCAATATGTTCTACGAGGAATCCACGGGTCGTTATTTCTACTACGATTCCGAAGCCCGTGAGTACTACTACTTCGATGAACCTGAAACCGGGGAGAAAGACGGCACGGATGTCGTTGCCGAGAACTCCTCCGGGTCCACGTACGACAACCAACGAGGTGACCAAGGTGGCCGATAAGCCAACCCCCAACAATCAGCCCCGTCCCGTGGAGCGTACGGATGGCAAGTCAGTTCCTTTGCCTCCTGACGCGACGCCTCAGAAAGCGGGAAACGTTCGCGCGACTCGTCGCAAATTCGGCGGAACCCAGGCTCAGATCAGGGGCGCGCTCGGGATATACAAGTACTGTGCGTGGATCTCGGGTACCTTCCTTCTTCTCCTGGTTGTCGAGATGATCACTCGATATGTGTTCGGCTACGACCTGATGGCCGGGGCAACCAACGCCTCGACCGGGGACAGTGTGGCCTTGGGATGGCTCAACCGCAACACCGGGAATCTCACGGGCGGCCTCAACATATCGACCGGAATCCTCATCATCCACGGATGGTTCTACGTGATCTATCTGTTGGCCTGTTTCCGTCTCTGGCTCCTCATGAGGTGGCCGTTGCCGCAACTGATCGTGATGGCATTGGGCGGTGTCGTTCCCTTCTTGTCATTCATCGTCGAGCGTCGCATCCACCGCGAGACGGTCTCGCAGGTCGCCGCGAACCCCAAATCCACCAAACGGTATTAGCTCCATCACGCCGGAGGCCGCGTCCGGGCGGCGAAGTTCTCCTGGAATGCCCCGTAGTTTCCGGGAGGCCCGGCCGGTTGCCCTAAACTGGCAATAACGAGACCCCACACATCTTGGGGAAACTCCGCATCGCACCCAACAAAACCGAAGGTATGGCAGTGACCCAATCCGAAACCTCGGCGACGACCGAGTTGGAAGATCGTCCCGTTCTGGTCGTCGACTACGGGGCGCAATACGCCCAACTCATCGCACGCCGCGTCCGTGACGCCAATATTTACTCGGAGATCGTGCCGCACACGATGTCGGCCGAGCAGATGCTGGCCAAAAAGCCCGCGGCCATCGTGCTGTCCGGCGGGCCCTCCAGCGTCTATGCAGACGGTGCACCAGCGGGGGACCGCGAACTGTACGAATCCGGCGTCCCGATTTTCGGCATCTGCTACGGATTCCAGGTGATGGCGCAGACCCTTGGCGGGACCGTGGCAAAAACCGGCCTCCGCGAGTATGGGGCGACCGACGCAACCCTCACAGGAGGGGGAGTCTCGTTCCTCGCGGGCACTCCGGTCGCACAGAACGTGTGGATGAGCCACGGCGACTCCGTGACGGAGGCACCCGCGGGTTTTGAGGTGCTCGCGAGCACCGAAGGGGCTCCGGTCGCGGCCTTCGTCCACGAAGGGCGAAAACTGGGTGGCGTGCAATGGCATCCTGAAGTCAAGCATTCCGATTTCGGCCAGGAGGTTCTGGAGAACTTCTTGTTCAACGTGGCGGGTCTGAAGCCGACGTGGACCACAGGCAACGTGATCGAGGAGCAAGTTGAGAAGATTCGCGCCCAGGTCGGAGACGCGCAGGTTATCTGTGCGCTGTCCGGCGGCGTCGACAGCTCGGTCGCGGCGGCGTTGGTGCACAAGGCCGTCGGGGACCAGCTGACCTGCTTCTTCATTGACCACGGTCTGCTGCGGGCCGGTGAACGCGAGCAGGTCGAACAAGACTACGCCGAAACGATGGGCATCAAGGTCGTCACCATCGACGAATCGGACCGGTTCCTGTCGGCTCTCGAGGGGGTCGCGGACCCCGAGGCCAAGCGCAAAGCCATCGGCCGAGAGTTCATTCGATCTTTCGAAGACGCCCAACGGAAACTGGTTGCCGAAGTCGGAGGCACTGGAGAGGACATCAAATTCCTCGTGCAGGGCACGCTGTACCCCGACGTGGTCGAGTCCGGCGGCGGTGAAGGCGCCGCGAACATCAAATCCCACCACAACGTCGGCGGCTTGCCCGAGGACCTCGCTTTTGACCTCGTCGAGCCCCTTCGTACCCTGTTTAAGGACGAAGTTCGTGCGATCGGTCGTCAGCTCGGAGTCCCCGAAAAGATCGTCGCTCGGCATCCTTTCCCCGGACCAGGCTTAGGCATTCGAGTGATTGGCGAAGTGACCCGCGAAAACCTGGACGTGCTCCGGGCCGCGGATGCCATTGCTCGCGCCGAGCTGACCAAGGCAGGTTTGGACAGCGAAGTCTGGCAGATGCCGGTCGTCCTGTTGTCCCAGGTTCGCTCGGTGGGCGTGCAAGGGGATGGGAGAACATATGGGCATCCCATTGTTCTTCGCCCGGTCTCCTCCGAGGACGCCATGACGGCAGATTGGTCGCGGCTCCCGTACGACTTGCTGGCGCGCATCTCGAATCGGATCACCAACGAGGTCGAGGAAGTCAATCGAGTCGTGCTCGACGTGACCTCCAAGCCTCCGGGAACCATCGAATGGGAGTAAACCCGTAGATTCAGGGTCCGCCCGAAAGACAATGGTCCGTCTCGAACTGATCGAGACGGACCATTGTCTTCCCCGCGGCGAAGGAATTTGGACGTCTATACGGAATCCCGTTCGGTGTGCTTCTACTATAGAGATGGTGCGCGGTGAAGCCGCGACCCCTAAGATGTGCGAAGAATACGCCGACCACACCGGAAGCAGAGGCAACGTGACGAAGCCACACTCCGCCGATCAGAACGAACAGGACACGTCCGAGGGAGCGACCTCGAATCCCTCGTCCGTTCCTTGGGCGAGCCCTCAGAACGCCGCAGAGGCCTCTGAAGGTCACCAGTCTTCTACGCAGGATAATGCCTCAACGCCCGGAACCCACGACCTCCGGATCGCTCGTGTCCGAACCGACGGGTCCGACGCCACTCGTCCGGAGTCCGTAACGTCGCTGGCTGATTGGTCCGAGGCACGTGCGGTTGACGGTTCCGGCGATGATGCGGGGCACAGCACTGAGCCGGGTCAGTCGTCACCGGAACCCGCTGCATCTCAGGTGAGCCGGAGCAGGGGCCCTGAAGCAATGCCCGATGACGATCAAGAGAACTACCCGTCAGAGGCGCCGTCAACCGACGACCAGGGGCCTGACGAAGCGGATTCGGCGGACAATAACGAGCTGCTTCTCGACCGATGGCTGCGGCAAGTGGACGTGTACACGGGACCGGACGCCCTGCTGGACTTCAACCCGGTCGACAACGTGCACATCGATCTTTCGGGGTCCAACCCATCCGGATATGCTCAGTTGCTCGCCGGACGCAAGACCCGCCTGTCGACTATTCTGCGTGATCGTGCGACGTTCACCAACGGGGTCCGCTCTGCACGAGCAATACGAGGCAAGATCTTTGAGCTTGATGCCGACCACGGTCTCGAAGCTGGGTTCCTCGCCGCCGGCACGGCATCGTGGTTCGCCAAGCTGAACCCCTCCGGAATCCCCGACGGGGCCCGCGGGGAACGGCGTCACATCGCCCCCGTGCTCCTGGCCCCGATCGTGATCAATCCTCATCCCGACGGAGACGACTTCGAGCTGCGGATCAACGGTCCTGCGCGGCTGAACCCGGCGATGGCCCGCCAACTGCGGCGTGACTTCGGAATCGACCTCTTCGCCAACGGGGTGCATCGAAAGGCCACATCCGGGTCCCGGCTTACGCCGGAGGCGGTTCTGGAAGCTATGCGCGCGGTGTGCATGAACGTTCCGGGAATGCATATCGAAGCGCGTACCGTGATCTCGACCTTCGCGGATCTTGCGGACACCGTGGGCGAACTGCCCGAAACAGCGACGTCGGGACTATTGCGAGACATCTCCGACCTCAACCGCGCCCAGATCAACGCGCCACGGGAACCCCGTGAATTCACCTCGAATCCTCTACCAGCGAATGAGGTGGACCCGGCTGACGAGACCCTGGTTTACGATGCCGACGATACGGTTTCCGAGATTGTTCAGCGTGCTCGTGCCGGCGAGTCGATGACGGTCACGGCGCCGTCCGGAACCCATCATCTGCGTGCGGCGCTCAACGTCGCGGCCGGTCTCCTCTCCGAGGGCAAATCGGTCATGATTCTGGCCGAGCGTCGAGAAACGTTGCACAATGTGCGGCGTCGTGTGGCTGACCTCGAGCTGTCCGACCTGACCCTTGAACTCGGCGAAGAGACCGATCCTGAGGGGCTGGCCCGGGACCTGATCGAAACCATCGTCCGATACGAACAGGCGGTCGAGCCGCGGCTTGCGGGATTGCACGATGAACTCAGGAACATGAGGCGCCAGCTTGCCGAGCACGTGACTTCGCTCCATTGGAGGGACGAACGCTGGGGAGTGACACCCCTCCAAGCGATGCAGACGCTCGCGGAACTGACGTCTCGGGATCCAGGGCCGTCGACGCGGGTGCGTTTCAAGCGTGCCGTCATGGACGCTACCGTTGATCGCTCCGAGACCGTGTCCCAGTTGGAGCGGGCTGCGGAACTCCGCGCGTTCAACCCTTCGACGCGCACCGCGCCCTGGTACGGTGCTCGGCTGGTCAATACGGAAGAGACCAAACAAGCCCGGGCCCTGGTCCAGAGCCTTTTGCAGACCGCGCGTGAGCTGCGTCGCGAAATCAACGAAGGTTTCGACGGGATAGGTCTTAAGCCCGAAAGAACACTGGCGGGTTGGAAAAAGCAACTCGATTTGCTCGAAGGGATTCGGAACTCTCTATCCCGTTTCAATGGAGATATATTCGACCGTCCTGTTACGGACTTGATCGCGGCGACGGGCACCTCGACCTGGCGTCGGGAACGCGGAATCGACATGTCCGCGATTCAGCGCTCGCGTCTGCGCCGGGCCGCCAAGGAGTACATCATTCCTCAGGTGCACATCTCGGATTTGCACCAGGCCCTCATCGAGGTTCAGGCGCAGCGGGAGCAATGGCAGAGCTGGGCGGTCGAAGGCCGAACCGTCGGAATGCCGGGGAACCTCGAGAGAATCGGGAAGCTGTATGCCGAAGTAGCAGACGACCTGAGCGATCTTTCGATCGTGATGGAGGAGAGCCCTGTCCGGAAGGACTACTTCAATCTGCCGATTCCTGACCTGCTCGAGACGTTCGAAGCTATGGCCAACGACCGCATCCTGTTGGATACGCTTCCCGAACGTGAACAACTGACCCATATTCTTCGCGGAAAGGGCCTCGAGGACTTGCTCAAAGACCTCGAAGAGCGGCACGTTGCCACCGACCAGGTCGCGGCCGAGCTGGACCTCGCATGGTGGCAGTCTGCGTTCGAAATAATGCTCGAGCGGCCCGAAGTGAACTTGGTCAGTGGAAAAACGCTTTCCGAGTGGGAGTCGGCTTTCCGTCGGGCCGACGTGGCCCACGTCGCCTCGGGACCCGCTCGCGTTCGGTATGCTGCGGCGCGCGGTTGGAACCAGCGGGTCCACCTAAAGCCTGTGCAGGCCAAGGAATTGCGTCAGATACTCAAAGGGGCTCCTATTCCCCTTTCAGGCTATCTGCGCAGGGCTCCGGATATCTTGGCCGGGCTGCGACCATTGTGGCTATCCAGCCCGTTTGGCGTAGGCCGTACCCTGCCTCCGTCGGCAACCGTGGACGCGGTCATCGTCTTGGATGCCGAATCCACGCCCTTGGGAGCGTGCTTGGCGGCCCTGGCGAGGACGCGGCAGGTCATTGCGTTCGGGGACGAGAATTCGGGATATCCGCAACCGTTCATCGTTTCCCCGACCACCGGTGACGATCAGACACCGTCGAATGAGCGCGTCGATTCCGCGATGCATGTGCTGAGTCAGGTCCTGCCGGGCAAAACATTGGGACGTATCCATGAATGCCGTGACCAGGCTCTGGTTTCTTATCTGAACGAACACTTCTACGACGGCGCTTTGTCTGCCATGCCCTTCGGGGAAGAAGCAGTCAGCGGCGCACGTTCGATGAGGGTCGACTATTTGCGCAAACAGAAACCCGACGACCGCGTAGGGGCTCCCGTCATCGAGTCCCCGAAAGCCGAGGTGCGCGCCGTCGTGGACATGGTTTTTGAGCATGCTTCACGTGATCCGCGGCAGTCTCTTGCCGTCCTGACCGCCAGCCCCCGGCACGCTGCGCGCATTGCCGAAGGGATTCGCAAGGACTTGGACTCTCATCCGGAGCTCCGAGATTTCTTCGAGCCCGGATTGGAGCCATTCCGCGTCCTCGATCTGGCACGTGCTCAGGGATTGACTCGCGATCGGGTGATTTTCAGTTTGGGTGTTGCTCCGGAGGCAGGGTCCCGAGCATCGCACTTCGGGCAGCTCTCCGACGAACACGGGCGCCAGCGCTTCGTGAAGGCGATGTCTACAGCGAGGTTCCACACTCGAGTGGTGAGCTCGTTGAGTCTTGATCAGCTCCGCGAGAGCGAACTCCGGAACGGGATGACGGATTTGGTGGGCTTCCTGGAGTCCTATGAGGCCGCGCACTCCGTTTCCGAGCCGGAGCAGGCTTCCATCTTGGCGCCCGAACACGCGATCAGCGAGTTTCTGTCAGTCCACGATTCCAATGAAGAGGAATACAAGGCGGATTGGCTCTTGGCCGACCTTGCTCGTCGCTTGAGGGTGGCCGGGGCAGAGGTTTCAGTGACGCCTGGACAGGAGATCGATGGTTTGGCCACTGCACGAGCCGAGTCGATGTCCGCGGGGGCGGTTCTGAGCCCCCGGGCACGAACAGCCGGAACAGCAGACGGAAACGGCGGGGCGGCCATGCAACTTCCTGTTGCCTTGTCGACTGACGGGACGACTCAGTACGCGTCCCTGTCGGTTCGTGAGAGATCGCGGTTGAGACCCGAAAGGCTCGAGCGCACCGGTTGGAACCACGTGTCCTTGTGGACGGTCGATGTATTCGCCGACCCCCAGTCGGTTGCCGATCGCATACTGGGTTACTTGGGGCTTGAGACCCCCGAGGTACCGGAGCAGCGATGACCTCCGGTCCTTCTGACAGCGGTACGCCTGCGCCCGACAACGAATCTTCGGGCGCAGGTCCCCGTGAGACCGACAAAGATACTGGGGGCGCGAGAAAATTCCGCCACCGTGGACCGCGACGCGCGACCGGCGGCACCTCCGCGAGCCAAGGGGAACCGGAACGGTTGGCAGGTATTGCCGGATCTGCACCGACGCTTCATGGCCAGAGTACAAGCGGTTCCGGCTCGTCCAAAGCATCGGGGACGGCCCAGCCCGAAGACGCTCGAAGCCGGTGGCTGCGCGAACAGCGGCCCCCTCATTGGGATTGAACTCTTCGCCTCGTTCTCTTCCGATGAGAATTCCGCAACCCAGCTGCGGCATCGAAGACTCGGGTGGCACCGGCAATATCGGTATTACGGCGACTATCCCGGATCATCCTTCGGGGCTTCTGGCTACGACGACAGCCTCACTATTCAATCCGGCCAACTGCTCCGCGGTGGACGGATCAACGGCAAAGAATGCCAAGTTTCCTCCTGAATTCGAGCCCGAATTCTGGAGGAGAGGTGAATTCTGTGGATTTTCCGGAGCCAATATCAGCAGCCCCTCTGCCTTGACCTGTTCGCCATGGTTTCCGGCCACGAACAGGTGAACCGGCGCCGACTGTCCTATGAACTTCAAAGAATCCGGGTCTCGGACTCGCAGACCCATGGCAACCATTCCGTCAGGCAATCTTTGAATGAGGTGGGCGGAGACCGTCATCGAGGCCGTAACCTGTTGGCCGAGATCAACCGGCACAGCGAGCCTGGAACCGGTCAGAGAATCGATTCGCGCACTGGCCTCTGGCACGGAATCGGCCCACGCCCCCAAGACCTCGATGGATTCGAGGTCGGCCTCCGAAATCCTGTGTCCCGCGGGCAGAGCTCGCTTCGCCACCACAATTTCAGCACTCGAGCCCTGTATCGAAGGTTTCAGGAACACGCTGGCCACGGCGGACCCGACCAGCAGGACGACCCCCAGAAAGCGTGCTCGGCGGCTGACCCGGGAGCGGAGGCGGACACTGATCGGAACGGTCTTGTGGAACCCGCGGCGCGTGGCCTGATGCCGGAAAATACGCATAGGCCTACGGTCGCAAAGTCCCCGGCCTCCTCCATTCGGCTCTGGCCCAGAAACCGTCTTTTGGGTACAACCTGTCCGGCGTCTGAGTCAGAAAATCACATGTGGGAAACCTAGGAATCGCTACCGGAGGATGTCGTCGTCGTGGACGCTGAAGTCGACGTCGAGGAAGAGCCGGAGGACGAGTCTCCGGCCGAGTCTCCGGAGCCAGAAGAATTGGACGAAGACTTGGAATCGGTGCTGTAGAAGCCGCTTCCCTTAAAGCTCACCCCAACAGTGTTGAACTTCTTTCGCAGTGCGCTCACATGGCACTCGGGGCACTCTTTCAACGCGTTGTCCGTGAAAGCCTGACGGGTATCGAATGCATGCTGACAGTTCTTGCACACATACGCGTAAACGGGCATGAAGAGTCTCCTCTGAATCGGTGGGATGCGGCGAACCTATTTTACGGCGACTGACGAATTCTCGTGAATCCTTCATCGGTGCAGACCTGGGGCAACCGCGCATCGTGCGATTCCGAAGGCACGCGCCCGGCCTCCAGAAATTCGTCGGCAAAACAAATGCCGATGTCGGCGGCGATGTGAGGTCCGTGTGCCGCGGCTTCGAGAGCAGTATCGTAAAACCCGCCGCCGTAGCCGAGCCGCACACCTCGAGCATCGATCGCCAGAGCCGGTACGAGCCGAAGTTCGGCTTGAACAAAGGCTTCTGCGCCGAGGCGAGGGCCAACCGGTTCCTGGATTCCGAATCGGCTGATCTCGACCGGGGTATCCGGGGTCCAGCGTGTCCAGTCAAGGACCCTGCCCGGTCGCGAGATGGGCGCCAGAATCGTCCTCCCGGATTCGTATATTGATCTGAGGGCGGGTCGGATCGGGGGCTCGGTCGCGGTCGGCAGGAAGGCACATACCGTGCCGTTGATCGGGACAGTCTCGATCACGAAATCCAAAAGTGCATTTCGCCAGGAATCCGCCAGGAGCCGGCGCTGCACACCCTCGCTGTCCTGTTCACACCGGTAGACGCGTGCCGCGAGCAGTTTCGTCCGAAGGTCTGACTTTGCCCGGACGAGCTTGCTGGTGTTCATCGGCGATCCTCCGGCTTCGGGTGCAACGGCCTAGGGCTTCCTACCGTAGTCCATCTCCCAATATTCGGTTTACGGGGAAAGCGAATCCGAACGAGGAGATCCGTCGCGGTATTACACGGCGCATGACAAACAAAGGCAAGGCTACGAAGCAACCTTGATAAACCCAAGGTTTTTCCCAGATCCTCAGCTATTCTGAAGGTATGTCCGCAAATCATTCACAGAAACCAGTCACCAAGGCTGTGATTCCGGCCGCAGGACTAGGTACTCGGTTCCTGCCGGCCACCAAAGCCAGCCCCAAGGAGATGCTGCCGGTCGTCGACCGTCCAGCCATCCAATACGTGGTTCAAGAGGCCGTGTCCGCGGGTCTCGATGACATCCTCATGATCACCGGCCGTTCCAAACGAGCCTTGGAAGATCACTTTGACCGCATCCCCGATTTGGAGGCGTCACTCGCGGCCTCCGGCAAAGACGATCTCCTCAAATCGGTTCAACAGGCCACCGCACTGGGGGAGTTGCACTACCTTCGTCAGGGTGACCCGAAGGGACTTGGCCACGCGGTCCTCCGCGCGAAGACGCACGTTGGGAACTCGCCTTTTGCCGTGTTGCTGGGCGACGATTTGATCGACGAGCAAGAAGATCTGCTCGTGCGCATGATCCAGGCCCAAGAGGAAACCGGCGGCAGCGTTGTGGCCCTCATGGAGGTCCCGCAGGATCAGATCAGCGCGTATGGCTGTGCAGCGGTGGAGCCCGTCGAGGGGCAGGATTACGTTAAGGTCACCGGTATGGTCGAGAAGCCCAAACCGGAAGATGCGCCTTCCAACCTGGCGATCATCGGTCGTTATGTTCTGCACCCGCATGTCTTCGACGTTCTTGAGGAAACCCCTCCCGGACGTGGTGACGAAATCCAACTGACCGATGCGCTCGAGACGCTCGGCCAAGGCACCGGAGAAGGGGAAGGCGTGTACGGGGTTGTCTTTAACGGCCGTCGCTTCGACACCGGAGACAAGCTCTCTTATCTGAAGGCAAATGTGATTTTGGCGGCCGAGCGCGAAGATCTGGGCCCCGGTCTTCGGTCGTGGCTCAAGGAATTCGTACAAACGCTGCCTTCCGAATGATGCACTAATCGCAAAGCCAACGTGTCCGTGAATGCGGGGTCCTCGTGAGGGGCCCCGCATTCGTCGTATTCCGAAGGTGTTTCGGATTGCGTCTGTGAAACGCAGGGATTTATCAGGTGACACGCCAGGAGACAGAGAGTTGGTGTACGCCACAAGAACGATAAACTACAGGCGTGTCTTTCTCATGGGTTTCGGCTTCCAGCATTCTGCTGATCGTCGCTTTCATCCTCGTCGCGTGGTCGGTGCGCAGCATCGATCGACGTCGTCGGCCTTCGGTGGTCGCCCAAGTCATGGCTACCGATATCATGGAAAACACAGAACCCGCCTTCCCCCGGGACCACGTGCTACTGCGTCAAAGGAATGACATGAACAGTAACCAGTCCCCACACGTCTCCTCCGGGGCATCCACGGAAACCTCCGTGGTCTACGAGGAAGAGAAACGGCACGAGGGAGTACGCGTTCCCCGTCCACCGAGGTCCACCTCGCACGGATCAGCTACGGAGGCTGTAAAGCCCCGCATCCGTACAGGACGAACTGTCGCGGCTGTTATCGGCCTGATTGCCCTCGTATTCGGGCTGATCACCGGAATTCTTGCCCCGTTCACTGCTATCGCCTGGCCTTTGCCGGTCTTCCTTCTGATCGTGGGGCTTGGTGCCTTCGGCAGCCTGCGATACTTGGCGCTTTCAGACCGAGGTCTCATGGGGCCCGGTCGGGCGATCTCTCAGAACGCGTCTCGGGACCTGGCACCGTCTGAGGAAGATGACCGCTCCGACGAATGGGTCGTCGAAGGTGACTACCTGACCACGGCCGACGACCCTGCCGAGGGAGAGGGCCTCGTCGTCAAGCAGCCTCAGGGTGTGTACGACAACGAAAGTTCTTCGGCAAAACCGCAGGACCCCGTTGCAGACGTGGGATCGGTCGAAACCGTGACCTATGATGCGCCGTCCGCCGGATCAGGCATGCCCGGTGCCCAGGAGGTTCCGAATGTTGAAGAGCCCGGATTGGACATTGAGTCTCTGCGTGAACAAGCCCGCCGTGTAGCCGCCGGCAAGCCGGTGGCTTTCACCCCGGCGACCAGTCAGTGGTCGCCGGTCGAATTGCCCAAGCCGACGTACGTCGATGCTCCTGCGGCACGCCGCGAAGCTCCCAGCCCTGTGGAAGTCCCGACGGAGCCGAAATCAACGTCTTCCACCTTGGCGGAAGCGGCCAAGAAGGGTGACTCCGTTCTCAACTTGGACGACGTACTTTCTCGTAGGCGAGCCTGACCGCGGACCACCTGATATCACGCAGCCCGTCGGGAACCCGGCGGGCTGTGTGATATCCCTGAAATGCTTCCGGTATTCGCGAGCCACTCCTGCGTCCGAGACGGGCGCTAACGAACCAAGAGCATTGAGGATCATGAGTACAACGCACCAAGAAATTGAACGCAAATACGAAGCTCCGGCCGATGGTGACCTCACGCCTGACCTGAGTGGCCTCCAACGGCTCATTGCCGAGGTGGAGCCTCAGATCCAAGAGCTCGACGCAACATACTTCGATACGGATTCGCGCGATCTGGCCCGTGAAAAGGTCATCCTGCGCCGGCGTCGTGGTGGCCATGATGAAGGCTGGCACATCAAGTTCGTACTGGGGGAAGGGCGCCAAGAAGTTCATTTCGGGCTTCTCAAAGACGAAAACACGATGCCGGCTGCGGTCAAGGACGTTTTATCAGGAATCACCGTCGGTGAGAACCTGAGCCCGATCGCACGGTTGACAACCCGTCGCGAACGCACGATTCTTCGGGACCGGGATGGCCAGGAGATCGCGGAGCTGTGCGATGATTCCGTGCGCTCGACCGACTACGCCACAGGAATCGAGAGGGCCTGGCGGGAATGGGAAGTCGAGCTTCTGGCAGAGGATCTCTCCCTGAAGGCGCAAGCCGAAGTCTTCGAAGAGGTCGAGAAGGTTCTGGAACAGGTCGGCGCAACGTCGTCGAGTGCAGTGGCCAAGATTTCCCGCGCGCTCGGGCAGGATCCGAAGTTCGACGCCGATGCCGGCATCGAGGTCCCTCGGAACCGCGGGGACGAAGCTGGCGGACCCCATCTCACTGGCTCGCAATCCCTGATTTCTGCCGTCATCCATGAGTTCCTCGACGATGTCCCTGCGCTTGACCTCGGTGTTCGAGTCGGTGTCAGTGATTCGGTACATCAACTTCGAATCAGATTTCGTGGCATCCGGGGCGTACTGAGAGGGCTACGCGGGATCATCGACAGAGATGCCGAAAAGTGTCTGAATGGCAGGATCAAGACGACCGGCGTGGCGCTGAGCGATGCGCGTGACCTCGAAGTCGTGCGTGAAATCCTGGGTGCACAAGATGGGTGGAACCGTCTGACCAAAGTGGCTCAAGAGCAGCTGAGCGCATTGCTCGATGAGGACGAAGAGGCGGCTGTTCGCGTAGCCAGGAGCCGGCTGTCATCTGCGGAACACCTCGCTCTGATGAAAGATCTGAGGGAGTTCGCTCGGCAGCCCCGGCTCGACGACGTCGCCTCCGGCTGGGGATCGAAAAAAATCGCCAAAACGATGCTGGATACCCTGAGCGACCGATTGTACAAACGAAGTGGACGGGTCCAAGACCTGGACGACCCGACGATCGGCGAGGTCCTGGAGAATCTCCACGATGTACGAAAGGCTGCGAAATCGTTGCGGTACGCGATCGAGTCCCTGTGGGCCGAGTCAGAGGTACCGAAAAAACGGGTCAAAGATGTCACCTCGGAGAGAAAGCGGTCGAAGAAAATCCAATCCCAACTCGGCGAGATTCTGGATCTGAACGTCACGAGAGAGTGGCTGGAACGGGCGGCACGGGTTTTCCAGCGCAGGGGTTTGGATCGATACGCCGTGGGGCTCCTCGCGGGAGAGGTCGACACCCGATTGAAGGAATCCCTGGAGAAGGGGGTCGTGAAGGTGCGGCACATCCATTAAGTCATCGGTCCGGAGTGTAAACGGTTGGTGCGCAGCATGCTGCCGCCGCATATAGCTTCAGGCCTCTGGGAGCCAGAATTAATGACGAGTGGGCCCCGGGGATTCCCCGAGGCCCACTCTTTGCATCACACACAGGAAGAAGGTCTTCACTCACTGGAGGCGCCGACCGCTGTAAGTTCGCTCGAAAGCGACCGTCCCAGGTTTGCCTCCCGGCTATTTGGTAATAAAAACATTACCTAATGTCCTGAGGGTCCGCTACCCCTAATTTAGGATTGCCTGCATTTTCTTGACGACGTGCTGTCCCTAAGTGCCATATGGCCTTGTTCAGCAGTGGATTCTCTCTTGGCAGACGCTGCAAAAATGACAAAGGTCACAGCCGATGGCCTTGAGGTTCAGGCATGCGATCCCGCCGCGAGCCTTGCAACTCTTGGGGCTTGGGTCCCAGTGTGGTCCATCGAACCTGATGAGCCGGGGAATCTTCGGTAAGCTAGACGATATGCATGGATGGATCGAAAGCCTGGACCTCGGGATTGCGATCCTTTTCTTCTGGGGTGTCGGCGTCGTCCGCACGTCACTCGTATACGGGATCGGCAGGGCTGCTGCGGCCGGGGGCCGAAGGGCAGGCAAGCTGAGGGCAGCCTTCGAAACACCTCTGTACAGGCACGCCGAAGCATTTGTTAATCGCTGGGGAGTCCTCGCCGTGCCTGCCTGTTTCCTGACGGTCGGGTTCCAGACCGCCGTCATTGGCGTCACGGGTTTCACACGCATGCCTCTGCCTCGGTGGGTACCCGCGATGCTCGTCGGAACCCTCATTTGGGGAACTATCTACGGCACGGTGGGCATGGCTGTGGTGTGGGCCTGGCTTCAGCGGCCGTGGCTCGCGGCCGTCGCGATCCTCATCGTGATCGTGGCGATCGTCGCGATCAAGTACTGGCCGCGACGCGTCCGGTCGAGCCAGACGACGGAGCTATAAGCCCCAGCCTTTTCCAGGATGCGAGCCACCTCCGGACCGCACGGGCACAGTGAGGCAGTCTTCCGTCCGCCGAACGGCCCGATGCGCGGCATCCTGCGAGGACCAAGCTTCCGGAAACGGCAAAACCCCGTTCCCTGAATTCACGGAACGGGGTTTCTGCTGGAACGTCGACGTGGAGCTAAGGGGAATCGAACCCCTGACCTTTTCATTGCGAACGAAACGCTCTACCAACTGAGCTATAGCCCCGAGCAACCCCTCTACCGTACTCCCGAGCGCGCTCGTGCACAACTCGGAAACGGTATCCGGAGGGAGGAGCGCCGCTGATAAGTTAGCACCATGAGCGACTCGCCCTCCGAGAATTCCCCCCATCACGACGACGCCCCTCGCACGCCTGCGCCAACGGGCCGTCAGGAGCCTATCGGTCCGCCCAGCGAGGGGTTGACGGTGGGGTTTGTACCCGGGGTCATGCCGGGTAAATGGTTCGCCCGGTGGGATGAGAGGTTCGGCCGGTCGACGCCCCTCGAAAGACTCGCCCTGGAGGAGGGAACCGGCCTGCGTTCGCTCACTTCGGCAGACGCCCACATGGTTCTGGTGCGTACCGAGGCAGAACCGGAATGCCTGGATAAAACCCGTTTTCACGCGGTTCATCTCTACGAAGAGAAGCCCGTTGTGCTACTGCCGGCCGATCACGTCCTGACCATTTTCGACGAAGTTCCACTCGAGGAGCTCGCCGAGGAATTCATGCTTCAAGAACCCGAGAACATTCCGGAGTGGGCGGCGGTTAGCAACGAAAACCGGAATGCTAATCCACGGAAATTGCCGAGTATGCGCGACACGGGGGATGCGGTCGAACTGGTTGCTGCGGGCTTGGGCCTATTGATCGTGCCGATGTCCGTCGCGCGGCACCACCACCGCAAGGACCTGACGTACCGGATAGTCGAAGACATGCCGAGACGATCGGTTGCGCTCGTGTGGACCAAGGACGTCGATGGATCGCGCAGCGACGAAGACGAAAGTGTCCTTCAGGAATTCGTGGGGATCACGAGAGGTCGTAAAGCGTCGAGCTCTCGTGGTGCTTCGGGTGCGAAGGCTGATCAACAAGTAACCGGCCGAACCACAAAACGCCCGGCACCGGTTCGAAGGAAACCGGGCCGGGCGTCATCGTCCGGAGGAGCTAATTCTTCGAAGGCTCGCTCGGCGAAGAATCCTCGCTCGAAGTCGAGGGGGAAGAAGAAGTAGTGCCGTTTGACCGCGCGGAGACGATTGGCATGGTTTGCGTTCCGTGAATCACTGACTGGTTCAGCAGAGGAATGTGCAGACCATTGTGGTCCAAAGCCTGTTTGACATAGACGCGGAGGACGCGGGCGACGTCCCACTGCTGAAGAGGAGCCGTGCGAATCGCGATTCGCATGGTCAGGTACTCGCCGGTCATCTCCTCAACACCCCAAACCTCGGGTTTGCCGCGAATCGAGTGGCCGACTTCGGTCTCGGTCTTGACTCGCTCTGCGGCATCGAGCAGGAAGCTGGTGACACGATCGATGTCGCAGTTGTAGGGGACGGGGACATCCACGATGGTTCGAGCCCAACCTTGGGACTGGTTGCCCACGCGGAGGATCTCGCCGTTGCGGACGTGCCACAGGGTTCCCTCGACGTCGCGCACCTGCGTCACGCGCAGCCCTACTGACTCGACGGTTCCGCTGGCCTCGCCCAGATCGACGACATCCCCGATACCGAGCTGGTCTTCGGCCACGATCGAGACGCCGGCCAAGTAGTCCTTGACGAGCGATTGGGCGCCGAAGGACAAGGCAACACCGGCGATTCCGGCGCTGGCGATCACCGGAGCGATGTTGAACCCGAGTTCCGAAATGATCATCAGCACCGCGATCGTCCAAATGCCGATGGTCGCGACGGAACGCAAAACGGATCCCACGGTTTTGGCCCGTTGGGATTGTCTCTGACGGGCCGTGACGGCGTCTTCGACCCATTCCTGAGGTCCATTGCTGTTCTTCTTGGCCACGACCCTGGCTTTCGTGCCCCGCGCAATACTGTCCGTGACCTTGTGGATCACGGTCCTCGCGACCAAGTTGATCAACAGGGCGATCAAAAAGATCAGGACGATTCGCAGCGGATGATCGAGCCAGAAGTCCAGACTTGAGACGTCCGTGAGGAGGTTGCCGGAATTCTCGGCTGTGAGTTTCATAAGTTCAATTTTAGGAGAGCACGTTGAGACAGTGCCAAATATCAACTCAGTACACGCTGGACGTGCATAAACGCATGTGCAACTAAGATTGAACCCATGGCTCTTGAGATGGACACCCGACCTGCCGCTTATGCGGTCATCATTGAACAAGGCAAAATGCTTCTGACCCACTGGACGGGGGAGCGGCACCCTGAAAGAGCCGGATGGACACTTCCCGGCGGCGGTCTGGAAATCGGCGAGACGGCCGAAGAAGCTGTTATCCGTGAGGCATACGAGGAAAGCGGGTACGACATCCAGCTCGATGGGATCCTCGGAGTAGACAGCAAGTATTACGACGACGGTCGTGAGCGGCCCTTCCACAGTTTGCGTATCCTGTACCGTGCGATCATCACGGGCGGGAAAGCGGAGGTGACCGACATCGGTGGATCGACGGACGATGTCGCATGGGTTCCGCTCGAGGATCTTCCCAAGATCCGAAAAGTATCCTTGGTCGAAGTTGCGGCCAAACAGTACGGACTGGCCTATTGAGGGCAGTGAGAGCCTGCCCCACCCCTAATGCCACGAGGAGATTACTGTGAAGCGTTGGATGCTGCCGGTCATTGCGTTGTTGACGTCCGTCGCCGTCGTGCTGAGTGGTTGCTCAGGTGCAGGTGAGGCCGACCCCGACCCGTCGGCATCAGACTTCCGGACCATTCGCATCGGGAAAGGGATATCACACGAATCCGAAGTGGTTGCCTACCTCTATGCGGGGGTTCTGTCTCACGCCGGGTACAAGACCGACGTAGTCGACTCTCCGGACAGCCGCACCGACTACGTGAACCAGATGGCCAGGGGAGACGAGAATTCCGTCGACATCACCCCCGATTACTCGGGAAATCTGCTGCTCGATCTGACCGACGGGGGCGCCGAGAACCCGCAGGCTACCGCCACTCCGACGGCCAGCGAGAGCGACGCGAGCGACCCTCGCGCAAGCATGACACCGTCGACGACGCCCACCCCGAGACCGGCCTTCAATATTCACGGAATGTCCAGTAGCGATATTTCCTCGACGCTGCCCAAGGTTCTGCCCGAAGGGGTGACAACGCTCAACACCGCCACTGCTGAGAACAAGGATGCTCTGGTGGTCAACCAGATCACTGCGGCCAAATACAAACTTTCCACGATCGATGATCTCGCGGCCCACTGCAAGGAACTGAAGTTCGGGGTGCCCAGCGGTTTCAAGGACAAGGCTTACGGCAGCAAGGGGCTCCAAAGCCTCTACGGGTGCGAGCCCGGAAGTTACCAAGAGGAAGACGACCAGGAGAAGCTTTCGGATCAGCTGGCCGACGGAAGCGTCGGTGTAGCCGATCTGTTCACTGCCTCCGCAGCCGTCAAGGACAACGGCTATGTGGTTCTGGAAGATCCGAAGGCCAATTTTATCGCCCAACAAGTCGTTCCTGTGGTTCGATCGAAGGAGTTGCCGTCCCCGGCGAAGAACGCCATCAACGACCTTTCCGGCAAGTTAGGGACCGGGGACTTGGAATTCCTCAACAGACTCACAACGGGTGACCGTCCGATTTCAGCTCAGGATGCGGCACGATTCTGGCTCAAGGAAAATGACTCCTGAGGACCTGTAATGCGGTGAAAACACGTTGTGGTTATGGCGGCGGATGGCGGCCAGTGAGCTAATCTGAAACCTTCGCGAAGGCGATCGTGACATAAATCTGTTCACGCTCAGATGGAGGGTACGCTAAATCACATGGCACAATTCCGGCAGTCAACGAAGCTGAATAACGTCCTTTACGACATCCGAGGCCCGGTACTCGAGGAAGCCCAGAAAATGGAGGCGCAAGGACATCGCATCCTTCGCCTGAACATTGGCAACCCCGCACCATTCGGTTTCGAAGCGCCGGACGCGGTCATGATGGATATGATCCGTCACTTGCCCGAGGCTCAGGGGTATTCGGACTCACGGGGGATCTACTCGGCGAGAACTGCTGTCGTCCAGTACTACCAGACGCGCGGGATCCGTAACCTCGACACTGACGACGTGTACATCGGCAATGGCGTCTCGGAAATGATCACGTTGTCTCTCCAAGCCTTGTGCAACCGGGGTGACGAAATCCTCGTCCCCACGCCGGATTATCCTTTGTGGACGGCTTCTGTGGCCCTCTCCGGTGGTACACCCGTCCATTACCAGTGCTCAGAAGAAGACGGCTGGAATCCGGATATCGAAGATATCGCGTCGAAGATCACTCCTCACACCAAGGGCATCGTGATCATCAACCCCAATAACCCGACCGGGGCGGTGTATTCCAAGGAGACCCTTCAGCAGATCGTGGACCTCGCCAAGGAACACGACCTCATCCTGTTCTCCGACGAGATATACGAAAAGATCACCTACGACGATGCGGAAATGATCAACACCGCTACTCTGGCCGGCGAGGACGCCCTGTGCTTGACGTTCTCCGGTCTGTCCAAGGCTTATCGCGTGGCAGGATACCGTGCCGGATGGTTGGCGATCACGGGACCGATGTGGAAAGCCAGCGACTACGTTGAGGGCATTAAACTCCTCGCCAACATGCGTATGTGCGCGAACGTCCCTGCCCAACATGCGATTCAGACAGCCCTGGGTGGTTATCAATCGATCAACGATTTGATCCTGCCCGGGGGCAGGCTGCGTGAACAGCGGGACATCGCTCATAGGAAGCTCAACAGCATCGACGGCGTAACATGCCAGCAGGCGAAGGGCGCACTCTATTTGTTCCCGAAGCTTGACGCAGAGAAATTCGGGATCGTGGACGACGAGCGCTTCGCCCTAGACCTTTTGAAGGAACAGAAAATTCTGGTCAGCCACGGCACCGCGTTCAACTGGAAAGCACCGGATCACTTCCGTCTGGTCACCCTGCCGGACGTCCAGACACTGGACACGGCCTTGGACCGTATCGGTGAATTCCTGAGCGGGTATCACCAGAACTGACGTGAGTCTTGGCCCTGGAAGACATCGAACATTCGCACTGTGGCTTCCATGCCGGGAAGCGCTATTGGGAAGGTTCCTGATCCGATTGGGCGCGGCGCTCTTTCGCCGCGTCCAACCTCTTCTTCGCACCGTCCAACCATTCTTCGCACCGTTGTGCGAGTGCTTCCCCGCGCTCCCACAGGGAGAGGGATTCTTCGAGGCTTGAGGCGCCGGACTCGAGTTTGGATACGATTCCCATCAATTCTTCCCGAGCCTGTTCGTAGCTGAGCTCTTCAACGGGGGTGAAGTCTTCTTGTGGCATGGGGCTCCTTTGCGAGGGTTTCGGTCTGTTCTCATTCTTCAATGGTCGGGTTGTTATGTCGTGTTTCAGCCGGGTTGGTCCCTGGGATCGTCGTCGCGGATCTTGTCCACGGTGGCTTCAAATCCTCCTGCAGCCACACGAACCTCGACAGGGATTCCGGGCTCCAAGGTTCGGGCATCTTGTACGACGGACCCGTCCCGACTCTGAACCACCGCGTATCCCCGGTCCAGCGTTTTCTGAGGGGAAAGGGACCTGACCCGAGACCGCAGATGAGCGACGGATTCTTGGTGGCGATCCAACGATACGGTGACGGCGCGCAATACACGCGCTCTTGCCGCATCGGTCTCTTCTTCTCGAGCCATGAGCATGGTTTCGGGGTGTGCCAGGACCGGCCGGGATCTGTACTGGGCTAAACCGTTGGACTCACGATCGATGAAAAGCCTGACCACGCGTTCGGTCGTGGCTCGCGCCTGGCCGATGCGCAATCGTTCTTCCTCGACATCCGGTACGACGGTTTTGCCTGCATCCGTGGGGGTCGAGGCTCGCCAGTCAGCAACGTAATCGAGAAGTGGCTGATCGGCCTCGTGGCCAATCGCCGAGACCACCGGTGTGCTCGCCTGGGCTACGGCGCGGATCATCGCTTCTTCGCTGAAAGGCAGCAGATCTTCCAGCGCGCCTCCGCCTCGGGCGATGACGATCACGTCCACGGATGCGTCTTCGTCAAGTTCGCCGAGTGCCGCCGTGACCTGGGAAAGCGAGTTGACCCCCTGAACAGCGACCTCTCTGACTTCGAATTGGGCTCCGGGCCATCGCAACCGAGCGTTGCGGATGACGTCTTTCTCGGCATCCGAATCACGGCCTGTGATCAGCCCAATCTTCTGTGGCAGCACCGGCAAGGGTTTCTTCAGCGCCGCATTGAACAGGCCCTCTGCTTGGAGTTTCCGGCGGAGGCGTTCGATGCGCTCGAGCATGTCTCCGAGGCCGACCTGCCGTATCCCGCTGCCCAGCATGGAAAGCCGACCGGTTTTCTTCCAAAAATCCGGTTTGAGGCGGACAACGACTCGCATTCCGTGTTCCAAGTCGCCCTCAATCCGGGCGGTCTCCTTGGGGAACAAGCTCACGGGTACGGAGATTTCTTCTTCGAGGTCCCGCAGGGTCAAGTAGGTGACACGGGCGCGCTTCTTGAGCTCGATGATCTGCCCCTCGACCCAAATGGGGTCGCACCGGGAGATATATTGGTTCATCTTGGCAGAGAGCAAGTGCAATGGCCACGGGTTCTCCGGGGTTGTGTCTCGCGCGAGGTTCGGCAGGGGCGGCCTCTGTGTCTGGTCGGCTGCGCCCAACCCTGCTTCGGTGAGATCTGGCTGATCTGAGGATGGCGAGTTGCTCATGGTTAATGACTACCAGGCCTGACCGACAGAATAAGGATCCCGGCCGCATTGTGGACGAAGATACAGCGTGAATTGTGCCGAGCGATTACGGTTGCCTTATGTCCAGCTCCCCGTCACAAACGCTCCGTTGGGTGTCCGCGTCCATAGCGGCCGTACTTTCCGTGTGCCTGGCTGCCCTGACCCTGGTTCTGATTTGGTTCCAATTTACGGTGAGCGATGAAGCCCACTTCGTGTCGAGCGCCAACAGCGTGGTTCAGGATGAGCAGTTCCGTTCGCAGCTTGCGGACGACGTTGCACAAGACATCATGAGTTCCGAGAAAGTGAACCAATATTTGGGGGACGGGTCCGACACCGGGACTTTTGCAGGAATCCAGAGTTGGGCCAAGGACCGCGCATCGAATCTGGTGCGGTCCACCGTTGCTGGCGTCGTCGACTCGAAGGACTTTCGGGAAACGTGGAAGGAGATGGCCTCCTCTACCCATTCCGCCAACTTCGACGATCCCTCGTCATCGACGCTGATGGTGGACGCAGGGCCGCTGTACCAGGCCTTCAACGATCGGGTGCAGAGCACTGTCCACCTGGACTTGGGTCTTGACGAAGGTTCACACCGCGTCGAATTGGAAAACGCTCCCCAGGATGGGGGCGATGCGCCCATGGCAAAGTTCCTGCACCGTGCGCAGTCTCTGTCCGCCGTTTCCCCTGCCCTGGGTGCGGCGGCCCTGGTCGTAGCACTTCTCGCGGCTCTTCTGGCGCCCCGTTCCAAAGCGCTTTTTCTGGCCCTGGCCTCGGCCGGCACCGGCCTGGCCACGTGGTTGGCGATGACGGTTCTGTCGGCCCGGTTCAACACCCAGATGGGCGCTGTTCAGGGCACCGAGGGGCTCATCGCTCAGCATTTCGGGGAGGCGATCACGGCCAACGTGCAGACCTGGGCGCTGACCAGCATGGGTGTGGGGCTGGGCATTGCTCTCGTACTTGTCATCGGTCACGTCCTGACCTCCGCGCGACAAGGCAATACGTCGCATACGTTCTAGTCGCCGGATGGGTCGTTGGCCCCGGGACGAAGATCTTGGAACTCGGGTGCGGTCAGGGGCTTCGGCGAGACGTCCACGGGACTGGCCTCGAGCCGCTCATCCGACGGAGCCGTGGGATCCATTTCGTTGATTTTCCTGGCCGTCACGAAGACCCGTGATTCCATCGAGCCAAGCATCGCATTATAGGACTCGACGCTACGGCTCAGGGCTCGCCCCATGCTCTGCAGATGCCCTCCAACGCTGGAGAGCCTCTCGTACAGTTGGCGTGACAAGGCCAGCAGATCACGGGCATTCTGCGAGACGGCTTCTTGCCGCCACGAGAGCGCTACCGCTTTGAGGGAAGCCAACAAGGAGACCGGGGATACCAGCGCTACACCGCGGGACGAGGAATAGTCCAACAAGCCTGAGTCGGCACGTAAGGCGGCCGACAAAGCAGATTCCATGGGCAGAAAACACAGCACGATTTCCGGCGACGTCTCACGAGCATCCCAATACCGTTTGGACGCCAAAGCGTCCACGTGCGAACGCACTGCTTTTGCATGTTTGCCTTCCCACGCCGCCTTTTCCGCTTCCTCGATGGCTTCCTGGGACTCGAGATATGCATCTAACGGAGCCTTGGAATCCAGGACCAACTCTTTGCCTCCCGGAAGGGTCACCACCATGTCCGGGCGGAGGCGTCGAATCTTCCCCGTCTCGTCCTGGACCTCGGAAACGACCTGCTCGGAATAGGACACGTGGCGTTCCATTCCTGCCGCCTCGACAACACGACGAAGCTGCGTCTCTCCCCACGTCCCTCTGGCCGTAGTGGAACGCAGCGCACTCGACAAATGATGTGTGGATTCCCGCAGTTCATCCTGGCCTCGACGTGAGACCTCCAACGCTTCCCTGACGGAGCCGAATTGGTCGGCGCGCTCGCGCTCCATCTGACGCACCTGCTGCTCGACCGTCGCCAACTGGTTCTTGACCGGGGCGAGGGCACGCAATACGTCCTGGTCCGTACGTGCGCGTTCCTCGAGACTCTCCACACGTTGAGCCAACAGTTCCTTGCCCTCCACTGCGGCGGACAGATCATTTCTCAACCGGGAGTTCTCTTCGGCAAGATCTACTCCCGAAGTCCGTGAACGGGCGCCCAGGACGAACCCGAGCACCCCTCCGATCATGAGAGCCAATAGCGCTGAGAGTACAAGGGGAAGTGCGGTCATACTTCTACTCTGCCAGTGCCGACTGACAACTTAAGGAAATGACAGGTGTGCGAACCTGCACGGACTGGCCACCTCAGCCCCTTGGTATCCTGCCGGCACGCGTGGCTTCAGACCCAACTGTTGGCCAGTGCCTCGAACCGGTTGCTCGCACTCGTCTTCCGGATTACGGAGAAGAAGGTGACGCCGGAACGATCCGCGAGAGTTCGTCGAAGGTCGATCAGGGTGAAAGTTGCGATATCCGTCGGGTAGCCGCCGGTCAATTGGCGAGCCCGGAACGGGGCGGAATCTCGACCGTCCGATCCGAAGTCAGCGCGGGAAATGCATATTTTAGGGAGCCTGAGGAGACCGAGAAGTCCCGATCTACGGTGCTTGTCAGCAGATAGCGGGCGAGTTCATCCGAGAGGCTCGTGGTCATGGTGGTTCGGTCCCCGTCGGTCGAGACCGACCGGACTTCGGGCAGGGACGAGGCATCGAGGTCGTCGGGCAGTATCGCCGTGACTTGTCGCGGTGCAGCGTGGCCGCATACTCGCCGATCTACCCGTCGACGAGTATGCGGCCCGCGCCGATCCGACCCCGGGAGATCGCGGCGTGCGGAGTCTCCCCGAAGATTCCGACGGATCCCGAGGACGGTCTGGTCAGACCCAGGATCATATCGATCAGAGTGGACTTTCCGGCCCCGTTGGGCCCAACATGCCGATGATCTCACCAGCTCCGATTTCGACGTCGATCCCGTCGACGGCATTGAACCCTCGCCCCGACCCGTCCCTGAAACTCTTAATGAGACCCTGGGCCTCGATGACCTTGTCTTCCATGTTTCAAGGCTCCCCGTTCCCGGGAGCCGGTACGCATACGTCATGTCACGATTTGACCATAACGTTTGTGAGGGCTTTCGGATGGGGCAGGATGAGGTCATGAGCGAGAATACGAAAGCACAAACTCCCCGTGAGGACGACCCCGGTTACCGTTCCGTCGAGGTGCAGAGGCTCGGCAAGACCCGTTATCGTGCGACCAACTCCTCCGGCGACTCGGTCGAATTCGGACAAGGCGAGGGGCTCGTGAGCCCGGTCGAGCTTCTTCTGGCCGCGATCGCCGGGTGCTCAGCGGTGGACGTCGACGTGGTCACCTCCCGCAGGGCGGAGCCCGAGGAATTCCGCGTTGTCTCGAGCGGAATCAAGTACAAGGACGATGAAGGCGGAAGCCGGTTGCGCGACGTCGAGCTGGCCTTCACCGTGAAGTTCCCGGAAGGCGAGGTCGGGGAGAAAGCGGCCTCCATGGTGCCGCGTCTGGTGGAGCTGGCACGCACCAAGGACTGCACCGTTTCCCGAACGGTTGAGCATGAGACGGATGTCAGTATGCGGGTTGAGGACTAGGCCGGTAAGGTAAGTCAATGTGGCTTTAACTATCGGAATCGTGGGGCTGCCCAATGTGGGCAAGTCGACCCTCTTCAATGCACTGACCCGCAGCACCGTCGTCGCCGCGAACTACCCGTTCGCGACGATCGAGCCGAATGTTGGCGTGGTGAATCTTCCGGATCCCCGGCTGGATCGTCTCGCCGAGATCTTCGGGTCCGAACGGATTCTGCCCGCGACGGTCTCCTTCGTGGATATCGCTGGAATCGTGAAGGGTGCTTCGGAGGGCGAGGGCCTGGGCAATCAGTTCCTCGCGAATATCCGCGAGGCCCACGCGATCGCGCAGGTTGTACGTGCTTTCGACGACCCGGATGTCGTGCACGTGGATGGCAAGATCGACCCCGCCTCCGATATGGAGACGATCAATACTGAGCTCATCCTGGCCGATCTGCAGACTCTCGAAAACGCGATTCCGCGCCTTGAGAAGCAGGTCAAGATCAAGAAGGGCGACGCCGCCCAGCTCGAGGCGTACAAGGAGGCCCGGAAGATTCTGGAAGCGGGGGAGACGATTTTCCGCGGGGCTCCCGGCGCCAAGCTGGAGACGGCTTACTTGCGTGAGCTGAATCTGTTGACCGCAAAGCCGTTCATCTACGTCTTCAACTGCGACGATGGTGTCCTCCAGTCCGAGGAACGCCAGCAGGAGCTACGCGATATGGTTGCGCCCGCCGAAGCCGTGTTCCTGGACGCTAAGCTCGAGGCGGATATCGTCGAACTGGACGAGGACGAGGCCCGCGAGATGTTGGAGATGTCCGGGCAGGACGAGTCCGGCCTGGACAAGCTCGCCCGGACCGGTTTCCACACGCTCGGCCTACAAACGTACCTAACCGCCGGTCCAAAGGAATCCCGTGCCTGGACGATCAGCAAGGGCGACACCGCCCCCCAGGCCGCCGGCGTGATCCACACGGACTTCGAGCGCGGCTTCATCAAAGCGGAAATCGTTTCCTTCGAGGACCTGGATTCTTTGGGCTCGATGGCCGAAGCCAAATCCGCCGGCAAGGTCCGGATGGAGGGCAAGGACTACGTGATGCAGGATGGCGACGTGGTGGAGTTCCGTTTCAACGTCTAACGTCCGAACGCATCCCTGCGGATCGTCGGAGCGCAAGCTGCACCATTGGTTCATGACTTCCGTGACCCTGTTCCAGTTCCGCAACCAGCAGAGTAACGACATCGTTGCCGAGCAGTGCGGCCCCGCCGAGATCACCTCGCGCGGTGTTGCTGAGACGCGGCGAATAGGGGCGAATCTCCCCACGGCGATGTCATGCATGAACTAGGCGTCTGGACCTGCTCGATTTAACGCGCAGGGGCGCGCTGTCAGAGACCATCTCTCGTGGACTTCGCCTTGTGGCTACCCACTGGTTATCGTGCGTCAAGCTCGTCCGGCGTCGTCAGGTCATCGTTGGGAGAATCGGCACGCGTGGTTCACCATGCCTACCGCATGTCTGTCAACGTGGTGTCGGTAGAGAACCACCTGATGGTGCCGAGCGCTCTTGTGAGGTGATCCGTGAAGCTCGCGTGCGTGTGGTCTGTCAGAGCACGGTTGAAAGCGGAGCGGAAAGCTTCGGCGCACAGGGCGCCGATCAGTGCGGCGTCGGCTTCATCGTCCCCATGTCGTATGAGTGATCGCGCGATGGCCGCGCCGATGCTTGCCGTCTTGGTGCGGTCGCGTTCCTGAAGTTCTGCACTGGAGGCGATGATCGCCTGTCTCCGCCGCTGGGCGTCGATGTCGCCGAGAAGGTGCGTGCCTACCTCGTTGAGCACGTGCAAGGCCTCGGCTTTCGCGGAGTTCGGAGACACGAGCTCCAGTCGACGCTCGAGCGCGTTGACGATTTGGTCGGAGCCAGCGAAGAGCACTTCACGTTTGTCCGGGAAGTAGCGGAAGAACGATCTGCGCGTGAGGTCTGCACGTTCGGCGATGTCGCTGATGGTGACGGCTTCATAGCCGCGCTCGGAGAACAGATCCAGCGCCGCGCGGCGCAACCTATCACCGGCATCGGGTTTCCAACGAGGCATATCTCTAGGCTAGCCGACGACTGCACTCTGTGCCATCATTGTGATAACACACAGTGCAATCGCAAAAGGAGTCCCCCATGAGTGGGAAGATCAGCGAAGAGATCTGGATCCTCGGCGCGACAGGGCGAGTTGGTCGCGCTCTGGCGGCGCGTTTGGTGCAAGACGGTGGGCGCAGCGTAGTCCTTGTGGGGCGGAGTGAGGCCCGATTGCAACGGGTGCGGGCCGGGGTAGGGGGCAATGCGAGGATGCGGGTCCTTGAGGGCACCGACGCGATCGTTGAGGCTGTGCGGCACGACCGCCCGCAAATGGTAGTTAATCTGCTCGGTTCGTATACGGAGACCGCGACCGTCATCGCGCGTGCGTGCATGCCAGGCGGCGCTTATATCGACCTGGCCAACGATCTGACCGCCTTGCGTGCCCTCCTCGAGATGGGCGACGAGGCGAACGATGCCGCAAGTACGCTGATCACGGGTGCCGGGTTCGGTGTCGTCGGAACAGAGGCTGTCGTTGCCCGCCTCTGTCAGGGGCGGCCCACTCCGGAAGCCGTGCGGGTTGACGCGCTGGCTTCGTTTGCCTCCGAGCGCGGCGTGCTCGGTGAGGCGTTCGCGCACACCTCCGTGGAAGTACTCAGTACCGGTGGACTGAGCTACCGCGAAGGCAGGCTCGCCCCTGTCCGGCTCGGGTCAAACCTGCAGCGGCACGCGCTGCCGGATGGGACCACCGTGGCCTCTGCTGCGGTGCCCTCGGGGGAATTGCTCGCCGCCCGCAACGTCAGTGCAGCGCCGAACGTTGATTTCACCTCCGCTCTCGCCCCGACCTCACCTGTGCTGCGGTCATTCCTGCCGTTGGTTGGCCGCCTGGTCAAGCTCCCGGCGGTACGGAGGCTCATGATCCGGTTGATGGCCGCATCCAAGACAAAGGATGCTCCGGCCCCGCGACCGCACACTTGGGGGCACGCTGTCATCACCTGGCCGGAGGGCGCGCGACGGCAAGGTTGGCTACGCGCCGACGATGCCATGGACTACACCGTCGCCATCCTGGCGGCGATCGTTGCCAGGATGGCTTCTGGAGATAAGCCTCATGGAGCGTTCACACCTGCAGCAGCCTTCGGTCCCGCGATAGCAGCGGAGGCTGGCGGAGTGTTTATTGATGAGTAATCGTCGAGGACGTGGTGTTCGGTGACTGGGAAGCGCGCTGAGCGGGCTCCTGCGTGCCCTCACTACATTTCAAGGTTCTACTCCTGAGCGTCGGTCGCGAATCGGGAGCGGGATGCCTTGCCGATCGGTGTGAAGAAGTTGATCAGGTTCCCGTCGGGATCCCTGACGAGCAGGGAACGATTTCCCCAGGGCATGTCCGTGGGTTGATTGACGAATACTTCGACGAGATCCTGAAGTCTCGCGTAGGTCGCATCGACATCGTCGACAAGGAAGTCCAAGGTGATGCTGCGGTTCGCGCGAGCCTCGGCGGCATTGTCCCCGAGTAGCGGAACCGTGGCAGTGCTGGCGATGGCCAGCGTGCCGGTCGGAGTGCGGAGCTCAGCAAACATCGGGTGAAGCCGGTTGGCGGTGATTCCAGTGGTTGTTTCGTAGAACGCTACGAGCGCGTCGACGTTGTCGGTGATGATGCGGGTGGCTGCCAATTGCATTGCTGTTTCCTCCTGAGGTGAATCGGAAAGTGACCTACGAACCCGGCCACGGACTTGACGCTAATACCTATACCGGGCGATACCTGTCCGGTATTTGAGGAATGATGGGTGTCATGGTCGGTCCCACCGCGCGAGCCTTGCACATGCTCGAACTACTGCAATCCGCGCAACTGCGCACTGTTTCCGAGCTGGCAGAACGCCTCGACGTCGACGAACGGACGATTCGCAGAGATGCGGCGCGTCTGTACGATCTGGGAGTGCCGGTCGAAACTCTACGAGGGCGGTACGGCGGATATCGGCTCGCACCCGGCCAACGCGTCCTCCCGCTTATGTTCAGCAGAGAAGAAGTGGTCGCGGTCTTCCTCGGACTTGCCAATGCGCAGGCAGCATCACGTGAACCCGGGATTGCCGCGCAGACTGCCCTATCCAAGATCAAACGAGCGATGCCGACCGCTGATGCGAAGCGGATCGACATGCTGCTCGGAGTGATGACGGGTTCGTCCCAGTATGGGGGAGCGGCACCCGACCCAGCCGTGATGCTGACTCTGGCGGAGGCCGTGAACCATCGAGACGTCCTCGACCTGCGCTATCTCAGCGCCAAAGGGGGCCTGTCGTGGCGCACGATTCACCCTTATGCCCTGGTCGCGCACTCAGATCGCTGGTATCTCCTCGCATTCGACACGGACAGGCAGGATGAACGTACATTCCGGGTAGACCGTATCCGGTCGGTCCGCTCAATTGGTGGAACCTTCGCATTGCCGCGGCCGCTCGAGACAGAAGGTCACCTCCTCGAGTCCTTTGCCAATGCGGACTACCGGTGGCACGTCGTGCTGCGCATTCGCCAGACAGCGGATCGCATCCGGGCACATCTGCCGCTCAGCGTCGCCCGACTCGAGGGGCTGGACCGTACGGAGGACCAAGGATGCGAAGACGCACCGTCTTGGTATCGAGCCGAGATCCATGCCGAGAACCTCGACTGGCTACCGTCCGTCATCGCGGCACTCGACTGTGAGGTGGTGATCGATCGTCCCAATGAACTCCGAGACCGGGTGAGGGCCACGGCGACGAGGATGCTGCACACGGCCGATGACATCTTAGATTGATCTTGATTCGGTCAAGACGGAATGGCTTGACCGGCGTTCTCGGCAACGCGCTGCAGCTGATTCTCGTACGCTCCGTCACGTGTGTAGACGACCAACCCGGCAAGTAGGACCTGTGTGAAAGCGGCCAGGGCCGCCAACGAGCCTTCGTCCTGTTCATTGTCGGAAGTCTCTTGCATTATTTGTGTCGTTGGCGCGCGGTTATGAGCACGTTCGCCTACGAGCAGGGGCTCACTGTTCACGAAGCATCCGTGGGGGTGCCCATTATTTGAATACTCGACTACCGCGCGGTCGAGCATCGCTTGCAGAAGATCGCGGGGACTGTTCTTTCCGGTCCCGGCGTGGGTCACCGGCCTCGGGTCCGCCTGGTACCGGGCGACAACCTCGTCGAAGAGTGCACGCTTGTCGCCGAAAGAGGTCTACAGGCTCGGAGCCGAGATGCCTGGCTCTCGGGTGAGGCCACCGATCGAGGTCTTCTCATACCCAAACTCTCAGAACAGCCACATGGCTCGATCCAATGCAAGTCCCCCGCAGCCATTGGTTGGTAGGTCGGGTCTCGAACCTTCACTCGTCATCTGTTCCGATTTCCTGCTTGATAACGGTGTCAAGCAGTGAGATGACGGACTATCTCGTGGGCGACAGCAAGCATCCCATCCTCATTCGGGTGGTACGACCCGGAAGTAGATTCTACTTCGGACTTGAACCCGAATATCCAAGGCTCTTTGGTGCCAAGACCATGATCCCGACTCAATTCCGACGCCGCCAGCAGCTCTGCACCAGACCTCTCAGCCGCCAAACGGAAAGCAGCAGCCAGGGCTGCCTGTATGTCCGCGAAAGACTCCGTCTGTTTAGGAGTGAAAGGCAGCGAGGCTCGTGCTCTGGCATCCGCGGGGATGATGGTCAGATAGTCGACCAGCAGAATCCGGGGGCTTCGCGCTCGGTCCCGGACTGCCGAAACGATACGTGTCAGTCCGCTCACCACTGCTTCGATGGAATGTTCGGTGGGTGAGGGAATCCCGGTTGCGAACTCCTGGCCCATCATCTGCGTGAGGGGGCTGTTGGGGGCTTTCATGGACCAGGCAGTGTAGAGCATGGATCCGAGGAAGTGGAGGTCGTTGCCTCCCGCGGTAACGGTCACGATGTCCGCATTCGCTGGGACTCCCTGGATTTGAGGGGCAAACGTGGCGCCAGTGCCTGTGCGGTGTGATTCCTCAAGGATGGTAGAGGTGGTTGCTCCAGATACCGTGAGATCGATCAAATTGACACCCATAACTTCAGCGGCGATATGCGCGTAATTGCGTTTCGACCGCATCGCATCAGGGTCGGCGACTGGCTCGATGGTTGGACCCGCTGCAAATGAGCTTCCCAGTGATACAAAGGTGCGTTTTTCGGACATCGCAAGCTGCTTTCTGTCGAACGGCGGACAAGTTAGTGACACGCTAGAAGTCGTTGTGTCACTGGAACGACGGATGCTCTCAACACTTCAATAAATGCCGGCATACTCAGCGTGTGTGTTTGGCGATGAAGGCTCGTTGCGCGGCAGCGTGGTCCTCATCCTCGGGGCTTTGGCCCCCGAACCCTCCGTGCGGCATCGCTTCGAATACATGGAGCTCGGCTTCAACCCCTACCGCGAGAAGTTTGCGATGCATGCGTACCGTGTTCGAGAGGAAGAGATCTCGCGTACCGCTTTGGAGAAACGTCGGAGGAAACCCCGTGAGGTCGCCGAAGATCGGCGACAGATACGGATCAGTGAGGTCCGCGCCATCGGCGTAGAGATCGTTCACCGTTGCAAGGCTGCTGAGGACGTTGTCGACTCCATCGAGAACGGTGAAAGTATCACCAGACTCGGTCAAGTCGATTTCCGGGGTATTGAGAATGAGCGCAGCAGGCAGCGGTAGACTTTCGTTCTTGGCCCGTAGCGCAAGGGCAGCGGCGAGATTTCCCCCGGCAGAACCTCCGCCGACGATGATTCTTCTCGGATCATGCGATTCCAAGAGACGCTGATAAACGGTTGTCGCGTCGTCGAGGGCCGCCGGGTAGGGGTCTATGGGTGGCATTCGATAATCAACGCCCCATGTGACCTGGTTGGAGGAGAGCGCGGCCACCGCAGTCATCGCGCGGCATGCGTCTCCGCCACCCATGAACAGACCGCCTCCGTGGAAGTTGAGATAGATTAACTCGTCCGGCTTCTCACCAACGCCGCCTGGCCTGGCAACATAAACGGTTACCTCGTCAACTGTCAGAGTGTCGATTGAGACGGGGAGTTCGTGACCGAGGAACTGCCGGGCGATATATTCGTTGCTCTGTTCTACAAGATTTATCCACCCTTCGGTGTCGCCGCGTTCGGGAAACTGCGTGGCCGGATTGCGAAATCCGAGCCACCGCTGAGCCTGTGGGCTGATGGTAGAGGGCACCGGATATGAGGGATCGGTCATGGGTGGTTGCCTTTCCTGGACCGTAGAAATTCATGACTGCTGGCCCACGGGGTGGGAATATACGACGTGAAACTCGCCGCTGATACAGGTATCAGGTAAGTGAGCTGGTGAAATTTGGATCTGTGCGTACGGCCCCGACCACTCCACCATCGACAAGCAGGTCAGTGCCGGTGACGAAGGATGCATTTCGGCTGAGAAGAAATGCAGCGGCATCGGCAATATCTGAAGGCGTGCCGATTCGGCCGGTCCCGGAAACGCCGATCATGGCCAGCATTGCCTGTCCATTTTCTCCTGAGAGCTCTAACTGCCCCATGGCAGTGGAGATAATTCCCGGACTGATGGAGTTGATCCGTGCGCCCTGGGCACCCCACGAGCGGCTGGCTGCCTGAACGCGGAGTTGATTCGCCCTCTTGGCCAAACCATAAGCGGCGCCCGTGTCCCCGACTGAGTCGGCAGAAAGGAACGGAAGTGCCAAAAGTTCATCTGCCGGGGCAGTCGCCAACGCAAATTCAACTTCGGGCGACATCGGCGACTTCATATGACCGGCCATGCTGGAAATGATGACTCCGGCGCCTCCAGCACTGATAACAGTGGAGAACTCTTCGAGAACGATTGCGACCCCCAATAGATCAACACGCAGGATCGCATCAACCGGCGCCTGAACTGGTGAAAGGCCCGCAGTATGAACCACCTGGGTAATTGGCCCCAGTGCTCGAGCCTTGTCCGCCAAGGCCCGCACAGACTCGCGGGCCGATACATCGACCGCGGCTCCTATCGCATCGAACCCGTCAGCGCGCAGAGCTTCGGTTTTGCCGGTGGCAAGATCCTCGTCGAAATCAGCCAGTACGATCTGACTACCTGCGCCTTGTCGACGGGCGATGGCTTCACCCATCGCGCCCACACCAATGATGACCACAACTTGTTTCTCAGGCATCCGAGTCCTTTTGAAATCGAGACAATTTGTCTCCGTTATGGTGCACGACTCTACGCTTGAGCTGGCCAGAAGGTATAGCCCTCGCGCGGTGGTGGAACCTTCAGCCCTTTCTCTCAACGAAGCGCGATGCTGTGCTCGGTAAAGAACGTGTGAGTGCTCACCGAGTGTGGCCACCAGGAGAAGCACGCGGCGGACGAGATTCCCGACCCAATGTGGGGAAGGCAAACGAGAGCGGCTCCGGATCGCGAGTTACCTGGCGAGCGACTGATGCTGCTGGCCATACCATCGTAGAGATCTTTGCCATGGGAAGAGGAGGCGTCTGTCCATGAACGTCGTACGACGGGACGAAGGTCTACCATGACGGTCCTCAGGATCATCGCCAGTAAAGGCTTGAAGGACCGGACCAGCCGATGCCAGCCCAGCTTTCCTGCTGGGCTTTCGCGCAAGTTGTAGTTCTGAATCTTTTGCAAATACGTGGAAGATGGTGTCATGGCAAATGGACGACCGGGCCGTGCTCGTAGCGAGAAGTCTAGACTGGCCATCCTTGAAGCAACGCGTGACGAGCTTGTTGCGCGCGGATACGACAAATTTTCTATCGACCGGGTTTCAGCGATGGCGGGGGTCGGTAAACAGACAATCTATCGTTGGTACCCCACAAAGAGTGCGCTCGTCGCAGAAGGCATCCTCCACGGCAATCTCTCACCGACCATACCGGTTGCTCATTCAGACGACATCCGGAGGGATATCACCGCCTGGATGAGCGATTTCGCTCACGCAACAGCCAACCCGGACAACGCTGCACTGCTTCGGGCCACCACTTCCGCGACTGCCGAGAACGCCGCGGTCGCGGCACAATACGAGGACCAGGTCACGCGAAAAACGCGTGCAGCCCTTGTCTCTCGCTTCCAAGACGCGATCAAAGTCGGGCAGGTGCGGGAAGAGGCGCCAGTTCACGCTGCCGTGGAGGCGCTACTTGGTGCTGTGCTGATTCGAGTACTTACGCGCCAGGAAGTTGACCAGGCGGTCGTCAATGAACTTATCGATGTCGTGTTCATTGGTTTGGGTGTCGTTCGGGAGCGGTAAGAGCCAGCGATAACGCCTAGGCTGGCGGGGCTGCGCTCGCGGGCTGGCGGTTCAGGACGGTTCCAGACGTCCTCGAAGTTAGTGCGACACGCAACGAAGAGGGCTTTGCCCACGTGGGGATCGAACTAGCCAATTCTTGGGCAGGTGGGCACCCTGAGTTTGACTTCGAGCCCGGTCCGCCGAGATGAGCGCCGAGGGCGTCATCTCATCTCGGATCTCGCCTCTGGTCGACTCGTTGGTTTCAGCAAGGGGCTTCTGCACGCCCCAACCCGAAGAAGTCGTTCCCAAACTGAACGAACCGGCCCCGTGCCCGTCTTAAGCTGCGGGAAGGGGAATGTGGCTTCCGGGCGGCCCGGTTTGAACAGTTAGACTATCCTGCGGTCCGGGCGCACTCCGAACCGATGGCATTGGCCCGAGACCTTCCCCCGATAACTCCCCTTGACTAGTTTCCACCTTTGCAGGGGATCAATCGTCCGCTCGACCGGTCTTCAATCGCATCAGGAGTCGGTTCACCCTCTTGGCACGCAATGCCTCATTCGGAGCGGTCAAAATGGGGTGGAGAGCGCTGTAGCGCTCGGAGCGGCTGAGCGCGGCGAAAGCAATTTGGGCCGCAGGCTCCGCGGCGAGCGCCTCGGTCAGCTCCGCCGGGACCTCGACCGCGGCCGAACCAGGATAGGCGCGTTCCCAACGCCCATCGGCTTTGGCACGTTCTATCTCGTCGATTCCGCGTGGCCGCAAGCGACCTTCTGAGACGAGACGGGCCACGACGGCGACGTTCCGCTGTGACCACACTGATCCGGTCCGTCGTGGCGTGAAGCGTTGCAGAAAGACATATTCGTCGAATGCTTTGCGCTGCCCGTCGATCCATCCGCTGCACAGAGCTTCTTCGAGCGCTTCCTGGTACATCAGGGAGGTCGGTGACGTCGTGCCTTTCTTCGCGAGCATGAGCCAGACGCCGTCGGAATGGTCGTCGTTGACTTCCAGCCATTCCCGCCAGGCGTTGGTTCCGGCGACGACAAGGGGCGAGTCGGTGGAGGATGAGGTCATGGGCTCGGCTTATCTTCCTCTTTCAGATCGGCATGGGCTCCGCGGTCGGACTCAGCGGTCGAGTCCGACCTGGTCCGGCTCTATCCGGGCGGACCGTAGTCAGCGGGGGCGGCCTCGACCGAGGGCGGTCAGCCACTCGATCAACAACTGGGTTTCCGCCTTCCCCAGGGTTTCTGGGCTGGCCGCCGCGATCTCGATGGCCGCGGCGAGCGGGTCGTCTTTCCGGGGATCAGCTCCGGTGATTGCGGCGATAACTCCTTCGCGTACTGCCTCGGAGAGCTCCGGATCGGCTTTCGCGAGGACTATTTGTCGGAGAGTCACGCCGGTGTTGGCCACGAGAACGTGTGCGGCGGCTTGCTCGGGGGAGACGACGAGGCGATTCTGTTCGGCCGCTCGGGTGGTGAGCCCACGCAGGATATCGCTCGCGCGTGACTGAGGTGCCGGCGAATGCCCTGGGCTCACGGTTCCGTACATCAAAGTATAGAAACCAGGGTTGGCGAGTCCGAATTCGACGTGAGCATCCCACCCCGACCGAATGTCCTGAATCGGGTCACCGGAGGGTTCCATAGATGCCTTCCCGCCCAGGTAGAGATCGAAGCCGTGCTCTATGACCGCGTCAATGAGCCCCTGTTTGGAGCCGAAAAAGTGATAAAGGGTCGGCATTTTGACCCCGGCAGCATCGCATACGGCGCGCAGGGAGACTTCTTCGCCCGGGGATGCAGTAATGAGGTCTGCAGCCGCCGAGATGAGCCTTTCTCTGGTGCCGGTTCCGGAACGCTCTGTCATGCTGTTATCGTACAGAATGTATCGCTGATATCGAGTTGCATATCGCTGATATGGGGGTATTGAAATGACTGATCACACCCTGATGTGCAAGAACGTCCTCATCGCCGGAGGCGCCAAGAATCTCGGCGGACTAATCGCACGGCAGGCTGCTGACGCCGGCGCAAACGTTGCGATCCACTACAACTCCGATTCCAGTCGCACCAAGGCCGAACAGACCCTGGCGGCGGTCCGGTCCGCAGGGGTCAAAGCCGAAATCATTCAGGGCGACCTGACTGTTCCGGCGAACATCACGCGTCTCGTCTCGGAAGCAGAGGCCGCGATCGGCACGATCGACGTAGCGGTGAACACGGTGGGAAAGGTCCTCCGCAAGCCCATCGCTGAGACGACCGAGGTCGAATACGATTCGATGTTCGACACCAACGCCAAAGCGGCATATTTCTTCATCCAGGAGGCCGGCAAGAGACTCGCTGATGGCGGAAAGATCATCACGATTGTGACCGCACTCCTCGCTGCATTGACGGATGGTTACTCCACGTATGCCGGCGGCAAATCGCCCGTCGAGCACTTCACCCGGGCGGCCGCCAAGGAGTTTGCCGACCGCGGAATTTCGGTGACGGCGGTCGCGCCCGGCCCCATGAATACGCCGTTCTTTTACGGGCAGGAGACCCCGGAGCGCGTCGAGTTCCACAAATCCCAAGCCATGGGAAACCACCTGACCCAGATCGAAGACATTGCACCCATCGTCCGTTTCTTGACGTCGGAGGGTTGGTGGATTACGGGCCAGACCATCTTCGCCAGCGGAGGTTATACAACCCGCTGACCTGTGCTGGATGACCCAGGACGACGCATGGGGTGGAGACTGCGTACCACGGTGTTCGCACTCGACCGCATGGTATTCCTAGGCGAGGCGAGGAGCAGCAGTGAGGCCAACCCTGCGAAAGGTTAGTGGCCGAGCGGTTAGACGGTGTCGGTCGCCGGCGGCACAGCCGGTGGAACCGTGGCTTCCCACACCTCGCGCCATTTCTGGGCAAGGGATTCGATGTTCTCGTGCGCGTTCAGCCCGGAAGGATTGGGTAGCACCCACAACTGGACGTCGTCCGGCCAGTCGGCCAAGGCGCCTGTACGCTGAAGCCCCATAATCGTTCGCGGAGCTGCGAACGCATCGCGGAATGCCGTAATTCCTACCACGGCCACAGCCTGTGGCCTGATGACGCGTATGCGCTCGACCAGCTGGGATCCGCCGTCACGCAATTCGGAGCGTGAAAGCTCGTCTGCGCGTGCGGAAGGGCGGGAGACGAGGTTGGTGATTCCGAGGCCTCGTTCGGCGAGTATCCTCTCATCCGCGGGGGAAAGACCTCGGGAGGCGTCGATGCGACGATCCAGTATTCCGGCGGCTTCGAGTGAAGTCCAGAATCGGTTTCCCGGTCGCGCGAACGGGGCATTGACGGCGGCCGTCCACGGACTCGGGTTGATCCCAATGATGAGTATCCGAACGAGCCCCGTGTTCTGCTCGTCCCGAGGATAAGGGAGCACGTCTTCGCGTCCATTCCCCGAGCTGACGGCGTGTGCGGTCTCCTTGCGGGTGGGGCGCCGGTCGCCCAGATGCGACCGGCTACGCCACGGTTCCCAATTCTCCGGCAAGGCTGAGGTCATGGGCCCTCACTCTACGCGGAAACCACATAACGGACGATGTGGCTTCGAGGCCCGGCCTGGTCATGCCGTGAAGGGCCACGTTAATCGTTATTGCATAACCGTTGTGGGTGCTCGAGCACAGTGCTAGACAGGTTGTATGCGTGCTTACGGAGTAACCCAGTACGGAGGACCCGAGGCCCTCCATGAAATCGACGTTCCCGCAGAGGAGCTCGGACCCGAACAGGTGAGGGTCGCGGTGACGGCGGTGGCCGTGAGCCCGACCGACACCGGCGTTCGCGCCGGGCAGCGTTCGGAGAAGGACAGGGCCGAAGATCCGGGGGATGTTCCGGGAATGGACGTCGCCGGTGTCGTTGCCGAGCTCGGGCCCGGAGCGGATACTGACTTGGAGATCGGGGACCGCGTGGTCGCAGTGGTGCAGCCTTCCGGATCTCACGGCGCTTACCGCGAGGATATTGTGTTGCCGCTTGGTTCCGTCGTCCGAGCACCCTCGAATGCTTCCGACGCCGCAGCATCCACATTGCCCATGAACGCCCTGACAGCTCGACGGGCTCTTAACCTGCTTGACCTCCGACCCGGTCAGACTCTGGCTGTGACGGGTGGCGCAGGTACTCTCGGGGGGTACATTATTCAGCTTGCCAAGGCCGATGGTCTTACCGTAGTTGCCGACACCGCCGAGAAGGACGAGGAACTCGTGCGTTCCTTCGGTGCGGATCATCTTGTGCCACGTGGCGACGACGTCGCGGACAGGATCCGCGAAATCGTTCCGGAGGGTGTGGACGGGTTGGCGGATGCCTCGATTCAGTCCGAACAAGTCCTTCCGGCGGTCAAGGATGGTGGCTCGGTCGCCACATTCCGCGGATACAAGGGTGACGGCACCCGAGGTCTCCAGGTCCATCCGGTGATGGTCTGGGACGTGGCAGAAGACCGACAGATGCTCTCCGAACTTCGCGACCAAGCTGAGAACGGGACGCTCACGTTGAGGGTTGCCGAGACGCTGCCGGCGGGACAGGCCGCAGAAGCGCACAGGAAACTCGAATCCGGGGGAGTGCGCGGCCGGATCGTCCTGGATCTGACTGCCTGATATTTTTTCGTGGTGGGAGGCTTCGGACGCGGCAGCCTCTCGCTCGCCCTCGACGAATTATTGAGGCATTCGCGCTCACCTCCGAGGCGGAGGGAATCGGCGTCATGGTAGTGCAATGTCTGGACGGCGCACCATCGCACGGAGATAAAGTCAGGTCATGATGACCCGGAGACTGCACATCAAGTGGCTTATTTGGGCTGTTGGACTGGCCGCGTACATGTTCGCTCTGGTGAACCGCAGCTCCTTCTCGGCCCTGGGCCCAACCGCTCAGGAGCATTTCGGCGCTGAGGCGACGGTCCTTTCTTCTTTTCTCGTCCTTCAGCTCGTTGTCTATGCCCTATGCCAGATCCCGGTAGGCGTCTGCCTCGACCGATTCGGAACCTCATGGGTCATTGGCGTCGGACTACTGTGCATGTCTGTGGCTCAGCTCATTCTGGCTTCGACCGACGTGATCCCGGTGGCGGTCTTCGCCCGAATTCTTCTCGGTGCCGGCGATGCTGGAATATTCACATCGGTGGTTCGGCTTGCGGCAGAATGGTTTACGCGTGACCAGGCACCCCTGGTCAACCAGCTGACGGGACTCGCCGGCCAAATCGGCCAGCTCGTCGCGGTTGCGCCATTGGCCGCCGTGGTCGGGGTCTTCGGATGGATGACCGGGTTCGCGAGCCTCACTGCGATCGGCGCCGTGATCCTGGTTTTCGTAATCTTCGTGATGCGGGACGGCCCCGGTTCGGGAACCATCATCGAGCGGGTGACGGGCAAGAAAAAGGGCATACAAACCATGTCCTCCCCGGTTCTTGCTGATACCGGCCCCATCATCCTGACCGAGGTGCTGCCCGTGGTCGGGCCCGGCTCCACCGGCGTCTTCCCAGCTATCACATCGCTCCTGAAAAGACCCGGTGTCAGGTTGGCCTTCTGGGTGCACTTCTCCACGATGTTTGCCCCCGATAGCTTCCTGCTTCTGTGGGGTACCCCGTTCCTGACGGGTGGACTGGGCTACTCGAACGCCGCCGCACACCTTGTTCTTAACGTTGCCATTGTGGCCTCCATGATCGGTGCCCTGGTCTTCGGCCCGATCCTCGCGAAATACTCTCAACACCGCGTCATGCTGTCTCTGTCCGGCGTCGTCATCATGTTCGCCGCATGGATGGTGCTCTTACTGTGGCCAGGAGCCGCACCTTATTCCGTCACCCTGATTTACGGCGCGATCATGGGCGGCGGAATACCGTTGTCCATGACCGCATTCGACATCGTTCGCACGCACGCGCCCAAGCGTCAACGCGGCGTCGCAACAGGACTGGTCAACATGGGTGGCTTCAGTGCGGCCCTGATAACGGTCTTGTTGATCGGATTCGTCTTGGATCTGCAAGGCGCAGGCACTCCCAGCACGTATTCACTGCATGGTTTCAAAGTCGCTATGTCCGTGCAGATCCCCCTCTGGGTCCTCGGCGCGGCGATGATCCTCATCGAAATGCCCAAGGCCAAGCGTTACCTCAAGGAGCGAGCGCGCTGATCGGCCGGACCAGGAGGGATGTCCGGTCGGGACCCGCACGGTCGGAATTCGGAAACATGATCGCCTGTCCGGTGGAACCTCCTTCGTCGACTTTGGTGCAAAGGCGCCGGCGACGACGTCGGCACCCTCGGGTGCCTCCCTGTTGCGAAGTGCTTCAGAGCTCGGCCTGAGCGCCCATGACCGTGGTGCGGTGCAGCGGCAAATGCAGCGCCTGAGTGCGGTTTGCCGAGAATTTCTCCAAGAAGCGGAACAGGACCTTCTGCCATCGGGGCATGCACATTTCCTCGCCCGGTTCTATTCGGAAAACCGAGAGTATGTATACGGCTTCCGAGGGATCGAATTCGAGCTCAGGGTATTCGACCTTCGTGAGCCTCAGCGCTTGCGGTACGTCCTGAGAGTCGTTGAAACCGACGCGGCAGAGCACGTGGATGATTCCGTCCTGCGGATCGCCCAGCTGGGTAACGTGAATGCGCTTGTCGCTCCGGACGTGCGGGACCCCCACATTCTTCATGGTGATGATCACGGAATTCCTGTGCAACACATGGTTGAACTCGAGGTTTGAGCCCAGTGCCAGGGGAGTCGTGGAGGGGTTGCCGTGCGGGTATACGGCGACCCCGGGCACCCGTTGGACATCCGATCCGTGGATGCAATTCACGAAATCTTCGATCGGACCCTCCATCTCGGCCCGTCGGCCCCACATGATGCGCGAACCTCGGCGCCACGACAGCATGACGATGATGAAGCACGCGGCGATGAGTAGCGGCAACCAGCCCCCGGAGAGAACCTTGACCACATTCGCCCCGAACAGGAGAAGCTCCAGTCCGCCGACGAAGAATGCCAACGTCGCGACTCGGATGAAGGACCATTTCCACACCGCATGAGCCAACAGCAGGAAGAGCGACAGCTCCAGCAGGAGCGTGCCCGTCACGGACAAGCCGTAGGCCGCGGCCAAATTGCTGGAGGAACGGAACACGAGGACCAAAGTCAATACGCCCAGGAACAACAGGAGATTGACTGTGGGCATGTAGATCTGCCCGCCTTGGTCCTTCGAGGTCTGCACGACTCGGAGCCGGGGCAGCAAGGACAACCGTGTGGCTTGACGCGATACCGAAAAGGCACCGGAAATGACTGCCTGGGAGGCGATCACCGTCGCGCAGGCCGCGAGAACCACGAGTGGGATCCTCGCCCAATGAGGTGCCAGATGGAAGAAAGGATTCTCTATGGTCTCGGGATGGTCCAGGATCATCGCGCCCTGGCCGAGGTAGTTGATAGCCAGAGCGGGAAGCACGAGAGACAGCCAGGCGAGCATGATGGGCTTGCGGCCGAAATGCCCCATGTCCGCGTACAACGCTTCGACGCCTGTGACCGCCAGGACCACAGCGCCCATGGCGATGAACGCAACAAAGGGCCGGTCGAGGGCGAATGCGATCGCATAAGTGGGCGAGAGAGCACGGAAGATCGACGGGTTCTGAAAAATATGCGGGACCCCCAGGACCAGCAGCACCAGGAACCACGTGACCATGATCGGTCCGAAGGCTTTGCCGATTGAGCCGGTTCCCCAACGTTGGATCGCGAACAGGGTGGAAAGAATCACCACCGAAATCGGAACGATGTATTCGGCGAATCCCGGGTCTGCGACCTCGACGCCTTCGATCGCGCTCATCACCGAAATCGCAGGGGTGATCAGCGAATCTCCGTAGAACAGGGAGGCGCCGATGACGGCGAGGACGATGGCGACCCCGGCCCGGTGGGACGATTTTCCGAGCTTGTGCCAGATGAGCGAAGCGAGGGACAGGATCCCGCCTTCGCCTTGGTTGTGGGCCTTCATGATGAATCCGATGTAGGCCACCGTCACGATCAGCAGCAGACACCAGATGACCATGGAAATCACGCCCAGTACGTCCTGCTGGGTCGGGCCGATGGCCCGGTGGTGAATGCTGAACACCGTTTGCATTGAGTACAGGGGGCTGGTTCCGATATCCCCGAAGACGACGCCGACTGCGGCGACGATCAACGCGACCGGTGCCTTGGACTTGGGACGGGGTGCTCCGAGGGCCAATGCCATGGTTTCGCCCTTCGGATCCTCTTCCTGCCCCGGTGAGTTCTCCGCTGCGGAATTACCGTTTGACGAGGATAAATAATCCGAATTAGAACCAGCTGTCTTGTTCACGAAGGATGATTGTGCCACCACGGATGGGGGCCGGCAATACAATTCGCGGAGCAGATAGTGTGAAGTGAAGCATGGTCATGTATGAGCCCCGGACCATTATTAGGACAGCGAACTAAAACCGTTGATTGTAGGCTACGAGAGTTCCGCAGTCCCCGCTGCACCCCGGCGCAGACAGGCCGTCTCATGCATACAGCACCTTCGCCAGCCCGGTTTCGGCTCGTCCCGATGGGCCCACGGAATCCAACAGAGAAATTCCGGGCCGCCAGCACGCTCGAGCTTTTCTTCGATTTGGTCTTCGTGGTCGCTGTCAGCACAGCGGCGCAGAATCTTCACCAGTTGATGTCGGAGGGGACATCGGCGGAGCCCTGGCACACTATCTGATGGCGTTCTTCGGTATCTGGTGGGCATGGATGAATTTCACATGGTTTGCAACATCATTCGACACCGACGACTGGCTCTACCGACTCGTCACCATCGTGCAGATGGCCGGGGTCCTGGTTCTCGCAGCTGGACTCGATCCCGCCTTCACCGAAAGCAACTACACGGTTGTGGTCATTGGATATGTGCTCATGCGAGTCGCAATGGTCTTTCAATGGTTGCGCGCTGCCAGGTCAGGCGGCCAGGCAGGCCGAGCAGCATTGATTTCGCCTTCGGGGTCCTCTTCGCCCAGGTTCTCTGGGTCGCCTGGCTGATGGTTCCCGCGTCGACGACCCAAGTCGTCGGCTTCGTGCTTCTGATGCTCGTCGAGGTTTCGGTTCCGGTCGTGGCCGAACGAATCGGAAGCACGCCGTGGCATCCGCACCACGTCACCGAACGGTACGGCCTCTTCACCTTGATCGTGCTCGGAGAATCCCTGGCCGCTTCCGCGAATGCGATTATCGAAGCCTTGCATGAGTCCGAGAAATTGGGTGAGCTGGTGGCCATAGCCATTCTCGCGCTCGTGGTCACGGCCGGCCTGTGGTGGATCTATTTCTGGCCTCCGCACCACCGCTCGATCTCCAGCCTCGGAGCATCACTTCGTTATGGGTATGTCCACTATTTCGTTTTCGCGGCCGCTGGGGCCTTTTCCGCGGGAATCGAAATCGAAATCGACAACTTGTCCCATCGCTCCCACCTACCGTCTCTCACTGCATCTATTCGGTTGCTCTGCCGGTCGCCGTATTCCTCATGGCGATCTGGTGGATCGCTTTCCGAAAGCACGCGGACGGCGTCGTGAATACCGCGGATCCATTGGGCGCGCTCCTGGTGCTCCTCGACCCGGTGCTTCCCTTACCCGTTGCTGTGACTGCCTTGGTCATCGCGGCGGTCGTCGACGTGCTGGTTATTCGCGCGCCACTGGCCGATCCGACGGAGGCACCGACCGTCTAAAGGATTCGGGCCGTCGAGGGCGTCGGGATGAATTCCCGCAGACGCTGGGCGAGCCTCTCATTGTCCCGAAAAACGTGGGCATCGGTTCCTGGCCTTGAGAACGCTTCTTCGACCGAGCCCGCAACCGACGGACCGACCATCAAGAGGTCGTCCTGGGGAACCCCGCGAGAATCAAGGGCGCGATTGTTCTCATCGATCAGGAACTTGGCGGCCATCCCACCCTGACTCTCAACCTTCAGATCACCCTGTCGAATCAAGTCGCGCAGCAAAGTGTCCTTGGCCCGCTTCGCGCTGACTCTCGCGAGTCGAGCGTCAAACATCGAGCGGGTGCGCACCACTTCCCGGTACGCGGGGGAGGCCGCTTCGAACGCGCCGTCGTGTACGCAAACCCGTACCTCCGGACCCAAGAACCGAACCAATCCCTCACGATGCAATGCGAGCAGATTCTCCAGACGTTCGGGCGGAGGGCCCGAGGCGATAAAGGAGAAGAGGCCGTGGAGTCCGGCGTCGAAATTCTGAATACGATCTTCGGCCGAGAATTCTCCGTGGGCGACGAGCTCTCGGACCACATAGTAGGCCCCGACCAAGGCGTGAAAACGAGCCGAGTCCTGCGAGTAGGAAGGATCGGCGGCGCGGTCGAGGTCGCCCCGCACATAGTCGGACACGGCTTGTTCGACGTCCTCCCTACCATCGAAATCACGCGCGGCGAAGGGTCGGTCTATACGCGCGAGATCGTAATGGTCTCTGGGATCCGGCACCAGGCTCTGCGCCCATCGATCCAGCTCGTTCCTGAGGTCGGAGGCATGAGAGCGGTTTCCCGCGAGGAAAATGCTGCTCCACTCATCCCCCCTGTCTCGGATGTCGTCGGGTGCGAATTCGGCACGCTGCGGGTGCCGATACGCAAGTTCGGAATAATGCGCGACGAACAACTCCATGTCCAGCAACGGCATCACGTCGTCCAGGACGGTGAGCCTTCCCGGTCCCTCGACCTTCGCATCATCGGCAAGACGTGCGAAGTTTTCCTTGGTCACATACCGAGTCGGGCCCACGCGCATACCCTTGGGGAGATAACCCAGCTTGGAATGGTAGGGAACCCCTCGCCGAGAACCGACCCACAGGACCGGTTCCCGGCCCGAAGGCCGATACCGAGTCCTGGCACCACTTGACTGGAATACTCCTCCACGGTCTTCGGTCACCATCATCATGGCGTCGATGAATGCCAGGCCGAAGCCCCGAACCAACACGTCCTGCCCCGGCTCCAGACCGGAGAGATCTACATCGGCCGTGTATCCGGGCGCTATGTACGACAACCCGAGTTCTTCGGCCTGAGTCTTCAGCATGCGGGTTTCCGCATCGTCCTCGATTTCCACGAAACCTTGTGCCAGCACCACCACATCGGCGTCTATTCGGGCAGATCCATTGCTGCTCGACTCCAGAAAGACGCTGCGGCGATCGCCGGAAGAGAGAACCTTGACCGCCAATGACCGGTGCACATGCACGTGAACGGCGTCCGGCATAGACTCGACGGCCCTGTCGAAGGCCCAGGCTAAGTATGCGGCCTGAACCTGACGCGGCGCGAAGCTCTCCGGTGTGAAGCCTTCGACGTAGTCACCCAGCCCACGCTCTTCGAGGACGTTCCGACCCGCACCCTCGACCCACGTTGCAAGGTCGGGACCAGTGAGCGGCGGGGCCGTCAACGAGGCGTCCTGGTCAGCGAAGATGGTCACGTCCCGGGCCACGGAGTTCATCCACAACGTCGGAGACTGCTCATGCCGCCAGATGCGCCCGCCACCGGCTTCGAATGGTTCGATCACATGGACATCCACCGGATCGTCCAGGGCCGGGGCTTCCGGTCGCATCGAAGCCGCGAGAGCGAGGAGAACCCCGGTCGTTTTAGGGCCGCCACCCACAAAGACTATGGAAGTCGGCACGTCAAGAATCCCGTTCGCCACCGGCGAGCGCAGCTATGGCGGCATGGGCGGTCGGGGAATCGAGAAGTACTCCTTCGATACCCGTGAGCTCGCGCGGTGACCCAGCGGATTCCTCCACGCCGCCGGCGTGCCCCAGGAATTCGTTGGCTTCGTCCACTAGAGCCGACAGCTCCGCTTCAGAGGTCCCGCCGCGAGCAGTCCGCCCCTGCTCGGTCACAGCGACGCTCATCAGAATAGTGGGGTCGGCCGAGCCTTCAATCAACAGATCCAACAACCGACGCCCAGCCTCGGCCGTGGGGCACGCATCGGCGTCGAGTACAGCGATATCCGCGATGTCGGCCGCGGTTCGTGCGGATGGTTCGTCCGAGACCCTCACGAGTGCAGGCAATTCGCCGCGCGGCGGACGCGGAGTGATCGAGGGCCCCTTGACGGTGAACTGCTGACCGACCGAATCAGTACCGGTGAAGTCAACATAGTGGACCTTTTCGCGATCGATGAACCGACCCGTTGATTCGTCCCGAATCACGGCGTCGGGCTCCCACGAGGTCCAAAGCCGGGTCACGACGTCGTCCACATCCCGCACCTCTCGCCAGGTCTGTTCGGAATCAGCGGCGGCGCGCCTTCCGGCTGCGGCGGCGGGAGCGTTCTCCGTCTGCACAGTAGGGGAATATCCGGCACGGCCCTCTGCCGCGAAGTCGAGAGTGGCCGTCGCGGTGCTGATATGGAACGGCTCGTTATGGGTCACCGGCACTTCAGGCACGAGCTGCAGGCGCGTGGACTGAGGGGCCAACCACGCGGAAAGCGTCAGCGCGTCCAGACCCGAAACAAAATCGTCGCGGACCACGAGCCAGCGGACAGGCGGTACAGTACCGGCCGTCGAATCCGCCCGGGCGACCAGACGGGCCAAAGCGTGAAGATCGGCGGTGGCCTGCGGAGAAACCGCCACGGCAAGAGGTAAGTTCATGCTGTCCTCCTAGTTTTCTTCCCGGGATTCGTCCGCGCGCTCGCGGGATGCTGCCCATTCTTTTTCTGGCCGGTAGTCTGGCAGGCCCATGTTCTTCCGGAGGGTTCGGCCCGGGTAACCATCCCGGTAGACGCCTCGCGAGCGGAGCTCAGGAACCACCCGGTCGACGAATTCGTCGAGTCCGCCAGGGGTGAGGTGGGGAATCAGGATGAAACCGTCCGCGGCACGCTCCTGGACGTAGAGGTCCATTTGACCGGCGATTTCTGCAGGCGTTCCTACGAAGGAGTGCTGCCCGGAAACTTCTACGACCAGCTCGCGAATCGACAAATTCTTGTCCCTCGCCAAACGACGCCATTCCTCGACGACGGGACGCGGATCCTTGACCCGTCGCACGCGTCCCTGGGTCAACGATTCCGATTCGAAATCCGGTTCGATGTCCGGAAGCGGTCCGTCGGGGTCGTAGGCGCTCAGGTCCTTTCCCCACTGCCTTTCGAGGAAAGCGATGGCTCCAGGACCGGAGACCTGCTGGAAAGCGACCTGGCGGGAACGTTCGACGGCGTCCTCATGTGTATCACCGATGATGTAGGTGACCCCAGGGTAGATCGACAGGTCATCCTTGGAACGTCCGAATCGTGCAAGACGGTCGGAAATGTCGGCGTAGAATTCCTGTCCGCCTTCGAGGCCGGAATGCCGCGTGAAAATCGCGTCCGCATTGGCGCACGCGAAATCACGGCCTGTAGGCGAATCACCGGCCTGGAAGAGTACCGGGTGGGTTTGCGGAGTCTTGTGCACGGGGAAACGCCCCGCAATGTCAAAGAATTCCGAGGAGAATTCGAACGGCCCGGAGTCGGACTCCCACATCTGCCGTGCGGCCGAAATGAAATCGACAGCCCTGCGGTAACGATCCGCGTAGTCGAGATAGCCGCCTCGCCGGAAATTCTCGCCGGTGAAGGCGTCATTGGTGGTGACCACATTCCACGCGGCCCGTCCGCCGGAAACGTGATCGAGAGTCGCCAATTTTCGGGCCAAATCATAAGGCTCGTTGAAAGTCGCACTCAACGTGCCTGCAAAACCGATGTGTTCCGTGACAGCGGCCAACGCGGACAATACGGTGACCGTTTCAGGACGACCGACAGTGTCCAGATCGAAAACTTTCCCTTTGTGCTCACGAAGTCGCAGGCCCTCGGCCAAGAACACGAAATCGAAAAGCCCGCGTTCTGCCGTTCGGCTGAAATGTTTGAAGCTGGAGAAATCGATATTGGAACCGGATTTAGGGTCCGACCAAACCGTGGTGTTATTGACCCCGGGGAAATGCGCCGCAAGGTGTACCTGACGTTGGCTCATCCTGCTCCTCACTCGAAAAATGACTCGTGCTGATCGTTTGGACTGGGGAGCCTCTTGGGGCCTGCCATCTGGTCAGAGCACTTGGCTGAAATTTCAGCGTAGGAGTCTTCCTGCGCAAGTGGAACGCCACTGTCACAGTCCGAAATATGTCCGAAAGCATTGCATGTGCCAAAGCTGTAAATTCGGGAATAACAGAGATGCCCCAGGGCGTTCTCCCAAGAAGAGTTCCCGCTATCCAACGGAGGAAAAGTGTCAGCACCGAATGACAACAGCGCGAAGTTCGCCGAATATGCGCATCCGGAACGACTCGTCAGCACGCAGTGGGTCGCAGACCACGCCAAGGATCCGGGCGTCGTGATCGTGGAAAGCGACGAAGACGTCCTCCTCTACGAGACCGGCCACATTCCTGGTGCGGTCAAGGTCGACTGGCACACGGAACTCAACGATCCCGTGACCCGAGACTATGTGGACGGAAAAGCATTCGCTGAGCTCATGTCCAAGAAGGGCATCAGCCGGGATACGACCATCGTTGTCTATGGCGACAAATCCAATTGGTGGGCCGCGTACGCGCTGTGGGTCTTCACACTGTTCGGACATCAGGACGTTCGACTCATGGACGGTGGCCGTGCCAAGTGGATCGAGGAAGACCGCGATGTGACAACTGACGTGCCCTCGCCGGCGCAGGGGGAGTACCCCGTCGTCGAACGCGAGGATGAGCGCATCCGTGCATACCTTCCGCAGGTCCGCGAGAGCATCGGCAGCCTTCCACTGATCGACGTGCGAAGCGCCGACGAGTACACAGGGCGCCGGACGCACATGCCCAATTACCCTGAGGAAGGGGCTCTTCGCGGAGGCCATATCCCAACGGCACATTCCGTCCCGTGGGCCCGTGCGGCCAATGAGGACGGTACATTCAAGTCCGCAGACGAGTTGCGTGGCATTTACCAGGACGAGCTTGGCCTCGAGCCGGAACAGGACATCATCGCGTACTGCCGCATCGGCGAACGTTCTAGCCACACGTGGTTCGTTCTGGAACACCTGCTCGGATTCAACAATGTGCGCAATTACGACGGCTCATGGACCGAGTGGGGCAACGCCGTCCGTGTACCCATCGTTCAGGGCGAAGAGCCCGGAGAGGCACCTTCAGCATCATGACCCAGACCGCAACCGAACTTCCCGAATCACTGCAGGAGATCGTGGAAGAATTTGCCGAACTTCCGCCTCAGGACCGTCTGCAGCTCCTCCTCGAATTCAGCAACGGCCTGCCTGAGCTTCCCGCTCGGTTCAAGGACCACCCCGAGTTGCTCGAGCCCGTGCCGGAGTGCCAGTCGCCGATCTTCCTCGTGACCGAGGTCGAGGAGGACAGCACCGTTCGTCTGTACTTCTCCGCGCCACCGGAAGCTCCCACGACTCGAGGTTTCGCGGGGATTCTCCACGAAGGACTCGACGGAAAATCTGCCGACATCGTCGCCGGCGTCCCCTCGGACTTGCCGTTGCGGCTCTCCCTCACCCAGGCAGTCAGTCCTTTGAGGTTGAATGGGATGAGCGGCATGCTGGCGCGCATTCAGCGTCAGGTCGCCGAGAAAACCGAGTAGGCAGTTCATCGTCCAGCTGAGCGAATACACGAGACAGAGGAATACACATGGCTGAAATCACCTTCAAGGGAAATCCGACCCAGACCTCGGGCGACTTGCCCGACAAAGGATCGACCCCTCCCGCGTTCACCCTGGCAGGAACCGACTTGGGGGAAGTCACCGAGAACGACTTCCAGGGAAAAACCATCGTCTTGAATATCTTTCCTTCGGTGGATACCGGAGTTTGCGCGGCGAGTGTCCGAAAGTTCAACGAAGAAGCAGCCGGCCTCAACGATGTTGCGGTCGTGTGCGTCTCGAACGATCTTCCCTTTGCACTGGGTCGCTTTTGCGGTGCCGAGGGTATCGACAATGTCGTGACCGCCTCGGGGTTCCGCTCTACCTTCGGCGATGACTACGGGGTCCGGATCACCGACGGTCCGATGGAAGGGCTCCTGGCGCGGTCCGTCGTCGTGATCAGCCCTCAAGGCGAAGTGGTTTACACCCAGCTCGTCCCGGAAATCGGTCAGGAACCCGACTACGATTCGGCGATTACGGCCGCCCGGGGCTAAACCGAGAATTCGGCAGGAACAGACTTCACCCCGTCACGGAGCCCGGGCCCCGTGACGGGGTGTTTTCGCGTCCGAACCACTTCATGTGAAAGAACCGAACCTGAATTATGGCATGTTGGTAGGTTCCCTTTTGTGAGCGCCATTCCTCGGGGATCCGGGTGGTAGCCTGAACTAAATTTGGCGTTCAACCCCTGGGGAGAATTGTGTCCAGCAGTAGCACCGAGTCGGAGAATTTCACGCCCGAAGGCCTCAAGCGTGGGCTTCGGAACCGGCATATGCAGATGATCGCCATTGGCGGCGCCATCGGCACTGGACTTTTTCTCGCCTCCGGCGGAACCATCGCGGACGCTGGCCCAGGAGGCGCACTCGCGGCCTACGCCGTCATCGGTCTGATGGTCCTCTTGCTCATGCAATCTCTGGGGGAAATGGCCGCCCATCTGCCGGTGGCCGGATCGTTCCAGACGTACGCTACGCGATTTGTGAGCCCGTCCTTCGGCTTCGCGATGGGATGGAACTATTGGTTCAACTGGGCCATCACGGTTGCCGCCGAACTGGTGGCGGCCGGGCTCATCATGTCGTTCTGGCTGCCCGACGTGCCGGGCTGGATTTGGGCTGCAGTGTTTCTGGTCTTGCTGACGGCGCTCAACGCGCTGTCGGCACGCGCTTATGGCGAAGGCGAGTTCTGGCTGGCAGCCGTCAAGGTTGCGGCCGTCATCGTTTTCCTGATTGCCGGGATCCTGATGATCGTGGGCATCATCGGCGGGAACTCCCCGGGCTTCTCGAATTGGACCGAAGGGGACGCACCCTTCAGCGGTGGGTTCATCTCGATCATTTCGGTCTTCATGATCGCCGGCTTCTCGTTCCAGGGAACCGAAATGATCGGTGTGGCCGCGGGCGAAGCCGAGAATCCGCGCCGGGACGTCCCCAAAGCGTTGCGTTCCGTGTTCTGGCGCATCATGCTCTTCTACATTGGAGCTATTGCGGTGATCGGTTTTCTGATTCCGTACACCGACCCGAACCTGCTGAGAAGCGACGAATCGGATATCGCTTTCTCCCCCTTCACCCTGGTTTTCGAAAGAGCCGGGGTCGCATTTGCCGCTTCCCTCATGAACGCCGTGATCCTCACGGCCATCCTTTCAGCGGGCAATTCAGGTCTCTACGCTTCGACCCGTATGCTTCTTTCCCTCGCGCTCGAAGGCAAGGCACCGAAAATTTTTGCCAGAGTGAATAAGCGCGGGATACCCATGCCCGCCTTGATCGCGACGGCGTGTGTCGGCCTGGCCGGATTCATCACGGCCGTGGTGGGGCAAGGTGCCGCCTACACGTGGTTGGTCAATATCTCCGGTCTTTCAGGATTCATCGTGTGGGTCGGGATAGCGGTATGCCATTTCAGATTCCGCAGGGCCTACGTGGCGCAGGGGTTTGATCTCAAGGACCTCCCGTACAAGGCGCCCCTTTTTCCTTTGGGGCCGATTATCGCTTTCGTGCTGTGCATTGTGGTCATCCTTGGCCAGAACTACGAGGCCGTTTTCAAGGGCCAGCTTTTCCATGTGTTGAGTTCCTACATCGGGTTGCCGGTCTTCTTGCTGGTGTGGCTTGGGCACAAACTCATCACTCGCTCGAAATCGGTGACCTTGGAGGAAGCTGACGTTCAGTCGTTGGCTCCGCGAAACCACAATGTCTGAGGCATGTGACGACTTCGCGTCGCTTCCCCGGCGAAGTCCTCCATGCACCGGCTGAGCAGATCCGGATGAGGTAGATAACCTTGCCCGTGGGAAAGCCCTGTTGATAACCTGCACGGAGACACAAAGCGGTGGGCCTGCGGATATTTTTATCCACGGTGCACCGCTTTTTTGCACCGCTCCTGGACCGACCGGTGGCATCCGTCCCGGTCGAAGTTTTTGACGGATGGCCTCGGCGGCCTGGAAGTGAATCATATTTCTCTGACCGTCAGGAGTGCTTGATGACCACCGAAAGTTCTTCTTCGAATATGCCGGAAGGTTCGGGGCCGCACAGCCCGGACACGGGTTCGCTTCGAGCAGCCGCGTTGAGCGAGGAGCCCCGCCGCACGGCGCGACTCCGCGTCCTCTCTGCTTCCCTTTTGGTAGCGCTCGGGGGTTTGCTCTACGGCTACGACACCGGCGTCATCTCCGGAACCCTCGCGCAGATCGCTCAGGACTACGGGGTGAGCGAACACGGGATAACGGCCGAGTTCATCACCTCGTTCATTCTCGCCGGCGCCGTCCTGGGCGCCCTGGGGGCCAGCTTCTTCGCTCGTCGCTTCGGGCGGCGCATCACAATCATTACGGTCGCATCGGTCTTCGTCCTCGGGGTCGTGTTCTGCGCCCTTTCGCCGAATCCTTACATCATGATGGCGAGCCGTTTCTTCCTCGGCCTGGCGGTGGGCGGTTCAACCCAGACCATTCCGACCTATATCTCGGAGCTTGCCCCGAAGAACAAGCGCGGCAGCTACGTGACTTTCTTCAATATCGCGATCGGTGTAGGGATTCTGACGGCGGCACTCGTCAACTACTTCCTGCGCGATGTGGAATGGCACTGGAAAATCGTTGTCGCCGCTATTCCGGCCATCGTGCTGGTGATCGGCATGATTCCGCTGCCTGAAAGCCCGCGGTGGTTGGTCAGTCAGGGAGAGGTCGATACGGCGACCCAAGTGCTCGAGTGGGTTCGACCCAGTGAAAAAACCGCGAAATCGGAGATCCGTGACATCGAACGCACTCGTCGTAAAGCGCAGCGGCAGGCCGCGAAGAGCGAATGGTCCGCAATGTTCACCGAGAAATGGATGCGACCAGCGATTATTGCGGGTGTCGCCGTCGCGATTTTCACGCAGATTACTGGCCTGGAGATGATGATCTATTACACGCCGACTTTGTTGACGCACGTTGGTCTGCCGTCGGATATCGGTCTCAGCATCAACGTCATGGTCGGCGTGGTCTACGTCGTGATGACCGCGGTGGGTCGGTTCATCGTGGATCGCATGGGCAGGCGGACCCTCATGTTGTGGACACTGCCGTTTGCGGCGCTGTGGATCTTGCTTTTCGGTATCACTCTCTCCGTTGGCGGCAACGACCCCAACCTGCCGCTCATGCTGACCTTCCTCATGCTGTTCATGCTTTTCCAAGCAGGTGGTATCCAGGTCGTGGGTTGGCTCATGGGCTCCGAACTCTATCCACTCAAGGTGCGCACTTCGGCCACGAGCCTGCACGCGATGGCACTGTGGGGCTCGAACCTCTTGGTCACCTCCACGGCCTTGACACTGGTCAATTTCTTGTCGCCGGGCGGCGCGATGATGGTCTATGCGGCCCTCAACGTGATTGCGTGGATCGTGATCTACTTCCGGGTCCCCGAGACCAAGGACCGAAGTCTTGAAGACATCGAGTCCAGCCTGCGTGGCGAGGAATTCCTCCCCTTGAAACGCAAGCGGCTGGCCCAGGAACGAGCCTGAGCGCACGAACGACTAAAAAGGCGCGCGTCCGCCGCAATGAGTACCCACGCCCGAGGGCGCACCCGCGAGGTCATAGCTTGTGGGAGTGGCCTCGGGCGTTGCGCATCTCGTCCGGATTCTTGAAGGGTCCCCCTGAATGTTTGCCGACGAGCGGGATCGCAGACCATTGCAATGACATCGATTGGAGCGACTGAATAAGGCACCTTCTGCGCATTCGTCCCATTTTGGCACTCTCCGGGGCATGTTCAGGGGCTGGCCAAAGGCTTGGAGTATCCCTAAAATCCTCGACAACCATGTGGGAAAATATGGACAACAGTGGGTTTGTGTGGCACGCCATTTCCCTCCATTTCGGGCATATTGCCGGGGAATGAACGATTGTTGCCATTGAAAGAAACTTATCCTTATATGAAATTTCGCCCGTGGTGGAAGGAAAAAACGTTGACCGTGAGTTGCTATGTGGTTAGGTTGTTTATATAGCTCGGAATCACTTGGTTTCGAATTGGATTGGTAATTCAACCGACCAGCGATCAGAAGGTAGTGACCATGACTAATAACCAGAACATTGAGTCCCTGCGCAACAGCACAGTTTACGGAAACAACGGCGACAAGATCGGCAAGGTCGGGGAGATTTATCTCGACGACCAGACCAACGAGCCGACGTTCGCTACGGTCAATACCGGCCTCTTCGGTTCCAAGGAAACCTTTGTGCCCTTGAACCAAGCCCGCGCTTCCGATGACGGCCTGACGGTTCCTTATGACAAGGATTTCGTCAAGGATGCCCCGAACATCGATGACGACGGTTCGTTGACCCCCGAGGAAGAGCAGCGTATCTACGAGTACTACTCGCTGGACGGCAGCAACTCGGGACGAGACAACGGTGGCAACGCCGATGCCCAGCGTGGGCAGGCAGGTAATCGGACAGGCCAGGAGCATGGCAATGCGGCGGCCGGTACTGCTGCCGCTGGAACGGCTGCGGCCGGAACTGCGGCAGCAGGTACGGTGAATGGGCGTGAGGATACCCAGGCCGGGACCGGTCGCCACAGCAATGGACAGGCTGAGGCCCAGACGCGAGGCGGAACCGCGGACCAGGCCGCAACCGGCCGTCACGGTGCTGCCGACAACGACGTAGTGGCTCACGAGGAGCGGCTCGAGGCAACAGACCAGACCGAGCGCCGTGAGACGGGTCAGGTGCGACTCCGCAAGCACGTCAAGACGGACACCGAAACCGTTGAGGTCCCGGTTCGACACGAAGAGGTTCAGGTCGAGCGCACCAAGATCGATCCGGACTCCGCAGAGGCCCGCCAAGCGGCCGATGGCAACGAGTTCGGTAAGGACGAGGAGGTCACGGTGACCGCATACGAAGAACGTCCTGTCGTCGACACCGAGACCGTTGCGACCGAGCGAGTCTCTCTCAATAAGCAGGCCCGTGAGGACACCGAGACCGTATCCGGGCAGGTCCGCAAGGAAGAAATCGAAGTTGATGAAGAAGGCAATCGTCGTGACTGATATCGGATGATTGGCATGACAGATGCCCCGAGCGTTGCGAAGGCGATGTTCGGGGCATCTTTGCATCAACCGGTTCCGCACGGTACCTCGTGCAGCTTCCGGGCGCAGACGGAAAACAAAGAGGCTCCCCGGAACGCTTTCGCGTTCCGGGGAGCCTCTTAGATCAGCGGACCGTTACTTGGTCAACTGCGCCAGAATCCCATTGAGGGTTTCTGAAGGTCGCATTACGGCGTCCGCCTTTGCGTCCTGTGGCCAGTAGTAACCGCCCAGATCCACCGAAGAGCCCTGGACATCCAAAAGCTCCTGGGCGATCTTGTCCTCGTTGGACTTGAGCTGTTCGGCGATTCCCGCGAACAATTCCGCGAGGTCCTTGTCGCGACTCTGACGGGACAATTCCTCCGCCCAGTATGTCGCCAGGTAAAAGTGGCTGCCTCGGTTGTCGAGTTCACCCACCTTGCGGGACGGGGACTTGTTCTCTTCGAGGAAGGTGCCCGTAGCGGCATCGAGCGTCTCCGCAAGAATACGGGCCCTATCGTTATCGGTCGTGCTGGCGAGGTGCTCGAAGGACGCGGCCAAAGCGAGGAACTCACCGAGGGAATCCCAGCGCAAATGGTTCTCCGAAACCAGCTGCTGAACGTGCTTGGGAGCCGAGCCACCCGCGCCGGTTTCGAATAGTCCACCGCCGTTGATCAGCGGAACGATCGAGAGCATCTTGGCGGAGGTTCCCAGTTCCAGGATGGGGAACAGGTCCGTCAGATAATCGCGGAGTACGTTTCCGGTAACGGAAATCGTATCCAGGCCCTGACGGATCCGATCGATAGAGAACTTGGTCGCATCGATGGGGGAGAGGATGCGGATATCCAGCCCGTCCGTGTCTTCCGCTTCGAGGTACTCGTTGACCTTCTTGATCAGGTTGGTGTCGTGAGCGCGTTCTGAATCCAGCCAGAACACGGCCGGAGTCCCGGACTCGCGGGAGCGACGAACTGCGAGCTTGACCCAATCGCGAACCGCGACATCCTTGGTCTGGCAAGCGCGCCAGATGTCTCCGCCTTCCACGTTGTGGGACAACAGGACTTCGCCCGCAGAGTTCAGGACTTCGACGACGCCCTTCCCCTCAATCTCGAAGGTCTTATCGTGAGAACCGTATTCCTCGGCCTTCTGCGCCATGAGCCCCACGTTCGGGACGGATCCCATGGTCGTGGGGTCGAAGGCGCCGTTCTCGCGGCAATCCTCGATGACGGCCTGGTAGACGCCGGCGTACGAGGAATCGGGAAGGACAGCGAGCGTGTCGTGTTCGTCGTCATCGGCACCCCACATGTGGCCGGACGTGCGAATCATGGCCGGCATCGAGGCGTCGACGATCACATCCGACGGTACGTGCAGGTTGGTGATTCCCTTACGAGAATCGACCATGGCCAGCGACGGTCCTTCTTCCAGGCCGCGCTCGATGCCTTCCTTGACGCCCTTCGCGGTGTCCTCGTCAAGGAGATCCAAACCGTTGAGGATCGAAGCCAGGCCGTTGTTCGGAGAAAGTCCGGCTTCGGTGAGCTTGTCACCATAGGTCTCGAAAACGTCGGGGAAATAGGCCTTCACGGCGTGGCCGAACAGGATGGGGTCGGAAACCTTCATCATCGTCGCTTTGAGGTGTACGGAGAAGAGCACGTTCTCTTCACGCGCGCGAGCGACCTGGGCGGCAAGGAACTCGTCCAAAGCGGCCGCGCTCATCACGGTGGAATCGACAATCTCGTCCTTGAGGACTTTCAATCCGTCCTTGAGGATCTTCTCCGAACCGTCATCAGCAGTGAAACGGATGGTCAGGGTGTCATCCGAAGGCAGGATCACGGACTTCTCATTGGACTTGAAGTCCTTATCGCCCATTGTTGCAACGTTGGTCTTCGAATCCTTCGACCAAGCCCCCATGGTGTGCGGGTTCTTCCGCGCGTAGTTCTTCACGGACAGAGGTGCGCGACGGTCCGAGTTGCCCTCACGGAGGACGGGGTTCACCGCCGAACCCTTGACTCGGTCGTAGCGCCGGCGAGCATCGGCGTCGGCCTCGGATTTGACCTCGTCCGGGTAGTCCGGGAGGTCGTAACCATCTGCCTGGAGCTCCTTGATGGCCGCCTTGAGCTGCGGAACCGATGCCGAGATATTCGGCAACTTGATGATGTTGGCCTCGGGCGTCTTGGCGAGGTCGCCGAGTTCGGCCAGGGCATCATTGACCCGCTGGTCATCGGGAAGCACATCGTTGAACTGGGCAATGATGCGCCCGGCCAGCGAGATATCGCGGGTTTCCACCGCGACCCCGGCGCTGTTCGCGTATGCCTCGACGATCGGCTTGAAAGAATAGGTCGCCAGCAACGGCGCTTCGTCGGTATGGGTGTAAATGATTTTCGACATGGGTTTTCGGCGTACTCCCTGCTTGATTTCGCGGGTTATTTCCACTGGCCAATATACCGGACGTGCCGGTGCTCACCTCCGAGATGACCTAACGTCCTTCTTCCTTCCCGGAACACAAGCGGATAGCCTCCGGAATATGACGATTCACCACATCAACCGCGTGTACGAGAGTCTGTAACCCGGACGGCACACGGATCCTGGTGGCCTGGAGGCGGCCGCGCGGGATCACACGCAAGGACGCCGCCATCGAGCAGTGAGGGAAAGACCGTTCCCCTTCCACGGGCCTGCGCACAAGGTTCGGTCATGACCCGGAAAAATTCGAGGAGTTCGCGAAATAATATCGGACGGACTGGACAACAACGACCCTACGCAACAAGTACTCAAATAGCTGCCGAAGGTTGAGGTCGTGACGCTTGTCTGCGGGACCAAAGACGACGAACACGATCACCGGTCCTCTTGAGGGATTATTCGTCCGAACAGTAAGGGCTCGCTATCGGGCAATGGATTACGGCGGTGGCACGGTTTCGTCTCGCCGCGGGGACGAACCTAAACTTGGCTCATGCCACGAATAACCGTTTCCGCAGTCGTCATGAGGGATATCCAGGGAAGGGTTCTGACCGTTCGCAAACGCGGCACCAGTTCCTTCATGTTCCCCGGAGGAAAACCAGAGACCGGTGAAGAGCCGCGTGCGGCCGCGGTACGTGAAGTCCGGGAGGAGCTCGGCGTCGATATTGCTCCACATGAGCTCGAAGTCCTCGGCCGCTGGGAAACACAAGCAGCCAATGAAGCCGGCCACGAACTCGTGGCACATGTTTTCGATTGGGTCCGTTCGCCTGAGTATGTGGTTCGGACGCCGATCTTTCCGCTCGCGGAAATCGAAGAATTGCGGTGGAGCGTGCCTGCCGACTCTCTGGCCGAGCCCGACATTGCACCCCTCACACGAGATTGTGTATTTCCGCTACTGGCTTCCACGGAACGAAGCGAGCTGGGACGTTAGCCCAGGAATTCGTGACTTTATTCGATCAAGTGCGGGAAGGGACAGATTCAGGTAGGCCGTACTGACCCGGATAAATAAGCCGTTCCCCTCAGAATGTCCCCCGTGACGGGCCTGTTCGGCCACTTTTGCAGAATAGGAAACATCGTCATATCCTATTCATTTCGGTAAAAAATCATGACTCTATTGACCGAATTCTGGTGAGCTTTGTCTTACTGGACGTGAAACAGTTAACTCCGGATAATTGGGTGTGAAATACCTCATTCATCGAAAGGGATGATCGCCATGTCCGTCATGACAGATGTCACCGAATGCACTGTTTCAAATTGCTCGTTCAATCACGATGGTTGCACTGCCTTTGCTGTGACCATCACGGGCGAACCGCAGGATGCCAGTTGCGGAACTTTCATCTCCTTGGACGCCGATGGTGGCTTGCCCCGCGCTCAAGCGCATGTCGGAGCTTGCCAGCGGATCGAATGCATCTTCAACAAAGACCTCATGTGTGGGGCGGAGTCAGTCAAAGTCGGTTCTGCGACTTCCGGAGCGGACTGCTTGACCTACCGACCGGCCTGATCGGGCGGAGGAGCGTCCGTCACCCGTGACGCGTGATGAGAAATCTGCAATCCGACGGGCGAATTCGTAGCGGTATTCCAGCCCGGATGAACTGACTCGATCCTCTCGTGTGCAGACCGGCCGAAAAAGGGAATACGCCGACCCTGCACATCTGCCCCGCCTCGCATCATGAATGCGAGGCGGGGCAGATCGCGTGAGGAGTCGCTCGGGCTCTACTTGTCTCTGTGGTTGAGGTAGTACGAAATCAACGAACGCGTTGAGGAATCCTCTTTGGCGACTGCGTCGGCATCTCCTCCGACGGCGGGGGCAAGATCTTGGGCAAGTTGCTTTCCCAGCTCGACGCCCCACTGATCGAATGAGTCGATTCCCCAGACGGTCCCTTCGACAAAAGTGATGTGCTCGTAGAGGGCAATCAATTGACCTAGAACAGAAGGCGTCAGCGCTGGTGCCATCACGGAGGTCGTGGGCCGGTTGCCCGAGAATACCCGAGCGGGAACGACGGACTCGTCGGTGCCCTCGGCTCGAACTTCTTCCTCTGTCTTCCCGAAAGCCAGGGCCTTGGTCTGGGCGAAGAAATTGGCGAGAAAAAGCTCATGGACGTCGGTCTTGCCGTCCTTGGTCGGGTGACTCGGATTCGCGAACGCGATGAAATCGGCAGGGATCACGCGGGTGCCCTGGTGGATCAACTGGTAGAAGGCGTGCTGGCCATTGGTGCCGGGCTCGCCCCAGAAAATCTCGCCGGTCTGGGTGGTCACGGGGGATCCGTCCCAGCGAACGGATTTTCCGTTCGATTCCATGGTCAACTGCTGCAGATAAGCTGGGAAGCGGTGAAGATGCTGGTCATAGGGGAGAACCGCGTGCGAGGCGGCACCGAAGAAATTCACATACCAAACGTTGAGCAATCCCATGAGCAATGGAAGGTTCTTCTCCGCCGGTGCCGAACGGAAATGCTCGTCCATCGCGTGGAAACCGGATAAGAACTCCTCGAACACGTCCGGGCCGAGCACCACGGCCAGAGAGGTTCCGATCGCGGAATCCACGGAGTAGCGGCCGCCGACCCAATTCCAGAAACCGAACGCGTTCTTTGGGTCGATCCCAAAAGCTTCTACCTTGTCTAGGGCAGTGGACACGGCCACGAAGTGGCGGGCCACGGCCTCGGTGTCTTCGGCGTCCGAGAGTGCACCTGATTCTCGCAGGGCCTCGAGCAGCCAGGTGCGGCACACACGGGCGTTGGTGAGGGTTTCCAGGGTGCCGAATGTTTTGGAGGCGACGATGAACAACGTTGTCTCGGGATCCAAATCCGCTACCGTTTCGGCTGCATCAGTGGGATCGATATTGGAGATGAATCGAGCGGTCAGACCGTCCTGTGCATACGTCCTGAGTGCTTCATAGGCCATGACAGGGCCCAGGTCCGAGCCGCCGATGCCGATATTGACCACCGTCTCGATGGGGCGACCGGTGATCCCGGTCCACTCACCGGACCGCACGCGATCGGCGAAATCGTAGACCTTGGCGAGGACTTCATGCACGTCCTGGTCGATGTCTTGTCCATCGACCTCGAGCATCGGCGCGGCTCCATTGGGGCGACGCAACGCCGTGTGCAGGACAGCGCGGTCCTCCGTCACGTTGATGTGTTCGCCGGCAAACATCGCGTCACGACGCTCCTCGACACCCGCCTGTTCCGCAAGTTTGAGAAGCAACCGGCGGGTTTCGCTCGTCAAGAGGTTCTTGGAGAGATCCGCGACGAGATCGCCGGCGGTGAGGGTGAACTCCTCCGCGCGCTGGGGGTCTTGGTCGAACCATTCTCTGAGATCGGGCTCGAGGACCGCATGATGCCGGGTCAGTTCTTTCCAGGCTTCGGTGGACGTGATGTCGGGAATCTGTGATGCACTCATGGTTTCCATTCTCCTATGCCGGGCCGGGATATTCCATAGCGTTCCGGTGCCGAACCGAAGGGATCATTGCACACGGTTGGCGTCTCGAATCGGTCCAGTTGGTCAACGGTTCAAAAGATTGATTAGGCTATAAGTAAGTGTGCTTGCTTTTCGGGCCGCGACTGCGAAGGCATGTGTGTGACTTTGTAGATACGAGCAGTTGGCGGACCGCTGTCTGCGCACGACACGCATCACTAAATGAGGTACAGAACGAGGATTGCATGGCTAACTTCTTGACCAGGAAGCCGGACCTTCGGGTCGGCGGCGTCCCAGATCGCTTGCACGAGAAGATGAAGCGCGGGGCAATCGACAAAAGAGTCTTTATACCTGCGGCAATCATCATGGCGCTTTTTATTAGCATCACTATGATATTTCCGCATCAGGCCAATGAACTATTTACTGCGCTGCAAACGGACGTCATCGGATATTTCGGCTGGTATTACACGGCAATTGTGGCCGTCTTCGTCGTCTTTGCGCTGTATCTGGGCTTCAGCCGGCTCGGCGACATCAAGCTGGGACCGGACGATTCCACACCCGACTATTCGTTCATGACATGGCTGGCCTTCCTGTTCGCGGCAGGTATGGGCATTGGGCTGGTGTTCTACGGCGCATCGGAGCCTATCTCTCACTTCATAACGCCTCCGCCAGAGGTGGGGGGTTCGCCGGAGCAGTTGGCTCAGCAGAGTATGTCCCGCAGCTTCCTGCACTGGGGCCTGCACCCGTGGGCCATCTACGTGATCGTCGGTATGGCGATCGCCTATTCGGCCCATCGGAAGAAATTGCCGTTGTCCATCCGGTACTCGCTCAAACCTCTCCTCGGGGACCGAATCAGTGGCATTTGGGGAGATGTCATCGACATCGTGGCCCTGGTCGGGGTGCTGTTCGGCGTCGCGACGTCGATGGGCCTCGGCGTGATGCAGATTGCGTCAGGTCTTGGCTTCCTGAATATCGACGCCACCAGCAACATGGGCTACACCATGATCATCATCCTTCTCTCGGCCGTCACTTTGTTCTCGGTGGTCACCGGCCTCGAGAAGGGCATGAAATGGCTTTCGAACGGCAACCTGATTCTGGCGGCGGTGATCGTACTCTTCGTGCTGATCATGGGACCCACGATCTTCCTGCTCCGTGAGTTCGTTCAGGCCATTGGCCATTACCTGCAGCACGTCATCGAGTTGACGTTCTCGACCTTCGCGCTCGACGGTGCTGAAGGTCAGGAGTTTGCAGGCACCTGGACAACCTTCTACTGGGGCTGGTGGATCTCGTGGTCGGCCTTCGTCGGAATGTTCATTGCTCGTGTTTCCAGGGGACGCACCGTTCGTGAATTCGTTCTCGCCGTTCTTCTGGTCCCCGCGGCGATGTCGTTCTTCTGGTTCTCCGTGATGGGCGGTACTGCGCTGCATACCGAGCTCTTCGGTGACGGCGGACTTGCGAACCTGGACAGCGAAGGCATCCTGTTCACGATGCTTCAGGACTTGCCGGCCTCCGGCGCGCTGATCATCGGTTCAGTGATTCTGATTATCGTTTTCTTCGTGACCTCGGCCGATTCGGGCGCGTTGGTGCTGGGCATGATTTCTTCTTCCGGCTCCCCGAACCCGAAGACTTGGGTTCGAGTTTTCTGGGTCCTGGTCGCCGGCGGCACCGCGACGGCCCTGCTCTGGGCGGGCGGAGAGAACTCGTTGAACGCCATCCAGACGATTTCGATTCTGACGGCGTTGCCGTTCTCGGTGGTCATCGTGTTCATGTGCATCTCGCTGTTCAAATCACTGCAGGCCGAACACCAGTTGTTCATTCGGGCTCAGCGGCGCCAAGTCCGGAACGAGATCGCAGACGAAATCTCCGAGAGCGTCAATAGCCAGGTTTCGGCCAACTTCAGCCAGCTCGAGGAGCACTGGAACGACCGCATGGAAGCTGAGGCCGTGGAAGCCGCGGAAGCTGCGGTTGCTTCTGGTGCGTCTTCGGCGTCGACCTCGGGCGCCAAGAAGCGGAGCGGCAAATTGCCGTGGCGCTCCATGAAGGACTGATGGCGGCTGACACGCCGTTGAAAACGGAGTACAAAAAATAATCCAAAAGGCCCGCTCCCTTGGTGGAGCGGGCCTTTTGCGCGTCCGGAGCGTCGAAGGCAACACGGCGGTTACATACAAGCAACAAATGTGGTTTAGACTTCTTCCAAGCGTGTCATGCATCACAAGTTTCCGCTCGTACGCGGGGCCTTGAAACGTTACCCACGGGGCATCGCGCGCGCTTATCACATCGATCAATCACTCCTAGGAGGCGAAATGCGATTCTCACGCATTTCAACGTTCGCGAGCGTTGCGGTGATCTCCGCATTGGCTCTTACCGGTTGCGGCGGGGGATCCTCCGCCGGAAGCGGAGACGCCGACTCGTCCGCCGTCATCACAGCCGACAGCGTCGAACCGCAGAACCCGTTGGTACCGACCAACACGTCTGAAAATGGCGGCGGTGTCGTCGTAGAGAACATTTTCAATGGCCTCATCTCGTACGACGAGGACGGGAAACCGCAAAACGATCTGGCCGAGTCCATCGATTCGGACGACAACCAGAACTGGACTATCAAGATCAAGAAGGACAAGAAGTTCACCAACGGTGAGCCGGTCACGGCCCAGAGCTTCGTGGACTCCTGGAATTACGGCGCAGCCGCCAAGAACGCACAGGCAGCTTCGACCTTCTTCAGCCCGATCGAAGGATACGACGCTGTATCCGGAGAAGGATCCACAGAAGACAAGATGTCCGGCCTGCAGGTCAAGGACGACAACACGTTCACCGTCAAGTTGAACTCGCCGCAGTCGGACTTCGATCTCCGCCTCGGGTACGCCGCCTACGTCCCCATGCCCGAATCGGCTTTCAAGGACATGAAGGCCTTCGGTGAGAATCCGGTCGGCTACGGTCCCTACAAGATGGCCAAGGAAGGGGCATGGCAGCACAACACCCAGATCGATCTGGTCAAGAACGACGACTATGACGGTCCGGAGAAGCCCAAGAACGGTGGTATCACTTTCAAGCTGTACCAGAACCCGGATACTGCCTATCAGGACCTGCTCGCCAATAACTTGGACGTTCTGCAACAGATTCCGACCTCTGCTCTGGGCAACTACAAGGACGACCTGGGTGACCGCAGCCTGGACAAGCCGTACGCCGGAAACCAGACGATCGCCATCCCGTACTACCTCAAGAACTGGAGCGGCGAAGCCGGTAAGCTGCGTCGCCAGGCGCTGTCCATGGCAATCGATCGCGATGAGATCACCAAGGTGATCCTGAACAACACTCGGAAGCCGGCGACGGACATGACCGCACCGGTGCTGGAAGGCTACAAGGACAAAATCGAGAACTCGGACAACACCAAGTTCGACAAGGACAAGGCCAAAGAGCTCTGGGACAAAGCAGAGAAGATGCAGCCCTACGACACGTCCGAGAAATTCACCATCGCCTATAACGCTGATGCCGGCGGACACAAGAAGTGGGTCGACGCGGTAGCGAACCAGATCAAGAACAACCTGGGCATCGATGCAGAAGGCAAGTCCTACTCGACCTTCAAGGAAGTCCGCACTGACGCGACCTCAGGCAAGCTGACCGGAGCCGTACGTTCGGGCTGGCTCGGGGATTACCCTTCGCTCTACAACTTCATGGAGCCGACGTACACCAAGGGCGCCAACTCGAACGACTCGAAATACGACAACCCTGAGTTCGAGAAGAAGTTGAATGAGGGTCTCGCCGCCACCGACAAGGATGCGGCCAACAAGGCCTTCCGGGAAGCCGACTCGATGTTGCTCGAGGACCTTCCCGCCATCCCGCTGTGGTACTCACAGGCCAACGTCGGTTGGTCGGAGAGCGTTTCCGGCGTCAAGGCGTCCTGGAACGGTACCCCGATGTACTACAACGTGGAGAAATCCTCCTGACCGTGCCGGAATCGGCCATATAACTCAGAAGATGGAGGGCCGCTGTGCGGCCCTCCATCTCCGCTTGCCTCTGAGGTAGATACTTATGAATTCTAGCCAAACGAACCATCGACGCGGAGTCGACCTATCAGGCTTGGGGATGATCTAAGCCGTGTTGTGGTACCTCTTCAAACGTCTCCTCCAGCTCGTTCCCGTATTCCTGGGCGCGACGCTGCTGGTCTATTTCTTGGTCTTCATGCTCCCAGGTGACCCGCTTGCTGCTCTCTGCGGCGAGAAGGGCTGCACCCCTGGCGTCGCCGCGGCATTGACCGAGAAATACCGACTCAACGACCCGTTCCTGGTCCAGTACCTCCATTATCTCGGAGGGCTCTTCACCGGAGACCTGGGCGTGAACTTCTCGGGCCGCGAGATTGGCTCGATCCTCGAATCCGCATTCCCCGTCACCGCACGATTGGCCATCGAAGCGCTGATCTTCGAGGGAGTCTTCGGCGTGATCTTCGGTCTGTACGCGGGACTCAAAAAGGGCAAGCTCTTCGACTCGACTGTTCTGGTCATCTCGCTGATCGTCATCGCCATCCCGATTTTCGTCCTGGCCTTCATGATGCAGTTCTTCGTGGGCGTCCGTTTGGGACTCGCCAAGCCGACCGTCTCGGGCGCAGCAGGCTGGGGAGAACTCATCCTGCCGGCCGTGGTCCTGGGCCTGGTCTCATTCGCCTATGTCCTGCGCCTGACCAGGACGTCGGTGGCGGAGAACGTCAACGCAGACTACGTGCGCACCGCAACCGCCAAGGGACTGAGCCGTGGACGAGTGATAAGGGTCCATGTTCTTCGTAACTCCATGATTCCGGTCGCCACGTTCCTCGGCGCGGACCTCGGAGCGCTGATGGGCGGTGCCGTGGTTACCGAGGGGATCTTCAATGTGCCCGGAATCGGTTCCCAGCTCTACAAAGCACTCACGCTCGGAGATGCCCCTACGGTGGTGTCCATCGTTTCGATCATGGTCCTGATCTTCTGCGTGGCCAACCTGTTGGTTGATTTGCTCTACGCCTGGCTCGACCCGAGGATCCGCTATGCATAAATTTGAAAGTTCAGAAATCAACCCATCCGAGAACGCAGAAGCCAAAGAAAACATGCGTGAACGGATTCAGCCCGAAGCCGCGGAACATGCGGTCGCGGGCAATCAGAAAGATCTCGGGGGATCGGCCGTCGCGATCGAGCACTTCATCGCCGATATCGATGAGACCCCCGTGGTGGCCACGGATTCCTCCGTTACGGACGAAGCTCCGCTGAGTCTGTGGAAAGACGCGTGGCGACAACTCCGCACCAAACCGACCTTCATCTTCTCGGTAATCCTGATCGTTCTGGCAGTTGTGATCGCCTTCTTCCCGCAACTGTTTTGGACCGAGAACCCTGCCAGCGGTCAGTGCCTCCTCGAGAATTCCAACGGCAAGGCCGGGTCGGGTCACATCATGGGCTTCACAGCTCAAGGGTGCGACGTCTACTCGCGCGTCATCGCCGGCACCCGGGCGTCACTGACCGTCGGTCTCTTCGCGACCCTCGGCGTCGTCGTGATCGGTGGAATCGTCGGTGCCATCGCCGGGTACTTCGGCGGATGGGTTGACGCGGTCCTCGCCCGTTTGGGCGATATCTTCTTCGCTCTGCCGTTGATTCTCGGCGCATTGGTCATCATGCAGCTTCCGGCATTCCGCGAGAATCGCGGCGTGTGGACGCTGGTCCTGATTCTCGTGCTGCTGGGGTGGCCGCAGGTCGCGCGAATCATGCGTGGTGCCGTGGTCGAAGTCCGCAATGCGGATTACGTGACCAGCGCTCGTTCGCTGGGAGTCTCGTCATTCGGAATCCTCATGAAACACATCATCCCCAATGCCATGGCCCCGGTCATCGTGATCGCGACCATCTCATTGGGCACGTTCATCGTCGCCGAGTCGACGCTGTCCTATCTCGGTATCGGTCTGCCGCCCGAGATCATGAGCTGGGGCAACGACATCTCCGATGGCAAGGACGCGTTCCGCTCCAACCCCATGCCCGTGTTCTGGCCAGGTTTGGCCTTGTCCCTCACGGTTCTGAGCTTCATCATGCTGGGCGATGCCCTCCGTGATGCGCTCGATCCCAAGTCCCGGAAGAAGTGACCCATGACTGAAGAAACAGTGAAACCGCTGCTCGAAATCAAGAACCTGGGAATCACGTTCAAAACCAGCACGGGTGAGATAGAGGCTGTCAAGGACTCGAACTTCACCGTGATGCCGGGGGAGACCGTGGCCATCGTGGGAGAGTCGGGATCCGGCAAGTCGACCTCAGGACTCGCGGCAATCGGTTTGCTTCCGAGCAATGGCCGAGTCTCCAGCGGCAATATCATCTTCGACGGCAAAGACATCACCCACATCAGCGAGGCGGAGAAGGTTAAGCTTCGCGGCAACCAGATCGGCATGGTGCCTCAGGACCCCATGTCGAACCTGAACCCCGTGTGGAAGATCGGGTTCCAAGTCAAGGAAACGCTCAAAGCGAATGGTCTGCCCAGCGCAGACAAGGATGTCAGCCGCGTTCTGGAGCAGGCAGGTCTTCCGGACGCCGAAAAACGTTCTCGCCAGTACCCTCACGAATTCTCCGGCGGTATGCGCCAGCGCGCGCTCATCGCGATCGGCCTGTCGTGCCAGCCGCGCCTGTTGATCGCCGATGAGCCGACCTCGGCCCTCGACGTGACCGTGCAACGCACCATTCTGGATCACCTGGAGACCATGACCCAGGACCTCGGAACGGCCGTCCTGCTGATCACACACGATCTCGGTTTGGCCGCCGAACGGGCCCGCAAAGTCGTTGTGATGTACAAGGGTCGCGTGGTCGAGGCCGGACCGGCATTGGATCTGCTCCGCAACCCTCAGCATCCCTACACCAAGAAGCTCGTCGAGTCCGCTCCGTCTTTGGCCTCTCGACGTATCCAGGTGGCCAAGGAAACCGGGCGGGAAGCCGAGGATCTTCTGGCCGAACGCCCGAAGACCGAGATTCAGGCGACTCTGCAGCAAGACTTCGTGCGGGTCCAGAATCTCACCAAGGTCTTCAAATTGCGGGGCGCTTGGGGCAAATCGGAGCGGTTCACGGCCGTGGATGACGTCACCTTCTCGATCCCACGAGGTACGACGACTGCGGTTGTCGGGGAATCGGGTTCTGGCAAGTCGACCGTGGCCCGCATGCTCTTGGGCCTCGAGACCATCACGAAGGGGAACATTTCCTTCGACGGCCGGGACGTCGCAGGCCTCAAGGGTCGCGAAATGTTCAAGTTCAGGCGTCGAGTGCAGCCGATCTTCCAGGATCCGTACGGTTCCCTGGACCCGATGTACAACATTTTCCGGACGATCGAAGAACCCATGCGTGTTCACAAGGTGGGCACCAAGTCCGAGCGCGAGAAGAAGGTCAACGAGCTCCTGGACCAAGTTCAACTCCCGCATTCGATGATGGCTCGATACCCGAATGAGCTGTCCGGCGGCCAGCGCCAGCGTGTGGCCATCGCTCGTGCACTGGCGTTGAACCCTGAACTCGTCGTCTGCGATGAGGCGGTCTCCGCCCTGGACGTCCTGGTACAGGCGCAGATCCTGAACCTACTCGCCGAATTGCAGTCCGAGCTCGGCTTGACGTATCTCTTCATCACCCACGATCTCGCGGTGGTTCGCCAAATCGCGGACAACGTGTGCGTCATGGAAAAAGGGAAGATGGTCGAGGCCGGGTCCACGGATTCCGTGTTCGAAGATCCCCAGACCGACTACACGAACAAGCTGCTCGCGGCCATTCCCGGAGCGGGCCTGATGATCCCGCCCGAGGCCGCCTGAGCAAAATTCGCGACCGGTGATGCCCGGGGTTTCCGCCACGATGGTGGGAGCCCCGGGCATCGGCGTTTGACGACCTGGCTATGATGGGTACTGGCCCCATGCGGTCGCGCATGAACGCGCCTGAAAATTACGCCGACGCTGTGGCCCACCATGACGTCACACCAGCCACTCTCCAGCAAAGCGAGCCTTATCGTATGACTGAAACTTCCAGCACCGCTACGCGAACCGACATCCGCAATGTCGCGATCGTGGCCCACGTTGACCACGGCAAGACCACCATCGTCGACGCCATGCTCAAACAGACCCACGCATTCTCTGACCATGCGGACGTCGAAGATCGTGTGATGGACTCCGGTGACCTGGAACGTGAAAAGGGCATCACGATCCTCGCGAAGAACACCACCGTCGAGTATTCGGGTCCCGCAGCGAACGGGGAAACCGTCACCATCAACGTGATCGATACTCCCGGCCACGCCGACTTCGGAGGCGAGGTAGAACGCGGCCTCTCCATGGTCGATGGCGTCGTCCTGCTCGTTGACGCTTCCGAAGGTCCGCTCCCGCAGACTCGCTTCGTACTGCGCAAGGCGCTGGCCGCCAAGCTGCCGGTCATCCTCGTCGTGAACAAGGTAGACCGCCCGGACGCGCGAATCGAAGAAGTCGTTTCCGAGACCATGGACCTTCTCCTTGGTCTTGCTTCAGACCTGTCCGAGGAAGTTCCGGACCTCGACCTCGACGCCGTCCTCGACGTGCCGGTCGTCTACGCTTCCGGCAAGGTCGGGCGCGCCTCGACCGAGCAGCCCGCTGACGGCGAGATCCCCGACAACGAAGATCTCGAACCTCTATTCAAGACCATCCTGGATCACGTTCCGGCCCCGACGTACGACCCGGCCGGTGTTCTCCAGGCGCACGTGACCAACCTGGACTCCTCACCCTTCCTCGGACGTCTGGCTCTGCTCCGCGTCTTCAACGGAACCCTCAAGAAAGGCCAGACCGTCGCTTGGGCCCGCCAGGACGGACAGCTCAAGAACGTTCGTATCTCCGAACTGCTCAAGACCAAAGCCCTCGACCGTGTCTCGGCCGATGAGGCCGGTCCCGGCGAAATCGTCGCCGTCGCAGGCATCGAAGACATCACGATCGGCGAGACCCTGACGGACGCCGAGAATCCGAATCCGTTGCCTCTGATCACGGTGGACGATCCGGCGATCTCGATGACGATCGGTATCAACACCTCCCCGATGGCCGGTCGCGTCAAAGGCGCCAAGGTCACGGCTCGTCAGGTCAAGGACCGTCTGGACAAGGAATTGATCGGCAACGTATCGATCCGCGTTCTGCCTACTCAGCGTCCCGATGCCTGGGAAGTTCAGGGGCGTGGCGAGCTCGCGCTCGCGATCCTGGTCGAGCAGATGCGTCGCGAAGGCTTCGAGCTGACCGCGGGCAAACCGCAGGTCGTCACCAAGGTCGTGGACGGCAAGGTCCACGAACCAATCGAGTACATGACGATCGACGTCCCGGATGAATTCATGGGTGCCGTCACGCAGCTCATGGCGAGCCGAAAGGGCCGCATGGAAACGATGACCAATAACGGCACCGGTTGGGTACGCATGGAGTTCCGCGTTCCTGCTCGTGGCCTCATCGGCTTCCGGACGCAGTTCCTGACAGAGACCCGTGGTGCTGGCATTTCGAACTCCTACGCAGACGGTTTCGAGCCGTGGGCCGGAGACATCGAATACCGGACCAACGGTTCGCTGGTGGCTGACCGTGCGGGCGTCGTGACTCCCTACGCGATGATGAATCTGCAGGAGCGCGGAACGTTCTTCGTGGAGCCGACTTCGGAAGTTTACGAGGGCATGATCGTGGGCGAGAATTCTCGCGCCGACGACATGGAGGTCAACATCACGAAGGAGAAGAAGCTGACCAACATGCGTTCGGCCAGCGCGGACAACTTCGAGAACCTTACGCCTCCGCGCAAGTTGACGTTGGAAGAGTGCCTCGAATTCGCTCGTGAGGACGAGTGCGTGGAGATCACGCCCGAGGCTATTCGCATCCGGAAGGTCATCCTCGACGCCAATGAGCGTGTCCGTGCCTTCCGTGCCCGCAACCGCGCCAATTAATCCGAGGAATCAGACAGCACGTCTTCACCGATGACCAACCCCGAAACACACGGTTCCCATCCTGAACCGTTTTACCCCGAACAGGCCGAGTACACGTCGCCGGACGCGGTGCCGTCCCTGCTACCGGAGGATCTGGATCCTCGGCAAGCGACCATATTGTTCATCCACGCGCATCCGGACGACGAGTCCACCTCGACCGGGGCGACGATGAGCTACTATGCGCGAGCCGGGGCCAAGGTCGATCTTCTGACCATGTCCCGGGGTGAAATGGGAGAGGTCATCGGTGAAGAGCATGCAGCGTTGGACGTGCGGAATCGTCCCTCCGAGGATCGAGGAGAGAAGCTGGGTGCGCTCCGGGAAATCGAGCTCGAGGCCGCGTGCCGCGAGCTGGGCGTTCGACGCCACTGGTTCGCTGAACGGTCCAAGAGCCCAGGTTTCTTCCGCGACTCTGGGATGTCGTGGGGCAGGCACGGTCGCGCTGCGGCAGCCGAGAACGCGGCTGCCGACTGCCTGACGCACGCGCCGCTCAAGGAATCTGCCGCGGCCATCGCGAGGGTCATCGAGAAGTCCCGTCCCGACGTCGTGGTCAGTTACGACGTCGACGGCGGCTACGGACATCCCGACCACCAAAGAACCCATGAGGCGACCCTCAAGGCCCTGTCCTTGCTGTCCCGCAAGGCTCAACCGGCTCTGGTCTGGGGTGTGGAAGGCGAAGCGGATCCGCAGGACGAGAGACAGCAAGCCGTCGTCCAAGGGGATGCCGCGGCCAAAAAGCGTGCCATGGCCGCCCACGCGACGCAGGTCGTCGTGGGGGAGGGGAGGACCTTCCACTACTCGAATAACATTGAACAGAAGATCAGCGGAGCAGAATCGTTCAGACTTCTTGCGGAATCCGTCGATCAATCGCGTGAAGAGCGAAAGAACGTGGCAGCCGGCCCGATCAACTCCGCCATCGCCGGAGTGGGGTTGGGCTTGGTCATCGGTTTCATCGGAACCATGTTCCACGCTTCGATCAGCTATTTTTCGGGGTGGTACCTCCCCTGGGGTCTTTTCTTGGCTCTCCTGCTGGTGCTGAGCGCAACGCTGTGGGTCTCGCATTACACCCGTAAGGCCTGGGCCACGGTTCTTCCCGGAACCACTGCTTTTCTGGAAATCGGGCTCTTCATCTACGCCCGGTCGGACTCGCTCCTGGTGATTCCGAATCCCAAAGTTCCGATCGGCCAGGTCGGGATTGCCTGGGTACTCGGGACCCTGGTGATGACGATGATCGGCCAATGGATCTCCAACCGCGCGATCCTGAAGACCCGAAATTCGTAACGTCACGCAAGACTTCACGCGGCTTAACCGCAACCGCCTTGTGACGTGATAACTCATACAGTGTGAAGTACCCACGTGAGTCCGCGCCACATGCACGACTAGACTGATGGTTCAACAGACTTGCCGCGGAGCAACGAACCGAACCGCGACGACCGGGGACCCGGTACCGATGAGAGGTTTGAATGACATACGTAATTGCCCAGCCCTGCGTCGACGTCAAGGACCGCGCGTGCGTTGAAGAATGCCCCGTCGACTGCATTTACGAAGGTGAGCGGTCCCTTTACATCCACCCGGATGAGTGCGTGGACTGCGGCGCATGCGAACCGGTGTGCCCCGTCGAAGCGATCTACTACGAGGACGACGTTCCCGAAGAATGGGATGCCTATACCACGGCGAATGCCGATTTCTTCGATGACTTGGGTTCGCCCGGTGGGGCCGCTCGGACCGGCGTCATCGACCACGATCACCCCTTGATTGCCGGGCTGCCGCCCCAGAACCAAGAATAGGACCGGCCCGCATGTCTTCCTTCGGTTTGAGCCTGCCGGATTACCCCTGGAACTCCCTGGCTCCTTATCGCGAACGCGCCGCCGGTCATCCGGATGGCACGGTGGACCTGTCGATTGGTACGCCGGTCGACCCGACCCCTGACGTCATCCGGCAGGCTTTAGCCGACGGGGCAGATGCTCCGGGGTATCCGACCACGCAGGGAACCGCGGAAGTTCGGCAGGCCATTGTCCAATGGTATGCGCGCCGTCGTGGGGTAGAAGGTCTGGACGAGACATCCGTGATGCCGACCGTAGGCTCCAAGGAGCTGGTGGCTTGGTTGCCATTCCTCCTTGGCCTGGGTGAGGACGACGTCGTTGTGCGCCCCGTCGTTGCCTATCCCACCTATGATATCGGGGCGAGGTTTGCTGGGGCGCGTGCCGTCGCTGCAGACAATCTGGAAGATCTGGATGCAGAGACTCGTTCCCGCGTGAAGCTCGTGTGGGTGAATTCACCCGGTAACCCCACAGGCACGGTGAGGGATGCGACATCTTTGGCCCAGATGGTGCGCGAGGCACGTGAACTCGGCGCCGTCGTGGCGTCCGATGAATGTTATGCGGAATTGGGATGGGGCGACTGGGACGAAGAACGAGGTGGCCAGCGTGTGCCGTCCGTTCTTGATCCCCGAGTCTCCGGTGGCGAGATGACCAACCTTCTTTCCGTCTACTCCCTGTCCAAGCAATCCAACCTCGCCGGATATCGGGCGGCATTCGTTGCGGGGGATACGGGTCTGATCGCGAACCTCATCAACTCGAGAAAACACGCGGGCATGATCGTGCCGCGTCCTATCCAAGATGCCATGACGATTGCCCTGGGCGACGAGAATCATGTCGCGCACCAGAAAGCTCTTTATCGGTCCCGGCGTGAGGCCCTGAAGCCCGCCGTCGAGCAATACGGCTTGTCGATCGAGGGATCACGGGCCGGACTGTATCTATGGGGAACCATGGGGGAGGACACCTGGACCACGGTGGGTCGTTTTGCCGATCTTGGCATCGTGGTCGGCCCCGGGGTCTTCTACGGTGACGAGGGAGACGGACACATACGGATCTCTCTGACCGCATGCGACGAACGTATCGAAGCGGCCGTCCGGCGGCTATCGAAGGCCTGACTCGAGGAGACCCTGGCCGGCGGCGGATATCGAAGTGTCTTATTTCGCCGCGTCAAGCGCGGTGAAATGTCCGTGCACATCGCGAGGATGATTCGTGACGGTATGTCTGCAAAGGGTAGGCTATGCAGAGATAATCTGTGTCCCCGCCCACGCCGCGGCCCTGACTGTTATGGCAGGGCGGCGCTTTTGTGCCGGCACCAGGGCGACCCCCGAGGCTTGGCATGTCACGGCGGAGGACACACGCAAACGGGAGGAAATATGACCGATAACGCGACCTTCACCTTCGACGGTACGAGCGTCGACTGCCCGGCCGTCAAGCCGACTGACGGGACGGGCGCATTCGACATCGCCAAACTTCGTTCCGAAACCGGGGGGTACGTCACCTACGACCCCGGCTTCATGAACACCGCCAACGTCAAGTCCGCTGTCACCTATATCGACGGCGATGCCGGAATCCTGCGATACCGTGGTTACCCGATCGAAGATCTTGCCAAGAAAGCGAGCTTCGTCGAGGTCGCCTACCTGTTGATCTACGGTGAGTTGCCAACGCAAACGCAGTTGGATGAATTCGATCGTATGATCCGGACCCACACCATGGTCCACGAGGATCTGAAGATCTTCTTCTCAGGTTTCCCTCGGACCGCGCACCCGATGCCGGTTCTGGCTTCGGCGGTGTCCGCACTGTCGACCTTTTACAGCGACTCGTTGGATCCGCACGACGAGCACGAGGTCGAGGTCTCCACGATCCGTTTGCTGTCCAAAGTGCCGACCCTGGCGGCGTATGCATTCAAGAAGTCCAAGGGCGAGCCGATGCTCTACCCGCAGAATGACCTCAATTACGCTGAGAACTTCCTGCGGCTGTGCTTCGGCGTTCCCGCAGAAGACTACGAGGTGGATCCGGACATTGCAGAGGCACTCAACCTCTTGCTGATCCTTCACGCGGATCACGAGCAGAACTGCTCGACCTCGACAGTCCGCCTGGTCGGCTCGTCCGATGCCAATATGTTCGCTTCCGTCTCCGCTGGCATCAATGCTCTGTACGGACCTAAGCACGGTGGCGCAAACGAGGCCGTCCTGAACATGCTTCGCAGCATTCAGTCCGAGGGCATCAGCCCCGAGGATTTCATGGAAAAAGTCAAGAACAAGGAAGAGGGCGTACGCCTGATGGGCTTCGGCCACCGGGTGTACAAGAACTACGATCCGCGCGCCCGCATCGTGAAGGCCACCGCGGACAAGATCCTGAAGAAGATCGGCGGCGACGACGAGCTCCTCGAGATCGCGATGCGTCTCGAGGACAAGGCACTGGCCGACGACTACTTCGTCGAGCGCAAGCTCTATCCGAACGTGGACTTCTACACGGGCCTGATCTACAAGGCGATGGGCTTCCCGGAGCAGATGTTCACGGTGCTCTTCGCCATCGGTCGTCTGCCCGGGTGGATCGCCCAGTGGCGTGAGATGATGCTGGATCCGTCCACCAAGATCGGCCGCCCTCGCCAGGTCTACACCGGTGAGACCGAGCGTCGTTACCCCGGGGTCGAGTAGCCAGACCAACTCAGATTCGGGCCGTCGCGTGCATCTCGGGTTCACCTACGAACAGGGATGCACGCAACGGCCCGATTTTTATCTGAGGCGGTTCGCATATCCCTTGGCCCTCGCCACAGAATTCAGGGCGCCTTCAACCCGCCCGGGGTCGCTGATCAGCGGCAAGCACGGACGACGTCCGCCGGAATAATGTCCACACCGGACCTCGCCTACCTCATGGTGTGGGAACATGGGTGTCCACTGCGAGTTACTGACAGCGAATCGGGCTATGGGGTGGATTACGGGCCGCTATGCAACCCGAAATGCACGCGCGATCCCGGTCCGCTGTCTATCCCTCGTATCCGTTGGGATTGTTCTTCTGCCACCGCCAGTGATCCGCGCACATGGTCGCGATGTCTCGGCTCGCGGACCAGCCGAGATCGGCCAGGGCAGAAGAGGGATCCGCGTAAGAGACGGCGACGTCCCCCGGCCGGCGATCCACGATCTCGTACGGGATTTCCTTGCCCGATGCGTTTTCGAAAGCCTCGCGCACCTCGAGGACCGAATAACCGTTGCCCGTCCCGAGGTTCCACGTATGGAGTCCGCCTCGTTGCGAAACGTAGTCGAGGGCCTTGAGATGACCTTCCGCGAGATCGACGACGTGGATGTAATCCCGCACACCGGTACCGTCCGGTGTGGGGTAGTCGTCGCCGAAAACCTTGAGCTTGTCGCGGCGCCCGACCGCGACCTGCGCTATGAAAGGCAGCAGGTTGTTCGGAACCCCCGTGGGGTCTTCGCCGATCTGTCCGGATTCATGGGCACCTACGGGGTTGAAGTACCGCAGAAGAGCAACATTCCAGGACTCGTCCGACTGGGCCACGTCGATCAGCATGTCTTCAATGTGCTCTTTAGTTCGGCCGTAACAGGATTGAGCGTCCATGGGCAGCTTCTCGGTGAGAGGCATCTCCTCGGGAGCGCCGTAGACGGTCGCCGATGACGAGAATACGATTGAACGACACCCCGACTGATCCATCGCCTGCAGGAGATTGATCGTTCCGGCCACGTTGGTGTTGTAGTACCACAGCGGTTTTTCCGCCGATTCGCCGACTGCCTTCAGCCCTGCGAAATGGATCACCGCCTCCGGCCTGGTCGATTCGAAAAGCTCGTTCATCGCCGGAGCGTCCAACAAATCCACTTCGTGGAATTCGGCACGCTTGCCACCGGCGAGATCGCTGACCCGTTCCAGCGAGGCCTTGGACGAGTTCGCGAGATTGTCCATAACGACAACCTCATGCCCGGCTTCGAGAAGAGCCAGAACCGTATGGCTGCCGATATAGCCGGCACCGCCGGTCACCATGATCTTCATGTCTATTTCCTAACGGTGGGTGAACTAGTTGGCGTGCAGGACTGAATTGAGTTCAACGGATCCAGTCGCGCGGGGGATTGCTTCCACGGCGCCGCTCTGGGAGTTGCGGCGGTACAGCAAATTCGCGGTCCCGGATAGGTCCGCGGCTTTGACGACCTTCGATTCCTGGCTCGTGACTACAGTCACGCGGGTTCCAGTGGTCAGGTACAACCCGGCCTCGACGACGCAGTCGTCGCCCAACGATATCCCCACACCGGCGTTGGCGCCGAGAAGCACGCGTTCGCCGAGGCGGACGCGTTCCTTGCCACCTCCGGACAACGTACCCATGATCGACGCGCCGCCGCCGATGTCGGTGTGGTCACCGACCACGACGCCCTGGCTGATGCGGCCCTCGACCATGGCGTGGCCCAGCGTTCCGGAATTGTAATTGACGAAGCCCTCGTGCATGACGGTTGTGCCGTCCGCGAGATGAGCGCCCAGGCGCACGCGATCGGCATCGCCGATACGGACACCGGTGGGCACCACGTAATCGACCATGCGCGGAAATTTGTCGACCGAGTAAACAGTCACGTGTCCTCGTGTACGCAGCGCCAAACGCACCTGTTCGAGCTCGGAAGCGAGAACGGGGCCGAAATTGGTCCACGCCACGTTGGCGAGTTTCCCGAAGACGCCGTCCAAATTGATCGAATTCGGCACGACGAGGCGGTGCGAGAGGGCATGGAGCCGCAGATACACATCTGCCGCGTCGACGGGCTCCTCCTGAAGCCGAACGGAGGTCTCAATAACCTTCAGTTCTACGTTGCGGGCGACGTCAGGGCCCTGTGAGGCCTCCAGGGCGTCGCGCACGGAGGTCTCCGCGGTCTCTGAAAGGGCTGGGGCTGGATACCAGACGTCCAGGACCTGTCCCTTGTTGGGGCCGGCGGCCACGACGGTGGCCAGGCCCAAGCCTGCTGCGTATTCGGCGCTCGTACTTGAAGTCATGTTTCCCAGTCTACGAAAACCTGGACGATGTTCCGTAGTGTGAGCCCGGGTCGTACCGAATCGTAAGACGATACTAAGGTGAACGCATGACTCCCCACAGCTCAACGAAGCCTCGAAACGTCCCGTCCCTGAACCTGACCCAAGACGTCGCACAGCTGACGGCAGACTTGTTGGACATATATTCGGTCTCCGATGCCGAGGAGCCGATTGCCGACGCGGTCGAACGAGCACTGGGAGAACTCGGACACTTGACCGTCCAACGCCATGGTGACACCGTGGTCGCCCGCACGGAGCTCGGACGGGATGAAAGAGTTGTTCTTGCCGGTCACTTGGATACGGTTCCCCTTCCCTCGACCCCGGGAGCGAGGGGCACCGTTCCTTCGGAATGGGACCAGTCCGAGGGCCGCAGGGTCCTGTACGGGCGTGGCGCGACCGATATGAAGGGGGGTGTGGCGGTTCAGCTCCAACTGGCGGCGACCCTGACTCAGCCGGGCCGTGACATCACGTACGTCTTCTACGATCATGAAGAGGTATCCAGCGACGCGTCGGGGCTGGGGAAACTGCTGAAAGTCGCCCCAGAACTGGTGACCGACGCCGATTTTGCTGTTCTGCTCGAACCGACGGACGGCCGGATCGAGGGCGGTTGCAACGGCACGATGCGTTTCTGGATCCACACCTCCGGTATTGCCGCCCATTCCGGGCGAGCTTGGATGGGCGAGAACGCTATTCACAAGCTGGGGCGTGTTCTCCGGATTCTCGAAGAGTACGAGCCGGGCAGCGTGACCGTTGAAGGCCTGGATTTTCGGGAAGGCCTCAACGCGGTCCAGATCGAAGGAGGGGTGGCAGGCAACGTTATTCCCGACTCATGCAACGTTCACATCAATTACCGTTTCGCCCCGGACAAGACGTTGGACGAGGCGATGGTCCGGATGCGAGAGCTCTTCGAAGGATACGAACTCGACATCGTGGACGCCTCGCCCGCGGCCAGACCGGGTTTGGATGCGCCACTCGCTCAAGAACTGGTCCGCTCGGTCGGAGCCGACCCCCACCCGAAATATGGCTGGACCGACGTCGCACGATTCTCCGCAATAGGAATTCCGGCGGTGAATTTCGGACCGGGCGACGCCTTACTGGCCCATTCCGACAACGAGCACGTTTTCGCCTCCGAAGTCCACGACTGCCTGAACGCGCTCGAACGGTGGCTGACCTCCTAGAGGTGGTGGGACATCGTCTCAGGCGATTTTCATTCTCATAGTCCAGAATGAGTGTATGAACTTTATCCTGGTGGGACTGACCTTCGTCATCTTGGCGGCCGTCCTCATCTCGTGCGCCGTTCTGGGAGCCGACCGGCTTTCCGGTGCCGAGTATGCATCTCGCGATGGTATCGACTGCCCCGGACCCGAACGAGGGCCTCTGGAAGACGGCCAAGGTGCTTCCGGCACCGAACGCCCGGTCACACATAGTAACCACACGTGAGTCCCGCGAAACACCTCATGACCCACGCGGTGGCCAGCTTCAGGCTATGGGTCCTGGGACTGCCCATTTGGACTTGGGTGTTGGGCGTTTACACTGCTACGCGCATTTGGGGATGGGCGGCGTTCACTCTTGTCGGGCGGCAACAGCAAGCCAGTCCCTGGGGAGCGGGACCCCTGAGTTATCTGCAGTTCATCGGTATCTGGGACAGCGATTGGTATCGGCATATCGCCGAGATCGGATATCCGAGTGTCCTTCCAGTGGATATGTCGGGCACCGTCGACCAGAACCCCTGGGCCTTTTATCCACTGTTCCCCATGACGACGTCGGTTCTGATGAAGGTGACCGGCCTTTCCTGGCCAGCGGCGGGAGGCCTGGTCTCGATAGCGTGCGGAGCGGTCGCTTCGATTCTTCTCTACGGACTATTCACATCTGCACGGGCCGTCGCGACCCGTACTGAAGACGTAGGTGGGGAGCAATATGTTTCCCCACGTCGCATCCTTCACGGGTTGGGCCTGAAGCAGCCGGGTCACGGTATCGACGGTTTCGCGCTCTGGACGACGGCCTTGGTCCTCCTGAGCCCGGTCGCGCCGATCCTTCAAGTGCCTTACGCCGAGTCCATGAACTTCATGTTTCTCGCGGGATTTCTCCTCGCTCTGGTCCGCGGAAATCTGGTCATCTGTTCGATAGTGCTGATCCCGACCTGCTTGTCCCGACCTGTGGGGGTCCCGATCGCCCTTGCGATGGGATGCTGGTGGCTGACGCGATTCGTCATCGCCTACCGAGGACAGATCGAAGCAACCGGTCGCCGACGATTTGTCGTGGCGTTCGGAGCCTCGGCCCGGTATCTCGCGGTGGGGCTCTTTGCCTGCGTCTGCGCTCTGGCGTGGCCCGCCATTGCGTGGATCGCTACCGGCCGATACGACGCGTACACGGCGACGGAAACCGCCTGGCGCGGAGAGCATCTCCTTCCGTTCCAACCCTGGATCGACCAAGCGCTGAATTACCTGGGAGAACCGGGTCCCCTTGTACTTCTCATGCTGGTCGTCGGCTTCTTGTGGGTAATGCATAGCCGGGCCGTTTTGACGACGTTGCCGCGTAACATCCGGTACTGGTGTTACGCCTATGTCGCGTATTTGCTGGTCTTTCTGTTTCCGCAGTCCTCCACTTTCCGGTTGCTGCTTCCAGTGTTTCCTCTTGCAGCGCCTCTGGTGGCTGTCTCGGATTCGCGCGCTTACCGCACAACACTGCTCGTCGGGGCAGCCCTGGGGCAACTTATTTGGATTGGGTGGCTATGGCATTGGAAAGAACTGCCTAGTGGCGGTGACTATCCACCGTAGAGGTCACATCGGGACCGCAACCTGGTTGTTAAGGTGATGGAGCTATCATTGGGCAACCGGGGGATCTCTGTTCCTCGGCGATGAGCGTCAATCCGACAAGGAGCAACAATGGCCGCGATGAAGCCGAGAACCGGTGAAGGACCCATGGAGGTCGCGAAAGAGGGCCGGTCCCTCATCATGCGGATTCCCCTTGAGGGCGGAGGCCGTTTGGTCCTCGAAATCACCAAGGACGAGGCTCAGTCTCTGAAGGAATGCCTGGATCCCATCACGCATTCGTGACGCCGGGGAACACCAGGCACGGCGACGACGCGCATGCCACATAGGCCTCCATCACAAAGGACGGCTCGTACCCGGTTAGGGCTGGTAATGTTCTGGTGTGTTTGGAATCAACGGTGCCGAGTTCCTCGTCTTGGCCGTTATCGTCTTTGTGGTGATAGGTCCTGAGCGCATGCCTGAGTACGCGCGGCAGCTCAAGGACCTCATCAAGTCATTGCGTCGTACAGCAATGGAGGCAAAGGATGACATGAAGGACACGCTCGGCCCAGAGCTGTCGGACATCAACTGGCGGGCTTATGATCCTCGGCAATATGATCCTCGGCGGATCGTACGCGAGGCCCTTTTGGAAGACGACGAGGAGCTGAAACAGGAGCAGACCCAGGCATCGACTCCGCCGGCGACCAATACCAGCCGTTTGTCACCCGGTCAGCTCGCGCCGTACGACACGGAAGCAACCTGACCCCGAGAACTTTATAAGAATCACCAAGGCCGGACGATTAGCATCGTCCGGCCTTGTCATATGCGCTCTTCCGGATCGGTTTCACCTCGATCCGCCAGGGCTAGTGCAGATCCAGCGGAAGGCTCCGGCCCGAGAGACCTCGTTTGAGTCCCCGAATCCCTTCTGCGACGTCCCTCAGAGCGACTGCCGACGGCGATACCGGGTTCGACCAGACCACAGGCACCCCGTCGTCTCCTCCTTCGCGAAGGGCCAGATCCAAGGGAACAGATCCGAGTAAGGGGACGTCAGCACCGAGAGATTCCGTGAGGCGCTCAGAGAGCTTCTCACCGCCCCCGGAACCGAATATGTCCATGCGGGTGCCATCCGGCATGATCATCCCGGCCATGTTCTCGACGACGCCCACGACTTTCTGGCCCGTCTGAAGTGACATGGTTCCGGCGCGTTCGGCGACGTCTACGGCGGCAACCTGGGGAGTGGAGACGACCACGAGTCCCGCGTTGGGGACGAGTTGGGACATGGAAATAGCGATATCGCCCGTACCCGGCGGCAGGTCGAGAAGCAGAACATCCAGGTCTCCGAAGTGGACGTCCGTCAGGAACTGTTCGAGGGCCCGGTGCAGCATCGGACCGCGCCATGCGATGGGTCGATTGTCTTCGACGAACATACCGATCGAAATGACTCTGATCGATCCCGGAATCCGGTCCTTGCCCAGCCCGGTTCTTTCCGACTCGGGGACTTCTACCACTGGGGGAAGGATCATGTCCTCGAGCTTGGTCGGCGGCTGAGTGATCCCGAGCAGCCCGGGGATCGAGAACCCGTGCACGTCGGCGTCGACGATCCCTACCGAGAGACCGCTCGAGGCCAACGACGCCGCGAGGTTCGCCGTGACGGTGGACTTGCCGACGCCGCCTTTGCCCGAGGCTATTGCGTAGACCTGGGTCAGGTTTGCCGGATCCGCAAAGGGGTTGGTCTTGGTATGACCCAATTGGTCCCTGAGCCGGTTTCGAGCCTCCGCGTCCATGTAGCCGAGGTCGATCTCGACGTCCTCGACGCCGTCCACCTGAGAGACGGCCTCGCGAACGTCGGTCTGGATCGTGTTTTTGAGAGGGCACCCCTCGATCGTCAGTTTAATGCCGATATGCGCGGTGGCCCCGTCCAACTCCGCATCGGTGACCATTCCCAGTTCGGTGATCGGGCGGCGCAGCTCGGGGTCGATGACTCCCGAGAGTGCTGCACGCAGGGCCTCATTCATCGGGTTTCCTCAATTCATCGGGTTTCCTTGGAGACGCCCCACGGGGTGTTCTCCGCTGAGGCGGTGCGGTGCTCGAGCCGGAAGCTCCGTCGGTTGCTTTCGCGATATCCAGGATCGAGGTCTTGGGCTCGGCCTCTTTAGCCGGCCATGACAAGTCCGACTTCTTCCGCTGTTGTTCGCCGGCATCCTCGGCCTCGACTTTGCCCTGGTCCCGCGCGTCCTGGACGATTTCCTCCAGGAGGTCTCGGATCTCCGAGCGGACGAAGTCGCGGGTAGCGACCTCTCGCAGAGCGATGCGCAGGGCGGCGATCTCCCGGGTCAGATACTCCGTGTCCGCGAGATTCTGCTGTGCTCGCTGACGGTCCTCTTCGGCGACGACGCGGTCGCGGTCGTCCTGCCGGTTCTGAGCCAGCAACAGCAGCGGTGCGGCGTAGGAAGCCTGCAACGAGAGCATGAGTGTCAACAGGGTGAAGTTCAGCGCGCGGGGGTCGAACTGCCAACTCTCCGGGAGCAAGGTGTTCCACAAGAGCCACACGGTCACGAAGATCGTCATCCACACGAGGAATTGGGGCGTGCCCATCCACCGTGCGAAGGATTCCGTCATGACGCCGAATGACTCGGGGTTGGGTCGATAGCGCTGGTACCACTTGGGCTTGCTGGCCAGCGGCATGTCGAGGCCAGCGCGGTGGGTATCACGGCTTCTACGGCTTTTGGTCGTTTCACTCAAATTTGCGTCCCACCTTTCGGACGGGAGTTCCGTCGTCGTTGGTGCGCCAGTCTTCTGGGAGGAGCGCATCGAGTACGTCGTCGATGGTCACAGCCCCGACGAGCCTGTCGTGCTCGTTGGTGACGGGGATAATGGTCAAGTCGTAAGTGGCCAGCACCCGGGACAAGTCTTCCAGGGAAGCGACGTCCGGGATCGGCTCGATACTCCGGTCGATGATGTTGCCGACGGGTTCGGGCGGGGCAAAACGCAGCAGCTGCTGCATATGAACCATGCCGATGTAGCGGCCGGTCGGTGCCTCGAGCGGAGGACGGCACACGAAAACGGCCGCGGCGACGGCCGGGCTGATCTCCTCCTGACGAATGTGCGCCAAGGCTTCGGCTACTGTTGCCTCCGGGGGCAAAATAATCGGCACCGGGGTCATGAGTGAGCCTGCGGTTCCTTCCTCGTATTCGAGAAGGCGGCGCACGTCCTCTGCATCGTCCGGCTTCATCTTCTGCAACAAGGTTTCGCGCTGGGCATCCGTGAACATGTTGAGGAGGTCGGCCGCGTCGTCCGGTTCCATCTCTTCAAGAATGTCTGCGGCGCGTTTGATGTCCAGGTTGGACAGGATCTGGACTTGGTCCTCTTCTGGCAATTCCTGCAGCACGTCGGCCAAGCGCTCGTCCTGAAGCTCCTCGGCGACTTCGAGCATGCGTTTGTCGTTCAGGTCGTGGAGAGCATCCGCGAGGTCGGCGGGTTGGGTGTCCTCGTGAGTCGCCAAGAAGTGCGAGGCCCCCTGGGGGTCCATGGCGGTGCCGTAAACAACGTCTTCCCAGTCGACCACAAGGGTCTCGTTCTTGCGACGCATGAGCCGACCCGTACTTGCCGTCCGACGAACGAAGAGCTCTGTGATTTTCCAATCACCGTTCTTGGTCTGCTCCATCGCGCAGTCTTCGATCGTGGCCTCGCCGGTGTTGTCCTTGAAATGGACCTTGCGGTCAAACAACTCACCGATGACCAAAGCTTCGGCGCCACGCTGTTCGAATCGGCGAAGATTGACCAGGCCGGTCACGATGACTTGGGTCGCGTCCATGCTGTTGACTCGGGTCATCGGGACGAAGACAGGCTTCTTCCCGAGGACTTCGACCACAATACCCACCACGAGCGGTTGCAGGTGTTTGCGCTGGGCGTCTCGGTTGAGCACGACGACGTCCCGCAGCCGGCCCAGTCGGTCGCCTACGGGATCGAAAACATCAAGGCCCAATAGCCTGGCGATGAAGATTCTGCTCGGTACGTTGCTCACTCAATCAGATTACTCACATGTACCCGCTGGAAACATCCTCTCGGTTCACCTGTGGCGATACACACCCTTATGGTTGGCGGTCAAGCCCGTGGTCAGGGAAAATGGCTAGTATGGCAAATTCCGGAAAGTCCAGACTCGCCGCGATGCGGACCGAACAGCTCGCGGGGTCCGTCACCGTGGGGAAGTTCTCCAAGTACCAGGATGCGCAGGGGGCGGTTGACCTCCTGGCCGATCGTGGTTTTCCCGTGCAGAATCTCGCAATCGTCGGCTCGGACCTGCGACAGGTCGAGCACGTCGTCGGGACCCTTTCCTATGCTCGTGTCGCGGCTTCCGGCGCCTTGCAAGGCCTGTTCTACGGAGTCGTGCTCGGTTTTCTTCTCATGGTCTTCAGCCACGAGTCTCCTTTGTCGGCATTCCTCACATCGATACCACTTGGCGTGGCTTTCTGGATGATCCTGGCGATTGTCGGTTTCTCCCGTCGTGGTGGGCACCGCAGCTTCACTGCGGTCGGACAACTCGTCGCGGGCAGCTACGACCTGGTGTGCTCGCCACAAGAAGCAGGCGAGGCGCGGCGCCTCCTCGGAGGCTCATCGAACCGTCCCACGCTTCGGCCCACACCTCGTGAACAGCCCTACTTCCCGCAGGACGAACACGGCTCATCGCAGCAGCCTGGTAACCGACCCAGTCAGCCCGGCGGTCAGGGGCCGTGGGGCCAGCCGGACCCCCAAGAACGCGGAAATGCTCCGCAAGCTCCGCAGGGGCCTGCGGCCGCAGAACCTCAACCAGGGGGACAGGCGCCCGGCGAATCCACGGACCGTTCCCAGGCACGGGATTTCAAGGACTTGCCCGACGGGCGGCCCCGTTTCGGTATTCGTGCCGAGAACCAGCCACCCCGTTCCGCCGACGACCCCGAAACGACGGAAGGTCGGGAAGGGCCGGTTTCCCCAGAAGAGCGGCCTGACCCTCCTCGCGGATAGACGCCGGCCGCAGGCCTCGGAGAAAGAACTCAAGAACGAAGACGCCCCCGGACCTCGTGGTCCGGGGGCGTCGTGTTCACTGGGGTCGGTTCTACCGGGAGAGTTCCGCGATCCAGGCTTCGATGGCTTCCGTGGTCCTCGGGAAGTCGGCGCTCATGTTCTCCGGTCCGTCGGCGGTAATGAGCACGTCGTCCTCCAACCGGATACCGATGCCGCGATATTCTTCCGGAATCGCGAGGTCGTCTTCCTTGAAGTACAGGCCCGGTTCGATCGTGAAGACCATCCCCGGCTCGATGGTTCCATCGAGATAGAGATCGCGCTTGGCCTGTGCACAGTCGTGGACGTCCAGGCCGAGGTGGTGGCTCGTCCCGTGGGGCATCCAGCGACGGTGCTGGCCGCCTTCGTCGGAAATAGCTTCTTCGACGGTGCACGGAAGCAGCCCCCACGAGTCGAGGGACTCGGCCAGGGATTTCATGGCCGCCGCGTGCACGTCACGGAATTTGTTGCCTGGTACCGCGGCGCGGAACGCGGCTTCGGAAGCTTCCAGGACGGCGTCGTAGACCTTCTTCTGAATGGGAGAGAATGTGCCGTTGACCGGCATCGTGCGGGTGATGTCCGCCGTGTACAAGGTATCGTCCTCGACTCCGGCGTCGACGAGGATCAGCTTTCCGTCCTCGACAGTTCCGTTATTCCGAATCCAGTGCAGCACGGTTGCGTTGTTCCCGCAGGCGGCGATGGTCTCGTAACCGACGTCGTTGCCCTCGGCGCGCGCGGCCGCGAAGAATGCGCCTTCGACGATGCGTTCGCCGCGGTGATGATCGCGCGCCTGGGGGAGGGCCCGGATGATGTTCTCGAAACCGACCTTGGTCGAAGCTATGGATCTCCGAAGGTTGGCTATTTCTTCCTCGTCTTTGACGAGGCGCAGTTCGGAGAGAGCCTCGGTCAGCTGGCTGTCGAGCGAATCCGACTCCTCGAGGTCCACGCTGGTGTTGTACCGAGAGGTGTCGACCAGCGCATCCACGTTCAGATCGACCTCGCGCAACAACCGCACCCGGACCCCGCCAAGAGCCTGGGGCCCTGCGTTCTTGGTGATTGCGACCTCGACGTCGGAGAGATCGTGGCACTGGATGCCGTACTCCGACTCGATTTCTTCCAAGGTCGGACGGGGGCCGACCCAGAATTCGCCGTAACGCGGATCGGAATAGAACTGCTCCGAATCGCGTCCTGCCAGAGGGCGGAAATAGAGAGTCGCCTCATGGGCCGAACCGTCGGCTTCCGGCTCGTCCAGGGGCTCCATGACCAGAACGGCGTCCGGTTCGTGATCGACGCCGAGACCCGTCATGTGGGCAAAACCGGAATGAGGGCGGAAACGATAGTCCGTGTCGTTCGAGCGGGTCTTGAGCGGTCCTGCCGGAATTACGAGGCGCTCGCCGGGGAATTTTGCCGACAACGCCGCACGTCGCTGCGCGGCGAAGTCGGCAACCGAGGCACGCTGGGGGAGCGCTTTGGCGGAAGGTGCCCAGTTCGTGCCCATGAATTCCTTGAAAGCATGAGAGCGCGGCGGCTGGGACCGATTTCCGACGCGTTCTTCGAGCGGCTGCTGTTCAGAGGAATCCTGTGTTTCTGGGGAATTATTCGAAGTCATAACTCCACGATATCGCCCAAGTACCGCCCCTGCGTCCACGGGCACCGAGTAGATTGGATGTGTGTGCATCGATCTTCATACCCATTCGAATATTTCCGACGGGACAGAAACCCCCGCCCAAGTCGTGGAGCAGGCGGCTCGAGCCGGGCTCACAGCGGTCGCGCTGACCGACCACGATTCGACCGTCGGGTGGGAACCGGCCGCGCAGGCGGCGTCACGATGCGGTATCGAATTCGTCCCGGGAATGGAAGTCTCGTGTGCCTCGGACGACGGAGTCTCCGTGCATCTGCTGAGCTACCTCCACGACCCCCAGGCCCCAGGACTCAGATCGGAAATTGAGAAATCACGCGCGGCACGCCTCACCCGGGCACAGAAGATGGTCGAGCGGTTGAGTGAGGACTTTCCTATCAACTGGCAGGATGTGGAGGACCAGGTCGGCAAAGACGCGACGGTGGGCCGTCCCCACATCGCCGATGCCCTCGTCGCGAAGGGCGTGTGCAAGGATCGGAGCGAGGCCTTTGGCACTATTCTGACCACCCGGACGAAATACTATGTGCCCCACTATGCGCCGAACCCTGCTCTTGCCGTTGCCCTCGTCAGAGAAGCCGGTGGAGTTCCGGTGTTCGCCCACCCCCTGGCGAGCTCCCGGGGCCGAGTCGTGGGACCGGAAGTCTTCGAAGAGATGGTTGCGGCGGGATTGGCCGGTCTTGAGGTGTATCACCGTGACAATTCCGAGGACGATCGCAAATGGCTACTCGACTTCGCCCGGAACCATGACCTCATCGTGACGGGATCCAGCGACTATCACGGTGCGGGGAAACCGAATCGGCTCGGAGAGAACACCACGACGAGGCAGTCCTTGGAGGAAATCCAGGCGCAGTCGCGCGGCGTGTGTCTCTAGGCTTCGAGAAGCTTCGCCTGCGGCAGCCGCTGGCGCATCACCTCGATCGCTTGATCATTCGAATCGACGCACACGAAGCGGCGGTCGAGCGATTGGGCAACGGCGCCGAGGGTTCCCGAACCGGCGAAAAAATCGAGGCACCACTCGCCGGGACGGGACGAGGCCGCAACCATACGGCGCAACAAACCCATAGGCTTCTGCGTGGGGTATCCGGTCTTCTCCTTGCCCGTGGGCGAGACGATGGTGTGCCACCAGACATCGGTCGGCAATTTGCCGCGCGCCACTTTCTCTGGTGTGACCAGTCCCGGCGCCATATAGGGCTCCCGATCGACTTCTTCCGAGTCGAAATGGTATTTTTTCGGGTTCTTCACGTACACCAGGATGTTGTCGTGCTTGGCCGGCCAACGCTTTTTCGCGCGCGCCCCGTAGTCGTACGCCCAGATGATCTCGTTCAGAAAACACTCGCGGCCGAAGATCATGTCGCACATGACTTTGGCGTAATGAACTTCCCGATAATCCAAGTGCAGATACAGGGTGCCCGATTCGGCGAGCAGCTCCCGGGCTTTTTCGAGTCTCGGAAGCAGGAATGACCAGTAGTCCTCGAACGCGTCGTCGTATCTCGAGAGGGATTCGAGGACACTCGTGTAGCTCTGTCCCTTGAATCCCTTACGGTCAGCCTGGTCGGGCTCGACCCGCTGGTTCCTGAGGCTACGGCGAACTTGGGCCCGCCCCGTATTGAAGGGCGGGTCCACGTAGATCATCGAAAATTCGCTGCTCGGCAATTGCGCAAGCACGTCCTGATTGTCGCCCCGGATGATGAGGTCCGGGCCCGTCAGCTCGATTCCCACGAGTGGCAGGATCTACTGACCCGAACGTGCCTGATTGCCCGAGTCCCCGCCACTGCGACGACGACGGCGACGGCGCCGAGGAGCCTCCGACTGCTTGGAGTCCGTTTCGGTCGTATGGTTCTCCGAACGATTGCGCGACGACTTCTCGTCCGGCTGCTTCCGATCATTCCGGGATCCGGAGGACCGCCCACCGCGAGGGCTGTTCCTGCGGCCACCGTTTCCCGAGCGGTTCCCGCCCTTGTCGTCGCGTCCGCCAGTGCGAGGCTTGCGCGAGTGGCCGCCGTCGATGTCTTCAACCGCTTCTGCACCCAATCCGGCATGCTTGCGCTGACTCACGGGCAACTTGCCCTTTGTACCAGCCGGAATGTTCAGATCGTTGTAGAGGTGCTTGGAAGAAGAATAGGTTTCAACCGGTTCGGGCACTCCGAGGTCCAGCGCTTTGTTGATCAAAGACCACCGGGGGACGTCGTCCCAATCGACGAGGGTTATGGCGGTTCCCTTGTTGCCCGCTCGCCCCGTACGGCCGATGCGGTGCAGATAGATCTTTTCGTCTTCCGGACACTGAAAATTGACCACGTGGGTGACGTCCTCGACGTCGATACCGCGAGCGGCGACGTCGGTAGCCACGAGGACGTCGACTTTTTCATTCCGGAAGGCCCGGAGCGCTTGCTCACGAGCTCCCTGGCCGAGGTCACCGTGGATGGCGCCGGCAGCGAATCCGCGCTTGACGAGCTCGTCCGCAAGGCGCGCGGCCGCTCGTTTGGTCTTGGTGAAGATAATGGTCCGTCCGCGCCCCTTGGCCTGCAGAGCACGGGCGATCAGCTCGTCCTTGTCCATCGGGTGAGCGCGGTAGATGACCTGTCGAATGTCCTTCTTGGTTGCGCCTTCGTCGTCCGGGGTCGAGGCACGAATGTGCATCGGGTGGGACATGTAGCGTCGGGCCATCGCTATCACCGGACCCGGCATGGTTGCAGAGAACAACATGGTCTGGCGAACCTCGGGTACGGAGGACAGGAGACGCTCGACGTCGGGCAGGAAGCCGAGATCCAGCATCTCGTCGGCCTCGTCCAGAACGACCGCTCCAACCTGGGAGAGATTGAGGTATTTCTGACGGTGCAGATCGATGAGGCGACCCGGCGTACCCACCACTACCTCGGCGCCCTTTTCCAGCTCGGCGATTTGAGGCTCGTAAGCCCGTCCGCCGTAGATCGTCGCTACACGCGCATTGCGCTTTTGGGCGGCGACCGAGATGTCGTTTCCGACCTGGACGGCCAGTTCACGGGTAGGAACCACGATCAAGGCCTGGGGTGCGCCCGGGGACTTGAGTCGACCCCATGCGTCGTCACCGCGCCCGACGACGCGCTGAAGTACGGGCAAACCGAATCCCAGGGTTTTTCCGGTTCCCGTTTTCGCCTGGCCGATGATGTCCTGGCCGGACAGGGCGACGGGCAATGTCAGGGATTGAATCGGGAAGGGATGAGTTATCCCTTTTTCGGCGAGGGCTTCGCAGATGTCGTCGCGGACCCCGAAATCGGCAAAAGTCTTGTCTTCTTCCGGGGCGACCTCGTCCACGGCAGGAGTCTCGGCCACGAGCTTCTCCTGCACGGTTTCAGGTGTTTCTTCGAGCACGGTGGTCTCGTTGTTGTTTTCTTCGTTCACGGGATGAGCTCCGCTCGGTCGATGGTGTGACCGCGGGGCGGACGATGTGTGTCGTCGCGCTGTGACCTGGCCTCGCGCCGGGAGCGCGGGTCTCGGAATTTGTTTGCGGTCGAAAGGATCGGTAGGAAGCCGATCGCAACAATCATCAGGTGATGCGCACTGCCTCGGGGCGAGGTGGCGCAACGTGGCGGAAGTCAACTCAACAGGCAACGACCGGGCATCCAGGTGTTGGTTTATTCTATCTCGCAATACGCGTCAAGAGGAGGACGTACGCCACTTCGGGCGGGTCCTCCTCTTGAGCGGTGTATTGACGGTGTTCGGATCAGCCCTCGCTGAACGGACCGAAACCGATGTGCCGGCGAGTTTCGGCACCGATCTCGACGTAGCCGATCGAGGCGCCCGGGACGAGGGTAATGTTGCCCTTGCTGTCGGAGAGCTTCAGGAGAGTTTCTTTCTCGAGCGCCTCGGCGACTTGCTCCTGAATCGTTTCGGGGGTCTCTTCGGACTCCACGACGACTTCTCGGGCCACGTCCTTGATGCCGATCTTGATTTCCATGCGTATTCCTCCTCGGATGGCGGCGGGAACTGCTTTGTGCCCCAGCCTACTCAACGAGGTCGGAGCGGTCGTGCGGTTCGCCCTCGATTTCGCTGAGCGCGGGAGTCAGGCCCAGCTTTTGTCGACGCTTTCGATGCCGCGCCACGCGAGCTTGAAGAGCAGGAACCGTTGTCGTACCTGCTTCTCGGCGTCGTTCGTCGAAGAAACCACTCGTGCAGCGGATGTTGCCAGCCCCACCAGAGTCTGGGCGAGAAAGTCGCAGTCCTCGGCATCGAGTGCGCTGTTGACCTGCAGGGTTCGACTCAGCCTCTGGGAAACCCGAGAGACCAGTCCGTCGATCTTCGTAGCGACCGAAGGGTCGCCCCGCATGTCCGAGTCGAAAATAATGCGGTACGCGTCGTGATCGTCGATGACCACGTCGATGAAGTTCGAGATCATTTTTCGGGTCCGAGTCTCATTGTCCATGTCTCTGAGCAGGGGAGTGATGACCTGATTCTCGAAAAGCTCGATACTCGAGTCGAGAACCGCGCAGTAGAGCTCGTTCTTCCCGGTGAAGTGCTGGTAGAGCACGGGCTTGGACACCTGGGCCGACTCCGCAATGTCTTCCATCGTGGTGTTGTGGAATCCGTGTTCGGCGAAGTGTTTGCGCGCGGTGGAAAGCAACTGCCGCCGCCTCTTAGGCCCCGGCATGCGAGTCGCTGCCCCGGCGCGCGGACAAGGGTCTGGTGAGCCAGGCATCGTGAAGTCCTTTGCTGATCATGACGAGTCGAGGGTCGACTTGGGGTGGGGCCACGCCGACGATGACCCACCGGGGATACTTCGCTCAGAAAACTGAAAGTCTACTGTGCGGATCCGCCAAGGGTCACGGATCTACTATAGGACTTATTTACCCTAGTCAGGATGCCTTTGACTGTTCCTGGAAGTCGTGTCGAACTTCACGCGATGGACTGACCGCGGGAAGGTCTTCGGATTCCGGCTCTGCGGCGGAAATGTCATACAGGGCCTCGATCGCATCCATGAATTCTTGTTCCCTGCCCTCGGCCGCGAGCTTCCGGGCCTTGACCATGGGGGTGTGGAGCAACGAGTGCATCATCCGCCTCATGGCGAATTCCAGCTGATCGGCTTGTGCGCCGCATCCGTACTGGTGACGGACCTTGTCCATCTCCGCGTCCAGTACCTCCATCGTGTGGCGTCGGAGGGCCACTATGGCAGCGTCAACGTTCTGCTGATTGCGGTGGGCGCGGAATTCGCGCGTGGACCGATCGACGATTTCCCGCGCAGCGGAGACCGATTCGTTCGTTTCCTCGGGTGCCGCAAGTCGAACAGACTCGAGAGTAATCAGTTCCACGCCGTCCAGATCCGCGATCGATGGGTCGAAATCCCGTGTGAGCGCGAGGTCGACGACGATGCGGTTCCCCTCGGGGAAAGTTTCCGAAGAGAAGGGGACCGAGCCACCGCTGCATCCGATGATGACGTCGGCCGAGCTCATAGTCGCCGCCAGGTTTTCATCGTTCACCGGGATTCCGCCGCGCTTGGCGGTAAATTCTCCGGCGCGTCCGGAAGCGGAGTATACGAAGACGTTCTCGCACCCGCGCGCGCTGAGTGCCGCCATTGTTGCTCCTGCATAGGCTCCCGTTCCGAAGACAAGAGTCCGTGCCTGCTGCCACGGAATGGGCGTGACCTCTTCGGCGAGATCCAAAGCCACGGAGACGATTGACCTGCCTCGTTCGCCGAGCGCAGTCTGCGTTCCCACGGTTCGTGCGGTTCGGGCAGCGGCCTCGAAGAGACGGATCAGTTCCCCAGACGCGGATCCTTCTTCGCGTGCATTCACGAGAGCTCGGCGAACCTGACCCGTGATTTCCCGCTCTCCCACGACGGCAGATTCCAGACCAGAAACGACGGTGAAGAGGTGAGAGGCAGCATCCTCGTCATAGAAAACTTCGAAGGAGCCTCGTACGAAGGAGGGATCGAGCTCTGCCGCTTCGGAAATCTCGTCCATGATGGCTTCGAGGGAGGGCCCAACACCATCTCGATGAGTTGGCGCTTCGCCGTAAAGCTCTAGGCGGTTGCAGGTCGACAATGTGACCAAACCACTGAGAGGCCCCTCGTCCACGAGGGTGTGTTTGAGCGCCCCGACGCCCGTCGACAACTGAGCGACGGTATTCAGGTCAACGTTCTTGTGCGATGAAACCAGCGAAAACAAAACCACGACTCACTCATAATAACCACGGTCCACGAGGCTGTGAAATGGTTCGGGAGTGAGGCTCGCGACCATGTCGTGGTGATGACAACCTGTCCGCAAAAACCGCGTGCCAAGTTGGCACAATGGAACTACTATGACGACTCCGAATCTCACGCAACGGCCGATGCTGACCGAAGCGCAACTTGCCCTTCTTCCGTCCAGTCATCCCTTGCGATCGGCAGGGACAGCGCAGTCACCAATGATTCGTGCCATGGTCGGAGACCGCCCTGAGCACCCCCCAGTCTGGTTCATGCGTCAGGCCGGTCGTTCATTGCCGGAATACCGTGCCGCACGTGAAGGCACCACCATGTTGGAGTCGTGTTTGACACCGTCCTTGGCGTCGGAAATCACTATGCAGCCCGTCCGTCGTCACAACGTGGACGCTGCGATCTTCTTCTCCGACATCGTTGTGCCGCTCAAGGTCGCTGGCCTGGATGTCGATATCGTGCCGGGGCGAGGGCCAGTCATGGGTGCCCCCTACAACACGATGGAACGCATCAGCCATTTGCCAGAGGTCCCGGATTCGGCTTTCGACCCGATTCGTGAGGCAGTAGCGCTCACCGTGAACCAGCTCGGCGAGACCCCGCTGATCGGTTTCGCAGGGGCTCCGTTCACCGTCGCCGCATACATGGCCGAAGGCTCATCATCCCGGGACCATTTGGGCCCACGAACCATGATGCATCGGGATCCGGAAGCATGGGACGCTCTGGCCTCTTGGGTTTCACGAGTCGCCGGGCAGTTCCTGACTGCTCAGATCGAGGCGGGGGCCAGTGCGGTCCAGCTCTTCGACTCGTGGGCCGGGTCGTTGCCGGAACGCGACTACAGAGAACACGTCATGAAGCATTCTGCGAGTGCACTCGCGGCCGTTGAGCCTTATGGAGTTCCTCGTGTCCACTTCGGTACCGGGACCGGAGAACTCCTCCTGGCGATGAAAGAAGCCGGGGCCGACGTCGTCGGTGTGGATTATCGGCTGGACCTGGACGAAGCATCGCGCCGGGTGGGCCCGGAGACCCCGCTCCAGGGCAATATCGACCCTGCTTTGCTCGACGCGGGGTGGGATGTTCTGCAGAAGCACACCATGGACGTACTCTCGAAGGGTAAGACCGCCGTGGCTCACATCGTGAATCTGGGTCACGGCGTCCCGCCGAGCACGGACCCCGCCGTGCTGACCCGGCTCGTCGAACTCATACATGAAAGTTAGCGTCGATGGCACCCGAACCTCAGAAAGTCACTCCGGCCCAGGCCAAGACCCTCAAGAGCGCCGAAACGCCCGCGTCGTCGGAGGATTCCTCCGCCACGTCCGCTAAGTCCTCTTCGGGCGCGCGGAAGCGCAAGGCCAGAACCGCTCTCGTCGTCGGAGGCGGTGTATCCGGACTGCTTGCCGCACGCGAACTCGCGGAAAGAGGATTGCGGGTCGTTCTCACGGAGACCCGGGACCATTTCGGCGGAGCCGTCGGCGCGCACCAGGTAGCAGGGATGGTCCTCGACTCGGGCGCGGAATCCTATGCGACTCGTAACGGCTCGGTCGCGGAGCTCATTGACGATCTCGGGCTGGGGCATTCACGCACGGTCCCGTCTCGCGCGGGCTCGTGGCTGTACCTGCCGAGCGGACCGGTACCGATGCCTTCTTCAGGGATACTCGGCATTCCCGCCAACCCGAATGATCCTCAATTGCGTCCCGCGCTCACTTCGGCCGGGCAACGACGAGCCGCGATGGACCGCTACTTGCCGGCCTCCGTAGGATCGCACCAGAAAACTCTGGGTGGACTCGTCAAAGCACGAATGGGCCAACACGTCGTGGACGGCCTGGTCGCTCCGGTCACGATGGGCATCCATTCGACGCACCCGGACGAACTCGACGTGGACGCCGTCGCGCCCGGTCTGCGGGAGGGCATCAAGACCTACGGTTCACTCGGAGCCTCCGCGGCAGTGCTTCGCGCCAACGCTCCGGCAGGGTCACAGGTAGCGGGTCTCGAGGGCGGGATGAACCAGCTTTCGGAAGCGTTGGTCAACGATCTCACCCGTCGTGGCGTTCGGTTGTTGGCCGGTTGCGACGTCATCGCGATCGACCGAGATGAAGTGACCCAGAACTGGATCGCGATCCGCCGGCAGGAAGGGGCGGCCGGCAAGAGAGCTGCCCTCACGGCTGACGTGCTGGTTCTTGCAACGGACGGCCCGACGACGGTCCGCCTTCTCGGCCCGCACCTGGACAGTGACCTTCTGCCCGAAGCTCGACGCGGACCGGAAATCGCATTGGCGACCCTCGTTCTCGACGCACCTGCACTGGACTCCGCGCCCCGTGGCACCGGGGTATTGGTCAGCGATCAGGTGCGCACCGTGCGTGCCAAAGCACTGACTCACGCCACCGCAAAATGGCAGTGGATCGCCGACCGGGCCGGAGAGCACCGCCATGTCCTTCGACTCTCCTACGGACGGGGCACGACCTCCCAAGGACAATCGATCACCGAACTGACGCTGTCGGACGAGCAACTCATGAGCCTCGCCCTGCATGATGCGTCCCGCATCATGGGCACGAGCCTTAACCGGAAGTACCTGCTGGGCGCCGACGTCGTCCGGTGGAAGACGGCGATGCCTCACGTTGCCGTGGGCCATGCCCAAAAGGTCAAGAACTTCCGGCAAAACCTCTCGAAACTCAGCCGGGTCGCTTCCGTCGGCGCCTGGCTGTCCGGAACGGGCCTGGCTTCGCTGGTTCCGGACACGCGCAAGACCATCGCGGAGCTCGATCTTGGGTAAAGCGTGGCCGGTCCATGGAATCCGAACCTCACTCAGACCCCGGACTTCACAGAGACCATACGCGAAATAGACGCACCAAACGCCTCCGATCGAGGCGCAGGCACTGAAAGGACAGGTCATCTCATGGCTGAACAGAATTCGGGAACCACGCAGGCAGCGGAAAATCGGGCCGCTTCCGGCGATGATCGCCTCTACTACGCGCTCTACACCGTGTTCGCGCGCGGAAGCCAGGCTTCCGAGAACGCGCACACGCCCGAGGCAGCTTCCGAGCTCGAAAGCACAGTCGAAGCATTGGAAGCAAAGGGCGTGACCGTCCGCGGGATGTATGACGTCTCCGGAATGCGGAACAACGCCGACATTCTCGTCTGGACTCATGCGGACAATCCGGAAGATCTTCAGGCTGCGGTCCGCGACTTTCGCCGTACGGCCGCGCTCGAGGGTACAGAAATCGTGTGGTCAACCATGGGAGTCCACCGTGATGCCGAATTCACGCGTAACCATGCCCCCGCATTCGCACGAGGTAAGGACCCCGAAGCATGGGTCTGCGTTTACCCGTTCGTGCGGTCCTGGGACTGGTACTACATGGATGAAAAGCACCGCTCCGAAATGCTCAAGAACCACGGTATGAAGGGCCGGGACTATCCGCAGGTTCTCGCGAACACCATCGCGACCTTCGCGCTCAATGACTACGAGTGGGTACTTGCCCTTGAAGCTCCCGAACTGGTCGACCTCGTCGACCTGATGCGTCATTTCCGCAACACGGAAGCGCGATTGCATGTGCGTGAAGAAACCCCGTTCTATACCGGACGCCGCATCGGCGCCGACGAGGTTGTGGAGGTCCTCCGATGAACATGACGCAAGCGGACCCGATTCCGAACCGGACCGATCCCAACAACACGGCGACGAACGGTCCGAAGACTCTCGAAGGCGTGACCGACTTCGTCTCGGAAGAGACCATCGGGCGCCCGCGCTCGCAGGCCCCCGAGAAGTACGACGCAGTGATCCTCTCCTCTTTCGGGGGTCCCGAAGGCCAAGACGATGTCATTCCCTTCCTGCGCAACGTCACCGCGGGACGAGGCATCCCGGACGAGCGGCTCGAAGAAGTCGCAACGCATTATCGGGCCAACGGCGGCGTCAGTCCCATTAATGAACAAAACCGCAACCTTCTCGAAGCATTGCGCCGAGAACTCGAGGAGAACGGTCCGGACGTACCGGTTCTCTGGGCCAACAGGAACTGGGAGCCGTACGTCAGCGACGTCGTCCAGGAGGCCTACGACAAGGGGTACCGCAAACTTCTGGTGCTGGCGACCAGCGCTTACCCCGGATACTCGAGTTGCCGGCAATACCGCGAGGACTACGGAATCGCTCTGGAGAAGCTTGAGCTGGAAGGTGAAGTCCAGATCGACAAGCTTCGCCAACATTACGACGCCCCCGGCTTCATCTCAGCCTTCGTCGAAGGGCTGATCCACGGTCTCGAAGAGCTCAGGGAGAAGATCCGGTCCACGGCGCAACCGGCGGCGGGAAATGGTCGGATCCGCATCATGTTCTGCACCCACTCCGTGCCCACGACCGCTGCGAACGAGGCCGGGCCCCGCGGGGTCGAGTACGAAGGCGGTTCGGCTTACGTCGAGAAGCACCTGCAAGCGGCACGAGCGATTCTCAGCCAGGTCGAAGAAGCGAATCCAGAGCTGCTGGCGGATTGCGACTGGGAGCTGGCCTATCAGTCCCGCTCGGGTTCCCCTTCGACTCCGTGGCTTGAACCGGATATCAACGATGCTCTGGAAGCGCTCGAGGGCTCCGTGGACGGCATCGTAATGGTTCCCCTGGGGTTCGTCTCCGACCATATGGAGGTCAAATGGGACCTCGATACCGAGGCCATGGAAACGTGCGACGATTTGGGCATTCAGGCAGTGAGGGTCCCGACGCCGGGAACTCACCCTGCATACGTGCGGTCTTTGCGCGACCTCATCGCCGAGCGATTCGTGGATACGGCGCCTTCCCAGGACCCGGTGGAGCTCGATGCACTTCGTCGCAGCGCATGCGGCGGCAAAGGATGGTTCGATCGGTGCGATACGAATTGTTGCCTCCCGGCTCGCGCTCAGGCGATCAAACCCGTGATCGCGGATCATGCGGTGGCCGCGGGAAAAGAGTCCAAGACGGTATGACCAAGGTGCTCGTAGGAACGCGAGCCTCGGCGCTCGCGACGACCCAATCCCAGCACGTCGCGGACATGCTGGTGGATGCCGGCGTGAATGCCGAGCTCAAAACGGTCACGACGACCGGCGACGTCATCTCTGGTCCCCTCGCACAGTTGGGCGGAACCGGGGTCTTCGCCGCGGCCCTGCGCCAGGAACTTCTGGGCGGAGCCGTGGACGTGGCGGTTCATTCGCTCAAGGATCTTCCGACCAAGGATCTCTTCGACGGAAAGCTGTCTCTGATCTATCCTCCCCGTGGAGATTCCAGGGACGTCCTGGTTGGTCGGGACGGAATGACTTTGGACGAATTGCCGGAAGGGGCAACCATCGGTACCGGCTCTCCCCGGAGAGCCGCACAGGTTCGAGCGCTTCGGCCAGACTGCGTCGTGACGGACATTCGAGGCAACGTCGGAACCCGATTGTCCCGCGTGCGCGGGTTGGAACATTATGCTTCCAAGGACAAGGGCGTCGGACGCGGGACCCATGGTGACCTCGACGCGGTCGTGCTCGCGGCCGCCGGATTGGCCCGTCTGGGTCTCAGCGAGGTCGTAACGGAGTTCCTGGACCCCACGAGATTTCTGCCCGCCGCGGGGCAGGGGTGCCTCGCGGTCGAATACCGTACCCATGAGACCGCTCCGCAGATCATGGCGGGCCTCGCCAAGATCGATGATTCCCAGACCAGGATTGCGGTTCTGGCCGAACGGTCGCTGCTGTTCCGGCTCGAGGCCGGATGCGCGGCTCCCGTCGGCGCTCATGCTCAGATCACCGACGGGAAGCTTCGCCTGGACGCCGTCGTTGCTCATCCGAGTGGCACGGAAACTCTCCGTGAGCACATGAGCGCCGAGGCGGACGACGAAGCGGCAATTCATCTGGGTACCAAGGTGGCCGAACTCCTGCTGGAGCGCGGGGCGGATCGATTCACCGAGTTGACGATCGATTGACGGTGGAAGCCTCTCCGACGGGGGCGACCGCGTCCCCTCGCCCCCGGGTGCTCGTGACCCGGGGGCCTGAGCGGTCGAGCGAACTGATTGTTCAGTTGCGGCGTCGTGGTCTGGAACCTGTCCTGAGCCCGCTGTCCGAAGCAGAGTTGGTGGGCGGAAAAGAAGCCCAGCACGTGGTGGATGCGTTGCATCAGGAGTCATACGACGTCGTTACTTTCACGAGTGCCAATGGCGTGTGGGCCGTTCGAGCATTGCTGGAAGCTCACGGTTTGAGGACGGTTTCGTCAATCTTGGCATCGGCGAGAATCTGGTGCGTCGGTGAGGCCACACGGCGTGCCGCTCAGGACGCCGGGTTGGCTCCGGTGGAACCTCCTGAGGAGAACAGCGCCATGGGAATGTTGGCGGCCTGGACGGACGTTATGGGTTCTGAAGAGGGACAAAAGGTACTCTGCGTGCACGGCAGACCCGCCAGGGCGGAGCTTGCCAACGGATTGCGTGAACGTGGCCTGCGGGTCAGTGAAGCCGTGGTCTACGAGCGCGTGCCGTATCCTGCCGATCGCCCCCTTGTCGCCCCGAGGCCGGACTCGGCAATGTCAGCAACCGTCCTCGATCGCCAAGCCACAATGAAGCAACTTCGGGACGAGGCAGATTCGGCTCTCTCAGCGATCGTGGCAACCTCGCCCCGCCTGATCCAGACCCTCGACGACCTCGGCCCGGTCAAGGTCCCGGTCATTTGCATCGGTAGGACCACCGAGCGGGCAGCTCAGGATCTGCACCTCGAAACGTTCCGGTCCGAGAGCCCGGGCGCGGAGGATCTGGCCGAGGCCGTGATTCGGGCCTTGGGCAGGGACACGAATAGTCCTCGAAAACTTAAGAATTGACGACGAAAGAAGTGGTGACCGTGAGGGAAAACAACGCACGTCAGGAACTTGACCTGACCCGCAGGCCGCGTCGACTCCGTACAAATCCCGCGATGCGTGACATTGTGGCCGAGGCCAGACTCCATCCGGAGGATCTCATCCAGGTCTTGTTCGTCCGGGATGGCATCGACGGGCCGGTCGAGATCAGCTCGATGCCGGGTCAGTACCAGCACACTGTCGAATCTCTCATCGAAGCCGTCCGCCAGGCCGAGAGAGCCGGCGTCAAATGCATCGACCTCTTCGGAGTGCCGAAGGACGAGGACAAAGATGCCGAGGGCTCCGTCGCGTGGGATCCCGAAGGAATCCTCAATCGTGGCATCCGTGCCGTGCGCCGGGAATTCGGCAATCGGGTCGTGATCATGGCCGATACGTGCCTTGACGAATTCACGGACCACGGGCACTGCGGGCCGCTGACCGAAGACGGCGCCGGCGACGTCATAGTGGACAACGATCGCAGCGTCGAACTGTACGAACGCATGGCGGTCGCTCAAGCCCAGGCAGGAGCGCACGTCGTGAGCCCGTCCGGCATGATGGACGGGCAGATCGCGGGTATCCGTGAGGCCTTGGACGACAAGGGGTTCCACGATGTTTCGATCATGGCCTACTCGGCCAAATATGCGTCTGCATTCTTCGGACCCTTCCGGGATGCCGTGGGCTCCTCGCTCCAAGGGGATCGGAAGACCTATCAGCAAGACCCGGCGAATCGTCGCGAGTCGATCCTGGAAACTCAGCTTGATCTCGAAGAAGGCGCCGACATGGTCATGGTCAAGCCGGCGATGGCCTATCTCGACGTCGTTCGAGAGGTCGCCGATTTCTCGACCGTTCCCGTAGCCGTCTACCAGGTCTCGGGGGAATACGCGATGATCGAAGCTGCGGCGGCCAATGGTTGGGTAGATCGTGAGCGCATCGTTCTGGAAGCCCTGACGGGTATGCGGCGTGCCGGGGCCGATCTGATTTTCACCTATTACGCGACCGAGGTCGCCCAATGGCTGGCGCAGGGAAAACGGTAGAAAAGCACTGGCAACTGGATCATCACACACATCAGGAGGACATCTTGACCGTATCCGAGGAACTCTTCGACCGTTCGCAGAAAGTCATACCCGGAGGCGTCAATTCTCCGGTTCGCGCATTCAATTCGGTAGGGGGCACCCCACCGTTCATCGTTGATGCCGAGGGGCCCTACGTGAAGGACGCGGACGGAAAAGAGTACGTCGACCTGGTCGGTTCGTGGGGTCCAGCCCTTCTGGGGCACCGACATGAGGCCGTCATCGAGGCGGTGCACGCAGCCGTTGATCACGGTCTGTCCTTCGGCGCGTCCACGGTGGGGGAAACCGAGCTGGCCGAAACGGTAGTCGACCGGATTAATCGTTCGGCGACTAAGGGCTCGGCCATCGAACAGATTCGTTTGGTCTCCACGGGTACCGAGGCGACCATGACTTCGATCCGTTTGGCGCGTGGGTACACGGGACGCGACAAGATCATCAAGTTCGCCGGGTGTTATCACGGTCACGTGGATGCTCTGCTGTCCGAAGCCGGATCCGGAGTCGCGACGCTTTCCCTCCCCGGATCTGCAGGGGTGACCGAAGCGACCACGGCCGAAACTATCGTGGTCCCTTACAACGACCTCGATGCAGTCCGCACCGCATTCGACAAGTACGAGGGCGAGATTGCGGCCGTTATCACCGAGGCTGCCCCGTGCAATATGGGCGTGGTGACGCCCGCGGAGGGGTTCAACTCTGGTCTGCGGGATCTGACGCGTGAACACGGTGCCCTGATGATCTTCGATGAGGTGCTCACCGGCTTCCGGGCGTCCTCGGCGGGATACTGGGGGCTGACTTCGGAAAGCGAAGGCGGTTGGGCTCCTGATATTTTCACGTTCGGCAAGGTCATCGGTGGGGGCATGCCCATTGCTGCATTGGGCGGGCGCCGCGAGATCATGGAGTATCTCTCGCCGACCGGTCCCGTTTACCAGGCGGGAACTCTTTCCGGCAATCCGCTGTCGGTTGCCGCGGGAATCGCGACCCTTCGAAATGCTACGGGTCAGGTCTACTCGACGATTGATCGAGTTTCGTTGCAGCTCCAGCGGGAAATTACCTCGGCCTTGAACGCAGAAGGCGTGGAGCATTCGATCCAGACCGCGGGCAATATCTTCTCCGTGGCATTCGGAACCGGATCTCAGGGCGTTCGGAACTACGAGGACATCAAGGCCTCGGAATCGTACCGCTACGGACCGTTCTTCCATTCGATGCTGGAATCCGGGGTCTATCTGGCTCCGTCGCCGTTCGAGGCATGGTTCCTGTCCGCTTCCCACGATGACGTCGCGATGGATCGCATCGTATCGGCCCTGCCAGCCGCAGCTCGAGCGGCCGCAAACGCAGAAGAACCCCGCTAGGGGCGCTCGGACTCGGCCTGTATCGGCCAGTCTCCATTGACTTTGGAGTTTTTGCCGATCTTGTCGAAATACGCCTGAAGATCGGCCGCTTGTTCTTTGGCCCACGTGACTTGAAGATCATGGAGTTCCCCGGCTGGCATGTCCAGCTGGGGATACTTCTGGGTCATGGCTGTTGCCAAACGCTCGGTCGCCAAGCAGTCTGCTGCCGACGTATGAGCATTCTCGAGCACTACGCCGTACTCCTGAGTGAGATTCGTCAGGGTGCGCTTGCCTTTGTGGTACTTGTCGACCTTCTTGTTGAAGACGAGAGGATCCAGAACAGGGTAGGGGACCAAATCCGGCAACTCGAGCCGATGCAATTCCCGGGCAAGGACGGTGAAGTCGTAGACCGCGTTGAACGCAAATATCGGCACGCCGTCGGAGAAGAGCCCGCCGATCGCCGAGGCCAGTTCGTAGACGACCTGTTTGAGCGGGGCTCCGTGTTCTTGGGCATATTCGGTGGAAATCCCGTGGACGGCCGCGGCTTCTTCCGGGATGGGCACTCCGGGGTCGGCAAGCCATTCACCGTGGCGAAGCACTTCGCCGTCCGGGGCCACGAGGATGAGCGATGCCGTAACAATTCGCGCGGTGCGCGGATTGGGTCCTGTGGTTTCCAGATCGAAGGTGGCTCGGGGCCCTTGCGTCCAGGGAGGCGTTTCGACACGTGCATCGCTCGTCATGGACTCCACCGTACCCGGATTCATAGGTGACTCGCGCGTACTGCCGAGCCGAACGTGTTTGCAGATCCCGGGCGCTTGCCTGGGAACCGGATAGCCCGGACACATCGTGCCGAGGTGTTTGCTCGAGGTAGTGGATTGGTCGGAAACTGGTGGTTGCCTTCTGCAACATGTAGTCGACGTCGACGAATCGCCTTAACTTGTCAGTGGCTCGTGGTGAGATTGGTACATGAGCCCCAAGAATCCTCTCGCGAGCCGTCTCCCGTCCCGGTCTCATGGCGCCACTTTGGTCCTGGGCGCGCCAGGAACCGGCAAGACCAGCAGCCTGATTGAATGTGCATTCGATCATGTGGGTGGAGGCGAGGCGGAGGGCGCATCGGCGGAGGAGATTCTGCTCCTTGCTCCCACGCGTACCCTTGCGGATCAGTTGCGCGATGGATTCTCCCAAAAGTTGTCCGCGACCATTTCCACGCCACCGGCAAGGGCTTGGCATTCTTACGCATTCGACATCCTGCGGCGGGCGCACGCGGAAGGACTGCTGGAAGGGGTGGACTTCGAGCCTCGGTTGCTCACCGGACCGGAACAAGACGTTCTGATCGGAGAGATGTTGCTGGCCCACTCGAACGGCCTAGGAAAACAGCCACAGTGGCCCGAGGAGCTGAAGGAAGCTCTGGAAACGCGAGGATTCCGCCGCGAAATCCGCGAGTTCCTGGACCGTTGCGCAGAATTCGATCTCAGCCCGGAACGGGTCCGCGAGTTGGGGAATGCACTGAACCACCCGGAGTGGGTTGCCGCCTCGGACTTTCGCGTGGAATACGAACAACTGAGGCGGCTGAGGATGCCGCAGGCCTACGACCCCTCGGCACTGATCCACCAGGCCGCTAACTTCCTCGAGAGCAACCCCGAGTTCTTGGCCAAAGAACATGAGCGCTTGCGTCTGATCCTGGTCGATGACCTCCAGGAGGCTACGCCGGCCATCATGAGGCTCCTCGAGTCGATGGCACCGGCGGCCGCAGTCAACCCGCCCCAACTGGTGATGACTGCTTGCACGGATACCGTGGTCCAGGGATTCCGTGGAGCCAGGCCCGAGGTCTTGGCGGAACTAGGATCCCGGCTCAAGGCTTACCCCGAGATCGAAACTCGCCGACTGGATCGACAGCACAGGCTGCCGAGCCCCATAGCGGATTCCGTGCGTCGCGTGAGCGAGAGAATTCCCGTGGTCGCCAGAGCACGTCACGATCGCTCGCCTGAACCATCGGATGCTGTACTCGAACGATCGACTCGAGCCGAGATCGCGATCCGCCTGACGGCTTCTGCCCAGCACGAATTGAGGCTAATCTCGCAAGGTATTCTCGAGGAGCACGTGAAAGGCGGTCGTCCGCTCGGGGACATGGCCGTGGTCGTGAGAGACGGTACCTCATTGGCGAGGATCAAGCGCCACCTGGAGTCCGACGGAATCCCAGTATCCATCCCGGTAGCCGAGACGCCCTTGCGAGAGGAACCCGCGGTTCGCCCGTTCCTGGATGCCCTGTGGCTGGCCAGCGGGGAACACGGTCCGGCGGATATTTCCAGGGCACTTTCGCTTCTGACATCGAGGCTTGGTGGGGCCAGCCCCAATACGGTCAGACGTATCCGTCAGTCGCTGAGAGCAGCAGAATTGAGACGGGGCGGTACTCGTTCGAGCGACGAGCTAATCCTGGAAGTCCTCAACGGGAGTGTGGGTCCCTCGGCCCTGACTGCAGTACCTCACCGCAATTCTTCGGATGCTTCTGGAACCCGGACCAACGAGCCTCTTGAGAGGTTGCACTCCGTGTTGAGCGCCGGCAAGCGGGCCATGGAGGAAAACACATCCACCGCTGAAACCGTGTTGTGGGCACTGTGGGAAACCAGTGGGCTCGCCCAAGAATGGCTCAGTACATCCAAGGGAACCGGACCTGCCGCCCAGCGCGCGCATCGTGATCTCGATGCTATGCTCGCACTTTTCGAAACTGCTGAGCGTTACGTGGACCAGCAACCGGGTGCAGGCGCGAGGGAATTCCTGGAATACATCGACAGCCAGGACCTCCCCATGGATACTTTGGCTCCCCGCTCTACGAACCACGCCGCGGTTGCGCTGGTGACGCCCGCTTCTGCAGCAGGCCGCGAATGGGCCTGGGTGCACGTTGCGTCAGTACAGCAGGGGAGTTGGCCGAACACGACCCTACGCGGCGGTCTCCTGAGCACACCGGAACTCTCCGACGTCGTACTCCTGGGTGTGGAGCAAGCGGTTCGGGTGACCCGTAGGAACCGGCTGCGAGAAACCCGGTACGACGAACTTCGAATGTTCGCGACCGCCATCAGCAGGTGCACGTCGCAGTTGGTCGTCAGCGCGGTCGCGAATGAGGAGGAGGAGCCGAGCGAGTTCCTCGACATCCTTGATCCTGTGGCCATGTCGGAAGCGGTCGTGAGCCCAGTCAGGCGCCCTATGACCATGCGAGGTCTGATCGCGGAACTTCGACTTTGGGCGCAATCCGCGGACCATCCCGGGCTCGCTTTCCGGGCCGCAGAACAACTCGCGCGGCTTGCTCAAGAGCCACAGTCGTCGGACTCCAGAGGCAACGGGAGCAGGCGGGGCGAAGAGATGGTGGGCATTCCGGGGGCTCATCCGCGGGACTGGTGGGGGCTTGCTCCACTGACCGATGAGAGCGCACCCCTTAATGTCAATGATCCGGTGCCGGTTTCGCCCTCCAAACTCGAAACCATTCGGCGTTCGCCCCTCGATTGGTTCGTCAGCTCCGCTGGCGGAGAACCGGCAACCGACCTGTCCAGATCCGTCGGAAACCTGATCCACGAGATCGCCCAGAACATGCCGGATGCCCCAGGCCATGAACTGGAAGAAGAACTGGAGCGACGGTTCGGGGCGCTGGGGTTGTCGGATACGTGGGAGACCCGGGTCGTCTACGATCGAGCCGTCACTATGATTCGCAAATTTGCTGCGTATGCGGTGGACTCCCGTGCGTCGCTCGGGCGGAAACTCGTCGGCGTCGAAGGCGCCTTCGAAGTGCTCGTTCCGGGACCAGCGAGGGATGCCCTGCTCTCCGGAAGAGTGGATCGTCTCGAAATCGATGAATTGGGCCGTTATGTCGTGATCGACCTCAAAACGGGCAAGAGCGCTCCGTCGGCCGCGGACGTCACGCAGCATCCGCAGCTTGCCGCGTATCAGGTCGCGCTCGAGGCCGGCGCCGGAGCGGTGATGTTCGATCACGGTGAGCCTGCATCTGTCCGAGAAACACCCCTGAGGTTCGACGGTGCCAGTATCACCGAGCTGTCCGGTGGAGCTGCGCTGGTTCAGCTGGGAACCTCCACCAAGGCGTACAAGGTCCAGTCCCAAGAACCGTTGACAGAACAGGATTACTGGGCTGTTGACCTGATCCGAAAATGTGCCGAGCTCGTGGCCCATGAGCGGTTCCAGGCCAGGCACACGGATTCGGCCGGAGGATTCGGCCTCAAATGCCGTCTTCCAGAAATATGTCCTTTGTGTTCGTCAGGAAGGCAGGTCACGCAACCGTGAACCGCACCGAGAATTCAGACCGGATTCGCTACTCGCCGGAAGATATTGCAACGGCTCTCGGCCACAATCTGCCGACCGAAGAACAATCGAAGATCATCAGCGCAGATTTGTCACCGAGGCTTGTGGTTGCGGGCGCTGGCTCCGGCAAGACCGCAACTATGGTCGACCGGGTCGTGTGGTTGGTCGTCAATGGACTGGTCCGACCCGACGAAATCCTCGGAGTCACGTTCACCAAGAAAGCCGCCGGGGAGCTTCGTCATCGCATGGCTCAGAGGTTGGCCGCGTTGCGTGAGGAAGGCCTCTACCAACCCGAGGCCGATTCCGACGAGCCTGTTCTCGATCCCACCGTCAGCACCTACCACGCTTATGCAAAATCGTTGGTTTCGGAATACGGACTCCGGATCGGCATTGAGAAGGACGCGACCCAGCTCGGACAGGCGCAATGCTTCCAGCTGGTTGCCCAGATTGTCGAGAACTGGGATGGGGAATTACCGGAGAAGCTCCCGGCGGCGTCGACCCTCATCACCGAAGTGCTTCAACTCTCGGGGGAATGTGCAGAACATCTGCGGACCCCGGCAGAAGTCGAGGACTTCTGCCGGCGCAGCTTGTCGTCGTTGAAGAATATGCCGAACAACCACCCCAAGAAACTCAAGAAAGAAGAGAAACTCCGGGGAACTCTCGTCGAAAAGCTCGAACAAAAACTATTGGTCGCAAGGCTGACGGAGCGGTATCGGCGTATCAAACAAGCTATGCAGGTCATGGATTTCGGCGATCTGCTTGCCTACGCCGCAAGCATGGCTCGAGGGATCGATTGCATGGGCAGCGAACAGCGTCAGCTCTATCGCGTGGTACTGCTCGACGAATTCCAGGACACGTCCCATGCGCAAATGGTCCTCTTCTCGAGTCTGTTCGGAAACGGACACAGCGTCATGGCCGTGGGAGACCCTAAACAGTCGATCTACGGTTTCCGAGGAGCCTCGGAAGGGCAGCTCTTCGACTTCTACCGTTACTTCCCCTCGCCCCACCAAGACGCCGACTACTTGTCCGTCGCTTGGAGAAACGGAACACGGATACTCGACGCGGCCAATCGGATTGCGCGCCCTCTGTCCGACCAAGGAGAATGGGTCCGCGCAGCTTCATCGGTTCACGTCCCGGACCTGGTTGCCCGACCTGACGCCCCGGAAGGCCGGCTTATGACCGGAATATGGGGAACGGACCAAGACGAGGCCGAAGCCATCGTTTCGACTATCGCTGCGCATCGATCGGACGCTGACCGCGAGGGTCGAGAGGTTCCCAGCTTTGCCGTCCTCTGTCGAGCCCGTCGCCACATGGAGACCATCCGTTTGGAATGCGAACGCCAATCGGTGCCGTATCAATTGGTTGGCCTGGGAGGGCTTGTTGAAACGCCCGAAGTAACCGACCTCATCGCTGTCCTGCGGGTGTTGTCCGATCCGGCTCGTTCAGATTCTCTGATGCGTCTCCTGGCAGGAGCGCGCTGGCGGATCGGACCTCGGGATCTCATGGCACTGAATGACTGGGCACGCTTCCTTGCCCGTCGACGCAAGAGATCCGTTCTCACCGGTATTGCGGAGGACCTCGCTACACCGGAAGGTCGCGTTCCAGGGGAAGAGCATCTTGTCGCGGACGACCCACAAGCCGAGCTGCATGAAGCTTCGCAACGGCTCGAAGATCTCTTGCGCACCGGAGGAGATCAGAGCGAAAGTTCGAGCCTGATCGAAGCGATCGAGACCCTTCCCGAGGCCGGATGGACCTCAGCAGCCGGCCGATCACTGAGTACGGAAGCCAGGCAAAGACTTGTCAGACTTCAGCAAGAGCTGGAGGAACTTCGGGGCTACCTGGGCGAAGATCTGATGAGCCTGCTGTACCACATTGAGCGCGTCACCATGTTGGACCTGGAACTCGCATCCAAGCCGGGACGTGATGTGCATCAGGCGCGAGCCAACGTAGATGCCTTTTATCAGGCAGTAGCCGACTATTGCGCGACTGCACCGCGTTTGGCAGCCAGCCTGGACGCCGGCTCCAGCTTCAGCGGGACCTCCGGGGCAGAGGGTGCCGAGAGCGCCGAACTCAAGGAACATCGGTACACCGTGACCTCGTCGGCGACGGGAGTAACCGCTTTTCTTGCGTGGCTCGAAGCGGCCATCGCTGAGGAATCCGGTCTGGCCATGCCTGTCCAGCCCTCAGAGTCGTCCGCCGTGCAGATTCTGACCGTCCACGCGGCGAAGGGCCTCGAATGGGATGAGGTCTACGTGCAGGGACTCACGGAAGGAGGGTTCCCCTCGGACAAAACCGAATCGTGGTTCTCGGATGTCGGAGCTTTACCCTGGACGCTGCGCGGAGACACCAAATACCTGCCTGCCTTAGACCTCGGAGCCGGCTCAACCCAAGAGCTCGAGGAGTCCGGACAAGAATTCAGCCAGCACAATCTTGCCAGGATCGTCTCCGAGGAACGTCGTCTGGCATATGTGGCAACGACCAGGGCCAGGAGCGTACTCTTCCTCGCGTCGAGTCACTGGAGCGGAACCAAAGCCAAACCCAATTCGCTTTCACGATTCGTGGAGGAGATTTCCGAAGAGTTCGATCCGACGTCGCCCGCGATCGAGTGGGTCAACGAGGCTCCGGTGCCCGAGGAGGGAGCAAAGAACCCACAGGGCGAGCGGATTCATGCGGCTCTATGGCCCTTTGACCCGCTGACGAGGCCCTTCGTCAGCGAATGGGAGTCTGAGGAAGAACTCAACGATCTCGCCATGACGGAAGACCACGGTGCAGCGGAGCTGGATCCGGGGCCCATGGTATCTCGGCGCGTTGACGTCGAGAGAGCCGCGTCGCTGGTTCTGTCTCACATGGACACGGAATCCGGTACCGAGTCAATGTGGCCCGCTTCCGACGCGTCGCTGAGTCTTCCATCGGACGAGTTGCCGGATCCGACGGATTGGGCCGAAGAGACAAGCCTCCTGCTGGCTCTTCACCGGGCTAGAGGAGATGGCGGCGGAAGCCCTGAACTGCCGACGCACCTCAGTGCATCTCTGCTCGTGGGTCTCGCGCAGGATCCGCAGAGGATCCTCGAGCAGATCCACAGGCCCATGCCGCGTCGGCCCGAAACATCGGCCCGTGCAGGAACCAGATTTCATGAATGGGTCGAGGAGCACTACGGAGCCGCAGGAATGTTGGACCTTGGAGAGAGCTTGGCCGACCCGGAAGAAGGAGAAGACGCCGGACTTGCTGCTCTGCAGGAGTCTTTCCGGACGAGCCCATGGTTCGATCGCCAGCCGTGGGCTATCGAATACCCCATCGAAACACCGCTCGCTGGGTTTACGGTCCGCGGAAGAATCGATGCGATATTCCGCAATCAGAATGCCTCAGGGAAAGTTCAGTGGGAATTGGTCGACTGGAAAACCGGTCGGGTCCCCCAAGGAGCCGACCTCACGCACAAAACGGTCCAATTGGCCGTATACAGGATGGGATTTGCGCGCCTTCACGATGTTGATCCTGAAGACATCTCCGCGGCCTTCTACTACGTCGCGCACGGAAAAACCATTAGGCCCCGCAAGGTCGCGGACGAGACCGAACTCATCGACCTGGTGAACCGCATGCAAAACACAGCTTCAGAAACCAAGTGAAAAGTTCCTCTACGGCTCGTCGATTGTGGAAATAGGCCCCGTCGGATCTTCGCTCGGTTTCGCACGAGAAGACCCATGTCCGCTCGCATGGGCGCCGGCGCTAGCCGAGGTGCGGGCAGGCTCGCTCGAATCCGGGGTGGTCTCACGCGTCGGATCACTCTGCGATGAAGGAGCCGCCGCGGGCTCGGAGACCGACCGTACGTTCGAGGTAGCCGACGACGAAGAAATGGCCCCGGACTCTCGGAGATCATCTTCCAGTGTCCTGAGCATTGAGACGGCTTCGTCCACGGTCTCCCGGTCCTTCTGCTCGACGCCCCGGGCAAGCCACTGAGCCAACGCAAACTCTGCGTGAAGGTAAGCTCGCCGAAGCAAATGTTGGTCGGGTGCGTGCGGAAGCTGGACGGAGTAGACCTCGATGATCGAATCCGTGAATTCCTGGTCCGGGCAACTCATCAGCCAAGAGAAATCCAGCGCTGGGTCCCCGACGTGCAGGTCATGCCATCCTCGGACTGCCGTCAGCCGGGTTCCGTCCAGAACCAAATTCTCCTCGGCCAGGTCGCCGTGGACTACGGTGGGCCGGAACTGCCACATGCTCTCGTCCTCCAGCCAGGCTTCCCAGCGCCGAAGGAGTGCGGAGGGAACTTTGCCTGTGCTTGCCGTTCGGTCGAGTTCCGAGAGCATCCTCTTGCGGCACTGTTCGTGGGAGTACATCGGAAGGTCGGCTTCCTGAACCATCTCCGCCGGAAGCGTATGGATTGTGGCGACGGCTTTGCCTATCTGTGTCGCGAGGGGGTCTCGTTCCGGTGACACGACGTGGGAACGCCGCGCTAGTTCTTCGATGTCCAAAACTTCCCCAGGAACCTCTGGATACACAAAAGTCTTGAGGCCGCGACTATCAGCCGACCCCACTACCGTGGGCAATTGGAATGGGAGTCGTGCGCGCAATCCCGGAGAAAATGAATGCAGTATGACGTGCTCGGACTCGAGTCGCACACTGGCTTCATGATTCTGCGGAGCGCGCACAATCCACCGCTGGCGAGCGGAGTCGACAACGAGCGCGGAACCATAGTCCGGGTTGTCTTCCTCGTACGCGTACGCGGCCACGGGGAAGAGGCCCGGCACTCCTGCCGAGGCCATAGCGGCTAACGTTAACGGTGTTAATTTCACTCGTTCAGAGTACTAGAGACAGATGGAAGCAAGCTGATCACGTGAACCACCAATTTGTCACACAGCCCACACCCCCGCTTGGGCCCGATTTACTGGGGACATACCCCATTCGGCGCATCGACGACGGGCGCCTGAGAACCGAACTCATGGATTCAGCTCTGAGCGATTCTTCAACCCGAGTTTTGATGCTTGACCAGGGAAAAGTTCCGACGGCGTGGTCTGAGGGCCGCGCCGGCGTTGCGTGGGCTGCGCCCACCGAAGGCCTCGACGTCGTCGCATACCTCGGGACGTCGGAGGACCGGGCCCCGATACTCCTGGCTCGCGCTCCGCACACCAGGCCGGAAGACATCCAAGCCGGTGATCCTTGGCCGGAGGAACACGAGCAGAGCTCACAGAGCGGTGGTGAGAACATCCAGTGGCTGGGCCTCAGGGACGCGGCTCCCGTTCTGAGCAAGGAAGAAAGCACGTGGCTGAGCATCGGGATCGCTCTCATGAACTGGCACTCCAGCTACAAATTCTGTCCCACCTGCGGTTCCCCCTGCCAACCGGACCCCACCGGGTGGGTACGAATCTGTGAATCAGAGGGTCGGGAACTCTTTCCTCGAACCGATCCGGCCGTGATCTCGGCCGTGGTCCACACGGACGACAGCGGCGTGGATCGCCTCCTCCTGGGACATTCGGCGGCGTGGCCCGAAGACCGTTACTCGACCTTTGCGGGATTCGTAGAGTCGGGCGAGTCCCTAGAAGCAGCCGTTGCGCGGGAAATCTACGAAGAAGCGGGCGTCGCTATCGATGAGGCGACCTATCTGGGATCGCAGCCCTGGCCTTTTCCGCGCTCGCTCATGCTCGGTTTCGTTGCGCATGCAACTCGGCTCGAGTCGGCCAGGCCGGACGGCAAGGAGATTTCCAGCGTTCGATGGTTCACACGGGACGAGCTCGAGGCCGCTGTTACCTCGGGGGAGATCCGCCTGCCGGACAGTGTCTCGATCGCTCATCACCTGATCGCCAATTGGTACGGTGGACCTTTGCCTCAATCGCCAGCGGAGTTCGACGACCGGGGCCCTTCCGGACACGACAACCAATCCGATACTGAGGAGGCGACTCAGCGCTGAAGACCGCAGCCGAATTGCTGATCCCCGGGGAACCGCCCAGCCCCGACCAGATCCTCGAGGGCCTCGACCCTGAGCAGCGAGAGGTCGCCACGAGCCTGCAGGGACCCGTGTGCGTGTTAGCAGGAGCCGGGACGGGTAAGACGCGGGCGATCACCCATCGGATCGCATACGGAATCGCTTCCGGCGCGTACGTGGGACAGCGTGTCCTCGCCCTGACCTTCACCTCCCGTGCAGCCAATGAAATGAGGAATCGGCTTCGTTCCTTGGGCGCAGCAGGTGTGCAGACTCGCACTTTCCACGCCGCAGCGTTGCGCCAACTCCAGTATTTCTGGCCCCAAGCCGTAGGAGGGACCCCGCCTCAGCTCATCTCGGGCAAAGCGCAATTCATCTCAGAAGTTGCATCTCGCCTTCGATTCAGTACGGATCGCGCGATTATTCGGGATCTGGCCGCGGAGATCGAATGGGCAAAAGTCTCGATGCTCACGCCGGATACGTTGGAAGAGCACCTGGGGCATCGGGAGCTGCCCACGGGATTTACCCCGTTGAGCATGGCCAGGATCATGCGCGGCTACGAGGATCTCAAAACCGAGAGGAATGCCATCGACTTCGAAGACGTTCTCCTCGCCACGATCGCTATCCTCGAAGAAGATCCGGCGGTCGCTGCAGCGGTGCGCCAGCAATACCGCCACTTCGTCGTGGACGAATACCAGGACGTCTCTCCACTCCAGCAACGCCTACTTGACTGCTGGCTCGGTGGTCGTGACGAACTGTGCGTCGTCGGAGACGCTTCGCAGACCATTTACTCCTTCACGGGAGCGACCTCGCGGCACCTGTTGGAGTTTCCACGCCGTCACCCGGAGGGCAAAGTCATCAAGCTCGTGCGGGACTATCGGTCCACTCCTCAAGTGGTGACCCTGGCCAATCGATTGCTCACGGCTCGCAAGCCCTCGCGGGACTCGACCCCGGGGGCGTGGGCGCCACCCTTGGAATTGCGTGCCCAGCGGCCCAGCGGACCCGATGTGGAATGGTTCGAATACGCTGACGACGAGCAAGAAGCCGCTGGTATCGCCGAGGACATATCGGACTTGGTCTCCAAAGACGGCATCGACCCTGCCGAGATTGCGGTACTCTTCCGGACCAATGGACAGTCGCAGGCGATCGAACAGGCACTCACGGATGCTGGTGTGGGTTACCAATTGCGAGGCACCGAGAAGTTCTTCAACCGGCCTGAGGTCAAACAGGCCATACTCCAGATTCGCTCGTCAGCGAGAGCCGCCGGCGATGAGCCCGCCCCACAGCTCGTCAGGGACTGCTTGGCATCGCTCGGGTATCGCGACAAGCCGCCGTCCAGTACCGGTTCTGTGCGCTCGAAATGGGAGTCACTGGCCGCCTTGGTCTCCTTGGCCGACAGGCTCGCCAGGGTTCACGAGGAAAAGACTGGCTCGGACGAATCGACATTTACCATGTCGATGCTGGTCGACGATCTGACACGACGTGTTGCTCATCAGGACGCGCCGGTCATGAACGGCGTGACGCTCGCGTCTTTGCACTCAGCCAAGGGCCTCGAATGGGATGCCGTGTTCCTGTGCGGCTTGAGCGAAGGCCTCATGCCGATCAGCTTTGCCGAAACCGGCGACGAAATCGATGAGGAACGCAGGCTGCTGTACGTGGGTGCCACCCGCGCTCGCGAGCGGTTGACCCTGTCGTGGTCGCTCTCCCGCACACCCGGGGGTCGAGCTCATCGAAAGCGCTCCCGTTTCCTCGATGGCATAGCGCCGCGGACTCAGCTCTGAACCTCCTGGTCGGCTCCGAGCGAGCAGACGCAATCGGGCCAGAGTCTTTGGTCCTCGTCCGGCCCCCGGTTCCCGGATGCGACCGTGTCCATGAGCCGCAATAGTTCTGTGGGTGACAATCCGGTTTCGCACCCGGTGGAGTCTTTCGCGGGGCTAGCCGCAAGAATACAATCCGGGCAACGCCGACGGGCCCATGTCGTCGCGTTGCAGGGCCGTACTTCTCCGTGCTCGTCTCGACAGAGCTGCAGACAGGGGACGTCCGGTGCCAACGGGAGGTCCCAATCGGTTTCCTGCTCGGGCCAGCTGGTGTGGACGATGACGTCCGGGTGAACGACGAGTTCACCCAGCCAAGGATTCGGCGTGCCCCACCGGTCGTGCCCCGGATACAAGGCCTCGATATATCGGTCTTCGGGGCGATGTCCGCCGCTGACCAGAACCTCGGGCACATAGGTCGCCAAAGTCCACATGAGGCACCGTACGCGGGGCCGCCCGCGGTGGAAAGGGCGATAACTGCTCGACATTGTGTCGAGGGCGTCCACCGCCGAGCGATCGCACAGCATGGGAAACGCAGCCGAAGTCCGCACGTAATGCGATACGGCATCAGCCACCGGCCCCGGAATCCCAATGAACAGGGGCCTAGGCCGGCCCGTCCGAGTCAATGTCGCGGAATGCACGGATGTGGTCCTCGGCGGGCTCGCAGTGTGAAAACGCGCTTCGGTGGAGTGAAGAACACGGAAGTCAGTCATGCCCCCAACTTTGCCTGGTCTCTCGCCCGGCAACAGGGTAATCCACAGGCAGCCGGTGCGGTACCCTCTCACTGCGAGGCTTCGTCCGTGGCCGTATTTGCCCCGCGCCGGTAAGCTTCTGTCGATGCCAGGACTTCCTTCTCGCGAACGGCTCGCCGCAACGCGTACACGACCAGAGGTCGAGATCAGACGTTCCGCACGACGGCGAAAGACCATTTCCGCCCGCTGGGAAGGGAAAATGATCGTCCTTCTGGTGCCTGGCACCATGGCGACGCCGGTCGCACGGGACTACCTCGAACGGTTGCTTCCCAAATTGCTGTCGGAACGGTCTGGGGCTCGTGACGACCCTCGACGGACCGACGCATACCTGGGGGAGCGGGCATCGGTGATCGCTCGGACCTATCTCGACGATCGCGTCAAACCGGTCTCCATAGGCTGGGTGACCAATCAGAACACGCGGTGGGGCTCAACCACTCCCGCAACCGGCAGGATACGAATCTCCCACCACCTGTGGGGTGCGCCCGAATTCGTTGTCGACTACGTGATCCATCACGAGCTCTGTCATCTCGTCGAACCGTCTCACAACAACCATTTCAAAAAGCTCGAGGCTCAATTCCCGCACGTCGAGCTGGCCAAAGCCTTCTTGGAAGGCATTATTTTTGAAAGACACCGCTTGGACACAGAAAACGCCGGTCCCTGGGAGTAAAGGGCCGGCGTTTTCCGCCTGGGACGACTGATCGTGACGTCGGTGGCTACTGAGTCTGGGGCCCGCGACCGGAATCCTCGGGTCCATCGGAACCTGACCCCGAGTCGTCTTGGCCCTCGTCGTAGCCTCCCGAGAGAAGCTTCTCCAATGCGGCGTCCATCTCCTCGTCGGTCGCGTTCAAAAGGTCGCGTGCAGAGCCGAAGTTTTCGGGCTGGTCCAGGTCTTCATCGGTGGGCAGATTTTCAGGGGCGGACCAGAGAGCGTCGCGCTTCTCGACGCCGTGCTCTTCCTCGTAGCCCTTCCAGAACTGTGAGGCCTCGCGCAGGCGGCGGGGACGGAGCTCCAAACCGATGAGGGATCCGAACGCTTTCTCCGCCGGGCCACCGCCGGCACGACGACGCCGCAGAGTTTCGGTCAGCGCCGCGGCACTCGGAAGATTCTTGGTCGCTTCCGTGCTGACGTGATCCACCCAGCCCTCGACGAGCGCCAGCAACGTTTCCAACCGCCGCAAGGTCACTTCCTGGTCTTCGGTGAGTGTCGGCTTGAAGATGTCGCCGGACAGCGCATCCTGAAGCGACTCGGGATTCATGGGGTCCATGTCCCGGGTCGCCTCTTCGATCCGGTCCATGTCGACATGGATACCACGAGAGTATCGCTGGATGAGCTCCATGATGTTCTCACGCAACCAAGGATTGGCGTGGAAGAGCCGGATATGGGCCGCCTCCCGAACCGCCAAGAACAGCATGACTTCCTGCGCGGGCAGGTCAAGGCCTTCGCCGAATTTGGCGATATTCGAAGGCAGGAGAGCGGAGCGACCGGGTGCGAGAGGAAGACCGATGTCAGTTGAGGAGACGACCTCCTTTGACAATTCACCGACTGCTTGGCCCAGCTGCATGGCGAACATCATGCCGCTCATGCCTCCGATCACGGAGGCGCCCTGGCCCAGCATGGACTTCATCTCCTCGGGCATCTGCTGCGTCAATGCCTCGCTCATCGCCTCGGTCACGGAATTCGCAACCGGCTCCGAGATCTCCCGGAATGTATCGAAGCAGTTCTCGATCCATTCGCTGCGCGACCAGCCTTCATCAGACAGCGACGCACGGTCGAAATCGATCGCGGGATCGAGCCATAGCTGTGCCAGTTGCGCGGCGTCCTTGACGGCCGACTTCTGGTTGCTGGTGACCGAAGGATCTTTCTCCGCGGAGGCGATACGACGGGCGTGTTCGCGTGCTTGGCCCCAATTCGGGGAGCCATCGGAGTTCATCCCGGACATCATCGACTGAATCTGGGAGAACATCCCGGACATCATGGCTGGGTCGACCGGCAGGGCCATCCCTTGCAAATCCTCCGGGTTGATGCCTTGACCAGAGGACAGCTTCCGGAACAACTCCTCGAAGGGGTTGTCCTCGTTGTCGTCGTTCTTGCCGTTGTTGTACGGATTATTCGTACTCATGACACCTCGTGGTCGTTGGTTGCCGTGAGGTCGAATGCGCTCACGACATTTCTTCTCTTGACTTCATTAAAGAGCAATGGGACCGGACGCGTCAGTCCCCACCCTGGTTTTTCAGCTCATGGCACATAGGCGGGCGTCGCGCACAACTCGACGAGGTCCGCCCCAGGAGCTGTCCAGTTCAGTGAGTTAACATAGCGGGGCAGTTTGCTGACCGATGTAAGAGAGTTCGACGATGCCCCATCTCCAGACCCGATCCCTGCGATCTAGGAGATTCCGTCGACCGCAACTGGGAACGATCGCAGGTTTGGCAACACTCGGCCTGGTCGCGGCAGGAGCCCTTCTTCCTCCCGATTTCGTGACGGAAGGGGCCGGACCGACTTTCAATACGATCGGTGACTACCAGGGAAAGCAACTCATCTCGATTTCCGGCCACCCCACGTACCCGACCGATGGTGACCTGGATATGACGACGGTTTACGTCGCGGGTGGCCCCAACGGTGCGACGGGTGCGCTCAATGTCCTGAGCGCTTGGTTCAACAAAGACTCGACGGCACTTCCCGCCGATGCGCTCTACGAGCCCACCATGACCCAACAACAGGTCAGCTCGCAGAACACGGCGGATATGACTAATTCGCAATCCTCGGCCCAGGCGGCCGCGGCGAAGCATCTCAATCTCGAATACAGCACCACGCTTACCGTGCAGGGAGCTACTGACGATGCCGCCGCGAAGCTCGACAAAGGGGATGTGCTGAAGTCCATCGATGGAAAGCCTCTCAAGACGTACGAGCAGCTCAAAACGACCCTTGCCGACGGGAAGGGCACTCCGATCGAGCTCGGCTATACGAAGGGCACGGGCGGCGAAGAGAAAACTATTCGAGCGACGCCCCAGAAGGATCCTTCCTCGGGCGAGTACCGCCTTGGTCTGTATCTGAAGTCCGACTACGACTTCCCGTTCCACGTCGACTACGGACTCGAATCCGTGGGCGGCCCGAGTGCGGGCATGATGTTCACGCTCGGGATCATCGATGAAATGACCGAAGGAAGCATGACAGGCGGAAAACATTTCGCCGGTACAGGGACCATTGATGCGGACGGAAAAGTCGGAGCGATCGGCGGAATTCGTCAGAAAATGATCGGAGCCAAGAATTCTGGAGCAAGCGTATTCCTGGCCCCGTCGGAGAACTGCGATGAGGTCGTGGGTCACATTCCGGACGGACTTTCCGTGGTGAAAATTTCGACGATCGACGACGCCGTCAACGCCGTCGAGAAGGTCGGCAAGGGGGAGGATCCGGCCTCGCTGCCGCAATGTACTGGGTAGGCCGTCGCAGTGCGGACGAGGATTCCGGACTGTAGTTCAATTCTTCTGGTCACAAGTGGAGTTGCACACACAAAAAGGGCAAAATGGAAGTTCACGGTTTTCCGGTCGGTGAGATCGGGTCGACCGTGTTGTGAGAATGGCAATTGCCCTTTCGCTCATCCACCGCACCGCTAGTTGAGGATTCCCGTGACCACAGGACCATCGACTCCAAGTTCACCCCGCGACAAGTCCGGAGCCACCGGCAAGAAGAAGAAACGCCCTCTTCTGACGACGTTCATCATCGTCGTGGCCTTGGTCATTGCTTTCGTTTATATCTCCCAGGTCTATACCGAGGTCCTTTGGTACGACCAACTGGGGTACATCGGGGTCTTCATCCGCGAGAATCTGATCAAGATCGCTGTATTTGCCGTGGGCGCGCTGCTCATGGGAATCGCCATCTGGCTGAGCCTTCGCACCGCTTGGAACAAGCGGCCTGCTGAGCGCCCTCAAAGGGCCAGTGCCGATGAGGAGAAGTCCGCCGACGGGGAGTCCGTGAGCGATCTGCAGTCCGTGTTCAACCAGAACATGGAGCGGTATCAGCAGGCGCTCGAGCCGATGCGCCGGGTCCTCATGATCGCCATCCCGGTGGTCTTGGGCCTTTTCGGCGGGATGACCATGCTTGCTCAGTGGGACACCGTAGCGTTGTTCTTCATGCAGGAGCCTTTCGGGGAAAAAGATCCTCAGTTCGGCTTCGACATGTCCTTTTTCATGTTCACTTTGCCTTTCCTGCGCTTGATCGCGGGGTACCTCATCACCATTCTGGTCCTGTCTGGTGTCGGGGCTCTCGTGACTCATTACCTGTACGGCGGCATCGTCGTGCATGAGAAGGGCATTACGACCACCAAGGCGCTCAAGGTTCAGATGGGCGTTATCGCGGCAGTCTTGCTTCTGGTTCTCGCGGTGAATTTCTGGTTGGCTCGCTACTCGACGTTGCTGTCGAACAAGGGCTCCTGGACCGGTGCGCTCTTCACGGATGTCAACGCCGTGATGCCGACCAATGCGATTCTTTCCGTGGCCGCTCTGATCGTTGCGTTGCTCTTCGCATACTCGGCATTCGCCGGACGGTGGCGCTTGCCTCTGATCGGAACCGCAATGTTGCTCGTTGTTTCCCTGGTGGCGGGGGGCCTTTACCCGTGGGTTGTGCAGCGTTTCCAGGTCACTCCGACCGAGCAGTCGATGGAGAACCAGTACATTCAGCGGAACATTGACATGACGAGGGATGCGTACGGCCTCAGCGGCATGCAGATGCAGGATTACGACGCTACCGTCGAAACGGGCAAGGGCGCACTGGACGGGGACACCCCGACCGTGTCGAATATTCGTCTTCTCGACCCCAACGTCGTTTCGAATTCCTTTGCACAGCTTCAGCAATTCAGGCCGTACTACCAATTCGGAAAGACCCTGGCGGTTGATCGGTACAACGTTGACGGACAGAACGAGGACACCGTCATTTCGGCCCGCGAGCTGAACCCGGACCAGAACAAGGGGTGGTACAACCAGCACGTCGTGTACACGCATGGCTACGGTGTGGTTGCCGCCTATGGCAATCAGGTTCAGGCCGATGGCAAACCCAAATTCATGCAGGAGGGGATCTCCGCGAAGGGTGTCATCTCCGATGACTACCAGCCACGTATTTACTTCGGACAATCTTCCCCGAATTATTCGATCGTGGGCGGGTCCGACGGCGAACCCAACCTCGAGTTGGACCGACCCCAGACCCCCGACGACGAAGGCTCCGGAGACGCCAAATACACTTACACGGGCAACGGCGGACCGAAGGTCGGAAGCTGGTTCAACCGGCTGGCCTACGCGATCAAGTACCAGTCTTCGGATCTCCTGCTCTCCGACGCCGTGCGCTCGGATTCACAGATCCTGTACGACCGCGACCCCGCTGACCGTGTCAAGAAGGTGGCGCCGTATCTCACGGTGGACGGCAATCCGTACCCGGCTATCGTCGACAACAAAGTCGTGTGGATGGTCGACGCTTATACGACGTCGAGCAACTATCCGTATTCGACACCGACATCTCTTGGCGACGCGACACAGGATTCCCAGACGGAGGCTGGAGGAAGTAAAGCGTTGCCGAATGAGAAGGTCAACTACATTCGCAACTCGGTCAAGGCGACAGTCGACGCCTATGACGGTTCAGTCGACCTGTACGCGTGGGACGACCAAGATCCGGTGCTGAAGGCGTGGCAGAAAGTCTTCCCGACGACGGTCAAGTCCTACAAGGACATGAGCGCGGATCTGATGGATCACGTGCGGTACCCCGAGGACTTGTTCAAGGTTCAGCGAGAGCTGCTCAACAAGTACCACGTGACGGACGCGAACAGTTTCTACGCGAGCGACGACGTCTGGCAGACGCCCAAGGATCCCACGCAGGAACAATCGCAGGATCTGCCTCCGTATTACATGTCCTTGCAGATGCCCGGGGACCAGCGCACCAGGTTCTCCCTGACGAGCTCGTTCATTCCGCAGCAATCTGACTCGAACACTCGAAATGTCATGTATGGCTTCGTCTCGGCCAACGGTGACGCAGGTACCGGCAAGGATGGCGTCAAGGACCCCGATTACGGCAAGCTGAATTTGCTGGAGCTTCCGCGTCAATCAGTGGTTCCGGGCCCGGGTCAGGCGCAGAACCTGTTCGATTCGGACACGAATGTTTCGACGGAGCTCAACTTGCTCCGCCAGGGCGCCTCGCGGGTAGTCAACGGTAACTTGCTCACCCTGCCAGTAGGCGGCGGCATCCTGTATGTCCAACCGGTTTACGTTCAGTCCAGTGGAGATGCGTCGTATCCGACGTTGCGCCGCGTGCTGGTCGGTTTCGGTGAGAAGGTTGGTTTCGCGCCGACCCTCGACGAGGCCCTCAACAAGTTGTTTGATGGTGATTCGGGTGCGCAGACAGCGAAGGATGCGGGCGTCGACACATCCGCGGCCGATCCCGAATCGGGCGGGGACTCCGGGAACGGCAGCTCGAGCGGCGGAGAATCGCCGGACTTGAAGAAGTCCCTCGACGATGCGAACAAGGCCATGAAGGACTCGTCGGAAGCGATGAAGAACGGAGACTGGGCTGCTTACGGTCAAGCTCAGGATCGTTTGAACAAGGCCCTTGACGATGCCCTCAAGGCTGACGGCGCGGACGCCTCGAAAGAGAAGTAGGCCGGGTTCCGTGTAATCGTCGAGCAGCCGGAACGCCGGTCCGCGAGAGTGTTTTCTCGCGGGCCGGCTTTTTTGCTGTCATCGGGAGCAGATAGGGCCCCTTATGAGGAGCAGATGCGGGTGTGCACCTCTTTTTGGGTGACCTCACCCACAAACAGGTCTTTTCGTTTGCGAGGCTGGGGGAGCGTGCGTATAGTAGAACAAGTCGCCGCGGGGTGGAGCAGTTCGGTAGCTCGCCGGGCTCATAACCCGGAGGTCGCAAGTTCAAATCTTGCCCCCGCAACGAAGAAAGACCACGTCAGCCTTTTGGCTGACGTGGTCTTTTGCTTTAACGTGGTCGTTTCAGGATTCGACGTGACGGCTGTGGTTGAGGGCATCGAGAAATACGTGAGCGACGTGGTCGTCGGCCAGACTGTAGTAGATCGAGCGGCCAGAACGCCGGCCGGTAACGAGGTGGGCTTCGCGAAGGCTGCGCAGATGCTGAGACATCAGCGGTTGCGAGATGTCGAGAAGATCGACGAGTTCACCCACCGTTTTTTCCCCTTCGCTGAGAAGATGGATGGTCGCTGCCCGAGCGGGCGATGAGAGTGCTGAAAATAATCCGCAAACAGGCTGGTATGAATCCAGTTCAATCGGGTCGTCGTCGTTCATATGCATCCTCCTGCGTGGCCTCGCGGCCCAATGGTCGCGGCGCCAGGCCCGCGATGGGTCCTGACGCCGCCGGTGATTGTACTGGGTGTTGGTCTAGCTGTTCTGGTTCTTGAGCGCCGCCAGTCGCGCCTCAACTTCCGATTGTTCGGAGAGGTCCTCCAATGATTCGAACTGTGCATCGAGTGAGGAGGAGGCGAGTTCTTCTTGTCCCCTTACTCGCGCTTCTTCACGGCGAACCTTGTCCTCGAAGCGACTGACCTCACTCGTGGAGTCCATGAGATCAAACGCGCGCAGCGAATCGTTGACCTGGCTCTGGGCCTGGACGGTTTTCTGCCGCGCATTGAGCTCATCTCGTTTTCGTGACAACTCGTCCAGTTTGGAGCGCATCTTGTTGAGACCGTCCTTGAGCTTTTCCACAGTCTCGGTTTGCGAAGCGATCTGCGGTTCGGCGTCCTTGGCCTCTTTTTCTGCGCTCATTTGACGCTGGAGGGCTACTTTCGCCAGGTTGTCAAATTTGTCGGCGTTGGCCGTATCACCATTGGAGCGATGCTGATCCGCTGTTCTGGACGCGGCGAGGGCCTTTTGGCCCCATTCATCTGCTTCCTTGACGTCCTCGGCGTGGTCCTCTTCGAGCATGCGCAGGTTGCCGATGGTCTGAGCCACGGCCTGTTCTGCTTCGACGATGTTGTTCTTGTAATCCCGCACCATCTGATCGAGCATCTTCTGCGGATCCTCCGCGGAGTCGATCAAGGAGTTGATATTGGCCTTGGCGAGTTGAGCAATGCGTCCGAAAATTGACTGCTTGACCATAGGAGTCCTCTTTCCTTGGGTGAAGACGGGGTGTCCGCCTTGCGATCGATGGGGTGTGGCTGGCTAGGAGTATTTGGTGTGGTGCAAGTGCGAGGTGGTTGGGATGGTCGGCGGGTCATAGGCCCTGGCCTGTGAAGCCACCGCCGAATCCGGGACCTCCCATACCCGGCCCTCCGAATCCGCCGGGTGGTCCGCTGCGGCCGTAACCTGTTCCGAAGAGAATTCCGCCCAACGCGGCAGAGCCGTTGTTTCCGTGGCCGTATCCGCGACGGCTGAAGTCGTCGACATCACCCACAGCAATCCGCTGGGCGTCTTCGGCGAGGCGAATCGCTTGGTTGGCATGATTCAAGGCCCCGCTCGGATCCGACAGGCGCATTTTCTCAGCTTCTTCGAGATTCCTCTCTGCCTCGCCCAGGCGGGTTCTTGCTTGGGCTTGTACCCCGCCTCGCCGTGCGCGTACATAATCCGATGCCGAGGTCAGCCGGGCCTGGGCGGAGAGCATCGTATGGGCAAGCGTTTCTCGGGCCGCTCGATCCCGTTCGTTCTGGTTGCGTACGCTCTCGAGCCCTCGATCCAATTCTTGTCTGGACTCGGATAGGCGACGGGACAGCGTCAATGGATCTATGGGTCCTCGAGCGCGTTCGGCCTCGATTTCCGTGACGACAGTTTCGACGCTGGCGGTGCTGCCCGCTAAGTCGGCAAATGTGCCCCGTTCCATGAGCGAGCGAGCTTCTGCGAGGTCCGTTTTAGCCTGAGCCGTAGCTTCAGCCAGCGCACCATCGGCGCGTCGGAGCTCGTCACGGGAGTGTCCGATGGCTTCCAGGAGGGCCCGGGCTTGGCTCATGGCTTCTTCTCCTGCACGCAACCGGACGACGGCTTCGGAGGAATTGCCGTCATCCAGACTGGACTGGGCTCCGGAGACGGCGTGGTCCGCAAAATCCAATCGATCCGTCGCCTGGCGGAGGTTGTCGGCGACCGAATCAGTTGCGTCGGGAGAGTAATCGGTCAGTAACGAATGATGTTCCTGTTCCCAGGTGGGCACATCATCGCGCAGGGACGAGATGCTTCGCGTGAGCGAGTTGATAGCATCAGGCGCGTTGCGTTCGAGCTGTCTCAGTTCGGTGAAATTCTTTTCTTGCTTTTTCAGGGATTCTTGGGCCGAGTGGCAACCTTGAATAATCTCCGTGAGCCAGCTGCGTTGGTCTTCTTCCGAATCCGGGATTTCGTCGTCGAGTTGCTTCTGCAATTGGAAGCTCCGACGCATGTGGACTTTGGCCTGATTTATGGCCGTCTGAAAAGGTCGGATCTGCTCATCACCGAACTGCGCTTGCGCGAAGGCCAATTCCTGCTCGCTCTGCGCGATGACATCGTCGGTACTGACGAGGAGACTGCCGGCTTCAGCGCGCAGATCTGCGATGTCGGCAGGCGGGGGAGGCCCGTCATCGGCGTACCGGGCTTGAGCTTCGGCATATCGGGACCTCTGGTTACGGGATTTCCTCTTCGAGGTCATGTACCACCAAGCGAGGACAACAATGACGAGGACAAGTCCGAGGCCGGCGCCGGCACTGAACGCGCTACCAACCCCTGCGGCGAGCGGAGCACCTGTATCACTCTGCGGGGCTGCGGCTGAGGCGGCGACGGGAGATGCCACAAGTCCTTTTGCCACTACCGAGGAACCCAGCGCGACACCGAGTGCGTGACGTACTGACGAATTCATGGGTAACCTCGCAAGCGTGGTCGGGGCGGGAACTCTTGCGCACCAGTCTAAGTGGTTTTTCTGCTCGGCCCTCGGGAAATCCACAGGATCTTCGCGCAGAGCATGTGTGGACACCTCGGCCCTGCGAAGTCCCAGGAAATGTCCAGATTTCGCACAAGTCGCCCACAGTCGAGTGCGTCATAGTCGACTCAGATCCTTCTGGTCCGACCCGGTCAGCAGCAGCATAAAATGACCTCGGCCTCGATCCATGAGATGAAAGGCAAGACATGTCCAAAAACCCCGATGAGTATGGTCAAAATCCCGACAACTGGTCCGAAGGCTCCGGTCGTGAGCCACAGGATCCGGGAGCAGGACACGGAGAAACCGGGGACGCCGACGGGGTCGACCACAGCGTTCCCACGCAACCATTCCCTCAGTATGGGCAATCGGGTTCCGGGGCCTACGGCCAACAGGACGAGTCCGGACCAGACTCACATCAGAGCTTCGACGGCACGCGGGAAGCCCCCCAAGGTTACTCTCCCCAGGATCCCTACGGATATCAGTACGGTTCCGCCACCAACGGCCAGTACTACAACGAGAACCCCTACACGCAGCAGGGTTATTACGGAGCGAACGCTCGCGGGGTTCGTCAGAATCATCGTTTCGGCACAGGGACACTCATCGGTGGAATGCTTCTTGCCGCCCTGCTCGGCGGGGGAGTTGCGGCAGGAGCCGGCGCGCTCATAGACAATCATTCGACGTCAGCCTCGGGATCCACAACGCCCAAGACGACGATCGTCAATAACCAGGATTCCGTTAACGCCGTGTCCGCGGCCGCTCAGAAGGCTTCCCCATCGGTCGCGACCATCTCGGTATCGGGCAGTTCGCAGAGCGGATCGGGCTCCGGCGTCGTTCTGGACGACGAGGGGCACATCCTGACGAATACGCACGTTGTCACGCTGGATGGTACGACGAGTAACGCCTCGATCCAGGTCAAGCTCTCGGACGGTACCGTCAAGCAAGCGAACGTCGTAGGGACCGATCCCACCTCGGATTTGGCGGTTATCAAGGTCGACCCCCAGGGTCTCAACCTCACCCCGGCTTCTACGGCGGATTCGAGCAAACTCAATGTCGGGGACATCGCGGTGGCTATCGGCGCACCGCTCGGTTTGGACGGGACCGTTACGGACGGCATCGTGTCGAATCTGTCGCGCACTATCTCGGTAGCTTCCTCGGCGGCACCCGATGAGAGCGACTCCGGTCAGGACGACTCCCAACAAGGGTCCTCGCCCTTCCAATTCCAATTCCCGGACAAGGATGGCGGAACCAAGAACAGTCAGTCCAACAAGACGATCGCATTGAACGTCATGCAAACCGACGCCGCGATCAATCCCGGCAACTCCGGGGGTGCGCTGGTCAACTCCAAGGGGGAAGTGATCGGCGTCAACGTGGCCATAGCGTCCGCGGGGCAGTCGAGCGGCGGCTCGGGTTCGGATTCCTCCGGAAACATTGGTGTCGGCTTCTCCATACCGATCAACTATGCCAAGCGCATCGGTCAGGAGATCATCGACAACGGCAAGGCCTCACATGGCTACCTCGGAGCCAGCGTTTCGTCGAATCCTGCGTCGGGCGGGACAAGCCCGGACAGCTCATTCACCAACGGTGCCGTGGTCAAGAACGTCGTCTCAGGCTCGCCCGCCGAAAAGGCCGGGCTGAAGAAGGGCGATGTGGTGACCAAACTCAACGACCACGCGATCTCGGATGCGGAGTCCCTGACGGCAGCAGTTCGGGAAGCCCGGGCCAACGAGAAGGTCGGCATCAGCTACACGCGAGGTGGCAACACCCAGGACGGCGAGGTCACCTTGGGCGACGCCGACGATTCAGGGCAGTAGACCCAATGTCCTGGCTTCCCGAGGCGAGGAGCGCGCTTCGGGAAGTCGGCCTACAGAACCCCACCGAAATCGTGTTGGCGCCACGCCTCATAGAGCGCGATCGACGCGGAATTCGCTAGATTGAGGGAGCGCCGTCCCGGGATCATTGGAATACGAACCAATTCGTCGATCCGAGGATTGTCTTGAACCTCGTCCGGCAGGCCGACGGACTCCGGGCCGAACATCAACGTGTCGCCCTCCTGGTACTTCACGTCGGCGAAATTTTTGGTGCCCCGAGTGCTGAACGCGATCATTCGTGACCCTTCCAGCGCCGCCCAGGCCGCATCAAGGTTCGGATGAACCGTCACGACGGCCAAGTCATGGTAATCGAGTCCTGCCCGCCGCAGATGCGCATCGGCAAAATTGAATCCAAGCGGCTCGACGAGGTGAAGATGGGCCCCGGTTACTGCAGCCAGTCGGATAGCGTTACCGGTATTGCCGGGAATTTCGGGGGTATAGAACAAGATGTTGAACACGTCGAGCAAGTCTAGCCGCGGCATCGTCCTCCGTCTCATCGGGCAACATCGACACGAGCACTAGAATGGGTGCGTCGGGCGGGGTAGGCCCCCGTCCCAACAATCGAACTCGTGACCGAAGGAGCATCCGCAGTGCAGGGCGTTTACCTCGACAACGCGGCTACCGCGCCCGTCAATGAAGCGGCATTGCAAGGCATGATCGACCAGATGCGTACCGGAGGGAACGCATCATCCCTGCACGCAGCAGGACGCCGGGCTCGCATGGTCGTGGAGTCCGGACGCGAACAGATCGCCCGTGCCGTCGGCGCGGACCCGGCAGAGGTCATTTTCACCTCCGGCGGCACAGAAGCGGACAACCTCGCCGTCAAAGGCATGTTCTGGAAGAGGCAGGAAAATCACCCTGAGCGGGACCGCATCATCCTCAGCCCCGTCGAGCACCACGCGGTCAAGGATGCCGCGCTTTGGCTTGAGAAATATCAGGGCGCTCGCCTGGAATGGCTCAGCGTCGACGTCGAAGGACGCGTGGATCCTCACGAATTGAAGGACCTCTTGGCGGGTAGATCCGACGACGTCGCGCTCGTGACCGTCATGATGGCCAATAACGAAGTCGGCACGGTGCAACCCGTATCCGCTCTGGCGGCTGTCTGCGAGGATGCCGATGTACCTTTTCACACGGATGCAGTGCAGGCCTTCGGCGCGATCCCCCTGAACTTCCACGGTACGGGGTGCACGACGATGGCGATCTCGGGCCACAAAATCGGGGCTCCGATGGGGATCGGGGCCCTGGTCGCCAAACGTCAGGCGCCTTTGACCGCGGTGATCCACGGCGGCGGCCAAGAACGCGACGTCCGGTCGGGGACGATCGACTCGCCCGCCATTGCGGGCTTCGGTATTGCAGCGGAGCAGGCTTGCGCGCGCATGGGCGAAGAATCTGCACGAATCAAGAACTTGCGCGATCGTTTGATCGCGGGCATCCAGGACAGAATTCCGGAGGCCGTGCTGCGCGGACCCGGGGATCTGGCCGTTGAGAGTCGTCTCCCCGGTAATGCCCACTTCACCTTCCCGGGTTGCGAGGGGGATTCGCTCCTTTTTCTTCTCGACATGTCCGGTGTCCTGTCCTCGACGGGTTCCGCCTGCAACGCGGGGGTTCCCCGGCCTTCTGAAGTGCTTTTGGCCATGGGAGTTGAAGAGATCGATGCCCGAGGCGCCCAGCGATTCACCCTGGGAGTCTCTACGACGGAAGCCGACGTCGACGCCCTCTTGGACGCGTTGCCGGCCGCCTACGCTCAGGCGGTCAAGGCGGGAATGGCCGACCATGCTCCCAGTGGTCCCTGGAGCTGATCCGATATTCGCGGTCCACGGGGTGCAGGGCACGGTGACGAGGGGAATAGCGCCGTGCCCGCGGACGTTGTACCGTGGCGAAGCCGACCAAAGAACCGTTGAGGAAGAGGACACATGAGGGTATTGGCAGCGATGAGCGGGGGTGTCGACTCCGCGGTTGCGGCGGCACGAGCAGTGGACGCGGGACATGACGTCGTCGGCGTGCATCTTGCCCTCTCCCGTATGCCCGGGACTCTCCGCACAGGTTCACGGGGCTGTTGCACGATTGAGGACTCCATGGACGCGCGTCGTGTATGCGACAAATTGGGGATCCCGTTCTACGTGTGGGATTTCTCGGACCGTTTCAAGGAAGACGTCGTCGATAATTTCATCGACGAGTATGCCCAGGGTCGGACCCCGAATCCTTGCATGAGGTGCAACGAGAAAATCAAGTTTTCAGCCCTTCTGGAGAAGGCCGTTGCCCTCGGCTTCGATGCGGTGTGCACGGGCCACTATGCCAAGGTCGTCCAGGACGAGGACGGCAACGTTGAGCTGCATCGCGCAGCCGATTGGGCCAAAGACCAGTCCTACGTCTTGGGCGTATTGACTCATGAGCAGTTGAAGCATTCGATGTTCCCTCTCGCGGAGACGCCCACCAAAGCTGAGGTGAGAGCCGAAGCCGAGGAACGCGGTTTTTCCATCGCCAAGAAGCCCGATTCGCATGACATCTGCTTCATACCGGACGGCGATACCCGAGGATGGCTTGAAGAACGCATTGACCTTGAAGAGGGAGAGATCAAGGACACTTCGGGCGAGGTTCTGGGAACTCACAAGGGTGCGCACGCGTTCACCGTGGGTCAGCGCAAGGGATTGTCGATCGGTCGCCCCGCGTCGGACGGTAAGCCGCGCTTCGTCCTCGAGATCCGTCCTAAGACCAATGAGGTCGTCGTGGGCTCCAAAGAGATGCTTGCGGTCGACGAGATCCGAGGGATCCGAGAGACATGGGCGGGTCTTCCGGTTCCCGAAGTGCAGGCGTTCGGTACCGGCCTGGACCATCCCGGTGCCGTCTCGGAATCTTTTCAGATCAAGGCGCAGGTGCGTGCGCACGCTGATCCGGTTCCTGCGGTGGCACATCTGGAGATCGGTGAGGTCGACGGCGAAGCCGCGCGCGAACTGGTCGTACGTCTCGACGAGCCCCTGCGTGGTGTAGCACCTGGTCAGACCGTTGTCATTTACCAAGGAACCCGCGTGCTGGGGCAGGCGACCATCAACCGCGCATATTCGCTCTCGCGACCCGACATCGTCGGCTGAATGCTGTTGGTGACAGCGCTGCGGTCAGAAGTTGCTCTCGGTATGCGGAGACGGCCGAGGGAACCGTAGACTGTCTCACTATGACGCAGACTCCAGAGCCCCGCGAAACATTTGATGCGCGCGCCAGTTCCTTGAACGACGTCGACCCCTCCGTTTTCGAGGAGCTTCTCCAGATGCGGAGCACGATCGATAATATTGACGCGGCACTCGTCCACATGCTCGCTGAACGGTTCAAGGCGACGCAACGGGTCGGATACCTGAAAGCGCAATATCAATTGCCTCCTGGGGATCCCGGCCGCGAAGCAGCTCAGATCCAACGTCTCAGGAATCTCGCCAAGAACGCCCACCTCGATCCCGAATTCGCCGAGAAATTTCTCAACTTCATCATCAGCGAGGTCATTCGACACCACGAGCGCATCGCGGAGGATCACAATGGTCGGGACAGCGAGGCCGTGGAGGGCGAGGAATGACGCTCAACTCGCCGTCCGGAGGCCACAGCCCTCGCGGGGACAGGATTGTGGCCTCATCCAGAGGGAGAGTCTCGGGAACCGAGTTCTACGAATCTCTCCTCGGCGTCCGTGGCGAATTGGGTGCTCCTCACCTTTCTCCTTTGCCCGAACTGCCCGAACGCGGGTTCTCGGCAACACGTACGGCCCGAACCATCGCATCTCTCGAGGAGCTCTACGCGGACGGTCAACCCTTCGGCTGGCGACTTGGGGCGCGTCCCAGCAAGGAGTCCCGGGCGGCAGCGTCGCAGTTGCACAGTGATATCAACATACTGGCGGATGTCATCGGTTCTGCGGGTCGGGGGCACAAAGGGCACACCGTCGTGTCGCTGACCGGACCCGTGAGCCTGGCCGCTGAGCTCAAATTAAGGAATGGGGAAGCCGTGCTGAGTGACCACGGCGCCCGTCGGGAGCTGGCGGATTCGCTGTGCGAAGGGCTGGGCTCTTTGACGCGGGCCCTCAGAACAGCGGTCGACGGAGAGGGACTGACCGTCAGATGGTGCGAGCCCGACCTGGAGCAAGCTCTCGCGGGTCAGATCCCTACCTCAAGTGGCTATCGAACCTTGAGGTCGATTCCTCGTGCGGAGGTTCGGAATTCACTGGCGGATATCGCGGAAGCCACCCAACGTCACGGAGTCGGCTCCGTCATCGACGTCGGTGGCCCGGTTCCCGACATGGAATTCGGGCGGTTCTTCGACGCCATTGCGGCCCGTCCGCACGGTCGGGGAGCTGACGAATGGGAACGCATCGCCGGCGCCGTCGACCGAGGACAATCGGCGTGGTTGGGCGTCACCGGTAGCGGAGCCCAGGACCAGACTGTGGAGACCATTCGATCTTTCTGGAGAACGTGGCGGGACCTCGGACTTGGGGCACAAGATCTCGCCAAGGTGACGATCGAGGAAGAAGATGACCTCTCGACCGTCTCACCTGAACGAGGTTTGACCGTTCAGACCCGGAGCGCAGCGATTGCGGAGGGTCTGCTCGACCTGTCACGCGAGTAATCAGACCGGCTCTTACGTGACATTCATTGCTTCACTGTCGGCACCGAAAGGATATTGCGTACTGATGTCGCGTAATGTTGCATGGAACAGTATGCCGACTTCAACCTGGTTTTGTTGTGCCCGTCGTGGGTAACCTCAGGGGAACTGGAAAGGAGCGCGAGTGAAGGCGCGAATTTTGGTAGTGGACGATGACGAGGCCCTCTCGGAGATGGTAGGTATCGTTCTGACCAACGAGGGCTACGAGCCCACATTCTGCGACGCGGGAGACCGTGCCGTGAGCGCCTTCGAAAGCTACGATCCGGATCTCATTCTTCTGGACCTCATGCTGCCAGGAATGAGCGGTATCCAGGTGTGCGAGCGTATCCGAGAAACCTCGGACGTCCCGGTCATCATGTTGACCGCCAAGTCGGATACGGAAGACGTGGTTCGTGGTCTCGAGGCAGGCGCCGACGATTACATCGCCAAGCCCTTCAAGCCTGCCGAACTCTTGGCTCGAATCCGGACTCGGCTGCGGACCGGTGATGCCCGTTCGGCCGAACGCATTGAGATCGGCGATCTCAGTATCGATTTGGCGGGTCGGGCCGTGACCCGCGGTGAGGCAACGGTGCGCCTGACTCCGCTCGAGTACGATCTGCTCGTCAATCTTGCACAGGAACCGGGCCAAGTGCTGTCCAGAGACCTTCTCCTCGATCGAATCTGGGGTTACGACTCCGATGCAGACCGGAGGCTTGTCAACGTCCACGTTCAGCGGCTCCGCGCTAAGATCGAAAAGGACCCAGAAAAACCTGACCTAATTCAGACCGTGCGAGGGGTTGGGTACAAGGCCAACGCGAGCCAGGTGCGACGCTAAGAGGACATGGCAAAGCACACACCACATAGTAGAGCGAGGCGCTTTTTTGGCGCAGTTCCCGCTTTCATTAGGGGCATCCGCAAACAATGGCGGGAATCTCTCCAATTCTCCGCGGTGATCGTGGCGACCTCGCTTGCTCTGGTGGCTTTCATTTTTGCCGGCAACTTCCTCTCGACTCAGATCGCGAACAGTCTGTTCAAAGAGCGTCAGGAGCAGGCCCTCGAAGAATCCTCGAGCGGGTTCTCCGACGTCCAGAAGATATTCGACAATGCGGTGACCTCGGACCAGAACGAGGTCCAGTCGCTCATGCGCGAAACACTCACGATTCTGGAGAATCACGGGGCCGACGCAAAGCGCCAGTGGATTCTTATTCCGGTGGAATACCACCAGGGGCAGGGCTACGTGGGTCCCCTTAGTCAGAACGACTGGATGACGTCGTCGTCCGTGCCGCAGGACTTGCAGAAACAGGTCGCTGCCCAGAACGGCGTGTTCTGGCAGTCCTCGAAGGTTCAAGCCAACGGGAACGGTCCCGAGCTGCCTGTGATCTTCGTGGGCACCAAAGTCCATTTGAACCAGGGCAACGATTACGCCCTTTACCTTGTTTATGATCTGTCCTCATCGCAAGGGACTCTGGATTACATCCAGCTGGTCATCGTGGCGGGCTTCGCAATCCTTCTGGTCTTCGTCGCGACTATTGTCTGGTGGGTCACGCGCTCCGTCATTCGCCCCATTTCGCAGACGGCGCGCTCGGCCGAAAGATTGTCGCGCGGCGACCTGGGTGAGCGAGTCGTCGTCCGGGGCGAGAACGAAGCGGCGGTACTTGGCACATCCTTCAACCACATGGCCGACAGCATTCAGGAACAAATTGTTCAGCTCGAGACGCTGTCGAAGATGCAACAAAGATTCGTTTCGGACGTGTCCCATGAGCTGCGCACCCCGTTGACCACCGTCAAGATGGCGGCCGAGCTGTTGTACGGCGGTCGGGACAACATGGATCCGTCCTTCCAGCGATCCACGGAGCTTCTCTACCACCAAGTCGATCGGTTCGAGTCGCTGTTGTCCGACCTCCTTGAGATATCCCGCTTCGACGCCGGCTCGGCGACCCTCGACTCCAGCACGGTTGACTTGGGCGACCTTGTCGAGGACACCGTGGAATCCGTGCGTCCGCACTTGGACAAACAAGGACTCGAAGTTCGACTGCACGGGACGGAACAGCGTTGCTCTGTGGAAATGGACCCGCGACGCATTGAAAGAGTGCTCAGGAACCTGCTCGTCAACGCGATCGAGCATTCCGAAGGGAAGCCAATCGACGTCCATATTGCGGCCAACGATCTCGACGCCGCCGTTGCCGTCCGCGACCATGGCATGGGGATGACTCCGGAACAGACGCGTGAGGTTTTCAATCGTTTCTGGCGTGCCGATCCGTCGCGCAAGCGAACCTTGGGCGGTACCGGCCTCGGTCTGTCGATCGCGGCGGAAGATACTCGACTTCATCAAGGCAGATTAGAGGCCTGGGGCGAACTCGATCATGGTGCATGTTTCCGCTTGACGCTTCCCAAACAAGGGGGGCGACCCGCGGGAGATTCGCCTCTCGGCCTGCCGCCGGAGGGAGTCCCCGACACACCCGCTTCGATCCCTGAGATCGAGGACAGTCACGGCGAAGACGAAGACGGATCGCAGGAGGGCACTGAAGCATGAGCGGACACCAACGGAGGACTTGGTCCGGCCGACGGACGTCGATCGTGCGCGCGGTGGCCTGGGTCGGCGTGGTTGGACTCCTCCTCGTCGGGTGCGGGAGGATTCCGACCAGTGGCCCTGTGTACCACTACAACGAACCCGATGCCAGCGCCTCGTCGGCGTCTCCAGCTTTCAGCCCTTCAGGACCGCAGAATGGCGCCTCCCCCTCGGAGATCCTGAACGGTTTCATCAAGGCGGGTACCGGAGTAGAGAACGACTACTCTGTGGCCCGTGAATACCTCACAACGGAATTGGCCGGGAGCTGGAAGCCCGAGGACCGGACTCTGGTTTACTCAGACGACGTCAAGATCGATTCGGGGCAGAGCGACCAGCAAGCCACGGCCGAGGTCAACGTGTCGACATCCATCGACGGTCGAGGGATTGCGACCTCGTTCAGGAACCCAGACAAGCAGCAGGTCGCCGCCAAGTTCACACAGGTTAACGGGCAATGGCGGATCGCATCGATTCCCAACGGCACGATGTTGTCCCGTTCGGAGTTCGAGCAGCTGTTCCGTTCGTTCACGCTTTACTTCTACGACCCGACTTTCAGCTACGCGGTCCCCGATATTCGTTGGTTCGCCAACAGATCGACCGTGGCGACGTCGGTCGTGAGAGTCCTGCTGCAAGGCCCGGCTCCTTATTTGGAAGGAGCAGTTGCTACCGCGGTGCCGAACGGAACGAGCCTGATGCGCCAATCTGTCCCGATCAGCAATTCCTCCGCTGAAGTGGGGCTCGCGGGAACTGACGTGTCTGACGCGAACCAACTAACGCTCGAACGATTGAATACCCAACTCGAGCAGACGTTAAAGAGCACCAATTCCGTCGAGAGCGTGAGACTCTCGGTCGATGATAAAGCCGTCGAGACAGGCAAACTTGGGGATTACCAGGCCGCCACGATCAATCCGCAGGTCCCCAGTCCGCAAGTCGGCGTGTTGGAAGGTGACCTCGTGACGTACGCGGACGGCCAGTCCCGAAAAGTTTCAGGCCTGGCCCCGAGCCAAGTTCAGCCGTCGATGCCGACCATGGACTCACAGCGACGTGTCTATGCATACACCGATGAGGACCGAGAACACCTTGCCGTGAGGACAACCTCGGGCAAGGCGCTGGACACCGACATGGAAGAGTCCATTACCGCGCCGAGCGTCGACACGAACAAATGGGTGTGGGCTGGTGGCACTGAAGGGTCCGTTTACGCCCTCGACTCCGGGGGCGACAGCGACGAGCCTCAGAAGGTCGAGGCGGACTGGCTTCGCGACCAGCATATTCAGTCCCTGAGGATTTCTCGTGACGGTTCGCGGGCTCTGGTCGTCACCGGCGAAGGCGACAACGCCCGCGTATGGGTCAGTGGCATCAAACGTAACGCCCAGGGCGCCCCGGAGAGTTTGGGAGAGCCCTTGCGGGTCGGTACAACTCGCAACGCAACGCAGGCTTCCTGGATATCCGATACTGACGTGGTCGTCGCGAATACGCAGGACGGAACCGTGCAGACGGTTTCGCTGGCGGGTGAAACCAATGACGTCAATGGGCTGTCCGATATCGAACACATCTCCGGTGGCAATGGCAAGGACTCCATTTACGCCCAAACCAGTACGGACACGTACTCGCTGACGGGGACGTCTTGGACCAGAGTCGACACGAAGGTCAGAGACCTGGCCTATTCGGGATAATTTTTCCGTCCACAGATTCCCGAATTCCGGCGGACTCCACCAGAGCGTCCGTCATCATTACGGTGACGATGCCGTACAGGAGGGATCCGCGTGGAAAAAAGCGATGCGCTGCAGACCTGCGATCGGATGGCCTTGCGCCTGACGGACGCGTTGGCCGACGCCGTGGAGCTGATTTTTCCTCAACCGTGCGCGGGGTGTTCTGAAGGGCGAGGCCCCGTGTGCCGGATTTGCCGAGCTCTCGTGCACAGGCTTGTCTCTTGTCCGCGGGATGTCGCCGATTCATTGCCCCAATGGCCCTCGCAGGTTCCTTGCTTCGCGGCCGGTTCCTACCGTCACGAATTGGCGAGGCTTCTCCTTGCGTTCAAAAACGCCCAGCGGGTCGACGTCGCGCCATTTCTCGGTCGAGCGTTGGCGCGGTCCGTTGCCGAGGCCATGAAAGGCCGCTGGCCAGCGCAATACCGCACGCGGGGCTCGTCTTGGGGAGCTGACACCGTCTTGCTGGTCCCCGTACCCTCTTCGGCCGCGGCGTTCAGGAGGCGTGGATTCGTACCCAGCGAGCTGCTCATCCGCAAGGCCGTCGGATCGAGCAGCAGACTCCACGAGGCCAAACGACACGGTGGCTTGCGCGTTGCTCCGCTGCTTATCAGGAGGGAGACTCACTTTCGTGGGGTCGTCTCCTGCATGACGGGCCGTGCGAACGGACAAAAGAGCCTGAGCGCTCGCCAGCGTTCGCAGCGCGCGGACGGGTCCATGCATGTCTCTTTGTCTGTACCCGCCCGGTTGATGGGACTCCGACCTGAACTCCAGGGGCGCACATGCATCCTTATCGATGACGTGGCGACCACGGGATCGACCCTCCGGGAGTCCAAACGCGCCATCGAGAAAGCCGGCGCCACAGTGGTGGGAGCGGCCGTCATCGCGAGTGTTCGTGCGCCCTGAGAGAAACTCCGAATGTTTAGCGCGTCACATTGATCGGGTGGGTGACGAAAGGTTCTTCGTCAATTAACGTTGAGTCAAGGAGACGGTCAGATCCGCTCCCTGTGAGGCTCGAGGGCCCGAGCGCGACTCGCTAGCCAGCGAGACCTCACCTCGCCCCAACCGCGGGAGGCCATCGTGGAACTCAATGTATACGGACGCAACGTCAAGGTCCCGGATCGCTTTCGGGAGTATGCAGAGGAAAAGGTCGAGAAGTTCGAGAAGCTCAACGACCACATGGACGTCGTTGATGTGAAGGTCAGCAAGGTCGGAAACGGGCCTCAAGCCATCACCGTTGAGATCACCGTTCATGGTAAAGGCCCTGTTCTTCGTGCCGAAGCTCAAGGATCGGACAAATTCGCCGTATTCGAGGACGCCTACGCGAAGCTGCTCGAGAGGCTCCGCAGAGCAAGGGACCGCCGAAAGATCCACCGCGGCAACCACCGGCCACAATCGGTCTCGGAGGCAACCGGATCAATCCCGGTGATTGACGGGTCGTCCGGAGGCCAGGTGCCTATTGAAGATATTGTCTTGGAAAAGCAACCCGGAGACGACCAGCAGGATTCTTTCGACGACGGTTACTCGCTGGCCGACGATGTCTCCCCAGTCGAGATCCGCAGGAAGACGTTCCCCACCGAAAAAATCACGGTGGATCAAGCGGTGGATCGCATGGAGCTCGTGGGGCACGATTTCTACCTGTTCGTGGATTCGGAATTGGACAGGCCGGCGGCCGTCTATCGCCGCAAAGGTTGGACGTACGGGGTAATCGTTCTCGGGGACGACGCTCCGCCGGAAGGGCTCAACGAAACCAGGATGTACAAACCCGTTACTGAAGGTTGACGTGTCGCGTTGAAGACGATTGTCTCGCCCGGGCCAATACGGCCCGGGCGAGACGCGCTCAACCCACAATTTTTGTCGCTACTAAGGCAAAACCCAGGCGCCTTGTTTAGACTTACGTAGACTGGGCTGTTGGGGTAGCACCTATGGCGGCCCCGCATGGCCTTAAACCGTGGTCACTGCACTTGGAATCTCGTCAGCTACTAGGAGTAAGTACTCGTGGCATCCTTCTTGGAAAAGGTTCTCCGCACCGGAGACAAAAGACTGCTCAAAAAATTGAGGGTCTATGCCGATGCCATCAACTCGTTGGAAGATGATTTCAAGGAGTACACGGACGCTGAATTGCGTGCCGAGACTGACTCCTTCAAGAAACGCATCGAGGAGGGTGAATCGCTCGACCTCCTCCTGCCCGAGGCATTTGCTGTCGTTCGCGAGGCTGCGGGACGGACCTTGGGACAAAGGCATTACGACGTTCAGCTGATGGGCGGCGCCGCCCTTCACCTGGGAAACATCGCAGAGATGAAGACCGGTGAGGGCAAAACTCTGGTCGCAACGGCCCCCGCATATCTCAATGCGCTGACGGGCAAGGGCGTCCACGTCGTCACGGTGAATGACTATCTGGCCGAGTATCAGGCCAATCTGATGGGGCGTGTCTACCGGTTCCTCGGCCTTGAGACCGGCGTGATCGTCTCCCAGCAGACCCCTGAGGTGCGCCGGAAACAGTACGAAGCCGACATCACCTACGGTACGAACAACGAGTTCGGTTTCGATTATCTCCGGGACAATATGGCTTGGACCGTGGACGACCGGGTGCAGCGCGGACACAACTTCGCCATCGTGGATGAGGTCGACTCGATTCTCATCGATGAGGCCCGGACGCCGCTCATCATTTCCGGCCCGTCGTCGGGGGAAGCGAACCGCTGGTACAACGAATTCGCCCGAGTTGCCAAGACGCTGGTTCGCGACGAAGACTACGAGGTTGACGAGAAGAAGAAAACCGTCGGCGTGCTCGAGAGCGGTATCGAGAAGGTCGAAGATCATTTGGGCATCGACAATCTCTACGAATCCGCAAATACGCCGCTGATCGGATTCCTCAACAATGCGATCAAGGCCAAAGAGCTGTTCACGAACAACAAGGATTACGTTGTCATGAAGGGCGAAGTCCTGATCGTGGACGAGCACACGGGGCGCATCCTTCCGGGACGCCGGTACAACGAGGGCGTTCACCAGTCGATCGAAGCCAAGGAACAGGTCGAGGTCAAGGCCGAAAACCAGACTCTGGCGACTGTCACACTGCAGAACTACTTCCGCCTTTATGACAAGCTCTCCGGCATGACCGGTACCGCTGAGACGGAGGCCGCGGAATTCGTCAATACCTATGAGCTGGGCATCGCCGTTATCGATCCCAATAAGCCGCTGATTCGTAAGGACCAGCCGGACTTGGTGTACAAGAACGAGGTCGCCAAGTTCGCGGCCGTCGTCAAGGACATCGCCAAGCGTCACGAGAAGGGCCAGCCGGTTCTGGTGGGTACCACGAGCGTGGAGAAGTCCGAGTACTTGTCCAAGCTTCTCATCAAGGAAGGCGTTCCGCACGAGGTGCTGAACGCCAAGAACCACGCCCGTGAGGCAGCGATCGTCGCCCAGGCCGGCCGAAAGGGCGCCGTCACGGTTGCGACCAACATGGCCGGTCGCGGTACAGACATCATGCTCGGTGGCAACGCCGAATTCGACGCGGTGGACCGTATGACCGAGCTGGGTTACGACTCTCAGGAGCGTCCCGAAGAATACGAAGCCAAGTGGCCCGAGGTCCTGGCCGAGTGCGAGCAGGCGACCAAGAAGGAGCATGAGGAAGTCACGGAGCTCGGTGGTTTGTACGTGCTGGGCACCGAGCGGCATGAGTCTCGCCGCATCGACAATCAGTTGCGCGGCCGTTCCGGTCGCCAGGGCGACCCGGGTGAGTCCCGTTTCTACCTCTCACTCGCCGATGACCTCATGCGTCTGTTCAACGGGGCGGCCGCCGGCCGGCTCATGGCCGGGGCACCGGACGACACGGCTCTCGAGCATCGCATCGTCACCCGAGTGATTGCATCTGCGCAGAATCAGGTCGAGGCCAGGAACGCCGAACAACGTAAGAACATTCTCAAGTACGACGACGTCCTCAACCGTCAGCGCGAGGCCATTTATTCGGACCGTGCGAAGATCCTTGAGGGCGACGATATAGGCGAGCAAGTCCAGAAGTTCATCGACGAGGTCCTGACCTCGGCTATTGAGGACAAGACCAGGCAGGGGCACGCGGAAGACTGGGACCTCGAACGCCTCTGGGAGTCGCTGCAGACTATATATCCTGTCAGCATCTCGATCGAAGACCTCGAGGAGTCGGTGGGCGGTCGCTCGAAGATCACCCAGGAAAAGCTCATCGAAGAGATCCTGTCCGATGCGAAAGTCATCTACGAGACTCGTGAGGAAGAGGTCGGATCCGATGCGATGCGCAACATCGAGCGTCGGGTCGTTCTTTCCGTGATTGGGCGGCATTGGCCCGAACATCTCTACGAGATGGATTACCTCAAGGAAGGCATCGGCCTGCGAGCCATGGCCCAGCGCGATCCCCTCGTCGAATATCAGCGTGAAGGCTACGCGATGTTCCAGACGATGATGGACGCGATTCGCGAAGAGACGGTTGCATATTTGTTCAACCTCGACCTCACGAAGCAGCGTACGCAGATGTCTTCGCAAGCGCTGACCATTCCTCAGCAGCCGAAGTTCCTCCGACTCTCGGCTCCGAGTGAGGACGGCGGCGAGGAATCCCATATCGAGGCAAACCCCGAGGACGAAGCGCCAGCGGATGGGGCGCCTGCTTCGTCCGGGGGAGAGTCTTCGACGGCAACCACCGCTGCTTCGTCGGGGGACACCGTGTCAGGGGCGTCCGAGCAGAAGCCCGCTCGTGGGCGGGGCAGCACGAAGAAGAGCCGCAAGAAGCGCAAATAACTTTCGCGTGATCGCCGCGGGGCCCTGTGCTACGGGCTGACCCGAATATGGGACCGGAGGCTGAACATTGTATGTTCGGCATCCGGTCCCAGTTTCATATTGTCGAGGTCCGCCCTTCGCGGACCAGGGAATGTTCGGGTTTGAACGGACCGCTGGCTGGAGAACCGGCGCGGCGGGATGACGCAGACTAGCCGATTTCGGCCTGAATGATTTGCCACTGACCTCTCGCCTTGTGGATGCGGAGGGCCAAAGCCCGGCAACGGTCACCGTTGCCCACGACGACGCTCGCCTCGTATTCGTTGTGTCCAACGGGTATGGCGCGGACCCGTCGAGGTCTCAGATTGGTCGGGTTGAAACGCTTGTTCCCGAAAATGGGTTCGGCGGCAACGGGGCCTTCCGCGGTCTCGATCGTAGCCCTCCTCTCGATGCGCTCCAAGACTCTCGGATGCACCCACCGGACGAGCTGGCTCGGAGATCGTTTGCCCGAGATGACTTCGATAATTGCCACACCCATCGTGCCGGCTATGGCGTGGACCCGCCGAAGCTCCTCCCGAGGGTCTGTCGAATGATCGCGCCATTTGTAGAAAGAAGGTGGCCCTTCGGGGTGCGCCCGTGGCGTACCGCGCAGATTTTCGATGGACAGGACGGTCCCTCGTTTGTTGACGCGCCGACGGCCTCGATGCTCTGGTCGTGAGCTCATGGGAGATCCTTTCATGATCAGGGATGTTGAGAGGGAGAAGAAGCGATCGCCGGGTCACAGACTGCTCTCCGGACCCATAGAATCCCGTGACTATGACGAGAATCGATGGGGCACCGCAAGCACCGTGCCGGCATGGATCAGGTAAGGCCGGCCTCGGAGAGCCGACCGGTTCTCCGACTCCAGGGCGTGCATGGTTCGGAGGATGTCTCCGTCCGTGGCACCGGGCCCGGCCAAGTGACCTGCTATGGACCACAGAGATTCACCGCGATGGACAACCCATTCCCGATATTCCACCGAGCCGGAGTCATTCGAACCCGCGGCAAGCCCGCGAGGTTCGTTCATGCTGGCGAAGTAGGGTGACGGTTTCTCGGTGGATTGCGCATCCAGATCGGAGGGTGTTCGCTGGTCAGAACGAGGCTCGGAAGGCTCCGGACGAACGGGGGAACCACCGAAGAGAGGGCTCACCTGGGCTGACAGTGAATCTGGGGGAGTCGTCCCGAGGGCGGCGGGGTCGCCGGATATGCTCCCCGGAGTCGCCAAGGACGGCGCCGATCCAATAATGATGTGAGTGCCCAACACAAGGCCCAAGACCCTGCGGAGAATCGGGGTATTGCGCCAGCTCTTCTGTCTACGCTGGGACGAGCTAGATCCTGCCGCGACGGCGATGAGTACGGATGTCCCTTCAACACACCACCACAGAGACATGATGAGAGCGCCCGTTGCACAGAGCCCCATGATGAGTTCGTCGGCAGACGGCTCTGTGCCGCCTGTTCCGGACAGGACGCTGAGAGCCAGCTCGCCGACCCCCAACCGCAAGACCATGTATATGGAGAGCAGAGGCGGAACTGCTACGGCGCCGAAACCTGCGGCAAAACGGAGGGCTGCCGGCCGTGGACTGGTCTTTCCGAGATGCGATCGGCCGGGGTGGGGACGAGCTTGTGGGCTTTTGGTCATCACGGTGTTCCTTTGATGCCGTTTGGTGCGAGTTGATGATCTATATTTACAGTGCACCCGGGGCTTCCGTAAAGGCCTGTGGATGAAGAAAAGGCGAAATGGTGGACCAAGAGTCAATACATAGCCTGCAACAAGCAGATTCATCGACAACACTCATTTACGGACGACGAAAAGCGTCTCACCGCCAGAGCACACGGTCCCAGGGGCAGGGACAGGGGGGGGCTATCAAACGACGTCGTCTCGATGGTGGATGAGTTCCGCCGTCTTTCTGTACCCCTCCGCGATGTAGTCCTCGAGGACTGATCGTTCTATCCGCCATTGGCCCCGACCGCCGATCTGGATAGCGGGAAGCTCCCCGGAACGTACCAGAGCTCTCGTTTGTGATATGGAGATATTCAGGATGTCCGCGACGTCAGCCAAAGTAAGAAAGTGTCGCGCGGTCACGGGCAGGATTCCTTCCGAGATGCCGAGAATCGGCGGTTCGTCCGAGAGTACACACCGTATATATCTCGGGTTGTTCGCGGCCTCAAGTCGTTCACCCAAATGTGAAATACTTTCGGTCACCCCGATCGACGACAACATTCCACAGAACGGGGAGCCGACCATAGAGGGCCTGAGTCGTCGTGACTGCTTGTCAGATGCTGACGGGGCTCATATCTAGTCGAGCTATTCCGACGCAACGACTACGGAGGGCACCTTGGCGGCCTCTAAGATGGTGAGTAGACAGCCACTCCACTTGCAAGGATGATATGACGCTCGCGGAACCTCTACTTAAAACCGGCGAATTCGGTCCGGGCGACTCAGAGTGGTTGCACCTTTTGGTCGGGGATTGGCAAATGATCGCCGATCTCGCACAAGGTGACCTTGTGCTGTGGTTCCCTGAAGAATTTCAATCGAGTGAGCGGAGCGGAAAAGGGCAAGGCGGTCCCGCTCCGCAAGCCGGATTCTCCGGGATGGCGCACGTTCGGCCCTCGACAACGCAAACCGTCTTCCATCGAGACATGGTGGGGCTTCGAATGAGCTCGCAGGTGGAGACGGCCGCGCGCATTTGTTGGTACGACCAGGCGACTCAGTTCTTGGACAGGGTCGACTGGAATGCGGAGTCGACGATGCGCGTGGTTCTGTACCCTCTCGTCAGAAACGGACGAACAGTAGCCGTCCTGTCGTTGCACCACGGCGAACAATCAGGTCGGATGCAGGGAAGACTCGACACTGTCTTCCGTGAAACCGCACGAGAGATCCTCAGTATGGTGGCCCGTGGGGCGTGGCCGGACTTCAGCTCGTCGAATGAGACTTCGCGCGGCAACCCGAGGGTCAGCGATGGCGTTATCCGTTTGGACGCCGAAGGTCGTGTCACTTTTGCATCTCCCAATGCTGTATCGGTCTACCGGCGACTCGGATTCGCGGACGCGTTGACCGGGAACCTACTGGCCGATCTGACTCGGGACCTTCTCCCCGCCGCCGAGAAAGCGGACGAGACTCTCCCGCTCGTTCTCACTGGACGTATGCCCTGGAGGGGCGAGGTCAGCACGTCCAAGGTCAGCATCACGTTCAGGGCAGTCCCCTTGAGACGCCAGACGCGACGTGGGGAGGAGCGGTTCGGGGCGTTGCTCCTCTGCCGTGACGTGACGGAATTGCGCCGTCGCGAATTGGAATTAATGACCAAGGACGCGACGATCCGAGAAATTCACCACCGAGTCAAAAACAATTTGCAGACTGTATCAGCATTGTTGCGCCTGCAAGCCCGGCGAATGACTTCCTCCGAGGGGAAACTGGGATTGGAGCAGGCCATGCGTCGTGTGGCCACGATCGCCATGGTGCATGAGGCCCTGTCGCAGGGGCTGACGCAGAACGTTGATTTTGACGACCTGATTAATCGCCAGTTCCATCTTGCGGCTGAGGTGGCTTCCCCAGGACAGGCGGTTTCAACCGAAATGACGGGCGAGTTCGGCCAGCTTCCCAGTGAACTGGCCACGCCGCTAGCCTTGATCATCAACGAAATCGTGGCCAACGCTGTTGAGCACGGACTCGATGGGCATTCCGGGACCGTTACGCTCGATGGGCGTCGAGTGGATGCTGCGGATGGTGGGCAAGAACTCATCGTGACGGTGGGGGACGACGGCATCGGGATGGGGGACAGCTACATCGAGGAATCGGGCGTCTCCGCCTACCGGCCTCCTTCCGAGGGAGAGGGCCTTGGAATGCAGATCGTTCGGACCCTCGTCGCCAGTGAGCTCAAGGGGTCCATAGTCTGGCGTCCGCGTAACGGTGGCGGAACGGAAGTGGTCATCACCGCACAAATTCCCGAGCGGGCAGCTGACCGGTCATAGTCTGAGCGGTCTCATCGAGTCGGCACCCAACGGAAAACGCCGCCCCAGGAAGAAGAAATCTTCCGAGGGCGGCGCCATAAATACGAGGGGGTGTGTCCAGTCAGACGTAAACGTCTAGGACGCGCGGCGGGCGCGTGCGGCGCGGCGTTTCATCGCGCGTCGCTCGTCCTCGCTCATTCCTCCCCAGACACCGGAGTCTTGGCCGGTTTCCATGGCCCACTGCAAGCAGGTGTCCATGACGGTGCAGCTTCGGCAGACGGCTTTGGCCTCCTCAATTTGAAGGAGGGCCGGACCGGTATTTCCAACCGGGAAGAAAAGCTCAGGGTCCTTTTCGAGACAGGCTGCGCGACTGCGCCAATCCATCGATGCACGCTCCTTGTTTCACATGTGATGCCCCGTCATGACGCGCCAAAATCGGTTCGCCAGCGAGTAATACAAATAAAGAGCCCCCAGGACGGGGGCTTGATTGAGAACTTCTTAAAGGTTCCCACGTAAACTTCTCGTGAACAAGAGGGTCCGTCTGTCAAATTGACACATTAGTGATGTTTTATCTCACACTCGAGAGCGCTTGACACGGAAACCATCCCAGGCGTGATCACGCGGTCGAGCGGGAATTTCTGGTGGATCAGTCGGTTCGAATCGGTCCCGTTAGAATGGGCTCATGACTGACTCTCGATCGGAAGAAGCACGCTTGGAGAATGAGCCTCGGGTGAGTCCTTCCCGCCCCGTTTTCGTCTTGGCAGGTCTTGTCGGCCTCGAGGGTCTCTGTCTTGTCGGAGCAGGAATTTTTCAAACGGTCGAAGTCTTCTTCCAGGACCACGCCATGCCTTTCGGCGCCATCGTCATTATGTCCCTTCTGTACATCGGTTATGGCCTGTGGCTAATAGGAGCAGCACGGAGCACCGTCAAGGGCAGTCTGTGGCCGCGGGCTCTCATATTGTTGACCCAGATCTTTCTGATTGTCATCGCACTTCAGATGGCATCCGCGTGGGGCTGGTTACTCGTGGCCGTTCCCGTCCTGTACGGAGTACTTGTCGGTGTGCTGTTGTTCAGCGCCGCTGTCCAGAACCATCTTCTGCGAGCGAACGGACTCCGCGAGAGATAGCTCCGCTTCGGCGTGACGCGGTCTCCGAGAGCTTCTAGCCATACGGGGGATCTTGAAGCGCTCCCACGTCCCATGTGACAGGACCAATCCTTCGTCTTCATCGAGGCGGAGTTTGTAGGGAGGCGTTGGCTCAGGCCGAAACCCGCACGAACCATTATGGATCGGGCCCGCGAAAATCGCGCTCGTCGAGGAGCGTATCGATTCGGCCCATCGGCAGGTGATCGTCGCCGGTGATCCCATGGGAAAAGTGAGAATCGCCAAACGGTGGGAATGAACGATCTCATCGACCCGATCCATCTCGGCAAGAGGCCAGCTCGGCACGTCTCGGACAACGGCCACGTTTGAGCCTGAGCCTGCGGGGGTATGTTCCAGCACCTGACCCAGCCCAGACGCCATTGGATTGTTTCCCGCCTCGAAGATTCGCCAGCCCAGATGTGGGTTAAAATTCGTCAGTACGTCCAGGAGCTGTTCTTCAGTGGTGCGTGACGCGTAGACCAACGCAAGTGCTTCTCCGGGGACGGCCAGCGCGCGACATTCCTTCGGCAGAGGCGAGCTTACGCCTACCAGGAGCTCGATTCCGGGCTTTTGCCCCGGGCCAGCTGGATACGGCTCTGGGTCGGTCACTCGAACCCTCGATCCGCGATGGTCTGGCAGGCACCACGTCAATTTCGGCCGCGGCCTCCTCATCATCGGTAAATTCACGACAGGTGCGATCGGTCGCCGTTTTGTCGAATCGCTCTCCTGTTTCGCCCGGACCAGATCGGTGAGGTCCCTGGTTGCATTCCGCGAAGGCGGAAGCAGTCCCAAGGGTCCCCGGTTCCGGGTCATCGTTCCTTCGCAGATCCACAGGTCGTCGAGCAGTTCGGCGGATTCGCGTGGGTGAGAAAGACGAAATTCATTGGAATCCGAATCTTGGGCAAAGATTTTGGCGGGGCAGTATTGTCGGATGTCGGGCGGAAGTCTTTTGCCCCCGAGAAGCGCGAGATTCCAGTGGGCGCCGTGAGCAACGACCAAATCCTGAATGTTCTTCGCGAGGTCGTAGCCGAAAGCCACGAAGCTCTCGAGGAGCCTGTCGGTGCCCTGAACGATCACTAGGACAGGATTCGAAGGGCTGCTCCGTGGCGTGCGAATGAGTTCGGTGAGGACTTCTACAACGAAGAGCGGGTCCGCCAGATCGGCCGCGCCACGAATATCCAGACCTGCCGTCGACGCCTTAGTGATCGTAAGGTGAAGTTCCGGATCGCATGAGATTGCGTAGATCGGCTGATTCGCCGTTGCCGCTGACATCAAGAGTCTTGTTGCAAAACTAAGCTGACGCTGAACAGGTCCGACGACTTCGAGCGCGCCGAGTTCTCGACCCGTCCACAGCACAGGGCCTTGCCAAGCACGTCGGGGGATTTCGCCGTGGCCCAGGTACAGGCCGGGAGAGTGAACTGTAGCCATACTGCCTGCCACCATGTGCGGATCCGAGAATCGGGAAATCCGATTGTCCAGGCGCGGAGGTATGACCGGAGCCGTGGAACCCGATTCGATCATCCGAACCCGTTCCGTGAATTCGGCGATATGTTCGCCGAGAATCGAGTCTGTCGAAGCGGACGTCTTGCCCGTTCGGCCAGAACCCACTTCCTGGTGTGATGACCGTGGGATCCTCAAAGGCTTGAGCGGTGGGGTCCTGGGAAGAGCATCCACATGAATGGCGTGAAAATGCAGGACCGCGCCGGCAACGCTCACGTATCCCGTGCCTGGGCTAGTCGCCGGAAGTTCTGCTGCTTGGGGAGTGCCGATCACGCCGACGGATTCGGGTTCGGAGGCGACGCGGAAACAGACGTTTACCGATACGTTCGCCCGAATATCGGAAGAAATTGCGCCTTGTGGCCGTTGGGTGGACATGACGAGGTGGATTTCGAGTGATCGGCCTGCCGCCGCTATGTGCATGAGCCTGTCCATGGCAGTGGGGAATGTGTCGACCAGGATTCTGAACTCGTCGACGGCGACCAGGATTTCCGGTAGCGGGCACCGCTTCGTGCCGGAATCACCACGGAACCCTTTGGTGTATTCCGGCCACGAGTGTGCTTTGACGTCCGCGAAGAGCGATTCCCTGCGGCGAATTTCCGCCTCGATGAAGGCCAAGCCTCGGAGGATGACAGGTTCGTCCAGATCGGAGAGAGCCGAGTGGACATGCGGCAAACGAGCTACAGGTCCGAAGCTGGTACCGCCCTTGAAGTCGATGAGGATGAACCCAATACGGTCCGGCGGATACCGCAGAGCCAAGGAAGTGAGAATTCCTCGCAAGAATTCTGATTTCCCTGATCCGGTGGTCCCGGCAACCACGCAATGTGGGCCGATTTCATTCAAGTCGTAGCTCAAGAGCTTTCCGCTTTTGGCGTCTTTCCCGAAATCAACCATGAGCGCTGCATCCTTTCGCGACAGTGACCAGCGGTCCGAAGCAGTCTCGATGGCGAGGTCTTCCCGAGTGGACAGCCGGCAGGAGGTCACGGACCGGTTGACGGGTACCAGAGAACGATTGACGTGGACCAATATCTCCAAGAGGTCCAGCGGTGGAATATCCGGTGCAGAGCACGTCAGTCCGACTCCGCTCACCGCCCCTATGCAGCCGTCCTTCGCTGTGCCTTCGGGCCTGATCACGAGTCCGCCGGGGGATGGGCTGACCAGAATCCCGTCCCACGCGGCAGGCGGAGAGAGGCGAGGAGAGTCCAATCCGATGAAAACGATCATGCCTGGACCGTTCTCCAGCGTGAATCGGTTCGCGCATACCAGCGAAACGGGAGGATTCGAGAGCGACGGAGCACTGTCGTCCGAGAAATTCACGAGCTGTCCCCACCGTCGTGAAAACTCTCGACAGATGTCGCAGTCTGCAGGACAAGCGGCCCATTCAAGGGGTAGACCGTCCACCAGCAAATGGGCAAGCAACGTAGCCATGCCGTCGTCGCGACCGTCCGTGCTCATCAGCAGGAGATGGGGGACCCGAAGGCTCGTCAACACAGGCATGTTCTGCGCTGTATAGGTCGGACTCGAAAACCTATCCGAAATATGAAGAGCGCGAGGGCCTCGCCCCCACCTGACCCACAGCTCTTGTGCAGACGTCTCATAGGGACGTCGTCCACGCGGCGATGGAGGACTTCTGCTCCACTCCGTAGAAGACTCGAGTCGAACAACGACCTCAGCAATTCGGGCTCCGATGGGAGGTACGAGGCGTGCGATGGAATTGAGCTCGCGGGAACGGGCTTCTGCGAACAGTTTTCGATCACGGCCCTTGCCTCGGCCCTTGGCCCACCAGTGGGCCAAGGTCACGATCGAACTCAAGCATCCGAAGAGGAGCATGAACCACATGTTCCAGACCAATGCGGTCACCACGCCGAACAGGATCGGCACGAGGCTGGTGAACAGCAAGATTTTCCGACCCTCCGAATCGCTGGCGAAGCGGAGATCTTGTGCGGGCAAGGGAAGGTGCGACACGGACAGGGGACGTTTTGTTGTCCAGTCCTCAAGCTCGAGGCGTGACCCGTTGACAGTAATGATCTCACCGCATGCGAGCTTGGTCACAGGTTTCTGATCGGCTGGACGGAAGACGGCATGTTGATCAGTGACGTTCAGCGTGGCCGCGAAAGGAGGTAGATGCGGGTTGCTCAAAGAAATATCCGTGAGGTCCCGCCCCATGGTGAAACTACCCCTCCTGACCGGGAAGTTGGTTCCGGCTGCGAAACCCTCGGTGCAGGTGATTCTGAGGGGCGCTGGCTCAGCTGGCGGGGACGAACCCTCTGAAGCGCGAATCATGGCTCCCTCGACGAACGGTGGGGATCCGAACTTCGCTTGATGAAGTGGGATACCTCCTACATGCCACGTTGTTTGATGGCCGATGTGCTCGTTGAGGAGGTCTTCGATGAGTGCCCCCTGCGTTCCGACGGAGGCTGAGATCCTCATCGAAAACCCTCGTGAAACCGTTGGATCAAAAATCGAAATATTGAGCTCCATACCGTGATCTAACTCTGCAAGGGGGCGGTCTTCGCCCGAAATGACCAAAGCGGCCAACAATTGTGTACCGTTACCCCGGATACCCCCGGGGTCAATACGGTTGTGGACGGGCGAAGACGTTGGTCCTGGTTGAGGGTTATTTCTGAAAAACTTCTCGATGTTCGGCTGGGCTTAAGGCATGTCTCACCACCGTGTTGTAGCTTGGTAAGTCGGGACTCCTGGAGAATCGATGCTGTGGGTCAACAGATGATTTGTCGCCGCATGCTTTCTACTAGGATCGAAATCGAGAGATCCGTGTGCGATCGAAAGGTCGGACGCGGACACGTCAGCCCTCGGGCCCATCAGCGGCCCTGGCTCAAGAGCAACAGGAGTTTTGCGTGAACGCAGATCTAGTGGTCGTAGGATCTGGTCTTTTCGGATTGACCATCGCCGAGCAAGCGGCGACGGAGTTGGGACTCAAGGTTGCCCTTCTTGACCGCCGTTCGCACATCGGTGGTAACGCTTACAGCGAGAAGGAAGAGAAGACTGGAATCGAGGTCCACCGCTACGGTGCGCACCTGTTCCACACTTCCAACGAGCGGGTGTGGGATTACGTCAACCGCTTTACCGAGTTCACCAACTACGTCCACCGCGTTTACACACGGCACAATGACGAGGTTTTCCCCATGCCGATCAACTTGGGGACGATCAACCAGTTCTTCCGCTCGGCGTACAGCCCTCAGGAAGCCCGGGATCTCATCAAGGAGCAAGCCGGGGAACTTGCGGGCACCGATCCGGAGAACCTCAACGACAAGGGCATCCAGCTCATTGGTCGTCCGCTCTACGAAGCGTTTATCAAGCACTACACTGGCAAGCAGTGGCAGACCGATCCCAAGGACCTGCCGGCGTCGATCATCAATCGTCTCCCCGTCCGGTACACCTATGACAACCGGTACTTCAACGACACGCATGAGGGCCTCCCGGTCGACGGCTACACCGCCTGGCTCGAACGTATGGCCGATCACCCCAACATCGAGGTTCACCTCGACACGGATTTCTTCGATGACAGCCACGAGTTCTCTCGCTCCAAGGTTCTCGGCCAGGTACCGGTCGTCTACACGGGTCCCGTGGACCGCTACTTCGACTATGCCGAGGGGGATCTGTCCTGGCGCACGATTGATCTCGAAGAAGAGGTGCTCCCGATGGAGGACTTCCAGGGTTGTTCGGTCATGAACTATCCGGACGAGGGCGTGCCTTTCACACGTATTCACGAGTTCCGTCACTTCCACCCGGAACGGGACTACACGAAGGACGCCACCGTCATCATGCGCGAGTTCTCCCGTTTCGCAGAAAAGGGTGATGAGCCCTATTACCCGATTAACACCGACGTGGACCGTCAGAGGCTGTTGAAGTACCGCGACTTGGCCCGCGGAGAAGAATCGGTTCTCTTCGGTGGACGCCTCGGAACCTACAAATACCTGGACATGCACATGGCCATCGGCTCTGCGCTGTCTATGTTCGACAACAAGATCAGGTCGCACTTCCAAGGCGGCCAGAAGCTCGAAAGCGGGGGAGTGGACGCGTGAGCAGTCAACCGACCGAACCCATGACCAAGAACCTCAAGACCCTTCAGCGCGTCATTTTCCCTCCGGCCGAACAGATGGACACGGTTCCGCTGTACGTCGACTCGGGGCAGGCGACGGGCGTGCAGCTGTCGACCATGAACGGTTCTCTGGGCACCAATGACGCCCTGTCGTCGTCCAAGAAGACCTCGTCAGAGTCCGATGGTTATGCATCCAGCCCCATGTCGGACACGCACGCGGAAGATTTCATCGACCGCCGCTCGACTCTGATTCGTGCCGGATCGCGTTTGTCCTTCGCGACCTATTTCAACGCCTTCCCTGCCTCGTACTGGAAACGCTGGACGAGTATCGAAGATATTTGCCTGTCCGTCCACACCCAGGGTGAGGGCACGGTCATCATTTACAAGTCCAATGCGCGAGGCTCGCTTCAGCGCGTGGACTCCCGCCGGGTCTCCGGAAAATCGCACTCGACCTTCGATCTGCCACTCAAGCCCTTCGGTGACGGCGGCTGGTACTGGTTCGACCTGGTCGCCGGCAATGAGTCCCTGGTCCTGGAGAAAGCGGATTGGAACGGCTACACCGAAGCTGAAACCAAACCGGGCCGGATTACGCTCGAAATCACGACGCTGAACAAGCCGGATTTTTGCCTCAACAATCTTCGTTCCTTGGCCCAGAGCCCGGAAGCGCTGGACGCGATCCAAGAACTTCTGATCGTCGATCAGGGGAATAAGAAGGTTCAGGACGAGGACGATTTCGAAGAAGTCGCCGCTACACTGCAGGGCAAGCTCCGGATCATCAACCAATCGAACCTTGGCGGTTCCGGTGGTTTCTCCCGCGGCATGTACGAGTCCGTGGAGAACGGCAGCGATTACGCGTTGCTCTTGGACGACGACGTCGTGGTGGAGCCGGAATCGATCATACGTCTTCTGACTTTCGCTGATCTTTGCCGCAAGCCGACCATCGTGGGCGGCCACATGTTCGATCTGTACAACCGGACGGTTCTACACACGTTCGGCGAGATCGTCAATACTTATCGATTCCAGCCGGATCAGCCGCACGAGGAGCAAACCCTGGGTCACGACTTCCTCAAGTCGAATCTCCGGAGCACCCCGTGGCTGCATCGCCGCGTCGACGTCGACTACAACGGTTGGTGGATGGACCTCATCCCGACCAAGGTCATCAAGGAACTGGGCTTGGCGTTGCCGGTCTTCATCAAGTGGGACGACGCCGAATACGGGCTCCGGGCCAAAAAGGCCGGCTATCACACGGTCTCGCTGCCTGGCGCCGCAGTATGGCACGTCTCCTGGATCGACAAGGACGACTTGGTCGGATGGCAAGCCTACTTCCACATTCGTAACCGGATCATCGCAGCGCTGCTGCACTCGCCGTATGAACGCGGCGGGAGGCTCTTGCGCGAATCGTCCTATGCGGACGTCAAGCATTTGATCTCCATGCAGTACTTCACCGAACATGGCCGCATCCTGGCGTTGCGGGACGTGCTCCAGGGGGCGGATCAGCTGCACGAGATCCAGCCGCAACGTCTTCCGGAAATCAGGGCACTGATGAAGGAATACTCCGACGCCCAGTTCAAGGAGGACATCGAGGCGTTCCCCGAACCCTATATGTCGAAGCCTCCCCGAAACGGCCGAGGCTTCCGGGCACCGTCATACAAATCCCTCGTCCCGTGGGCTATCAAAACGGTCACCAAGCAGCTCATCAAGCCCGTTGACTCTGCCTTCCACGAGCACCCGCAGACGCACATCGCGCACCAGGACAATCGGTGGTGGCGAATGTCTCAATACGATTCCGCACTGGTTTCCAACGCGGAAGGCACCGCGGTCTCGTGGTACCGTCGCCAGCCGGAGCAGTTGCGGAATAAGCTCGTCGAGGCGACGCGGCTGCACGCCGAAATCTTGCGCAACTGGTCTTCCCTCAGGAAGCAGTATCGCGAGGCGGCATCTCGCATCACCTCACTTGAGGCATGGAAGCAAACCTTCGATCAGCATACGGATTCCGAACTGAAGCGATGACAGATATCAGCAATAGAGAGTTTCAGCGCCCCGGTCGAGGCCGGGGCCTGCTGGACGTCTTCAAGCACACATTCCTGCTTCGGCTCCTCGTCGACAAGGAACTCCAGGTCCGGTACCGCGGCTCGATTCTCGGTATCCTCTGGTCCTACGTCAAGCCCGGCGTACAGTTCATTGTCTTCTATATGGCCCTCGGCGTCTTCTTGGAGTTGAACAAGGGTCTCGAGAATTACGCCGTCTACCTGTTCTCCGGCATCGTGCTCATCAATTATTTCGGTGAAGCCTTTGGGAACGGGGCCAGGTGCTTTGTTGGCAACGGGGCGCTGATCAAAAAGATCTACCTTCCACGGGAGTTGTTTTCGGTCTCGACCATTTGGGTTGGGCTCATTCACTTCGTGCCTCAACTTCTGGTCCTTCTGATAGCGGACTTCGTGGTGGGCTGGCACCCCAACATTATGCAACTGGCGTGCGCTGTGGTCGGCCTCGGTATCCTGACGGCCTTCGCTTATGGTCTGGGACTGATCTTCGGCGTCGCCAACGTCTTCTTCCGCGATTCCGAGAATCTCGTGGACTTGTTGGTCATGGTCCTGACCTGGGCATCCCCGATTATGTACCCGTGGGAGCGAGTCGCTGACAAGGCCCCGGACTGGGTCCTTCACCTTTACCTGTCCAACCCGATTACCGTTGCTGTGGAGCTTTTCCACTACGCTTTCTGGTACCCCACGCTCAGTATGGATTGGCACGTTCCACCCCATCTTCTGACGTTGTGGACTCCGCTCGCCATCGTGATCGCTATCGTTACCGTTGTCATCGGTGACTTGCTCTTCCGCAAGTTCGAGGGCAACTTTGCACAGGAGCTCTGATTCATAGTGTCATGGCTCGATAACGACCCCGAGCTCTCGAAGCCGATGCCGCCGTACGTTCCTTCGTCGGAGCCGGTAGTCATCAAAATCGACAATCTGGTCAAGCGCTTCGTCTTGAGGCACACACGTTCGATGAAGGAAGCCTTCGTATGGCTCATCAAAGGGCGCAAGGGCGATCTTTCAGAGAAATTCAACGCCCTCGACGGCGTTTCGCTGAATATTCACGAGGGTGAGCGTGTTGCCCTTCTCGGACTGAACGGTTCCGGCAAGTCGACCTTGTTGAAATTGATCTCCGGGGTTATGCACGCGGATGAAGGCGACCTCGTGGCCCGAGGCCGGATCGCTGGGCTCATTGAGGTTGGCGCTGGTTTCCACCCTGACCTAACCGGCCGGGACAACGTGTACCTCAACGGCGCGATCCTGGGTATGACCAGGGAGGAGATTGACGAGAAATTCGACTCCATCGTCGAATTCTCGGAGATCGAACAATTTATCGATACTGAAGTCAAGTTCTATTCCTCGGGTATGTATTTGCGGCTGGCTTTCGCCGTCGCGGTGCATACCGATCCCGAGATCTTCCTGGTGGACGAGATTCTGGCCGTCGGTGATGAGCCGTTCCAGAAAAAATGCATCAAGAAGATCAAGGAGCTTTCGCAGCGGGGCCGGACCCTGGTCGTGGTGAGCCACGACCTCGATATGGTCAAACGCCTGTGCGAGCGAGGCGTCGTGCTCGAAAACGGCAAGATCGTCGAAGACGGCGACATCCGGGACGCCGTCGCGCATCTTCGGCCGGACGGCTAGGACTATTACGGGGGTGGCCCACTGCTTTTTGGCAGTGGGCCACTACTCGTTTAAGGGGGTTACGGGGGTAAAGTGATGCAAATGACAAACGCGCCGGCTCCCGCAGAAATGGTCGTACACGTAATTGCCGACCCCGGCCTTCCGACGGGCAGGCTGTCCGCGATTCGCGACTCTTTGGAGAACCGCCTGCAGGTGCTCTCCAAGTTGAAGATCAGGGTAGAAACGCAGAGCGAACTCATCCGGATTCGACCAGACAACACCCTCGAGACCCGCCTTGTGGAGCATCTGTCGGAGGGACGAGTCGATGTGGTCGTCCTGCTGACCGAGATCCCGCGTTACCTCGACAAACGCCCGCTCATCGCCGAAGCCTATCCTGATGAGCGAGTCGCCGTGATTTCCTGCCCGACGCTGGGAGCGTGGGCGACCAAGTCCAAACTTCTGCGGGTCGTCACCGACTGCACATACCGACTCATGAACGCGGAGCACGTCGCGGAGACCTACATCGACGACGGTTGGGGGCAGTGGGTCAGTCGTGATGACAGATCCAGCATGATCATGCTCGCCAACCCCCGGACGGGGCTGCCCCGCACGGTGTTCGGCGTCATCATGGCCAACGAGCCGTGGCGGACGGCGCCCAAGCTCTCGAGGGCGCTGGCGGCCGCTTCTGCAACGGGTGCCTTCGGCATATTCTACAATTCGATCTGGCAGATGTCCGAGGCCCTGAGCTCCAACAGGTTGTTCGTCATTTCTGCGCTTGCGGTGATCTCGATGGTCGGCTGGTTGCTTTTCAGCAATCGGCTTTGGGAACAACCGAAATACGACCGGTTGTCCGTGATCGTGCTGCTGTACAACCTGTCCACCGTCACAACCCTGCTGTTCTGCGTCGTCGCACTGTATATAGCGCTGTGGGTCTTCATCTTCGTGGCAGGGGTCATTGTTATCGACCCGACGTTCATGGCGAGTGTGATCGGAGGTGACGTCAGTATCACCAACTACATGGCCATCGCGTGGTTGAGCGCCTCCATGGGGGTCGTTGCCGGTGCCCTCGGGTCAGGCTTCGACGACCAGATGGACTTGCGCCACATCACCATGGGCTCGAGGGAGCGGCAGCGTGCATATACCCAGCAGGATGATCCGACGGGAGGCAATCCCTCCCGCTAACCGAGATTGCGGTAGCGCATGGCGCGCTGGGCCTCACGCTTGTCTTGGGCCTCGCGCAGGGCGTGCCTTTTGTCGTATTCTCTCTTGCCCTGGGCCAGAGCGATTTCGACCTTCGCTTTGCCATCGCGGAAATAGAGCTGAAGAGGTACGACCGTGAAGCCGGTTTCCTTGGTCTTCTGATCCAGCTTGTGGAGCTCTTGACGGTGGAGGAGGAGCTTCCGACGCCGTCGAGCCTCGTGATTAGTCCACGAGCCGTGACCGTATTCGGCGATGTGAATGTTCTCCAGCCAGAGCTCACCCCTGGTCATCTGGCAAAAGCCATCCACGATAGAGGCTCCTCCGTCTCGCAAGGACTTAACCTCAGTACCCAGAAGGGCAATCCCGGCTTCATACGTATCCAGGATGGTGTAATCGTGACGGGCCTTGCGGTTGGTCGCTATGACCTTGCGCCCGTCGTCGTTCTTTTTAGCCATGAGTCTGTTGATCTGGTTCTTCTGCCCGTCAGGGCATCGGTGAATGGACTATGAATGGTCCGACTGCCGTTGACCGGCGCGCCATCGGATTCCGGCGTCGATGAAGTCGTCGATCGCTCCATCGAAAACCGCACTGGGATTACCTTCCTCATGGTTGGTCCGAAGATCCTTGACCATTTGGTAGGGGTTCAGAACATAGGAACGCATCTGGTCTCCCCATGAGGCCTTAACGTCACCGGCAAGCTCTTTTTTCTTCGCGTTTTCTTCTTCTTGGCGCTGAAGAAGCAAACGGGACTGCAAAACGCGCAGGGCGGCGGCCCGGTTCTGGATCTGCGACTTCTCGTTCTGCATGGAGACGACGATGCCGGTGGGTATGTGCGTCATGCGAACAGCAGAGTCCGTTGTATTGACCGACTGACCGCCCGGGCCGGAAGAGCGGAACACATCCACTTTAATCTCGTTCTCCGGTATGTCAATGCTGTCTGTCTGCTCGATCAAGGGGATGACCTCGACCGCCGCGAACGAGGTTTGTCGCCGACCTTGGTTGTCGAACGGGGAGATGCGAACGAGTCGGTGAGTGCCCGCCTCCACTGAAAGCCTGCCGAAAGAATAGGGGGATTTGATCTCGAAGGTCGTGGACTTGAGTCCGGCTTCCTCCGCATACGACGTGTCCAGCACCTTGGCCGGATAACCGTGCTTCTCGGCCCAGCGCAGGTACATCCGCATGAGCATCTCGGCAAAATCGGCTGCATCGACGCCGCCGGCTCCGGAACGGATCGTGATGACGGCTTCCCGAGGGTCGTATTCTCCCGAAAGCAACGTAACGATCTCGAGATCGGCCAAGGCCTTTTGAATCGAGGAAAGCTCCGAGTCGGCTTCGTGGAGCAGATCCGCGTCTTCCTCTTCCCGAGCCAGCTCGACCATGGTCTCGAGGTCATCGATTCGGCCCAGAAGCTTCTCGAGGCGATCCAACTCCGATTGACGGTGCGAGAGCTTGGAAGTGACCTTCTGAGCCGCATCGGGGTCGTCCCAGAGATTGGGAGCGGCCGCGGCTTCTGAGAGTTCCGCGATGGTCGCACGGAGCCCCTCGACGTCGCTGACCTGCTCTATTTGAGCATAGGTAGCGCGGAGGTCCTTGATTGCTGCGGAAAAGTCGGTGGAAGCCATATCCACCAAGTCTAGTCGATTGTCTAGCCCTCAGCCTCCGAAGAGGTGAGTCAGGGCGAATAAGAGACGGCTTCGCGCCTCCGCCTCGGCCGCGCAGACTTCGGGCTCTCGGCGGTAGTTGGGGTTTCCAAAGCGTCTTGAAGGGGGTATAGTAGGGAAGTCCGAAGGGTTGAAAAGTAAGAATATTTGACGGCCCTCCGGGAACGTAGATTGAAAACCAAATATGGGGATGATCGGTTTCGACGATGCCAGTTGCGGCAGGTGAAGCGGGCCGAGAATGTAGAGTCATCTCGTTAACGTTCTCTGCAAAACAATAAGTGCCAAATCTGAAAAGCGCACTGACTTCGCTCTCGCTGCGTAAGTAGCCAGAGCAGTCTGCTAGCCCGGGTTCGCTTTCGACCCGGTTCCTAGTATCAGTTTAGAAGGCCACTGCTCTAGTCCCTCTCCGTAGGGGGCTAGGGGACTTTTATGCGGATAGGTTCGGCGGCAACCAGTTTGTGGGAGTGCCGGAGCCGAAAACACCGATTCACAAACTGCGCCCGGAGAAACCCTGGCAAAGCTGCATCGGACCGGGGTTCGATTCCCCGCATCTCCACTTTTCACAATGCCCGGACCTCATGCGTGAGGCCCGGGCATTGTCATATCCGCAACAGCCTGGTGGCCGTATAGCCGTTCTATAGACTCTTCCCGAGAACGGAGCCGGCAATCCGAATCTGGTGGTGTGATTAAATGGCCTGTATACAACATATGCGGTGAACCACGTCGAGCCCACGGAAACGAGGAGAAGTCTCCTATGACCAACAATCCCTCATCTGAGAACCACGAGCCAAACTCCGAAGAGAACGGTTCGGCTCCGCGCTTCGGCCAGAGAGACCCCCAAGCCTCCTACGGAGAACACAGCAACGGGGGCCATGAAGCGACCGAGGAACAGCCCCAGTACGGTAACTACCCTTCCCACGGCTCCTCCGTCAGCGGTCAGCCCGACGACGGAAATCGTTATGGCCAACAAGAACGCGGCTATCAACCGTTGCCGCACGACTACGGCCAACAACCGTCCAACGACCAGTACAACGGGCAGCCTCGGTACGGTGCTCCTAACACCCAGGCTTATCCGATGAATGACTCGGGTCAACCTCAGTACCAGCCGAATAATTATGGCCAGCCGAATTATCAGCAATACCCGTCTCGGGCCGGGGAGCGTCCGAATGGTTGGGGGATGGGTCTGGCCGCCCTCATCTGCGGTATAGCCAGCGTCGTCCTGTGCTGGTTGGTCCTTCCTGGGATTGCCGGAATCGTAGCCATAGTGCTCGGTATCGTCGCGGTCAGGAAGCTCGGCAAAACCCAAGGGGCCAGTAAGGCCATGCCGATCATCGGTATCGTTCTCGGTGCGATCGGCGTGATTCTTTCTGTTATTGTCGGCGTGCTTTTTGCGATCGGTCTGTCGGTTGCCAATGACGCCGCCCAACAGTGCGGGGGATACTCCTCGGCCAACAGCGCAGAATTCGAACAATGCGTTGACTCTTACATCCAGTCGAACTACTGATTCCGGGTCTCGCGAGGAGGCTGACACGAAAAGGCCCCGCTACCGTGATTCGGTAGCGGGGCCTTTTCGTGCTGAAGAATACCTCTAGGATTCGGTGGGGATGAATTCACCCGACAACGAGGCCTCCGGATCACCGGCGGCCAGCTTGTCGAGTACTCTGCGGTGCAGATGTCCATTGGTTGCGACGGCATTGCCGCCGTGTGGGCCCTCCTCGCCATCGACGGAGGTGAACCGGCCTCCCGCCTCGGTCACGATCGGAACCAAAGCCGCCATATCGTGCAGGTTCAGTTCAGGCTCGCAGGCTATATCGACTGCGCCTTCGGCCAGGAGACAGTAGGACCAGAAGTCTCCGTAGGCTCTGACTCTCCATACCTGGTCGGTGAGATCGAGGAACTGCTCGCGACGGCCGAGATCCTTCCACCCGGACAACGATGAGAAGGACAGCGAAGCGTCGTGCAGCGAGCTTATTGCAGACACGCCGAGCCGCCTCGCCTTGGCAATTGAACGGCCCGCGAAAGCGCCGCTTCCTTCCGCCGCCCACCAGCGTCGCTGAAGGGCAGGCGCAGATACTAACCCGACGACCGGCTTGCCCTCGTCCATCAGCGCGATCAACGTTGCCCACACGGGTACTCCCCGGACGAAATTCTTCGTACCGTCGATGGGATCCACGACCCACTGGCGAGGTGAGGAACCGGTTGCCCCAAATTCCTCCCCCACGACGGCGTCACGGGTCCGAGCACGGGAAAGATGTGAACGGATCAGTTGTTCTGCCTCGCGGTCGGCGTCCGTGACCGGAGTCAAGTCCGGCTTCGTTTCAACCGTGAAGTCCTGAGCCTGAAATTTTCCGAGCGTGTAGCGGTCAACGGCGTCGGCGATGACGTGCGCCAAACGCATGTCATCGTTGTAGGGGCTCATTGAAGTCATGCTTTCTAGGCTATCCCATGCTCGAGGCGCCGCCCGGTTAGGAGGTCGCGCCAAGTTCCTTCACATCGTCCAGTCCTTCTTCGGTGGCTACTCCCAGTAGGCGCCGTAGCGACTCGAGTCTCTGCCCCGCGTAGTCTCCGGCCCTGCCGGAATCCACGAGAGCCTGGATTCCGCACCCTATGGCGTTGACTGCGTGCGTGCATCCTTTCGGGCAGTCGGCCGACCCAGGGGCCAAATCCTCGAATGCCCCGACCATAGTCTCCTTGGCGACGTGGGCCAGGCCGAACGATCTGATTCCGGGCGTGTCCACGACCCACGTACCGGCCGCACCCCAAGCCGGGGAAATGGCCAGTGCCGATGAGGAGGTGTGCCGCCCGCGGCCTGTGACCTCGTTGACGCCGCCCGTGGACCGGGACGAACCGGCCAAGGCATTGACGAGGGTCGATTTTCCGACCCCAGAGTGGCCGAGGAACACGCTGACGTGGCCGTCGAGCTGGGCCTGCACGCCGTCGAGAAGGGCCGCATTCAGGGTCAGACTTTCGTGTTGGCCGACGCGGGTGAGCCCTTCCGCGGAGCCTTCCGGAGAGCTGGTCAGAATTCGCAGTGAGGTATTCGCGTAATAATCCCGAAGGGGAGCGGGGTCGCCGAGATCGGTTTTGGTGATGCAGAGGATGGGCTCAATGCCCGCGTCATACGCCGCGACGATCGATCGGTCGATGAAACCGGTCCGCGGGGTAGGGTGAGCCGCGGCTACAACGATGATCAGTTGGCTTGCGTTGGCCACAACGACCCTTTCAATGGGGTCGGTGTCATCCGCACTTCGGCGCAGGACTGTCGAGCGCTCCTCGAGACGTACGAGGCGTGCCAATGATCCTTCCGACCCCGAGGTGTCTCCGACCAAGCCGACGAGGTCGCCAACGGCGATAGGGGTACGTCGCAAATCCTTTGCCCGGACCGCCGTGATCTGGGTTCCGGGCCCGCTTGTTCCGAGATCGATCGTGTATCGGCCGCGGTCAACGGTGACCACGCGTCCAATCACGGCGTCTTCGTGCGCGGGCCGGTCCTTGGTCCGGGGCCGGGAACCTTTCTTGTTGGCCCTGACATGAACATCGGATTCGTCCCATGACTGGGAAGAGCGTCGACGCATTAGATGTCTCCTCCCTCGAGCATGCCTTCCCACAGGGTGGTGAAGTCCGGCAGCGTCTTGGATGTGGTGTCCACGTTCTCCACGACGACGCCGTCAACCGCCAGCCCGATGACCGCCCCGGCCGTGGCCATACGGTGGTCTTCGTAGGTTTCGAAGAGGCCGCCGTGCCGAACGGGAGACAGCACCCGTATGCCGTCCTCGGTCTCTTCCGCCCGACCGCCCAGACGGTTGATTTCCGTCACGAGCGCCTTCAAACGGTCGGTCTCATGCCCGCGAAGATGCCCAATTCCTCGCAGCCGTGAGGGCTGCTGGGCGAGAGCGGCGATGGCTGCCACGGTGGGAGCAAGTTCGCCGGCTTCGGAGAGATCGAGGTCGACCCCCGGCAACTGGCCGGTGAGGGCTCCTCCTCGCGGGCCGGTAACTTTCAGATCAGGCCCTTGACGATGAACTTCGGCCCCGAACTCGGGAAGGATCCGCCGCCAGTGATCGCCGCCTTGGGTCGTGGTTGCGGGCCAATCGGGAATCGTTACCGTATTACCGGTGACCACAGCTGCCGCGAGGAACGGCCCCGCATTGGAGAGATCCGGTTCGACGGCGACGTCGTGGGCACGAGGTATCGCCGGAAGGACGCTCCAGGAGGAATCATGATTCGTCCGGACCGTGACGCCGTATTCGGCGAGCGTCTGGATAGTCATCTCAACGTGAGGCATCGACGGAATACCCGAACCCTCATGCCGGATCGTGAGGCCGCCCGGTAGGAGGCATCCGCTGAGCATCGCCGCGGACAAGAACTGGCTCGAAGTGCTCGCGTCGATGTGGATCACACGCGTCCCTTCTCCGCGCTCACGGCCCTCGGCAGCCGCACCGCGGGGAAGAATGGTGAAAGGAAGGGTTCCTGTGCCCGCATCGTCCACCGTCGCGCCCAATTGACGAAGGGCATCGATGACCGGGGCCATGGGACGCTGCCGGGCACCCGCATCACCGTCGAACCGGGCCGGGACTCCCAGTATCGCCGTGAGCTGCGGGACGAATCGCATGACGGTTCCCGCGAGTCCCGTATCAATCTCAACCGTGTCAGGGAAACGAGCGTGACCACCGGAGGGGTGCTCGTCCAGGGAGACGGGATCGACCCTCACCAGCTGGCCATCACGTTCAAAACGTGCGCCGACCCTTTCGAGTGCCTCCATCATGAGGTTCGAATCCCTGGATTCGAGGGCTCCCCGAAGTGTGCTGGGCCCGTCGGCAATCGCCGCCAGGAACAAGTACCTGTTGGTGAGGGACTTGGAACCTGGCACTCGGACACGTGCGCTCCACGAGGAGTCGGGGAAGACCACGGGGGCGCGCCAGTCGCGGGCAACGGAAGGATTCAAGAGGTACCTCGGCTGATTCTTGTATGGGTTGGGGAGTACACCGAATATTTTAAGCGCGAACGGGGGTCCGCACGAATGCGGACCCCCGGATCGATCACAGGCGATCACATCGCCTGGTCTCACGCTGCATCAGTTGCCGAAAACGTCTTCGGACTTTTTCTTCAGACCGTCGCCCAGCTTATTGGACTTCTTTTTGACGTCCGCGCTGAGTTTTCCGGCGCGCCAGGCCAAAGAAGGGTTTCCTTCCGTATCGACTGACGTCAAGGCGACGGCGCCCACGAGAGAGGCATTCTTGACGCCATCCGCGATGCGGGCTTCCTTCTTTTCCTTGGTGTCAGCCTCGGCGTTCGCAAAGTCGACGTAAGCGTTGATCGTGCCTGCTGCCAACAACAGTGTGGAGGAAAGACGCGGGAAGCGGCCGAGGGCGAACAACGCACCGGCGCCGACCTGAGTCGCGGCAATGGCCTGTCCGACGAGGCGTTCCTGGCCGCGCAAGGGAGCGAGCTGCGGTGCCGCTTTCGCTGCCGCATCGATAGCCGGCTTCAGGTGCTTGGCCGACTCCGGGGTACGCAGACGGTTGACACCGTTGTAGATGAACGATGCTGCCAACAGGGGGCGAGCAAGTTTGCGAACGATGGTCATGATTCCTCCTCAACGTGGGAATTCGTTCTCGGCAACGGAGGATGCCGAACGAAAACCCGTGGGTTCACGATCATCCTATGTGATCGGGTCCACGGAGATACAGGTACGCGTGCCGTTTCGTGCCCTGCGAACAGAAAACCAATACGACGGAATATAACGAACCGCGGGTCCGTTGAAATTCACGACGACAAATACTGAGCAGTGCTGAGGGATGATGCAGGGTGACGGCAACGTTGGAAAAGCCGTTGATGACGTCCGGGCCGACGTCCGGAGCATCTACGTCGACAAACCTTCTAGACTGGGATGAATTCATCAGTAGGCCCAAGCGGAAGGAATCCGTGGACACAGTCGATCTGTCCCGCGAATCGGACGAAGAGCGCAAGGCTCGTTTCGAGCGGGAAGCCATGCAATATATAGATCAGTTGTATGCTGCCGCCTTGCGCATGGCCCGAAATCAGGCGGATGCACAGGACCTCGTCCAAGAGGCGTACACGAAGGCTTTTTCTGCGTTTCACCAATACAAGCCGGGTACGAACCTCAAGGCGTGGCTCTATCGCATCCTGACCAACACGTACATCAACCTGTATCGCAAGCGGCAACGCGAGCCGCATCAGGCGAATACGGATTCCGTTGAGGACTGGCAGCTGGTCCAGGCTTCGGCCCACACATCATCAGGGTTGAAGTCGGCGGAGTCGGAGGCGCTCGAGCATCTGCCGGACAGTGACGTCAAAAGCGCGCTACAGTCCCTCCCGGAAGATTTCCGGATGGCGGTCTACTACTCGGACGTCGAGGGATTCGCGTACAAGGAAATCGCAGAAATCCTCGATATCCCGATTGGTACCGTCATGTCCCGCCTCCACCGAGGACGCAGGCTCCTGCGCGAACAGCTGGCCGAATACGCCTCCGGCCTCGGATTCAGCACCGAAGGCGGTCGAAAAACCGGCTCCGGAAATAAGAAGACCAAGAATTCAACAGGCGCCCAGGGTGCCAAATAGCGGTGAGAACGCCCATCGTGAGGAAGGAAAGGATTATGACAGACTGCCAAGAGACCGGCGGATGCCGCGAAGACAAGATCCATCGGATCTATGAATACCTCGACGGCGCTCTCTCCGCGGAAGACATCGAAGACATCTGTAAGCACTTGAATGAGTGCGAGACGTGTGCTCGAGAGTATGACCTGGAATGCGTGATCCGGTCAGCGGTCAAGCGCTCATGCTGCGAGCCCGCGCCGGAAGAGCTCAAACAATCGATCCTCGCAAGAATCGACTCATTGCGCGGCAGCACCGACGCTTCGGAACACGACCATTCGGCTCTGGGTGGAGCAGGCGACGACGCCTCCGACCGCCCGCTGGCTTCCTGACTGGGCCACGCCCCAAGGAACAAAAAGGGCTGAGATGCTTTCAAGCATCTCAGCCCTTTTTCTCGGCAGCCCAGCCGCTTCGCACAAGGCGAGGGCCGGTGCCACGGCCAAGCCAACTCCTTAGGAGTTAGGCCGCTTGCCATGGTTGGCTGCGTTCTTACGACGATCCTTACGCTTACGTCCACGCTTGCTCATATGAGCCTCCTTCCGCGCATCTTCGTACTCACGTATGAAGAGCGGCCCTGAAATGGTCAGCCCACCGCGGACCACCCGGCGCAGGGGCGCGCGGGATCAGGCAATGGGCATTGTGCATCATTCTGCCAGACAACACGACGCCGGTGCACATCGCCACCGAAAAATGCGAGCGTGATCTCGGTCCAACCGAGAGTCAGTGCTGTTCCGGAAGCTGCAACCAGGAGTACCAGCCGCGATGCAGGACCAGCCATGCCATCAATCCGTAACCGGCCTGACCGGGGCGTCCATCGTTTGCGGCCAGATCCTGGCGCCACTGCTCGTGGTGCTGCAACGGGTTGAACGTATCCACGTAGACGTGGCGTCGTCGGGTCGTAACGTCCGCATAAGCCGCGGAAAGGTCCGCGATACGGCGGTTCTGCTCGGAATCCAGGGTGGGCGGGGGACCGACGACCAGGACCTTGATGTTGTTCTGCGAGGCCAAATCCACCATGTTGGCGAGATTCAGCCGACTGCGGGCGTTCGTGAGGCCCGTGTCGATGTCGAAGGTCGACGGCGCAATGACCAACCGGTTGTCCGCTCCGCTAGCGAAACGACGACTAGCCTCCTCGAACCAACGCTCGTTGAGGGTCTCGCTGCCTTCACCGGGGGCGGCCAAGTTGTACGAGACGACAGGCGCCACGTTCTGGGGCGTACGCGCCATGACCCGGCCGAACCAACCAAGGGCGCGCGGGTCACCAATACCAGCCAGCAGGTCGTCGCCGACCGCCACGATCCGAATGTTTCGTTGCTCCACGAGATTCTTTCTGTTGTCTTCGGCGTCAGATCGTTGGCCGCCCGATTACGGACGTTCAACGAGTGCATCTAACGTAACGATAAACGTTCTTTGCTGCGCCCGCATGTCCGAGCCCTCGCATTGACCATAGAAACATGGGAAATACGAGGGCTCGTGGACGACATGCCGAGATTTACTCGACGGCCTGCTGAACGAGGTGCTCGAGCTCGGCCTGGTGACGTTTGCCGGTGCCTGTCGCGGGGGACGCGGAGGCAGGCCGGGACACCAAGCGTATCTCACGGTCCAAGAGCGGCAACAACGCTGTCGTCAGGTAAGGCCACTGACCCTGGTTGGCGGGCTCGTCCTGGGCCCAGACCACTTCGGCGTTGGGGTACCGCGACAGTTGTTCCTTGATCTCGTCGAGCGGAAGCGGGTAAAGCTGTTCGACTCGGACAATCGCCGTCTGGCTGAGGCCCTTCTTCTCGCGGCGGGCAGCCAGATCGTAGTAGAGCCGGCCCGAAACCATGATGACTCGCTTGACATCCGAGTCATTGAGACCCAATTGGTCCGGAATCACCGTCTGGAAGTCACCCTGCGTAAAGTCCTCGACCGATGATGTCGCCGCCTTGAGACGCAGGAGCTGTTTCGGCGTCATGATGACCAGTGGGCGGTGAGGCCTGCTGTACACGTGACGACGCAATAGATGGAAGTGGTTGGCCGGGGTGGACGGAACCGCGATGGTCATGTTGTTCTCCGCACACATCTGCAGGAAACGTTCCATGCGGGCGGACGAGTGGTCCGGGCCCATACCTTCGTAACCGTGCGGAAGCATGAGCACCAGCGAGGAACGCTGGGCCCACTTCTGCTCAGCCGAAGACATGAATTCGTCGATGATCGTCTGGGCGCCGTTGAAGAAATCGCCGAACTGCGCTTCCCAGATGACTAGCGAGTCCGGACGCTCCACGGAGTAGCCGTACTCGAAGCCCATGACGCCGTACTCGGAGAGCAAGGAATTGTAAATCATGAACTTGGCCTGGTCATCCGCCAAATTCCGCAACGGCACCCACTCGGCATTCGACTGGGTGTCGTGAAGAACCGAGTGGCGCTGGACGAACGTACCGCGCTGGACGTCCTGACCCGACATGCGGACCTGGACGCCTTCCATGAGCAGTGAACCGAAAGCAATCAATTCGCCGAAGCCCCAGTCGATCTTGCCGTTGGTCGACATCTCGTAGCGCTTCTTGACCAGCTGGCCGAGCTTCTTGTGAACCTGGAAGCCTTCCGGCATCTCATTGTGGACCTCGCCCACGCGGGCGACGACTTCCCGCGAGACGGCCGTAGTATCCGGCGAATAGACCGAGTCCTCGATCTGCTGAGCAGCGGGACGCTCGATGTTCGACACGGCAGCAGCATCCCCCGTGACCAGGGGTGCGGAAGAAGTCTGGGCCTCGTGGGTTTCCGTGAACACCCGCTCGAGGCGCTCTTGGTAGTCCTTGAGCGCCCGATCCGCTTCATCCTGCGTGATGTCGCCGCGGCCAATGAGGGACTCAGTGTACAGCTTGCGGGTCGAGCGCTTGGCCTCGATGAGCTGGTACATCATCGGCTGGGTCATCGACGGGTCATCGGCCTCGTTGTGGCCGCGGCGGCGGTAGCACACGAGGTCGATCACGACGTCCTTGTTGAAGCGCTGACGGTATTCGAAGGCCAGCTGGCCCACGCGGACCACGGCCTCAGGATCATCCGCATTCACATGGAAGACCGGCGCCTGGACCATGCGGGCGACGTCGGTCGAGTACGTTGAGGAGCGGCCCTCGCCCGGAGTCGTGGTGAAGCCGACCTGGTTGTTGACGACGATGTGCACCGTGCCGCCAACCTTGTATCCGCGCAGCTGCGACATCTGCATGGTCTCGGCCACGATGCCCTGACCAGCGAAGGCGGCGTCACCGTGGACCAGGATGGGCAGGACTCCGTAGGAGTTCTCCGAATCGCCACCTTCGTCCAGGAGATCCTGTTTCGCTCGGACGATTCCTTCGAGCACAGGGTCGACCGCTTCGAGGTGCGACGGGTTGGCCGCGAGATAAACTTGCGTCTCATTGCCGGTGTCCGATGTGAAGACGCCCTCGGTTCCGAGGTGGTACTTCACGTCGCCCGACCCGCCAACAAGGCGAGGATCTTGCTCACCCTCGAACTCGCGGAACACCTGGGCGTAGGACTTGCCCGCAATGTTGGTCAGCACGTTGAGACGGCCACGGTGGGCCATCCCGATGCCGACACCCGCGAGGCCGTCATCAGCGGCGCCCGAAATGATCGAATCGAGCAACGGGATCAGCGATTCTCCGCCCTCGAGAGAGAAGCGCTTCTGTCCGATGTACTTGGTCTGGAGGAAGGTCTCGAATGCCTCGGCGGCATTGAGTTTGCCCAGGATGCGCAGTTGCTCGTCCCGGCTCGGCTTGGTATAGCCATGCTCCAACTGCTGCTGGAACCACTGGCGCTCGCTGGGGGACTCGATGTGCATGTACTCAACCGCCAGGGTCCGGCAGTACGCATCGCGCAGAAGATCGAGAATGTTCCGCAGGGAGAGCTTCGACGCATCCCCGAACCCTCCCGTGGGCCACTCACGGTCCAGGTCCCAAAGGGTCAGGCCGTAGGTCGCTATGTTGAGATCCGGGTGCTTGCGCATCACGTATTCGAGAGGGTTGACCTCCGCGATGAGATGGCCACGAACGCGATACGCGTGGATCAGCTGCTGGATTCGTGCAACCTTGTTGACCTCTTCCTCGGGGTTCACCTGGTTGTCGACGGCCCAGCGCACGGGCTCGAAGGGTATACGGAGGACCTCGAAGATTTCGTCGTAGAAGCCGTGCTCACCGAGCAGGTACTGATCGATTAGCTTGAGGAATTCGCCGGAACCCGCGCCCTGGATGACTCGGTGGTCATACGTGGACGTCAGCGTCAACATCTTGGAGACGCCCTCCCGCGCCAAAGTCTTGGGGGACGTTCCACGACGCTCGGCAGGGTAATCCAGGGCACCGACGCCGATGATGCAGGCCTGGCCCTTGGAGAGGCGGGGGACCGAGTGGACGGTTCCGATTCCGCCCGGGTTGGTCAATGATGCCGTGGTGCCCTTGAAGTCCTCGACCGAGAGCTTGTTGTCCCGAGCGCGCTTGACCATGTCATCGTAGGCACCCCAGAACTCGGCGAAGTTGAGGGTCTCGGCCTTTTTGATATTCGGAACCACGAGGTTGCGGGATCCGTCGGGCTTCGGCATATCGATGGCCAAACCGAAGTTGATGTGGGCGGGATGAATGGCCGCGGGACGGCCCTTCTCATTCTCGCCGTAGACCACGTTCTGCGAAGGAAAGGCCTTGAGAGCCTTAATCACGGCGTACCCGATGATGTGAGTGAACGAGACTTTTCCGCCGCGCGAACGCTTGAGGTAGTCATTGATCAACATGCGGTTGTCGATCAGAACCTTGGCCGGAACGGCTCGTACCGTCGTCGCGGTCGGGACCGTGAGCGACTCCTCCATATTCGTCACGACGGCCTTGGCCGGCCCGCGGAGAGTCTCGACCTTGTCTTCTTCCGTCTCCACGTTGCTCTTGGCGCCCTCCGGCAGCTGAGCGGGAATGGGACGCTTGGTCGTGGGAGATTCTTTGGCCTCGGCCCCTGCCTGTTGAGGAGCATCGGTTTCTTTCTTGGCGCCGGCCTTCTGGGTGGAGGCTTTCTGCGCCGGCTGCGACGCGGGCTTTGCGGATGGCTTCGCCGGAGCCTCTTGCTTCTTCGGCTTCGCTGAAGCCGACGGTTCGGGCGCTGCGGGCTTCGCGGCCTGAACACTGGACTGGGTGCCGGACGGCGAGCTCTTGCTCTCTTGTTCCTGCATGGATTCGAAGATGGGCCACCACTTCTTGTCCACCGAGTTCTTGTCTTGCTGGTATTGCTCGAAGAGCTCATCTACGAGCCACTCATTACCTGCAAATTCCTCAGGGATCTGGTGATGTGGCTGATCTGGCACTAGCTTCACGCCTCTTCCATTAGCTGTTTCTGTCCGGAAGATTGAGCGGTCAATCTTCCGTACCCTCTTGTGGATGCTACCGAAGCGCGGTGGTTCTCCGGGCTACAACGCCCTAGGGAGCCGCCGAGTGTCCCGCGACGATGCGGGAGGCGCAACCTCTGCCCTTGAGTCTATTAGGGTTGCGCCGACGTTATCCACCTGAAAACGGCCCATGTCGCACCTCCGACCGGCACATCACAGTCCTTTGTGCCCGTCGACACCCCAGTGGTCCGGTATTTGGGCATCGTCCGGGCTTCATATCGGAATTCGATAGCTCTCGGTAAGATGAGACAAGTGCGATTCTTGAATACCCCCTCAACCGACTTGACCTACAACGATGTTTTCCTCGTACCCTCGCGGTCCGAGGTCGCATCGCGATTCGACGTCGACCTTTCGACCGAAGACGGCACTGGCACCACGATTCCCGTGGTAGCTGCGAATATGACGGCCGTGGCCGGGGCCCGAATGATGGAGACTCTGGCGCGGCGCGGCGCCGTGGCTATTCTTCCCCAGGACGTTCCCCTCGACGCGGCTCGGCGGATCATCGAAGAGGTCAAGGGCGCGAGTCCTCTTGTCGAGTCCGCGGTGATCGTTTCACCGGACACATCGATCGAGTATGCCTTGCGCCGTTTGGGGGACCGACGCTTCGGTGAGGCGGTCGTCGTGGACGAGGAAGGCCGACCCGTCGGCGTCGTACGTCGCGAAGAAGGCCAGCATGAGGACCCGGCTGCGCCGGTCGAAAAAGTCATGCATCCTCTTCCCCTGGTTATCGACGAGGCCGACTTGGCTCCAGAAGCCCCGTGGCGAAGTGAGCAGAGAACCATCGCCATGCGCTCGGTCTTTGCCCAGTGCGAAGAGCTCGGCATCGAATTGGCCGTGGTCGTTCGCGACGGACGGTACGCCGGTGTCCTCTCGCACTCCGGTGCGGTGCGCGGGACCACGTACCAACCGGCCCTGGACGGTTCCGGCGCGTTGATCGCCGGTGCCGCGGTCGGGATCAACGGTGATGTCGTCGGCAAGGCGCGTGCACTGCTCGACGCCGGGGCCGACGTGCTCGTTGTCGACACCGCTCACGGTCATCAGCAGAAAATGTTCGATGCCCTGGCCGCCGTCAAGTCCCTGAACCCCCAGGTGCCCATCGTGGCCGGGAACGTGGTTTCCGCTGACGGAACGCGGGATCTCATCGAAGCGGGAGCTGACATCGTCAAGGTGGGCGTGGGGCCGGGCGCGATGTGCACGACGCGCATGATGACGGCCGTCGGCCGGCCGCAATTCTCAGCGGTCCTGGAATGTGCGGCCGCTGCCCGGGAACTCGGAAAACACGTGTGGGCCGACGGCGGCGTGAAGTACCCGCGTGACGTTGCCTTGGCGCTCGCGGCCGGGGCAAGTCAGGTCATGGTGGGTTCGTGGCTCGCCGGGACCTACGAATCACCGGGGGAGCTGCATCACGACGACGAAGGGCGCCTGTACAAGGAAAGTTTCGGTATGGCCTCGACGCGCGCGGTCAAACACCGTACGCGGCAGGAAGACTCCTTCACCCGGGCCCGTAAGGCAATGTTCGAGGAAGGCATTTCCAACTCGACCATGTACCTGGACGCGGAGAGCCCGAGTGCCGAGGACGTCCTGGACAAAATCACCGCTGGCTTGCGTTCGTCGCTGACCTACGCGGGCGCCAACGACTTGGCGGCCTTCCACGAAAGGGCTGTTGTGGGAGTCCAGGCAGCTTCTGGATACGACGAAGGACGTGCGCGTTCGCGCTCGTGGCTCGTCTAGCCCAGATCGGCATGTTTTACGAACGCCGTCGCCTCTGAGGCGACGGCGTTCTTGTTCGCCCGGGTCGAAAACTCGAGGTTTTCTTGAGCCTCGCATACCGCTGGGGGAGACCCCGCGCTACACTAAAAGCCTTATGGACGACCCTTTTAGTTGCTCTCATCCTGGGCCGCCTCTTGCGCGCCGCCACACTTCCGGGACGGTGAATTGATCCCGTGGAATGGTTACTCGTTCTGGCCGGCATCCTCCTGATTCTCGGCACCGGATTCTTCGTCGCGGTCGAGTTCTCACTCGTGGCATTGGACCAACCCACAGTCGTACGCCATATTCAAGATGGCGATCGGCAGGCCGAACCGCTCCTGAAATGCCTAAAATCATTGTCCACGCAACTGTCGAGTTGCCAGTTGGGCATCACAATCACCACGTTGTTGACGGGCTACACGCTCGACGTCGGGATCCAAGGTCTGTTGACCGAAACCATAGACGGGTGGGGCATTGCCCCGGCTGTTGCATCCGCGTCGACCCTGATCGTCTCGATGCTCATTGCGACCCTCCTGTCGATGACCTTGGGTGAGCTCATACCCAAGAACCTCTCGATCGCGGAGTCTTTCAGGATCGGCAAGGCGCTAGCCCGGTATCAACTTGCCTTCACCGCACTGATGAAACCTTTCGTGATCGTCATGAACGGTAGCGCCAACAAAGTCCTTCACCTCATGGGTCTCGAAGCGAAGGAAGAGCTCTCTGGTGCCCGTTCACCGGAGGAGCTATCCTCCATGGTTCGGCGTTCCGCCGATCTTGGAACCCTCGACGTCGGGACCGCGAATTTCGTGGCACGGACCTTGAACTTCTCCGAACACACCGCCTCCGACGTGATGACTGCCCGTCGCCAGGTCGTCATGTTGCCGACCACCGCCAACGTCCACGAGGTCATTGCCGAGGCCCGGAAAACCGGACATTCTCGCTTCCCGTTGTACGGTGAGAACCAGGATGATGTGAAAGGCGTGGTCCACATCAAGAGGGCCGTCGGTGTGCCTCCTGACCGGCGAGATACCGTCCAGGCCGGCGCGCTGATGGATGAGGTGCTCCGGGTCCCGGAGACCATCCATCTCGATGCCTTGTTGAGACAACTGCGCGAAGCTGCGTTGCAGGTGGCTGTCGTGCTTGACGAATACGGCGGAACCGCGGGCATCACAACCCTGGAGGACCTTGTCGAAGAGATCGTCGGCGAGGTTGCGGACGAGCACGATCGCGCCGTCCCTGGCGTTCTCGAGACTGCGGACGGCCGTTGGCATTTCCCCGGACTTCTGCGTCCGGATGAAGTCACGGAAAAAGTCACCCCTTTGGACGTCGACGACGATCCTGCTTTCGAGACTATGGGCGGCTTCATGATGGATCGGCTCGGACGCATCCCCGAAATCGGTGACACCGTGCCGATCGAAACGGGAATCCTCGAAGTCGAGCGAATGGACCATCGCCGTGTGGAACGGATCCTTTTCACCCCCTCCGTGCACGGATCTGACGAAACCCTTACCGAGGACCTGGGCCCGGTAAGGGCCGTGGACGGCAGCATCGACGCCGTCCGCCCGGCAAAGAATGCGAGCACTCGATGAACGATTGGGTTTCCCTAGCACTGCTGGTAGTTCTCCTCGCGGGGAACGCATTCTTCGTGGGCGGCGAATTCGCGATCATGTCAGCGCGTCGTTCCCAGATCGAACCGCTCGCCGAGGCCGGCAACAAGCGTGCGCAAACCACGTTGCGGGCCATGGAGCATGTGTCCCTGATGTTGGCCTGTTGTCAGCTCGGCATCACGGTTTGCTCGCTTCTGATCCTGAACGTTGCCGAACCCGCGGTTCACCACCTTGTGGCCGGGCCGCTGACAAACCTGGGGGTTCCTTCCTCGGCGGCGAACATCGTGGGGTTCTTGTTGGCACTGCTCTTGGTGACGTTCCTGCACGTGATCTTCGGTGAGATGGTTCCCAAGAACATCTCCGTTTCGGTTGCCGACAAAGCGGCGCTGGTCCTGGCCCCGCCGCTGGTCATGATTTCTCATGCGGTCAAGCCGATCATCGTCTTCCTTAACTGGCTCGCCAATTCGGCTCTAAAGATCCTGAAAGTCGAGCCCAAGGACGAGGTCTCTTCTACGTTCACACTCGAGGAATTGCAGACGATTGTCGAGGAATCAACCGCAGAAGGGTTGGTCACCGACGCGGACGGCATGCTCTCCGGAGCGCTGGAATTCTCGGAAAAAAGTGTCGGGGAAGTCATGGTCCCGGTGGATCGGTTAGTCACCCTGCCTTCAGACTGCTCTCCCCACGACCTTGAAAAAGCCGTGGGACGAACCGGCTTTTCGCGTTTCGTGCTGAAATCCGACGATGGAAGCTACCTGGGGTACCTTCACGTCAAGGACGTCTTGTCGATCCCCGACGAGCGTTATCGCCAGCCCACCCCGTTGACCAGGGTCCGTTCGCTGATCAACCTTCGACCGGACACCACCGTCGAGGACGCCCTGAGCACGATGCAACGTACTCACGGGCACGTCGCCCGCGTCGTTGCACAGAGTGGCGAGACGATCGGCGTTCTGTTCCTTGAGGACGTGCTGGAGGAGTTGATCGGTGAGGTCAAGGACTCAACGCAGGCCATGGACTATCGACGCACCGGAATTTCTTACCGTGAGGAAAGCGCACGTTCGATGCTCCCGAAAACTTCGGGCCGAGGCGCGACGGCGGCCACCGCGAAGCGCCCTACCAAGGAAGCATAAGCCATCGCTAAATTGTGAACGATTCGCATCTGAGTAGACTTTTTGCAGATGCGATTCGTTCGCTTTTTATTGAATGGTGCCTAGAAGGAGAAAACATGCGTGGTAAGGGCTGGGTCAGGGCTGTGGCCATCGCCGCAATCGGCGGGGTCGCTCTGACGGGTTGCTCGAATTCGGATTCGGGCTCCTCAGGTCGTTCGGAGAACGACAAAATCACGGTGGTGACTTCCACGAACGTCTATTCCGACATCGTGAAGTCCATTGCAGGGGACAACGTCAAGGTCGAACCCATTATCAATTCCACCAGCCAGGACCCGCACTCCTATGAGGCGACCGCGCAGGACCGACTCAAGGCCAAGGACGCCGATCTGATCGTTGAGAACGGCGGCGGATACGACGCCTTCATGGAAGACATCAGCGAAGGATCCGATGCAAAGAAGATTGACGCCGTCGAGCTCTCCGGGCTGCCCGGAGCAGGCGAAGCGGGCGGTCATGACCACGATCATGATTCCGACTCGGGTCATGAGCACGACCACGATCACGGCTCCTTTAACGAGCACGTCTGGTACAACCCGAAAGTCATGGAGACCGTGAGCAAGAAGATTTCCGACGAACTCGGAAGTCTCGACTCGGATCACAAGGATGATTATTCCAAGCGGGAACAGGAACTCGGGGATAAGCTCGGAAAGCTACAGGAGCGAGCCTCCTCGCTCAAGGGCGATGGCCGTCAGTACTTGGCGACCGAACCGGTTCCCGGATATTTGCTGCAGGCTGCTGGCCTCAAGGACGCAACTCCTCAGGACTTCTACGAAGCGATCGAGGGCGACACTGACGCACCGGCTTCCGTGATCAAGTCTCTGAAAGACGAGCTGGACTCCGGTAACATCGCTTTACTGGGGTTCAACTCGCAGACCGAGTCTTCGCAGACCCAGGACGTCAAGAAATACGCCGAGGACCACAACGTATCGACGGTTTCCTTCACCGAGACCCTTCCCGATGACCAGGATTACGTCGGCTGGATGAACATGAACCTGGACAATATTTCCTCTGCCTTGGACAGCCAGTCGTAAACTGACCTGCCTTCCCGAACGGTGACGCCGGCCCCAATCCGGCGTCACCGTATTTATTACTACATACCGCCTCGTCAAGGAGTTTTATTGTGTCCCCACTGCAGCCTCCGAGCATCGCTCTGGACCGTGCTGCGCTGTCCTTTGGGGAGCGCACCCTCTGGACCGAGTTGACACTGGATATTCCCCAGGGCGAGTATTTCGCTGTCCTGGGTCCGAATGGATCGGGCAAATCGACGTTCCTCAAGACCTTGCTCGGGCTTCTGCCTCTTTCGGGCGGTTCAGTCCGCGTGCTGGGGGAGACGGTGCGGCGCGGTAATCCACAGATCGGTTATGTGCCCCAACAGCGTCCGTTTTCGCCGGATACCCCATTGAGGGCCCGAGACCTGGTGGGAATGGGACTGGACGGGCATCGCTGGGGGCCGGGGCTGCTGTCCCGGAAGCGCAGAGCCCGTGTTGACGAGTCGTTGGAACGCGTCGGTGCCACGGAATACGCGGCCGTTCCTGTGGGGCTGTTGTCCGGTGGAGAACAACAACGGTTGCGTGTCGCCCAAGCCCTGGCGTCCCGGCCCAGGCTGTTGTTGTGCGACGAGGCGCTGCTTTCCTTGGACCTGCGCCATCAGAGCGCGGTGAGCAGACTGATAGAAGACTACCGAGAGGAGTCGGGTGCCACGGTGGTTTTTGTGACTCACGAGATCAACCCGATCATCGACGACGTCGACCGCGTGCTGTATCTGGCCAACGGTCGATTCACGGTGGGCAGCGTCGAGGAAGTCATGACCACGGAAACCCTCACGCGTGTCTACGGTGCACCGGTGAACGTGGTCCAGGTCGACGGTCGCTATATCGTCGTGGGCGCCGGATCTGCTTCCGAGGCCTCTGGTTCGGACTGCCACGCGCACGACATCGGAGGGGAAGCCTGATGCTCATTGATGCACTAGCCCCGTCGCTGGTCGCCGTCAGCGATTTCTGGAGCCGGATTTTTGTCTTCGAAGACTACGGTGAACTGTTTGTTCTTCTCAGCCAGTCCGTCGTCGCGGGAGCCATTCTGGCTCTCATCGGGGGCTTCATCGGGACATTCGTGATGATGCGTGACGGCTCTTTCGCCGTTCACGGAATAGCCGAACTTTCCTTCGCAGGTGCCGCATTCTTCCTGCTCGTCGGGATGGACGTGATCACCGGGTCATTGCTGGGGTCGATCGCAGCCGCGGCGATCATCGGGATCCTTGGGGCCAGGGCAAGCCACAACAGCACATTCATCGGTGTGCTGATGCCTTTCGGCCTCGGGCTCGGAATCCTGTTCCTCTCGTTGTACCAAGGCAGATCGGCAAATAAGTTTTCGCTCCTGACGGGGCAGATCGTGTCCGTCGACGCAGCTCAGGTATCCGAGATGGCCATCGGGGCCGTCGTTGTGATCGGCGGGTTGCTCATCGTGTGGCGTCCCCTGACTTTTGCAAGTCTCGATCCTGACGTTGCAATCGCCAAGGGTGTTCCGATGCGAGGCCTTGCAATGGTCTTCATGCTGTTGCTCGGCATCTCGGTTGCTCTGTCCGTGCAAGTGGTCGGCTCGCTTCTGGTTCTGGCGCTCCTGATCACGCCAGCAGCGGCGGCGATCCAACTGACGGCGTCGCCGGTCAAGGCCGTGGTTCTCTCGGTCGTCTTCGCCGAAATATCCACCGTGGGCGGAATCATGCTCGCGCTGGCGGGCTCTCTGCCCATCAGCCCTTATGTCACAACCATTTCCTTCTTGATCTACATCGTCTGCCGGATCGTGGGAACGGTGCGTCGGCGAGTGACGGGGTCCGGAAGAAAAATGCCGGTTGCCGCCTCACCTCATGATGAGGAACGCGCAACCTCGCGAGTGCACTGAGCGCACAATCCGGTGAGCTCGATGGTATGTGCGATTTCGGTGAAACCGAACCTGGATCCAACCTGTTCGGCCCATTGCTCGACGACGTCGGCTTCGATATCTTCCGCGGCCCCACAGCGACGGCACAGAAGATGATGGTGGTGATCATCGGCCAGGCACTTCCTGTACAGGGCTTGGCCGTCATCTGACTGGACCACGTCCACTTCGCCGGTGTCCTCAAGAGATTGGAGGATGCGGTAGACGGTGGCCAACGAAACCCTGCCTCCTCGATCCGAGACGATGCGGTGGAAGTCCTGGGCTGAGTGAAATTCTTCCAGAGTATCCAACGCCTCGACCACCGTTCTGCGCTGCCGAGTATTGCGGAATTCCTGGGTCATTCGCGCTCCTGCGGACCCCTCGGATCCTTCGTGCGCGGGTTGCTGCGCGGCCACGGCCTCAATCCTCTTTCTTACCGATGTCTGAAGGCGGCCCGATGCCCGCCCACGGTGCGGTTGCTCTTTCGCACCATATTGTCCTCATTCTAGGTGTGATGGATCCTCGGCATCGCCCAGGGCGTAACGGCTCGACACTGCCCTTACCCCGAACAGCTCAGGACGATATTCTGGGTGTTATGCGACTCACCAAGTTCACGCACTCATGCGTCCGACTGGAAAAGGACGGATCCGTTCTCGTCTTCGATCCCGGCAACTTCTCCGATGCTGCGGAGATCGGAACGGCCCTCGAAGGAGTCGATTATGTGGTCATCACACACGAGCACCCGGACCATTACGACCGCGACACGGTCAATGAGTACCTCGATACACGGCCGGATGTCCAGGTTTACGCACCTGGTCCCGTTGCCCGGGAGATGAGCGAGTCGGTCCAGCACCCCGGGAGGATCCATGAGGTCCACGGCGAGGAGTCCTTTGACCTCGGACCGTACGCCATACGGACCTTTGGCGGCCAGCATGCTTTGATCCATCCACTCGTGCCTGTGGTGGAAAATATCGGATTCCTCGTGGACGACAACATATATCATCCCGGCGACAGCCTGATCGTTCCGCACAGGGCCCAGGTTCGGAACCTCTTGGTCCCGATTCATGCTCCGTGGAACAAGTTGCACGAGGTCGTGGACTTCTTGACGTCGGTTCGGCCCCATCACGCCTACCCCCTTCATGACGGGCTTCTAGCCGAAAACGGCAAAGCCATGTTGACCAATCACTTGACCAACTTCGGGGGCAAGTACGGTAGCGAGTACCACCGCCTGGAAACCGGGGAATCCATCACTATCGAGGAGACAATGTGAGCACGGTATTTACCAAGATCATCGAAGGCGAGTTGCCTGCCCGCTTCGTGTGGAAGGACGAGCGCGCCGTCGGGTTCCTCTCAATTGCGCCGTTGTCCATGGGCCATGTCCTGGTTGTTCCTCGTGAAGAGGTCGACCATTGGGTTGACCTGCCTCAGGACCTTTCCGTGCATCTCATGAAGGTTTGTCAGACCATCGGGCAGGCCATCGATGAAGTTTACGACCCCGTTCGTGTAGGCCTGATGATTCAAGGGTTCGAAGTGCCTCATGCGCACCTGCACGTGTGGCCCACCAATTCGATCGAGGAATTCAGCTTCGACCAAGTGGACAATGATCCCGACCAGGACAGCATGGACGAGGCAGCTGCCGCTATTCGTGACGTGTTGACCAGAGCCGGGCATTCCGAGGCCGAAGTATCCTGAGACGAAGGATTTTCGGATCGGGTGACTCGGGGCGGCCCGACTCCACGAGGGAAACCGAAGTGCTCCAACTCATAGCTAAGCGGCATCACAACTCCGGGATAGCGGAGCGGCTCGTCATCACCGAGGGGTGAGTCGAGAAACACATGCACAGGGTTTTCGTGAAGCTCGGCCTGGCTGAATCCGACGATGCCCACGGGAGGCTGACCGCAGTCCTGCGGTATCTCAACCGCCGAATTGCGCCAGGCCGGCCAGTCTTCGAATCGTCGGAACCGTTATGCACGTCCTGACTGATTCAACATGTCGATAGCCTGCTTCTGCGATTTCCGGATCCGTTGGGCGGAGACGGGCCGTGAAGTTCCCAGCTCCTGAGCGAAGTAGCTTACTCGGAGCTCCTCGATCATCCAGCCGATGTCCGCGAGCTGAGCAGGTACCTCCCCGTCCACCGCGTACTTCTCGGCAGCGGAATCGTACTCGTCCTCGAGTTCCTGGACCTCAAGCATCAGCGTCGTGTCCTTGCCGACGCGCTCGCCGATCTTCGCGATGCGGCGACTCATGCCTTCAAGGTATCTCGGGAGATGGACCAAACGTTCGTAACCGGTGGAAGCCACGAAACCTGGGTACACGAGGTGCTCGAGTTGGGCTTTCATGTCGTTGAAGTTGTTGATAACGGCCAAGGAGGCTGAGGACTTGAGTTGTTTGCGCACCTGGTTGGCCTGTTTGAGGATCTCAGCAACCAAACTCGTCACCGTGAACACGGTATCGATGAGTTCGGCTCGGACTTCGTGGAACAGGCTTTCGAATTCCTGACGGGTGACGGGCGCGGTCTCTGGGGTGAGTTTGTCCAGCGCAGCAACGGTGCAGTCGGCGATCAACGAGTCGACCGAACCGTGGGGGTTCTGCGTGAAGACGATTTTTTCCTGGTTCTTCAGATGTTCCGACACGTATTTGTGGGGTGAAGGAACTCGTAAGGACAGCAAACGGATCGTTGCCTTTCGCTGTGCCCGATTCCGTTCGGATTCGGAGGCCAGAACACGCACGGCCACGGTCTCGCCTTCGTCGACCAGGGCTGGATATCCCTCGACCCGTTGCCCGGAAATGGTCCGGGTGATCTTGGGCGGAACGTCCGTTTCCGGCCAATCCCTGAGGCCAGAAACCTCGACGACACCCGCTCCCGGGGTGAGCCGCGTGGGGTCTTGACCGGAACTCGGTTTACTGCTTTTCCCCTGGAGCTTGTTTTGTGGAATCGGTGCCGGCTCGGGGGCACGCCCCTGTTCCGTCAGACGAGCGAGGGCTTCCGGAGAGGCCCCCAACGAAGCGGCCAGTGCCGACCGTATCTGAGGTCGTAGTTGCTCCTGTAAGGCTGCGAGATCCTTGCCTTCCCCGAGGAGTTTGTTCTTCGCATCGCGGACCTGGAAAGTTATCCGCAAGTGTTCCGGAACGGCGTCCCAGTTCCATGACCCAGAGGGAATAACGTGTCCCTTGAGCCGACGGAGCACCAGCTCGAGTGAGGGGAGCAGCTCGTCGTGTGCAGGATCGAAATCTGTCTCGAGCGCCTCGACCGCATCTCGAGCGACATCCGGTGCAGGAACAAAATTCTTGCGCGAGGCCTTGGGGAGGGACTTGATGAGGGCCGTGACCAATTCGTGCCGCAGCCCCGGAATCAACCACTCGAATGGCTCCTGAGGGATCTGATTCAAAAAGACAATCGGCACCTGGACGAATACGCCATCGGCTTCCGGGCTCGCACCCGGGGCCGCGGGCGCGAACTCATAGGAGAGATCCAGCCTGAGCTCCGAATCCGAAGTAGGCAGAACCCACGTGCGAGGAAATTGGGATTCGTCGTAGTCCCGGGCCTCTTCGTCGATGAGGTTCTCCGGGTTGAGGTCCAGAAGATGCTCATTCTGCGGACGAGTCCTCTTCCACCACCGGTCGAAGTGACGTTCCGAGACGACGTCCGCCGGGATCCGAGCGTCGTAGAAATCGAAGATCACATCGTCATCGACGCGCAGATCACGACGTCGAAGCCGCGCTTCGAGCTGGTCGATCTCGGCGAGGCGTTTTCGGTTCCGTTGGAAGAAACGATGACGCGTGCGCCAGTCGCCTTCCACGAGGGCCTTCCGAATAAACAATTCGCGGGAGAGCACCGGGTCGATACGCCAGTAGTTCACGGGTCGATCCGTGACGACCGGAACCCCGAATAGGGTCGCCTTTTCATAAGCCATCACGGAACCGCGCTTGGCCGACCAGTGCGGTTCGGAATAGGTCCGCTTGAGCAGCGACCCGGCCGCGTCTTCGACCCATCGAGGATCCACTGAGGCATTCACCCGAGCCCAAAGCTTGGAGGTTTCCACGAGTTCCGCAGAGACGATCCAGTCCGGGTTCTTCTTGAACAAACCGGATCCCGGGAAGATGGAGAACCGGGTACCCCGCGCCCCCTGGTATTCGTGTCTGCGCTCGTCCTTGAGGCCTATATGACTCAACAGACCGGTCAGAAGAGATCGATGGACGGCTTCCTCACTTCCCCCGACGCGAATCCGGCGCCCGCGGGAAACTCTGATGCCTGCCCGCGAACCAAGCTGCCGCAATTGCTCGTAGAGGTCCTGCCACTCCCGAACTCGCAAGAAGTTGATGAACTCGCGTTGACACATTTTCCGGAACTGGGAAGACGATAATTCTTCCTGTTTTTCCTGGAGGTACTGCCAGAGCAGGAGATAGCTCGAGAAGTCCGAGGTATCGTCTTTGAAGCGCGCATGGAACTGATCCGCTTGAGCCCTCTTCTCCGTGGGTCTTTCACGGGGATCCTGGATCGTCAGGGCAGCGGCCAAAACCATGACTTCTTTGGCCACGTCGTGATCTTGGGCAGCGACAATCATGCGTCCGAGCCGCGGATCCACCGGAAAAGCGGCCAGCTGACGGCCGACGGCGGTCAACGGCGAGGGCCTGGACTTTCGTTTGCCGTGTCCGCGTCGTGGCTGTGAATCGAATTTTTCCGGAGTCGCTTGGGCGGGCGCATCCTTGAGGGCTCCCAGCTCGCGGAGCACATTCACACCGTCGGAGATCGAACGCTTGGCGGGCGGCTGTACGAAGGGGAATCTTTCCATATCCCCCGGAGAGTGCACGACGCCGATCGACATCGTGTGGAGAATCACCGATGCGAGATTGGTGCGCAGTATTTCGGGATCGGTGAACTCGGGGCGGGAATCGAAATCTTCTTCGGAATAGAGGCGAATTGCTATGCCGTCCGAAACACGTCCGCAACGTCCGGAACGCTGGTTCGCGCTGGCCTGGGAAATTCGTTCGATCGGCAGACGCTGGACTTTGGTCCGCACGGAATACCGAGAAATCCTGGCGGTACCAGGATCGATCACGTACTTGATGCCCGGGACAGTCAGCGAGGTCTCGGCAACGTTGGTCGCCAGCACGATACGGGGTTTGCCGGAAGGCCGAAATACCCGATGTTGTTCTGCCATCGAGAGTCTCGCGAAGAGGGGGAGGATCTCGGTTCCGGCCAGGGACCGTTCGCGTTTGGACAGATCCTCGAGCGCGTCCGCGGCATCGCGGATTTCACGCTCTCCCGAGAAGAAAATGAGAATGTCGCCTGGATCCTCTTTCTTAAGCTCCAGGACAGCATCGCATACCGCATCCAAGGGGTCCCTGTCATCGACCTCCAGGCCGTCGCCGGTCTCGTCGTCCGAAGTTTCCGGAGAACCGCTCAGGGGACGATAACGAATCTCGACGGGGTACGTGCGGCCGGAAACCTCGATCACCGGCGCCGCGTCATCGGGCAGTTTCTCGTCCTCGGCACGTTCCTCGACCGGGTCGAAGCTCGGAGCAAAATGCCGGGCGAAACGGTCCGGATCGATGGTCGCCGACGTGATGATGAGCTTCAGGTCAGGGCGCTGGGGGAGGATTCGCTTGAGATAGCCCAAGATGAAATCGATATTCAAGGACCGTTCGTGGGCCTCGTCGATGATGATCGCGGAATACTTTTTGAGCAACGGATCATGCGGGATCTCGGCGAGAAGAATCCCGTCCGTCATGAGTTTGATCGCGGTCCGATCACTGACCTCGGAGGTGAATCGGACCTGATAGCCGACCGTCTGGCCGATTTTTTGCCCCAATTCCTCGGCGATACGCTCGGCAACGGACCTGGCGGCCAATCGGCGCGGCTGCGTGTGGCCGATGGTACCGGCCTCGTTCAGCCCGAGCTCGAGACACATTTTGGGGATCTGCGTAGTTTTGCCCGAACCGGTTTCGCCGGCGATCACGACCACCTGGTTATCCTGGATGGCTTCCATGATGTCTTCCCTGCGGGCAGAGACGGGCAAGGACTCCGGATAGGTGATGTGGAGAGGGACGGAAGCGGATGCTACGGGCTGATCAGACATATTGCGTCCCAGTTTACCGGCCTTCCGCACCGACGGGCACGGTCAGTCCCGCGGGGTCACCCAGTGGGCACGGATCCACCCGATGATGCGCTCGATTCGTGCCTCGTCCCGGAAGATGAGCGCGTCTGAATGTTCGGCCTTCGGCACGATTTCGAGAGCGGTCGAAATGCCACGTCCCCGCAGCGCCCGGTGGGCGTCGCCGGATTGCTTCCACGGCACACAGGAGTCCGAATCTCCGTGAACATAGAAAACGGGGCGATGGTTCGGGCTGAGATCGTCCGAACGAGCATAGTCAATAGGGTGCGCGCGTGCCCACGCTGCCTCGGCCGGAGAACCCGGAGTCGCGGGGTACGACGAGCCGAGCAGACGTCGTTCTGCACCGTCGTCGTCGGGGTGATCTGCCGGGAAACCACATAGCATGCGGTCGTCGAAAATTGACCGGAGGTCGCTGACACCATAGAAACTCACGGCGCAGGTCACGTCGGTGGATTCTGAAAGGCCCCCTTGTCCCTCGAGGTAGGGGATACCGGAATCCGGCGTCGCGGCGAGCAGCTGGGCGAGGTGGCCTCCCGCTGAGGCCCCGGATACAGCGATTCGGGTGGGATCGATGTCGAACTCATTGGCTTGCGAACGGAAGAACCGTACCGCGGTCTTGGCGTCATTCAGCTGTGCAGGGAAGAACGACCGATGTGACAACCGGTAGTTGATGGAAGCCACCGCGAAGCCAGCGGCCTGAAGTCGCTCGCGCCAATGATGCTGTCCATTATCGGAATACAAGAGGGAAGACTTGTCCCCGAACCGCCAAGCGCCACCGTGAAGGTGAATCAGAAGTGGACCGGGTCCAACGACCGGACCAGCCGGCGGGTAGAGGTCGAAAGAGCGATCGGCATCTCCGGGCTCTGCGTAAAATCCGCCGAGCATGTCATTTCCTCCGTATGGACCTGAATCGATACGAATTGACCCCGCCGCCGAGCGAACGGGACGGGGTCAGATGGTGCCCTCGATAGGATTCGAACCTACGACTTCTTGCTCCGGAGGCAAGCGCTCTATCCACTGAGCTACGAGGGCAACGCGTACCAGCATACCAGGAAATGCGGTCGGCGAGGACAACCCGACGCTTTACATTTTCTTCGAACGTTTTCCAGGAATCTTCCAGAACCGGGGAGTAAATAATAGAAGCGAGAAACATAGTTTCGCTAAATAGTCCGGCGTTTGGCACGACCAATGCGCCGGTTTCCTTCGTCCGAGGAGCAATCGCCGTGCACCTGCAACCCCGCGAACAAGAAAAACTGCTGACCGTTGTGGCAGCCGATCTCGCCAGGAGACGTCAGTCGCGGGGGCTCAAACTCAATTACCCGGAGGCCGTAGCGGTCATCACTTACGAATTGCTCGAAGGAGCCAGGGACGGACGAAGTGTTTCCGACCTCATGAGCTGGGGCGCCACGATTCTTTCCATCGACGACGTTCAAGAAGGTGTCCCCGAGATGATCCCCGACGTCCAGGTCGAAGCCACGTTCCCTGACGGAACCAAGCTCGTCACGGTTCACCAACCCATTCGCTAGGAAAGGACTTTCATCGTGATACCCGGAGAATACCGACTCGCAGAGTCGCCTATCGAATGCAATTCAGGTCGAGAGACCATAACCCTCGACGTCCTGAACCGAGGGGACCGGCCCGTCCAGGTCGGTTCGCACTTTCACTTCGCCGAAGTCAACCGCGCGTTGGCCTTTGACCGGCACACTGCGCGTGGTTTCCGGCTCGACATTCCGGCCGGGACCGCGGTTCGCTTCGAACCTGGCGACCGAAAGACCGTGAATTTGGTGGCCTTGGGCGGCGACCGGACCGTTTATGGGTTCCGCGACCTCGTGGACGGGCCGCTCGACGCCGCCCAGTCGACGGGGCTGAGGGACGAATCCACGCCGGCCCGTCACGAGTCGGCGGCCGGCGACGCCCCGGATCCGCTGCCCAGCCGGGACGACGACGACTATTCGAATCAAACGCGCTGAGCGCCTGGAAAGAACCGAGAAATTCTTGAGCTTTGAACTGAGCCGCGACCAATACGCGAATCTGTACGGCCCCACGACCGGAGATGCCGTGCGCTTGGCGGACACCGAATTGTTCGCCGAAATAGAACAGGATCTCACGACCCCGGGCGAAGAAGCCGTGTTCGGCGGTGGGAAAGTGATCCGTGACGGCATGGGCCAGAACGGTCAATTGGTCAGGGACGTCGGCGTTCCCGACCTGGTGATCACCAACGTCATCGTCATCGATTGGACCGGAATCTACAAGGCCGATGTCGCCGTTCGGGACGGGCACATCATGAAGATCGGCAAATCCGGAAACCCTCACACCATGGACGGGGTCGACATCGTCATCGGCGTTGCGACGGACGTTATCGCCGGCGAAGGAAAAATCCTGACGGCTGGCGGTATCGATTCTCACATCCACTTCATCAGCCCCGACCAGATCGAAACGGCCTTGGTCTCAGGGATCACGACCATGATCGGCGGAGGAACAGGACCCAGCGAATCGTCGAAGGCCACGACGATCACTCCCGGTGAATGGAACATTCACAATATGCTCCGATCGTTCGAAGCGTTCCCGATGAATTTCGGGATTCTCGGCAAAGGGCACGGTTCGTCGGTCTCGCCCTTGAGCGAGCAGATCCGTGCGGGAGCCATTGGACTGAAGGTTCACGAAGACTGGGGTGCGACGCCCTCATCGATCAATACCTCATTGCAGGTAGCAGACCAGTACGACGTCCAAATCGCCATCCATACCGACACTCTCAATGAAGCCGGCTTCGTCGAGGACACCAAAGCGGCCATCGACGGGAGGGTCATCCACACCTTCCATACGGAAGGGGCAGGTGGCGGGCACGCGCCGGACATCATCGAACTGGCCGCGGAGCCCAATATTCTGCCCGCCTCGACGAATCCGACGTTGCCTTATACCCGCAACACGATCGAGGAACATCTCGACATGCTCATGGTGTGTCATCACCTTCGAGCCGACATCCCCGAAGACGTCGCCTTCGCGGACTCGCGGATTCGCAAAGAGACGATCGCCGCGGAGGACGTCCTTCACGACATGGGAATCTTCTCGATGACCTCATCTGACTCGCAGGCAATGGGCCGCGTCGGTGAGGTAGTCCTGAGGACCTGGCAGGTAGCCCACTCGATGAAAAAACAACGAGGCAAGCTCGCCGAGGACGAAGGAACCGCGGGAGACAATTTCCGCATCAAACGATTCATCTCCAAGTACACCATCAATCCGGCCATCGCACACGGCGTTTCGGACTCGGTGGGTTCGATCGAAGAGGGGAAATTCGCGGATCTGGTCCTCTGGGAGCCGAAGTTCTTCGGGGCCAAGCCAGATCTGATCATCAAGGGCGGACAAATGGTCCACGGTCCCATGGGGGATCCGAATGGATCGATCCCGACCCCGCAGCCCCGGAATTACCGAAAGGCATTCGGAGCCTTCGGACAGGCGACGGCTTCGTCTTCGATCACGTTCCTGTCCGAGGTCGCGGTCCAGGCTCAAGTACCTCGTCTGCTGGGGCTCAACAAGGTCATCCGAACGTGCCACGGTATACGCAACCTGACTAAGGCTGATCTCCGATTCAACGGGGAGACACCGAAGTTGTCAGTCGACCCGGAAACCTACGAAGTCAAGGTCGACGGCGAGCCGATCACGTGCGAGCCGGCCGAGGACCTGCCTCTGACCCAGCGATACTTCCTATTCTGAACCGAACCATCCAGCCCAGGAGACAGCTCATGATTGTCACCCGCGTACTCGCTAACGTGCACGAACCCGACGGCCAGGCCCTCGTTGCGGACCGTCACGTCGAGAAAGTCGTACTCCCCAGCCAGGACCTGGTTAAACGGATCCAACGGCTGACCACGGACCATGGAAACGAATTGGGGCTCCGCCTTCCGTCTCGGTCCCCGGACCTCAAGGACGGGGATGTCTTGGCTGTCCCTGGAGAAGACGGCGACTCCGCGGTTATCGTGCGCGTCTTGCCAACGGACGTGTTGGTCATCCGGCCGATTTCGATCTTCCACATGGGTCGCATCGCGCACAGCTTGGGGAACCGGCATTTGCAAGCGCAGTTCTTCGACGAGAACAGCGAGTACGAAGCCGAGGTCATGGTCGTTCAGTACGACCACACCGTCGAGAGATTCCTCCACGAAGAAAACGTTGACTACGCGCGTCAAGAACGTGTGATGCCTGTGCCGTTCCGTCATGCAGAACACACCCACTGAACCGGAGGGCACCACGGCACTGACTCGTTTGATGGGTCTGATGCAACTGACGGATTCCGCGATACCGACCGGAGCCTTCAGTCATTCGCTCGGATTCGAAACGTACATGAGCCGAGGGGAACTGGACGACGAGGATACTTTCGCCGATTGGCTGCGCATGTTCGTGGAGCAACAACTGACGTACACCGACGCGGCGGCCATCCGTATCGTCTACCGTGCGTCCTGTGAAGAAGAAATCGTGGACCTGGACGAACTGATTATCGCCCAAGCCCTGCCACGGCAGATACGTGACGGGGGGATCACCATGGGGCGTCGGCTTCTGTCCATCGGCGCGGCCAGCTACTCGGGACGCTGGACCGAGGCCTACGCCCGGTCGGTCGATGACGGAAGAAGCCACGGCCATCAGGCCATCTCAATGGCAGTGCTCGCGCGTGACCTGGGGGTCCCGGAAGACGAGGCCGTTGCCTCTCATGTTTACGCCTCGGTGATCTCGCTGACACAGAACGCCGTGCGGGGGATCCCACTGGGGCAGAACGCAGGACAGCGAATCGTCGCAGCGCTGCAACCCGAAGTCTTGCGCGCTGCAGAAGCGTCCAGGCAGCTGAGGGCCGAAGACCTCGGGGCAATATCGCCTGGACTCGAGATAGCCCAAATGGCACATGAGCGTCAGCGTGCTCGCCTCTTCATGAGCTGAAAACACGAATTGAAGGAGAAGAACAATGGAACCTGTGATTATAGGGATCGGTGGCCCTGTCGGCGCCGGAAAAACACAGTTGATCGAGCGCGTCTCTCGCGCCATGAGCCAGGAGATACCCATGGCCGCGATCACGAACGACATATACACGATCGAGGATGCCAAAATCCTCGCCCGCAACTCAGTCCTGCCGGAGGACAGAATCATCGGGTTGGAAACGGGTGGATGCCCCCACACGGCCGTCCGCGAAGATACGTCCATGAACGAAGCCGCCATCGGGGAAATGAGGAAGCGGCACGAGGATCTGCAGATCATTTTCGTCGAATCCGGCGGAGACAATCTTTCCGCGACCTTCAGTCCAGAGCTCGTGGACTTCTCGATCTACGTCATCGACGTTGCTCAGGGGGAGAAAATCCCCAGGAAAGCTGGTCAAGGCATGATCAAATCCGACTTCTTCATTATCAATAAGACCGATTTGGCCCCGTATGTCGGCGCCGACCTGTCCGTCATGGAGGCCGATTCGCGGGTGTTCCGCCAGGACAAACCTTTTGCCATGACCAACCTGGTGACCGACGAAGGGCTCGAAGCCGTTCTGAAATGGATACGCACAGATGTCCTCATGATGGACCTTGCCTAAGTGAAAGATCGGGAGACAGCGGACAGCAGGGGCTGGGGCCGCCCGACGTCGTGCGGTGACTCGGCAGGACGGTTGCGTCTTGGAATCGATGTCCGGAACGGCCGGTCGTTCGCGGCGGACCAATACCACGAGAACGCCCTGCGGGTCCTCAAGCCCCTGTACCTGGATTCGTCGGGGCAAGTGGTCTACACCATGGTCAATCCCGGTGGCGCCTACTTCGGATCAGACGTCTACGAGATAGACATCGAGGTCAAGGACGATGCTTCCCTTCTCCTCACGACTCAGTCAGCGACCAAGGTCTACAAGACTCCGCAAGGGCCGGCACGTCAACGCATGCGCATTTCGCTCGGCCGCGGAGCAACCCTGGAATCCGTGCCCGACCAGCTGATCGTCTACAGGGAAGGACAGTACTTCCAGGACACCGTGATCGACATGCACCCTCAGTCCTCGTTGCTGACCTGCGAAATCATCACACCCGGATGGTCGCCCACTGGAGCGAGCTTCGCATACCAGGAGCTGCGCATGCGCACCGAGATTCGGGCCCGGACGGAAGGTGGCCGACGTCGGGTGGCCGTGGACCAACTTCGGATCAAACCGGGCGAGGGAACGGAAGTCTCCGGCGTGGGATTCATGGAGGGGCACAGCCATACGGGCCAGCTTCTCGTCGCGGATCGGCGCCTGGACGAGCGACTCTACGAGGACCTCGCGGACATCATGGACGCCTCGAACACCATGTCCGGGATGACTCGAGTCGGAGCTCAACGACAAGACGGTCTCGCGTGCTGGGCCATGAGAAGCCTTGCCCACAGCACCGCTGATATCCACGACCTGCACCTCGCCGTCGCGAACGAAGTCAGGTCGCGACTGCGCAACCAGGGACGGATGAACCTCCGTAAGTACTGATTGCCCTCGAATCACGCCTATTAGAAAGGGGAGAGTCGATGACGGATGTGTCTGCCTCGGCGCTCTACAGCCGCTACGTCACACGCAGGGAAAGCCTGCCTCTCAGGACCCGAGTCGGATTCACCCTGGGCGCCGTAGGTTCGCTTCATCTCATCGCCCTCGGTCTCTTGCTGACCGCATTCGTTCCCGGATCGCAGCCCTTGGCGCTCGGCGTCGTGCTGACGGCCTATGTCGCCGGAATGAAACACAGCTACGACTGGGACCACGTAGCCGCGATCGACAATTCGACGCGTAAATTCGTCGCCGACGGAAGGAATCCGGCGAGCGTAGGGTTTGCATTCAGCTTGGGCCACTCCATGGTCGTAACTCTCGCCGGAATCATGGTCATAGCAGGCGTGCACTTCGTCCACGGCGCGTTCGAGGAGGGGAGCACGGCGAATCTCGTGCTCGGGCTGATAGGAGCCGGTGTATCGGGTTTCTACCTGTTGGTCCTTGGTCTGTACAACAGCGGAATCGCGGTTCGACTGATCCGCAGGGCGCGGACGGGCCACAGATTGCCTCAGGGACATCGACACGATCTCGACGAAAACTGGGGCTTGGTATCCCGTTTGCTCAGAGGACCCCTGTCCAGAGTGCGCAGTCCTCGTGACATCTTCGTCATTGGTTTCCTCTTCGGCCTCGGATTCGACACGGCGACGACGATCGGACTGCTGTTGCTGACGGCCAGTGCGTCGTTGGCAGGGGTGCCTGCTGTCGCATTGCTCGGCCTTCCCTTTGCCTTCACCGCAGCGATGACGCTATGCGACACCTTGAACGGCCTCGGAATGATGCGGTTGTACTCCTCTGCGCTGGCAGACAACACGTCCCGAATACGATTCAACGCAACCGTCACCGCCGTCTCATCGCTCGCCGCGCTCCTGATCTCCATCCTCACGCTGGGTGGCTTCTTCCACGGACTCTTGGGTCTGAAGGATCCTGTGACCACGTGGCTGGCCGAGATCGACTTGGGTGACGCAGGATTGGTTCTCGTCGGTTGTTTCGTTGCAGTCTGGGCGGGATTTGCCCTGACGGAACGTCGGCGACACAAATCTGCCGAATCCGGCCCGTCGACAAGTGAACGGATCGGGGCCTGAACGTTCACATGTATGCGCCCCTTATCTCAACTGCTTCCGTCGTGGCTCGAGGCCTCGGCCAAATCTTCTTTGTCCGGAGCGCGCTGACCGGTCTGGGAATCGTCATAGGGCTTTCGTTCTCCTCGTGGAGCATTGCGGGACTCGTCGTGCTGGGAAGCCTCGTTCAGACTTTCGGTGCCTACTTCCTCCAGCATCGCCGGTCAGAGGTCGATGACGGACTCATGGGCTACAACGGGGCATTGGTCGGTGCGGCCGCGGCGTGGGAGTTGGGCGGCACGTGGCCCGCGGTTCTTGTGACGGTAGTAGGCAGCTTCGCATGTATCCCCGTCCATGAAATGATCCGGTGGCTGTGGTCCTTGCCGTGGCTCCGGCGGTTCGACCTGCCGGTCTCCACCGCGCCCTTCTGCATCATTGCGGGACTCGAGCACGGTGCAATAGTGCCCCTGCTCAGAACCGAGTCGAGTGCGACTCCGGTGAGCTCCTTTTCCGGCTATGAGCTCGGACTGTTCCAGGATTTCTCGGAGGTCATCCTCTCAACGGGTCTCGTGACCGGCCTCGTGATCGTCCTCTCGTTGTTTCTCGGATCCTGGAAGATCGGTGTGGCTTCCCTCGCGGGCAGCGCTTTGGCTATTGGGTTCGGCATTGCCGTTCACTCTCCGACGGCGAACCTGAGCGCCGGGTTGACCGGCTATTCGGCAGTGTTGGCAGCGATTGCCCTGGGCGCCGTCGTGCTACCGGAGAGGCCATGGGGTGTGCGGGCCGGCGCCGTCGTCGCCGGCGTCGGGCTGACTTTGGCTTTCAACCATCTGTTGGCGCTCACGGGAGGCCCCGTGTTCACCTGGCCCTTCCTCCTCTCGATGTGGCTCGTCATGGTCGTGCTGAAGTTTCGGAAGGCCCGAATCTTTCCTCGCGCCGTCACGAAGGTGGAGTGAAAGACAATCCTTGTAGACTGGACGAGTGACTCCCGAAGAACTCTCCGATGCAATATCCGCGTGCCTCCACCAGGCCATCGACTCTGGGCAGCTCGAGCTGGTCGAGGGACAAGCCCTGCCAGAAGTGAAGGTCGAGCGTCCCAAGAATCGCCAGCACGGTGACTGGAGCACCAACATCGCTCTGCAGCTCGCCAAGCGTGTGGGCAAAAACCCTCGTGAGGTAGCCCAGGTCCTCTCGGAGTGGATCATCGCGATCGACGGCGTGTCCGACGTGGACATAGCCGGTCCGGGATTCCTCAACATTGTTCTCGACGCGGCCGCAGCCGGTGTTCTGGCGCAGAACATTCTCGAGGCCGGAGCGTCGTACGGTTGGTCCACCAAGCTCGACGGCATGCACATCAACTTGGAATTCGTCTCCGCCAACCCCACTGGGCCGATTCACCTCGGCGGCACGCGTTGGGCAGCCGTGGGCGACTCGCTGGCACGCATCCTGACGGCCAACGGTGCTCAGGTCACCCGCGAGTACTACTTCAATGACCACGGGACGCAGATCGATCGATTCTCCGGTTCGTTGCTGGCCAAAGCTCGCGGCGAGGCGGCCCCAGAGAACGGTTACGGCGGGCAGTACATCGACGACATCGCACAGCGTGTGTTCCGTGAAGTGCCCGACGCCTTGGAATCGAATGATCCTCAGGAGGTATTCCGGAAATACGGAGTGGCGATGATGTTCGAGGACATCAAGAAGTCATTGCACGATTTCGGGGTGGACTTCGACGTCTATTTCCACGAGAACTCGCTCTTCGATTCCGGCGAGGTTGATCGGGTCCTCGAGCAGCTCAAGGGCAGCGACAAACTCTACTTCGCAGACGGCGCGTGGTGGCTCCGGTCGACCGACTACGGCGACGACAAGGATCGGGTCGTCATCAAATCTGACGGAAACGCTGCATACATCGCTGGCGACATTGCTTACATCGCCGACAAGCGGGCTCGGGGCGCGAACCTGGCGATCTACATGCTGGGTGCCGATCACCACGGTTACATTGCCAGGCTTAAGGCCGCCGCGGCGGCGATCGGCGACGACCCGGATGCTGTCGAAGTCATGATCGGCCAGATGGTCAATCTGGTCCGCGACGGCAAGGCCATCCGGATGTCCAAGCGGGCCGGCACAGTCGTGACCATGGAAGATCTGGTCGATGCCGTGGGAACCGATGCCGCGCGCTATTCTCTGACCAGATACTCGGTCGATTCCAACATCGACATTGATCTGGACCTGCTCACCCGGCGGTCCAACGAGAACCCTGTGTTCTACGTTCAGTACGCGCACGCTCGCACGTGCGCGGTAGCCCGTAACGCGGCCGACGCCGGAGTGACGCGTTCGGCGGAGAGCTTCGACGCCTCGTTGTTGAGCACTCCGGCGGATGAGGAACTTCTCGCGGCCTTGGGGCAGTTCCCCGGTGTGCTCGTCGAAGCCGCGGAGTTCCGCGAACCGCATCGTGTGGCTCGCTATCTGGAGCGTCTGGCGGGTGCATACCATCGTTGGTACGACGCGTGCCGCGTAACGCCCAAGGGCGACGAAGAAATAACCGTTATCCATCGGACTCGCCTGGCCTTGAACGATGCCACGACCCAGGTGTTGGCCAATGGTTTGCACCTCTTGGGCGTCACCGCACCGGAGAGGATGTAAATGGGCAAGGCACAGTCGACCGTGGTCCCGGAATGGCTCAGCCTTCCCTCCGACCCGGCAGAGCTGGACCGGCACATCTGGACCCCTTCTTATGGTCGTGACGGCTCGGGCGAGCTGACCATCGACGGCCAGACTGCCTCCAGCCTTGTCGAGCAGTTCGGAACACCGCAATACGTCTATTCCGAAGAGACATTCCGCACCCGCGCTCGCGAGTACCGCGCCGCATTCGAAAAGGCCTTTGGCGAATACGGCGCCGAGGTCTCGGTCTATTACGCCGGAAAGGCGTTCCTCTGCTCGGCCGTCGTACGGTGGGCCCGGGAAGAAGGGCTCAACTTGGATACGGCGTCCGGGGGAGAACTTGCCCTGGGACTTGCCGCCGGCATGCCGGGGGCGCGAATTGCCCTGCACGGCAACAACAAATCGGAAAACGAGATTCGCAGGGCACTCGAAAACGGTCTCGGACGGATCGTAGCCGATTCCGTTCCCGAACTTTTCATGATCGACCGCATCGCACGCAACATGGGCGTCACGGCCCCAGTCATGATTCGCATCACCCCCGGTGTGCATGCCGAGACGCATGATTTCATCGCCACGGCCCACGAGGACCAGAAGTTCGGGTTGTCGCTGGCCGAAGGGACGGCTGCATTGGCCGAATCCGACGTCGATGCATCACTGTGGTCCGAAACGGCGGTTGCCTCCTCGGACTCTGTGGCGATGCTCGCTGCCCTGACCGCGGATGCGTTGGACGGGCTGGACCTGCGCGGATTCCACTGCCACATCGGTTCCCAGATCTTCGAGGCCGATGGCTTCGGCCTCGCTGCCCAGCGACTGCTGACATTCATTTCAGACGTATCGAACCGAATTGACGCGAACATCCCCGAACTTGACCTGGGCGGCGGCTACGGCATCGGCTACATCGAGGGGGATACCCCTCGACGCGCCGACGTCATAGCCCGTGATCTGGCACGCAGCGTCGCGGATACCTGCTCGTCACTGGGACTAGACATACCCCACATTTCGATCGAGCCAGGCCGCGCATTGACCGGACCCGCGGGCACCACGCTGTACACCGTGGGAACCATCAAGGACGTTGCGATCGATTCCGGATCCGGCCGGACTCAGGTGCGTCGCTACGTCTCAGTAGACGGTGGCATGTCGGATAACGCGCGCCCGGTTCTGTACGACGCGGATTACTCCGTTATTGTGGCCAACCGGGCTCCCAGCGGAGAACAAGTTCTTTCCCGCGTGGTGGGCAAACACTGCGAATCCGGCGACGTCGTGGTTCGTTATTGCTACTTGCCCGCCGACCTCGCGAGCGGTGACGTTCTTGCCGTGGCGGCCACTGGGGCGTACTGCTGGGCGCTCTCGAGCAACTACAACTACCTTCCGCGTCCCGGCGTGGTAGCGACTTCCTCGGGGCGCCCTCCACGCGTGATCGTGCGCGGTGAAACCGAGGAAGACCTTTTCGCCAGGGACGCCGGCCTCTGAGCCGACATACCGACTTGCTAGGAGAAACTATGACCGAACCGACGATCAAGGTGGCGCTCCTCGGCGCCGGAACCGTGGGATCGCAGGTCGCACGGGTACTCACGGAAGATTCTGCGGAGTTGGCGCAACGTATCGGCGCGACTCCCGAGCTGGTCGGGATCGCGGTGCGCAGCCTCGAAGCGGACCGCGATTACGCAGCCGACCCTTCTCTCTACACCACGGACGCAGAGTCCCTGATCGACCAAGCCGATGTCGTCATCGAGCTCACCGGCGGCATGGAACCTGCGCGGTCACGGATCCTCAGGGCGCTGAATGCCGGCAAGCACGTGGTCTCGGGAAACAAGGCTCTTCTGGCCGCCCACGGGGCGGAACTTCAGCGCGCGGCCAGTGCGAACAACGCGCAGCTTTCCTACGAAGCGGCTGTCGCGGGTGCTATCCCGATTCTGCGACCATTGCGCGACTCCCTCGCGGGCGACCAAGTCACCCGAGTGCTGGGCATCATGAACGGAACGACCAACTTCATCCTGGACGCGATGGATTCGACAGGGGCCCAGTTCGACGATGCCCTGGCTGAAGCCCAGCAATTGGGCTATGCGGAGGCCGATCCGACCGCGGACATCGAGGGGCAGGACGCCGCAGCGAAAGCCGCAATCGTCGCTTCGCTGGCGTTTCATTCCGAATTCACGATCGATGATGTTCACTGCCAAGGCATAACCGACATCACCGCCGACGACGTCGCCGCCGCGGCGAGCGACGGGTACGTGATCAAGCTTCTGTCCGTCTGCGAGCTCGACGGAGAGGGTGTGAACATTCGCGTGAATCCGACCCTGATTCCTCGCTCTCATCCGCTCGCGAGTGTCCGGGACGCCTATAACGCTGTCTTCGTCGAATCGCGGGATGCTGGAGAACTCATGTTCTATGGTCCCGGCGCGGGGGGAGCACCGACGGCGTCGGCCGTCTTGGGTGATTTCGTTTCCTTGGCCCGCCGCAGCATGCTCGGGGGCCCAGGAGTCCCGGATTATGCGTATGCGAAGCTCCGGGCCACGTCGTTGTCCAACGTCGTATCGCGGTACACCGTCGGTCTGCGCGTTCGGGATCAGCTCGGGGTCCTCGCCGCGATCGCGAACGTCTTCGCCGAGCACGGTGTCTCGATCCAGACTATGCACCAGACCAAGCATCGTGAACACGAGGACATCGAAGGCAACCACGCCACGATTCGCATCGTGACCCACAAGACCAGTGACGAGAACCTGCAGTCCACGATCGACGAATTGTCCTCGCTGTCCACGGTATACAGCGTTGCTTCCGTGATTCAGGTCGAGGGCTAGCGCCACCTCTCATTCCTCATCCGTCCGACCGGGAACGACCCGGGCCAGAGATAACTAACGTAAGGAACCCCATGGCACACGTTTGGCGAGGAGTCATCAACGAGTACCGCGACCGCCTTCCGGTCACCGACAAGACCGAAGTCGTCACCCTCGGCGAGGGCGGAACTCCTCTGATCCGTGCCCCCAAGCTCTCCGAACACACCGGCAACGAGGTGTACATCAAGTTCGAGGGTATGAACCCGACCGGCTCGTTCAAGGACCGCGGGATGACCATGGCCATCACCGCGGCCAAGGAACAGGGCGCGGAAGCCGTGGTGTGTGCTTCGACGGGCAATACGTCAGCCTCAGCTGCGGCCTACGCGACGCAGGCGGGCCTGAAGTGCGCCGTGCTGGTTCCGGACGGAAAGATCGCAATGGGTAAGCTCTCGCAAGCGATCGCACACGGGGCCGAACTGCTACAGGTCAACGGCAACTTCGACAATTGCCTTGAGGTCGCGAGGAAACTCGCCGAGAACTACCCGGTGTTCCTGGTCAACTCGGTCAACCCCGCACGCATCGAGGGTCAGAAGACAGGATCCTTCGAGGTGGTCGACGTCCTGGGAGATGCCCCTGATTATCATTTGCTCCCGGTCGGAAACGCTGGAAACATCACCGCGTACTGGAAGGGCTACAAAGAGTACTCGCAGCCCTACGTCAACGATGCGGGAGAAACCATTGAGCCCGTTGCGACGAAGCGGCCCAAGATGTGGGGTTTCCAAGCGGCAGGTGCCGCACCTATTGTTCTGGGACACCCAGTCAGTGAGCCGGAGACCATCGCAACTGCGATTCGGATTGGCAATCCTGCCTCCTGGGACAAGGCCGAAATGGCTCGGGACGAGTCCGAGGGCCTCATCGAATCCGTGACCGACGACGAGATCCTCGAAGCCCACCGTTGGCTGTCCTCCCGAGAAGGCGTTTTCGTCGAGCCGGCCTCGGCTGCGGGCGTCGCAGGACTTTTGAAGAAGCATCGGGCCGGAGAAGCCCCGAGCGGTGCGACGATCGTCATCACGGTGACCGGGCACGGTCTGAAGGATCCCCAGTGGGCCCTGCGGGGAGCAGACGGCGACGACGTAGAGCCCACTACGGTGGACTTCGACGTCGTCTCGGTTGCCGATGCCCTCGGCTTGGAGTAATCACCATGGGCATGGACATCAGGCCGACCTCCCTTGTCGACGGCGAATCTGCAGCGTCCTTCGGGCCGGATATCATCCCCCTGGGCACCAGGGTGCGCGTCACGGTTCCCGGGTCCACGGGAAACGTGGGTCCCGGCTACGATTCCCTCGGCTTGGCCCTGGGACGTTACGACGAGGTGACCGTGGAGAGAATTTCCGGTCGCCTCGCTTTCGACGTGAGCGGCGAGGGCAGCCAGACCGTTCCCCAGACAGAAGATCACTTGGTCGTGCGTGCCATGCGCACCGCATGGCGGGCGATTGGAATGCATGAGTTGCCAGGGCTGCGGGTCACGGCCCGGAACAGCATTCCTCACTCGAGAGGCATGGGATCTTCTGCGTCGGCGATCGTGGCCGGCGTCGTCGCGGCCAACGCCATGGTGCCTGAGGGCCTGCGACTGACATCGAACGCTATTCTGCAGATCTGCTCCCAGATGGAAGGGCACCCGGACAACGTCGCACCGTCCCTGTTCGGTGGGCTGGTCATTTCTTATTCCGGCCCGGACGGCTTTCATTCTGTGTCGGTCCAGGTCCATAGCGACGTCGTCCCGATCGTGGCGATTCCGGATTACGAAGTACCCACTCGGATCGCCCGTGGTTTGATTCCCGAGTCTGTTCCGCACCGCGAGGCCGCAAGCAACTCGGGGCGCGCCGCTTTGCTGGTTCACGCGATGAAAGACGATCCCTCCGAGCTGTTCGCGGCCACGGAGGACTTTCTGCACCAGCAGTACCGTGCGAGTGCCATGGGACCGACCGCTGGATTGGTAACGCACCTGCGGGGGAGAGGTCTTGCCGCCATCGTTTCCGGCGCCGGGCCGACGGTGCTCGTCCTGGCGGAGAACGCCGACTCGGCGGACCGCGCGGCGGGGCTCATCGAGGAATTTGCGCAGGCGCCGTCCAATTACTTCGGAGATCGCCGCGTAAATTGGGATGTCGAAAGGCTGACCATTGATCGCAACGGTGTTATAGTTGAGCACGTCGAGTCCGATAAGCTTCTATAAGCTTTCGGTTCTCGCCGGTCGCACGGTCAATCGGAATGATTGGCGTTTGAGTGGGACCGGATCATGATGGTTCACCAATCTGGTGGATCGACGCGTTAGCTGATCGTCCCTGAGCTTTGGTTTTCTGGGGATGAGGGTTTACCCGGCCTACGGGTCGAGTACGCTCAGTCATTTCAAGAAAATCCCTGCGCGTCGTCGAATCGACATTCTTCGAGGCGGCGAGGGCAAGGACCGCGTCATTGATCTCTGCGCTATCTGGTGCGGGGACTTCGTGCGTACCGCGTTTTTTCTGGCGGTGCGTGCTGACCATTAATATTCGGGTCTCGTTTCAATATACGAGGGCCATGTCGAGGGGGAAGGATCCTTCGTGACCGTATCGACCGACCTATCGGGTGCGGAACAGCCAACCAACGGTTCGGCTGAACAGACTCGCCAGAACAACGAGTCTCCAGAATCTCAAAACACGCAAAACACAGCCGAGTCCCAGGCCGCAGAGCAGGGGAAAAGCAGCGGCGGATTGAGCGCCTTGAAATTGGCGCAGTTGCAATCGCTAGCCTCTCAGCTCGGCATCGTTGGAGCTCGACGCATGCGGAAGTCTGCACTGGTCGAGGCCATTGCGGCCCATCAGCGCGGTTCGGCCGTCGCCGACCGAGACGAGAAGGCTGCTCAGAACAAGTCCAAGGCCGACAAGGGCTCGGATCAGAATAAGGGGCAATCCGAGGGATCCGATCAGAACGGTTCCGAGGACAGCCAAAAGCCCGCAGCACAAGGCCAGTCCGAGCGTCCCCAGCGAGGTCGCTCACGTCGGGCCACGTCGGGCGGGAACGTCAAGAATGACGTCCCGCAGTCCGACGAGGAGGGGCAGAAGAACGAGGGCTCCCAGGAACGCCCTGCCGAGTCTTCCCAGCGCGAACGCGGCGAGGACCGCAACGCGGAACGCCACAATGGCCGTGAGCAGGATCAGGAGCGCACCAAGCGTAATGATCAGCGCGGCAACAACCAGGGCGGCTCGCAGGATCAGGACGGGCAGAACGAGCGCCGTTCGGATTCGAAGAATGACGACAAGGGCAATAACGACCGGAATCGTCGCAACAAGAACAACAACAGGTCCAAGGACAACTCCAGGGACAACGGTCCCAAGGACAACGGCTCCAAGGACAACGGTCCCAAGGAGAACAACTCCGAGGACAACAACCGGAACGACGGCGGCAAGAACAACAACGATCGTCGGAACAACCGGAACAAGGGCAATAACAACGGCCCGGAGGACGACGACCGCAAGGGTCGGAACCGTCGCAACCGGAACCGCAACGACCGTCGCGATCGCCGGCGTGGTCGGAACAACGGGCCCGAGGTCGACGACACCGAGGTGACCGAGGACGACGTCCTGCTGCCCGTTGCCGGTATCCTCGACGTACTGGACAATTACGCTTTTGTCCGCACTTCCGGTTACCTGCCCGGTCCCAACGACGTCTACGTCTCGCTCGCCCAGGTCAAGAAGAATCACTTGCGCAAGGGCGACGCCGTCGTCGGCGCGATCCGCGCGCCGCGTGAGGGCGAAAACCAGAATAATTCCCGCCAGAAGTTCAACGCTTTGGTTCAGCTGACCAGCGTCAACGGCAAGAAGCCGGAAGAGCTCAGCGAGCGTGTGGAATTCAACAAGCTGACCCCGTTGTACCCCAACGAGCGTCTTCGCCTTGAGACCGAGCAGAAGAAGATCGGCCCACGCGTGGTCGATCTCGTTGCCCCGATCGGCAAAGGCCAGCGCGGCCTGATCGTCTCGCCACCCAAGGCGGGCAAGACGCTGATGCTGCAGTCGATTGCGAACGCGATCACCACCAATAATCCCGAGGTTCACCTCATGATGGTGCTGGTTGACGAACGTCCTGAGGAAGTCACGGACATGCAGCGCACTGTCAAGGGTGAAGTCATTGCTTCGACCTTCGACCGACCTGCCGACGACCACACGACCGTTGCAGAACTGGCCATCGAGCGTGCCAAGCGGCTCGTGGAGATGGGGCACGACGTCGTCGTCCTCCTCGATTCGATGACTCGCCTTGGACGCGCCTACAACCTCGCCGCTCCGGCTTCCGGTCGTATCCTCAGTGGTGGCGTGGACTCCGCGGCGCTGTACCCGCCCAAGCGTTTCTTCGGCGCCGCACGCAACATCGAGGAAGGCGGCTCGCTGACGATCCTGGCAACCGCTCTGGTCGAGACCGGTTCCAAGATGGACGAGGTGATCTTCGAGGAATTCAAGGGCACCGGCAACATGGAATTGCGCCTCTCGCGCCAGCTTGCTGACAAGCGCATCTTCCCGGCCGTGGACGTCAACGAATCCGGAACTCGCCGCGAGGAGAACCTCTTGTCGCCGGACGAGATCAAGATCATGTGGCGGTTGCGTCGTGTGCTGGCCGGATTGGACCAACAGCAGGCCCTCGAGGTCCTCACCAGCAAACTGCGTGATACCCCGACGAACGTGCAGTTCCTGCTTCAGGTGCAGAAGACCACGTTGGGCTCCAAGTCGGACGACTAGCGTCCCTGAACCGACGCCCGGATCCACTCTTCGTGGGGCCGGGCGTCGGTTTTTTCGCGCTCCCTGCCTGTGGCCACGGGAGCGAGTGAGATAATGGAGGCCACACCACAATCTCAATCACCGAGGACCCCATGCTCGATTCCATCCAATCCCTCTTCGATGAGCACCAGGAACTGCAACGGCAGCTGGCCGACCCCGCCGTGCACGCCGACCAAGGCAAGGCCCGCAAGCTCGGACGCCGGTATTCTGAGCTCAACGGCATCGTCGAGGCGTACCGGAAGGTCGAAACGCTGGAAGGTGACCTCGAAGCAGCGCGCGAGATGGCCGGAGAAGATCCAGAATTCGCCGCGGAAGTGCCATCCCTGGAAGAGGCTCTCAACGAGGCCCAGGCACGGTTGCACCGCCTGTTGATTCCCCGGGACCCGGACGACGGCCGTAACGTAATTCTCGAGGTCAAGGCCGGCGAGGGCGGTGACGAATCTGCTCTCTTCGCGGGTGATCTCCTGCGAATGTATGCCCGGTATGCCGAGCGCAAGGGATGGAAAACTGAGATCCTCTCTTCGACCGAATCGGATTTGGGCGGTTACAAGGACGTCCAAATGGCCGTCAAGTCCAGTTCGACTGACCCTGCTGAAGGCGTCTGGGCTCACCTCAAGTACGAGGGCGGTGTGCACCGCGTGCAGCGCGTGCCGGTCACGGAATCGCAGGGCAGAATCCATACGTCCGCCGCGGGCGTGCTGGTTTTCCCCGAAGTCGATGAGCCGGAAGAGATCGATATCAGCCAGAACGATCTCAAAATCGATGTTTATCGGTCTTCGGGCCCCGGCGGACAGTCAGTCAACACGACGGACTCCGCGGTGCGTATTACTCACTTGCCCACCGGAATCGTGGTGGCAATGCAGAACGAGAAATCACAGTTGCAGAACCGTGAGGCCGCGATGCGCGTTCTCCGTGCTCGTTTGCTCGCACATCAACAGGAGCAACTCGACGCCGAGGCAGCCGAGCACCGGAAGTCACAGGTCAAGACGATGGACCGTTCCGAACGTATCCGTACGTATAACTTCCCCGAGAACAGAATCGCGGATCACCGGACTGGGTACAAGGCCTATAACCTTGACACCGTGATGGGCGGAGACCTCGAACCGGTGGTGCAATCCGCGATCCAGATGGATGAGGAACACCGCCTCGCGGCGCTTGGTCAGGACTCCGAGTAGAAAGTGCCGTGTCAGATGTCCGCCGGCGAGTCTCCCAGTTCCGATCCCAGCCGAGTGCTCGAGGAGATGCCTCTGGGGCTCGCCCTCCGCGATGCGGAGAACCGATTGCGCAGGGCAGGCGTCGAATCCCCTCGTGCCGATGTCGAATTGTTGGCCGCGCACCTGCTCCGGGCCGAGCACGGAGAAGGCGTTTCGCGGGGACAAGTTGTTGCGTGGGCGATGGCAGGAAACGTCGGAACCCCCGCGGGATTCGATGAACTCGTCGTGGCCCGCTCCTCGCGCATTCCGCTTCAGCACCTGACCGGCCGCGCGTATTTTCGTCATCTGAGCCTCGACGTCGGGCCCGGGGTGTTCATTCCTCGTCCGGAGACCGAAGTACTGATCGACGAGTTGAATACTTTCTTGCGGCAATCCCCTCGAGGGGAGCGGCCGGTGGTCGTGGATCTGGCCACGGGCTCCGGTGCCCTTGCGCTGGCGGCGGCGCAGGAGAACCCGGAATGTGAGGTTTACGGCGTCGAGCTGTCGCCGAGCGCAGCCGCGTGGGCCCGGCGAAACGTCGCGTTCACGGGACTGCCGGTGGAGATCATCGTCGATGACGCGGCACAAGCACTCATCGGTTGGGAATCGAGCGTGACCGCCGTCGTCAGCAATCCTCCGTACATACCCAGCGGCGCAATCCCCAAGGACCCTGAGGTCGCCGAGCACGACCCGGACATGGCCTTGTACGGTGGATCCGAGGACGGATTCGCGATCCCGCGTGGGATAGTCCGGCGTGCGGCGCAACTGCTTCTGCCCGGTGGAATGCTCGTTATGGAACACGCGGAGGTCCAGGCCGAAGGTGCCGCCGAAATCTTTTCGACTATGGGTTTCCACACTATTGAGACCATTACAGACTTGACCGGACGCCCACGGGCAACCAAGGGTTACTCTGGTGTCTGAGATATCCCGTGGACTACGGGACCATCAACCGAAGCAACGAAAGACGCATCGATCGTGACCGCAACCGTATACCCCGTCACCACCGAGGAAGAGCGCGAGGCCGCTCTTTCCGCAGTTGAAAAAGCCATGCTGGATGGCCGCACCGCAGTGATTCCCACGGATACGGTGTACGGAATCGCCGCGGATGCTTTTTCTCGCGGAGGGGTGCAACAGCTGCTCAACGCCAAGGGCCGATCGCGCCGAATGCCGCCTCCCGTGCTGATAGCCGACTCGAGCGTGCTCCCTGGGCTCGCAGACGATCTCAGCTCGGACGCCCAGGCCCTCGCCGAAGCTTTTTGGCCAGGGGCACTGACGCTTATTGTTTTTTCGCAGCCTTCTCTTAACTGGGATCTCGGGGAGACTGAGGGCACCGTCGCCCTGCGTGTTCCCGACGACGAACTCACCCGGGAGATCCTGAGGCGCACCGGCCCGTTGGCGGTTTCGAGCGCCAACCGGACGGGGCTGACCGCCGCAACCAACGGGGAAGAGGCGTTCGACCAACTCGGCGAGAGGGTTGAAGCCATCGTCGATGCCGGAGTCCGTCCGGTGGGTCGCGATCCGGAGATGCACAGTGCCGACGTCGCCCCCTCGACGATCGTCGATGTCACTGGAGAGCGACCTGTCGTGGTCCGCCTGGGCGCGATCAGCCTGGAGCAGATCAAGAGCGTGGCTCGTACCGCAATCACTCTGGAACAGCTGGAGCAAGAGAAGGATTCCATATCTTCGCCGAAGGCTGAGAACTCCCTGGAGTTGCCGGCCGATGAAGGGCCCTCCGGCGTGACGGACGAACCTGTGCGCGGTCCCGGAGACGGACCCCGGGCCGCGTCGGCGCCCGAAGGCTCGGTCGAGGCCGGATTGCTCACGGCGGATGCCGCATCGAGTCGGGGCGCTGACCACCAGCCCGTCGACCAGTTGCGGAGCAAAGTCACGGACGGCCGCTCATCGACGAGGACGGAACGCGCCAAGGACGCACGGCCACTGGGCGTGGACGAAGCTCGAGCCCTTCTTTTTCCGCAGAATCAGGGCGAACAGGAGTAGGTCGGGGTCATACCAAGCCGACAAAGGGGGCACGCCGATCGACAACGATCGACGGGCCCCCTTTCTCGGCTGGTGCACGCGTAGTCGGCGACTAACGCTTGGAGCCGGTCGCGGTATGCGCTTCCCTCAGGACCGCACCGATACGCCGCTCCGGGAGGAGATTGTTCTCGGTAGCCCAGGTGTCGTCCTGACCCTGGCCGAACCACATCAGCTCGGCCCGTCGAACGGCGCCTTGGAGCCGCTCGTTCATCGCCGAGGAGAGAACATGGCCGAATTTGACGCCAAGACGCAGGACGAAGGCCGGAACCCTACGGGGATTGCGTCGTCCGGCGTCGCGGATGACGGACGCCGTTGTGGCGCCTTCCCAAGGCTGGAGAACAATCGACGGCAGTTTTCCCGCGAACTTACCGACCGCTACGACATATTCGGCTAGGGCATGGACCGACGTAACGGGAGTGGCTCGGTCACCGTTTCCGGCGACGACAGCCAGCGGCGAGGATGCGACACGCGCGAGATTCGACGTTGTTTTGCGCCCGGAACCTTGCACAGAAGTGGCGCGGAGGATGCACAATTCCGCCGCATGGTTCGGCTCGACCTGGGCCGGAGACTTGCTGGGAGCAGGAGGAAAGTCTGAGGCTGCCGAGCCGGGAGCCGCGCCGGCATGGGCAGTAGCATTGATGAAATCGCGAAGCCTGAGGACGCAGTCTTCGCCCAAGGCTTTGGAGAAGGAATACGCAGAGAAAGGGGCAGTGGCTTCGGACGCATCCAGTACGGGACGCGCTCCCTGTACGGCCGCCGAACTCAAATGGATCACGCGCCTCACGCCGGTGCGTTGCGCGGCAACTACGACCACGGTGGGTAACAGGGCATTGGCTCCGACCAAAGATGGCAAATCATTCTGATCCGGGGCTGATAAGCCGGCGGCATTGACCACTACGTCTGCGCCTGCGAAAGAGTCCGCCAAGTAGTCGATCACGGATTCAAGTCGCCTGGCCTCGGAGATCACTTGGCCGGCTGACTCTGACGACGTCGCCAGCCGCGGCGCGGACACGGGGGAGGCACTGATCCCCTCCTGCTGGAGTCTGGTCATAATGGCCGACCCCGCGAAACCTGTGGCCCCGAGAACTCGCCAGGTACTCTGACTCATGCTTCCTCGCTTTCGTCGACGCAACTGATCGCGTTGATAGCCCCGATTTGAGCTACATGCCGCGGTAAACTGTCAGTTGCCGTTCATCGGGTGCGATCGTCGCACCTTCTTGAGACCACTTTACTGACCAAATCGCGCTAACTTCACCATGCGGGCACGAGCCGCCCCGGAGAACAGATCAGCTCGTACCGTCGGGCCGACGTGTGCGAGGGGAAAGGACAGAGTGCAGCCGAAATCCGTCGCAGGGCGGGGGAAGACCCCGAACCCGCGGGTGGTGGCCGTCATCGTGACTTTCAACCGCCTTCACCTCCTCCGCAAGACTCTCTCGGGCGTAGCCAACGGCCGTCGTGTCCCGGATCAAGTGGTCCTCGTGGACAATGCCTCCACGGATGAGACCCCTCAATTCCTGGAGAACCTCGACTACAGCTTGCCGATCGACAGGGTTCGTCTCAACCAGAACCTCGGTGGCGCCGGGGGATTTGCAGTCGGCATCGATCGGGCACTAGCCGTTCACGACGCCGACCTGGTCTGGGTTATGGACGATGACACCGAGCCACTGGCCGACACACTTGCGGAATCCGTGGAAGCCTGGGTCGACTATTCCGATGCGCCTGAGGAACGTCCGGCATTCATCGCCAGTAATGTCGTGTGGACCGATGGCAGGGAACATCCCATGAATTCGATGATCGGGCGCATCGGGGCGACACGAGAGCAGAAAGAACGAGCGCAAAAAGTCGGAGGCAAAACGATCCGTTCCGGATCGTTCGTTTCCCTTCTCATGGATGCTGCAGCCATGAGGAGAGTGGGCCTTCCGATTGTCGATTACTTCATTTGGAACGACGATTTCGAATATTCGACTCGCCTCGCGCGATTCCGGGATGCGATATCTCTGCCGTCCTCGGTGGTCGCGCACCACACCAAGACTTTCGGCACAACGGACGTGGACCCGGGTCCTCGATTCTACAACGACGTGCGCAACAAACTCTGGGTTTTCAGCCGAAGTCAGTCCCTGGCCCCGTGGGAGAAGATTCTCTACGGGGGTGCGACGGGCCGGCTGTGGGTCAGGACTTTCCGAAACAGCTCGAACCGCCAGGCATTGACCAAGTATTTGGCGCGTGGCTTCTGGGACGCATTGCGTGCCCCCAGGAGCAACCGCCAGGCTCTCTCCGGCATATATGACCTTGATTCCCATTCGACTCCGGAGCAAGAATCGGCCACAAAGCTTCAACATGAACCTGAGGAAGAGGGGTTCTCTCTTCTGATGCCCGTGTACCACCGTGACACGCCAGGGGCGTTACGCCGAGCTTTCGCATCGAATGTTTGGGAACAGACCTTGGCTCCGGATGAAGTTGTGCTGGTGGTCGATGGCCCGGTCGGCGCCGAACTCGAGGAAGAAATCCTGAGCTCGGTCAGAGAAGTCGAAAACCACGGAATACCGGTCCAGGTGAAGAGGCTTCTGTGCAACGGCGGCCTGGCCAATGCCTTGAACGTCGGACTGGCCGCGTGCAGCTTTCGCGTCGTCGCCCGCGCCGACGCCGATGACGAGTCCGTTCCGGAACGATTCGAGTTGATGGTTCCGTCCGTGCTCGAAGGTCGCCACCAGGCCGTGGGGTCCGCCATGTACGAGATGGACGAAGAGTTTCGCGAGGTTCAATCTATACGTAAAGTTGAAACCGATGAGCGCGCGATTCGACGGGTTGCGACCGTGCGCAACCCCCTGTGCCATCCGACGGTAGTCCTGGACGCCCGGGCGGTTCGTGATGTGGGAGGTTACGAGACGATTCCAGGCGCAGAGGACTACGGTCTCTGGGTTCGCATGCTCGACGCCGGGTACGCTTTGGGGAATTTTGCCGAACCGCTCGTGAAATACCGCGCGGGGGCTGCATCGTGGGATCGGCGCGGTGGAGTTCCGGCCGCGATTCGGGAACTGGACCTTCAACGACACCTCCGTGCCTCCGGGTTCATCGGCCCCGTCCGGTGGGCGCGTAATGTGGTGTTGCGCGGTGGATACCGGCTCATACCGCGGCAGTGGAGGGTCGGAACCTACCGTGCGTTGATCGGTAGACGAGGATCGAGCGTTTCTTGTATTCAGGATGGACGAACCCCGGGGGTGCGCTCCGTCATGAGAGAGAATGAGGCGTCACAGGAAGGAAACCAGCCCCTATGAGCGGCTCCGCACTATCCGGCGAGCGGTCGAGTACCGGATACGAACGACCGCGTCTTTGGTTGTGGACCCAGGTCTTCCTGGATTCCGTCGCCTGGGTCGTGGCGGTTCTTCTGAGCCTCTTCCTGCGCTACGAGATGGACTACAAGCTCGTGCACACCCCCGGTCTTGTACTCGTTTGCGTGCTGGCCGTCGCTGCGCAGCTGGTCGTCGGCAGCGTGTTCGCGTTGTACCGCGGCAGATACAGTTTTGGCAGCTTTGACGAGGCCAAGGCCTTGATGCTGGTCACGGTCATCGTGACTGCCCTGGTGCAGATCGTGCTCCTGTTCTTCGGAGTCTCTCTGCACATGCCGCGGTCCATTCCCCTGATCGCTTTCCCCTTCGCCCTGCTGTTCATGGCGGCGGTGCGCTATCTCAAGCGCATGTACGTGGAATCGAAGTCGAAACCCAGCGCCCATGCTCCGCACGCGGTCGTCTATGGTGCGGGTTTCTTGGCCAACACCCTGATCACCCAAATGGTGCAGGACAAGGATTCGCCGTATCTGCCCGTTGCGCTGATCGACGACGACCCAGCCAAGAAGCACCTGCGCATCAATTCGGTTCCGGTCTCCGGCAATATCACGCATTTGCGCCAGGTCATGAGGCGCGCGAATGCCCGTGTTCTGATTATTGCGATGGCCAACGTCAAATCGTCGCTTATGACACAGATCAACGAAGAGCTCGAAGGCATGGACGTGCGGATTCTGACGGCCCCTCCGCTTCGAGACATGTTCGGCAATACGGCGGGAAACACCTTGGATCTGCGGGACATCCGCCTCGAGGACATCGTGGGGCAACGGGCCGTGGACATCAACGTGGAGGGCATCGCCAAGTACCTGACGGGCAAGCGTGTTCTGGTCACTGGCGCCGGGGGCTCCATAGGTTCAGAACTGTGCCGACAGATCGGACATTTCTCGCCCTCCGAGCTCATCATGCTGGACCGTGACGAATCGGCTCTTCAGGCCACCCAGATTTCGATGACGGGGCGTGGCCTTCTCGACGGGCAGGACACCGTGCTCGCGGACATTCGGGATCAGGAAGCGCTCAACTCCATCTTCGCGACGCGCCGTCCGCAGGTCGTCTTCCATGCCGCGGCCCTCAAACATGTTTCCTTGTTGGAGCAGTACCCCAACGAAGCATGGCAGACCAACGTCGAAGGCTCCCGCAACGTCCTTCAGGCCGCGGCCTCCGTGGACGTCGAGGTTTTCGTCAACGTTTCGACCGACAAAGCTGCTGACCCGACCACGGTGCTCGGCCACTCAAAACGGATGGCCGAGAAAATGACCGCTTGGATGGGACATCACACGGACGGACGCTACGCTTCGGTGCGTTTCGGCAATGTCTTCGGGTCCCGGGGATCGATGTTGCCTCTTTTCACGGAACAGATTCGTCGCGGCGGCCCGATCACGGTGACGGACAAAGAGGCCACTCGCTACTTCATGACCATTCCGGAAGCCTGTCAGCTCGTCATTCAAGCCGGTGCCATCGGCGCTCCGGGCGAGGTGCTCATTCTGGACATGGGCCAACCGGTCCGCATCTACGACGTCGCGCGTCATCTCATCCAGATGAGTGGCCGCAACGACATCGAGATCGTTTTCACGGGCCTGCGGCAGGGCGAGAAACTGCACGAGGACCTGGTCGGATCAGGGGAGCTGGGGACCCATCGGGGCCATCCACAGATCTCTCACACGCAATCAACCCAGCTCGATCCCGCCCGGTTGGATCGCCATGAATGGAAAGTCAGGGGAAATATCCCCACGACGCAGGAGATGCCCGTGATTGGTCAGGCGTCGCCTACGTGGGCCGAGCGTGCATCCAACGACGGAACTGCGTCGAGCCCCGATGACGACGGCCGTGAAGAGTCAGCATGATAGAGACAGCCTCTCCCGGACCCTCACAATTTCTGATCCCGGCCCTGACGGCCCTGGTGCTCGGCTTGGTCCTGCCCTTCGCGGTCCTGCCCTTCCTGAGGTGGCTGGGCATCGTGGACATCCCGGGCCACCGGTCCTCCCATACGGTTCCTACCGTCCGGGGAATGGGCCTGGCGACGGCTATCGCCGCGTTGCTCGCGTTGGGGATAAGCACCCTGATGGCGCTCGTCGACGTCGACCGGTCGGTTATGGTGGCGGTCGTCGTCGGAATGATCGCTTCGGCCGCTCTCGGCTGGGCCGAGGACTACCGGGGACTTCCCGTCAGATGGCGGGCCGGTTTTCAACTCCTCATCGGCTTGGCGGTGACTTCGGCGCTCACGTACATTCTGGGCACCCCGGCCTGGTGGATCCCCGTGGGTATGCTCGCCATCGCCGGATATATCAACGTCGCCAATTTCATGGACGGGCTCAACGGGATTTCGGGATTGCAAGGCCTAGTCGTGGGATTGGCTTATGCCTACGCGGGATGGGCCACTCACCTCACATGGCTTGTGGTCTGCGGTGCCGCGATCGCAGGTGCCTTCCTGGCGTTCCTGCCCTGGAACCTGGCCGGAAAGCGTGTATTCCTTGGCGATACCGGCTCGTATTTTCTCGGCGGTGCCATTGCCTGCTGCGCGGTGGGCGCATTTCTTTCGAATATTTACGTCGAGTACATTCTGTCCCCGCTGGTCATTTATCTCGCGGACACGGGCTTCACCCTCGTCAAGAGGATCTACCGCGGCGAAGCCTGGTATCAACCGCATCGTCAGCACGTCTATCAGCAACTGACTGACCTGGGATTCAGCCACGTAGCATCGTCGCTCGTGGTGACGCTCGCGACCGTTGCGGTGACAGTGATTACCGTAGTGGCCCTGCCCTTTGAGGTGGACGGGCTGATGTGGATGGGTCTCCTCGTGGTCTGCATCGTGATCCTCTATCTGGCACTGCCGACAATCCTTGGGAAGATGCGGAGAAGTGCGTCATGAAGCCGCTTCCGTGGCTGAGGCGGGACCGGCAAACCGATCGACCCGCGCTTTTTATGAGCGAAGCTTCCTTGGGCAACCTTGCCGTTTCCTTTGTGATCTTCGTCATCATCGCGGCCATTTATGACGTGAGGCACGCGGCCCCCGCCGCCGTCTTCGGGTTGGGAATCGTTGTGATTTCCGCGCTTGTAACGTGGTTCGTGACGTTGCTCGTAACTCGCCTGGGGCAGGACCCTGCACTGTTTCTGCTCGTCGGTTACGTCATCAAGATCATGGTCGGCGCAGCTTTGCTGCTCGTGGTGCCGTTCCCGCAGTCGTGGTCCGGAGCATGGGCGCTTGCCGCGGCAATCTGGGCAGTAGTGACGATCCTGGGAACTCAACTATGGGTAATCCGGCGTCTCCGGATACCATATTTCTCATCAGCCGATTCGGTGCCTACTCGGCACGCGGAGAAGACCAACCACTGTGAGGGCGGAAAAGACTCATGACTTCGGATCGCCAGGGAGGCAATCCCAGGTCCAGAGCGTTCCGGGATCAGCCGGAAAACCAAGATCTTCGCAACGCCGGGGACCTCGTTAACCAGGGCGGATTGTCCGGGTCGATCATGGTCCTTCTCTACGTAGTGATCGGTACGGCCTTCTGGAGTTTGGTAGGCTTTGGGCTGGATCGCTTGCTGGGGACACGATGGATCGTGTGGCTCGGCGCTGGCATAGGGGCCTTCGCCGGTTTCTACTTGGTGTACCTCCATATGCGGCCGCGGGACGGCGACGACTAGTCGCTTCAGACCTCCCTCAAGCAACTGACCGAATACTTGATCGAGGCCTTGAGCAATCTCTGGCTTCGAGGACGCAAACCTTCCTGAGAAAGGACACGCCTTGCTGGAAACCGGGCACGTCGTCGCGGCATATCAGGCCCCCACGATCGAGGACATGCATCTGCCTGATCTGTTCAACGTCGGTAGCTTCGGCTTCGGCAAGCAGATGCTCCTGATGCTGCTGGCGGTCGCCGTGGTGGCCGTATTCTTCATGGTCGCCGGCCGTCGTCGCGCCATGGTTCCTGGCAAACTCCAGTTCGCGGGAGAAATGGGTTACGGATTCGTCCGCAACTCTCTGGCCAAGGACATCATCGGAGTTCACCACTTCAAGCCGTTCGTGCCCCTGTTGTTCACGTCCTTCTTCTTCATCCTGGTCAACAACCTCTGGGGCTCGATCCCCTTCTTCCAGCTTCCGACCTTCTCGCACGCCGGCAGCGCCTACTTCATGGCCGGTTTCGCATATCTCTGCTGGGTCGGTGCGGGTATCAAGAACAAAGGTGTGGGCGGCTTCTTCAAGGCCATGACCATGCCTTCCGGCGTGCCTCCGGTTTTCTACATCATCCTGATTCCGATCGAGTTCTTGTCGAACCTGATTATTCGCCCGATCACCCACTCCCTGCGTTTGTTCGCGACCATGTTCGCCGGCCACATGGCCATCATGGTCGCAGCCAGCCTGACCGCATTCCTGATCACTCAGGTCGGAGGGCTCGGAATTGTGGCTTCCCTCTTCTCCGGCGTTTTCGGAATCTTCCTCTTCTTCCTGGAACTGTTGATTCAGGCCATCCAGGCATATGTTTTCACGCTTCTCTTCGCGGTGTACCTTCAGGGCGCCGTGGCGGAAGCACACTAGAATTCCGGGGAAACCTGGATCGGGGTTTGACCTGCCCATCGGTCGAATCCACCGCCATAGACATGCCCTCGCGGCACATTAAGCCCGAACTCGGGCATCACGAAAGGAAATAGCCAATGGAAATTACAGGTTCGCTCAGCGCCATCGGTTACGGTCTCGCAGCCATCGGCGGCGGCATCGGCGTCGGCCTCATCTTCGCGGCTTACATGACCTCCGTTGCCCGTCAGCCCGAGTCCCAGCGCGTCCTGCAGCCTATGCTGTTCCTGGGCTTCGCCGTGGTTGAGGCTCTCGCGATTCTGGGTCTGGTTCTGGCATTCATCCAGTAGCCCCGCAGGCTGCTCAACCCCTAGACAGAACTAGAGAACAGGAATCTCCTTTATGTCACTTTTGATGGCAGCGGAAGAGGGTGCAAGCCCCCTTCGCCCTGACTGGTGGGAAGTCCTCATCACCGGCCTCGGGTTCCTGATCCTTCTGTACATCGTCGTCAAGTTCATCGCCCCGACCTTCGAGAAGATCTACCAGGATCGCAAGGAGGCTATCGAGGGTGGATTGGCCAAAGCCGAAAAGGCTCAGGCCGAGGCTGCTGCTGCTCGTGAAGAGTACAACCAGCAGCTGGAGTCTGCTCGACTCGAAGCGCAGAAGATCCGCGAGGACGCTCGCGTGGAAGGCGAACAAATCGTCGCCGAACACAAAGAGCGTGCCACAGCCGAGGCTGCCAGGATCACCGAGAATGCACAGAAAACCATTCAGGCCGAGCGTTCGGCCGCACTGGTTTCCTTGCGGACCGAGGTGGGCACTCTGGCCACCGAACTCGCCAGCAAGATCGTTGGGGAGTCGCTGAATGACGACGATCGCTCCAACCGCGTGGTGGACCGCTTCCTCGCCGACCTTGAAGCATCCCAGCAGCGAAGTGCAGGTGCAACCAAGTAATGGCAGGAGTATCGACTGAATCACTCAAGAAGCTGAGCCAGCTGTTTGAACAGCGCTTTTCCAGCGAGGCCAACGCCTCGATGAGCGAAGAGCTGTTTTCGGTTGCGGAATTGATCGATCACAACGGTGCTCTGCGCCGTGGTCTGACGGATCCTTCCCGCGAATCCGAACAGCGAGGGAAGGTGGCTTCTAGCGTATTGGAAGGCAAGGTTTACCCGGCCGTTCGGGAAACCGTGGCTCGTGCCGCGGCCTCTCGCTGGTCGGCAGAACGGGACTTTGCAGATGCTCTTGAGCACCTCGGGGTACTGGCTGCCGCTTTTGCGGCAGAAAATCGTGCCGGCCAGGACACCTTGTCGACCGTCATCGAGGACTTGTTGAGATTTTCGAAGACGGTACAGGCTGACCCTGAGGTCCAGACTGCGCTGACTGATCAGCGGGCTGACAATGCCGCGAAGAAGCAACTTGCAGCTCGAATCAGTGCCGCACGGACAGAGGAAGGCCGCCTCCTGATCAATCAGGTCGTGGAGCATCCCCGCGGTGTTCAGCCCGCCGATTTGGCCGAGAAGTTCGCCGAGACATTGGTTGCGCTCTCGCAGCGTTTTATCGCCAAAGTCACGACGAGCGCCCCATTGGACGAGCAACGGCTCGTACGGCTCGAGAAAGCCATTTCCACGGTCTACGGACGGGACATGACCCTCGACGTCACGGTAGATCCCGAGGTGATGGGCGGTCTCAAGGTTCAGGTCGGCGACGAAGTCATCGACGGAACCGTGTCGTCCCGGATCTCGAATCTTGACCGTTCGGTGTCTTCCTCGTGAGCGCCTTCCACGGCGATTCAGTCTGATACACAGCTGGGTCGCCCGTGAGGGATTGAAGAATTCACGGTGCGACCCACCCATACACGTACACTCGGTTCCAGAAGCAATGGGACCACCAATCTAGGAGAGCAGGGACACAAGATGGCCGATTTGACCATCAATGCCGATGATGTCCGCAGCGCGCTCGACGAGTTCGCGGCATCGTACGAACCCGGCGACGCACAGCGTGTCGAAGTCGGACGCGTCAGCAGTGCAGGTGACGGTATCGCTCGCATCGAGGGTCTGCCCTCGGTCATGGCGAACGAACTTCTTCGTTTCGAAGATGGCACTCTGGGCCTGGCCCAGAGCCTTGACACCCGTGACATCGGCGCGATCGTACTGGGCGAATTCGCCGGCATTGAAGAAGGACAAGAAGTTCACCGGACCGGGGAAGTGCTTTCCGTGCCCGTGGGCGACGCTTTCTTGGGTCGCGTGGTCGACCCCTTGGGCCAGCCCATCGACGATCTCGGACCGGTTGAGTCCGAGGGACGCCGCGCTCTGGAGCTTCAGGCCCCCGGCGTGACTCAGCGCAAGTCGGTCCACGAGCCTCTCCAGACCGGCCTCAAGGCGATCGACGCCATGATCCCGATCGGCCGTGGGCAGCGTCAGCTCATCATCGGCGACCGCCAGACCGGCAAGACCGCGATCGGTGTCGACGCGATCCTGAACCAGAAGGACAACTGGGAGTCGGGCGACGTCAACAAGCAGGTTCGCTGCATCTACGTGGCCGTGGGGCAGAAAGCCTCGACTATCGCCTCGGTTCGTCAGACGCTAGAAGAGAACGGCGCCCTCGAGTACACGACCATCGTGGCCTCGCCCGCATCGGATGCTGCCGGTTTCAAGTACCTGGCTCCTTACGCGGGCTCCGCAATCGGTCAGCACTGGATGTACGGGGGCAAGCACGTCCTCATCGTCTTCGATGACCTGTCCAAGCAGGCCGAAGCTTACCGTGCCGTGTCGCTCTTGCTGCGCCGCCCGCCGGGACGCGAAGCCTACCCGGGTGACGTCTTCTACCTGCACTCTCGTCTGCTGGAGCGTTGTGCCAAGCTCTCCGACGAGCTCGGCGCAGGGTCGATGACCGGGTTGCCGATCATCGAGACCAAGGCGAATGACGTCTCGGCGTTCATTCCGACCAACGTCATCTCGATTACGGACGGCCAGATCTTCCTGCAGTCGGATCTCTTCAACTCCAACCAGCGCCCGGCAGTCGACGTCGGCGTTTCGGTTTCGCGTGTGGGTGGTTCGGCACAGATCAAGGCCATGAAGAAGGTTTCCGGCACGCTGAAGCTGGACCTTGCTCAGTATCGCTCGATGCAGGCCTTCGCAATGTTCGCTTCCGACCTGGACGAGACTTCTCGCCGTCAGTTGGTGCGCGGTGCGCGACTCATGGAATTGCTCCGTCAGCCGCAGTACACGCCGTATCCGGTCGAAGAACAGGTCGTTTCGATCTGGGCCGGTACTAATGGCTACATGGATGAGGTTGAAGTCTCCGACGTGCTCGAGTTCGAGAAGCGTTTCATCGACCATCTTCGTCGCCAGACCAACGTCCTGGGGGCGATCCGCGACAGCGGCAAGCTCGAGGACGATACCCTGGCTGAGCTGAAGACCGCGATCGACAACGTCAAGCGCGACTTCATGGCCGGTCAGAACGATGGTGCTGGTGCGGTCCGCGCCGGTCACGAGGAGCACACCCCCGTGAACGATTCGGAAGTCGATCAGGAACAGATCGTCAAGCGATAAGACCTGAGGATGCACGGCTCGCAAGGGCCGTGCATCGTCCGGGCTGAAAGGAAGCTCTATGGGAGCCCAAATTAGGGTTTACCGCCAGAAGATTGCTTCGACGTCGTCCATGAAGAAGATCTTCAAGGCGATGGAGATGATCGCGACCTCCCGAATCAACCGTGCCCGCAAGCGCTCCAGTGAAACGGGTCCCTACGCGAATGCCCTGACCAGGGCCGTGAGTGCGGTGGCCACGCAGACGTCGATCTCGCATCCGCTCATCAGCGACGGATCGGAATCTCGACGTTCCGCCGTCTTGATCATGACGAGCGACCGAGGCCTTGCCGGCTCGTATTCGGCGAATGTGCTGAAGAAAGCCGAGAGCCTGATCGAGCGGTTGCGTCGCGACGGCCGCGAGGTCGAGTTGTACCTCGTGGGGCGCAAGGCCAAGCAGTACTTCGATTTTCGTGAACGGTCCTTCGAAAAGGTGTGGTCGGGCAATACCGACAACCCCGATGTCGAGACCGCACGTGAAATCGGTGAGGTTCTGCTCGATCGTTACTCCACGGCGTTCGAAGAGGGCGGCGTCGACGACCTGCACATCGTGTACACCGAGTTCAAGTCGATGGTCTCCCAGGAGGCCAAGATCCTGAGGTTGTTGCCACTGACCGTGGTGGACTCCAAGGAATTGGGCGAGGAAATTCTGCCCGGTGAGGAGTTCCGGGATGATGAGTTCGACAATGCCGCATCCTTCGAATTCGAGCCGAGCGCCGAAGAGGTACTCGACGAATTGTTGCCGCGGTACATCGAGACACGTATCTTCTCCTGCCTCCTTCAGGCGGCAGCGAGCGAGCTGGCCGCGCGTCAACGGGCGATGAAGTCCGCCGGCGACAACGCGGACGACCTTGTCAAGAAGTACACCCGCTTGATGAACAACGCACGCCAGGCCGAGATCACCCAGGAGCTCAGCGAGATCGTCGCTGGCGCCGATTCCCTCGCCGCCTCCTAACCACCCCCACGTACAGACACTACGTACAGAGATTCTCTGCGAAGAGGTAAGTGAAAGAATGACTGCCACCATGAACGAATCGACCTCCGCGTCGGTCCAGGGCGGCGTTGGACGCGTAGCTCGCGTGATCGGCCCTGTGGTCGACGTCGAGTTCCCGGCCAACCAGATCCCGGATATCTACAACGCTCTGACCACCGAACTGACCATCGGCGGACAGACCAAGAAGATCACCTTCGAGGTTGCTCAGCATCTGGGCGACAGCTTGGTCCGTGCCATCTCCCTGCAGCAGACCGATGGACTCGTCCGCGGCACGCCGGTCCAGGACACCGGCGATGCCATCTCGGTCCCCGTGGGCGACGGCGTCAAAGGCCATATCTTCAACGTTTTGGGCAACTCCCTCGACGTCGACGACGACCAGATCGAGGCCAGCGACTACTGGCCCATCCACCGCAAGGCTCCGAACTTCGCGCAGCTCGAAGGTTCGACCCAGATGCTGGAAACCGGCATCAAGGTCATCGACCTTCTGACCCCCTACATTCAGGGTGGCAAGATCGGTCTGTTCGGCGGCGCCGGCGTTGGCAAGACGGTTCTGATCCAGGAAATGATCACCCGTGTTGCCCGCAACTTCGGCGGCACCTCGGTGTTCGCCGGTGTCGGCGAGCGTACCCGCGAGGGTAATGACCTCTGGGTCGAGATGGAAGAAGCGGGGGTTCTCAAAGACACTGCACTTGTATTCGGCCAGATGGATGAGCCCCCGGGAACACGTCTGCGCGTCGCGCTGTCCGGCCTGACCATGGCCGAGTACTTCCGTGACGTTCAGAACCAGGACGTTCTGCTGTTCATCGACAACATCTTCCGTTTCACGCAGGCCGGTTCCGAGGTTTCGACCCTGCTGGGCCGTATGCCATCTGCCGTGGGCTACCAGCCCACCTTGGCCGACGAGATGGGTGTTCTGCAGGAGCGCATCACCTCAACCCGAGGTCACTCGATTACCTCCATGCAGGCCATTTACGTGCCGGCCGACGACTACACCGACCCGGCCCCTGCCACCACGTTCGCTCACTTGGACGCCACAACCGAACTCTCCCGCGATATCGCTTCGCGCGGTCTGTACCCGGCCGTGGATCCGCTGTCCTCGACGTCGCGAATCCTGGACCCGCAGTACATCGGTCAGGCTCATTACGACACCGCGATTCGTGTGAAGTCGATTCTCCAGGAGAACAAGGAGCTTCAGGACATCATCGCGATCCTCGGCGTCGACGAGCTCTCCGAGGAGCAGAAGGTCGTTGTGTCGCGTGCCCGCCGTATCGAGCAGTTCCTCTCCCAGAACACCTACACCGCGAAGCAGTTCACCGGTGTTGAGGGTTCCACCGTCAACATCAAGGAAACCATCGAGGGCTTCACCGCTATTTGCGACGGCGACCTGGACCACGTGCCCGAGCAGGCCTTCTACAACGTCGGCGGCCTGGACGACGTCGAGCGCAAGTGGGCCGAGCTCAAGGAACAGGGCGGTAACTGATCATGGCACCCGTCCTGAAGGTAGAAGTGGTTTCTCGCGAAGCCGTCGTGTGGCAGGGCGAGGCCAAGTACGTACGCGCCCGGACGGCCGCCGGTGATATCGGCGTGCTGGCCGGCCACGCACCCACCCTCGCCCTCCTAGCGGATGACGGGGAATTGGTCATCGACCCGGTGGACGGAGAACGCAAAACGGCTCGGTTGCAAGAAGGATTCCTCACGGTATCCAACGACACCGTCGTGATAGCGGCCACGAGCAGCTCTGAGTTCTAACATCATGTGAACAACCGATCCCCAGCGATCGAACGGAAGGCCCGGCACTGAATCAGTGCCGGGCCTTTCCGCTGTGGTATCGATAGGGCAATCTTCCGTCCTCTTGGACGGCGGCCGTCGAGAAAGACTCCGCGGGCTGCTGATCTGGTCATCGACCGCTGTCTTTTCTCGGAGAAGGATGACGGCCGGCTGCATTACGGGAAAACCGGGTCTTAGAAGAGGCGGCCGTCCGCGTCGTCGACGCCGCGCATGGCGTCGTAGTCCAGGGTTACGCAGGAGATTCCGCGATCGGCCGCGAGGGTCTTGGCCTGTGGCTTGATCAGCTGTGCGGCGAAGATGCCGCGGACAGGGGCGAGAACCGGATCGCGATTGAGCTGCTCGAGGTACCGCGTCAACTGCTCGACACCATCGATGTCGCCTCGACGCTTGAGCTCAATTGCTACGGTGTGCCCCGTCGCATCCCGGGCCAGAATGTCGACTGGGCCGATGGCCGTGGGGAACTCCCGGCGGATCAGGCTGTATCCCTTGCCGAGTGTTTCGATCTGTTCCGCGAGCAGGCGCTGCAGATCGGACTCGACTCCGTCCTTGATGAGACCGGGGTCCACACCCAATTGGTGATCCGACTCGTGGTGCTTCGCAAAAATGCGAACGATGAGGCGATCATCGGATTTCGCCGCCTGGACGATCCACCTCTCGACGGCGTCGTCGTCGAAGTCGTGGTCCTCGGCGGATTCGATACGAACCGTTGCTGGCGGAGACATCCAATTCAACGGCTTGTACGACCCTCCGTCCGAATGAACGAGAACGGAACCGTCGGCCTTCACCATGAGCAGGCGGGTAGCCAGCGGAAGATGAGCCTTGAGTCGGCCTTCATAATCTACGGAACAATCAGCTATCACTAGACGCACTCGCATTACTCTACCGGCCGTACGCGTGAGGCGCAGTCGCTCCTGTGCCAGAATAAAAGGCATGGCAGGATCTCGGCGAACACCACGAAGGGCCCAATCGGGCCACGGCAAAGCGGGTCCCAGCAAGTGGCAGAAGTTCTCGGATCTGACCGGAGGAGATATATCGCGAGCCCTCGACCCCGAACCTCGTATCGAACGGGACTCCGGAGGCGAGTGGTACGTGCGCTTCGTCCCGGCGTCGGGAGCAAGGAAGACGTACACGTGCCCGGGATGCGGTCGACGTATCGCGACGCGTTCAGCTCATTACGTGGTGTGGAGAAACGACTATATTTTCGGCGAGCAACGGGCCATCGAGGAGCGTCGGCACTGGCACACCAAATGTTGGGATATCCACTGAGTTCATGAAGGCCCGAATACGCCTTGCGGAGGCCGTGAAGGCGCTCCCGATGAGTACTCGCCCCTAGAATTGTGGCCATGGCGACTTCACAACCTGCGCAAACGGATTCTACGACCAATGGCCCCACCGAAATCGGCTCGGCAACGGTTCTTCCCGCGCGCCGCGAGAACATCGAAATCAGAACCGAGGACGGAAAAACGCTGGTAGGGGAGTTGGCCCTGCCCGAGGGAGCCGACCCGGCCGCGACCCTGCTGTGTCTGCACCCGCTGCCCACCCACGGCGGATTCATGGATTCCCACGTGTACAAGAAGGCGTCGTATCGGCTTCCCGCTCTGGCCCATATGGCGGTCCTTCGATTCAACACACGGGGGACGTCCTCGCCTCGCGGCACCAGCGACGGCGAATTCGAGGAAGGGCTGGGAGAGAAAGCCGACGTGCTCGCGGCCCTCAGATTCCTCAAAGACCGAGGACTGCCGAATATTTGGATCATCGGCTGGTCCTTCGGAACCGAACTCGCCCTCAAATACGCTTCCCACGAGCCCGTGAGCTCCTCAGTGAGCGGGGCGATCCTGTTGTCACCTCCACTGCACCGCGCAACGGAAGAAGACCTGAGGTCCTGGGCCCGGAGCGGTCTTCCGCTGACCGCGTTGGTCCCTGAAAAGGACGACTATCTGCAACCAGCCGAGGCACGGGAAAGATTTTCCGTCATTCCGCAGGCCGACGTGATCGGTATCGACGGGGCCAAGCACCTGTGGGTAGGGGAAAAGTATGTGCGTCGGGCCCACGACGAGATCGTTTCGACGATCGCGGGGCAACGCGTGCACCTCAAAACCGTCTGGGAAGGCGCCATCGGTACCGAACCCCAGGAGTGATCGACGAGCGCGTTATCGCCTGTCTTGGCGCGGAATGAAGATCTCTCTGACCAGCAGGAGCGCCGACGCGGCGACCGGGATAGCAATGATGGCTCCCAGGACGCCCCAGAGCGCGCCACCGCCGGCGACGGCGATCACGGCCACGGACCCGGGAACCGCGACAGCTTTCTTCATGATGCGCGGAGAGATGAAGTACGCCTCGATCTGCAAGTACGCGAAATAGCAGATCGCGTAGACGGCCGCGGATTGCCATCCTTGGAGAAGAGTTATGAAGGTAACCAGGATCCCGGCGGCCACGCCTCCGACCAACGGTATGAACGCCAAGAGCAGTACGACGAAGGCGCACAACAACGGGAACGGGACGCCGACGAGTGACATGATGATCAGCGCGAAGATGGCATTCAGAAGTGCGACGACGGCCTGCCCCATGACGTAATTGCCCACGGACTGAGTGACTTTCTCGGTCAGTTCGGCTACTCGTGCACGCTTTGAACGGGGTGCGAGGCGAATGCCCCAAGCCTTGATCGAGGGCAGGGACGTCACAAAGTAGAGGGCCAAGAACATCACGATCAGCGTGCCCGTGACCACCTGGGCAATCGTCGACCCTGCATTGATCAGATTATTAAGGAAGTTGCCGACGAGGCTCGAGTCGCTGAAGGCCGTTTGGAAAAAGTGGCCCGCCTCGTTCTCGACTTTGTCGCGAATCCCGAATTGGTCGTCGAGTTCTTCCATGAATCGCGATGACAGGAAGTCGTTGAAGGTTTGCGGAAATCCATTGATGAAGCCCAGGGCCTGGCGGGCGATGCTCGGAATGACCACGGTCGCCATCAGCACGATGATCCCGGCAAAGGCCAAGAGTACGATGGCCACGCCAAGGATGCGCGGCAGACCCTTCGACTCGAACCACCGCACAATGGGGTCAAGGCCGAGGGCAATGAACATCGCCCCAGTGATCCATCCTCCGAGGGCGCCGACATTGACGGCCAGGTAATAGACCAGCAGAGCCAGTCCGACCCCCACAGTCACCAGGAAACCGAACTGAACCGGAGTCCGTGCGGCCGATGCGTATTCAGCGCGCGTATCCGGCCGGCTGGGTGAGGTATCTGCAGCGGCCGACGAGTACTCGCCGTGAGATGAACGGGAATCGCCGTCGTCAACCGCCGAGCCCGACGGCCCGAGGCTGCTCCGGTTCAGTTCGCCCGCACTCGGGGAAGGTTTGCAAGAGTCCTCTCGACGGTCGTCCTCCAGAAGATCCACGACGTCGGGCAATTCGAACTTCGGACGCGGTTTGGATCCGGGGAACGCAGTAGACGGCCCTTTCTTGCCAATCAAGGAACGCAAACGGCCCACGGCACGATCAACCGGGGTCCTCACCCGGCGCTTGTTACCTGGCATGCGTATCCTCTCTGCGATGAAGGTCCTCCCCAGTCGAGATTACCCGGAGGGCGGACGCGGTTGGGGCCCTTCCCGCGTGTTTGAGATGATAAAGGAAATAAGTTGCTTCACCTCGGGACCCCCGAGCGGGAAAGGAATGACGCCATGACCTCAGGAACATTCGGTAACGCCGAACCTCAAGAGCCGCAGCCCGAAGAAAACATTCCGGCATCGGTCCGTTCCGCACCGGATCTCTCGCAGATGAGCGGCGCGGATACGCAGCGGGCGGCCGGACAGCCCACCGCGGGCGGGGCTCAGACCTACCGCCGAGACGTCACCACGACGGAGCAGTTCCAGGAAGTAGCCCAACTCTCCGGTCAGGGACCGGTCATCTTCGCCCTCTTTCGCGGTGCAGACCAGCAAGCCGTGGATTCCGTCCGTCAGCTCGAACAATTCATCAACCAAGCCGGTGGCCGTCTCCTGCTGGCTGCGGTCGACATCGATCAGGCACCCGAAATCGCCCAGGCTTTCCAAGCCCAGAGTTCGCTGACCGTCGTCGCCATGCTGGGCGGGCGTCCGGCGCCGATGTACGATTCACCCGTTCCCGCCGACCAGGTTCAGGCGCTTTTGAGCCAAGTTCTTCAACTGGCTCAACAGGCCCAGATCACCGGCACCTTTGAACCGGTGCCCGCCGCACCTGAGAGCACCGAGCCTGCTCCTCTTCCCCCACTCCATCAGAAGGCCCAGGACGCGATGGAGCAGGGGGACTACTCGACCGCGGCCGATGCATACCGGGAAGCGCTTCGCGACAAGCCTGCGGATCACGACGCGAAAATCGGATTGGCGCGCGTCGAGCTCCTCGCACGCGTCGACAACGAGGATTTGGCACAGGCCCGGGAAGCCGCGGCCTCCAACCCGGAGGACATTGAAGCGCAACTGACTGTTGCGGACCTCGACGTCACGGGCGGTCACGTCGAAGATGCTTTCAACCGTTTGATTCGGCTGATCCAGCGTTCCGATGCACAGACGAAGGACACCGTGCGCGAGCGTTTGCTTGACCTCTTCGAGGTGGTCGGGGCCGAGGACGAGCGCGTGGTCAAGGCTCGCGGGGCCCTCATGAGGGCCTTGTTCTAGGCAAAGGCCGCTTCGGATTCTCTCCGCAACGCCCGGAGGGCCATCAGCCAGGCGCTGGTGGCCCTCCGGGCGTTCCCGGTTCGGTGCATCTCTCGAACGGATTCCGACCCAGGGTTGATGACGCCGTTATGGGAGTGTGATGTGATTTAGCCATGAAAAGCGATGAGAACTACCCAGAAAGCCCTCAACCAGGGTCTTCTCCCGGAGCAGGCGAACCTCCCCGTTTCGGAGAAGAGGCTCCCTCAGTCCAGGACCGACAGATCCCGACCAATACCGATTCCGATATCGCGCCGGCCCAGCCTGGCATCGTCCGGCAAGCGATATCGATCAGGAACCTGACTCGAGTGTTCGGGAACAGGGAGGTCGTCCACGAAATCGACCTGGACATTCCTTCCGGCACGATGTACGGGCTCGTCGGCCGCAACGGTGCGGGCAAGACGACCACGCTGTCCATGGCGACGGGCCTGCTGCGACCCACTGGGGGCGCCGTCACCATCCGTGGGGTGGACGTTTGGGAAAAGCCTCGTGACGCGAAGAAGCTCGTGGGTGTTCTGCCGGACGGCGTTCACCTCTTCGACCGCCTGACCGGTCGCCAACTCATCACCTATGCAGGCCTCCTGCACGGACTTGACAAGGAGACCGTCCTGGAACGGACGGACGACCTGTTGCGCGCGATGGATCTGACCGATGCCGCCAACAAAACGGTGACCGACTATTCCGCTGGCATGCGCAAGAAGGTCGCCCTCGCTTCGGCAATGGTGCACGCGCCCGAGGTCCTGGTGCTCGACGAACCATTCGAATCCGTGGACCCAGTGTCCGCGTCGAATATTCGAGACATCCTGGCCGGATTCGTGCGCCACGGCGGGACAGTCGTTGTCTCGAGTCACGTCATGGACCTCGTCCAACGCATGTGTGATCACGTGGCGATCATGGACGAAGGCCATATTCTCGCCTCAGGCACAGTCGAGGAGGTCCGTGGAGGCTCGAGCCTGGAAGACAAGTTCGTCGAGCTGGTCGGCGGCCGCGTCGAATCGGAGGGGATTTCATGGTTGGGAACCTCCTAAGTCTCAAATGGGCCTACTTCGTAGCGTCCCTGAAACGAAGTGGCTGGGCGCTCGCGGGAACAGTCATTGGCGGCATCTACGGGCTGTTCGGACTCTTCATGGTCTTCGCGATCTTCATGGTCCAACGTGGTGGCGAGGCCTCGACCGCTCAAGGTAGCGCGGTGATTCTCGGTGCCGTGGTGACATTACTGTGGTGCATCGTGCCCGTCGTCGCCACCGGCCAGGACTCGACGCTCGACCCTGATCTCTTGGCGCCCTATCCGCTCAAACCGCAGGAGATATTGGGTGGGCAACTCCTAGGTTCATTCATCAGCATCTTCGGCATGATGACGCTGGTGGGGGCATTTTTCCCCGCGGTTAGCTGGACATCACCGCTCCCGGTGGCAGCGGCCATCCTCGCGGGTGTCATTGGTTTCGTGCTCCTCATGATCTGCTCACGGCTTATGAGCGCGCTTGGGATGGCCATACGCCAGAAACGTTTTCTGGCCGAAGGGATCGGTGCCGTCTTCTTCCTGGCACTCCTGTGCGCCGGACCCTTGGTCGGAACGCTGACCGAAGGACTGTTCTCGCCCACCTGGATCAGCACTGTCGCCTCGGTCGTCGGATGGACGCCATTCGGCGCGGCGTGGGCGATTCCGGGCGACGTCGCCCAGCGTGCCTGGTTCGTTCTGGTCCTGCGATTAGTGGTCACCGCTCTCTATACCACCGGGGCATTGTTGCTTTGGCAGAAGGTCATCGCCTACCAAACCAGCCATGTGGGCAATGCATCGGGGGCATCCGGCGGCAGAACCAAATCCGGTAAATGGCTGGGGCTCTTCTCGCGGTTCCCTGCGACACAGGCAGGTGGGATCGCCGCGAAAACGGCCACGTATTACCTCAAGGATCCGCGCCTCAATCTGAACCTGCTGGTGGCACCCGGCTTTCTGGTGGTCTTCTGGTTCACGGGGATGTCCAACGGCGGCGCCTCGTTGACTATCGTCGCCCCTTTGGTCGGCTGGATGCTGGCATGGCAAAGCACCTATTCGGTGTCGTATGACAACACCGCATTTGCTCTCCACCTCACGTCACCGATCACCGGAGCCCAAGATCGGTGGGGCCGTTCCATCGGAATGTCCGTCATCTTCGTGCCGGTCGTGGTCCTGGTATCGGTCATCGCGATGCTGCTCCAAGGCAATCCGGGAGGGATTCCGGCCAACCTCGGTTTGGGGCTGTGTCTGCTTCTGGCCGGTCTCGGCGTGGGGGCATGCGTGTCGGTACGGTATGCACTCCCGGTCGCAGCGCCGGGGGAGAGCCCCTGGAAGTCTCGGAAGAACAATGCGGGCCTTGCCAACGCCCTGGTCCAAATGGTCGGTAGCCTCCTGATCGTGGTGATGGCGCTGCCTGTGTGGATCCTCCTGATCCTCTCGATGGTTACCGGAAACGCAGTCTTTGACTGGATCATCCTTCTCGTCGGACCGATCTACGGTTCCTTGGTGCTCTGGTTGGGCGTCAGAATCGGTGGAGGCTGGTATGAGCGTCGCGCTCCCGAGCTGTACCAGGACCTGACGCGTTTCCAGTAGTCCAGCGCGGTTGACGCTAAAGTGCCCCGGACGTGATGAAGGAGCTCATCGATTCAGAACGTCTGGGGTACAGGCGTAGAATATCCCCATGATGTTTGACCGACCCCTTGACGTATTCGCCTCGTCCGAACCGCTCGATGACACCGGTTACGGCACCACCCCAGGTGGCGGGACCGCAACCATCGAGCGTGAAGAAACCCGGGAGCTCGCCGAGCCCGGAGATCACGAGCGCTTTGCCCATTACGTACGCAAAGAAAAGATCATGGAGTCAGCCCTTTCGGGCGACCCGGTCATCGCCTTGTGCGGTAAAGTCTGGACACCCGGACGCGACCCCGAGAAATTCCCCGTGTGCCCGGAATGCAAAGAGATCTATGAATCCATGCGCGGAGGCAAGGACGACGACAAGAACAACGACGAATAGAGCCAGAGCAGTGGCAGCCCCTGGCTGACCCTTCCACCCGCCGCGCGGAGCGGCAACAAGAGCAAGACGCCGTCGCAGTGCGCGGCGTCTTTGCCGTGGTGCGAACATCACGGCCAGAGATCCTCGATCATCTTCAGGAGTGAGCAGACACCAGTGCCCGAAGACCTCTCCCAGCCCTCATTGTTCGGTGGTGCAGCCGCCGACCTTCCCCCGGCCTATCCTGATCGCGCCGCCTGGGGCACGGCACCGAAACTGCGTGCGTGGCAGGCCGAGGCGCTGGAAAAATACTTCGATACCGAGCCGCGCGATTTCATGACCGTCGCGACCCCCGGTGCGGGCAAGACCACTTTTGCGCTGCGCGTGGCAAAACAACTTCTCGACCGAGGGACGATCTCGCGCATCACCGTCGTCGCCCCCACCGACCATCTGAAGTCCCAGTGGGCCGATGCCGCCGCCCGAGTCGGTATCGCGATCGACCCCAACTTCAAGAACTCCGACGGGCACCACGCCCAAGGCTATTTGGGTGTTGCGTTGACATATGCCCAGGTGGCTAACAAGCCGCTCCTCCACAGGGCGCGTACCGAGAACGCGCGGACCTTGGTCATCCTGGACGAAATCCACCACGCAGGCGACTCCTTGTCCTGGGGCGACGGACTGAAAGAAGCCTTCGACCCTGCGCACCGTCGGCTCGCGCTGACCGGTACCCCGTTCCGTTCGGATTCCTCCCAGATCCCGTTCGTCACGTACGAACGAGACCAGGAAGGGCTGCTGCGCTCGCAATCGGATTATTCTTACGGCTATGGGCCGGCCTTGGCGGACCACGTGGTCAGGCCGGTGATCTTCATGGCCTATTCCGGCAAGATGCATTGGCGGACCAGTTCGGGCGAGGAAATGGCGGCCGATCTGGGCGAAGGCTTCACCAAGGACATCACCGCTCAGGCCTGGCGCACTGCGCTGGATCCCCGAGGCGAATGGATTCCTTCAGTTCTGGCGGCAGCGGACAGCCGATTGACCGAAGTCCGTCGAACCGTTCCCGATGCCGGGGGCCTGGTCATAGCGTCCAATCACGAAGACGCACGCGCATATGCCGCGAGACTCGAAAAGATCACTGGTTCCAGACCGACTGTGGTGCTCTCGGACGACAAGACCGCCTCGGACCAGATCGATCGATTCTCGGAGTCCGAGGATCGATGGATGGTCGCCGTGCGCATGGTCTCAGAGGGAGTGGACGTGCCTCGTCTGGCCGTGGGCGTGTACGCGACGTCGACCTCGACCCCCCTCTTTTTTGCGCAGGCGATCGGACGTTTTGTGCGTGCCCGTAAACGTGGCGAGACCGCGTCCGTCTTCCTGCCTTCGGTCCCGGTCCTGATGTACCTGGCCCAAGAGATGGAGGCGGAAAGGGACCACGCGCTGGATCTGAAGGATACTCCGGACGAAGAACAAATCATCGCCGCCGACGAAGGTCTGGACGACCACCTGATCGACGAGGCAAATCAGGAGGAGAAGGCGAGTTCCCGTTTGGCCTCCGGAAAGTTCGAGGCCATTGGATCACAGGCGTCGTTCCACGGGGTTCTCTACGACGGCGAGGACTATCACGGCTATGAAGTAGGCTCGGACGACCAGGACTTCCTCGGGATACCTGGTCTCTTGGATGCTGATCAGGTCGGAACCCTTCTGAAGCAACGTCATCAGCAGTCCACAGGAAGCGCTCCACGGCCCGCTCAATCGTCGGTGCCGGATCACCGACAGCTCAAAGACCTGCGTCAGAAGTTGGCGAAAAACGTCTCGGCCTGGGCCGCCCGCACAGGCGAACCTCACGGTTCGGTCCACAATGCGTTACGGCGCGAATGCGGAGGCCCTCCCGTCGCTCAGGCGACCGCGGAGCAGATCCAGGCTCGTATCGACAAATTGCAGAACTGGTTCATCGGCCGACGCTAGAAGAATCGATCACGTCGACGCCGGCGTCTTCGAGCTCCTCAATCGCTGCCTCCGCGGAATCCTCGGCAACAGGGGCGGTCAAGTCGACCAGGACCCTCGTCTCGTACCCCGCGTCCACGGCGTCCAGGGCAGTGGCCCGCACACAGTAATCGGTCGCGATGCCGACGATGTCCACGTCGGTCACGTCTTGTTCCTGGAGCCAGTCGTCGAGCGAGACTTTGAGCGTGTCCTCCGGCATCTGGCCGGGTTCATGCTCGCCGGTCATCACGGATTCCTCAGGGGCCAAAAGTCCCTCGAATCCGGAATAGGCGGCTTCATACTCACCTTTGCGGAAATAGGCCTCGACGTAGTCCGTCTCAAGGTCCGGATGCAGCGCGGAACCTGCCGTGTCCGCGATGCAATGTACCGGCCAGGAATTCTTGAAGTCGGGCTTGTCACTGAAATGGGCGCCCGGATCGATATGCCAATCCTGAGTCGTAACCACGACGTCGTATGCGGCGTGGTGGGTCTGCAGATATCCGGAGATCAGAGAGGCGACTTCGGAACCACGCCCGGTTTCGAGCGGCCCGCCGGTGCAGAAATCGTTTTGGACATCGACGATGATGAGTGCTCTTGTCATACTGGTCCTTCCGCGGAAGAGGGGGGGGGCAGACGCACAGCCGTCCTGGCGCCGCCATATTCTGGGGGTCAAGATTAGTGGTCGAGGAACTCCGTGGGAAGCGCTGGTTCGCCTTCCGAGAGCCTGCGAATTGCGCGGGGCAACTCTTGGGTCGATTGCCTGTGGCGTTCGGCCGCCGCGCGGACACCATCTGGGCCCGTGGCACCCGGCAACACTTCGCCGTCGGCAACGAGCGTGTGCATCAGCGGGCGGAAATCGTCGGCTTCGAGCAGGGCAGGATCCAGGGCGATGGCTTCGGCCGTTGCCGTACCCTTGCGATCACGACGACGGCCCGCGTGCTTCGCACCGCCGATCGAGCCCTTACCCTGTGATCGTTTTGCTACGGACACCAAGTCACCATTGGCGTCCTGGCGCGCGACCATTTTGTAGACCATCGACGACGTCGGTGCCCCCGATCCAGTGACCAGGCGTGTTCCTACGCCGTATGAGTCCACTGGCGCCGCGGCGAGACCGGCGATCGCGTATTCGTCCAGGTCGGAGGTCACTGTGATCTTGGTGTCCCGATTGCCCAGCGTATCGAGAAGATCCCTGACGGCGAAGGCCTGCGCCACCAGGTCACCGGAGTCCAAACGGACCGCACCGAGTTCGGTGCCCGCCAAATCGACGGCCGTCCGCACGGCCTGTTCGACATCGTAGGTATCCACCAAGAGCGTCGTGTCCAGTCCCAAGGAATCCAATTGGGCGCGGAAGGCCGATACCTCGTCGTCGAACAAGAGCGTGAACGCGTGGGCCGAGGTCCCGATGGTGTTGATTCCGTAACGACGTCCGGCCTCCAGATTGGAGGTTCCGACGAACCCAGCGATTGCCGCCGCGCGGGCGGCCGAGACCGCCGCTTCCTCATGCGCACGGCGAGAGCCCATTTCGAGGCATGGCCTGTCTCCTGCAGCTCCGGTCATACGGGAAGCAGCCGACGCGACGGCGGAGTCAAAGTTCAGGATGGACAGGAGCAGCGTCTCCAACACACATGCTTCGGCAAAAGGCGCTTCGACCTGGAGGACTGGCGAATGCGGGAAGAACGCCTCGCCCTCCCTGTATCCACGGATGGAACCGGAGAAACGGAAACCGGCGAGGTACTCGAGGGTCGGTCCGTCGACGACCCGTTGTTCCTCGAGAAAGGCCAATTGTTCGTCGTCGAAGGTGAATTTCTCGAGCGCCTCGAGGAAACGTCCCGTTCCCGCGAGGACTCCGTACCGCCGGCCAGCCGGCAAACGGCGCGTGAAGGTTTCGAAGACGCAACGTCTTTCGTGCATACCGGCACGAATTGCGGCTTGCAACATCGTCAGTTCGTAATGGTCCGTCAGGAGCGCGGGGGAGTCTGGTCTCACCCCTCAAGCCTACCCAGGCACAACATCGGAACAAATGTGGCAGACGCGGGCGACCCGAAACGTCTAAGATTGTCCATTATGGTCAGCCAGTCTGCACAGAATCTGCCCGTGGCCAGTGAATCTGCCGCGGAAACGTCCCCAGAATCAGCCCCGTCCAGCGACGTGGGGCTTCTTGAACGACCCACGGAAGACACCCCGTGGCGAGTGATCGTCTGGAATGACCCGGTCAACCTCATGAGCTATGTGACCTACGTTTTCCGGGCGCACTTCCACTATTCGGAGTCCAAAGCCCGTTCGCTCATGATGGCCGTTCACCAAGACGGCAAAGCAGTCGTCTTCACCGGTGGCCGGGAAGAAGCAGAAAGGCACACCAGCGCAATGCACGGCTACGGTCTGTGGGCGACATTCGACAAGGACGGCGGATAAGACGATGGCCAAAGAATTCCGAAACGGGCGCAAAGGTATCAGCGGCGGCCTCGAAGGGCCGGAGCGCGAACTGCTCATCAAGCTGTTCCAGGACGTCATTACTACTCTCGAACCCGAGACGCCCGACGACGAGGACCCTCTCGCGAAAATGGTAGGCATTTCAGGTGATGTGGACGTGCCGGAGGACCCCGCGCTGGCCCGCCTCCTGCCGCAGGCCAGCGACGATGACGAAGAGGCCGCTGAATTCCGCCGGCTGACGGAACGGTCTGTGCGCGAAGCGAAAATCGGCAACCTCCGCATGGCGGCCATGGATTGCGAATCACCCAAATTGCATCTGGACCGCGAACACTCCATGGCTTTCGCCTCGGCCCTCAACGATGTCCGGCTCGTCTTGGCGACCCGCCTCGGTATCGACTCGGAGGACGATGCACAACGGGTTGCTTCGTACAGTGACTGGTCGCAGGCGCACGATGTGGAGTCCTATATGTCGCTGGTCTACCAGTTCGTCTCGTGGTTGCAGGACTCCTTGGTCGAGGCCATGCTCTCAGACCTCGACTGACGTCCGAAGTACTCTGATTCCGCGCGTTGGCCTGCGGATCCTCTGCGGTCTGACCAGGGTGAAGTTCGACGCATTGTTCGGCGGGAAGCCTCGTCGATGCACTTGATCAGGTCACTTACCGCTACCCTCGAAAGCAACATGAACAGCCAACATCCTTCCGTTGAACCTTCGAACCTCACCGCGTGGGGGAGTACCGCACCTGCGTCTCCTACCCCTGGCGCGCCCATTGGGGTCTTCGATTCGGGGGTCGGGGGGCTCACGGTCGCCAGAGCCATCATGGACCAGCTGCCTCACGAGAAAATCATTTACGTGGGCGATACCGCCAACGGACCGTACGGCCCCCTGTCGATTGCCCGAGTCCGGGCCAACGCTCTGAGGGTCATGGACGATCTCGTCGATTCAGGGGTCAAAGCCCTCGTCATCGCCTGTAACACGGCCTCCGCCGCGGTACTGCGGGACGCCCGGGAACGCTACACGCGGAAGTACGGAATCCCGGTCGTCGAGGTGATTCAGCCGGCCGTTCGGCGGGCCGTGGCGGCCACGCGTAACGGAAAAATCGGTGTTTTGGGTACCGCGGCGACGATCTCCTCCCGAGCCTACGAAGACACCTTCGCCGCCGCGCCTCACCTTCAAATCTGGTCCGAAGCGTGTCCTGAATTCGTGGAGTTCGTCGAGCGAGGCATCACGACCGGACCGGAACTGTTGGAAACGGTTGAGCGTCATCTCGTTCCGCTCCAGGACGCGGGCGTGGACACCGTCGTTTTGGGATGCACTCATTATCCTCTTCTCACTGGCGTCATCTCCTATGTGCTCGGCCATGGAGTGACCTTGGTGACCTCCTCGGAGGAGACCGCCAAGGACCTGTTCCGGGCATTGACCAATCAAGACCTTCTCCGCACGGAAGCGACCCCTCCGGAGCACGAATTCGTGTCCACGGGAGACCCCGAGGCCTTCCAATACATAGCTCAACGGTTCCTGGGGCCCGCGGTGACCGGGGTCCGACATTCGACGAGTATCGCCGAGTCCTATCCCACGGCTTCGCTCGCCGTCGTCTCGCCCGAGCATCAGAACCATGCTCGAGTGAATGTGGCCCCGAGCGGACCCGAGGATTCCACACCCCCAGCAGAGCTCCCGCGGAGCGATTCCCGCTAACTACGAGATCCCCGAAGGATCAAGAGGAACATCATGGAACTGAAAATCATCGGTTGCACCGGATCATTCGCCGGTCCGGAATCCCCTGCGTCCTGTTACCTGGTGTCTTCGGTGGACTCCTCGGGGAAGACCTGGAGAGTGCTCCTGGACATGGGAAGCGGTGCCCTCGGAGAGATCCAGCGCCACATCGAGCTCAGCACGATCGATGCCGTGCTCGTGAGCCACCTTCATCCGGATCATTGCGTTGACCTCGCCGGGCTCTATATTGCCGCGCGCTGGGATCCGCGTGGGTGGTCAACCGGTCCCATCGATGTGTGGTGCCCTCAGGGAACCGACGAATATCTCGCACGCACGCACAGTATGCCGCCGGAGCCGGGTCTCAAGGATCAGTTCCGGTTCAACGAATGGGCCGAGAACCAACCGGTGGACATCGGTCCCTTGACCGTCGAGCCTTTCCGCGTTGTTCACCCCATTCAGGATCCTTTTGCCCTGCGTGTGACCGAGCACGGTCCCCAGGGCGACGTCGTCCTGGCCTATTCGGGGGACTCCGATGCGTGCGAGGGACTCACTCGTGCGGCGCGGGACGCGGATCTATTTCTCTGCGAGGCCGCTTATATGGAGGGGCGCGACGACAACCTGCGCGGCATCCATCTCACCGGTGCTAGAGCCGGTCAAACTGCGCGAGAGGCCAATGCCCGTCGGCTTCTGCTAACGCATCTTCCCGTGTGGAACGACAAGGAAATCGTTCTGGCGGAGGCCCGTGAGTTCTTCCACGGAGCGGCGGAGATCGTAACGCCACTGTCCGACTACACGGTGGGTCCGTCATAAGCAGGGAAACGGTCGTTGAGGGCTTGAGTCATCGTGAGCTATTCAGCGCCTCCGGCGGTATGGTGAAGGCATGACTTCTCAGACTTCCCCGAACAAAGCCGCTACGAGAGCAGACGGGCGAGCCGTCGACGAACTGAGGCCCATATCCATCACGCGAGGGTGGTCTCAGAATGCCGAAGGTTCGGCGCTCATCGAGTTCGGAAATACCAGGGTACTGTGCACAGCTTCCTTGACCGAGGGCGTACCGCGCTGGCTCAAGGGTGAAGGCAAAGGATGGGTCACCGCGGAATACGCAATGCTGCCCCGCGCAACGAATACGCGTTCGGCGCGCGAATCCGTCAAAGGCAAAATCGGCGGTCGGACGCATGAAATCTCGCGACTGATCGGCCGTTCACTGCGCGCGGTCATTGACACCAAGGCCCTCGGCGAAAACACCGTGGTCCTGGACTGCGATGTCCTGCAAGCCGACGGCGGCACTCGCACCGCGGCCATCACGGGCGCCTACGTTGCGCTCGCCGAAGCAATTGCTTGGGCCCAGCGCGAAGGCATCATCAACCGGCGGAAGTCTCCCTTGACCGATTCGGTATCCGCTGTCTCCGTGGGAATCATTGATGGCACCCCGATGCTCGATCTTCCTTATGTCGAGGACGTCCGGGCGGAGACCGATATGAACGTGGTCGTGACCGGCTCTGGTTCCTTCGTGGAGGTCCAAGGAACGGCCGAAGGCACGCCCTTCGACCGGGACGAGCTCAACCTCCTGCTCGATTTGGCGCTGACAGGCACGTCCGAATTGGCAGCGATCCAGCAGAAGACTTTGGAAGAAACAGTATGACCTCGACCGAGCAGGGCACCCCGCTCGTCGTCTTGGCGAGCCACAACACGGGCAAATTGGTTGAGCTCCGGGAGATCCTTCGGGACCGCATCGACGGGCTCGACGTGGACACGCAAGTCGTTGATGCGAGCGCCGTCGAGGCACCGGATGTTGCTGAGACCGGGACAACCTTTTCCGAGAACTCGCTTCTGAAGGCCCACGCCGTCGCCGAGGCCACCGGACTGGTGGCCGTCGCGGACGACTCGGGATTGTGCGTCGATGTTCTGAACGGCGCACCCGGAATCTTCTCGGCCAGATGGTCGGGAACTCACGGGGATGATGCCGCGAATGTCGAACTCCTCCTGGCCCAGCTGAGCGACATCCCGGATGAGCACCGTGGTGCTCATTTCCACTGCGCCGCCAGCGTGGCCGGACCCGACGGATTCCAAGCCGTCGAGCACGGGCAGATGCCCGGTCGTTTGCTGCATCGGGTCACCGGAACGAACGGCTTCGGTTATGACCCAATATTCGCTCCCAGCGAGCTGAAGGGAAAAGACGCCGGACTGTCCGCGGCCCAGATCTCGTCCGAGATCAAGAACTCCATCAGCCATCGGGCCCGAGCCTTCACGGCCCTGGTCCCGCACATCCATGCAGCTCTTTCATCGGATCTCGCACAGAGGTAATTATCCTTGTCCCGCATGTCCAGATTCGCCCAGATGCGATACTTCCCCCTCATCAAGGCCGTATTGGATCAGGCCGGTGTGACCGTGGGTCCCGAAGAATGGGACGTCCACTCCAACGGCTCTGCCCACATCGTCGTCAATGCGGGCCATCGCCTCAGCGTGAGGGTTGCTAAGACCCTCAGCGCTGGGGAGTCGATGGGCAGAAGGACGCAACTACTGCGTGCGCTTCCGGACGACCTGCCTTTCGCCGTTCCGCGCCCGCTGACGCGTGTGATCTCCCGATCCGGATTCACAGCGGTCGGGTTGAGCTGGATCCCTGGCGAGGCACGCGACATCGGGCCGGCGCCCGCTCGACCTCTCGGCCGAGCGCTGCGCGCCATCGGAGGAATGGACCCAGTGCCGCTCGAACCTTATCTGGAGCCGGCCCACCAGCATTGGGGCAGCGATGATTGGGAAAAGACCTTGCGGGAGCGCGTCGTCCCGCTGCTCTTTCCGGGAAACCGGCGGATTGCTCACCGCCTGATCGACGACGTCCTAGCGATGGACCCCGTTGAGCCCAGAATCATCCACTCGGATTTTTCCGGCCACAATATTTTGTGGATCAAGGACAAGATGACCGGAGTCATCGATTGGGATCACGCGGCAATGGGCGACCCGTCGTGGGACATCGCCGCCGCCGCAAATTGGTACGGTTGGGACGTCATCACCAAGTGCGTGGGCAAGGACTGGGCCGAACGAGGCAAGATTGTGCATCGGCTCATGCCGCTCCAGTCCGTCGGGTATGCCGTCGTCAATGGCGGTGGCGGTGCCATCACTCGGCAATCGCTCGAGCGAACCGACGCCTGGTTCGATGATCACAAGGCACATCTTCCCGGATGATAGTCCGGGGCGCTCACCTGGACGGAACGAGCCTGACCCAGGCGTGCATCGCGCCGATCCATCGTTCGAGACAGGATTCCAGGGCCCGGGGGAGAGCGGGAGCGGGCAGATCACCGTTGCTCCCCAAGCGTATTGCTTCCCGTAACACCAGCCCGAGGTGCGAGGAGACCCGAATCGAGCCGTGCTGCGAGGAGGAGCCCGCTGCGCTGCCGATTGCGCTGGCCAGTGCCTCAACACATTCGGGTCTGTCAACAGAAGACGCGCCGGGATGTCCCGCGTAGTCCCTCAGAACGCCCGTGGTCAGCGGTGCGGAGGAAAAAATCCCCCGGAGGCTGCGCGATGAGCTGCCCGTAGCTGCGTATTGGGCGCGGAGCCCCTGGGGAACCTCCGTGTCATTTCCGTCCAAAGGAGGCAGAAACCCGGTCACTTTCCTGCACGCGTCGAGAACTCGTTCCGTGTCCGAGCTGTCCTCCGATAGCTCTGGCGAGAGGCAATACCGGAGCAGGAAAACCCAAGCGATGCCGGAGGCCAGCGCTTCGGGCGAACCGTGCGTGAGGGACGTAATGTTGGCCGCGAGCTGGCCGAGGTGCGGCGCCGAGTTCTGGGGATAAAAGGCCAAGGGGGTCAGTCTCGGCAGAAAAGCCGCCGAACTCGCCTCGGGGAACGCATGCCGTGCCGGATACTGCATATGGCCCAGGACCAGCGCCTCGGCGCTGACCGGGTCGATTTCGGATAGCCGCGGTGAGAATCGAGGTTGGTCGTCGAGGACGAGGTCTTCCCACCCCGTTCTTGGTGGAACCGGTGCGTCATCGGAGATTGTGAGATCGAGTATTCGAGCCCACCGGAAATTCTGGAGCCAGATCGATGCTGTCTCGTCAGCCGACTGTCCGTGAGAGGCCCACTCGACAACGTCGCTCATGCCCTCCAACGCGGCCAGGGCCCCGATGGACAGCGCTGGAGCGACGGTCGTAGCAATCGTGGTGAGGCGACGCACGGTGTCCTCGTAGGCAGGATCCAGCGGAGTGAGCGAAGAAGGCAGGCTGGCTATGTCGGGCATACGGGTCATTCTATCTGCGAGGGCCGGGACATCGTGCGGTCCTCACTTGTCGCTCAGGCGGGATAGGTTGAAACTATGAGAATCCTTCATACTTCGGATCTTCACCTCGGACGCTCATTCCACGGACGGTCCCTGTTCCACGACCATGAACTGTGGTGCAACGAGCTGGCTTCGGTTTGCGAAAACCTGGAGGTGGGGGCGGTGCTGATTTCGGGAGACGCCTACGACCAGGCTTCGCCCCGTACCGACGTCATCGAACAGTTTTCGCGTCTGTTGACCAGGCTCAGGGCTCAAGAGATCGAGGTCGTCGTGACGAGCGGAAATCACGATTCCGCAGCACGGCTTGGCTTTGCGTCACAGTTGTTGGAGTCTGCAGGAGTCCATTTCCGCACGCGGATTGAGGACATCCGACGTCCCGTGACTCTGGAGGACGGCACCTTGGTCTACGGTATCCCGTACCTCGACCCACGGTCCGCCGCTGCCGAGCTCGGTTCGAACCCCACTCACCACGAGGTGCTGGGCGCGGCCGTGGCCGAAGCGGCGACGGATCGACAGCGGCGCTCGAATCAACACGCCATCGTCATGGCCCATTGTTTCGCGAGCGGGGCCGAGGCCTCCGACTCGGAACGAATCCTGGACACCGGCAACCTGGGCTTGGTTTCCGCCAACCTCTTCGATGGGTTCGACTATGCGGCACTCGGACACTTGCACGGGAGGCAGATTGTGCGCGGGAACGTGAGGTACAGCGGTTCGCCCCTGGCCTTCTCCTTCTCGGAAGCGCGCCACACCAAAGGATTCTGGCTCCTGGAGACCTCCGAAGACGCTCTGACGGTCGAAGACCACGAGTGGGAGCACACGCTGGACTTGGCCTGCCTCACGGGTGAATTCGAAGAGCTCATGTCCTCGCCCGAGTATTCCTGGGCAGAGTCATGCCTGTGCCAGATCACCGTGACCGACCGAAGACGCCCGGCCCACCCGATGGAACGGCTCAGAACTCGTTTTCCGGACGCCCTGGAGCTCAACTTCGCGAATCTCGCCGGGGCGAATGAGAATTCATACTCTTCCCGCCTGGCCAGGGCGCAATCGCCCGTCGAAGCGTGCGCGGCCTTCTACGATCAAGTCCGCGGCCGGGAGCTGGATCCGTATGAGCGGGCGGAGATCGTCTCTGCCGTAGGCCAGGCCGAGAAACGCAGAGCAGCCTCCGATGTGGATGCGTCCTCTGCCGAGGGAGCCGAGGCATGAGGATTCACCATCTCGAGCTGTGCGCGTTCGGACCGTTCCCAGGGAAAGAAAAGATCGACTTCCAACCGCTGAACAGCGCCGGAATCTTCTTATTGAGCGGGCCGACGGGCGCCGGAAAATCCACGATCTTCGATGCCATCTGCTTTGCCCTCTACGGTTCCACAACGCGCCCGGAGAACTCAAAAGGCCTCTACTCGGATTTTGCTCAGCCGGGGACGGCACCCTATGTCGAGTTGGAACTTACCGTCGGCCGTCAGCGGTACAGAATACGGCGCTCTCCCGAGTGGTCTCGCCCCTCCAAGCGAGCGAAAAGCGGATGGGTGACCCAGAACGCGCAAGTCACGCTCTCTCGACGCCCCGTTGAAAGCTATGCCTCCGACGCGGACTCCGCATGGGACGTCCTGTCCGTTCGCCATGACGAGGCCGGCAAGATCATCAACGAGATCTTCGGTCTGAACCGTGAACAATTCGCTCAAGTCGTGATGCTGCCCCAAGGACAGTTCGCCCGGTTCCTCTCCGCGACTTCGGACGAGAGAGAAAAATTGTTGCGCCGGCTATTCCCCGTCGAGCTGTACTCCGGAATACGGGACGTGCTCAAGGACAGGTCCGACTCCGCTTCCGAAGAATTGAAGTCTTTGACGACGGACATCAGACGGGGTCACGTCGAAGTCGCTTCCCTTCTGAGGCGTCTGGAGATTCCGACTGACGGGCTTCTGGACAGCGCGGGCGACGTCGAGGTGATCGATATGCAGGGCGCGGCGAGTCGTCTCGAGCAGGCGGCACAGGAAGCCTCCCGGATCCGAAAGCGTCTGAGCGCAGAGTCGACCGAAATGAATCGGCGTGCGGATGCTTTGCAACGTGGCCTAGGGGAGTGGGCCGAACACGACCACCTCGTGGAGCGACGGCAAATCGTGACCGAATCGGAGGAGCGTGTTGTTCTCCGGCGTCGACGAGTTGAAGCCGCGGAACGTGCGGTCCCCGTAGACGAGGCACGGAGGAGATTGTCACTTGGCGAAAGGTCTCTGGCAGAGAAGGAGAAGGAGCTCGATGAGCTGCGGTCGCGCTCGCGGGCATTGCTTGCGGAACCAGTATCGGTCGACGTCGAGACTGCGGAAGAAAGAAGGCTTGAAAAGGCGTATTGGTCGGGCGAGAGCGACGCCGACGAAGAAAAGTACGGAGCGCTTCTTGATCGGCGCCGTGAGCGAGTTCACGAGCTGCTGAGGCGTGTTGGGGAAGTCGAGGATCTCGAGGCCTCCCGTCAGGCCCCGCTCGACAGACGCGAAGAACTCCGGAAACAGGCCTCCGAAGCCGCGTCTCGCCTTGAGACCATCGAGCAATCGAAGGACGCTCTGTCCCAGGAACAAGATGAGCTCGCAATGGAGCTGAAAGGCTTGCCGGAAGCTTCCGCGGCACTGGCCGAGTCCTCGAAAGTCCTGGAACTTTCGCGCCGTATCGTGGCCATCCGGGAACGTATCAGCACGGTTGCCGAGGAAGCCGAGCGGGCCGAGAAACAGCGGCAAAGAGCCTCGCAACGCGTCGAGGAGCTCATGAGCCGCAGGTTCCAACAAGCAGTCAGAGTGCTGGCCGATGAGCTGCAGGACGACCTGCCCTGCCCTGTCTGCGGCTCGAAGGAGCACCCGTCGCCGGCACCAACGCACGCTTCGTCGGACGATCCGCTCGTCTCGGAAGAGGTTCTCGAGCAGGCCGCCGCAGAACGGGAAAGAGCCGAAGCACGTGCCAAGGAAACCTTCACTCAAACGGCGGAGCTGAAGCGGGTCGAAGCGGAGCTTCGTAGCCAGGGAGCCATGGAGAGCGTGACCGATGCCGAATCCGCGGCTCGCGCTGCGACCGAGCAACATCAATCACTGGTTGAGAAACAACGGCGGGTCGAGGTCGTTCAGCGGCAACAAGAATCGATCGCAGAGGAAATCCGGGAAATCGAGCCGCGGCTGCGTTCTGTGGAACTCGAGGTCGGAGTCCTCGACTCACGGATCAAAGAACTCGACGGTCGTTACGATGAGGCCGTACGTGCCTTGAAGAACGTCCCGTCCCGGGACCAGCTGGTTACGATCCAGCGCAGGATCGAACAATTGCGTAACAACCGGTCGTCAACGACTCAACACCGAGGTCATGTGGAGGCATTGCGCGAGAACGCTCGAGCACTCCAGCAGAGTTTTGAGCAGGCTCTTTCTGACAGCGGATTCGGAGACCTCGAGACCGTCGAGAAAAATTTGGTTGAACCCCAGGCATTGGAAGCCATGCGGGAGGAGCTGCGCCGTGACGAGGAAGAAAGGGCGAGGCTCGACGAAGCGTGGAACGCGCCATGGCATCGGTCCCTACTGGCGCGTATGGGCGACGGCGAGACTCGGCCCGATGCGGAGGGACTTGACGAGGCTCGGCGGCAAGCCGAAGCCAAGACGAGCCAGCATGAAGAAGCGCTGTCTCGCGAGACGGTCTTCCGCGAAGGTCTGGGTTCGATCAAACGCGTCTCCGAGCAGGACGAAACCCTGCAGGATCGTGTACGCGACGTCGCGGAGAAAGCGAGGAAGCTCAAGGACCTTGCGGACGTCGCCTCCGGAATCGGCGGAGAGAATCAACAGCGTATGTCGCTGACGACGTTTGTCCTGGCCGCTCAGCTGGAGGAAATTGCGGGCGCGGCCACGGTGCGGTTGCGCGAGATGACCAACGGTAGGTTCAGCATCCAGCACACTGACGCGGCTGCCGGAAAGAATAGAAAGTCCGGTCTCGGCCTGGAGATCTTCGATGCATGGACCTCCGAGGCTCGTCCGACAACTTCGTTGTCCGGGGGAGAGACCTTTATGGCTTCGCTGTGTCTCGCTCTGGGGCTGGCTGACGTTGTCCAAGCACGCGCCGGGGGCATAGAGGTGGATACACTTTTTGTTGATGAAGGATTCGGTTCCCTGGACGAAGACACATTGGACGGCGTCATGGATGCTATCGACGGTTTGCGCGAAAATGGCCGAGTCATCGGACTCGTCAGCCATGTCGCCGACATGAAAACGAGAATTCCCCAGCACGTGAGAATCAAAAGTTCCCCCAGCGGTTCGTCATTGGAGTCGAAGACAGCATGATCAATCCGTCACAGACCGACTCACCGTCTGTTGTCTCAGAACGTCGCCCCGCCGACGAGCAGCCCAAAGAGCACGGGGACGCGGGGCGAAGAGGCCGCCGCTCCGAAAGCACGATGGACCGCTTGCGAGTCCTCACCGGCCTAGCCGGCTTGGGGTATCTCGCCATTTCCGTGATTGCCCGACTGCCCGTGGCTATGTTGCCGCTGGGTACCCTGATCATGATCGTGTCCTGGACGGATGAGATCCTGCTCGGCGGGTTCGCCGCCGGTGCCGTCGCGCTCAGCATCGCAGTAGTCGTCCCCATATACGGAGCCATTGCCGAGAAGTTCGGCCAGAGACTCGTCCTTCTTTTCTGCGTATTCTCGAACGTTGCCTCGATCCTGTGGCTCATCAGCGAGTCTGTCAAGATGCAACAATCATCCCAGGGTTCCGTCCCCGGCCTTCTGGCGGGGTGCATCCTGACGGGAGCGACATCCGCCCCGGTAGCAGCTCTGGCCCGAATACGGTGGGCGGATGAATCACACCGGCTGGCGGACCGGAAACTTCTCAGCTCGTCTTTGGCTTTCGAATCCGTGGCCGACGTCGTCGCGATTGCTTTGGGAGCCGCAGTCACCGGTGTGGCGTCGCTGTTGTGGCACGCGCACGCGGCACTCCTGCTCGTCGCGGCCATCAACGTGGTCACAGTGACCGCTTTCGCTCTCACTCGGCTTCGTCACGCGGAGGCCCCATTGCCCAAACCGGAAAATGTGAGTCCGGAGGAGGCAAAGGACAATGCAACCCGTCGGAAACTCATGTGGTTGCCCGTCATCGGCATGGGCACTCTCGGGTTGCTCTTGGGGTCCATGCAGTCCTCGCTCGTGAGCCTGAGCCAGAATTTCGATTCCGTCGAGGGGGTGGGATTGCTCTACGCGGTCCTGGGACTCAGTTCTCTGGTCGCGGCGATCGCAGCCAACCTTCTCCAAGTCCGTACCTGGACCTGGGGCGCGTGGCTCTTCTGGGGCTGCGCATTGACTCTGGTCGCTCTTCCCGCCTCGATGCCCGGATCGATCCCAACCATGGCAATTGCCCTGATCTTCTTGGGGTTCGCGGTCGGTATCGCCCTGATCGTCACGGATTCCGTGGCGACGGCCATTACGCCCGCGGATGCCTTGGACCTCGTGATGACGTCAACCTTCGCAGCCCTTTTGGGCGGTACGGCCCTGGGACTCGTGTGGGGAACGGTCCTCGGGGACTCCCAGGGGTACAACACGGCCCTTCTGCTGCCGGTCCTCAGCGCCGCGGTGTACCTCGTCCTGGGCCACACCTACGGTTACCTGTGGCGCAGGAATTTCGAATCGGACATCCTCGGCGGCAAGCACAGCGCGAGCGGCTGATGATTGCCGCCGAGGAGCTTCGGTTCCTATTCGCCTCGGTCGATCCATTCCTGTCGGTGAGGCGCTTCATCGCCGATCGTCGTGGAGGGTCCGTGACCCGTCAGCACAACCGTTTGCTCGGGTAGCATGAGGAGCCGGTCACTGATCGAGGCGATGATCGTGGGGAAATCGCTGTACGACCGTCCGGTTGCGCCTGGGCCGCCCTGGAACAGAGTGTCGCCGGAGAATAGAACCGGCGATTTACCATTCCACTGGAGATCTTCCGAATAGAAACACACTGAACCGGGCGAATGCCCAGGAGTGTGAATGGCTGTCAGGGTAGCGTCTCCGACGGAAATCTCATACCCGTCCGTCAGCCGCTGGAAGGACGGTGCCGGCTCGCCGTGTGTGAGCTTCCACAGAGGTTGCTCCTCCGCGTGCAAGAACACAGGCGCGCCGAATCGCTCGGCCGCTTCGACCGCGAGCCCCGCGTGATCATCGTGAGCGTGGGTCAGGAGGATCTTCTCGACCGTTCGGGAACCGACCAGTTCTGCAACAGCATCCACATCGTGGGCCGGGTCGATCACGACGCAACCCTGTGCATCGCCCACGACCCATACGTTATTGTCGACGTCCCAGGTTCCGCCGTCGAGGCTGAAGGTTCCACTGGTTTCTACGTGCTGGACGGTGCTCTGTGCCATTTCTAGGCCTCCGATACTTCGACGACTGATCGCAAAACTTTTCCTTGCTGCATCTTGTCAAATGCGGGTTCGATGTCTTCCAGACCGATCTTTTCGGAGACGAATGCGTCCAGATCCAGACGGCCCAAGAGGTACTGGTCGACGAGCATAGGGAAGTCCCTCGACGGAAGAGTGTCCCCGTACCAAGCTGACTTGATGGAGCCGCCGCGTGAAAAGACCTCGTCCAAGGGCAGCTCCAGTGTGGTCCCCGGGTCGGGCACCCCTACCAGGACTACTCGTCCGGCCAGATCGCGAGCCTGGAACGCCTGCTCGAAGGTTTTGGCGATGCCCACGGCATCGATCACGAGATCCGCGCCGAACCCACCGGTCAATTCGCGGATGGTCTCCACCGGGTCGTGCGATGAGGAGTTGACCGTATCGGTCGCACCCAGGCTGCGGGCCGTCTTCAGTTTTTCGTCATCGATGTCCACGGCAATGATTTTTGTCGCCCCTGCCAGTGCCGAACCCGCAATCGCCGCCGTACCAACGCCTCCGCAACCGATCACGGCAACGGATTCGCCGCGTGCAACCTGCCCCGTATTGATCGCGGCCCCGATGCCCGCAGTAATACCGCAACCCAAGAGTCCGACGGCGCCATACTGATCCGTGTCCAGATCGCCCTCGATCTTGGTGCACTGACCGGCGGCCACAAGAGTCTTCTCGGCAAACGCCCCAATTCCGAGTGCCGCCTCGAGCTCGGTACCGTCCTCGAGGGTCATTTTCTGTTCGGCATTGTGCGTGTCGAAGCAGTACTGAGGCTGGCCCTTGCGGCACGCACGGCATTCGCCGCATACAGCGCGCCAATTCAGGATCACATGATCACCGGGCTCAACCTCGGTGACGCCATCGCCGGTGGCTTCCACCACGCCGGAAGCCTCGTGTCCCAGCAAGTACGGGAAGTTGTCTCCCACGCCGCCGCGCTTGTAATGAAGGTCCGTTTGGCAGACCCCGCAGGTCAGAACTTTGACGAGCGCTTCGCCCGGACCGGGATCGGGAACGTTGATCGTGGTGACTTCGACCGGTGCGTCCTTTTCACGAGAAATAACGGCCTTGACCTTCTGCATGAGAGCCTCCTTGGAGAGCAGTGAATGGGCTGGGTCGCGGTGTGCCACTTGTCAGGGGGCCACCGTTAACATCAGTCAACCACAATGTCTCAGGCCCAAGTCTGTCAGCTCACTTCACGGCTTAATCTTCGCCGAGGTGTCTGACGACCGCACGGGCAAATTCTCCGGAGGTCAGAGCATCGACGTGCGTGCGGCCCGGTAACTCGATGAAGCGGGCTCCGTCGTTGAGGTAACGCAGAAGCTCCGCCGAATCCTTGGCGATCTGATCCTCCTGCCCGGTCACCAGAAGTGAGGGCTGTTTCGGGGCGTTTTCGAAAGACGGGGTGAAAGGCGGCGAACTCAACCGTTCGGCACACAGCATCAATCCGGCCTTGTCCAAGACAGAATCGTGGACGAACTGTTCGATTTCGGCCGTAGCTGACGACGGCCGAGTAACGTTTGCGAAGGATCCGGCGCTCAGCACACGGCAGACTTCAACCAAGCCGTCATGGGCGGGGAGCCCACCCAATGCCACTCGCCGTATCAAGGACGGTTCTTCTGCCGCAAAGTCCCAGGCGAGCCTGGCACCAAGAGAATATCCAAGGAGGTCTACCGAAGTCGCCCGGGACCAACCTGTGTCCTGAGGACTGGAGATGAGGGCCTGTCGAACAGCTTCGGACAACGCATCAAGAACATCGAGAGGGCCCAAGGGGTGCCGCGCCGAGTCCTCGATCTCAATACTGCCGTGAGTGACCTTCCGCCGGGAATCGAGGCGATTCAGGGCATCAGTGACCGACTCGTCGGCATGCCACGGCATATGGATGAAAATGAGGTTCCTTGAGCTGCCAAGTCGACGCAGCCAGCCAGTGGCCAGCCAGCACTGCGTGACTGTCGTCGCGAATCCGTGGATCGCGACCAGAGGCGGAAAACCCGCGTCCTCGGCGTGACGGCCGGTGACGCGGGTCCAGCGAAGTTCGGGCACGGCGGGTCCTAGTCCGAATAGTCCAAACGATCATTCTGAAGACGCAATTTGCGTCCCTCGTCGACGAATTTCTGACGAGCTTCGACTTGTTTGTGGGCCTGACGGGTGTCGCGAGGCGGAAGCTGCAGGTGATCCTCGGCCCGGATGCCAGCCTCGAGTTCACGGGCTCTTTCGAGCTCGGAATCCAGCACCGCACCGAAGAGCAATACGTTGTTCATGATCCATATGAACAACAGCATCACGATGACGCCGCCGATGGTTCCGTACGTTGCGTTGTAATTGCCGAAATTGGAAACGTAGAAACCGAAGGCCGCACCGGCAACGGCCATCGCGATGAGGGAAAAAGCCGCTCCCGGACTCAGCCAGTGGAGTTTGGGTTGTTTGACGTTCGGCGTCGCGTAGTAGAGCAAAGCGATGAGCGATACGGCGAGGATCAACAGCACGACCCAACGCGCCCAGCTCCACACCGCGACCGCAGTGTCACCGAGGCCGATCCAGTCGCCCGCCGCGTGCAGCACACCACCGGAGAGCAAGAGCACCATCATCATGACCACCACGATCAAGACCATGAAGAAAGTCACGACCAAATTGATGGGACGCAATTTCCAGATGGGACGCCCCTCGACCACGCCGTAGATGCGGTTCAGAGCTCGCCCGAAGCCTCCGACGTAACCGGAGGCCGTCCAGAGGGCACCAACGATACCGGTGATCAGGGCGATGATTCCCGCCCCCGTCGAACTGGTCAGCTGGGAGACGGGCTCCTTGATCAGGCTCATCAGCTCTTCCGGAGCGTACGGGCGAACGAAGTCCAGAATTGCTTGTGTTGTGGTTTCACCTTCTCCGAAAACTCCGAGCAGCGAGACGACCGCCAATAAACCGGGGAACAAAGACAGCACGGCGAAATAAGTCAACGAGGCCGCGAGGTCCGTACCTCCATTGCCCGTGAACGAATTGATCGTCCTCTTGAACACGTAGCCCCAGCCGGGCTTGCTGATCTGGGAAAGCTTTTTGGCCTTGCCCTGATGAGCCGCTTTCGACGTATGTTCTGACTTGTGGATTGTTTGTTCGGATAGCTCCATCAATAACGATCCCGTGGTTTCTTGGGCACGACTCAATCGCGCGGTGCAGGGTGTGAGCAACGCATGTTGCCTGCCTATAACGTACCCGAAATCCGACTGTGTCCCACGCCGCTGGGAAGAATGTTGCCGAATTCTTGTTTCGGCGTCCGTGCGGTTTGCTTCTGCCTGGTGCAAAGGTGCCCGTTGCCTCGAATGAGGCAACGGGCACCGTGATGACCACAACGCTATGGTCAGCGCATCTAGTTGTTGATGCCGAGAACCTTGGCGGTATGCCCCATGATCTCGTCGGCTAGTTCGGGCTCGTCGTTGAGCTTGTGACCATAAGCAGGGACAAGTTCCTTGATACGGGGGGACCACGCGTCGAAACGATCAGGGAAGCACTTCTTCACGAGGTTCAGCATGATAGGTACCGCCGTGGACGCGCCGGGGGAGGCGCCAAGGAGTGCGGCGATCGACCCGTCACCCTTGGTGATGAGCTCGGTGCCGAACTGGAGGACGCCCCCCTTCTTGGCGTCTTTGCGCATGACCTGGACGCGCTGACCTGCCGTAATGAGATCCCATTCGCTGCCGTCCGCGGCCGGGTAGTATTCCTGCAGCGCGTCGATCTTTGCTTGATGATTTTTGGTGAGCTCTGTCAGAAGGTATTTCACGAGCCCGAGGTTGTCCAAGCCTGCCCGAGTCATCGGGTAGAGGTTGTCCGGCTTGACCGACTTGAACAGGTCCAGCATGGAACCTTGCTTCAAGAAGTTGGTCTTGAACCCGGCATACGGCCCGAACAACAAGGAGCGATTTCCATCGACCCACCGAGTGTCAAGGTGAGGCACTGACATGGGCGGCGCGCCCACGGAGGCTTGGCCGTATACCTTCGCGTTGTGCTGCGAGGCCGTTTCCTGCCTGGAATTGCGCAAGAACAGACCCGAGACGGGGAAACCGCCGAAACCCTTGCCCTCCGGAATTCCGGACTTCTGAAGCAACGGCAAGGCGCCGCCGCCGGCACCGAGAAATACGAACTTCGCGCGGACCAACAGGTCGTCTTCGGAATTGAGTCGATTACGAACACGCAGGCTCCACGAGCCGTCCGATTCCTGGCGGAGATCCTGGACCTCATGACCGAATCGGATGTCCGCGCCCTTGGATTCGAGATGCTCGGTGAATTGGCGGGCGAGGTTTCCGAAGTCGACGTCGGTTCCCTCACGCGAATAATTGGCCGCGACCGTTTCGCTCGAATCGCGTCCCTTCATAGTCAGCGGCGCCCATTCAGCAATCTGCGAAGGATCCTGTGAGAATTCCATACGCTCGAAGAGCTTCTGGGCGCTCAGGGACTTGTACCGAGTCTTCAGGTATTCGCTGTGGTCCTTACCGAACACCAGGGACATATGCGGGACGGAATTGATAAAAGAAGAATCCGTAATCTTGCCGTCTTCGACGAGTGTGGACCAGAACTGGCGGCTGGTCTGGAACTGCTCGTTGATGTTCAAAGCCTTGGACGGATCCACGGTTCCGTCGGAGCTCATGGGGGAGTAATTGAGCTCGCAGAGGGCCGAGTGGCCGGTACCAGCGTTATTCCAAGCGTTGGAACTCTCAGCGCCGACGCGATCGAGGCGCTCGAACAAGGTAATGTCCCAATTCGGCTCGAGTTCGTTCAACAAGACGCCGAGGGTCGCGCTCATGATGCCGCCGCCCACCAGGACGACGTCGGTCGTGTGAGTCTGTGTCACTATGGATATCTCCTGTGATGATTTCCGCGTTGATGCGCGGTTGGGTTCCCGCCGAGGATTCGCGGGGCGGGTGGCGTCCGTCCGGATGTCGCGGACGCATTCTCCCTCTCAGGTTATCTCGCGCACTCGTGCGGGTCGAACCCCGACCTCGTACCTCTGGCGAAATGAGTCGGACGCCGTCATTTCTGGTCTCGCAGTTCGATTCGAGCGAAATTTGCAACGCCTGTTGCCGTCAACGGATAGGACAGAACTCTTGAATTCAGTGCGACCGCCGAAATAGGAAATGCCAGAGGAACAGCGGGCATGAGCTCTGCAACGGACTCGTTGATTTTCTTGTACAAGTCGTTCCGATCATCCCCGTCCGACATGGACGAGGCCTTGCGGACCTGTTCGAAAAGGTCGCTGTTCGAGAAGCCGAATTGCGGGTTCTCCTGCCTGAACAGGGGCGACAAGAAGTCATCCGGGTCGCGGAAGGCACCCATGTAACCGGTCAGAGCAAAGGCGCGCTTGGGGTTGGACTCGTTGATTTTGGTCAGGTAGTCGTCGCTCCAGCTAATCGGCATCGGCTTGATATTGAAGCCCACCGAAGTCAGGTCGCCGGCGATCTTCGCGAAGACTGCTTCAGGACTCTGTACGTACGCCAGGGAGACATCCGTCGGATAGAAGAACTGCAGCTCTTCTCCGTTGTACTCGGACTCCTCGAGGAGTTTCTTTGCGAGGCCTTGGTCCTGTCGATAAGCGGATTGCGTATCCGATCCACTGACCTTGAAGAGCTCCGGCACGAAATCATTCGCAACCTTCGTGCCATCGGGATAGTAGGTATTTGCGATTTCGGAACGCGTGATCGCGTGCGCTACGGCGCGTCTGACTTTGATGTCCGACAGGGCGCTGGACTGCTGGTTCATGCTGACGTAGGCAACCGAGTACGGATCACGTTGCTGAATTTGGTAGCCACGACGTGCAAGGTTCACGAAGTCGTCGATGCCGATCTGATCGTAGGCATCGATGTTGCCCATGAGAATCTCGTAATACCGCTTTTGTGTGCTCGAGACCGTCACGAATTTGAGTTTGCTGATGTGGGCTGCCTCGCCCCAGTAGCCGGAGAAGCGCGATAATTCGGCCGTTTGCCCATCCCAATTCTTCAGCTCGAACGGTCCCGTGCCCACGGGATGCGAAGCATACGAGTTGTCGTCGAATGCGCTGGGCGCACCGATCCCGAATGCCGGTTGAGTCAGAGCCTTGACGATCGAGGGGTACGGGGTCGAGATTCTGAGTTGGACCGTCCTCTCGCTCGAGGCGGTGCACGAACGATAAATGGACGGGCGGGATGTCCCATCCGCTTTGGTCGATCGGAAGATGGCTTGGTACGCGGTCTGATTGACCTGCTCGGTCTTCGTATTCTCGGACCAGCGTTGAAAATTCCGGCAGACAGCGTCCGCGGTCAACTTGGTGCCGTCATGGAAAGTGACGCCCTGACGCAAGGTGAACGTATACGTCAGCCCGTCGCCGGAGACCGTCCAATCGGTTGCCAGGCCCGGTATCGGCTTGCCGGTATCCTGATCTGCTTTAACCAGAGGCTCAAGCACTTGAGCGGCAATTCGCGACGTCTCGAGATTCGATGTGAGAGACGGATCCAGCGTCGGGGCAGCTGCGGCGTTACCGAAAACGAATGTGGTCTCCGACGAAGCGCTCGAGCCGCTCGCTTCCGGGGCAGCGGGGGGCTGACGCCCGCAACCTGCCAGTGCCAGGGCAGCGACTCCCAGCGAACCGGTCAGGAACCTGCGGCGGGTCGTTGCCACGTGTCAACTCCTCGATGGGCTGCCGTCTTGGGTCACATCCCACGACGGTGCGGAACACTTTCAGGGGCTCCGGCCCGATACTCGTTCATGGAACACGTCAAAGGCCCGGAGAAATGGTGCGCGAGGCGGGACTTGAACCCGCACGCCTACACGGCACAGGAACCTAAATCCTGCGTGTCTGCCAATTCCACCACTCGCGCATGCCAGTCACTTCGGCGACTGGCACAGTCTACATCAGCGCGCAGCCGATTCTGGCGGCGTGTTGCCGCACCTCGACCGACACGCGTGCGACGGAGCTGAGAATGAACCGGCAACGATTCTAGGCGTCGATCCCCAGGTCGCGGCGGAGCTTGGCGACGTGACCCTTGGCACGGACATTGTACTGAGCGGTCTCTACCCTGCCGGATTCATCCACCACGATGGTCGATCGAATCAGGCCGACGGAAACCTTGCCATAGTTCTTCTTCTCGCCCCATGCCCCGTATGCTTCTGCGACGTCGTGATTCGGGTCCGAGAGGAGCGGAAAAGTGAGGGACTGGTCACCGGCGAATTTCTGCAAGGCCTCAGGTTTGTCCGGCGATATGCCGATCACCCGGTATCCATGGGATTCGAGGGAGGCCAGATTATCCCTGAAGTCGCACGCTTGCGTCGTGCACCCCGGCGTCGACGCCTTGGGGTAGAAGTAGACGACCACCTTCGAACCCGAAAAATCCTTGAGAGAGATTTCCTTCCCCTCCGCGTCCTTCAATGTGAAGGCGGGTGCGGCGTCACCGGTGGAAAGTCGCGTGGCATCTGTCATATGAGAACTCCCAGTCATCGCGGGGACGGCGCCCGAGAAAATGGTCACCGACCGTCGTACAGCTGAATACGTAACGTGTCCGGCCATTGTACGGGCGTAATATCACTGAGCCCTTCCGCCCCGTCCAGAATGGGGTGCTTATAATTTCAGCCATGCCTCATCTCCAGGAATGGTCGATCAGTCGATTGATGTCCACCGCAGCAAGGATGCTCGAGCACAATTGGAATCGACAGCTGCAGTCCCTAGGCCTGACCCATGCCGGGGTCATGGCCCTGGACGTGATCAGCCGAGAAGGCAGCCTGACCCAGGCCCAGGTAGCGCACAAGGTGGGCGTGCAGGCGCAAACCATGGGAAAGACGCTGACGCGCCTCGAGGCCTACGGTCACATCGCGAGACAGCGAAGCAACCTGGACCGTCGAAGCTACCTGATGGTAATCACGGAAAAGGGAAGACGGGCCTTGCACGAAGCCACAGAGATCGAAGAAGCGCTCGCAGGCACCGGCGTTCTCGAGCATGGCGAGCTGCGAGAGGCGCTCGAACAAGTCATCATGGATCTCTCGGATACCGACACGATGCCGCTTAAGATCGTGAAGGAAACCATTGACAGCCTTCCGGAGGAGGCTCGTTGGGTTGCTGAAGGCGTGGCCTCTCAGCGTCCCACGGCGGACCCTGCCGCCGAGCCGACCGCCGACTAGTCGCTTGGAGCCATGGCCTCGAGGACTCATCCCTCTCGGGGTCGAAAGATCCTGGACAGCAAAAGACCCGGCCCTCGAAAGGACCGGGTCTTGATTTGTGCGCCCCCCGGGACTTGAACCCGGAACCCATTGATTAAGAGTCAATTGCTCTGCCAATTGAGCTAGAGGCGCTTACCGCTGATGGGCGAGAAGCAAGGCTTCCGTGCGCCCCCCGGGACTTGAACCCGGAACCCATTGATTAAGAGTCAATTGCTCTGCCAATTGAGCTAGAGGCGCATACCATTCCGCGTGGGGACTCTAGATCCCACCGCGTCGGCAACGAAAAGAAACTATACGCAGGGGCATCATCCCGTGCAAGTTGAAACCCGCCACTGTGACGCAGGAAACGTCAGACCGAGACGAGGTCCTGAATGTAGGACAAGAAGTCCTCGGCATCGGCCTCCTGCTCGAGGACTTCGGCGCCGTACGCAGTTTCGATCTCCACGAGAGGCAGCACCTTCAGATCGAAGGAAGACCCGGAAGTCGTCTCGAGGACGAGTTCCCCGTGAGCCGTGCTTGTGGCATCCACGAGGTTCGTATTGTCGATGGCAATCGGAAGCCCCAAAGAAGCCAAAACCCGAGGGTCGAAGGGCGCCACGATCACCTCTGAGGGATAACGGCGATAACCGAGGATGAAATGTCGTTGCGGAGTGACTTGGCGGTCAACGGCGGAAGGTTCGTTGTAAGTAGCGCGGCCGGTCGCGTAGACCAAGTTGTATGCGCCGTAGTTCATGACCTGACTGTCGAAGACGGTGTGCAACCGTTCCGCCAGGTTCAGGGGGGACTCCGTTTCGGGGGACATGTTTAGAGTCTATCCAGGTCCGGTCCGTTACCGAATGGTTTGACGCACATCATGTCATTGCTGACATGCGACGCCTTTCGCCGTCGCGAACGGATGCGAACGGAATATGTGGCGTGGATTTCACATTCTGAAACGTTTTTGACCCTTTCACGTCCCGACCCGGATTATGAGGTCATGGCACATCACGAGTCTCTCGTTCTTACCGGTGTACGCGTCTCGCTTATTATTGCGGGTCGCGCGGCAAACCTGGCCTAGAACGAGAAAATCTCGTACCGCGCAGACCCCTCACCGACATCTAGGTCGAGGGGTTTTTTCGTGTCAGGTCGAATCCCACCGGAGACGAACGAGCACCAGGCGGACTCACAGACACCGCCGCAACGCAGCACACAGCAGAAGCAGAAGGACGATCACATGAGCAACGAATCGTCGGCGACGCCGGCCACGGTTGCCGCCTCGACTTCAGGGTCGCAGAGCAGCGCCCCAAGAATTACTGGTTCGGAAGCGGTCATTCGCACGCTGGAAAAACTTGGAGTCACCGATGTTTTCGGTCTTCCCGGCGGGGCGATTCTGCCCACGTATGATCCGCTACTGGATTCCGAGATCATCAATCATATTCTCGTTCGTCATGAGCAGGGCGCCGGGCACGCAGCTGAAGGATATGCTCTGGCAACCGGAAAGGTCGGCGTCTGCATCGCCACGAGCGGCCCGGGTGCCACCAATCTGATCACCGCCCTGGCCGATGCCCATATGGACTCAGTCCCCATGGTTGCGATTACGGGGCAGGTGTCGTCCAAGGTTTTGGGAACGGACGCTTTCCAGGAAGCAGACATCGTCGGCATGACGATGCCCGTTACGAAACACTCCTACATGGCGACCCGTCCCGAGGATGTTCCGCGCATGATCATGGAAGCCTTTCATCTGGCATCGACCGGCCGTCCCGGCCCCGTGCTCGTGGATATCACCAAAGATGCCCAGCAGGGCCTGATGTCCTTCACTTGGCCGGTGGACATGCAGCTGCGCGGGTATCACCCGGTTGTCCGAGGACACAACAAGCAAGTTCGAGAAGCAGCGAAGTTGCTGAATGCCGCCCGGCAGCCGGTTTTGTACGTCGGCGGCGGAACCCTTCGTGCCGGCGCGTCACGGGAACTAGCGGAACTGGTTAGCGTGACCGACGCACCCGTGGTCACGACTCTGACGGCGCGCGGCGCATTCCCCGATTCGGACCCGCACCACCTGGGGATGCCGGGTATGCACGGTTCCGTCCCGGCTGTCACCTCAATGCAAAAAGCGGACCTGCTCGTCGCCCTGGGCGCGCGGTTCGACGACCGGGTCACCGGTGTCGTCGATTCCTTCGCTCCGGACGCAAAGATCGTCCACGTCGACGTCGATCCCGCGGAGATCTCGAAGATCCGTGTCGCGGACGTGCCGATTGTGGGGGACTTGAAGTCCGTCATCCCAGAACTGGTCGAATGCGTCGAGGAGGTTCAGCGTGAAGAAGGACGCAGGGACCTTGGCGGCTGGTGGGCCATGCTGAATCGGATCAAGGACGAGTACCCCCTCGGATACGTCCCCACGGACGACGGCTTGGGCTCGCCCCAGCACGTCATCCAGCGGATCGGTCAGCTGACCGGTCCCGAGGCAATCTACGTCTCTGGGGTCGGACAGCACCAGATGTGGTCCGCCCAGTTCATCGGGTACGAGCGGCCGCGCCAATGGCTGAACTCGGCGGGCCTCGGCACGATGGGCTACAGCGTCCCCGCAGCAATGGGAGCGAAGGTCGGTGATCCGGACCGGGTCGTGTGGGCGATTGACGGGGACGGCTGCTTCCAAATGACCAACCAAGAATTGGCGACCTGCGTCCTGAATGACATCCCCATCAAGGTTGCCGTGATCAACAATTCCTCGCTGGGCATGGTGCGGCAGTGGCAGACCCTGTTCTACGACGGCCGTTACTCCAACACCCACCTGAACACGGGTCATGATTCCCGGAGGATCCCGGACTTCGTCAAGTTGGCCGAGGCCTACGGGTGCGCCGCGTTCCGTTGCACGAGCGATGAGGACGTCGACGAAACCATCCGAAAAGCGTTGGAGATCAACGACCGGCCCGTGCTGGTCGACTTCACTGTCAGTCCGGATGCCATGGTTTGGCCGATGGTCCCGGCAGGAGTATCCAATGACGCGATTCAGATTGCCAGAGACACGTCGCCCGACTGGAACGGAGAGGAATAACAATGACTCGTCACACGCTGTCTGTCCTGGTCGAAGACACACCGGGCGTGCTCGCCCGGGTATCCGGATTGTTCGCAAGGCGGCAATTCAATATTGACTCCCTCGCCGTGGGCGCCACCGAAGTCCCGGGAATCTCCCGAATTACTGTGGTGGTTGACGCGGACGGGGTCCTGCTCGAGCAGGTCACCAAGCAACTCAACAAGTTGATTCATGTTCTGAAGATCGTGGAATTGCCATCGGAGACCTCGGTGCAACGCGATCACATCATGATCAAGGTCCGCGCGGATGCCGGAACCCGGATCCAAGTCACGCAGGCTGCAGACCTTTTTCGCGCTTCGATCGTCGACGTCTCCACCGAGTCCGTCGTCATCGAGGCCACGGGAGCCCCGGAGAAACTCCGGGCCCTCTTGGAGGTGTTGGAACCCTTCGGCATAAGAGAAATCGTTCGTGCCGGAACTCTCGGCATCGGGCGCGGAGTGCGCTCGATGAGCGAGAGGGCCCTCCGCAATTAGTTGTCTCGGCGAGATCACTTGTCTCGCGGAGCGTTCATAAACCTGTCATGCATCGGTACATTCCGGTGCACCATGACCCGGCAGGCTAGGCTTAAAACCTAGTGGCCGGGCCACTGAAGACCATCAACCGTGGGCAAGAGCCCGCGGGGAAGATAGAGGAGTTCTCAATCCCATGGCTGAAATCTTTTACGACGACGACGCAAACCTCGCGGCGATCCAGGACCGTTCCGTCGCCATCATCGGTTATGGATCCCAGGGTCACGCACACGCGCTGAACCTTCGGGATTCGGGCATCGACGTTCGTATCGGCCTCGCCGAGGGCTCGTCCTCGCGGGCCAAGGCAGAAGCTGAAGGCCTTCGCGTCCTGACCGTCGCGGAAGCCGTCGAAGAAGCCGACGTCATCATGATCCTGACCCCGGACCAGGTCCAGGCAAAGATCTACAAAGAATCGATCGAGCCGAACCTTGAGCCCGGCGATGCCCTGTTCTTCGCCCACGGGTTCAATATTCGTTTCGACTACATCCAGCCGATCGACGGCGTCGACGTCGCGATGGTTGCACCTAAGGGCCCCGGCCACACTGTGCGCCGAGAGTTCGAAGCGGGCCGCGGTGTTCCGGCCTTGGTCGCCGTCGAGGTGGATGCATCCGGCAAGGCCTTCGAGCTTGCTCTGGCCTATGCCAAGGGTCTCGGTGCCAGCCGCGCCGGCGTCATCAAGACGACCTTCACCGAGGAGACGGAATCCGATCTCTTCGGCGAGCAGGCTGTTTTGTGCGGCGGCGTCTCGCAGTTGATCCAGTACGGATTCGAAACGCTGACCGAGGCCGGTTACCAGCCCGAGATTGCGTACTTCGAGGTGTGCCACGAACTCAAACTGATCGTCGACCTGATCAACGAGGGCGGAATCACCAAGCAGCGTTGGTCCTGCTCCGACACCGCGGAGTATGGCGACTACGTTTCGGGCCCCCGGATCATCACCCCCGAGGTCAAGGATCACATGAAGGCCGTTCTTTCGGACATTCAGGACGGAACCTTCGCCCATCGCTTCATGGATGATCAGGCCAACGGCGGCAAGGAGTTCCAGGAACTCCGCGAGAAGGGCGCATCCCACCCGATCGAGAAGACCGGCCAGGAGCTGCGCAAGCTGTTCTCCTGGAAGTCATCCGACGCCGACTACACCGACGGCTCGGCAGCCCGCTAAACGTCGGAACCTGATGACGGTTCTCCAACGGCCGGTCATCCGCTGCAACGGATGACCGGCCGTTCCCCTTTTGTCTTTCATTTCCCCAATTTCCGGCACCGAACAATCACCAAAGGAATCCGACTTTGACTGAAACGCCTGTTGTCCTTCTGGCCGAGGAACTCTCACCCGCGACGGTCGACGCCCTCGGCGAGGGCTTCGAAATTCGCAAGACTAATGGCGCCGACCGCGAATCGTTGCTGCGCGATATAGCCGACGTGGACGCGATCATGATTCGCTCCGCGACCCGGCTGGACGCGGAAGCCTTCGACGCGGCCCGTCGCCTGAAGGTCGTTGCTCGCGCTGGAGTCGGCCTCGATAACGTCGACATCGCCGCGGCCACTGCGGCCGGCGTCATGGTCGTCAACGCGCCGACCTCCAACATCATTTCCGCGGCTGAGCTGACGGTCGGCCACATTCTCGGTCTGTCCCGCAATATTTCGGCAGCCGACGCTTCAATGCGAGACGGGCAGTGGAAGCGCTCCCAGTACACCGGCGTCGAACTCTTCGAGAAGAAGGTCGGCATCATCGGGCTCGGGCGCATCGGTGGGTTGGTCGCAGAACGGCTTCGGGGGTTCGGTACGGAAATCCTGGCCTACGACCCGTTCGTCACGAGCTCGCGTGCCGCATCGCTCGGGGCGCAGATGGTGGACCTGGACACGTTGTTCCGGGAATCCGACATCATCACGATTCACATGCCGAAGACACCGGACACGATCGGCATGGTCGATGCCGCGGCATTCGATCTCATGAAGCCTTCCGCCTTTGTCGTCAATGTGGCCCGCGGCGGGCTGATCGACGAGGATGACCTCACCGACGCGCTTCGGGCGGGCAAAATCGCGGGCGCGGCAATTGACGTATACGTCTCCGAGCCCCCCGAGGGCGTGGGCTTCGTGGGCATGGACAACGTCGTGACCACTCCGCACCTGGGCGCTTCGACCGTCGAAGCGCAGGAGAAAGCGGGAGTATCGGTTGCCAAATCGGTCAAACTCGCCCTCGAGGGCGAACTCGTCCCTGATGCCGTGAACGTCGCCGGCGGACCCATCGACTCAGACGTGCGCCCAGGAATTCCGTTGGCGGAGAAATTGGGTCGAGTCCTGACGGCGTTGACCCACGATTCGCCCCTGACGAGCGTGGAGGTCAAGGTCGCCGGGGAAATCGCGGACAAAGACGTGTCCTCGCTGAAACTCGCCGCACTCAAGGGCGTATTCACCGATGTGGTCTCCGAGAAGGTTTCTTACGTCAACGCTCCCATGATTGCAGAGCAGCGTGAGATCGAAACGACCTTGGTCACGACCACCGAAGTCGAGGGGTTCCGCAACGAGACCACCTTGTCGGCCATCCTTGCCGATGGGACCCAGGTCTCCGTTTCCGGTACCGTGACCGGGCCCAAGCTGGTCGAGAAACTGACCGGGGTCAACGGCTTCGATTTCGAGGTTGGGCTGACGGACCACATGCTCATTCTCGATTACCGCGACCGTCCCGGCGTCATCGCCTCCATGGGTACCCTGCTCGGGACCGCGAGCATCAACATCGCCGGAATGCAGGTTTCGCGTGGGGAGAGCCAAGCCAAGGAACAGCGGGCGCTGTCCGTTCTGGCCCTTGATTCTCCGGCTTCCCCCGAGATGGTCTCTTCGATCAAGTCGACGATCGAGGCCGACCGTACCGCGTTCGTCTCCCTCGCGGACTGAGCACAGTCGAATTCTCATCGCGACGCCGTCTGTTCACCGTGATGCGCGGGCGGCGTCGTGTTCGACGAAACCGGAAAATGCAGTATTCACAGTCCACCGATCCGGGGCCGATAAGCCTCGAGTTCTCCTTATAGAGTAGGAGCCATGACTTCCACATCAGCCGAGCCGTTCTACATCACCACAGCGATCGTCTACCCGAATGGCGATCCCCACATCGGTCACGCGTATGAGCACATTGCGACAGACGTCATGGCACGTTTCAAGCGCCTGGATGGATACGACGTCCGGTTCATGACGGGCACGGATGAACACGGTCAGAAGATGCAGACCTCGGCCGAAAAACAGGGCATCACCGCCAAGGATCTGGCCGAAAAGAATTCGGCCAAAATCAAGGCGATGGACGATCTCCTGGGTATCAGCTACGACCGTTTTATACGCACCACGGACCCGGATCATGTGGCCTCGTGCCAGGAGATGTGGCGTCGCATGGAAGCCAACGGAGACATCTACCTCGACAAATACGAAGGCTGGTACTCGGTACGCGATGAGGCCTTCTACGGAGAAGACGAGACCGAAGTCCGGAAAGATGGCGTTAGGTATGCGATCCCTACCGACACCGAGGTCGAGTGGACCGAAGAGGAATCCTACTTCTTCCGGCTCTCCAAGTACCAAGACCGGCTCTTGGACCTTTATGCATCAGAGGGGTTTGCGTACCCGGAATACCGTCGCAATGAGGTCGCTTCGTTCGTGAAATCCGGTTTGAGGGATCTCTCGATTTCTCGAACCACCTTCGACTGGGGGATTCCCGTTCCGGGAAACGACAAGCACATCATGTATGTGTGGGTCGACGCCCTCACCAACTACATCACCGGGCTCGGTTTCCCGGATACCGACGGCGAACTCTTCCGAAAGTATTGGCCTGCGGATTTCCACGTCATCGGCAAAGACATCACGCGTTTCCACACCATATACTGGCCGGCATTCTTGTGGTCGGCTGGGCTGGACTTGCCGCGAAAGGTCTTCGCACATGGATTCCTTCTCGTCGACGGGGCCAAGATGTCCAAGTCCGTGGGCAACGTACTCGATCCGGAGCAATTGGTCGAGAGCTTCGGCGTCGACCCCTTGCGCTTCTTCCTTCTCCGTGAAGTGACCTTTGGCCAGGACGGCTCGTACAGTGCTCCCGCGATCGTTTCCCGCATTAATTCCGACCTGTCGAATGACCTCGGCAACCTGGCACAGCGTTCGCTGTCCATGGTCGCGAAGAACTGCGAGGCGGCTGTCCCGAGCCCCGATGAATTCACGGCGGAGGACCAGGCCATTCTGGAATCAGCCGATGCACTGTACGTTTCGGTGCGGGAGGATTTCGAGAGCCTGGACTATCACCGGGCCTTGGATCGGATCTGGAAGGTCATCGCCGATGTGAACCGCTATTTCACGGCGCAGGAGCCGTGGAAGCTGCGCAAGACGGACCAAACACGGATGGAAACGGTCTTGTACGTGACCCTTGAGTGTCTTCGCATCGTGGCTATCCTGATCCAACCGATCATGCCCGGTTCGATGGCCAAGTTGTTGGACCAGCTGGGACAGCCCGAAGGAGACCAAAGACTCTTTGCAGCGTTGCCGCAGCGCATCGTAGCAGGGACCGCGTTGCCGGCTCCGCAGGGGATTTTTCCTCGTTTCGAGGCACCCAGCGAGTAGAAAACAACGACCGCCCTTGTAATTGCTAATACAAGGTTAGAATCCGGTAGTCATAGAAACCGGATTCTAACCTTGTAAGTTGAGCGATAGGGTGCAAGGATCGAAGCATGTTCGTTCTGACCGTCGATCAAGTGGGTTCCAGAAAAAGGTCCGACGCCGTGCCCCAGTTGGTTTCCGTCTCGGGTGAGGCTGTGCTGCCTTTTGACCGAACAGCCGGAGACGAGGCCCAGGCGGTGTTCGACAACGCCGACGCAGCGATCGCCTGTGCTCTGACCCTGGCATCGGGCGGTCAATGGCACTGCGGTTTGGGGCAAGGACGTATCGAAGAGCCCCTGCCGAGGACTGCCCGTGAGGGGCGGGGAACGGCGTACGTCAACGCACGCCACGCCGTCGACGAGGCCAAGAAATCGGGTGCGCACCACCTCGGGTTCAGATCTGACTCGCCCTTAGGCGCGGGAATCCAGGCGGGTCTACGGACCGTCATCGCGGTTTGGGGGAAGCGCCGCGACACCACGCGAGAAGCATACGAGTGGGCCCTCGCCGGCAAGACGCAGGCGGAAATAGCCGCGCAGTTGGGAATCAGTCAACAGGCCGTATCCGGCCGGTTGGCCGCAGGTATGTATCGTGAACTCGAAGACCTCAAGCGAGAAATGACCCGCTGGGCAGAGTATCTAGATGCTCCCGGTCGTCCCGGAGAGAAGGAGCGGGCCGATTGAGCCAAATAGCCCTTCTGATCATGATCATTTCCGCTCTTCTGGGGGCCTTTACCTGCTTCAGGGTCCCGGCACTCAGTATCCGGGCTCGTCGCATCTGGACCATTGCCAACGTCCTGTTTCTCGCGACTGCGGCCCTGCTGGCGACCGGTGGGGCCATCCAGGGATATTCGGCCCGCTCCGAACCGCTCGTGGCGGTCCTCTCCGTAGTATTCGGCACAGCGGCAGCGGCGATGACGGGATCCCCGGTAACGGCGGCGGTTCTGCAGCTGTCACTGCGCAGCGGACGAATTTACCGTTCGGGCAAACGAGACACGGACGCCGCCGAACAGAACATCGAAGACCCCGAGCGCGATTCTTCCCTTCATGGCGGTCTGTGGATCGGAGTTCTGGAACGTGCCGGCGTCGCCGTAACCCTGCTGATGGGATGGCCAACGGGCCTGACCGTCCTGGCAGCCATCAAGGCCCTGGGCAGATTCACCGAGCTCAAGAAGCCCGATGCTGTCGAACGGTTCATCCTGGGAACCTTCGCCTCATTCCTCTGGGCCGCAGCCTGGGCGGGTGTTGCAATGCTCCTGGTACGGGGCGTCTGAACCGTGGAGAAGTAACGTCTGGTTCACATGGTGAGAAGCCGTCCTACTATGTGGTCACGTCACCGTCGGCGGAGCTAGCTTAGTCCCATGACCGACAGCACGGAATCCCGAAATATCGATTTGGCCGTCATCCCAGGTGACGGCATCGGCCCCGAAGTTACCGAACAGGCCCTTGCCGTTCTGACCGCCGCGGCCCGGCGCGAAGGTATCGACGTCTCGCCGACACCCTACGAGCTCGGCGCCGAAGCGTGGCTCAGAACAGGGGAGACGTTGACCGAGGACAAACTCGCGTCTCTGCGAGAACATGACGCGATTCTCTTCGGCGCCGTCGGGGCCGACCCGCGCTCGACGAAGGTCCCGTCCGGCCTCATCGAGCGCGAAATTCTTCTGAAGCTCCGGTTTGCCTTCGATCATTTCATCAACCTGCGCCCGTCGCGTCTCTACCCCGGCGCGGTGTCTCCCCTGAGCGATCCCGGCGACATAGACTTCGTCGTCGTCCGAGAAGGGACCGAAGGTCCGTACGTCGGGAACGGGGGCACGGTCCGACAGGACACCGAACACGAGATCGCAACCGAAGTCTCCGTGAACACCGCTCACGGAGTCGAACGTCTGATCCGTTATGCTTTCGACCTTGCCGCCTCCCGCGAACGTCAGCACGTCACCTTGGTCCACAAGCACAACGTACTGGTTCACGCCGGGGGGCTCTACCGGCGGATCTTCGACCGTATCGCGGATGAGTACCCACGGGTCTCCACCGATTACATTCACGTCGACGCCGCAACGATTTACATGACCACGGATCCCTCACGATTCGACGTCATCGTGACGGACAACCTGTTCGGGGACATCCTGACGGACCAGGCCGGTGCGATCTCGGGCGGTATAGGTTACGCCGCATGCGGGAATATCAACGCCGAGTTCACGGCACCGTCGATGTTCGAGCCGGTGCACGGTTCGGCTCCGGACATCGCTGGGCAAGGAATCGCCGATCCTCGGGCCGCCATACTCGCGGGCGCTCTTTTGTTGCGTCATCTTGGTCATGAACGTGCGGCGAGTAACATCGAAGAAGCAGTCGAGGCCGACATGAGGGATCACGGTTCCGAGCGAAGAACGACGGTGGACATCGGACAAGCCATTCTCGCCGGAACCTCCTGAGCGCCCCAACGCCGGACGCGACGGTTGCCGCAAAGATGCGGTCACCCTCGCGGACAACAGAACATCAGCACACTCGCTCGAAACGGAGCCCACCTTGAGAACTTCCTCATTCACCATCACCGAGAACCAGGATCCGACCCCTTCCGAGCGGCTCGCTGAAATTCTGGCTGCTCCTGGATTCGGCGAGTTCACGACCGATCACGTTGCAAAGGTCGAGTGGACTGGGGACTATTCGACCGGTGGTGAATGGGAGCATGCACGAATCGAGCCCTACGCACCCTTGAGTCTCGATCCGGCCACGTCGGTTTTCCATTATGGGCAGGAAATCTTCGAAGGGCTGAAAGCCTATCGGCATCAAGACGGATCCGTGTGGCTGTTCCGTCCGGAGGCGAATGCCGACCGGTTCCGTCGCTCAGCGAAGCGACTGGCGTTGCCCGAGCTTCCGACCGAGATTTTCATTGATGCGGTTCATGCTCTGGTCGAGAAGGACTCGCGGTGGATCCCTGAGGGGGAGGGCACCTCCCTGTATATCCGGCCTTTCATGATTGCGACCGAGAAATTCTTGGGGGTTCGCCCCACTCGTGAGGCCCTGTTCGAGGTCATCGCGTCGCCCGCGGCCAATTATTTTGGCAGTCCCGAGCCCGTGGATATTTGGTGGTCCCAGAATTATGCTCGCGCCGGCCAAGGAGGCACGGGCGCAGCGAAGTGCGGCGGAAACTATGCGGCGAGTCTTCTTCCGCAGCTCGAAGGGGAAGCCAAAGGCTGTAAGCAGGTCATGTTTACCGACGAGCATCGAAATCACGCGGTTGAGGAACTCGGGGGCATGAACGTCTTCTTCGTTCTCAAAGACGGGACTCTGGTCACACCCAAGTTGACCGGCACCATTCTGGAGGGTGTCACGCGCAAGTCGATCGTTGAGCTGGCGCAGGAGAGCGGAATGAAGGTGGTCGAGAGGACAATCACGGTCGACGAGTGGCAGGCAGGGATCGCAAAGGACGACATCACCGAAATCTTTGCTTGTGGCACGGCCGCGGTAATTGCTCCGATGGGCCGTTTGCTCTACGAAGATGGTGAGATCCCTGCCGCGAGCCAGACGAACGGTAGAGTCACTCAATGGCTGCGCGCCCAGCTGACTGGCATTCAGACCGGACGAGTCGAGGATCGCTTCGGGTGGATGACGCGGGTGATCTGACCCGATGTGCCGGCACTGCAGCCACTTGCGAGCGGCGGTCGCAACCATCCGGTGCTTCATGCCGGTGAAGGGTGGCCACGGTGCGCCGCGTACGCGCTAACCTGGACGTATGCGCATTGCACGATTTACTGCCGAGGACCAGCTGTTTTACGGACGCGTCGACGGTGAGGACGGCCAGGAAACCCTGACTGTTCTGGCTGGCGACCCGTTCTACACAGGAATCAACCCGACCGAAAAGACGTACCCGATTGCGGACGTTCGTCTGGTCGCCCCCATCATTCCCCGCTCCAAAGTCGTCGGTGTTGCCCGAAATTGGAACGAACATGCAAGTGAACTCGGCAACCAGGCGCCGACATCGCCGCAGTTCTTTCTGAAGCCGAATACTTCGGTCGTCGGCCCCGGTGATCCCGTGACCCTCCCGGATTTCAGCGAGGAGATCTCCTACGAGGCCGAATTGGCCGTAGTGATCGGTCGCATGTGCAAATCGGTCCCGATCGAGCGCGTGCCCGAGGTGGTTTTCGGATACACCTGCGGCAATGACTTGACTGCGCGGGATCTGCAGAAGACGGATCTGCAATGGGCGAGGGCGAAAGGCTTCGACGGTTCATGCCCTTTGGGACCGTGGATCGAGACCGAGCTGGATACCGATGACCTGCCCATCAAGTCATGGGTGGATGGCGAGCTCAAGCAGGATGGAACGACGCGGGACATGATCTTCGGCGTGGCCGAGCTCGTCTCCCGCATTTCTGATGCCTTTACTTTGTTGCCGGGGGACGTGATCCTGACCGGGACACCCGCCGGAGTCGGTCTGGTCGAAGACGGGCAAGAAGTCGAGATCGAGGTCGGCGGCATCGGGGCGCTCGTCAACCGAATGCGTCGGGCCTAGTAACACGCGAATGGCGGGGGAGTTCCCCGCATACTACTGAAAACGAAAGCGATGAGTAGCCAAGCATTATGACAACCGAAGCTATCAAGCCGACCGTGAGTGAAGACCGCCCCGTGCGCGTACGCTTTTGCCCTTCACCTACTGGCACGCCCCATGTAGGGATGGTCCGAACGGCGCTGTTCAACTGGGCCCACGCCCGACACACCGGAGGCAAGCTCGTTTTCCGAATCGAGGATACGGATGCCAAGCGAGATTCGGAGGAGTCCTTCAACCAAGTCCTCGAATCCCTTCACTGGTTGGGCATTGAGTGGGATGAAGGCGTCGGGGTGGGAGGCCCTCACGAGCCGTACCGCCAGTCCCAGCGGGGCGAGATCTATCGAGATGTTATCCAGAAGCTGATCGACGGGGGATACGTCTATGAAGATTTCTCGACCCCGCAGGAAGTCGAAGAGCGCCATCGCGCCAAGGGAGAAGACCCCAAACTCGGCTACGACAACTTCGATCGGAATCTGACGGAGGAGCAGATATCTGCTTTTCGGTCTGAGGGGCGCAAGCCGGTGCTCCGGTTGCGGATGCCGGATGAAGACATCACATTCAATGATGTGGTCCGTGGTGAAATCACGTTCAAAGCCGGCTCAGTTCCCGACTACGTCGTGGTCCGAGCCGACGGAAGCCCGTTGTACACGCTGGTCAACCCCGTCGACGACGCTCTGATGAAAATTACCCACGTGCTGCGAGGCGAAGACCTGCTTTCCTCGACCCCCCGCCAGATTGCGTTATATCGCGCATTGGTGGGTATAGGAGTCGCCGAATTCATTCCCGAATTCGGACACCTCCCCTATGTCATGGGGCAAGGCAATAAGAAGTTGTCCAAACGAGACCCGGAATCGAATCTCTTCTTACTGCGCGACGAAGGATTTATCAAAGAAGGCCTGCTCAATTACCTTTCTTTGTTGGGTTGGTCTCTTTCGCCGGACGAAGATATCTTCACCGTCGACCAGCTGATAGAGAACTTTGACGTTCACGACGTTTTGGCCAATCCGGCTCGATTCGACGTCAAAAAGGCGGAAGCGATCAACGGTCAGCACATTCGAATGCTGGAACCCCAGGATTTTGAAAACCGTCTCTTGCCCTACCTCAGGGATGCAGGCATCGTAGACGACGTGCTGAGCGAGCGTGAACGGCAGATTCTCCGCGAGGCGGCTCCACTGGTTCAGGAACGTATGCAGCTGCTGGGTGAAGCTCCGGGGCTCCTCGGGTTCCTGTTCCGTGCTGACGGTGAAATCGAGATTGCCGACGACGCGCGCAAGCAGCTCAAGGACTCCGCACCCGAGGTCTTGGACGCTGCGCACGCGGCCTTGACCGACGTCGAATCCTGGGACGCTGCATCGATCCAGGAGACCCTTCGGACCGCCATCGTCGACGGCTTGGGAATCAAGCCGCGCCTCGCCTTCGGGCCTGTCCGTATTGCGGTCTCGGGGGCACGGATCTCCCCGCCACTTTTTGAGTCGCTGGAAATCCTCGGACGCGATTCCTCCTTGGCCCGTATCGAGTCGCTTCGACAGGATTTGGCGGCGGCCTCAGAGGCCTGAGCCCTACGACGCCTCTGGCGCGGCTCCTGCCACCTGGACAGGAGCCCGCGTGGGGGCCCGGAGAGAGATGGGGTCTCAGGGCCCCTGACAGGGCTTGGTCCACGGTTTTGCCCAGGTGGGGGTAGGGTGGCGGAGACCACGCCACTTCAGGTTGCATGGTGCAAGGTGGGGCTGTAGAGTATTTATTCGTTGCGGAGATGCGGTCGGAAGGCCAAAACTTCACGACATAGTGGGATATGGTGTAATTGGCAACACAGCGGTTTCTGGTACCGTCGTTCTAGGTTCGAGTCCTGGTATCCCAGCGAATGTATCCATAGGTAATGTTCTATGTGGTGCAATTCACAAATCTCGATTTGGAACTATTCGCAGTTATGTGTAAACTGAGTCGAGTCGTCATAGTGGGGAAGGAATTCTTCGCAAAGACACCTGGCCCCATCGTATAGCGGCCTAGTACTCCGCCCTCTCACGGCGGCAACACCGGTTCGAATCCGGTTGGGGTCACAGGCTATAAAAAGTCCGGCACGTCTGTGCCGGACTTTTTGCTTTTAACGCCGCTATCCCGATGGCGCCCGCAGACAAGGGTATCTGAGGGGCATTCGTTTCAGACACCAGAAAATGTGACGACAGCGTGACCTCGGTGTGAATATCGCCTGAGGCGATACGGGATATGCCTCGATGGCACCGTGGAGGCTCGATGACTTGTACAGTTCGGTCCAGTTGCCCGCACATTATCGGACCGCACCCCTCATCGGTGCGTGTGAGGCCGGATTGGGCATCATCCAGGAGTAGCTTCTACGGAGCGTGAAAACCCAATGACTTGAGAGCCCGAGGGGTTCGCTGCGCGTGTCGATGTCATGGAGTGGGCGTTTGCCCTCAGAAGTACTCGGATCATGTGATTCACATTGATCTCACCAAGGCTGCCCTGGTGCGGCGGCAAGATTCTTGCAATCCTCAACCACGACGATCGCCTGAACGCCGTAGGACGCGAGTGAGTCCTGGAGGGCTTTGGAGTCAATGAGCAGTTGTCAGGAGGGCTGCAGGGGTCACGCCGCCGTGACCGTGGGAAGGCCTCAGAGGCTTATGCCTGGGCGCAGAAGGTCCTGGGTGAACTTCCCGGTGTTCCGGCGAAGGCGTGGCGTCCCAACACCTCACTGAGGTGCTCGTAAGGCTTCCGTGAGTTGACGTGCAGCCTGGCTGACGACGTCGGCGTGCAAGCGTCCAGGTTGGCGGGTCAACCGCTCGATAGGTCCGGATATTGAGACGGCAGCTATGACTTTCCCCGAAGGATTGCGCACCGGTGCAGAAACCGAAGCGATGCCCCGTTCCCGTTCACCAACCGACTGTGCCCAACCCCGGCGGCGGACCGCTGACAACACGGTTGCTGAGAAGCGAGCCTGGCGTAACCCTTCAAGGAGGCGATTGTGATCCTCCCAGGCTATGAGCACCTGCGCGGCAGATCCGGCCCTCATGGATAGCTGTGTGCCCACCGGGATGGTGTCCCTCAGGCCGATCGGGCGCTCGGCGGACGCGACGCAGATACGCCACTCTCCTTGCCGTCGGTAGACCTGTGCCGACTCTCCGGTGAGGTTGCGCAACTGGTTGAGCACCGGGCCGGCTGCGGCAATCAAGCGGTCTTCGCCCGCGGCCGAGGCAAGCTCGCCGAGCCTCGGCCCCAGGACGAATCGGCCTTGGACGTCGCGCGCCACCAGGCGGTGATGGGCCAGGGCGACGGCCAGGCGATGGGCGGTGGGGCGCGCGAGCCCGGTAGCCTCCACGAGCTGGGAGAGACTAGCCGGGCCCGCTTCCAGGCAATCCAGAATGTGGGTGGCCTTGTCCAGAACGCCTACGCCGCTGGGGTGAACCCTGACCGACATGGGATTGGCCGTACCCATGCCTCCGAGGATTTCATCTGTATCTCCCGCGGCCAGGCCTGTGGTCGGTTTTGGATCAGGGGTTTCACTCATACCCACCATGGTGGAGTCTCAAATGCTGGAATGCAAGTCCACGTTGTGGAAGCCCTGACGAATCCTCGGCACAATGAATTTCGCAAACACACATGACTTCGGAGGACACCATGGCGGATTCACCGGATCGCCCAATGACCTTGGCCGAAAAGGTCTGGGCAGACCATCGAGTCGTATCGGGGCAAGACGGCAAGCCCGATCTCATCTACATCGATCTTCACCTTGTGCACGAGGTGACCTCGCCCCAAGCCTTCGAAGGACTGCGTCTTGCCGGGCGGAAACTGCGGCGACCCGATCTCACGATCGCCACGGAAGACCACAACACTCCTACGGAAGATATTTTCTCCCGGATCGCGGATCAGACGTCGCGTCAGCAGATCGAAACCTTGCGCGCCAACGCCGAGGAATTCGGCGTGCGCATTCACTCACTCGGTGACGCCGAACAGGGAATCGTGCACGTCGTCGGACCCCAGCTCGGACTCACGCAGCCTGGGATGACCGTGGTCTGCGGCGACTCGCATACCTCGACCCACGGCGCATTCGGGGCCTTGGCCTTGGGTATCGGAACCAGCGAGGTCGAACACGTCATGGCAACGCAGACCGTGTCGCTGGCGCCCTTCAAAACCATGGCGATCACCGTCAACGGTCACCTGAAACCGGGCGTGACGGCAAAGGACATCATTCTTGCCGTGATCGCGAAGATCGGCACGGGTGGGGGCCAAGGGTACGTCCTGGAATACCGGGGAACCGCCATCGAGGAGCTGTCGATGGAAGGTCGCATGACCATTTGCAATATGTCGATCGAAGCCGGGGCCCGTGCAGGCATGGTCGCTCCCGACCAGACGACCTTCGACTACGTTCAGGGCCGGCCCCATGCACCTCAAGGCGAGGAATGGGACCGGGCTGTCGAGTACTGGAAATCTTTGCGCACCGACGACGACGCGAAATTCGACCGCGAAGTCGTCATCGACGGCGATGAGCTCGAGCCGTTCGTCACCTGGGGGACCAATCCAGGTCAAGGCGTCCCGCTGTCCGAGTGCGTTCCCGATCCTGAGGACGCACCGGACGAGGGATCCAAGGCCTCGGCGGCCAAGGCGCTGCAATACATGGATCTGAAAGCCGGAACGCCGATGAAGGCCATTCCGGTCGACACCGTGTTCTTGGGTTCCTGCACCAATTCGCGTATTGAAGACCTCCGGGCTGCTGCGGCCATCATCGAAGGTCGCAGCAAAGCTGAAAGCGTGCGGATGATGGTGGTTCCTGGGTCGGCTCGGGTGAGGTTGCAGGCCGAGGAAGAAGGATTGGACCAGATATTCAAGGATTTCGGAGCCGAGTGGCGTTTTGCCGGTTGTTCGATGTGCCTAGGAATGAACCCGGACCAGTTGGAGCCCGGAGAGCGATGTGCCTCGACGTCGAACCGGAATTTCGAAGGCCGTCAAGGCAAGGGTGGACGTACCCACCTGGTATCGCCGTTGGTCGCTGCGGCAACCGCGGTCAAAGGCACCCTGAGCTCACCCTCCGATCTGCTGGACATTTAGGAGAAGATGATGGAACCGATTACGACCCATACCGGAGTCGCGGCGCCGTTACGCGCCTCGAACGTAGACACTGATCAGATCATTCCTGCGGTTTATCTGAAACGCATCACCAAAACCGGTTTCGATGACGCCTTGTTCGCGGCGTGGCGCAAGGATCCCGAGTTCGTCCTCAACCAAGAGCCTTTTCGGAATGCTTCCGTCCTGGTGGCCGGGCCGGACTTCGGTACCGGCTCCTCACGCGAACACGCCGTATGGGCCCTGAAGGATTACGGGTTCCGGGTCGTTCTCTCGGCCCGCTTCGCTGATATCTTCCGTGGCAATTCGGGTAAGCAAGGCCTCGTCGCGGCCCAGTTGGACCAGCAGGACATCGAGTTGATCTGGAAGTCCATCGAGGAAAACCCGGGGATTGAAGTGACCGTGGATCTGGAGAGCAAGAACGTGACGTGCGGTTCGCTGACAGTGCCGTTCCAGATCGACGAGTACACGCGCTGGCGCCTCATGAACGGACTCGACGATATTTCCTTGACCCTGCAGCAAGAGGACCAGATCACTCGTTTCGAAGAGACGAGGCCCGCGTTCAAGCCACGTACGCTACCGGCGAAGTCCTGACCTCGACGAAGCATCCATTGAGGGGCCGCGCCCATGACACACCTACGGTGTATGGGCCGCGGTCCGCCGACGTTAAGCAGGACCAATTCGGTCCGGTATTGTGTTCGCTGCAGTCCGGCGGAAGGCGGGAATCTGTCTCGGCGTTGGTACCGTAAAATAGCTCAAGAATGCGTGTCACCTGCGGACACGCCAGAATCACTGGGGCCCACGGGGCCTGAACACACGAGGATTGGAACTTTATGATCGGCGCATTGCACATTGAGGGCGGCGAGCCGCTTCGCGGAGAAGTATCGGTCCGCGGAGCGAAGAACCTTGTCCCGAAGGCCATGGTCGCGGCCCTGCTCGGTGCAACTCCGTCGGTATTGCGCAGCGTTCCCGAGATCAAAGATGTCAACGTTGTCACTGACCTGCTGTCCTTGCACGGCGTCACGGTGACCAAGGACCCGAAAAACGGCGATTTGAGTCTCGATCCGACCAATGTGTCCGTCGCGCGACACGCGGACATCGATGCTCACGCCGGCGATTCCCGCATTCCGATTCTCCTGTGCGGCCCCTTGTTGCACGCTATCGGGGAGGCGTTCATCCCCGATCTGGGCGGCTGCAAAATCGGCGATCGTCCCATCGATTACCACCTCGAAGTGCTTCGGAACTTCGGCGCCGAGGTCAACAAGTTGCCCTCTGGTATCCGGATGACGGCACCCAAGGGACTCAAGGGCGCCAAAATCGACCTGCCGTACCCGTCCGTCGGGGCGACCGAGCAGGTCCTGCTGACAGCAACGCGCGCCGAAGGCAACACCGAGCTGCGTGGAGCGGCCACCGAACCCGAGATCATGGACCTCATCGCGATCCTCCAGAAGATGGGTGCGATCATCACGGTCCAGACCGACCGGGTGATCCATATCGAAGGTGTGCCCAACCTCAGCGGATACAACCATCGTGCGCTGCCAGACCGGATCGAAGCGGCCTCGTGGGGTTCGGCGGCGTTGGCTACCGGCGGCGACATCTTCGTCCGCGGAGCCCAGCAGGCAGACATGATGGCTTACCTCAATACTTTCCGGAAAATCGGCGGTGGCCTCGACATCACGGATGAGGGCATCCGTTTTTACCATCCCGGCGGAAAGCTCAACTCGCTCATCGTCGAGACCAACGTTCACCCGGGTTTCATGACCGACTGGCAGCAACCGCTCGTGGTCGCGTTGACGCAGGCTGACGGTGTATCGATCGTCCACGAAACCGTGTACGAGAACCGATTCGGATTCACCGGTGCACTGAATCGAATGGGCGCCTCGATCCAGCTGCACCGCGAGTGCCTGGGGTCGGTGCCTTGCCGCTTCGGTCAGCGTAACTTCCTTCACTCGGCGGTCATCTCCGGACCGACTCCGTTGCACGGGGCAGACATCAACATCCCCGACCTGCGAGGGGGCTTCAGCCACCTCATCGCGGCGCTTGCCGGTGAGGGAGAATCGCACGTTACGGGGGTTGAACTCATCAACCGTGGCTACGAACGATTCGTCGATAAGCTCGAGGGCCTGGGAGCCAAATTCGACCTCGAGAATATGGCGGCCAAGTAGCAATGGCGGGCGAGGACCGGGCAACGCAGGGGAAAAAGACGAGGAAGAACCGACCCATCAAGACCACGACGCCCAGCCGTGGCGGAAACATCCTGTTCCACTGCGTTGCCTTCGTGGTACGGCGCGTCCTGGATCTTGCCATGGGCAAGACATGGACCGGGGTCGAGAAACTCAAACGGGATGAGGGGTACATCGTCATCGCGAACCATGTGACGGAAGTTGACCCTATGTCGGTGGCTTACCCCGTTTACATGTCAGGAACCATTCCCCGTTTTCTCGCCAAGGAATCCCTGTTCCGCGTACCTGTCCTCGGGACCGTTCTGAGCCGCACAGCCCAGATTCCCGTATTTCGCGGTTCGATGGAAGCACGCAAGTCCTTGGAGAGCGCACGGGCGGTGGTCGACGCTGGCGGAGCCGTGCTGATCTATCCGGAAGGCACCTTGACCAAGGATCCAGAACTCTGGCCCATGGCGGGTCGCTCGGGTGCGGCTCGTCTTGCATTAGCCACGGGCGCACCGGTCATTCCGATCGCGCATTGGGGCGATCAGGAATTCCTGGCACCCAAGGCCACGCGTCCGCGTCCCTTCCCGAGGAAACGAGTACACGTTTTGGTCGGCGATCCGCTGGACCTATCCGATCTCCGGGGAGAGGATCGCACGGAACACGTCAGCCAAAAGGCACTCTCCGAAGCCACCGACCGGATGATGGATGCGCTGACGACCCTCGTCGAAGAACTTCGCGGTGAGAAGGCCCCGGCTGGTCGGTGGGACCCCCACCTGAAGAAGAGGGTTGGTCGAACCTCGTGGAACGAGGATTGACCAAAGATCAGCAAGACTCCGCGGCGACGAACGACGCGGCAGAAGACCGGAAGGAACATCGTGAGCGATACCGCCCAGGCCCCTAGCGTTCCGCCAACCGTTCCGACGCCCCGCAAGGTGGCGGTTTTGGGAGCGGGCAGTTGGGGTACCGCTTTCGCCAAAATCGCCGCCGATGCAGCTCGCACGGAATCGAAGCAGAACCCCAGCTGGGAGACCATCCTCTGGGGACGCGATGAGTCCGCGATGCAGGCTATGGCCAAAACCCGTGTCAACGACCGATATTTCCCGAATGTCCGTTTGCCCGAGAATCTTGCATACACCGCGGATCCTCGCGAGGCCCTCGACGGCGCTGACGTCGTCGTGCTGGCTCTGCCGGCTCAGGTCTTGCGAGAGCAGCTGAAATCCATGGCCGCCCTCGTCCCTACCGATGCGGTCCTCGTGTCCTTGGCGAAAGGTCTGGAACGAGGTACAGGCCTGCGAATGTCCGAAGTCATCGCCGAGGTCTTCCCGGGCGGAAAGGATCGGATTGCTGTCGTCTCGGGCCCCAACCTGGCCAAGGAAATCATCCAGAACCAGCCCACGGCCTCCGTCGTCGCATCGCCTTCCGAATATGCGGCCGGGTTGGTCAGCAGGGTATGCGCCACGTCCTATTTCCGCCCGTACACCTCGGCCGACGTCGTTGGCGTGGAAATCGGTGGACTCGTCAAGAATGTGATCGCCTTGTGCGTAGGCATCTGCGAGGGGCGCGACTACGGGGACAACTCCAAAGCGTCCATCATGACGCGTGGTCTCGCCGAGACTACGCGGCTGGCCGTGGCCCTCGGCGGACGACCGGAGACGCTCGCAGGACTAGCGGGAATGGGCGACCTCGTGGCAACCTGTTCATCACCTCTTTCTCGAAATCACACGGCCGGAAAGCTTCTGGCCCTGGGCTTGAGTGAAGAGGAAGTCACGGCTCGCATGACCCAGACTGCTGAGGGCATCAAATCCGCTCCGGTGGTCTTGGAACTGGCTCGTCGCAACGGCGTCGAAATGCCGATCGCCGAGGCGGTCTCGGCGGTCCTGGCTTCGCAAGTCACCGTCGACCAGCTCCAGCCGATGCTGCTTGGACGTCAGCTCAAAGCGGAGACTCCGCACGGAGGACCCGAAGGAACCAGCGCTCCGGGGCACTGACTCGTCCGGGTCACCAGAGAACATCAACCCAAGAATTTCGTGAGAGAGAGCCCATGACCACCACTGCATCGACCGGTCGCACCACCGTTGGGATCTTGTTCGGGGGAGTCTCTTCCGAGCACTCGATTTCACTCATCACCGCCAAGGGGGTCCTTGGGGTCCTCGACCACGAGAAGTACGAACCAGTTCTGATCGGCATCACACCCGAGGGGACCTGGCACCTGAGCAGCGAAGAAGAACTCAACAAACTGATGGATGGCGTAGTGCTTCCCCGCTTTTCCGGGGAAGGTCCTCGCGTCTCGCTGCCGATGGGCGATTCCAACCAGGGAATGTATCTCAAGTACGATGACGGCACCTTCGGCGAGGGCCCTCATCTGGATGTCGTTTTCCCTCTGCTTCACGGCCCCTTCGGCGAGGACGGAACGGTCCAAGGATTGCTCGAATTGGCCAACCTCCGGTACGTCGGTGCGGGCGTGACGTCTTCCGCGGTCGGTATGGACAAACATTTCATGAAGGTCGCCTTCGAATCGGCTGGCCTGGAAGTAGGTCCTTATCGGGTGATTTCGGCCCGCGATTGGGTCAACGATCGGCAAGCCAGCTTGCGAAAGATCCAGGAATTGGCTCTCCCCGTCTTCGTCAAACCGGCTCGGGCCGGATCCTCCTGCGGCATTACCCGTGTGGCAGACTGGGCGGATCTCGAGGAAGCCATCGACCAGGCGCAGGCTTTGGACCCGAAGATCGTCGTCGAGGAAGAGATCAGCGGCCGGGAGATCGAGTGCGCGGTCCTGGACGGATTCCGTCACGAGCTTCCGCAAGCATCCCACCCGGGCGAAATCGAAATGGTCGGAGACGATCACGCTTTCTACGACTTCGAGGCCAAATACGTCGAGACCGCCTCGTCCGAACTGCGTTGCCCGGCCGATCTGCCACAAGAGGTCCGGGAGTCCATCCGAGAAAAAGCGGTTCAGGCTTTTCTGGCCCTTGACGGAGAAGGTCTGTCCCGTTGCGATTTCTTCTACACGGACGACGGACGCGTGGTGATCAACGAGGTCAACACGATGCCGGGCTTCACCCCGATTTCCATGTACGGGATGATGTGGGCAGAATCCGGGATCGATTACGGTCAACTCGTGGACCGCCTGATCCGCTTGGCTCTGGACAGGACCCCGGGGCTGCGGTGATCGCAGCTACGAGGTGTAACCGTGATCCTCGGCTCCCGACACGGACCGTCAATTCTTGGACAAGTCCAGATTGTCAGAGACGTCTGTGCATTCCTTGGTCTGATGAATACGGTTCACGGCCGATTGAAGATCCACCAGCAACGTCGAGGAATTGACCTTGGCAGCGTCGAACGTCACCTGGATGGCAGGGGAGCGTCCAAAGGAAGTGGCTGTCCACGTCCCTGTTCCGTCGAGAGACTGACCCTGGTCGACGCCCGTGCCTGAGGACGAGCTCGAAGATTCACTCCGCTCGGGCGACTCTTCGGACTCTCCGTCTTGCCGCAGGGTCCAATCGACGTCGTTGACCCGGACACACGGATCCTGGACCGGTTCTTTGACGCGCGCCCCGCACTTGAGAATGACCGTCGCAGGATCGCCCCACGCCGCAGTGGCCTGGGCCGTGGTCTCCCGCTTGTCTTGCCCGGCAAGTGTGTCCGGCATCGCGACGAGAGCTCTGGCGCAATCCGGATTCGTGGCATCAGGGGCTGCGTCCACCGTTACCGCGGACGAGCATCCACTGAGCACTAGGGCGGAAGCAGCGAGGCCACAGGCCCACGCCTTTCGCGCTGACCAGCCATTCTGTACCTTTGCAACGGAGCGTCCTAAACTGAACGTTCTGAGGCGGGAAAGACGATGTGAATTCACGTCCTCGAGGATACCCCAGCTATCTGACATCCAAGGGGTATTGTCACAGGACAAAGGTTCTCGTTCGTGGGCCGCCCGACTGACCAGAACATCTCGAAGAGGTAGGAATCATTCGTAGCAGCCACATGCCGGACGAGAAAAGCCGCGCAAGACAGCGATTGGCGTATCGCTGTGCGGCATGCGCCGCAGTCATCGGCGTGGCGGGTCTCACAACTGTGTCCGCCGCGGCTGCGGAAAATATGACGGACGCTCCCAGCTTTTCGACGGGACCGGCTGCCCCGACCGTCACCCAACCCTCATCGGGTCAATCCGACGGCAACTCACCCACGGACGACTCAACGAGTAGTTCATCGGAGGCCACGCCGCCGACCTCCTCGGACCCTACTGGTACCCCCACTCAGGAACCCACGGAGCAGCCGGCTGCCGACCCGAGCGGCGAGCCAACAGGGCAACCGACTGCCGACCCGAGCGGCGAGCCAACAGGGCAACCGACTGCCGACCCGAGCGGCGAGCCAACGGAGCAGCCGAGCGACGAGCCGACAGCCACCCCGACTCAAAACCCAAGTAGTCAACCCGCTCAGAAGCCGACCGAGGAGCCTACACAGGAGCCGACCCAGGAACCGACTCAGGAACCGACTCAGGCACCAGGACCTGCCCCCACGGACGCTCAGCCTGTGCCGGATCCGGGTCAAGGTGCGGTACCTCCCCAACCGGGAGGAGGCATCGGAGAGTCGAGAAACAATGGAAACGAGGGCACGGTACCGGGAAATACCAGTTCGGATCCCTCGTCGAGCGAAAAGCCCGCATCGGGGAGCAAGGCAACACAGGTGCCCGCTGGAACCAACGGTCAGGCAGGTGCGCCTCAGACCGGCGACGGCAACACGAAATCCACAGGACAGGGTTCCGGTGATGGCGAAGCCGCAGCGGCAAATACCGGCAGATCCGTCGGCGACGTGACGGGTATATCCAGTTGGGTCAGCCATTATCTGAACAGCAAGGAATCCGACGCCCCGGCGGCCGACCCGGTGGACTCGGACGCCAATGCCGGAGTCAACGACGTCGGCCAACAGGCGAGCACTTCCGGGGAGCATCAAGAGGCCGGCAACCACCGTAACCTCACGGCACTGCGTGGCCCGATCCCGATTCTCGTTTTCACTGCCCTGGCTCTCGGCGGGGTGGGCACGGTGTTGGCGCGGACCTCCAAAACCCTGTCTCACAAGAAGCACGAGCAATAAGCCGTGGCCCTGCGGCACACCGTATCGGACGTCACCGAGGAACAGCTTCTCCGCCCGATGCTCGAGATCTTCGATGCTCATAACCTCGCGATGGTTCGCGATGGCGCGTCCCGTCTTCTGCTCGGACCCGGCGACGATTGCGCCATCTACGATCAGTCCCGCGGTCGTACCGTCGTCACCATCGACACGCAAACTCAGGGTCAGGACTATCTCATGTCGTATCCATGCGGATACGACGTCGGCGGCTTTGACCTCGGGTGGAAATCCGCCGCCCAGAATCTCGCGGACGTCGCCGCTATGGGGGCTGTGCCCACGGGGCTCGTGATCAGTCTGAGCCTCCCGCCACAAACTCCCCTCGAGATGGTCCGCCAGATGGCTCTCGGTTACTGTGCGGCCATCCGGAGGCTCGGCGCCTCGGGCTGCACCGTGGGTGGCGGCGACGTCGGGTCTGGCACGGAGCTCTCGGCCACCGTGGCGGCTTTCGGACTGGTCGGTCTAGGAACGGAAGAGGCTGTTGCGGGGCCGAACCTCGTCAGCACGGCTTTGCCTGCGGTATTGCGGTCGGGTGCTCGTCCGGGGGATCTGGTGGTTCTGGCTGGCACGGTAGGGCGTGCGGCCGCTGGGCTGGACGTCCTCCTGCACGAAAACGGCGAGCCTCCGCTTGCATTCACGGAGGAGGGGAGCGGGGATCTGCCGTGGGCTGCACCTGCGGATTCTCTCGCGGCCTTGGCAGCCTGCCAGTTGCGGCCTCTGCCGCCTCTGGCCCTCGCCCGTGAATTGTCCGCCGCTGGGGCCACGGCCATGATCGACGTTTCCGATGGACTCGTGATGGATGCCGACCGCATAGCCCGGGCTTCCGGTGTGGGGATCGAGGTGGACACGCAGGGCCTGGGAACTCTGTGCGCGCCGTTGCAGACGGCTGCTGACCTCGTCGGAAAGAACCCGCTGGATTGGGTTCTGGCTGGTGGAGAAGATCATGGAATTCTTGCCTGCCTCCCATCCACAGCTCGACTTCCGGATGGGGTGATTGCGATAGGCTCGTGTCGAGAATCAGACGATCGGGAGCCACAGGTCAGTGTGGACGGGAGGACCCGAGAAAACAGGGGATGGGATCATTTTGCAGCAAAGGACTGGATCTAGCGCCGTTTTTATGCGCCGTTGGCTGTCGGTAGCAGCAGATGCCCTCGATCAGCACCAGGATGAGCTCAATGCCCTCAACGTTTTCCCCGTAGCGGACGCGGATACCGGGACTAATATGGCGATTACCGTGCGCGCGGGTGCCCAAGCCGCCGAAATGGTAAACACGTCATTGGTTGGCGAACTCTTCGAGATTTGCGGACGCCATTGCCTCGAGGAAGCCAAAGGTAACTCCGGAACTCTCTTTGCCGTCGTGCTCGCAGGTTGTGCTGGGCCACTTCGGGACGAATCCCGGCTCACGGCTTTCGGCTTCGCGCGCGCGCTCGAGCACGCCCGTACTCGTGTTCTCGGCGCTCTCCACGACCCTGTCGAAGGAACGATCTTGTCTTTCGTCAACGACATCACCCGCGCCGCGGGAGCCTGGGAAGACGCCGACGACTCGAATAAGAACTTGTGCAATATGATCGAGCACTTGGTCGGGGTCGGACACAAATCCGTACGGAGGACCAGCACACAACTTGAGGTACTCCGGGACACCGGGCGGGTGGACGCAGGCGCCCTCGGAATGCTGATCATCGTGGACGTCCTGGCACATATCGTGCGCGGAGAAGAATTCCCTGGTGCTGACCAGCGGCCTTATGCGGAATTGTTGGTTCCCGACATAGCGGAGCCTGTCAGGAAAAGCGCTGCGGAGCCCACCACCGCGGATGGCGCGGAGATCGGTGAGGACGGTGTCGAGTTCATGTGCAGCGTCGAATTGGACGCACTTTCGGCGGCCCAGGTCCGTCACGAACTCTCGGAAGCCGGTGACTCGGTGATCATGTCCGCGGTATCGCAAACGACCACCGAGAAAATTCGGTGGAAAGTGCACGTACACGTACGAGAAGTATCGGACGCCATGTCGATTCTGAGCCCTTATGGGAAACCCGTCGACATCACGACCGAGTCTCTGTCTGCGAAGGAAAAATAGATCATGGGCGAAAAGCCCGAGCTTCCGGAAGAACGATCTCTTCGCTCGGTTCTGCATCCGAAAACAGCAGAAGCCATTGCTCGGCACCTGGAACTCGAAACCGTGGGCCAACTGCTGGAGTACTTTCCGCGACGCTATCTCCCGCGGGGTGAACTGACTCGATTCGCGGATCTGACGCTTGGTCAGGACGTTTCGATCATCTCTCGGATCTTGTCCGTGAGCACGCGGAGGCTACACACTCGACGAGGCTCGATTGCGGAAGTGACCGTGACCGATCAGCTCGCCCCGGAAGGAACGCAGGCGGGCCGCGTGGACGGCGGATTCGGTGGTCGCTTGGACGGGTTGGCCGCTTCCGGCATGGTTCCTTCGGACAGCCCAGCTCCGGGCAACGTCATGACCTTGTCCTTCTTCAATGCGTGGACGGCATCCAAAGACTTGGCCGTGGGGGACCACGTCATGTTCTCCGGGAAGGTCAACGAGTTCAGAGGACAACTGACCTTGACCAATCCGCACTACGCCGTTCTGACCGACACCGGCCAAGCAGGGGCTCCTGGGGATGAACCGGACCCATCGGTCGCACCATTGCCCGTTTATCCTGCCACCGCCAAATACACCACTGACAGGATTGCGGCGTCCGTCGCGGTGGTCTTGGACACAGTTGATTTGCGGCAGTGCACGGATCCTGTGCCCGAGGATCTCCGCACGCGGCACCGGCTCATGACCGCACCTCAAGCCTATGAGGCCATCCATCGGCCGCGTGACGAGGAAGAACCGCACAAGGCTCTGCGATATTTCAGGTATCGAGAGGCCCTGGTGCTCCAGACAGTTCTGGCGAGGAGGGCTGCCGTTCTCGACGCTCAACGCACCAGCCCGTACCCGGCGCGGCCAGGAGGCGTACGCGAGGTCTTCGACACGAACCTTCCTTTCAGGCTGACGGACGGGCAGCGTCGCGTCGGAGAGGAAATAGCCGCGGACATCTCCCGTGAGAGTCCGATGAACAGACTTCTTCAGGGAGACGTCGGATCGGGCAAGACTCTCGTTGCCCTGCGAGCCATGCTGCAGGTCGTTGACGCTGGGGGCCAATCCGCCATGTTGGCGCCGACCGAAGTATTGGCGACTCAGCATTTTCGCTCAATCCTTGACACCCTGGGCCCGCTCGCCGAGGACGTCGGCGTCGTGGTGCTCACGTCCTCCACGTCGGCGGGTGCGAAGAGACAAGCCTTGCTGGACATAGCCAGCGGCGCGGCTGGAATCGTGATCGGTACACACGCGCTTCTGGGGGACAACGTCTCGTTCGCTTCTCTGGGTCTGGTCGTCGTGGACGAGCAGCACCGGTTCGGGGTGCGGCAACGTCACTCGCTGGCCGGCAGCGATGGCGAACCGGTGCATCGGCTCGTCATGACGGCGACCCCAATCCCGCGTTCGGTCGCTATGACAGTCTTCGGCGACTTGGCCGTATCCGTCCTCGACGAACTTCCTGCCGGACGCCAAGAGGTTTCGACGCACGTTGTCTCACTTGCGGACCACCCGGCCTGGGAAGGTCGCTTGTGGCAACGGGCGAGGGAAGAGGTTGACGCAGGTCGTCAGGTATTCGTTGTGGTCCCTACGATCGGCGACGACGCTCCGACATCGGCGGCCACCGGCCGATATGATGCGCCGGATTCCCCCTTGCAGTCCGTAGAAGGCCTGAACCGAAAGCTGGCCTCCTTGCCTGCCCTGGCGGGAACTCGCCTGGCCACGCTCCACGGGCGTATGGACGGGGCAGAGAAGGCAGAGGTCATGAACCGCATGGCCGCTGGAAAAGTAGATATCTTGGTCGCAACCACCGTCATCGAGGTCGGAGTCGACATCCCCAATGCAAGCCTCATGATCATCATGGATGCGGACAGGCTCGGCATCTCGACCCTCCACCAATTGCGAGGGCGAATTGGCCGTGGAGGTCTTGAGGGGACGTGTTTGCTGGTTACAGAGCAAAATTCCGATGGACCCTCTATGCCGCGCTTGCAGGCCGTGGCCTCGACGCGCAACGGTTTCGAATTGTCCACTCTTGACCTGGAACAACGCAGAGAGGGCGACATCCTCGGAGACAGCCAGTCGGGCCACCGATCCGCTCTGAAAAATCTATCCGTGCTTCGTCACGCGAAGATCATCGAGCAGGCCCGTTCGGATGCGAGAGCTCTTGTGGAGCGGGACCCGGATCTGATCGAGGCCCCGGATCTGTTGCGCGCCGTACGGGAAGCCGGGGACCAAGCGAACACCGAATACTTGTATCGAGGGTAGTTCACACTTGAAAGTCGAACTCCGGGGCAAGGCACCCTGGTGACTCGACGAAGCGATGGAGGAATCACGCTATGAGCCGCATTATTGCCGGGGTGGCTGGCGGGAGCCGCTTGGCATCAGTCAAAGGGCAGAACACTCGTCCGACAACCGACCGTGTCAAAGAGGCCCTGTTCTCTCGTCTGGAAACTTACGACGTGGTGCGTGAAGCTCACGTTCTGGATATTTTCGCCGGCTCCGGTGCACTTGGGCTTGAGGCTGCGAGCCGCGGTGCCGCGGCCGTGACCCTCGTGGATCGCGACCGTGCCGCTCTCGAGGCCTGTACACACAACCGGCGGACACTCGAGAAATCTGGGGTACCCGCTCGTATCCAGGTCGTCAGCTCGTCGGCCGCCACATATCTGAAGCGAGGCGAAGGTCCCTGGGACCTGGTCTTTGTCGACCCTCCGTACGCCATGTCCGAGGCTGAACTCGCGACCTTGCTCGAGGTCATGGCTCCCGCACTGGCCGGCGATGCCGTCGTCGTCGTGGAACGTTCGACCCGAAGCCTCGAACCCGAGTGGGGGACAAGCCTCCGACGTTTCGGCCATCGAACGTATGGTGAGACTTCCCTGTGGTTCGCGGAACCGGAAGCTTAAGTATCACCGTGCGGTGAGCCACGGAGGCTACGAGCTCGTCACAAACCCGCAGTCCCCAATTTCTCCGCGGCTTCCCGGAGCACATCTGGTCGTTTGCAGAATGCGAAGCGCACCCAATTCGCGTACAAATGCCGGTTCTCCGGTGTGGCGAACGCCTGCAGAGGCACGACGGCGACCCCTGCGTTCCGAGGAAGAGCTTCAGCTATCTCGATGCCGTCCTTGCCCCATGACGCCGGTACATTCTCCGTCGAGGCCACGGCGAAGAAAGTCCCTTCCGGCCTGACTGGGTTGAACGCTCCGCCGGTCAATCCCTCGAGGAGCGTTTGTCTCTGATTCAGGTATTGGTCCTTCAACTCCGCGTAGAAATCTGTCTGACGCGCCCAGCGCATGGTTTGGGCCACAGCCCATTGCGCGGGAGCCGCGGCCGAGTGGGACAGGTACCCCTTGGTCACCCGGAGACCGCGGGTCAGCTCTGGCGGTGCGATGGCCCAGCCGACCCGCCATCCCGTAATAGAAAACGTCTTGGAAACGGAGGAAACACGAATCGTGCGGTCATGGCCTGTCTCGAGGGAAGCCGGGTCAACGGTCTCCCGATCGAATGCCAAATGTTCGTAAACCGAGTCTGTGAGGATGATGGCATCTTTTTCCGCGGCCAGTTCCGCTATCAGAGACATCGTCTCCGGATCGAATATCGTGCCCGTGGGATTGTGCGGGTCGTTGACGAGGACCATGCGCGTACGGTCCGTAAAGGCTGCGCGAAGCCGGTCGGCATCCGGGGCGAACGTCGGCGGAAGCAGAGGAACGGTCACGATCTCCGCGCCCGTCAATCCGGCGATAGCAGGGTAGAGGTCGTAGAACGGCTCGAAAAGAATGATTTCGTCGCCGGGAGAGAGGAAAGCGAGCATTGAAGCGGTCAACGCTTCGGTCGCACCGGCCGTAATGGTGATTTCTGATTCGGCATCGGGGCGACGCCGTCCGTGCAGCACTTCGTGCTGGGCCAGTTCCGCGCGTAGTTCCGGTGACCCTGCGATGGTGGAGTACTGGTTCTTGCCGGCGGCCACGGCACGATTCAGGGCCGCCGCGAGGACATCAGGCCCGTCGGTGTCGGGGAAGCCTTGGCCCAAGTTGATGGCGTCGTATGTGACCGCAAGTGCGCTCATTTCCTCGAAGATCGTCGAGGACAGACGACCATTCGGATCCAGCAGGCCCGCGGTTTCGGCGAGCCGTTTCCACGGAGGAGCTACAGCAGAGCGAGTGCCGCAAGAAGTCGATTCCGTACTGGTCAAGGGAGTCTGGTGAACACACATGCTTATATCGTAGGCAGGATCACATATTTCATCCGACACGGCGTCGTGATCGATGACAGGTTGGCGTGGGATGTCCGCTCTGACGGCTCCTGATACTTTGGTGGCATGAGTCTTGCCGTTTGCCCGGGTTCATTCGACCCCATTCACAACGGACACGTCGAAGTCATCACGCGCGCCACCAAAATCTTTTCTGGCGGAGTGATCGTTGCCGTGTCCAATAATCCTGCCAAGAAATACCGATTCAGCCTCGAGGAACGCCTCGATATGGTCGGTGAAGTTTTCGGGTGGCTCGACGGGGTCACGGTCGAACCGATGTCCGATGGTCTTCTCGCGGATTTCGCTCGGACGAAAGGCGCGACGGCCATCGTCAAGGGGCTGCGTGACTCCAAGGATTTCGAATACGAAGCCCCCATGGCCACCATGAACCGCAATATCAGCGGCGTCGAGACGGTATTCCTCGCGGCAGACCCCAAAAACGGTCACCTGTCCTCGTCGATCATCAAAGAAGTTTCATCCTTCGACGGAGACATTCGCAGTTTCGTGCCGCGATCGGTCGCGCGACGCCTGGATGAATAGCCTCTCCACACCTTCGGACACCCGCGATCCTACTGGCTTATGATGTTAAGCACAGGAGGAAGCTGCACGGTGATTGAGGCTTGTGGGGTCGGGCAGTCCTGAGTAGGCTGGACAGTCGGTCATCACGTCGGATTCAGGAGTTCATCATCAAGCATGACAATTCATCGTCCCTGAGGTTTACGGTCAGGGACCTGGCCAAGCGCCCCGGGACCATGGATACTCTCGATGAGACCGTGGCCGCGCCCAAAGACCTCGGGAATGCTCTCATCGGAGCGCCCGAAGGTTCGGACATCATGCTCAACCTCCGCCTCGAATCGGTGCATGATGGTATCTTGGTTAGTGGTGTTGCCTCCGTGGAAGTTCATGGAGAGTGCAGCCGGTGCCTGGATCCCATCGATTATCCGGTTTCGGCTGACATTCAAGAGCTGTATGTTTTTGAACCTGCACCTGAAGGCCCGTCGCAAGACGAAGCAGACGAGCAGTACCGCGTCGAGGACGATTCGATCGATCTCGAGCCGGTTCTGCGGGATGCGGTCATAACGCAACTGCCGTTCCAGCCCGTGTGTCGAGAAGATTGTCAGGGACTGTGCTCCGAATGCGGAGTGCGCCTGGACGAAAATCCCGATCATCACCACGAGGTTCTGGATCCTCGCTGGTCGGCCCTAACCGGGCTGCTCGGTGCGGAGACCGCAAACGAGACAACCGAGACGAGAGAAGAGAGATAGCCGTGGCTGTTCCCAAGCGGAAAATGTCCCGTGCCAATACGCGCGCACGTCGCTCCCAGTGGAAGGCAACCGCGCCTCAGCTGGTCAAGACCGTTGAAAACGGCAAGGTGACGTACAGCCTTCCCCACCAGGCGAAGGTCGTTACCGATTCCGCCGGCACCCCGCTGTACCTCGAGTACAAGGGCCGCAAGGTGGCTGACGTCTAAGACGTCCTTATGACTACCGTGAAAAACGGAGAGCTCCTGAAGCGTCTCGGTGTCAACATAGACGCCGAGACGCTTCAGCTTGCGCTCACTCATCGATCATTTGCTTACGAGAACGGGCCGCTGCCGCACAATGAACGGCTCGAATTCCTGGGCGATTCCGTACTCGGCCTGGCGGTGACCACCGAGCTGTACAACCGTTTTCCGGACCTTTCGGAAGGCGAATTGGCCAAGCGACGCGCCGCCGTCGTGTCCGAACGCTCCCTTGCCGCGATCGCACGGTCCCTCGACCTGGGGCCCCATATCCGACTCGGGCGGGGTGAATTGCTGACCCACGGTGACGACAAGGACTCGATTCTGGCCGACACGATGGAAGCTCTCTTCGGAGCGACCTTCATTTCATGCGGTGACGAATGCGCCCGGGATCTCGTCCTGCGTTTGACGGGGTCTCTGCTCGATGACGCGTTCGTCCTTGGAGCCGGGCGCGATTGGAAGACGGAGATCCAGGAATTGGCTGCCGAACTCGATCTGGGTGACATCCAGTACGTCGTGACCGGTACTGGGCCGGACCACGCCCGAGTCTTCGAAGCTCAATTGGAAATCAGCGACAAGGTGTACGGGGTGGGCACCGGGTCCGCAAAGAAACATGCGGAGAGGGCCGCGGCCGAGGCCGCTTACCGTTACCTTACGTCCCAAGAAGACGCGCCGACGACTCTGCTCCGCGCGGACGCATCGGAAAGTGCCTGAACTTCCCGAAGTCGAGGTCGTACGGTCCGGGCTTGCCCGGCACCTCCTCGGTGCGCGAATCGAAGCGGTAGAGGTACTCGACGCACGCTCCCTGCGTCGCCACACCGGGCCCGTCGACACCTTTTCCTCCTCACTGGTCGGCGGAACAATCCGCGACGTCTGCCGACGCGGCAAATACATGTGGTTAAGGCTGACGCGCGGAACGGAAAGCCGGGAGCACGAGGATCCGGTCTGCGACCCCAGGGCCGTGGTCGTTCACCTCGGAATGAGCGGACAAACGCTCCTCAAACCATCGATGGCTCCGCCCGAACGTCATCTGCGAATACGCTGGACGCTCAGGGGAGCCGACGGTGAGCTACTCGAACTGAGGTTCGTGGATCAGCGCATTTTCGGCGGTATGTACCTCGACCCGGTCGTGAACGTGACCGATGAGTCCGGTGCCCCCGTTCCCGCCGCTTCGACCAGCGTTCTCGGGCTCCCCGAGATCCCCTCGACCGTGGCCCACATCGGCCGAGACCCTCTGGACCCCCACTTCAACGAGGCATCGTTTCGGCGGCGCCTGAGAGCGACATCCAGCGGCATCAAACGCGTGCTGCTCGACCAGAACACGATTTCAGGGATCGGCAATATCTATGCGGACGAGGCGCTGTGGCGGGCCAGGATTCACTATGCGAAACCGGCACGATCCCTGACAAAATCCCAGGCCCAGGAATTGCTCAGCGCGTGCACGGTCGTCATGACCGAGGCGCTGGCCGAAGGCGGAACCAGCTTCGACGCGTTGTACGTCAACGTCAACGGCGAGTCGGGCTACTTCGAACGGGGTCTCAACGTGTACGGACGCGAGGGCAAACCTTGCCGACGGTGCGCGACCGAAGGGAGTGACACCCTGATAATCCGCGAGGCGTTCATGAACCGATCGTCCTACCGGTGCCCCACGTGCCAGCGGACCCCTCGAGGCTTCACCAGGGCGTGACAAGCCGCCGACCCGCCCGAAGCTCAGACGAGCGGGCGCAAAGACGCCGTGTTCTCGCTATTACGGGGACGGTAATACCGACGCAGGCATTCCATGCCCTCGTCGATGGAGACTTCAGGCCGCCAGTCGAGTAACTCGTGGGTTTCGCGCTGGTCGAACCAGTGTGAGGTTGACAGCTGCTCCGCCAGGAAACGAGTCATGGGAGGTTCGTCGTGACCGGGGCGCTTCTGCCAAATTTTCTCCACGACTCCGCCGGCGAATTTGGCCAGGGACGCTGGCACCGTGCGATGGGGCGGTTGAACACCTGCAGCCTCGCACATCATGGTCATGAGTTCACCGACAGTCCTCGGCTCGCCGTTGCTCACGACCAAGGGCTTGCCGTGAACCGACTTGAGTCGTTTGAAATCGCGGACAATAGCCTCAGCGGCGTTGTCGACGTAGGTCGAATCGATCAGGGCCGCACCTGCGTCCAGAAGGGGGATGCCGCCGCGGGCGGCCCGTTCGATGACACGCTCCACGAGCTGCGTATCCCCGGGGCCCCAAACGAGGTGAGGGCGGACCACGCCGACGAGGAAGTCCTCGGCATCGTAGTCAAGGGCAAGCTTCTCAGCGTAAGCCTTGGATCGAGCGTAATTGCCGCGGGCATTCTCCGGATCGGCCGGTTCGTTGGCCTGGCCCATGAAGGCCGAGCCTGCGTGGGAGACCGAAGGGGAGGAAATATAGACGAATTTGTGGATCCCCGCCGAGCGTGCTGCTTCCAGGAGAAGGCGTGTGCCCGTCACATTGGTCTCGACATATTCCTCCCAAGGGCCTGTTACCGAGACCTTGGCGGCGAGGTGAATCACGGCGTCGGCACCGTCCAAGGCACGGGCGACGTGGTCCGCGTTGGTGATGGACCCGCGGTGCTGGTCGAACCTCGTGAGGCCCTTTTCCTGCAGGGATTCACGTACGGCCGCCGCATCCCGGCGCTGAAAACACCGGACGGTGTAACCGCGTTCGATGAGCTTGATGGCCACGCGTGAGCCCAGTAGTCCGCTTGCGCCCGTGACGACGACGGTTCGTTCCTTGGAAGCCCGCAACGAGCTGTCCGGCAGAATGTCCCGACGGTATCGCGGGTTGGGCGCGTTCCAGCGTGCATTCTGGTTCATGGTTTCCTCACTTTTCCCCCGGAGAGCACCGAAGATGCCCACGTGGCCAAGCGTGGCCGGTCGATCTTGGAGTTATGTCGAATATCCGTCGGATGTTCGCGAACCTGCAGGACAGCGGCGACACGAACGCCGGTAGCGGACTCCACTGAGGCTCGGACCGCGCGTGCCAATGCACGGGGAGCCGGGCCGTCCTTGACCGCCCGAGATCCTCCCCGCGCCGCCGTGGATTCTCTCTCGACCACGACCACCGGAACCTGAGCCCCCCACGGCCCGACTCCGACGACGGCGGCGCGACGCACGCCGGAAATCTTTTCGGCCGCCGTCTCTCCCGCAACCGGCGTCAAGAGTCCTTCCTCCGTTGACAGAAGGTGAGTGAGACGCCCTTCGACCCAGAGGCGCCCGCTCGCGTCGAAATGCCCGACGTCGCCGGTCCGGTGCCAGCCGGGAATGGTGTCCGACGCCCGTTCGGTCCACCACAAGCGATCGTAGTGGTCTTTGGCGTGGGGAGCCGCGGCAATGATTTCGCCGGTAACGTTCTGAACGTGTGTGGGTTCGCCGGTCGCGTTGCCCTGTTCATCGAGTGGAACGACTTGTACGCGTGCGCCGTATACCGGGGTCCCGACGCAAACACCGGATCCCGCGCCTTCGACGCCATCTTCCGGATCCGAGTCCTTCTCGGCCTCGCGAATCTGGTCCAAGTTGATATCAGTCAGCGGCAGGCATTCGGTCATGCCGTACGGGGTATGCAGCTTGGCATTGGGGCAGATTTCCGCCATGGACTCGAGCAGCGGCATCGTAATCGGCGCCCCGGCCGAGAGCAGGCGGCCCACTCGCCGCATGGCCTCGCGCTCGTCCTCGCTCATGTCCTCCCGCGTCTCCACGACGTTCATGAGTGCAGCGGGGCTCGCGAAAACCACGGTGGCTTCGATCGCTTCGACCGCCTGAGCCAGAGCCTTGGCCGTCAACGTCTTGGGCTGGGTCACATCCATATCGGGCGTGACAGATGTTGCGCCCAGGGCAGGTCCGAGGAGTGCGAACGGAGCAAAGCCGGCAACGAGGCCTGCCCCTTCGGAGAGACTGTACGTGTTCTGGATGGCGTCTCGCATCGACGACAGCTGCCGGTGGGTATAGGCGACGCCCTTGGCCGGTCCGGTCGAGCCCGACGTGTAGAGAATTGCCGCAACGTTGTCCGGCTGGGGTGCATTCCACGGCGTCGTGGGCTGAGGCTCACGGACAAAGTGAGAATCGATACCCGCCTCGGCGCCGAGCAGCCTGAGGGTTGATGAATGAGCCGTCCCTGCCAGAACGCGGCGACCGGGCCACCCAGCGGCCTTGGCCGCAAGCATCGCCTGGGGGATGCCCACCAGGAACTCCGGGGAAGCACCGCGCAACGCGCGGGTTAGCCCCTTCATCCCGAGGCCGGTGTCCGCGACGACGATGACTGCACCGATTTTCAGGCACGCGTAGATCAGCGTCGTGAGCCGGGAGCCAGGCGGAACCATGAGGTTGACGCGGGTTCCGGCTTGAACCCCGAGGTCCCGGAGCACTTCCGCCGTGTGGTCGACCTTCTCGGCGAGTTCACGCCAGGACAATTGCCTTCGTATCGTTGCCAACGGAGCCGTGGCGTGTTTGCCCGTGGCTTTGGGTCTCGCTCCATGGTTGACGGGACCCATGTCCACGACGGCAGGAGAGTCGTCGGCGCGCCTTTCGTCCAACTCGGAAATCATGGGCCTGTAGTCCAGGACCAGGGGAGAGGACTTGCGGTCCTTCTCTCGGACGACCCGATGGCGTTCGACCACTTTGGGGGACCCCAGCAAGGCTTCGTCGAGCCAAGTGAACAGGACGGAAGCAATGTCCTCGTCCTCCGCGACCAGGTGACCGGCTTTGTCGAAGCGATGCAATGTTGCCTCGGGGTTCCGGGAAAGGATGTCGTCCAGGTAGCGCTGTTTGAACACGGGATCGGCGGGACCCCACAGCACAAGGCAAGGAAGGTCGTCATCGGCTACGGCACGGGCGATTCGTTGCATCTCCGGGTAGGCGCGATGTTGCGGGTCCAACGGAATGTCCGCGACAAAGTTTCGAATACCGTTGCGGTCCTTGGTCGACTGATACGGGGACCGGTACGCCTTCTTGGTCTCTGGATCCCATTCGCCGCGGTGCAGTGAGAGAGTCACGTCCAAGAAAGCGGTTGTGGACTGGGTGCCCCGGCTGTGTACGGCCGGATGCAGTGCGAGGCGCAGTGCGCCGGGGATCTTTTCGCCCTCTGCGTGGTAGAGGGCCGTGTTGGTGAAAATCCGGCCCCGATGCAGCTCCGGATGCTCGACACCCCAGCCTTGGGAAATAAGGCCGCCCCAATCGTGGCTCAGCGTCACGACACCTTCGGGACCTGGGTTCTCGTCGATGCCCAAGGCCTGGGTGAAGTCGCCCAGGTCCCGTATCCGGTCTTGAAGACTTCGTTCCGTCCCGGTCCTCTCCGAGTAGCCCATGTCCAGGTGGTCGATCGCGACAACACGCCACGGGCGACTGCCGGCGTCGGAGCCGGCCGCGACGACGTCGCGCCAAAGATAGGACCAGGTCGGATTCCCGTGGACGCAGAGCACCGTGCCTACAGGTTCGAGGCCGGCCCGTTCGAGTTCGGGAGCGTTGTCGAGGAAGTGCCAGGTCCGGTACGTTCCCGGATCCACGGCAGCGCTCGACTTGACACGCAACGTCCTGCTCGCGTGCCTGGCCACTCCGGGCCAGCGCTTCAAAGGGATCGGCCCGGGCTGTGGCGTGGGGCGAGATGTCCGATTCGCGGCGGCCATGAGTACCTCTTCTGTGCGTTGGCGGTTGCTACCAGGCGATTTCCATGAGGGCGGTGTTCAATCCGGACCCGACGCCCATGCAGAGGACGCGTTGGCCAGGCTTCAAACGTTCGGCCTCGAGGGCCAGGGTCATCGGCAGTGCTGCTGCCGCTACATTGCCCCAGTAGGGGAACGTCACAGGGATGCGGTCACGATCGATACCGACGGCGTCAATGATGGCGTTCGTATGGGACGTCGAGATCTGGTGGGTGATGTAGGAATCCATGTCGTTCCAGTCCCAGCCGTCTTCGTGGGCGCGGTCCCAGGCATCGGTCACGAGCTCCAGACCGTATTTGAGAAGCCCTGTGGCGTCCGTGCTCATGCCTTGTCCGGCCTCGCCGCCTATGCACAAGTCCTTGTGCTCGGTACCTGCGCGCGAGATGGACCCAAGGATCTGGTGTCCTTCCGGGTGACGGTCCGCCCGTCCTACAACGGCAGCCGCGGCACCCGAACCGAGGGTCAGGGTCGCGAACTGAGCCAAAACGTCGTCGCGCGTCGAATCGGCACGATTGAGCATATTCAGGGCCGTCTCGTGCCACGGCGAAGGGTCCTCACCGCACACAATCAACGCGTATTCTATGGCTCCTGCGTCGATCATCGAGGAGGCAACGGTGAGACCGTTGACGAAGCCGAGGCACGCGTTGGTCATGTCGAAATTCAGCGCATGCCGGGGGAGACCGATCTCGTGGTGAATTCCGACAGCCACGGCCGGCTCGAAATTGTCGCGAGTCACCGAAGTATTGACGAAGAGACCGATTTGTTCCGGTTTGATTCCGGCCTCTTCCAGGGCTGCGCGTCCGGCTTGTGCCGCGCCGTGTTCGAACGAGCTGTCTGCCGACCACGAACGGCGTTCGCTGATGCCTGCAAGGCGTTCGAGGAGACCCTTGGGCATTTTGAGGCGTTTGTACGTTCCTGCCAGCTGCTCGTCGAAATATGAGGAGGGCAGAACCTCTTCGGCCTCCACCTTGGTCACTGAAAGAAGTGCTGAATTACGGTGGTGGATAGACGAGTTAGCGGTCAATTAAACGAGCCTTTATCCGGAAGTGAACGGGTCTGATTCGAGAACTACGTGAGTGGCACTCGAGGTACTACTCTACAACCAGCTTTGCGGATGACTGGCGATTTCACCCTTGACATAAATCTCCTCCGTCTGTTTGGACCCTCGGCGCCATTCCAGCGGCAGCCCTGAATCTCGCGATAGAGTGGGCGGTCGTGGCCGGGATATGCGGTCGGCCCAGGTCGAGGCAGAGAAGAACAGACCGGAAGGAAAAGAGGCGGCGTGCACCTCAAGACGTTGACGGTCAAGGGATTCAAATCTTTCGCATCAGCAACTTCCTTCGAATTCGAGCCCGGCGTCACCGCGGTCGTCGGACCGAACGGTTCGGGGAAATCGAATGTTGTGGACGCCCTGTCCTGGGTTATGGGGGAACAGGGTGCGAAGTCGTTGCGCGGCGGAAAAATGGAAGATGTGATCTTCGCTGGTACCTCCGGTCGGGCCCCGCTCGGTCGCGCCCATGTCTCTCTGACAATCGACAACGCCGATGGCGCTCTGCCCATTGAGTATTCCGAAGTCACGATCTCGCGGACGCTGTTCCGCACCGGTGGCTCCGAGTACGCGATCAACGGGAACTCATGTCGCCTTCTCGATATCCAGGAGCTGCTCTCGGACTCGGGTCTGGGCAGGGAAATGCACGTTATCGTGGGGCAAGGCCAGCTTGACCGCATTCTTCACGCGACCCCGGAAGAACGGCGAGGTTTCATCGAAGAAGCCTCAGGCGTTCTCAAACACCGGCGCCGCAAGGAGAAGACTCTTCGCAAACTCGCGTCCATGGAAACGAACGTTTCCCGTCTCGAAGATCTGACGGGTGAAATAGGGCGTCAACTGACTCCGCTGGGACGGCAAGCCAAGGTCGCGCGACGAGCGCAGAGGATCCAGCACGATGTCCGTGATGCGAGGGCCCGTATCTATGCGGACGACTGGGTTCAGGCCTCCACCGCGCTCGACACGGACGCGGATGAGCTCCAGAAGGTCCGGGAGCAGCTCAAGGCCCGGGAGTCTGCGCACGAGCAGGTGTCTCGGAGGATCGCCGAATTGGAGGCGGAAGCTTCGCGGGTGAGTCCAGAGGTTACGCGCGCGCGAGATACCTGGTACGCATTGTCCCAGCTCCGGGAGCGTTTCGAGTCTTTGACCCAACTCGCGCAGGAGCGGTTGAGAACCCAATCGACGCCCGTGGGACGTGCGCATCTTCGCGACCCCGAGCGGCTCCAAGAGAACGCGGATCGGATCGCCTCCGACCTTGAGGCAGCGGATGCAGCCCTGGTCGAAGCGCGCGCGAGGCATGAAGAATACGGAAAACTTCGTCTGGACCGGGAAGAGGAAGCCCGAACCGCAGAAGAGCACCATGCGAACCTTCTCGCCGCGGCCGCCGAGCAACGCGAGAACATCGCTTCGCTTCGGGGCAAAATGGCCACGGCGAGATCTGAACACGAGACGCTGACCGCTCGGCGCGAGGAACAGGAACGCGAAGTCGAGGCGATTCGTCAGCGTCTCGAGGATTACCGCGTCGAATTGGAGCGACAAACCGAAGTTTCCGGGCCGACTGAGGAAGATACCTCGACTGCCTCGGAAGCATCGGATGCCGCCCACGCTGCCACCGAAAGGAGCCAAACGGCCCTGGATGCCGCGGCGACGGAACTGAATTCGGTCCGTCGCGAGCACGACGCCGCCCGGGCTCGTGTAGAGGCCCTGAAAGAATCCATGCCGGCCGCGGACGCTACGGAGGCGATCCTCGAAAGGTTCCGTGAACAGACCTCGCGAGTTCGCGAGCAGCTTGCGGTGGACCCCGAATCCGCGGCGGCCGTATCGACCGCATTGGGACCGGTTGCTGATGGGCTCGCCCTCTCGGAAACAGAGGATTTCGGGACCATCTTGGATGAAGCGCGCGCTGCCGGCCTCGGCGTCCTGAGCCTGATGCTGGGCCCAACCAGCCAGGTGGGGGACGTTGGGACAAAAGGTCATGAGGCATTCGGGGAATACCTCGGGGCGCTGAAGTCCGATGGTGTCGTCGACGTGACCTGGGCGCCTCAGGCCATTGCCGGAGGGCGACTCGCGGACGAGGCACGCTCACTCTTGCGTCGGTGCGCGCTTGTCCCCGACGCGAGGTCAGCCGCACAGCTGCGTGAGCGGTTCATCGATGATGCGGAGCATGGTGTCGTTCTCCCTGAAGCCTGGCGGATAGTCGCTTCGGACGGAACCGTGGTCGAGGAACAGCAAGTTCGCGGGGGAAGCGCCGAGGGCGCATCAGGGCTCGAGATCTCCGCGCGGATCGAAGCGGCACAGGCACGTGTCGACGAGCTCGGCCGCGTCTATGCGTCGGCCGAGAGGGCACACCGTGAAGCCTCCGAAGAACACCGTCGAGTTCGCGATGAGGCACGCGCCGCTCGCGAAGAATTCGCGCGCATCAGCCGCGAGTCCACCGCGAGCGCTGCCGCTTTGTCGAGGGCGAGGACCTTGGTCTCCTCGACGGAAGAGGAAGTCGAACAGGCGCTTCGCCGGTTGGATGAGCTCAAAGCAAGGGAACCGGAGGTCGCCGACCGGCTCAAACAGGCCGTGGGCGCTGTCTCGGCCGCATTGGAACTTCAGGACCACGATGGGGGTCAGGCCCTGGAACGGGCCGAGAAAATGCGCAATGAGGCTGCGGACGAGGCCAAAGCAGCGAGATCACGGGAGACCGAGGCCCTACTCGGCCTGCGTGGTGCTCAGGGACAGATTGACCAGTTGAAGCAGAGGTACGACGCCGCGTTGCGCTCGGTGGCTTCCGAACGCGCCGCACACGCCGAAGTCGAACGGCAGGAGAAACAGAGGAAGGCAAAATACGCCGCGACGAGCCGGGTGCTGGCGATGATCGGCACCGTGAGGGAACGCATTGAAGCTTCCCTGAATGTCGCCCAGGATGAGCGTGAACGAGTCCAGACGCGTCGGGCCGGCATCGAGTCTCGCCTGGCCGAAGGGCGCGAAGAAGAGAAGAAGATCCGCGACGAGTTGGATTCGACGCGTTCCAAGGCGCACTCGGGAGAACTCGAGCGAGCGACTCGGGAGGCCAAACTCGAATCTCTCAGAGAGACGATTCTCGAAGAGCTGAGCCTCACGGCGGAAACGCTCGTCTCGGATTACGGGCCGCACCTTCCGATTCCCGTGCTCGACGACGCCGGCGAGGTAGAGGGGGAGGAACCCTTTGTCCGAGAAGTTCAGGAAAAGCGTCTGGCCAAGGCTCGTAAAGACCTCAAAGCGCTGGGCAAGGTCAACCCTCTGGCGCTCGAGGAATTCGCGGCCTTGGAGGAACGCCACACGTACTTGGTGCAGCAGCTCGAGGACCTCAAAGCCTCGCGCTCGGACCTCGAAGAGATCATTCGTGACGTGGACGATCATGTCAGGCAGGTTTTCACCCAGGCCTTCCACGACACTCAGGAGCAATTCGTCCGGGTCTTCTCAACACTTTTCCCGGGTGGCGAGGGAAAACTAGTCCTGACCGATCCGAGCGACATGTTGACGACGGGCATCGAGGTTCACGCCAAGCCGGCCGGCAAAAAGGTCAAAAGGTTGTCTCTGCTCTCGGGCGGCGAGCGCTCGTTGACAGCAATAGCGATGTTGGTTGCGATCTTCAAGGCTCGGCCGTCGCCGTTCTACGTGATGGATGAGGTCGAAGCGGCACTGGACGATCGTAATCTCGGGCGGCTTCTGACGATCCTCAAAGAGCTGCAGGTTAGTTCGCAGCTGATCATCATTACACACCAGAAACGAACTATGGAGATCGCCGACGCCCTGTACGGCGTCTCGATGCGCGGCGACGGCATCACCCAGGTGATTTCGCAAAAACTCGCCGACTTGCGGTGATCGTCGCCGAGTGGGGTGCGGTCCTCAACCGGATTGCGGGAATGACGTGCGCGGGGTCAGGAAGAAGACGAGCGCCGCGATTCCGAGAAGTGCGCCGGAGATTCCGAAAGCCGGGCCGAAGCCTACTCGGTCAACGACGGCGCCGAGAATCACGGGCGCGATGATCTGCCCCACGTCGGCACACGCCTGATATGCGGACATGACGTTTCCGCCCGACCGGCGCGATCCCACGACGTCGGTCAGGGTCGCTTGCATGGACGGGGTGTACAAGCCGGTGCTGAGCCCTGCCATGAGGCACAGGATCCAAAAGACCCACGGCCCCGGAGAAAGACCGACGATCCCGGTGAGAACCGCCGAGAAGGAAAGGCCGAGGATCAGCAGAGGCTTGCGTCCCCATCGGTCGGAGAGCCCGCCGAAAATGATCTGGGCCAGCGCCGATCCTCCCGCGAAGATACCCAATGCGATACCGGCGATACTCGCCCCGGAGCCGAAGCCTTGGGCCGGCGCCCCCACCGAAGCCGCCAGCCCAGTGGCCAACAGAGGAATGATGGCGACTCGCGCACCGAGATTAGCCCAACCATGGGCGAAACTCGTGACGAGCAGTGAGCGATAGCTGCCGATGGATAGGGCTTCGGGGAATTTCATCGGCAGCATGACGGAACCGGTATCCGTGGTGGCATCCGCGGGGCGTAGTTTCCACGCGGCGACCACGATGGCCAGAAGCAGCGCGAGGGCGTAGATGATGAAGGGCGCCCTGAGGCCCCACGTGGCGGTCAGGCTGCCGATGACGGGACCCATGATGCTTCCGAGCATGAACGAGGTCGCGTAGTATCCCGAGACCTTGGCTCGAATGGTTGGAGGAGCGAGACGCGCAATCAGACCCATCGCGGAGATGGAGAACATGACCGAACCGATGCCGCCAAGTCCTCTCAGGATCACCAACAGCGCATAGTTGGGCGCGAAAGCGGTGATGGCAGAGGACAACGCGACGACGGCTAGTCCTGTCAGATAGGTGCGGCGTTCACCGATGCGGGACATGATGGGTCCCGCGGCAGGTGCCCAGGCGACCCGCATGAGGGCGAAAGCCGACATGACGGCTCCGGCTGCCGCGGCCCCTACACCGAATGATGTCGCAAATTGGGGCAGAACGGGAGCCACGACCCCGTATCCAGCGGCGATCACGAACGCGGCGACGACCAACACCTTCAGATCGGTCGGAACCGGAGGCCGAGGCAAAGACCGTCTGCCGCTTTCGCGGATGCTCTCGCCACCGGTGGGCCCATCAATATGGGGTTCGCTTTCGGGAGGTTCGGCAGTCACGGAAAGCACCTTACCCGTAGCGGAATCTCCGGGCGAACGGGGAAGCGTCCACAAGCCGCTGCCTGGATGCGGCGGCATGTGGCAAGCTGGAAACGTGAACGACACACTGATCCTGATCCTGTACATCTTGGCCGGCGTCGTGGTCCTCGGCGGCCTGGCTTTCGTGTTTCTCAAAGGCCCCAAGGCGCCAAAGGGCGGCTACCCCGAAACCCGGGACAAGGACGACGCGGCACCTCCCGTCGAAGAAGAAGCCCGACCGCAGTACGAAACGCCCGCACCGGTCGCCGGACGGCTTCAAAGGCTTCGCGCGCGTCTGGCCCGGTCCAACTCGATGCTCGGCAAAGGCCTGCTTGCTTTGTTGTCGAGCGAGAAAATTGACCAGGACGTCTGGGACGAAATCGAGGAAACCCTCCTCATGGCCGACCTCGGCTCTGAACCGTCACAGCGGTTGGTCGAAGCCCTGCAAACCCGCGTTCGCATCGAAGGCACAGATGATCCGTCCCGCGTTAAAACCATGTTGCGCGAGGAACTGCTCAAAATCGTCGACCCCACCATGGACCGTGAGCTCGGCCTTGACGGCAGCGGCGACAACCCTGGCGTGGTCCTCGTCGTCGGCGTCAACGGCGTCGGCAAGACCACGACAGTCGGCAAGCTTGCCCGTGTGATGGTCGCCGAGGAGAAAACCCTCTTGCTCGGGGCAGCCGATACGTTCCGTGCTGCCGCGGCCGACCAGCTCGAGACCTGGGGGAAACGCGTCGGCGTCGATACCGTCCGCTCCCAGACCGAGGGCGCCGACCCAGCTTCGGTGGCTTTCGAATCTGCCAGCGAGGCCAAGAAACGCGGCGTCGATACACTGATGGTCGATACCGCGGGGAGGCTGCAGAACAAGGCTGGGCTCATGGACCAGCTCGGAAAGGTCAAGCGCGTCGTCGAAAAGGTGTCGCCTGTTACCGAGGTTCTGCTTGTGATCGACGCTACGACCGGCCAGAACGGGATGGTCCAAGCGAAAGTCTTCGCCGAGGTCGTGAATATCACGGGGATTGTCCTGACCAAATTGGACGGTACAGCCAAGGGCGGAATCGTCGTGGCGATCCAGAATGAGCTTGGTGTACCCGTCAAACTTGTCGGTCTCGGGGAGGGACCGGACGATTTGGCGCCTTTCGATCCTGAAGGTTTCGTCGAGGCGCTCATCGACTGAAACACAGCCACGTCACTGTATGACGGTGCGACGGCCCGGCAGATCCGCAGACGTGCGGCATCGGCCGGGCCTTTCGTTCATCTGCCCGAAACACGATGAAATGAGCTGGCAACGTTCGGAACCCTGCCGTTACACCCTCGAAACTCGGCGTGAAGGAACCCGAAACACAGCGAGTGGAAACTGATTCTTGTACCAATCAGCCGAGGATCCGCATCCTGGATCCCACTCGCGAAAGGGAAACGGCCGTGGACCAACTGACAGCAAGCGACGTGTGGACCGTCATTGCCGCCGCACTCGTCCTGCTCATGACGCCGGGCCTTGCGTTCTTCTACGGAGGCATGACCCGGGTCAAAGCAGCGCTCAACATGATGATGATGAGCTTCATCTCTATCGGGCTGGTGGGCGTCGTCTGGGTTCTGTGGGGATCCTCGATGTCCAGCGGGAAGAATATGATCCCGGGCGTCGTCGGCAGTCCGTTTGCGGACTTCGGCCTCGGCGCTTCACTGGATTCCGGCGACCTCATGGCCGCGGGTTTCTCCGCGACTTTCGCGATCATCACGGTCGCCCTCATCTCGGGAGCGATCGCTGACCGAGCGAAATTCGGAACCTGGTGTGTATTCGTTCCTCTCTGGATCACCCTTGTTTACGCGCCCTTGGCTTTCATGGTCTGGGCCGATGGCGGACTCTTCACGGCGGAGGGAGCGATCGGTTCCGTTCTGGGTGAGGCGATCGACTTCGCGGGCGGACTGGTCGTTCACATCAACGCCGGCGTCGCGGGCCTTGTCCTGTGCCTGATTCTCGGCGTACGCCGAGGATTCGGGAAGGACCCCAACCAGCGACCGCATAACCTGCCCTTCGTGATGCTCGGTGCTGCGTTGCTGTGGTTCGGGTGGTTCGGTTTCAACGCGGGCGCAGCGGCCGACGCCACTCAGGCCGGATTGATCTGGATCAATACCCTGGTATGCCCCGCGGCCGCAATGCTCGGGTGGCTGCTCGTGGAACGTCTGAGGGACGGTCACGCGACGTCACTGGGTTCCGCATCCGGGATCGTTGCCGGGCTCGTGGCCATCACCCCGGCGTGCGCGAATGTCGATCCCGGCTGGGCGATTGTGCTCGGAATCATCGCGGGAATGGCGTGTGCACTGGCGGTCGGGTTGAAGTACCGCTTCGGCTACGACGACTCGTTGGACGTCGTAGGAGTTCACCTGGTCGCGGGGATCATCGGCACCGTGGCCCTCGGGTTCATTGCAACACCGTCGACAGGAAATGCGGGTCTGTTTTACGGGGGAGGCGTGGACCAACTCATTGCCCAGGTGGTCGCTACCGTCATCACCGTCGCTTACACGGCGATCATGACCTTCGTGATCGCCATGGTCCTGAAGAAGACCATTGGCTTCCGGGTTAGTGAAGAAGAGGAAGTCCAAGGCATTGACTTGGCATCCCACGCCGAGACGGCATACGCCTTCGTCTCTGGAACGTCGGGGCAGATCGGCGTCCGAAGCTGATTCGCCGTAGCGACCGAAGCACCACCTCATGCCGCAAGAGCATCCGATGAAAGGCACACATGAAACTCGTCACTGCAATTGTCCGCCCGGAGCAATACGAATCCGTCAAGGAAGCACTCGAAGCATTCGGGATACACGGCATGACCGTCTCCGAAACCGCAGGATACGGCAGACAAAAGGGCCACACCGAGGTCTACCGGGGTGCCGAATACACCGTGGATCTATTGCCCAAGGTCAGGCTGGAAATCCTGGCTACGGAGCAGCAAGCCATCGATGTCGTTGAGGTCATCGTCTCCTCGGCCAATACTGGGACCACGGGAGACGGGAAAGTCTGGATCCAACCCATCGAAGAGATTGTACGAGTGCGCACAGGAGAACGTGGGGAGCAAGCCATCTGAGACACTGCGGCGGCTGGCCGGACGGACAGTTCGCGGTGTGGAAACTATGCCGCTGGGCGAGGTGACCGGTGCTAGTCTTGTAAGCCGACCGACCAACCGAGGCCGGCGGTGTCCCGCGGACACCGCTCCCGGAGACCACAGCACCGAAACGACTGCACCGAAAGTAGACCACTTCACGTGTTCAATTCTCTGTCCGACCGCCTAGCATCGACCTTCAAGAACCTGCGCGGCAAAGGCCGCCTCTCCGAAGCCGACGTCGATGCCACCGTCCGCGAAATCCGGCGTGCCCTTCTCGACGCCGACGTCGCGGTACCGGTGGTGCGAGCATTCGCGGCCTCGATCAAGGAACGAGCAACAGGCAGCGAAGTCTCGGAAGCTCTGAACCCTGCTCAGCAGGTCGTCAAGATCGTCAACGAGGAGCTCCAGGGCATTCTCGGTGGCGAGACCCGTCGCATCAACATGGCCAAGACCGGTCCGACGATCATCATGTTGGCCGGTCTCCAGGGCTCCGGCAAGACCACTTTCGCCGGAAAACTCGGCAAATGGCTCACCGCCCAGGGGCACAAGCCCATGCTCGTTGCCTCCGACCTCCAACGCCCCAACGCGGTCACACAGCTCAAGGTCGTCGGTGAACGCGCAGGTGTCCCGGTCTTTGCCCCGCACCCCGGCACCACGAGCGAGTTCGACGACCCCACGGGGGACCCGGTCCAGGTGGCCCGCGACGGCGTGACGACCGCGCGTGCCAAGCTGCACGATGTCGTCATTGTCGATACCGCTGGCCGACTCGGTGTGGACCAGGAACTCATGAAGCAAGCGCGCGATATTCGCGACGCGATCGTGCCGAATGAAGTCCTTTTTGTCATCGACGCGATGATCGGGCAGGACGCGGTCAATACTGCGCTCGCCTTCAACGAGGGCGTGGACTTCACCGGCGTGGTGCTGTCCAAGCTCGACGGCGATGCTCGTGGCGGCGCTGCCCTGTCGGTTGCCTCAGTGACCGGCAAGCCCATCATGTTCGCCTCGACCGGCGAGAACGTCGGGGATATCGAGCAGTTCCACCCGGATCGCATGGCTAGCCGCATCCTGGACATGGGCGACGTGCTGACCTTGATCGAACAGGCGGAAGCCAGTTGGGACAAGGCTGAGGCCGACAGAATGGCCAAGAAGTTCCAGGACCGTGAGGACTTCACGTTCGAGGACTTCCTGTCCCAGATGCAGCAGATCCGCAAAATGGGATCGATGAAGAAGATGCTGATGATGATGCCGGGCGCTGCCCAGATGCGTCAGCAGCTGGAGAATTTCGACGACCGCGAGATCGATCGCGTCGAGGCCATCGTCCGGTCGATGACCCCGCATGAACGAGTTGCGCCCAAGATTATCAACGGTTCCCGGCGTGCCCGTATCGCGCGTGGCTCCGGCGTGACCGTCTCCGAAGTCAACCAGCTCATGGAACGGTTCGGCCAGGCCCAAAAGCTCATGAAACGCATGGCTTCCGGCCAGGGCGTTCCCGGTATGCCGGGTGGTATGCCCGGTATGGGTGGGTCAGGCGGCCCCAAGAAGAACCGCAAGGCCGTCAAAGGCAAGAATGCGAAAAAGGGACGTTCGGGCAACCCGGCCAAGCGCGAGGCAGAGCTCAAGGGCCAGACGCAGAAGCCAGCTCAGAAGAACGGCTCGAGTTTCGGGAAACAAGAGGGTTTCGACATGGACTCCATGAATTTGCCCAAGGGCTTTGAGAAATTCCTCGGGGACAAGTAGACCTGTAAATATGGCTGATACTTACTTGTCCGATGAAGACTTCCGGGCGTTCGTCGCCTCGCTTCCGCGCCGGCGCCTTGCCGCCGGGGCACTGATCACGGACGAGTCGGATCGCTTGCTGATCGTCAAGCCGAATTACAAAGACGGCTGGTCCCTGCCCGGGGGCACAGTTGAGGCAGGCGAATCTCCGCAGGAGGGATGCTTCCGGGAAGTCCTCGAGGAAGTGGGTCTGGAACTTCCCTGGGGCAGAATGCTTCTGGTCTTCCACGGCCTGAACATGGGCGACTGGGGAGATTCGGCATATTTCATCTATGATGGCGGCGTCGTATCCTCCGACGCACCCATTGAATTGCAAGAAGAAGAGTTGACGGAATACAAGTTCGTTGAATTCAACGCGTTGGATTCTTACCTCAGTGGCGGTTTCTCCGAACGACTGCGGCAAGCGCACTCGGTTCGGGGAACCGAGGCCGTCATCGAACTCAGCTCGAACCAATGGAATTAAGCTCGGATTCTCGGGCCATCGGTCCAGAATCGCGGGTACCGTGATAAGCACCAACGATACGTAAGGACAGGCGCAACGTGACCGACGACCATCGCACTGACCGGACCCCGAACCAGGACGGAATCTCCTGGCAGTGGGTCCCCGTGCGCTTGGATCTTCATCGACGACTGACCGAGACCCCTGAAGGCGGCGTCGTTGTGACCGGCGCCGGAGCAGACGCCGAGCGCGAGCGGATTCTGAAGCTCATTCGCGAACAGTCCGTTCCTGCGCTGTACACGACCGGCGACAACAACCTGCGCCTCATGGTGCCTGTTCATATCCGCGGGGAGATTACTCACGTGGCCCGAGCGGATGAACACGGTCAGCTGAGTCTGGGTGGGGAACTGGGCGAGTTCATGGAAACGATCCTGGCCTTCCCAGGACTGGAATACGCGTCCTGGCAGACCGGTGACGGTATAACCCATACGCCGAGCGCAGTCGGAATGTTCGAGACTTCATCACGGACCCTTCGGCAGGCCATCCGCTCCATACAACCGGAAGGCTGGTTCGAGATCGCCTCATCGGGCGAGCGCTGGGTCGTCGTGACTTGTGAATACTATGAAGACCTGCTCAGCCTCGTCGACGAATTGCCTCGGCGTGCGGTCGTCCTGGACACGGACGGGGAGCACCGGGCCGCGACTTTCTGCCCGACCGTCGGAGAGCCCATCACCCTCTCGTGGGGCCCTGTCCGCGGGGCGGTTTTCACGTATCCCTCGGATTCGCCCGCTGGGGCACTTCAGTCGGAGATCGCGGGACAGGAAGAGATCGAGGTCCGCGACGCAGCTCGAATCCGAGCCGTCGACAATCTGACGGAGGCCTTCGGGCTCGATCCGGTCAGCTCACGACGCCTCGAAAAGTACGCCGCCGACGACAATGGGCGATATGCCCCGGAATCTGTCCTGCAGCTCCTGGGCCTGTCCGACATGCCCGCCAAGATCATCGACGGCCGCAAATCCATGTCCGATCAGCCCGGATACGAGAAATTCGTTCCGGCGGACGAGGGCTCCGGCCAAAGTTCGGGCCCGAAGTCGGATCTGGAGGCCGCCTTGCGTCTGAGCAATTCCGTCAAACGCGGAGGCTGGGCCATCGCCACCGCAGCCGGCGTGGGTCTTGGGGCCTGGATTCTCCGCCGCAAAAAGTAGGCCCCGCGGTGTCACCGTCCGACAGGAGAGTCTGGGCCCTTCGCCGATGGCTCGATGACGACCGGAACCCGAATTGGAAACGACCGCGGCCCAGCTCGTCGCAACAACGGAACGATGTCCTTCTGGCGCTCCTGCTTGTTTGCACGAGCGTCTTGACCCTTACGCTCATGCAGAGTTTCGGAGGAGGCGCGGGAGACGGCCGACCGAGCACGGCCGCCTATATCGGCGCAGGGGTCACTCCGTTGTGTCTGGTGGTCCGTCGCCGTTTTCCTCTGATCACGTTGATCGTCGCGAGCGCGGTGTTCGTCCCCATGTTCTACATGGCGACCACCGTTTCTGTGTCCGTGGTTTTCCAAGTCAGTTACTTCACAGCGATTTACACGGCGGTGGCTTGGTCTCGGAGTCGGCGTGCCGTATGGGTCGTTAACCTGGTCGTGGTGGTCAGTTTCACCTCCTGGCTGATGCTCACATGGGTTGGCTCGGAGGACATCCTGCACGACCTTCAAGAAAACGGTGCTGAGCCCGCGGGGCCCTTTGACCCGGTTCTGGCCTATGCGGTCTACGCGACGGCCATCAATCTCGCTTACGTGTGTGGTGCGGCGGCCTTCGGCCGTGCGTCATGGCGCGCGGCGCTGCGGCGTTATCGTCTGGAGGGACAGGCTCGGACCATCAGAAGCCAGTCCCACCGTCTCGCCCAGAATGCAGTTGCGGAAGAACGCCTCCGCCTGGCCCGCGATCTCCATGACTCGATCGGACACCATTTCACCGGTGTGGGGCTTCAAGCTGGAGGAGCGCGTCGCATTCTTGCCGCCGGCGACGACGGCAGGACGGTGCGCCTCAACGAGGCGCAGTCGAAGCTTGTCAGGGATTCTTTGGAAGCCATCGAGACGAGCACGCGCGAGGGCATTGGGGAACTGCAAACCGTGCTCAGACTGCTGCGCGAATCCGACAACCGCGACGAGTACGTCGGAACTGTGACAGGCGAGAGCAAGACGATCCAGGATCTTCCTCAACTTGCGAAAAATTTCGAATCCATGGGGTTGAGGGTCCGACTATCCGTATCCGCCGAGGACGGGAAAACCCTTGAGGGGCCGGGTCTCTCGGCGATTCTTCACCACGGGGTCTATCGGATGGTCCAGGAATCACTGACCAACGTGCTCAAGCATTCCGATGCGACCGAGGCCCAAGTCCTGTTACGGGCGTCGTGGACAACCAACGAGCTCGAGGTCGAGGTGGCCGATCGTGGCAACCCTGTGCGTCCCGAGGACCACGGCCTGGCCCCCAGTACGGGCTCGGGCCTGCGTGGGGTGGAAGAACGCGCATCTGTTCTCGGCGGTAAAGCCGTCTACGGTCCGCTGACCCCATGGCCCGGTTGGAAGACCCGGTTCACGGTCCCACTTCATGATGCCCAACCGTCCCCCGAAAAGGAACCGGCATGATCCAACCGTTGCGGATATTCCTCGTCGACGACCAAACCGTGGTCCGCTCGGGATTTTCTCTCGTGCTCTCCGTCGAGCCTGGGATCGAGGTTGTGGGACAAGCGGCCAACGCTCAATCCGCGTTGGATCAATTGCGCGAGCAACCTGTAGACGTCGTGCTCATGGACATCCAGATGCCTGGAATGAGCGGTCTCACGGCCACCCGACATGTAGTCCAGGAGGGCCTCGGGAAGGTCATCATGCTCACGACCTTCGATCGTTCGGACTACCTCTTTGGCGCCTTGGAGGCCGGGGCGAGCGGTTTTCTCTTGAAGACTGCGAGCGCCGAAGACCTGGTGACGGCGATAGAAGCCGTGGCCGGCGGTCAGGCTCTGCTGAGCCCCGAAGTGACCCTCCCATTGATCCAACGCATCGTGGAGGAACCCTCGGGCTCCGGAGTGACAGACAAACCTCCCGCGGAGGAGTCTCAGCATCGAACCATGTATCCGGATGACCTTCTGGCGGTCGAAGCCCTTTCGCAGCGCGAAAAGGAAGTCCTGACCCTGATGGCCCAGGGGAAGTCGAACTCCGAGATTGCCGACGATCTCTTCCTCGGGTTGGCAACCGTCAAGACTCACGTGTCACGGATTTTCGCGAAAACCCGTAGCAGAGACCGTGTCCAGGCTGTCATCTTTGCCTACCGGACGGGCTTGGCCCAGCCGTCGTGAAGCTCCGGTCGTCCATCGCGTGACGCACCCGACGTCGGCGCCGGATTCCTCCTGCTGGTCAACCGTGGTTGCCTCTGGCATACTTGACGGGTACTCGATGTGCGCGGCCCCTCTCACCGTGCAGCATTTGGTCCGCAGGTTCCTGACTGACAACCCCGCCCCACGGGTAGCTGACGTAATAGGAACCGACCTTGTATAGATACAGGAGAGTCCACACAAGTGGCTGTAAAGATTCGTCTGAAGCGTCTGGGTAAGATCCGCGATCCCCGCTACCGTATTGTCGTTGCCGATTCCCGCACCAAGCGAGATGGCCGCGCAATCGAGGAGATCGGCATCTACCAGCCGACCGAGAACCCTTCACTGGTTGAGCTCAATTCCGAGCGTGCTCAGTACTGGCTGTCCGTCGGCGCTCAGCCGACCGAACAGGTTCTGGCACTGCTCAAATTGACCGGTGACTGGGCCAAGTTCAAGGGTGAGGGCAACGCAGAATCGACCGTCAAGCCGGTCGAGGCCAAGCCCGAGTTCCAGGTCCCGGAGAAGGATTCCGTGGTCATTCCCGAAGCCATCACTCCCAAGAGTGAAGAGAAGGCCGAGGCTGCTGAGTCTTCCACGGAAAAGGCCGATGAGGCCGAGACCAGCGAAGAGTCTGCTGAGTAATTATGCTTTCCGAAGCTCTGGAGCACCTCGTGCAGGGGATCGTTGATCATCCCGAAGACGTCGAAGTTCGCTCGCGTTCGGGCCGACGGGGTCAAACCCTCGAGGTCCGGGTCAATCCGGAAGATCTCGGACGCGTCATCGGGCGTGGTGGTCGAACGGCCAAGTCTGTTCGCACCGTGATCGGTGCCCTGGCTGACGGTGAGCAGGTTAGGGTCGACGTGATCGACACCGATCGGCGTCGATAGCATGCTTTGCGGCATTTAGTCGCGCTAACAGGCCCGTTTCCGCCCGTGTGGCGGAAGCGGGCCTGTTATATTTCCGGTGTACGGCGTGGGCCGTTCGCTGCCCATCAGGAAGGAGAAAGACGCGGTGCAGGTTCAGGTCGCAAGAATCGGTAAGCCTCACGGGATTAAAGGGGAAGTCACGGTTCAGCTGTACACGGATGATCCTTCGACGCGCCTGATCAAGGGGTCCGCAATCGAGGTTGAACCGTCGACCGTTCTGGCCCCGAACGGGTATCTAACGATCAACTCCGTCCGGTGGAACAAGAGCGTCATGATTCTCGGATTCGACGAGGTCAGGTCCCGGAACGATGCGGAAACGCTGCGCAACCACAAGCTCATGATGGAGACGGAGGGAGCGGAAGATACGGCGGGGTATTACGAGCACGAGCTCAAGGGCCTGGATGTTTACTCCGTACCCTCGCCGGAGGTCACCGAGCTGACTAACCGTATCGGCCGGGTTGCCGCTTTGACGACCGGACCGACACAGGATTTGCTGGTCGTCGAGCTCGAAGACGGCAGTGAGGCGCTCATTCCGTTCGTCGAAGAAATCGTGCCGGACGTGGATCTCGAGGACGGCTTCGTCGTGGTGTGCCCTCCGCCTGGTCTCCTTGAGCTGAACGTCGCCGACGAGGCCCCCGACGAGGCCGAAGGCGATTCCGAATGAATCCTCGTTACGATGTTCTGTCGATATTTCCCGAATACCTGCAACCTCTGGAGCTGTCCCTCATCGGCAAGGCTCGTCGTTCTGGGCTGTTGCATCTGTCTGTCCGTGACCTCCGGGAGTTCACCACTGATCGGCACCGCACCGTGGACGACACTCCTTACGGCGGTGGTGCCGGCATGGTCATGAAGGCCGAGCCATGGGCGCAGGCTTTCGAAGCCGTACTGGATGCGTCGCCTCAGTCTTCCCGAAGTTCCGACGATGCCGTTTCGGATGACGGCGCGGATCCGCGCCCGTTGCTGGTGGTCCCTTCTCCCGCTGGATCGGTCTTTACGCAACGCATGGCCGAAGATTTTGCGAGAGAAGAGCACGTAGTCTTCGCATGCGGCCGATACGAGGGTATCGATGAGCGCGTTCTCGAGTGGGCGGGTGAGAGATTCCGAGTCATGCCCGTGAGCCTTGGGGACTATGTGCTCAACGGGGGAGAGGTCGCGGTCTTGGCCATGATCGAAGCCACGGCGCGGTTGCTTCCCGGTGTGATCGGCAACCCCGAATCTCTGGTCGAAGAGTCCCACGCTGACGGTCTTTTGGAATATCCGGTTTACACCAAGCCGGCCGTGTGGCGTGACCGGGAGGTCCCGGAGATTCTTCTATCCGGAAATCACGCGGCAATCGCTCGAGCGCGGCGGGACTGGCAATTGGAGCGGACCGTACGACGGCGCCCGGACCTGATCGAATCCGTGCCTGCCTCCGGGTGGGACCGGAAAGACCGCGCGGTTCTCGAGGCCTTGGCGGTCGAACGTGACGAGAGCGATACGGAATAACCGCGGCCACGGTCCGTGTCTGTGGAACTAGCCTCTGGACTGTGGCAAAATGAAAAATTGCGCCGTCTCCGGGCACGCCCCTGCCGCAGGGGGAAGAGCGACCTGACGGAAGACGGCACCAAGACACCAATCATGTCTTGGCTGATACATCACTTCGGAAGCATTTTCGGGTCAATCCCGGAAGCCTCCGTCGTACCAATCAGTCGGTGGCCTGCGGCATCGATTGAGGAGAATATCGTCATGCAGACTCTGGATTTCATTGACCAGAAGAACCTCCGCACGGACATCCCGGACTTCGGCCCGGGTGACACCGTGGACGTTCACGTGAACATCATCGAGGGCAATCGCTCCCGTGTCCAGGTCTTCCGCGGTTACGTGGTTGGCCGACAGGGTGCGGGCGTTCGCGAGACCTTCACCGTTCGCAAGGTCTCCTTCGGTGTAGGCGTGGAGCGTACGTTCCCGGTTCACTCCCCGATCTTCGACAAGATCGAGGTCCAGAGCCGCGGTGACGTTCGTCGCGCCAAGCTGTACTACATGCGTGACCGTCACGGCAAGGCTGCGCGTATCCGCGAGAAGCGCGACAACGCATAAGGTTCTTGACGAACCCGTCGCAGGCCGTTGCTACGGCCGCAGACTCGAAGCGCCGGCTCCCGTGGGGGAGCCGGCGCTTGGTCGTGGTGGCCCTAGTCATAGCCGTCCTGATCATGGTCCTCGTCCGAGGCTTGCTTCTCGAGGTCTTCTACATTCCCTCTGCTTCCATGGAGCCGACGCTCCAAGAACACGATCGTGTCGCAGTATGGCGTCCGGGCAGCAATCATCCGAATCGCGGCGACATCGTCGTCTTTGACGGAACCGGATCTCTTGCTCCTTACGACTCCGGCGCCAACAAGCTCACGGACACTATTGGCGAAATCGGCTCGTGGCTCGGTGTCGGGACTCGTCAAGGCGTGTACGTCAAGAGAGTGATCGGTGTACCTGGTGATCACGTGCACTGTTGCGCGGCCGACGGCCGCATCACCGTCAACGGGCAACCCAAGGATGAGCCTTACATCATGCAGGGCGACGCACCATCCGGGACCAGATTCGACGTCGTCGTGCCTGAGGGCAGGATGTGGGTCATGGGCGACCACCGCTCGGATTCCAACGATTCCAGGTCTTTGATTGCTGCCCCGGGCGGCGGTCTGATCAAGACGGACAAGATCATTGGGCGGCCCGTCGCCGTGATCTGGCCACTGAACCGGATATCCCAAATTGATCGCTGAGCGCGAGGGCGGTCAGTAGACTAAACCCAGACCATAGCAAGTGAGAGAAGGACACCTCTATGACACCTGGCCAGCATTCCGCATCCGGTGAGCCCGCGGACGGATCCCCGGACTCGGTGCAACCTTCCTCCCATGCGGCACGGGACAAGAAGGGAAAAGAAGAACCCCAGGGCCTCTGGCCAAAGATCAAGGAAGTACTGCTGGTCATCGTCTATGCGTTGATCATCGCTTTCATCGTCAAAACGTTCCTGATTCGCGGTTTCTACATCCCCTCGGGGTCCATGGAAAACACGTTGGAGCTCAACGACAGAATTTTCGTCAACGTCGCGGGAAACTACTTCAATGACCCCAAACGCGGCGACATCGTGGTCTTCAAGGACACACAGCACTGGATTCCGGAGAACCAGAACCCTGCGAGTACCAATCCTGTGCGCGAGGCGCTGTCCTTCGTTGGGGTGCTTCCAGATTCGTCACAGAATTACCTCATCAAACGAGTCATCGGGCAAGGCGGTGATCACGTCAGCTGCTGCTCTTCCGATGGGAAGGTCGAGGTCAATGGAAAGCCTATTGACGAGTCCTCGTACCTCTATCCGGGAGCACAACCCTCGGATTTCCCGTTCGATGTGACTGTCCCGGATGGTGAGTACTTCGTCATGGGTGATCACCGTAATGCCTCGGCCGACTCTCGTTACCACATCCAAGAGGGCAATGAATTCGTGAAGAAGAAGGACATCGAAGGACGAGCATTCACGATCGCTTGGCCGGTGAGCCGCTGGACGTGGTTGTCTACCCCGGACGATGTCTTCAAAGACATCCCCAGTTCCGAGGCGAGCCACGGCGGCCAATGATGACCACGAACAAGACGTCAGCTTACGCTGCGGGCGCCGACCTCAGTGTTGAACGACGTCTTTTTGGTCAGGGGCACCTCGGCGTCATCGGGATGGACGAGGTCGGGCGCGGCTCACTGGCCGGTCCCGTGACCGTTGGTGCCTCGTGGGTCCCTGCTGATGCGGTGCTGGAAGTCCCGGGCCTCACGGACAGCAAGGTGCTCAGCGCCCCGAGGCGTGAAGCGATGGTCCCTGCTATCAGGTCGTGGATTCATGTTGAGACTGGATCGTCTTCACCCGAGGAAATCGACGCGCTCGGTATGACACAGGCGTTGCGGCTCGCGGGTTTACGCGCGATGAACAAGGTGGCCCTCGCCGTCGGTGAGGACCGTATGAACTCTTCGGCCGTACTGTTGGACGGAAAACACGACTGGTTGACTCGTGTGGCGGATCTGCTGTCCTTGACGGAGCCGGATCCCGTGACTGAGCGCATGGACGGCGCCGTCGGGTGGGAATTGCCAGTGACAATGCAGGTCAAGGGTGATTACCGGTGCGCGAGCATTGCCGCGGCGAGTGTGGTTGCCAAGGTCGAGCGTGATTCGGCGATGCAGTCGCTGGCGCTGAAGTATCCCGCCTACGGTTGGGAGGGGAACAAGGGTTATGGCTCTTCGTCTCATCGTGCGGCCCTGGACGCCGATGGTCCGTGTGCGCTGCATCGTCTCTCGTGGTCTTTGGGCGTGTCGTCGGAGCAGTTGCGGGCGGCCTGGGGCAGCCGAGGCTGACCCGGTTGTTCTTTCTTGGCGATCGTGTTGGATCGTCCACCGAAGTCTGGTTGCCATGAATGTGTGTGACTTCTCCACAGTTGTTTGATTCCGCCCCGAGTTGAGGATCCGCCGGGGTCTTGATGTCGCATCCTTTCTGTGGGAGGTAAGACATGGACGAACGGGCGAAGATCGGTCGGTGGGGCGAGGACCTTGCGGCGGCCGTCTTGGAAATTCGTGGTTGGAAAATTGTGGACAGGAACTGGCGTCCTGATCCACGTGAGACTTCTGTCCGAGGCGAATTGGACATCGTTGCATCGGATCGTGGGCGTTTGGTGATCTGCGAGGTCAAAACCCGTTCGTCACTGGAATTCGGACATCCTTTCGAGGCTATTGGTCCGGCCAAGACCAAAAAACTTTGCCTGCTGGCAAATTTGTGGGCTCGCGAAACAGGGATCTATCCGGGTGGTCTTCGCGTGGATGCTGTTTCGGTGGTGGGTGGCCCGCGGCGTTTCTCCCTGGAGCACAGGGAAGGCGTGATCTGATGGGGTTCGCGCGTACCTTTTCGGTGGCTCTGTTAGGGCTGAGCGGCCACATGATTGAGGTTGAGGCCGATATCGGTCAGACTCTGCCTGCATTTGTCCTGTTGGGCCTTCCCGATACTGCTCTCATGGAGTCCAGAGAACGTATCCGTTCTGCTGCCAAGAACTCCGGTATGCCTTTGGTCCCTCGAAAAATCACGGTGAGTCTGACGCCTGCGACCTTGCCGAAGACCGGGTCTGCATTTGATCTGGCCATCGTGATGGCAACAGTCCAAGCCTCGGGGTACGCCCGTCCGACGGAGGAATACGTGTTCTTGGCCGAGCTGGGTCTGGACGGTTCGCTGCGTCCCGTGCCCGGGGTTTTTCCCGCGGTCAACGCCGCGGTAGGGGCGGGGTATCCACGTGTGGTGGTCGCATCGGAGAATCGCGCGGAAGCGGAGCTTGTTCCCGGTGCCCGGGTTTACTGTTTCGAAGCGTTAGCTGACGTTTTGGAATGGTCGGGGGCCGAACCGTCCAAACTCGTGCGACCACCCGCCCGCCGGATTCCCTTGGATCCTGCTGTGGAAGGCCACGTGACCCCGGATCTTTCCGATGTGCTCGGCCAGGAGCAGGGCCGTTGGGCCCTGGAGATAGCCGCGGCCGGCGGTCACCACCTGTCCATGGTCGGACCACCGGGTTCGGGAAAAACCATGCTGGCAGAGCGGTTGCCCGGCATCCTCCCGCGTTTGGACGCCGAGGCCTCGCTTGAGGTTACTGCCGTGCACTCGATTGGTTCGCAGAAGTCGCGCGTGAATCAACTGATCGTGGATCCCCCGTGGGAGGCTCCCCACCACACTGCCTCGTCGGCGGCGATCGTGGGCGGTGGCAACGGGATTCCTCAGCCGGGCGCGATTTCTCGCGCTCATCACGGAGTACTCTTCCTCGACGAAGCTCCCGAATTCAGGCGCGGTGTCCTCGATGCACTCCGGCAACCCTTGGAATCCGGATGGGTCACAATAGATCGGGCGAGGGCGAGCGCTCATTACCCCGCGAAGTTCCAACTCGTTGTTGCGGCCAATCCGTGCCCCTGCGGCCGATCCAGTGGGATGGCGGACCGGTGCACGTGTTCGTCACGAGAACGTCGAACATATTTGTCGAAGCTTTCGGGACCTTTGGCGGATCGGATCGACATGCATATCACGATCCCCAAATTGTCCTCAGCGGATATTGCCGCTCGTGGCCCGGCCGAGGGGTCGGCAGAGGTTCTTGCGCGGGTTGTCCGAGCGCGACAGGCGGCCCGTGAGCGACTTGGACCGCTCGGGATTTCAACCAACGCGCAACTGCGCGGGAGGCACCTTCGTCATCAGCTCAGGTTGTCGCCGAAGGTCTTAGGCTCCTTGACCCGTTTGCTGGATCGGGGAGACGTAACCCTCCGCGGATGCGACCGTATCCAGCGTGTCGCGTGGAGTCTCGCCGATCTGGCCGGCGTGGGATCCCCACGAATCGAGGACATCGATGCGGCAATCGGGCTCCGGATCGGCTCCGGGGCGAAGTTCTAAAAGAGCGTGTTCGAGAGAGGAAAAGGAACTATGCATGACCGGACACCTGGGCGCCATGCCGAAGTGGATACAGCACGGCCGAAAACACACGATCGGGACCGGCAAATGCGAAACGCGCGAATACAGCTGATGCATATTTTCGAGCCGCAAGATTGGGCTGGCATGACACTGATCGAGAGCCTAGGTGCCGACAACGCGTACCGGATCGTGGCAGAGAGGAGAGGACTGACAGAGGAGGAACTCGCCTCGATCGAGGCGAGTTCACCCGAAAGAATGGGCTCCGTCACGGGAAACAATTTTCTCAACGCGAGACGCCGATGGGCCAGCCGAGCTCCGCTCGAAGACCCCGAGATACTGGAGCGGACCATGAACAGGCATGGTGCATGGCTGGCAACTCCGGAAGACGAAGACTGGCCGGAGGATCTGCGGAATCTCGGTCCTCTGCAGCCCATAGGCCTGTGGGGGCTCGGCGACCGGATCGGCCTGAACCGTCCGGCGGAATCGAACGTCGCGTTCGTGGGTTGTCGAGACTCCACTCCGTACGGCAATTCCGTCACGTCGCATCTCGCGGGTGATCTCGCCGCGGAAGGATACGGGATCCTTTCGGGGGCCGCATTCGGGATTGACGCGGCCGCGCACAAAGCCGCGATGACGACGGCCACCAACCGCCCCAGTACTGTGGCCTTTCTGGCCTGCGGGATAGATCGGTCCTATCCGCGGGCGCACGAGGGCCTCCTCCGCGACATAGCTGAGAGCGGCCTCGTGCTAACTGAGGTCAATCCAGGTTGCAGCCCTATGAGACATCGCTTCCTTCAACGCAACAGACTGATAGCGGCCATGTCGACCCTGGTCCTGGTGGTCGAGGCCAGATGGCGTTCCGGAGCCCTTAACACCGCTCATCATGCCTTGGATATGGGACGTCCCGTCGCAACGGTTCCAGGCTCAGTTTTCAGCGCCCAGTCTGCTGGATGCCACCGGCTGCTGAAAGAGACTCCCGCTTACATCGTGACCTCAACGGAGGATGTCAGGCAATTGCTGCCTGCTTCCTCGCCCCCGACAGGAGATGGGGGAGCACCGCCGGTTCGTGCTCTCCCCGGTGAGGCGTCGGACTTCATCGCTTCCAGTGCGAGTGACACGCATTGCGACCTGACCCAAGTACAACAATTGGTTCGGGATGCATTGCCCTTCGGGCATCCCGTGCGGCCGGAAAGACTATGTGCGGCAGCAGGCCTCGACATTCGAGACGTCATTCCTGCCCTGGCGCAGTTGGAGAGTAAAGGCATGGCGGAGAACGTGGAAGGGCTGTGGAGATGCGCGCGAGTCCAGTCATGAGCTCGGTGTCGGAACGACGCCTCGTCATTGCTTCCGAAGCGGGTGGGTACAGTAGTTCAAGCCCCCTGGGTTCATTTCCACCAACTGGCGAGGAGAATGGCGACATGTCCGAAAGCAGCAGCGATCAGCCGGTGCGTATTCACGTTACGGCGCAACGACGCGCCGACGACATAGAGTCTTCCCTCAGCCGTAAAGGCATTCAGGTCTTTCACTGCCCGTCGATCATCACCACTCCCGTCTTGGAAGACGAGGACCTACCGGGCATTACCCGGAGAATCATCGAGTCCCCGCCCGATCTGGTCATTGTGACCACGGGCGTGGGGTTGAGAGGGTGGTTGGCCGCTGCAGATCAGGCCGGCCTCAAAGAGCCTCTCCTGGGTGCCCTGCGTGGGGCACGTTTTTTGGCTCGGGGCGCCAAAGCCAACGGAGCGATCCTCGCCGAGGGGCTGAACGTGGAGTGGGTATCCCAGAAGGAAACGGCGGACGATGTGGCTCGTTATCTTGAGGGGGAGGACCTCACCGGAACAAAGGCGGTCGTCCAGCACCACGGCATGGGTGCCGACGGTCTCGACGATGTCGTACGTTCCCTGGGAGCCGAGGTCACGCCCGTCGTCACGTACAAGTACGCGGAATCCGCAGATTCCGACGCCATCCGCCGAAGCATCATCGACGCGACCACGGGCGAACGGGTCGGCGTGCTGTTTACCTCAGCAGGGGGAGCAGAGGCGTGGATGCGACACGTCTCTGCTCAGGAGCGAGAGGCTTTGCGTCGCCTTTCGGCGGACGCCACGACGGGCCTTTTCGCCGTCGGATCAGTCACGGCACAGCCGCTCCTGGATGCGGGTCTGACAGCGATCGTCCCGCAAAGGTTTCGACTCGGAGCGCTCTTGAAGCGTGTCGCCATGTGGGCAGAATCTTTCCCCGAGGCCTCTTTGGGGGAAACAACGTCGTGAAAAAACGAGAAGCCAGTCCGCGCACACGTGAGCTCGGAGAGGAATTCGCACAAGCTTTGGGCGGATTCGAGAATTACCTCGTGTATGAGAAAGCCCGTAGTCCTGAAACGGTTCGGGCCTATTCATCGGATCTGAAAGACCTGTTCCTATCGGTTCAAGAGGCCGGTGCGGATTCGCTCGGGCAGATCGAGCTCGAGGAGCTTCGCAACTGGCTTGCGGAGGGGTACCAACGTGACGAAGCTCGAAGCACCATGGCTCGCAAAGCGTCCAGCGTTCGCTCCTTCTTCGCCTGGGCCGAGGGCCGAGGCATTGTCACGAACAACCCGGCGGCCCGGCTCAAATCGCCCCAAGGCCGAAGATCCCTCCCCAAGGTCCTGAGTGGGCAAGACATGAAGGAAATCCTGTCCCTTCTCGAACATGATCTCAAGCAAAGGCCGGGAAACCCTCATGTCCTTCGTACGATCGCCGTGGTCGAGCTGCTCTACAGTGCGGGTCTGCGAATTTCGGAATTATGCGGGCTGGACCTTTCGAGTATCAACGCGGAGCGCAGAACAATCACCGTGGTCGGCAAGGGCGATAAACAACGAACGGTACCCCTCGGGCTGCCCGCGATGAAATCTGTTGAGGCCTGGTTGGAGTCCGGTCGGACGCAATGGGTCAAGGGCGCTCAAAGCGCTCTGTTCGTAGGCACGAGAGGAACCCGTGCGGGGCAACGCCAGATTCGGGAGGACTTGAACGAGATCCTGGCGCGGGCCACGAGTACCGGCGCGTCGGGGGCACACGTCTTCCGACACACCGCGGCGACTCACATGGTTGACGGGGGTGCGGATATACGGGCAGTACAGGAAATGTTGGGCCATTCAACTCTTGCAACAACCCAGATCTACACCCATGTCTCGGTCGACCGGCTCGCCAAGACCTACCGCAGGGCTCACCCCCGGGCGTAAAAGAGGCAGGCCCACTGGCCGTCACGAACACCGAGCCTGGGAATTCGCCGTTCATCTGCGACGGGGCTTTGTGCTCCGCACCATGATCGGGCACAATGGTGATCGTTGAGGAATGACTCATCAGAGCGAACCGCTAACAGATCGTAGGGGAAGACGTATCTGTCGATTACAGGGGAGCTACTGTGAGCATGATTCCGACTCAGGGGGTTCTGCACGTACACGCAGCCCCGAAAGCGTTGTGCCCTCATATTCGTTGGGCGCTAGAATCCGTGGCTGGTCAGTCAACGGATCTTCAGTGGTGTGACCAGACGGCTACCGTGGATCAGGTCCGGACGACCCTCGAATGGGAAGGGCCTCAGGGCACTGGCGCGCTGATAGCTTCGGCGCTTCGTCGTTTGAAGAACATCCGCTTCGAAGTCTTCGAAGACGCCAGCCCCGGAGCCGACGCAGGACGGTGGGCCTACACGCCGGAACTCGGTATCTTCTACGCGATGATTGATTCGACGGGCAATACCGTCATCACCGAGGATCGCGTGCGTTATGCCTACGAGGCCGCTCGCGGTGACGCCACAGCGCTCCTCCGCCAGTTCTCGCTGGCACTCGGTGAAGCATGGGATACCGAACTCGAACCGTTGCGTGCCTGCGCGACCGAACCTTCGAACGTCAGATATCTCCACCGAGTCGGCTGAGACACGGTCTCTCGGCAGCCCACGGCCCCACAAACCCTAGACTTCCCGCGCCGCAACGCATCAAGGGACGACGACGCCCGGACAGGTGATCCTGTCCGGGCGTCCTCGTTTTTATTTGAAAGCACCGGCCCGCCAGGGACCGGCCCTTGGACCGTCAGGTCAGTCCACCGTGCGGAATGCAGCAACCGAGTTGTGTCCGCCGAATCCGAACGACGTGGACAACGCCACGATCTCTCCGGCCGGCAAATCACGAGCATCCGTCACGACATCCAGGTCGATCTCGGGATCCTTGTTCTCGAGGTTGATGGTTGCAGGTGCCTTCCGGTCCTTCAACGCCATAACGGTCATGACCGCTTCGAGAGCTCCGGCAGCACCCAGAAGGTGTCCCGTCATGGACTTGGTCGCCGAAACCGCAATGTGGTCCGTGTGCGAGCCCAAGGCCACATGCAGAGCGGTCGCTTCCGCGGGATCGCCCACCGGGGTCGACGTCGCGTGAGCGTTGACGTGCACTACGTCCTTCGGATCGATTTCGCCGGCCTTCAAGGCTTCGTCGATACTGCGCGCGGCTCCGGAACCTTCGGGATCATTGGCAGTGATGTGGTAGGCGTCCGAGGAAACACCGGTACCTGCCAGCTCGGCATATACGCGGGCCCCACGGGCCTTAGCGTGTTCTTCCGACTCCAGAATCAGTGCGGCCGACCCTTCGCCCATCACGAACCCGTCACGGTCAACATCGTACGGTCGAGACGCGCGTTCGGGGTCGTCGTTGCGCTTGGACAAAGCCTGCATCTTCGCGAAGGACGCCAAAGTCATGGGGTGGATCGCCGATTCGGTACCTCCCGAGATGACGACGTCGGCCTTGCCGCTGCGAATCAGATCGAGCGCGACGTGCAAGGACTCGGTGCTGGAAGCACATGCCGAAACCACGGTTTGTGCCGCTGCGCGAGCTTTGTGATTCAGTGCGATGGCTGCCGAGGATCCGTTCGGCATCAGCATCGGGACCGTCATCGGCAGAATGCGCCGGGGACCACGCTCCCGGAGAGTGTCCCAGCTATTCAGCAAGGTCCACACGCCCCCGATTCCGGTACCGAAGGAGACCGCAAGCCGCTCGGGGTCGAGCTCTTCGGCTTCCTCGGCGTCCGAAGCGCTGAAACCAGCGTCCTGCCATGCCTGCCGTGCGGCGATGACAGCGAACTGGCCCGATGGGTCAAGGCGCTTGGACTCGACTTTGGAAATGAATTCGGAATCTTCAACTGACTGGCTGACGCGACCCGCGATGTAAACGGGCAGATCGTACTGCGAAACCCAGTCCTCGGTGATGGCCTTGATGCCGGAGACACCCTGAAGGGCGTTCTCCCACGTCTCGGATACGGTCCCGCCAATGGGACTGAACGCCCCAAGGCCAGTGACTACTACTTTCTGACTCATCTCACGTCTTTCTTATCTCCGCCCGTGGATTCGGGGCATGGTCCGCACCGGACGACCTATCCGTGGGCGGGGGTAACACTTGGGGAGAAGCCAGGGCGCGGCACCCGAGGCACCGCGCCCGTACCCAACAACTCCTAGGAAGCGTTGGCGATGAAATCGACTGCGTCGCCCACAGTGGTCAAGTTCTTGACCTCTTCGTCCGGAATGGTCACGCCGAACTTCTCTTCGGCGTTGACGACGATGGTCATCATCGAGATCGAATCGATATCGAGGTCCTCGGTGAAGGACTTCTCGAGCTGAACGTCGGCGGTCTCGACGCCCGTCTCTTCGTTGACGATCTCGGCCAGGCCGGAGAGGATCTCGTTCTTGTCAGCCATGGTGTGTACTCCTTTGATTCGTGATCACGCGACGTTCGCGCGGCGCGTGGGATGCATGCGGCTCCGCAGAGCCGTGGGGTCCCGCGTTCACGGGCTTTATCCGTTATTTACTGTATCGTTTCGATGCCCGACGCGCCGGTAGATATCTCTGCCTGACGTGCTGGGTTTTACATCTTGTTGATCCGAGGCGGAGCCAGTTGCTCCGGCTTGGGTGGCTAGGGGAGGATGACGACCTGCGCAGCATAGACCAGTCCGGCGCCGAAGCCGATCTGGAGGGCGGGACGTCCTGACAACTCAGGGTTTTCCTGGAGCAGCCGGTGGGTGGCCAGCGGAATCGATGCCGCGGAGGTATTGCCGGAATCCGCGATATCGCGAGCAACCACCACGTTCTCAGGCAATTTCAGGGTCTTGATCATCTGATCGATGATGCGCATATTCGCCTGGTGGGGAATGAAAGCGCCCAGATCTTCGGCCTCGAGGCCTGCTTCGTCGAGAGCTTGTTGGGCAACCTTCGCCATCTCCCACGCTGCCCACCGGAAAACGGTCGGACCGTCCTGGTACAGAGTAGGCCACACCTTCTCGCCGTCTTCGACCGGATTGTTGACCCAGTCCCGATTGCGTAGCTCGAGCATGGAGTGGGTCATATTGATGGTTTCCCACTTGGACCCGTCGGAGCCCCACACCGTAGGGCCGATCCCTGGCTCATCGGAAGCCCCGATGACGACCGCGCCGGCGCCGTCGCCCAACAAGAACGAAATGGAGCGTTCGGAATTGTCGATGAAGTCGGACAGCTTCTCAACTCCGACGACGAGCACATTCCTGGCCGTACCTGCCCTGACGAGCGAGTCGGCTTGGGCGATTCCGTAACAATATCCGGCGCAAGCCGCCGAAATGTCATATGCGGGGGCAGGCGTGACACCGATTTCCTCCGCAAGTTTGGCGGCCATCGAGGGGGTCGCGTAAGGATGCGAGACCGTCGAGACGATGACGCCATCGATCTGTTCGGCCGCGACACCTGAACTGTCCAAAGCTTCTTTGGCAGCCTCGACCGCGAGGTCGAAGGCGGATGTATCGGCATCGGCCCGACGCCGCGTATTGATACCGGTCCGCGTCCGGATCCATTCGTCAGATGAGTCGATCCACTGGCACACGTCATCATTGGTCACGACGACGTCCGGCCGGGCGGCACCAAGGCCGAGGATCTTGGCTGACTTCTGAACGGGTTTGGTCTTGAGAGTCACCACGCTGGTCTCTTTTCCTCGCTGGGCTGGCTTTACTCGGTGACGACGTCGTCGAGTTGGTCGGGCGAGTTGAGTGCAGTCGCGGAAATCCCCTTCATGCCCCGTTTGGCCAAGCCGACAAGCGTTCCGGCTGGAGCAAGTTCGAGGATCTGGTCCACTCCTTCGTCGAGCATGGTCTGCATGCACAGGTCCCAACGGACCGGGCGGGTCACTTGGTCGACCAAGCCTTGGAGGGCCGCCGCACCGGAGGTGACCGGTTTGCCGTCCTTGTTGGACAAAAGGGTTGTGACGGGTTCGTGCGTCGGTAGCTCGTGGGCGATCTCCTGCAGGTCGCCGACCGCCGGGCGCATGTAGGAAGTGTGGAACGCGCCGGCAACCTTCAACGGAATGACGCGCGTCTTTGCAGGTGGGTTCTCGGCAAAGGCTTGAAGTTTGTCTTCAGATCCGGCCGCCACGATCTGGCCGGGGCCGTTCGCGTTAGCTGCGGTCAGACCGGCTTCCTCAATGGCAGCACGGACGTCTTCTTCCTGGCCGCCCAGTACGGCCGCCATTCCTGAAGGTTCGGCTGCGGAGGCCCTCGCCATGCCGTCGCCGCGAACCTTGATGAAACGCATCGCGTCCTCGGGCGTCATGACACCGGAGAGCGCTGCGGCGGTGACTTCACCGACCGAGTGGCCTGCCCACAGAACTCGTCTTTCACCGATACGCTCCCCGAGAAGCTCGCCGACGACTATTCCTGCCGCAACGATCAGCGGTTGTGCGATCGCGGTGTCCTTGATGGTTTCCTCGTCGGCTTCGGTGCCATAGTGGATGAGATCGAGGCCCGCCGCGTTTCCGAGGGTCGAGAGCCTTTCGGAAACGCCATCTAACTCTAGCCACGGGGCCAAAAACCCGGGTTTTTGTGAGCCCTGTCCAGGGCAAAGTATTGCTAACACGATGTCCAGCTTTCCAGAATCCTTCGAATCAGTCACGTCGCAGTAAAAAGCGCTGTGGCCGGACCCCTTCACAGGAGCCGACCACAGCGCCGATTTCATCGATTACGAGTCGCCACCGGCATTGCCGCTGGTTCCCGCATTGACGTCCAACAAATCGTATTTTTCGATCGCCTTGGAGGGCGCGTCCGCATCCACCTCGCCACGTCGTGCAAGCATCTCCAGGGCACGGACCACCATCGAGTGCGCATCGATGTGGAAGAAGCGCCGGGCACCGGCACGAGTGTCGGAGAACCCGAAACCGTCGGCCCCCAGGCTTGCAAATTCGTTCGGAACGAACTGACGAATCTGATCCGGAACCTCGGAGACGAAATCGGACGACGCGACGATCGGGCCCACAGCTCCTTCGAGTTGCTGGGTCACGAACGGTACACGTGCCGGCGCCTCCGGGTTGAGCATCGATTCCCGCTCGGCCGCAAGACCGTCACGACGCAACTCGTTCCAGGACGTCACGGACCACACATCGGCGGAAACGTTCCAATCCTTCGCGAGGATCTCCTGCGCCTCAAGCGCCCACGGAACACCCACGCCGGATGCGAGCAACTGGGTCCGGGGACCGTCGACCTCGGCGGGCTTGAGCAAGTAGATGCCCTTGACGATGCCCTCGACGTCCACGTCCTCCGGCTCGGCCGGCTGAACGATCGGCTCGTTGTACACCGTCAGGTAGTACATGACGTTGTGGTCTTCGTCTCCGGTACCGTACATGTGCTCGAGGCCGCGCTTGACGATGTGCGCGATCTCGTAGCCGTACGCCGGATCGAAATGGCGGACTGCCGGGTTGGTCGAGGCCAGAATGGGCGAGTGCCCGTCCATGTGCTGCAGACCCTCGCCGGTCAAGGTCGTGCGTCCAGCGGTCGCGCCCACGATGAATCCGCGGGAGAGCTGATCCGCGGCCGCCCAGAAGGCGTCGCCTGAGCGCTGGAAACCGAACATCGAGTAGAAGATGTAGACCGGAACCATGGGGATGCCGTGGGTCGAGTACGAAGAACCGACCGCGGTGAATGCGGCGGTAGCCCCGGCTTCGTTGATGCCTACGTGAAGAAGCTGTCCCTGCGCGGACTCCTTGTAGGCCAGCATCAGCTCGCGGTCCACGGAGAGGTAGTTCTGCCCGTTCGGGTTGTAGATCTTGGATGTCGGGAAGAACGAATCCATGCCGAATGTGCGGGCCTCATCGGGAATGATCGGCACAACGTGCTTGCCGAATTCCTTCTCGCGCATGAGGTCCTTGAGCAAGCGGACGAACGCCATGGTCGTGGCGGCCATCTGCTTTCCAGAGCCCTTTTTCGCTACCGAGTAGGCTTTGTCGGAAGGCAAAACGAGCTCGCGCTGAGACCCGTCACGGTAGGGGATGAATCCGCCGAGCTCCTTGCGACGCTCGAGCATGTACTTGATCTCGGGCGAGTCCTTGCCCGGATGATAGTACGGCGCTCCGTAGAGGTCCTTTTCGAGTTCCTCATCGGAGATCGGGATACGCAGACGGTCACGGAAGACCTTGAGGTCCTCGAGCGTCAGCTTCTTCATCTGGTGTGTCGCGTTGCGTCCCTCGAAGTGGCTTCCGAGGCCGTAGCCTTTCACGCCCTGTGCGAGGATGACGGTCGGCCGCCCCTTGGTCTCCATGGCCTGCTTGTAGGCCGCGTAGACCTTGCGGTAGTCGTGCGCGCCGCGCTTGAGCGCCCAGATGTCTTCGTCGGACATGTCCGAAACCATCTCTTTGGTTTCGGGGGACCGGCCGAAGAAGTGCTCGCGAATGAATCCACCGGATTCGGCTTTGTATGTTTGGTAATCGCCGTCCAAGGTCTCGTTCATGATGCGAACGAGCTCGCCGTTCTGGTCCTTGTCCAGCAGTTCGTCCCACTCGCGGCCCCACAGGACCTTGATGACGTGCCAGCCTGCGCCGCGGAAGAAGGCTTCAAGTTCCTGAACAATCTTGCCGTTACCGCGAACCGGTCCGTCGAGGCGCTGGAGGTTGCAGTTGACGACGAAGGTCAGGTTGTCCAATTTGTCATTGGCGGCGAGCTGAAGAGCGCCGCGTGACTCCGGCTCGTCCATCTCACCGTCGCCGAGGAAAGCCCAGACGTGCTGCTGCGAGGTGTCCTTGATACCGCGGTTGTCAAGGTACTTGTTGAACTGGGCCTGGTGAATCGCGTTGAGGGGTCCCAAGCCCATCGAAACGGTCGGGAACTGCCAGAAATCGTCCTTACACCGGGGGTGCGGGTAGGACGGCAGGCCATTCTCGCCTTTGGTCTTTTCCTGCCGGAATCCGTCGAGCTGCTCTTCAGTCAGACGGCCCTCGAGGTATGCGCGGGCATAGTTACCGGGCGAGGAGTGGCCCTGGAAATAGATCTGGTCTCCGCCGCCCGGGTGGTCCTGGCCGCGGAAGAAGTGGTTCAAACCGACTTCGTACAGTGTGGCGACACCTGCGTAACTGGAGATGTGACCACCTACCCCGATTTCGGGGCGCTGCGCACGGTGGACCATGACCGCAGCGTTCCAACGCATGAGGGCACGGTACCGGCGCTCGATTTCCTCGTCGCCGGGGAATTCGGGTTCCTGATCCACGGGGATCGTATTGACGTAGTCCGTGGTGGTGACGGTCGGGACCTGGATGCTCTTGGCACCAGCACGCTGGAGAAGGCGTCGAATGATGAACTGCGCACGTTCCGTGCCCTGTGCCTCGACCAAGGCATCAAATGCCTCGATCCATTCTGACGTCTCTTCGTGGTCCTGATCCGACAGGCCCAGGGTGAGGGCACTGAGGATGTGGTCATTCGTCTCTGAGGGAGCCACGTTGAACCTCTCTTTGTCGATGTGAGGAGAAAGCTCACATCCCGTGACGGGATGATAACGGCAGGCACACTCGACCCACCTGGGCTTTAGTCCTATGGTGTCACAACTGATCGGGTCAGGATGACTTTTGACGTTGATCGGCCCCGGCTTGGAGGGCAAAATAGCCCTCCGATCCCCGTAGAATTGGGAAACTAGAATTTCAACAGTGTTCGGGATCACCCACTGCCTGGTTCTACTTGATAGTGTAGGCAATCCAGTGTTGGCTTAGAGTCAACGCGATTGCGATGCACCCATCGCAAAGCTCGGTCCGGGGCATGTCCGGAGCGATCCAATATTCAGGAGGAAAATACGTGAGCGAGACCAAGACCGCCGGAGATCGTCCGGCTGTCCTGCTTGGTTTCAAGGATGGGGATCTCATCCAAGAGTTCGGATATGACGAGGACGTCGATTTCGCCCTTCGGGACGATCTGGAAGACGTCACCGGATCCGAGCTCCTCGACGAAGAAGACCAGGAAGTTGTGGACGCCGTTCTCTTCTGGTGGAGAGATGGCGAAGGTGACCTCGTGGACGCCCTTGTCGACTCGCTGACCACCCTGGACGAGGGCGGTGTTGTCTGGGTCATGACCCCAAAAGCGGGGCGGGACGGTCATGTGCCACCTGCCGATATTCAGGAAGCGGCTCCGACGGCCGGCCTCAAGCTCACCACGAGTGTTCAGGTCAGCGAAGAGTGGTCCGCGACACGACTGGTGACGACTCGATTCTGAGTCTCGAGAGGGTGTGTTCAACGCCACGGCGTTGAAGCCCTTCTCGAATTAACACCGGTTCATCGGTTCATGTACTGTAATCAATCAGATCGGGTGCTGGCCGCTGTAAAAGCGGCCCACTCGATTGTCAAGGGTCTTTAGCTCAGCTGGTAGAGCGCCACGTTTACACCGTGGATGTCATCGGTTCGATCCCGGTAGGACCCACCGACAGCACAAGGCCGGTTCCTTTCACAAGAAGGAGCCGGCCGTCTGCGTTGCTGTAGGGGAAGATCAGCTCACGGTGTCCCCACCGCGTCGTCATGTTCCGGTCATGTGTACGCCGTGTGCGATCCCGAAGCAGTTTTCGGGGTGCCCCTGCTCGTCAGCAACGTTTTGCGCGTAATCTGGACTCATGGCAGTTGAAAGCACTTCTCCCCAAAAGTCCGAGGCAAATTCCGGCAAGGCGCAGATCGGTGTGACTGGTCTGGCGGTTATGGGCGCCAATCTGGCGCGCAACCTGGCCCGCAACGGTTACACCGTTGCGTTGCACAACCGCACCACAGCCAAGACCGACGAGCTGTTGGCCAAACACGGCGAGGACGGTCAATTCATCCGGACCGAAACCCTGCAGGAATTGGTCGACTCTCTGGAACGTCCAAGGCGGATCCTTATCATGGTCAAGGCCGGTGCGCCGGTTGACGCCGTGATCGAATCCTTGATCCCGTTGTTGGACCAGGACGACATCATCATCGACGGCGGAAACTCCTACTTCAAGGACACGATCCGACGCGAGAAGGAGTGCGCCGAACACGGCCTGCACTTCGTCGGTGTCGGAGTCTCCGGTGGCGAAGAAGGAGCTCTCAACGGACCGTCGATCATGCCGGGTGGCTCCAAGCAGTCCTACAAGTCTCTCGGTCCCATGCTCGAAAAGATTTCAGCCAAAGCCGACGACGGCGCCCCGTGCTGCGCGTGGATCGATACAGATGGCGCCGGTCATTTCGTCAAGATGGTCCACAACGGCATCGAATATGCCGATATGCAGGTTATTGGGGAAGCCTTTGATCTCCTCCGCTCCGTTGCCGACCTCGAACCCCAGGAGCAGGCCGAGGTCTTCCAGGAGTGGAACAAGACCGATCTGAATTCGTACCTGATCGAGATCACCTCAGAGGTGCTGTCCCAGGTGGACGAGAAGACCGGTAAACCGCTCGTGGACGTCATCGTCGACCAGGCGGGACAGAAGGGAACAGGTCGGTGGACCGTTCAGTCTGCTCTTGATCTCGGTTCCCCCGTGTCGGGGATCGCTGAATCAGTCTTCGCGCGGGCACTGTCTTCATCCAATGCCGCTGCGCGCGAAGAAGCGCAGGAGAAGCTGCCCGCGGGCCTGATCGCAGCAACTGGGGTCGCCAAGGGCGATCCCGAGTTCGTCGAAGATGTGCGCAAGGCTTTGTACGCTTCCAAGCTCGTTTCCTACGCCCAGGGCTTGGACATGCTCTCTTCCGCCGGCGAAGAATTCGGCTGGGACCTCAAGCTGGACACCATCGCGTCGCTGTGGAGGAACGGCTGCATCATCCGTGCCGAACTGCTTGCGGAGATCATGGAGGCGTACAAGGGAGACAACGCGCCGGTGAACATGTTGCTCGCTCCCGGGTTCCTGAGCACCCTCGAAGATCTGCTGCCGTCCTGGCGTCGTGTGGTCAGCAAGGCTACGGCCCTGGGCGTTCCCGTCCCGGTCTTCGCCTCGTCACTGTCCTATTACGACGGCCTCCGTCGGGACCGTCTTCCCGCCGCCTTGATCCAGGGACAACGGGACTTCTTCGGCGCTCACACGTATCAACGCGTCGACGAAGACGGAACCTTCCACACCTTGTGGTCCGAGGACCGTTCAGAGGTCAGCAGCGCGGGCGAGAAGGCTCCTGCTCCCGTGGGCCGGCAGACCAAGTAGTTCGACCCGGTTATTGACGAAAACGCCCGCTCGCAGTGAATCGCGAGCGGGCGTTTTCGTCAACAGAAGCAGACTTTAGATCCACATGGCCGGGTCGATGTAGGTCACCGGATCGACTAATGGTGCTTTCTTCTCCGGGGTCCGGGGACGTGCCTCGGCCGGAATTCCGGTGACGATCGATGAAGCGGGGGCGTCGTGCACGACGACGGCGTTGGCGCCGACCGCTGAATCGTCTCCGATCACAATCGGTCCAAGAACTTTGGCGCCCGCCCCGACCGTGACGCGGTTCCCGAGTGTGGGGTGCCTCTTGACTTTCTCCAGGGAACGGCCGCCCAGGGTCACTCCGTGGTAGAGCATGACGTCGTCACCGATCTCGGTGGTCTCGCCGATCACGACGCCCATACCGTGGTCAATGAAGAAGCGTCGACCGATGGTTGCCCCCGGATGGATTTCGATCCCGGTGAGCCAGCGGGTGAGCTGGGAAAGGGTGCGGGCCAGGGTGCGAAGCTCATTCTTCTGCCACAGCCGGTGAGTTATCCGGTGGATCCAAATGGCGTGAAGTCCCGAGTAATTGAGGACAATTTCAAGGTCCCCTCGCGCTGCGGGGTCGTGCGTGCGTGCTGTGGTCAGGTCTTCCCTGAGACGGCTGAGGAAACTCACGGTGTCGCTTTCATCGTGGGGTGCGGGCGCAGAGGGCTCTGAGGCACTCGGCTGCCGGCGAGGTACAGGTGGGATGCAGATGCTTCGTCTGGGTTCAACCGCTGATTTGCCGCCCCTATTCCCGCAAACGGGGACGGAGGCCGAAATCAGAACTGTGCCCACACGAATTCTCGCGTGGGCACAGGCTGCGTACTGAAACGTGAGTGGTGATCAGCCGCGGATGTCTTCGTACAGAACGGTCGAAATGTAACGCTCCGCGAAGTCGCAAACCACGGTCACGATGAGCTTGCCTTCGTTCTCGGACTTCTTGGCCTCTTCCAATGCGGCCCAGACGTTGGCTCCGGAAGAGATACCGCCGAGGATGCCTTCTTCTGCACCGAGCTGTCGGGCGACGCGGACGGCGTCGTCGAGGTTCACGTCGGTTACGGAGTTGTAGATCTCGCGATCCAGCGTCTCCGGGAGGAAATTGGCACCGAGGCCTTGGATCTTGTGAGGGCCGGCCTTGCCTTCGGTCAGAAGCGGGGAATCGGAAGGTTCTACCGCAACGATCTTGATGTCCGGGTTCTGCTCCTTGAGGTACTTGCCCGCGCCCGAGATGGTTCCGCCTGTGCCAATGCCCGCAACGAACAGGTCGACCTCGCCATCGGTGGCATCCCAGATCTCGGGTCCGGTGGTGTCGTAGTGAACCTGGGGATTTGCTTCGTTTTCGAACTGACGGGCCAGGACGGCGTTGTCTGAGTTCTCCACGATCTCGGCGGCCTTGTCCACGGCGCCGCGCATGCCTTCGGCACCCGGGGTCAGGACGATTTCGGCGCCGTAGGCGCGCAACATCACTCGACGTTCGGTCGACATGGTCTCGGGCATGGTCAGAACGACCTTGTACCCCCGTGCGGCACCGACCATGGCCAAGGCAATGCCGGTGTTGCCGGAAGTGCCCTCGACGATGGTCCCACCCGGACGCAGCTGTCCCGACTTCTCGGCGGCATCGATGATGGCCTTGCCGATGCGGTCCTTGACGGAATTAGCGGGGTTGTAGAACTCAAGTTTGACCGCCACGTTGCCGGGCAGGTCCTTGTCCAGCTGGTTGAGCTTGACCAATGGGGTCGCCCCAATGGCCTCGGTGACGTTGTCGAGAATTTTAGCCATGTTGTCGCCTTTCTAGAGCTGTAAAACGGCGTAAACGAGAAAGGTCCCGTACTGTTTCACTACGGTAGCCCGTGAGTGCCGCCTTAGGCGGCTACGAGCCACATCTTGTAATATTCCCTGGCTCGGCGGAGCTTGGGATCGATGATCACTTGGCAGTACCCGTTGTTGGGGTTCTCACGTTCGAAGTTCTGATGAATGTCTTCTGCCGGGTGAAAAGTTTCGAGCGGCTCCAAAGTCGTGACGATCGGCCGGTCGAAGAGCTGTTGAGCCCGGTCGATCTGGCTCTGGAAGAATCTCTTCTCTTCTTCGTCCTTATAGAACAGGGCCGAACGGTACTGAGTCCCGACGTCGTACCCTTGCCTGTTCAAGCTGGTGGGGTCGTGGGTCGTGAAGAACATGTCCATGATGACGTCTTCCGGAACCACGTTCTCGTCGAATCGGACTCGTATCGCCTCGGCGTGACCGGAGCTGCCGCTGCAAACTTCTTCGTAGGTCGGGTGGGACGTGCGGCCTCCGGTGTATCCGCAGACCGAGGACTCCACTCCTCGAGTTCGTTGGTAAACGGCATCCAAGCACCAGAAACATCCGGCGGCTACGGTGAATTCTTTCATGCGCTCCATTCTGGTCCTCCCGGAGCCGTGACGTCACCGGGGTTCGCTGTTGGGGGAGCCGTGGCAATGAATACGGCAATCCTTAGACTGGATTCATGAAGACTCCTCGCTTGAACGACGTCGTCCGTGCAGCTCATGAACTCTGGCCAGTTTCGCTCGCCGAAGGGTGGGACGCGAGCGGCCTGGTGAGCGGACGAGGAGACCAGTTCGTCCGAAGAATCATGTTCGCGGTAGATGCCGTCCAAGCCACTGCGCGGGAAGCGGTCGGGGCCGAGTGCCAATTGCTCCTGACCCACCACCCGTTGTTGCTCCGCGGCGCCCAATTTCTGCCGGCGTCCAGCGACAAGGGCGCCGTATTGCATACTTTGATTGAAGGCGGATGCGGCCTGTTGGCTTCCCACACCAATGCGGACAGCATGGCAGGAGGCGTCTCTGATGCGCTGATGACAGCCTGTGGAATCGAGACTTCCGTTCCGTTGTGTGACCCCGATTCCGAGACCGGGATCGGCCGGGTAGGTGACCTTCCGGAGGAAATCACGCTCGAGAGATTGGGCCAGAGGCTGTCCTCCACTTTGCTGCCGACCGCTGGGGGGCTCCGAATCGCTGGTCCGAGGGACGGCGTCGTGCGCCGCGTTGCGGTGTGCGGCGGTGCGGGAGATTCGTTGTTCGCCGAGGTTCGGAGCGCAGAAGTCGACGTTTACGTCACTGCAGATCTTCGGCACCATCCGGCGTCAGAAGCACGTGAACGCGCGCTGTTGGCCGGGGGAAAGCCGTACCTTATCGACTGTTCGCATTTCGCGAGTGAAGAACTGTGGCTCGCTCATGGCGCACGGATGCTCCGTAGCAGGCTGGCTGCGCAAGGGTATGAGGTCGAAACGCTGTTGAGCAGTCTCAATACTGATCCCTGGGATTTCACAATTCATCCGGATTCCGCCCCGTCATCCGCGTCGACGGAACCGGATGCGATCGGCTATGCGCGGGAACGACGGACCGCAGGCCAATAGACGTTACGTTTTCTCTGCTTTGCGGGGGACGGGTCGGCCTATAAGCCGGGTTTTGTACTGGCGCTCGGTTTCCCTTGCGCAGCGGCGATCATCCATCTAGCCCCTTGATTGCTCAAGGGGTCAAGCGGCCTACCCGAATGCTTGGGGCGAGCAGCCCTCGTGACGCACTCTGTCTGGCCTTGCTCCGAATGGGGTTTACCGAGCTTCCCGCGTCACCGCGGGAACTGGTGGTCTCTTACACCACCGTTTCACCCTGACCCGCCGAGGCGGGCGGTCTGCTTTCTGTGGCACTGGCCTGCGGGTTGCCCCGAGTGGACGTTATCCACCATTCTGCCCTGCGGAGCCCGGACTTTCCTCGAGGCGTGATACACGCCGCGCGATCGCCCGGCCGACCCGTCCGTTGGACAACTCTACACTGGAAGGGATGTTGATTTTGCTTCCTCCCTCAGAGTCCAAGACCGCTCCCGATTCAGGTCCGAGCGTCAACCTTTCGGAGCTGAGCTTTCCCGAACTCACAGAAGCCCGCGAAGCCATGCTCGAGCGGCTCATTGAGGTCAGCTCTCGTGACGACGCTGCCGACTTCCTTAAAACGGGTCCTAGCTTGACCACGGAGGTCCAACGGAACACTCGTCTCGCTCACGAAGCCAGCGCACCGGCGCTAGACGTCTACACCGGGGTGCTTTTCGACGCGTTGGACTACCCGAGCCTCTCGACGAATGCCAAGGAGCGGGCTCGACGGTCCGTGGTGGTCATCTCCGCGTTGTGGGGAGCGGTGCGACCAGAAGATGTAATACCTGCTTATCGCTTGTCCATGGGGTCCAGGGTCGCACCGAAGGGCACCCTCGCGGCGTGGTGGCGATCGGAGCTCAAGCCGGTTCTGGACGAATACAGCCGAGGCCATCTGGTGATCGATTGCAGGTCATCGAGCTATGCGGCGGCATGGAGGGCACCCTCCGAGAGGACGGTGACGATTCGGGTCGAACGGGAACTCGATGGCAAACGTCAGGTCGTCTCACATATGGCCAAACATTTCCGCGGGAAAGTCGCCCGAGCGCTCCTCGAATCCGAAATGGTGCCTGAGAGCGTCCCAGAACTCGTCGAGATTCTTAACTCTCAATGGAAAGTTGAGTTTCAGGAAGGGGGCGGTTCGGGGCAATCCTTGACTTTGGTTCTCGGTAGTGACTAGGTGATACGCGAAGTTCAAAGGTCAAGTTAGACCTCATGTTTAATCTTCGGAGTGGCCGAATGGGTCCTCGTCGACCCCGGGCGTCCACGTCAGGCCGGCAACCCCCCAGCCTTCCTTCTTGATGGCTTTCTTGGCTCGCTTTCCCCATCGCTCATTGAGGCGATCGACGTAGAGCTTGCCGTCCAGGTGATCGGTCTCGTGTTGCATGACCCGCGCGAACCACCCATTTGCCTCGAACTCGATGGGTGCTCCGAACTCGTCCTGGGCATTGACTCGGACCCAATCGGCGCGTTTCAGCGGGAAGGAGAGACCCGGTACCGAAAGGCAGCCCTCGGCTTCTTCTTCCTTGTCCGGTTCCACCTCGGAAATTCTGCCGAGCGTAAGACGGGGATTGATGAGTACCCCTCGGTCGGGGGCGTCGTCGTCGTTTTCATAGGAGAAAGTGAAAAGCCGCCACGGGACGCCGACCTGTGTTGCCGCAAGGCCTACTCCATGGGCGAGGTCCATGGTCTCGTACATGTCGGCCACAAGCGTGCGCAGATCGTCATCGAAGACCGTGACTGATTGCGTCGGTGCGTGCAGGACGGGTTCGCCGGTAATCACGATGGGGCGTACGGGCATGAGGTCTCCAGTGCAGATCAAGTGTTGATGTCTACCCATACCGTATCGATCTTTCTGTCGATTGGCTCTTCGGGCGGGTGCTATGGGGTCCCCACCAGGTGGGGGAGAAAACCGATTGGGTGGGCGGCTCCGAATACTTCATATAACCAGTTCGGCAACTTCCGATGATTCGTTGATGCTCGCTTGTCCGTGGGTCGAGGCTTCACCTTCAGATGAGTGGACCGAATAAAGACTAGGATGACGGGAGAAAACATGATGTGACGTTCGGCGACCCCTTGTGCAGAGGTTGTTGCGGTGTCCATCTCACCGTCGGATCATCTGACGTGTGATCACTCAGCGCAAGACCGCCTCTGGAAAACTAGGTGGTTTCGAGCCCGGTCTACAGGCCGGCGGAATGACAATGGTGATTATGGCCCGAAGCTTCCGTGCCACGGACGAAGAGCCCCGGGATCCTGAAGTGGCGGAAGCCGTCAGGGCCTCGGAAAGCGAGCACGATCTGCTCGAAGCCTTGATGGGCTGTGCCTCGAGGGGCAACCAGAACTGTTTTGAGCGCTTGTACGACCTGCTGGTTCCTCGGATTTATGGTCTCGTCCAGCGCATTCTGCGCAACCGTTCCCACGCCGAGGAAGTCACCCAGGAAGTCTTCCTCGAGGTGTGGCAGAAAGCTCCTCAATACGATCCTTCCCGCGGCGCGGTGGGATCCTGGGTCACGGTGATTGCCCATCGCCGGGCGGTGGACAGGGTCCGTGCGACACAGTCGGCCTGGGATCGGGAGATGCGCACGGGGAAAACCGAGTTCAGGGAAACGTATGAGCACGTCGAGTCCACCGTCCAGCAGAGCCTCGAGAGCGAATCCGTTCACGCGGCCCTCTCGCGTGTACCGCAAACCCAGGTAGAGGTGATGACATTGGCGTACTTTGGCGGCTTGTCCCAGAGCAAGATCGCCACAATGTTGGAGATACCGCTGGGCACGGTGAAAACGAGAATGAGACAGGGATTGAAGCGGCTACGGTCCGAGTTGGGAGGCGAATATGAAGCGAGTTGAAAATCCTTTGGAGGACGCCGTCGCTGCATATGCGCTCGACGCTCTGGAGCCCGAGGAGCAGAAAAGATTCGAGGCTGAGGCCTCTCGGGAGCAGAAAGAACTGGCGGATCAATGGAGTCAGGTGGGCGCTGCCCTGGGCCAGTCGATTCCGGCAGAACAGCCGCCCGCGGCCCTCAAGGAACGGGTGATGCGACAGATTCAGGCGACTCCACAGCTGAATCGCGTCCCTCGGCACGCAGCTGGAGGAGTGGACACTCTCGAGGAGGACTACCCGTCGAGAGTCTTCCCGGTCGTTTCGGAGCATGACTCTTCGGGCCCGGCCGATGGGAAGTCTCTCAACCAACTGCCTCCGAACCGCCTCAAAGCCCGCATCCGTTGGAATGTTGCCTCCGGTGTTGTGGCCGCGGCCTGTGCTGGACTGGCAGTCTTCGCTGGGGTCTGGGGAATGGATCAGAAGCGTCAGCTCGATGCGACCCGATCCGAACTCTCCGCGGCGCAAGCCCAGTCGAGTTCGTCGACGTCGGTTATTGGCCAGCTCTCCGCGGCCTCCGATCTTTCGTTGGCCAAGGGAAATATGGATGGCGCGAATATTTCCGTGATGTATTCCGCCTCGCACAACATGGCGGGAGTCGCGACGAATGATCTCCCGAAACTGCCCGAGGGCAAGGTCTACATGATGTGGCTCATGGACAAAGATCATCAGGTCATCGGCAAGGGAGCCCTGAATTCCGGAGAGACCTCCGACTCGGCTTCGGGCGGTGAAATGACCACCATGACGGACCAGGACCTTCGTGACGTAGCGGCATTCGGTGTGACTGTGGAAAACAAGGACGCGACCTCGCCTACGGGCGATCCGTTCATGCTCGAATCCGAAAGCTGACGAACCCATAAGACATCAATGCGGAAAATTGTGCACTTCTCGGCTAATCTGAACACTGTTCAAAATCCGACAGTCGGATTCGACTGGCCCTTCACGGTCTCATGGGCCCACGGCGTCCGTGAAAGAAATGGAGCAGACAGTGAGTTCAGTATCCCGTGACACCCCGACGGCCACTCCTGCGGCGCCCGCCTCGGCTGCACATTCAATCGCCTACATTGCGGTTTTCGCGGCCCTGGTCGGGGTCCTGGGGATGCCAGGAAACATCCCGCTTCCCGGGTTGGTCCCGATTACGGCACAAACGTTAGGCGTCATGCTTGCCGGTGCTGTTCTCGGTCCATGGCGGGGCGCATTGTCCATGACGCTGTTCTTGGCGCTCGTCGCCTTGGGATTGCCATTGCTCTCTGGAGGGCGCGGCGGCTTGGGCGCATTCGTCGGCCCGAGCGCCGGCTATCTCGTTGCGTGGATCCTGGGAGCGGCTGTGGTCGGCGTCGTCGTGCGGGCAGGAAATGGGCGCCCCACATGGGTTAAAGTATCTGTTGGCTGCATCCTCGGAGGCATGATCTCGCTCTACGCAGTCGGAATACCCGTGCAGGCGGCCGTGACCGGAATGTCCTTGGCCCAGACCGCTACGGCATCGCTGCTTTTCCTCCCCTGCGATCTCATCAAGGTCGTTATCGCCACTCTCGTGACCATGGGGCTCTGGAAGGCCTACCCGAGAGCATTCCAGAAGTGACACCAACGGACGGCGACATTTCCCCGCATCGTATCCGCGTCGTGAGGGGGCGGGATCACGGACACGTTCTGCGAGAAGCGCTGTCCATCCGGCGCAAGGGAGGCGTCCCTCTCGTCGGTGACGAGCGCTGGAGCGAAGCTCGATGGAATTCTTTGGTCAAGAGGGCTTCCGAAGCAAGAGTTCCGAGCCAGGCAGCGTGGGCCGCCCTGACGTCCGGCACTACAGGGGAACCACGCATCGTCGTGAGAACCCAACACTCTTGGGATATCTCATATCCGGGTCTGAACCGATTGGCGAAGATCGGTTCAGAGGACCTGATGCTGATCCCCGTCCACCCGGTCTCGTCCATGGCTACCTATGCTGCGTCCCACGCAGAATTCACAGGGTTCCGCTTCCACGTTCCGAGGACGCGCCGAATCGTTCCCGATGACATCGCCCAAACCACGGTCATGCACGGCACCCCGTGGCACCTGCGAGACGTAGTCGACCTCCTCGACGCCGGCCACCCGACGGCTCTGAAGTCCGCGATCGTCGGAGGAGACAGACTGCCTGCGCCGCTCAGGGTTAGAGCCGAGGACCACGGACTGCACGTCGTGAGCTACTTTGGCGCAGCAGAGCTGTCCCTGGTGGCCGCCGACGCCGGGGATGGTCTCCGTGCCTTCCCCGGTGTAGATCTTGAAATCCGGGACGGCATCCTCTGGGTCCGGACAAGTCAACGCGCACTTGCCGTACTGGGCACCGGTAGTGGCCTCAGAGCCGACGGGCCATGGGCAACAGTCGGAGACAGGGCAAGACTCAACGATGGTCTGCTGGAGCTTCACGGTCGTGACGATGACGCCATTCTCACGGCGGGAGCCACCGTCATACCCGCCGAGGTCGAAGATGTGCTCAACTCGATGCCGGGAGTATCCGCCTCACTCGTACTCGGCATCCCCAACGGGCGTGCCGGGCATCTGGTGGCCGCGGCCATCGAGACGAACCGGATAGAGAGCCCGCCACCATTGACGTCCATTCAAGACATGGCCCGGCGTCATCTGACCCCAGCTCAGCTTCCCAGGCTATGGAAAACATGCGAATACCTGCCTCGAACAGGGGTCGGCAAAATCCGGCGACTCTCGCCCGAAGAATTCCAGGCGCTTCGCTGAACACACCGTTAGCTGGTAATCCATAGCCCTGCGAACGGCTACTACAAGGAATCCCATGCAGAACATTGCCATAACAGCCGGGCTCCGGACCCCCATCACCGGTCGATCACGCGCGCTCGCGGACTACGGTGTCGAAGAATTGGCCGCCATGGTCTTGGCAGAATTGGCAACGACAACCGGCCAGCGCCCAGTCGGTGTGATACTCGGCAATTGCACCGGCCCAGGGGGCAACCTCGGACGGAATGCGGCATTGGCTGCGGGGTTCGGCCAAGAGTGCATAGGTTGGGGTATCGACGCTCAGTGCGGTTCTGGTTTGGCCGCCGTCCAACAGGCCATGCATCACGTCGCGGCCACAGGAGCGACCATGATCGCCGGCGGAGCCGAATCCGCGTCGACCGCTCCGACGCGTTCGCACCACGGAGTTCCGTTTGCACGGGCACGTTTTGCGCCCCGCGGATTCCCCGATCCGGACATGATCGAAGCCGCCGACGAGCTGGCCCACCTGAAGGGCATCTCACGCGAAAGCCAAGAATCCTTTGCGGAGCGCAGTCACGAGCTTTCCTTAGGAGCGAAGTCTTTCCTCCGAGCAGAGACGGTCTCCGTGGCCCGGGACCCGGCCGGTACAACGATTATTGACGATGGTCCGCGGCGCCTCGGGAGCAACGCCCTCCGACGCTTTTCACCTGTTTCCGACGCGCCGAGTGCCACGGTCACCCCAGGCACCACCGCGCGCATTTCGGACGGTGCAGCGGGCGTCGTCGTGACAACCCAGGACAGTATCACCGGCCCCCACTGGAAGGTCCTGGCCTCGACAATGACCGGGGGAGACCCGTCTCTTCCCGGGATCGTACCGGTAGCAGCAACCCGTGAGGCCCTGGACAGAGCAGGCCTGAGGATCGACGATCTGCAGGCCATCGAGGTCGTCGAGGCATTCGCGGCGCAAGCTCTCGCGGTACTCGACGCTCTGGGGATGAGCCATCATGGAGAGATCGACCCACGAGTCAACTCGTGGGGCGGCGCTCTGGCTTTGGGTCATCCATGGGGCGCATCCGGAGCAGTGAGCCTCGTGAGACTCCTGCACCGACTCAGACATGAAGGACCTGGTTCCCTGGGGCTGACAACCTGCGCCATTGGCGGAGGGATGGGCGCAACAATGATTCTGGAGTACGTGGAATGAGCATCAGCATTGAGAATTTGCGCGTCGAGGCGGACGGACCCGAGGGGCACACCGTCCTGCTGGACGGAGTCACCACAACTCTGGAGGCGCCTCGCATTGCGATTATCGGCGAGAACGGCTCCGGCAAGTCGACACTGACCAAAGCAATAGCGGGGCTTGTGCGTCCTTCCTCCGGTTATGTGACGGTGAACGGGATCGATTCCGTCAAGAACGTCAAACGGCTACGGCGCGCAGTGGGCTTCGTCTTCGCCAATCCGGGAGCGCAAACCATCATGCCCACGGTTCGCGAAGACATAGCTCTCACGTTGCGCGGACGCAGGCTCACCCGGGAAGAGACCGCGGCCAAGGTCGAGGAAGCCATCCGACTGCACGAACTCGAGGACCTCGCCGAACGGCCCTGCCACGCTCTCTCCAGCGGACAGATGCAACGCCTCGCTCTGTGCTCGGTGCTCGTGGGGGAACCGGATCTCGTCATTGCCGACGAACCCACAAGCCTCTTGGATGCACGGCACCGCAGAATCATCGCGCGTCGCCTCCTCGAGCCGGCGGCCCCACAAGTTCTCTTGGTAACTCACGACCTGGACCTCGCCCGTCGCTGCGACCAGGCAATTCTCATCGCCGACGGAAAACTCGCAGCACAAGGCGAGCCGGCCGAAGTCATCGAAACCTACGAACGGGTCTTGGCATGATCTCGCTCTACTACCCGGGATACAGCTTCGTCCACCGCCTCCCGGCAGGCATCAAGCTGTTGCTCTTTGCGCTCTTCGCTCTGGTGCTCTCCTTGGCCCCCGCGACCTGGTGGACCATCGGCGTATGTATTGCCATAGCGCCCGCGGGCTACGCGCTCGCAGGCTTGGGTATAGGGCTGTTTCTGCGCGATCTGAGAGGACTTGTCGTGTTGGTTGCCTTTCTGGCCGTGACACAGGCCGTTTTCCTTGAGCCCTTGGAAGCGGTCCGTAATACGGTCCGGGTGATTTCGGTGATCATGCTGGCTCAGGTGGTCACGCGCACGACTCCCGTGCAAGGCATGATCGAAACCTGTGAACGCGTACTCGGACCCTTCCGGCGTCTTGGAATCAACCCGGAACGGGTCGGATTGGCCATGGCCCTGACCTTAACCTCGGTCAACCAATTGGGCGGGATCATCCGCGAAGTCCGGGACGCACAGAAGGCTCGAGGGGTCCGGATTGCTCCTTGGGCGTGGGTCATGCCGGTTCTGGTGTTGACGCTCCAGCACGCGGACCAAGTCGGGGATGCGTTGGAAGCCAGAGGAATCGGTGGTGCAGACGAGGCGGAGTGAGACCGGCCGAGAGTTCCGTTACGGTATACAGAAAACGAGGCCCGAATGCTTGCGTCCAGGGAATCCTGCGGCAACATTCGGGCCTCGTACTTGGGGTCACTGCGTAGCACGTTTAGCAACCTTCCCCGCAGGGCAAAAACCCTGGTAACACGGTGTTCTAGGGGTATATACAAGGGGCCAAGGCGAGCGTCAGCCCCTCCTGTGGAGGATGCCCGTGGCTCGTTAGTCCGGAGAATCGAGAAGGCTCAAACCTTTCTGACTCCTTCCGAGGTGGATCGTCTGATCGAGGATTACGAGGCGGGCATGAGCGTTCGAGGTCTGGCGAAGAAGTACGGCGTTCACCGCGCCACAGTGTCTGCGCACCTGAGTCGCCGGAACACTCCTCGACGTCGCCCTGGTCTCGATGTGGACGAACGGGCTGAGGCGGTTCGCTTGTTCCGCGCCGGGGTGTCGATGCGTGCGATCTCTCGCAGGCTCGGTGTGAGCCGCACACCGGTTCGGGCTTGCCTCGTGGAAGTAGGACTCATCGTGGACGATGCGTCTGGCTCTACGACGATCAGCCAACATGCTGACACCGATCTCGACCTGGTAGCGACTTCATAGCAACCAGGTGTGCGTCTCGTCTCGGTCAGTACAAACAAGTCCGCCGCCACCCCCTGGGGTGGCGGCGGACTTCGTATGTGCGGTGTTCAGGCGGCGGGATGGTCCTCGTCGTGGAGGCGTTGGGCGTCCTCGGCGGCGAAGAGGTAGGCCATGCCTCGGGTGCATTCATCGACCATCGAGCCGCTGAGGGTGCCGGTAGCGATATGGAATGGTGAGACCGGCCCGGTCGAGGGCGTCGAAGTTCTTCATAGAGGCCAGGGGCTTGCGGCCCAGGCGTGAGAGGTCGGTGACAACCACCTCGGTGGCTGTGGCCTTCAAGGCGGTATCGAGTAGGTTGGTGAATCCTTCCTGGGGGTGGCCGGTGTCGGTGATGGTGCCGGCCTCGGTGAGGCCGCGTTCGGCCAGGTACTCGCGGCAGTGGGCTTGTTGCTGTTGTATCTGCTCGCGGTTGCCGGTCGCGCTGCGTAGATAGAGGATCGCCTTGGTCATGAGGCACCTCCTGCCAGGACAGGTGCCCCCACAACCTCCGGGGACCATTCCTGGTGTCCGAGCTGCCGCTGTTGGGCGCGGTGCTGGCTTCGTTCTTGCCAGCGGACGCGGGTGAGCAAGACCAGGCTGACCGGCCCGCTCCAGAGCATCTTCAACGCTGACCACAGTGCGATGAGCACCAGGATGTTCAGCCAGCCGGGGCCACCGTCTTGGATGATGACGGTCAGCAGGCTCGCGGCATAGAGGTATGGGATGGCGACCAGCATCGCCGGCACGCCCCACTTGAGACCGGAGCGGGTGCGAATCTTGTCCAGCAGGATGTTGGTGGGCATCACCCGGCGGAAGAATCCTGCCAGGTGGATGCTGGTGATCCAGATGAGTCGGAACATGAGGTGCCTCCAAGCACGTAACTAGTGGTGAGGCAGTACGTGTGGAGGTATCCCGAAGGACAACCCCGGCGAGCGGGGCTACATGTTGAGGGGCTTCTGCCTCTGTGCCTTGATTTTACTCCGGTTCAGTGACAACCGGCACCCCGGTTAGCCGGACAGCCACGGTCGCGGTCCCGGAGCGCTCGGGCTGGCCGTCTGTCCCGTCCATCTGAGGTGTAGGTCATGCCGGTTACCCGTGGCTCGGCGAGGCGACTGGACAGGCCGACCTCGCGACCATACGCTTGTTGAATGTACCCGCCATCAGCCGGGCCGGATCTGACGGCCGAGCAGTGTCAGGAGCTTGACGACACGTTCTTGTCGTCTGATCCGTACGGGTACTTCAGCGCTCGGATCGGCATGATGTTGCGGTGGGCAGAGTCGGACGTCGACAGCGATGAGCATCCCCTGGCCGCATCCGCTGATGAACAGCAGCACGTGACCGAGACCCGTGGGCGGTTCGCTCGCCTCCTTGGTCGGCCGGTGGGCTTCATACCCGAGACCTCGCCGAGGTCCATTGCTACACAGGTCGCCACGGATGCGTACGCCCTGCGGCACCATGCGGCTGAGTCGCTTGTGCGGTTGACGGCGGCACTCTCGCAACGGACGAACGTCGCCGAATCGTGCGTTTGGGAAGCCCTGTCGGCCGGGCCAAACCAACTCGATCAGGTCGTAAGCCAGCTCCGCGAGTCCTTCTCCTCGGCGGAGGCCCCTATGCAGTTCGCCCGTCTGGTTCTCCGCGAGCAGGACTTGCAGAGCGGGATGACGGAGCAACTCGCTTCGGCGTCCAACGTGTTCGCTGACTGGCTCCAGTTCGCTATCGACCTACTCGTGGGACATGAGCTCCAACTCAACGCTGCTCACAACAAGGTCAAGCACGGTCTCTCAGTCCGCGCTCGTGATGATCTCAAAGTCTCATTCGTCACCACTCCGCCCAGCGCAGATGGGACCATCCCGGTTGGTGTGCTGACCGGCCCGGACGCCGTGGACATCTTCGACCGCCCCGTCATCGAAGTTCTCGCACAGGCGCCCAAGGTGGACGGGCATCGACAAGGGCTGGAGCTAACGCAGTTGAGGGTGGATGTCCCTGCCGTTCTCGCCGAGGCCTACATGATCGCCTGGGCCCACGGGGCGATGTTCCATGTCGCGGCCACGAAACATTTCGAAGGACGGGTAGACCTTCCCGACTATCTGGGCGCTCCCGCTCATCCCGGGTATCCGGTGGGCGGCCCACATCCTGACCATGTTTCCGGCAAGGCTCCGGTGGGAATGAGGTTCCCTCTCACCACTCCTCCCGGTGGCGGGCCTGCGAGGCGGCCAGCGGGAATCGCGTTTCGAGACTCGTTCATTCCGCTCATATTCACTGGCTCTGCGATGCGCAACGTTCGAGTTGTTGCGGACGAGGCAACGGAGGAGGCGTAGGTGCGGGCGCCAAAGAACGAAGCTACGGGAACCTCGGGTGAGTCTGAGGTCTTGGCGCAGTTCGAGCGCTTGGGCTGGGGAGGGGTGATCGATAGCCGGCACGACACAGGCACCGATCTATATCTGCGGCCGCGAGATGCCCGCCGGTACGAACTCGGCGCCGTGATGGGTGCCCAGGTCAAGACCGGGTCGTCTTACTTCAAGACCCCGCAGAAGGACGCCGAGGGCACGATCACTGGGTGGTGGTTTGCCGAGGACGACCGTGAACACTTCGGCTACTGGCTGCGCCACGCGCTGCCCCACGTGGTGATCCTGCGCGATCAAGACAGAAACCTCTCGTTCTGGGTTCACGTCACCCCTGAGCGAGTCGTCTCGACCGGTAAGGGCGCCAAGATTCTTGTGCCGGCCTCCCAAACCGTTGACGCGGACCACAACGAAGCACTCTCCGACGTCGCGCTGACGCAGCTTCCGACTCCGACCTGGGACGGCACTGCGTGGACCGGCGCGGTGCATCTTGCACCGGTCGACGAAGTTCGGCATGCCCTCATCACTCCCCGGCTCATCGCACCCCACCCGAATCTGGTCCCAGATTCGATCTCCGGGCTCGAAGCCCTCGCCATGCAAGTGCTCTTCCGGGACGACCTTGAACGGATTCTGGAACCGACGAGCCTTCCTGCGCTCGCAGGGGAGAATGACGCCGAGCGGAAGGGGCTGTCACTCAACGATGCACGCGAGGCCGATGACTGGTGTTGGCGCGCCACTGCTGCCCTTCATCTCTGGCACTACCAAGGAGAACCCGCTGACCTGCTTCAGCTTGTCGACCTAGCTTCGACGCCGAGTGAACGCTCCGCGGCATCCGTGCTCCGCTGCGTCTATCACTTCGACGAGAACGATCCCGATACGGCGCTCCAAGTGCTTCAGGACGCCCTGGCACATGACGACTACTCCTCAGTGGATCACGCATGGCTAGAAGCTCAACGGGCACGGGCGCTGCTGGAGGTCGGACGACACGAGGAGGCTTTCGACCTCGCGATGAAGACCCAGCGAATCCATCGAGAGGCACCGTCGGACGTCACGGCTGCGGCCATCGCGGGCGCGTGTGCGCTGACGTCGTTCAGGGCCAGCGGATGGATGCAGGGCGACATCGCCAACATCATCCAGCGCAGCGACAACCCAGCGTCGTGGTGGAGAACCCAGGTGATGTCCTATGGGCTATCCGCTCATCTCTCTGAGGAGTTCCGGAGATGGAGCGAGGATGCGTCGATTCGGATCGGGGGCTCGGACACTGCCCACAAGCGCCTGCTTTCCGCGGCGTTGCTGGCCTCGTGCGCTGGTGATCACGACGGGTGGCGTGGCGCAATTGGCGCTCTCGCGGAGCACTTCCTTGTCACCACCGGCCCCACGGATGATCCCGACAGGGTCGCCGGCTGGCTGACTCTTCTCCGTCTCTCCGGTGACAGCAAGAGCACTGGGCGCGCGACTCGACACATCGTGCGCACGGGTCCAACGATGGCCGCCAGGATCGCGGCGAGCAGCGTGGACTTGTCTCGATCGACTCGAACGACCGCTTTGGCAGATATCGAACTGCTGACGGCCGCCGGCGACGTTCTCGAACCAGCACGCGCCGACGAAACCTGTGCGTGGGCGCTGGCGATGCTCCAAGAGCCACGGGTCTACCTGGAACGTGCTCGGCCTACATTCATCGTGCTCTACAAGATCATCGATCTGCTGAAGGCCATGGTGTGGACGTTGAGCGAGGACGCCCTTCACAACGTGATCGACTACTTCCTTGACCACCCCCCGGTCACCGACGACGGAACCGCGCAGACCCTCGCCCGGCTGATCCATACGATCCCCGCATCCGCGTGGCGTGAGAGTGACCGTCAGCGCGCGGCGAACCGATCTGACGGCGACGCCGCCTACCTACGCGAGGCCTTCTTGAGGGTCGCTGCTCCTGCAGTAGTCGAGAGTCGCGAGCAAGTCCTTCAACGAGCCCGAGCCGGGGAGTTGATCGTCTTCGAAGCCATCGACGACGTGCGAACGCTGCCCTCCGATGCAGTCAATGCTCTTACTGACCGACTGTGCAGCGTCATCGACAATCTCATCGAGGATGCCGCCAAGGGGGCGTACAGTGTTGGCGGTCTCGACCCCGGCCATGCACTGACCCTGCTCGGTGTCTGGCACCCTTCGAGTGGGCGGTGGGATCGTATCGAAGCTTTGTTGGCGGCTCCCGGGGTCAGACCTCAGCAACAGTCTGGCGCATTGCAAGTACTCGCCATCCATGGAGCGACGCTTGCCGACCCAATCAAGACACACCTTGTCGAAGCCGTGTCAGCTCTTCGGAACCGAGAGCCAGTCCGGACCTTCTTCGATGACGACGAGGACATCCGAGGCCTCGCCGCCGAAGCGCTCGCTGCTCTCGCAGATGAGGCCTCACGCGAACCGTTGATACGGGACCTTCTTGGCGGCGACACCGTTCGCCGTGCCGCGAGTGCGCGGATCATTGAACGTTTCGGAGACAAGGCAGAGTCCGAACTGCTTCTCGCTCTAGCGGGTGACGCAAACGAAACCGTACGTGACGCGGCGCTTAGGGGGCTGAGCAGGTTGGTCGTTGCCGAGCGCGCATCTGAGGGAGTCGCGACAATCCTGTCGAAGGTCCTGAAGTCTGGCGGAAGGCGGAGTGCCGCGGCGGTCGTTTCCGGGCTCCACACGCCTCCGGAGGTGCCAGCCGTTTCTCAACTGCTGACCATCGCCGCGCAGCACCCTTCAGCACAGATTCGCGAGGCTGCACGCGAGAGCACCACCGACTGAGAGTTCCGCAGGCGCTATCGTTCCTCCGCCGTCGACGGTGGCAGGGATGCTCGATCTGTGCTGGAATCCGCCTCATCCTCGGGTGCTGGCGGTGCGAGTTGCTGCCTGGTGAAGGCGTCGCTCATTTCATTGATTTCGACCGTCTCTGGCGCTGGGTAATCCAAGCGATCGACAACACGCTTCATCGTCTTGTCTACGCCACCGACGGCCTTGGTGAGGTCCTTGATCGCGCCGCGTACATGGTGCAGTGAGCCATCCGGAGCGTCCCTGGCCTGACGCCACTCTGAGATGTCGATCTGAATCTCCAGGACAGGCAGCGGACCGTGCGGGCCCTCGCCTTCGACACGCACAGTGCGGACCTGTGGTTCCTCGCTGGACAGGAGGTCGTAGCCGGCACCGAGAGCCCACCGGATTTCCCGTTTCGGCGCGAGCGAGCGGAGTCCGCTGGCGAGCACCCGCTGAACACTCTCGACCTTGTCCGACTGTTGCTGGCCGGCTGGAAGCGGTGGATCGAACGTCACCCTCACGTTGCGTGCGACGGTGGGACCGTTGTTACCCACCACCACGTGCATCACGGTGCCTTGCTGCATATCTGGCTGGATGTCCGCCCACACGTAGGGCTGTAGGGCCTCATGAGCGAGATCGCGTTGTAGTTGAGTCTGCTCCCGCGCGGCGGCCACCTGCTCGCGTTGGATCTCCGTCTGGTCGTGCGCCGCCTTCGCCTGCCTAGCGGCCGCCCGCGCTGCCCAGATGGTGAATGGCAGGGCGAAGGCCGAGATGACCAGGGCAACGATTGAGATGGCTACCATGCATTCACCTTTCCATGGTGGTTTGGCGGAGGCAGTTGCCGCGACGCACTCTCAGAAACTCGGCACCGGTTCGGCGACGTGTCATCTGATACCACCAGTGGTCGCCCACGCCATCGGTGTGCTCGCCTGCGATCTTACCGGCGCGATAGCCCTTCGTGGGGTTGACAAGTCCGATTGGCACTCGATCTCGCGCGAAGGTGACGGGGTAGGCCAGATCGCTGTCGTTGGAGATCACCACGGCTGCGTCAATCGTGCCGGTGAGTATGTCGATGAGTAGATGAGAGGCGACGTTGACATCGGAGCCTTTTCCTTCGCGACGAGCGACCGATGCCATGAACCGAGCGTCAGGGGACATCTTGCTCGGCTCCGTCTTGCACCATCAGAGGCCATTGAGGATCGCTGATGAGGGGTTTGCCGTTTCGGCCGGCGGTCCCGAGCGGGGCTGTGGCGACTCTAGCGACGTAGCTGCCGTAGCTGATCCGAGTGACGGAGCCTGAGCGATCCAGCGCACGTAAGTAAACGTCCTGTTCACGCTGGCCGATGGGGTGCTGGCTCCACTTACTCTCGCGGTGCAGTAGGTGACCGTTTCGAGCGCCGGGTTATCCCAGCGAGAGTGAGTGGTGACAAGAGTGTGTGCCAGCCATCGCAGATCGAGCCAACGCCACCCGGACGTCGAGCGCCCACACAAGCCTCGAGACCGCCATGGTAAAGGTTGTAGCCGTCTATATGGATTCCGACCTGCATGTTGGTAATGGTACGTGGAACATTCGATAGACGATGACCTTTAGCCACTCCAGCCAAAGCGTCGGAGAATATCGATATGAATGCCGCCAGACCTGACAAGTATGTCGTTGAGGATGGAGCTGAGGTGAGCAGGTCGCTGGTCGACATTTTTTCGCGTCCAACACCTGCTTTAACACGGCTGATCGAATACATCCGTCGAAACCCCGAGCTGGCGGAAAGCCGCGCCGCTGGCTGCTCGCGAACGTCTTCGCGCAGCCGCGATCGTCGAAGACGATCTACAGGTGAACCGAATTCCGTCACTGGCTCCACTCCACGACGAGAATCGACGAAGCAAAATCGTCGCACGATTTCACCTGGGATAGAGAAGGCCAGGGCATCGGTTCTTCTTCCGCTCGTCGTTGACTACGCCAATGGTTTGACTCAGGCAGAGATCGCGCGGAAGCACGGTATCCACGCTCAGACTCTGCGAAAGCGGCTCTGGGAAGCTGGAGTCAACACCCGGGTACGTGTGGCGGCCCTCAGTGAGAGCGAGGTGCAGGCAGCTCGCGCTGTCATCCATGAGGGTGCGAGTGCTAGGTCGGTCGCTCGTCGTCTTGGTGTTGCGCACACGACGTTGCTGCGGGCGCTTAAGCGAAGCCCCGTGTAGGGGGAAAGGATCACCTTTGCGCACCACTTAAGTACCGCTTCGAGAGCCCTTTAGTGAGCACCTGTGGCGGCCGATCACTGTTATGCACCAGTGTCGAAATAGGGTCTGATCAGGGGGTTTGTGAAAAACATTGCCCCCGACTCGAAAGCCGGGGGCAACATTACCTGGGTGAGCGACGGGGGTTGAACCCGCGACCTCCTGGACCACAACCAGGCGCTCTGCCGACTGAGCTACGCCCACCAAGATGCGATGTCCTTCGCGGCTGACAACCTGCGATCGGACAACGAATTAGAGCTTACATGAGCGGCGCCGACGGAGCCAATTCGACGCCACGTCACTGGAGTGGTAAGCGTCACGACTCGTAGAATCCGTGGGCTATTCGCCTGAATTCCCGTCGGAGGAAGCAGGGGAGAAACGTCGCGAGATGTCCCGTGCCTCGTCGGAGTTCGGACCCGGTTGGGGCACGAACACGGCTTCGCGATAGTACTGAAGCTCGACGATCGAATCCTTGATGTCTCCCAGGGCGCGGTGATTCCCTGTTTTGGCCGGGGCCTGGTAATAAGCCCGTGGGTACCAGCGGCGGGAGAGCTCCTTGACCGTCGAGACGTCGACAACTCGGTAGTGCAGATGCTCGATGACGCGCGGCATGTCCCGCGAGAGGAACGTCTTGTCAGTTCCTATCGAATTTCCGCCCAATTGGGCTTTTCCGGCTTCCGGCACATATTTTTTGATGTGCGCCAGAACCAAGTCTTCGGCCTCGGACATGGACAGGCCTTCGTCGAGTTCGTCGAGGAGACCCGAGGTGGTGTGCATGTTCCGTACGAAATCATTCATCTGAGCCAAGGCTTCAGGCTCCGGTTTGATTAGAACGTCCAGGCCGTCGTCCAGAATGTTCAATTCTGCGTCCGTGATCAGGACCGCGACCTCAATCAGGGCGTCGCGCTCCAGGTCCAAGCCGGTCATCTCGCAGTCGATCCATACTATTCGTTCATTCGTTTTAGACACCCTTCAAACCTACCTCGCGGTCCCTTCCTCGCCTAAGGGTCGGCGCGTTCCCTTCTGTGTCTGTAAAATCGAACGGAGTCTCGCCCCAGTTCTGGCGGACTTCAGGCCACGAGATATCTGCAGGGGGAAGCTTGAGCCACAGCGCGATGCTTCGGAGGCGACGCACCAGGGAACCCCGGTTCGTGCAACGGAGCCCGCTCCGCACCATCATTATGGGAACGATCGGTTCCCTCCTGCTGATGTTCGGATCATTCGGTATTGGGTGGCTCGCACCCATCTCCTCCCTACGGCTTCAACCGTGGATTATCTCGCTGAGGTATACCGATGGCGCGGTAGTTCTGTGCATTGTCGTCACCTCCATCGGCGCCATGGCCCTGACGCGCGAATGGATGCGATTGAGCCAGAAGGTCGATTGGGCGCAGAAAACGGCCAAGAAATGGGTCACTGCGGCGATCATCTCTTGGTCTATCCCGTTGATGGTCGCATTCCCGCTGTTCAGCCGCGATGTTTACTCTTATTTCGCTCAGGGGCGTCTCTACCAGTCGGGTCTGAACCCGTATGAAGCCGGAGTCTCCTCGGTCAACAACTTCCTGCAAAACGGCGCAGATCAATTGTGGAGTCAGTCCCCTCCGCCGTATGGTCCCGTCTTTCTGTGGATAGAAGGATTGGTAGTACAAGTCGCCGGCGATTCTCCGGACATCGCTTTCTATCTATTCCGCGGAGTGGCGCTCATAGGCGTGGCCCTGATCGCCTATTTTCTTCCCAAACTCGCCAAGCTCCACGGCGTCAATCCTACGAGGGCCTGCTGGCTGTGCTTGGCGAACCCAATGTTCTTGGTGCATTTCGTGGTCTCCGCGCACAATGATGCCTTGATGATCGGTCTGATGATGGCCGCGGTGTATGTCTCTGCTCGATGGAGGAATACCGCCGGCGGGCTGGGTGGAATCACACTCACGACCATCGCGGTTGCGGTCAAGCCGATAGCGTTGCTGATCCTCCCGTTCATCGGCCTGCTCTGGGCTGGCCGCGGTGCTTCGTGGCCCAGGAAATTCGTATACTGGTTCCTCACCGCAGGGATCGCGCTTCTGGAACTGTGGCTCATGGGTCTCGCGAATGGGTTCGGCTTCGATTGGGTCGGAGCGCTTTCGACGACGGGCGGCGTGTGGATCTGGTACGCCCCGGTCGGGCTGTTCAGCTTCTTGGTTCGCTTGTGGGGCGACTCCGTGGGCTTACCCGGTGGGGACCTCCAATCCTTCGTGCAGAAGATCGGCCAAATGGTGGGCGTGCTCGGCGCCGCGATTCTCGCATTCGTGGGACGGGACGAGAAATTGATTCGGCGCATCACGATCGCTTTGACGCTTGTCGTGATGCTCAACCCCATGATTCAGGCCTGGTACGTGGTTTGGCTCATCCCATTTTTTGCTGCCACGGGAATCCGCTCGGATTGGCACGTCGATTTCTTCCTTTTGACCACGCTCTTTTTCATGATGTGGGCCGTGTCCGATCAATTGGATGTCTTCCCTTATCTGAGCTTGGACGTGAACATGGGTCGTCTCGTCGCGGCCGTTGTTGCCCTGATGTACGGGCTGTACATCATGTTCATCGATCCATCGACCCGGCGCGTTTTTCGGCGGGAACGCAGGGTCAGCGCAATCGTTTAGCATCGCGGAGTGGAGAGCCACGGCCTTGCGCGGTAATCTAGACGAGGTCAACTTGGCCACGCCTCAGTAGCTCAGTGGATAGAGCAGGAGCCTTCTAATCTCTTGGTCGGGGGTTCGACTCCCTCCTGGGGCACAAAAACCCCGCCAAATCAACGAAGTAGAGCGATTTGGCGGGGTTCATTCTTGTTAGTGGGGTAGTGATCCAACACAAACCCATCACTAACGTTTTCTTAGCCCTTGAGCACTTCCAAGGCCTGCGAAGCATCCGGAGCATCCTGCAACTTCATCACGTAATGACGGAGCGTTATCTCTTCGGAAGCGTGACCGAGCTGAGCGGACGCCGCCTTGAGGCTGTCAGTGTGGGCGAGCAAAGTTCCCACCGTCGCCCGGATCGTATGAGGATGAACCCACTCGAAGCCGGTGCCTTCGAGCTGGCCCCGCAGCCGAGTGCGGAAGTTCGACGGATCCCACAAAGTGCCCGTGTAAGACGGGAATACCCACTCAGACAGGTGAGGTCGCCGTCTGAGCATGTCCGCAGTGAACGATGGAACGTAGAGCCGGTGCATCGAACCAAGAGACTTAGGGCGAGGCTCCCAGATCATTCCCCGGCCCTTGACCCGCTTAGCGGCACCGGCGATTGTTACACGTGCGCGGGGGTCCAGCTCCACATCACCCCATCGAAGTCCTAGGGCCTCGCTGATTCTGGTGCCGGTGCCGAAAAGTAGATCGAAGACGTCCAGCACATCACCGGACAGGCACTCTCTCAGACGCGGCACCTCATCGTCAGTCAGTGCCCGCGTTTCATTCTGAGGAACGATCACGTTTCCCACGTAGAGCATCGGGTTGGTGGTGAGTGCGTCACGCTGTGCAGCGAGAGCGAACATCTGCTTCAGAACAGTGTGCGCGTGCTTCCCATTCGACGGACCATGAACCGCAGCGATCTCCCTCAACTTGGAATCGAGGACGCCAATGGACGCCTCAGAGAGACGCACGGCACCAAGGCGGGGGAGTATGCAACCGTCCAGAACCTCGCGGTAACGGTCGTAAGTTCGCAGGGCTAGATCCTTGCCCTGAATGAACTCCCACCACGTATCCGCAAGCGTCACGATCCGAGACTGACGGTTGAGCCTGGTCGGGTCCTGTGGAGTGAGTCGTTCGGTGAACGCGGATTTGAGGTTGTTCTCGGCCTGCCGCGCCGTCGCGCCCTTCCGTTCGACGAGTCTGAGCTTCCCGTCGTAGTCCCTGTACCGGGCCTTGGCCACAAAGTGCTTCTCGCTCTTCTCTGTGACCCTAATATCCCCGTACGAGCCAAGGGGGAGTGGTGGCCTAGGCACGTTTCGTATCTCTCGAGCGAGGACCCACGTTCTGCCGAGCCATCTCAATAATCACTTCAGGATCAAGGCGGACAAGATCTCTTCCCTTGTTGATCATCGCTTGGAAGCTATCAACTTGGTCCTCAGGTACAGATCCTTCCAAGTCAACTGTCTCTACCTGTGTCAATTGAAACTCAAGCGCCCATTGGTATTGCAGAAATTCCATCATCGACTCAACTGCGTCGTTCATCGTGTCCACGGCCTCCTGGCCGACCCGGTTGAACGTCTCAAGCAACTGCATGTCAGTGCTAGGCGCGAGCATGGCCCCTACAGACGATTCCAGGATGCGGGCTAAGGTTCTTGCCTCGCCGAGCCTCACGGGACGCTTCCCCTTCTCGATGCGAGAAATAGTTGCCTGATGAAAGTCCGTCCATCCGGCGTCGTACATCTTCTTGGCGAGTGCTTCTTGCGACCATCCCTTTTCGGCTCGGCGTCGCTGAACCTCTTGGCGAAAACGCAACTCCTCGAGTTCTTCGGTCGAGGCACCAGGGCTGTTCGATGGTTCGGTCATGCAACCAGCTTATGCTCAACGGTTTTCTCTCCCAAATGTTTGTGTATACTGGTTTATGCGGGAATGATTTCCCCATAAATTTTCAGAGCATAGGAGGCTCCATGACCGACGTACTGGCCGAGAGGCACTCGAGGATCGAAGCGGACGAAAGGCCCGCTCTAGACCCCGGCGCACAATGGCTCACCATGCAAGACCTGGCGGATCGCTACCAGGTCGCGCTTCAGACGATTCGAGTCTGGCACTCACAGGGCAAGACGCCTCGCAGTCTGAAGCTCAATAACAAGTTCGTGAGATTCCGGCTCGACGACGTCCAAGCGTGGGAACGCGAGCAGATTGGAGAGAAGTAGATGAGCGAAGCAAGAAACGAAAAAAACGTCCTTCGCACTGCACAGCTTGGCGGCAAAGACAGTGAGAAGGACGCCTCAACAAGCACTCAACAAGGAGTACAAGACATGACTGATCATACCCGCAACCCCCGCCACCCGGCCATCCCCGAAATCTTCACCCGCGAAATAGACTCATCCACCGGACAAGGCACCGGAATCTACTGGGGGCCGTCATCCGAGAACGAGGTCATCCAGATCTACATCCTGGACCCCGGACATGGGTACCCATTGCGCACGGAGTACTCCATCAGCGGCCCGTGGCCTGACGTGGACTTCATGGACGCGGTCGACATCGCTGATGAGATCGCGACGTTCGTCAACCGGTGGAACGCGGATGTCATCTTCGGTGACCAAGACGGTCTGGAGGTCGCATAAGTGACGGCCGATACCCTGACCGGTCCTCAGACCATCGCGGACCTGAACGAGCGCAACGACCCCACCGACCTATCCCATTATTTCCTCCCCGAACGGGTGGAAGGAGCCTTCCTCGACGGTGGCCGCCCGGTCGCCTTATGCGGATTCAGACTCTCACGCCGCCCGGACGTTGCCGATGTGACCAGCACCTCGAAAGGCGAGTATGTGCCAGACGACGTGCAACTATGCCCGACATGTCACGTGTTGAACAAGTATCGGTGGGCAGGTGGTTCCAGATGAGCGCGGATTTCCTCGCCGGTATCCCGTCCAACATCGTCGATCATGCCAAGGTGTGCATGACCAGCCCGGATACTGCGATCTCCGGGGCTTATCTGACTGGGACGGTTATGGGTAACGCGGAAGGTAAACAGACTGTCTACGAAGCCTTGGACACTGATGCGATTTCTCGTGCCGAATCGTTGGCCGCTGATCTTGGAGCGCGTCCACAGTATCCGTGGGAACAACCCCACTGGGACAGGCGCAGGCTCCAGTCCAAGCAGCGCGAGTCCCCCACCGGGTACTGGCAGCCGAAAACTAGCCCCGGCGTGGATCGCTCCGGCCCGTGGCCAACCGTGGTCCCACCGACCCATGAACCGGTCCCACTGGCGGTAGCCGCCTAACCCCATCCCGTGCGTAGTTCAGGCCGGGGACACACCTTGTCCCTGGCCTGGCACCACACACCCTTTTTCACTTCTTCTATTCCAGCCATATCGCTGGGAGGAAAGGCCACACATGGCAGAAGACAATGAGGCCCGGACCGAACTTCGGGTCACCTACGCCCACATGATCACCCCGCACAAACAACGGTGGCTTTGGGCACACGAAGGGGCCGGTGTGATCCCCCTGGGCACCGGGACCATTGCCGCCGGTATCGGCGGTGAAGGCAAATCCACGTTCATGCTCGACCTGGCAGCACAACTGACCCAAGGCACGCTTTCCGGCGACCTCTACGGGTCGAAAGAGAACATCGTCATCTTCGGGCCTGAGGACGACTGGCCAACCGTGATGGTGCCTCGCCTGATCGCCGCCGGTGCCGACTTGGAACGTGTTGCCCGAGTCCAGGCGGCCACGATCACCGATTCGTTCACCAACGAGCGAGAGTTGATCTTCCCGGTAGACCTCCGTCTGTTGCGGCAAGCCGTGATTGAGACCGGGGCACGGATGATCATTATCGACCCGGCACCGAACCTCATGGACGGGGACATGAACAAGGTCCAAGATGTCCGCCGATCCTACGGTCCACTCATGGCCTTAGCTCAGGAGCATGATCTGGCGATCGTGCTGATCAATCATTTCGGCAAGGGCGCGGGCAATATCGGGGCGAAGCTGTCAGGCTCGCACGCCTGGCGAGACCTCACCCGGTCTTATCTGGCTTTCGCTTCCGACCCGGAGACCGGCGAGCGAATCCTGACCCAGGACAAGAACAACTACGGGACCGGGCGCGGTTCGTGGAAGTTCGCCCTGGAATCGGTCAACGTACCAACCCAGGACGGGGACACGAGCGTCGGCAAGGTCCGGTTCCTCGGGGCATCCGAGGTGACTGTCGGGGAACTGATCAACCGCGATTCCTCCGATGCTGAGGACGAGGAGGACCGCAACGCGGCCCAACAGTTCGTGTACGACTACCTGGTCAACACCGAGGCACAGGAGGCGAAAGCCGGTGCGGTCATCAAAGCTGGGCTTGCTGAGGGGTTCTCTCAGGACGAGATGAAGAAGGCTCGGAAGCGTTCGAAGAATCCGAGAATCCTGTCCGTGAAGTCGGCTTTTGGTGCCGGATGGGTATGGCAGATCGACCCCGAAGGTGCCACCGACAACCCCCAAGGTGCCACCGACAACCCCCAAGGTGCCCAAGGTGCCGAAGGTGCCAGCACGTACGGACAAGCGGCACCTTCGGATGCCAGTTCCCAAGGTGCCACCAAGGTGCCGTGTGTACAGAACGTGGCACCTTCGGCACCTTCGACTGATTCCGTGGCACCTTCGAGCGATGAACAGTGCCGCCGGGCCGGTTGCGAGGACCCCGCCGCCCAGGGCTCGGACCAGTGTTCCCACCACATCGAAATTGCCGAAAGATTCGCCCGCTTCCAGAAGGACTGGAACAACCCCGAGAACGGAGATGCAGCGTGAACCAAGTCCAATTCCGGTTACGCGTGAAGCCCTACACCTGGAACAAAAACAGCACCCCCATCGAAGGGGTCGTGATCATGCGCGGCAAAGACATCAAAGCCTTCATCCCCTACGAGAAGATCCCCACCGTCACCGACAAGATGATCGACTTCCTCGAAGAACACGAAAGGAAACACGGTGCCGGACTACCAGCGGAAACCACCGAAGAAGCAGCCTGACCCCGCCACCGTGGCCGCGATCCTCCTGCAAGACAATCGTCGTCTTCGAGCGCCAGAACGACCGACTCGAACAGGAAAAACAATTCTGGCAATCCAGAGCCTGTTTCAGACAAGGCTGTCAATCCTAAGAAAGAGAGAATAAATGATAACCCCAGCAGAGTTACCAATCACTATTCACCACAGAACCTTCACTATCCAAGAACCGCCTGAGACAGGACCACTCAAGCCCTCACCAAGACTGTATAGAACCTTCTGCGGACTCTTTTACAGACAGTCCCTCCCAAAGCCCACAGAAGGCGCGCTAGAGGCAGTGTGCACCGTATGCAAGAACGAATCCCTCGACCAGCACGGACGGCTTATAGGGCCACTGCAACCCGTAGGACATACACGGGCCGAAGCACGAGGCCTCGTCCTAGAAAAAAGATAAGGAGATAACACATCATGGCAAACACCGATTCAAACAACACCGAGGTCGAACAGAACGAAACGGCGAGACAGGCCGAGGCCGACCAGGCCGCTGATACCAGTCAGGAGCCCACCGAAGACCCAAGCACCACTGCATCCACGGACGGCAGCGCCGACACCGCCATGGATCACCCAGGCGGGGATACGGCCGGCGATGACGGCCCGGACGACGAAGGCCAAGCATCGAAACTGCGAGCAGAAGCCACCAAATACCGCCGCCAGCTGCGCGAGACTCAAGCCCAATTGGAGACGATCACCAACCAACGCGAGACCCTCCTGCGCTCTTCCGTCGAGGCCCAGCTGCCCGAGCACCTGCCCGGAAAGTTGTTCTGGAAACTATCAGATGACCCCCAACAGTTCATGACCGAGGACGGCGACGTGGACAGCGAGAAGGTCGCTCAGACGGCCAACGATATTGTCCAAGAGTTCGACCTAAAGCCCCGTGGACCGGTTGTCGCAGCACAAGGACAACATAGGAAAGTGAAAATGCAGAATTCACTGGCAGACGCATTCAAGCCCAGGGACTTATAAAAACCGAATAAGTAGATGCCCGGCCAAAGAAATGCTGTATAATAAACACTGTACGAGGCATTTCGGGCCGGGCGCCTACGAACCTCCGTACACGATTACCCCCAGGCGGGGTATCGCTGGAACGGCCAGGAGCCGCCGCGATTAGAAAACACTCAAGTTTCTAACGGGCGGCTCTATCTATATCGCCGTCCAGAAAGGTAGGCACATCACATGGCTACCCCTAACGAACTCATCGAAACCTCAACCAAGGGCGCAGCAGCCTGGTCACCCGACCGCGCCGCATTCGCCCCAACCGACGCGATCCCCGAGGCCCTGATCCTCAACGCCACCACCGTCGTCGATACCAAAGCAGGAACCGACCGAGGCTCCGTCCTGGTCCCCTGGGTGGATGACTCCCCGGCAGCATTCAGCGACGAGGCCGCATACCTCAACCTCCAGGAACCGGCCCTGTCCCAGACACTGATCCACACCAAGAAGATCACCCAGATGATCTTCCTTTCCTCCGAGCTGTACCGCGAGAACGGCGGCGTCAACGCGCAGCTGATGTCCGACTCGTCCATGCGAGCCGTGACCAAGGAAGCGAATAACGCCCTGATGTCACATACCCCGAGCGAGACCGTGCCGCTGACTGGTCTGGCAAACACCCCAGGCATTATTGACGGTGGCAACGTCACTGACAAGCTCGACCCGATCGCTGATGTCATCGCGCAGATCGAGTCCAACGGCGGCACCGCCGGAATCGTTGTCGCACACCCGCTGGCCTGGGGGAAACTGAGGAACCTGAAGTCAGGCAAAGACCTCAACTCCTCGTTGCTCGGTGCCGGAACCGAAGACATGGGCAAGTCTCTCTTCGGAGTCCCCGTCGTCACCTCACCGGCTGTGGCTGAGGATGAGCTGGTCGTCATCGACCCGAGCGCGGTCCCGTCAGCTGTCTCGCCCGTCGAGGTTGCATCCTCGGATCAGGTGCTGTTCCACAGCGACTCGATCGCTCTGCGTGTGATCTTCCGTCTCGGATGGGCGGTTATGCACCCGAAGCGACTGGGTAAGGTCACCGTCGGGAAGAAGGCAGAGACCACCAAGTAAGCCCCTTGTCAGGCCGCGTCCCTCCACTCGAGGGGCGCGGCCTCCATCGTGTCCAGGTCCAGTGAGCACATGCCCCTAGGGGATACCCGGTCCCCCTATCGACCAGTGGCCCATCCCGGGCATTGGGATACATACACAGCAAAATTCCACGGGGTCCGCATGCCCGGTTCTGTTTTTCCACCAACCCAGGGGGCATCCGGTCCCACCCTGTGGATAACGCCCCTCCCGGGCATTGAGATACCTCCCCGACCCGTTGGGAGCCTCAGCGATTTAGGGCGAGTTTTCCTGGTTTTGGCTCGTGTTTCCGGGGGTTTTGGGGCTGGTTCTGATCGACAATTTTTGTGCCGCGTGTTGTGTTGCCCGGTTGGTTCTTCGGAACTGGCCGGGGCTTCATCGTGTTCAAGGGTTATCGGGAATCTGCGTATCCTTCGTCGACCTTCGCGTTTCACGAGGGTTCAGGTGCGTCAAATGACGCAGACCAGGGGTACGCAAATGACGAACCCTACTAGCTGAGCGCGTATGGGCTTCCACGCGAGGGGCCCTGTGAGGTCTCGCGATCCACGCCGGGTACTCACTTTTGAGTATCCCTGTGATCCGCCGTGTGAAGTCTCCTGATCCAGGGGAGTTCAAACACTCACAGCAGGAGTGTGCACGTTAGTGTAACGTTACGGTTATGCGAACAGACATCTGCCCCATCTGCGAGGCACCGTTCACCGCTGAGCAGCGAGCCGTTCCCTGTGATGTGGTCATCCGCGAGTCAGAGAAGCACTCATGGCGTGGCCGGAAATCCCGGCGAATCAGCGCCGCCGTTTGTGTCGAATGCATGGCTCAGCGGAGGCAGCGCCCGAATATGGAGGACTGGCCAGGGCGCGTGGGGGTGTTCATGCCTCAGTTCATCGAAGGGTGCATTCCGGTCGATTGTGAGGCCTGCGGCACTCCGTGCCTCGTTCGACCCAACAAGAAGCGGGTACATGATTATTGCTCGTCGCGGTGTCGGGTAGCTCTTTACGCAACGAGTGTTGCGAGAACCGTAACGAAGTGTGAAACCTGCGGTACGGAGATTGCCGGGCGGAAGGGGCGTCGCTACTGCACCAATGCCTGTCGACAGAAGGCCTACCGGGCGAGGTAGTTCTTAACCGGTTGGTTGAAAAGAGAAGTCGCCCAACATTTACCCAACAGAAACAGCGGTACTTCAGCGCATGAATCGAAACTATATTCGATGGAATAATCCATTCGTCGCTTCTGATCTCAACGGTTGCACGATAAACGATACCCAATGAAATCACGCCAGCTAGAATCTCTTGGTCGGGGGTTCGACTCCCTCCTGGGGCACGAAAAACCCCGCCATATCGGGCCATGTGCCCGCCTATGGCGGGGTTCCTTTTTGTGAGTCGGGACCGGGTGGGCTGCTCGAGCAGATTCACGAGTCGCTGGATCGGCTCTGGGAGACCAGCTTCCATGCTCCGAGCATATTCGACTGGTTGGTGTAGGTTCCTTGTCTGCCATCTTCTAGTTCGATGGCAACGTGTCCTCCGCGCTTCAATGCCGAGGTGATGGTTGCACCGGCAAAAGTATCGCCGACCGTGTAGGGGAAGATCGGTCCATTCTGCGGGATGGATTCTGGGAATTCGTTCATGTGCCGAGTATAGGCACCTGTTTACCCTGGTCAGCTAGGAAATTTGAGCAAATTTGCGGGAACGCGCACCACTGGTTGAAACGTCGTATTCGGGCGACTAGGGCTTTGCTAGTCGTGGAGGCAAATGGTTGCCCGCCATCATGCAACGAACCGAACCACCTGCCGACTCGATCATTGATACATCGACCGGCTCGAGATTCGCGTGGGCGGAAATCGCCCTGCGTTGTTGCGGCGTCAGGCTCGAGGCGGCCGTCGTGGAGAGGACGAGCGTCGGTCCGCCGACGGCAGATACTTCCAAGCAATTGCCTGCAAATCTCTGGATCTGAGATTCTTCGAGCTCTATAACCTGACGGCCTGTCGATTGCAGACTGTCGAGAACCATGGCTCGTTGCCTGGGATCCCGGATCATACTTGCCCCGATGAGGGCCATGTGGGTTCCAACGGACATCAAAACGTTGGTGTGGTAAACGGGTACGCCTCGGGCGTCGAGGGCGTCGAAAACCACCGGCTGAAAACCCAGATCCGAGCAGAACCTGTCGAGCAATCGATCCGAGGCCCTCTGGGAGCGGCACACGTAGGCAAGCCGATGGACATGGTCGAGGACCATGGCTCCGGTTCCCTCCAAATACTGCCCCTCGGATTCGGCAGCGCTGTAATCGACGACGCGTCGAACTACTCCGCTTTTTCGCAGGTGGGCGAGAACGTCCTCGCGCCGTTCGGCGCGCCTGTTGGGGGCATGCATGGGGTAGAGGACGATGGTTCCGTCATCATGCGTGCTGAACCAGTTGTTGGGGAAGACACTGTCCGGAGTTTCGTTCGTAAGGTCCTCAAAGACCGCGACGCCGAGGCCCAGTTCTTCTAGTTTCCCGGCAAGGCAAGTGACTTCCTCGAAAGCAAGGCGTGCCACTTGACTTGGGTCCTGGGCGGGCCGGCTTTGGAAACGGTTGTCCAACTCCGTGAAGGGGTTGGGCGCGAATCGATGCGGACGTACCAGGACTATCTGTTGTGGGGCTTGGTGGGGCCGGGCATCCCCTGAACAGGCACGGCTCTGTGGATGATCTCCCTCCACGCTCGGGTTTGCTTCGCTCACAACGCGCTGGGTCAACGGGGCACTCCTTATCCGGATCGCGGTCGAACGGCTCGCATAAGACGATATAGAACAGCAATATGGGTCCGAAATTCCTAAAATGAGAACAGATTGTTAGTTTTTGAGTCGAAATGCACCAGTCTGCTGTTCAATATGGAAATGTGGTGTCCTGAACCGAGTGCCCACGTGAGTCCTCCCAAACAGAGCAAACCGTCGTTGGCGTGGGCGAGTTATCCACAAACACACGCCTTATCGAGGAACGGACCGGAGGCGCGGCGAGATTCTGAGGCAAGCTCTTTTCAGGACGTGCGATCGCGTAGCTCGCGACGTGGACCGAATGGACTGGAGGATCCGATATGACTGACTACGTGACTATTCGCGGCTTCGTCGCCACGAAACCGGACCTGCGAACGCTCCCCAACGGGACCGCCGTGTGCTCATTTCGTCTGGCTTCCACGGCGCGTTGGTTCGACGGCAAAACAGGCGATTGGACCGTGGGCCACACCAACTGGTTCACCGTGAATTCGTTTCGTTCGTTGGGCACCAACGTTGCCGCCAGCGTGGACGTTGGCCAGCCGTTACTGGTGCAGGGAAAACTCAAAATCCGGAATTGGGAAACGGCGCATCGGGAAAAACGGACGAGCGTGGACATCGAAGCACGGTCTGTGGGCCTCGATCTGGCTTTCGGCACCTCGACATTTGTTCGCGCTGGAGGAAGCCGGAGCAGGCAAGGGGAGATCACGTCGGGCACCTCAAACAAGGTCCGCGGTTCATGGGGGAACCTTCCAGAATCTCACGATTCCGCCGAAAGCGCCGCGCAAAGCCCTGGACGGTTGACATGTGGCGGGATAGGTGGTGCGGAGGGTGAGCGAGACAACGGGGCGACCGCCCAAGCCGCGAGTGTCGAACGCCAACTATTCGTTTCTTCGTAGTGCTCGGCCTTCCAGCTGGGATCCATCGGTCCGAAGGGAGGATCGCTCGGTATGAGAACGACGGTGGAAGTATTATGACGTCGACGTCGGACATGGGCGTTTCGTCGTCCCGTGGATGCGAACGGGGGTTTATGTGGGCAAGGGTCAAAGATCATCACGGAGACAATGGCCGATCGTACTGGTCGCTTTCGGGCTGGTCGGCGGTATTTCCGGGTGTTCCACGGCCGGGGCAGAACCGCAGACGCCAGTCGGAGAAGTATCCGGCGCGACAAGCTCCGATGACCAGGTCCAAGTAGATGCAGCCAAGATCAAGGAAGCCGTTGAGGCCGCGTTATCCGATGGCGACGTGACCGAAGCCCGCGTTCGCGAGGCGATCATACAGAGCGGGCGGAGCGGCGACGATGTGGAGACCGGCCAGGACAGCACGCCCACGGGGTTGAACGTGGACAACGTGGACGCGGCGGTCAAAACCCACGAGCAATGCGTCATGGTCGATGTTCGGGCTGATCGGACGGTGACCGCCGTCGGCGCGCCTGCGCTCAGCACCGGACGTTGCATGATTGGGCATGCCTACACGGGCTAGGCAAACATAGTAGCCTTGTCCATATGGCTGAATTTATTTACACGATGTCTAAAGCCCGCAAGAAGGTGGGCGACAAGGTCATCCTGGACGACGTCACCATGTCGTTCTACCCAGGCGCCAAAATCGGCGTCGTCGGCCCCAACGGCGCCGGTAAGTCCACCATCCTCAAGATCATGGCTGGTCTGGATGAACCGTCTAACGGTGAAGCACGACTGAGCCCCGGTTACTCCGTGGGCATCCTGTTGCAGGAACCGCCCCTCAACGAGGAGAAAACCGTTCTTGGCAACGTCGAGGAAGGTGTTGGAGTGATCAAGGAAAAACTTGATCGCTACAACCAGATCTCGGAAGAGATGGCCAACCCGGACGCCGATTTCGACGCGCTCATGGAAGAAATGGGCAAGTTGCAAGGCGACATCGACGCGGCCAACGCCTGGGACCTGGATAGCCAACTGGAACAGGCCATGGACGCCCTGCGTTGCCCGCCCGGCGACGCGGAAGTCGGTAAGCTCTCCGGTGGCGAGCGCCGTCGTGTTGCACTGTGCAAACTGCTTTTGCAGAAGCCGGATCTTCTCTTGCTCGATGAGCCCACCAACCACCTCGATGCCGAGTCCGTGCTCTGGCTCGAACAGCACCTTTCGTCCTACGAGGGCGCCGTCCTCGCAGTAACCCACGATCGCTACTTCTTGGACCACGTCGCCGAGTGGATCTGCGAGGTGGAGCGCGGACGCCTGTACGGATACGAAGGCAATTACTCCACCTACCTCGAGACCAAGCGCAAACGCATGGAAGTCCAGGGCAGGAAGGACGCCAAGCTCGCCAAGCGCCTGGCGGACGAACTCGACTGGGTTCGTTCGAGTTCTAAGGGTCGTCAAACCAAATCGAAGGCTCGCCTCGCGCGATACGAAGAGATGGCGGCAGAAGCCGAGAAAACCCGCAAACTCGACTTCGAGGAAATCCAGATACCTCCGGGACCCCGGCTGGGCAATCTGGTCATCGAAGCCGAGGACTTGCAAAAGGGCTTCGGAGACAGAAGCCTCATCAAAGATCTGTCGTTCTCGTTGCCGCGCAACGGCATCGTAGGCGTGATCGGGCCGAACGGCGTGGGCAAGTCCACACTGTTCAAGACGATCGTTGGTTTGGAGCCGTTGGACGGTGGAAATCTGAAAATCGGCGACTCCGTCAAAATCGCCTACGTCGATCAGAACCGAGCCAACATCGATTCCGAGAAATCGCTCTGGGAAGTCGTCTCGGACGGCCTCGACTACATCCAGGTTGGTCAAGTCGAAATGCCTTCGCGAGCTTACGTTTCGGCTTTCGGATTCAAAGGGCCGGACCAGCAGAAGAAAGCGGGCGTCCTCTCCGGCGGTGAGCGCAACCGACTGAACCTCGCGTTGACGCTTAAACAGGGTGGAAATCTTCTTCTCCTCGACGAGCCGACCAACGACCTCGACGTGGAAACTCTCGCATCGCTCGAGAATGCACTCCTTGATTTCCCGGGCTGTGCCGTGGTCGTCTCTCACGACCGTTGGTTCCTCGACCGCGTGGCCACTCACATCCTTGCTTGGGAAGGCACCGAGGAAGAACCGGACAAATGGTACTGGTTCGAAGGCAACTTCGAATCTTATGAAGAAAATAAGGTCGAAAGGTTGGGGCCCGACGCAGCTCGACCCCATCGCCTGACTCATCGTCGCCTCACACGCGACTAGAGACCTCAGTAACGACGACGGCCGCTCACCCTCATAGGGGAGCGGCCGTCGTCGTTACCGGTGCAGGCTCATAAGGCGTGACCTCGCATCACGAATCCGCGCCGTCTTCACGGACGCGGACCATGGCCTCTTGAGTGGTCGTGGCTACCAGAAGGCCTTCCCTGTTGAAAATTCGTCCGCAGGACAGCCCGCGTGAATTCGATGCATTAGGGGAGTTCTGGACATACAGCAACCACTCGTCGGCCCGTGCCTGACGGTGCCACCAAATCGCGTGGTCCAGAGACGCCATGGTCAGACCTGGGTCCTGCCACGTTTTTCCATGGCCCCGGAGGATCGGATCCATGGGGGTGTAATCCGAGGCGTAAGCGATCGCCGCGCGATGGATCAACGGGTCATCAGGTAAAGCCCCATGGGTTTTGAACCACACCGCATTGACCGGTTCCCGAGACTCGGAAGGCTTCAAATAGATCGGGTCCGTAATGTAGCGAATCTCGAAAGGCCGACCGTGGACCACGCGGCGGGCCAGGGGATGGTCCAGGTGCCCCCAGAGTTCCTTGGGACTGCGCAGACTCTCGGGCTCCGGGATGTCGGTCGGCATCGGCTCCTGATGCTCAATCCCCGGTGCGTGTGTTTGGAACGACGCGATAGACGAGAGAATGACTTTCCCGTCTTGATAAGCGTGAATACGGCGAGCTGAGAATGACCTTCCGTCCCGCATGCGCTCTACGCCAAAGGTGATGGGCTTGGTGACATCTCCCGGGCGCAGAAAGTATCCGTGCATCGAGTGGATCGGTCGGTCGGGATCCACCGTTCGGCTGGCCGCCATGACGGACTGAGCGAATACCTGACCGCCGAAAACCCGTGGCGTTTCCGGGCTGACGGTGTAGCCGACGAATATATCCTCCGTGGTCCGTAACGGAGTATTCGGCTCGAGGTCGAGCATACTCAACAGAGAGCGGGTCGGATCGAAATCCTCCGCAGGAATCTGGGAATCGTGGAAAGTACTCACCCATCGATCTTAGAGCCAGTCGAATCCTGTGTCATAAGGGGCAAAGCGAACGTGCCGACGATGTCGGCGCGGGCGAGGAAGGACATAATGGATACAAAAGTCCCCGTCGATCGTGAAATCATGCCCACACCGTCCTCTTCCGCACCACTGAAATTCGCCGACCTCCGGGAAGCCAAGGATCTTGCGACCCTGTTGTCCCGGGTAAGGTCCATCGATTCGTCATCGGCCGTGAGGCTTCAAGCCCATGGGTCCGTCGTGGCCGTATGGGTCCCCGTCATGAGCGCGGAAACTCTTCTCGAACAGGTTCCGACTGTTCTCGGGATGCGCGCTTTGCATCTGTCGGAACCGTCGGAGATAGATGTCACTGTTGAAGCTGCGGCAGTGCTTGATCGGCTTGCTCGGATCGACAAAACGGGCGGCATGATCGAGATTCCGCCGACGACGGTCCATGCACCGTGGTCCGGAATAGTACCTCCGTCCTCCGGCTGGATACGTCAAGGACATCTGGACTCGGAAACCGTGGAAACCATAGCGCGTGACGGAATGTCTGCAGTCGAACAAGCATTGCCCTCGAACGCCGGTGGAGCCGTCGTCAGCACCGTTCGAGCCCGAATCTGGGGGACGGCGACGTCGTTCGACATGGTCTCAGGTGCGGCCTTCGGGGCTACAGTGTTGGGATTCAATGAATCGGTCAAGGGCTTCGAGGTCTACACGTGCGGACCATGGCACCGCATATCCAATGAAAGCGGTCACATACTCTCCCGCCCGGGGAGCAACCTGTAGTTCGGAGCACGCGGCCGGGACGGGGCCCGGTTAGCCAGGGGTATTGGTCATGGCTCTGGCCGCCCGGTCGAAATAATCCCACATCATGCCATCGAGCATGGGTGGAAGATCCAAGGTGTCAAGCGATTCGCGCATGAACTTCAACCAGGTTTCCCGTGCCCATGAGTCGATTTCGAACGGCGCATGACGCATCCTCAAACGTGGGTGGCCCCTGCGTCGACTATAAGTCGTGGGCCCGCCGAAATATTGTTCCAGGAACATCTCGAGCCGTTCGCGCGCGGGCTCCAGATCTTCTTCGGGGTATAGCGCCCGAAAGCCCGGATCCGCAGCTACACGGTCGTAGAATTCCGTGGTCAGTTTGTGGAAAGCGTCGTGCCCGCCGATCTGTTCGTACGGACTGGGTGCAGAAGAAGCCGGACTCGTCATAGAAAAATCATTCTACTGACGAGCCCGGCTGCCGAGAAGTCCCAAGACCGTTTAGGAAATCACATCGGCTGACTGGACGCGCAGCGCGCGTTCAATGGAGTCCCGACCTTCCATGACCTGGCGCCTGAGGGAATCTTTGCCCTCGCCCAACTGAACCAGGAATTCTTCCGCAGCGTCGAGAACATCGCGGTCGACGATCTGCGGAAAGAGACCGGTGACGATCTGCTGCGAGATTTCGTGGGACAGCTCCCTCCACAGTTTTTCGATCGACGCAAAGTACCGGGACACGAAGGGCCTGATCAAGGAGTCCCTTGTGGTCGTGTTGAATCCTGCGATCGCGGAGCGCTGGATGACGTTCGGAAGATCGTGGCTTTCGACCACGAGCTCCCAAACCTTCTCCTTGGCTTCGTGCGTCGGTATTGCTGCCCGCGCCTGGGCGGCACGCTGGGCCCCGGTCGACGTCTTGTCTGACTCGGCGGCGGAGTCGATATCAGAAAGGCCCTTGCGGCCAGCGGCCACGAGCGCAGTCAGCAGCTTCCATGCGAGGTCCTTGTCGATGGCCAGCCCGGGCAGCCGGGTCGAACCGGCCAGCAGCGATTCGACGGTGTCAAGCTGTTCGTCACTCGTCGCATGGGAGGCGAAGGCCTGTACGAATTGCAATTGTTGATCGGATCCCTCGGGAGCCGACTGGGAGATTTCCCACAGCTTGGAGGCTGCTTTCTCCCGAGTCTCTTCCTGGGCATCGGGCCGGACATACATGCGCAGGGTCGTCGCGAGATTGCGAAGCTGCGTCAGGATCGTTGTGGAACCCGTCTCGGCGCCGATATTGTCCAACAACAAGTCGACGAAGTGTCGTGCCGGAATCTGCCCGTCACGCGTGCCATTCCACGCCGCACCCCACACGACTGCTCGGGGCAGGGACTCCTCGAAATCCCGAAGATGAGTCCTGGCGGTGTCGAACGAGGCGTCGTCGAGACGAACTTTGGCATACGCGAGGTCTTCGTCGTTGAGCAGTATGAGTGCTGGACGCTGGCGCCCCGCCGTATCCGGAATTTCCGTCCGTTCGCCGTCGACGTCGAACTCGACGCCGTGCACACGAACCAGCTTCCCGTCGATGAAATCGTAGAAACCGGCCGTCATGCGGTGCGGACGGAGCGTCGGGTACTCATTGGGCGCGGTCTGAATGACCTCCAAAAGGGTGATCATTCCGTCTTCGTTGACCTCGACCGACGGGGTCAACGTATTGACACCTGCGGTCTCCAGCCAGGCTCGGGACCAGGATTGCAATTCCCGCCCGGACGTGGCCTCCAGCTCGACCATAAGATCGGCCAGCGTTGCGTTTCCCCATGAATGTTTGGAGAAGTACGCATTCAGGGCCTTCATGAATTCTTCCTGGCCGACCCAAGCGACCAGTTGGCGAAGTACCGAAGCGCCCTTGGCATACGTGATGCCGTCAAAATTCACCTGGACGTCATGAAGGTCCTTGATGTCCGCGACGATCGGGTGCGTCGAAGGCAACTGATCCTGGCGGTACGCCCATGTCTTCTCCATCGCGGAGAATGTTGTCCAGGCATGCGTGAATCGGGTGTTTTCCGCGGCGCTCAGGTGTGACATGAACTCCGCGAACGATTCGTTGAGCCACAGGTCATTCCACCACTTCATGGTCACGAGATCGCCGAACCACATGTGTGCCAGCTCGTGCAGAACCGTGATGGCTCGCCGTTCGATCATGGCATCGGTGGTCTTTGAACGGAAAATGTAGTCCTCGAGGATCGTGACGCAGCCAGCGTTTTCCATGGCCCCTGCGTTGAACTCGGGGACGAAGAGCTGATCGTATTTGTCGAAGGGGTAGGGAACCCCGAACTGACGCTCGTAGAATTCGAAGCCTTGTTTGGTCAGCGTGAAGATCTCTTCATGGTCCAGGTACTCGATCAAGGATCTGCGCGCGTAAATATCCAGAGAGATGGTCCGGCCGTCAGTGGTGGTCAGAGCATCGGACACCTTCGAGTACGGACCCGCCACGAGCGCTGTGATGTATGAGGAAATACGCGGAGTGGGTTGGAAGGACCATATGTCGGCCTCGGAACCCTCCTCGCGTTGGGCCACCGGCTGATTCGAAATGACGTTCCAGGCCGTGGGGGCCTTCACGGTGAACGTGAACTCTGCCTTCAAATCGGGTTGTTCGAAAACAGCGAAGACGCGGCGGGAATCCGGGGCCTCGAACTGGGAGTACAAATACACTTCTCCGTCGACGGGGTCCACGAAACGGTGAAGACCCTCGCCGGTATTGGTGTAAGCGGCGTCGGCGACGACGGTCAGGTGATTGATCTCCGCCAGGTCCGGCAGAGCAATTCGGACACCGTCCGAGACTTCCGCCGGATCCAGCTCTTGACCGTTCAGGGTCACGGAGTGGACCCGTTCCGTAATGGCATCGATAAAGGTCGAAGAACCCGGTACGGCTTCGAATTCAACGGTGGTGGTCGAGGGGAAATATGTCTCCGAAGCAGTCAGGTCCAGGTCAACGCGGTAGGCACGAACCTTTGTCACGACCTCTGCGCGTTCGGCTGCTTCCTGGCGCGTCAGATTGAGTCCCGGCATGTGGGCCACCTTTCAATGAGAATTCGGTCTGCCTCTCAGGTTATTACAGGAGCCGGTAGGCTTGAACGCGCCACACGATTTCATCGCTTAATCTACGAGGACGGGATAAGACGTGCGCGTTCATATTGCCACTGACCATGCGGGGCTCGACCTGAGCCGCTACCTCATCGAATCACTCACTGAACTTGGTTATGACATGGTCGATCACGGCCCACAGGGGTACGATCCGCAGGACGATTATCCGGCCTTCTGCATCAATGCGGCTCTCGCGGTACGGAAGGACCGGGAAAACGGAATCGATTCCCTGGGTGTCGTCCTCGGTGGTTCCGGCAACGGCGAGCAAATGGCGGCAAACAAGGTTCCGGGGATCCGTGCGGCGTTGGCATGGAACCATGAAACTGCGGCACTTGCCCGTGAGCACAATAATGCGCACGTCGTTGCCGTCGGGGGCCGTCAGCACGAGAAAGAAGAAGCCTTGGACATCATCAAGGTCTTCTTGGCCCAGAGTTTCCCCGGCGAAGAACGACACGTCCGCCGGATCGGTCAGATGGAAGAGTTCGAAAACACCGGTCACATCGAGGGCAAACACCTCGATACCGATGACTGAATTCGAGTCTCGGCGCACGCAATTCGTCAACGCCAGGGGGAGAGGTCGTGCCTGAAGGGCATTCGATACATCGTGTCGCCCAGCGATTTCACGATGCATTCGTAGGGCAGCCTCTGAGGGCTTCGAGCCCTCAGGGAAGGTTCGCGCAAGGGGCCGCATTACTGGATGGTGCCACGGCCGTCGAGTCGTACGCTCACGGCAAGCATTTCTTTCTGGAGTTCGACAACCAGCTGACGCTCAACGTGCATTTGGGCATGTACGGGGCGTGGACCTTCGGTGGGGACGCCGGATTCCGTGCGGCCTCCTCCATCGGCGCACCGCGAAAAATGGGTGAAAGCGAGACCACCGGGGTATCTGACGATCCGGCTTCCGAATATTCGGGGCCTCCTGCACCGAAACCTACGACCCGAGTTCGGCTGGAGTCCGGCAACGGGTGGGCCGATCTGGTAGGAGCGACGACGTGCCGAGTTCTGGAACCAACCGGTGTCGTGGAACTTCGCAAGACTCTGGGTCCTGACCCGCTCGACCCCGGAGCTGACCCCGAACCTTTCTACCGTTCCTGTTCCAAGACGTCGCGGCCCATTGGGGCGGTGTTGATGGATCAGAAAGTCATCGCGGGCATAGGGAACATCTTTCGTGCCGAATCTCTTTTCCGGGCCGGTCTCAATCCGCACGCGATCTCCCATCAACTCTCGGAGGAGACCACGGCGATGCTGTGGCGTGACAACGTCAAGCTTATGCGGGCGGGCGTCGAATTGGGGCGCATCGTCACGACGGCGCCCGAACATCGACCGGGCATCTCGTCCACCGAGGCATGGCCGACCCACGCGAATTATGTCTATGCGCGTGCCGGTTACACGTGCCGGGTGTGTGGAAGAGAAACCATCGTGATGGAGGAAATGTCAGGCCGAAAGCTCTATTGGTGCACGGTCTGCCAAGCCTGAGTCGCCGACTCACGCCGTGAAGAGCGGAGAGATGGAGACGAATCAGGACGTCGAAAGCGGTGTTCAGATGATCGGCTTTAAACAAATCCGCCTCCGAATTCTCGGAGGCGGATTGACCAGAGAGGGGATGACGGGAATCGAACCCGCGTAATCAGTTTGGAAGACTGAGGCTCTACCATTGAGCTACATCCCCGGGGTGGGCCTCGACAATATAACCGCACCTTTGGACCGTTCGTCAAATCGATCACGGACCGTGTCGCGGGAAAGATTCGCACATTGGGGCATTCACGCATAAACTAGCGTATGCCTTACGGGGCGTAGCGCAGTGGCTAGCGCGCCTGCTTTGGGAGCAGGAGATCGCAGGTTCGAGTCCTGTCGCCCCGACGTTGGAACATTTGGACCGACGAATGCCGGCCCTAGTGGCTCAGTATTCGTGAGGTCACGATGTGACTCTGACACCTGAAAATCAGAGGTATTCGACATACTGTCCCGCAGACAGCGGGACGGTTCCTGACCCCGAATCGTAGGAGATCAACGGAAGTGAAGACCGCCGTCGAGAAACTGAATCCGACCCTGGCAAAGATCCAGGTTGATGTTCCTTTCGAGGAATTCAAGCCGTTTCTCACCAAGACTTACAAGGAACTGGCCGAGCAGATCCAGATGCCTGGCTTCCGTAAGGGCAAGATCCCCAACCAGCTCATCGAGCAGCGCGTCGGGTTTGACTTTGTGGTGGAGAACGCACTGAACGAAGGCCTCAACGGCTTTTACCAGGAGGCCTTGTCCGAGAACGAGCTGACTCCTTTGGCTCAGCCTGAGGTCGCCGTTCAGAACAAGCCGGAAGAACAGGACCGCGAGGCGGATGTCTCTGTCTCGATCGAGGTTGTCGTTCGCCCGGAGGTTGAGCTCCCCGAGTACTCCGACATCAAGGTCGAGGTCGACGCCGTGGAGGTCACTGCCGAGGACGAGCAGAAGGCCCTCGACGAGCTGCGCGGTCGTTTCGGGACCCTCAAGTCGGTTGAGCGCCCCGCCGCTCAGGACGACTTCGTGACGCTGGACCTCAACGCGATGATCGGTGACGAGGAAGTCGACGCCGCGAATGACCTTTCCTACCAGGTGGGTGCGGGCACCATGCTTGATGGTCTCGACGAAGCCATCACCGGTTTGTCCGCTGGCGAGGACGCCACCTTTGAGACCAAGTTGGCCGGCGGAGAGCACTCGGGCGAGGAAGCTACCGTCAAGGTCAAGGTCACCGCGGTCAAGGAACGCGAATTGCCCGAGGCCGATGACGACTTCGCGCAGCTCGCTTCGGAATTCGACACGATCGACGAGCTGAAGGAAGACCTCAAGAACCAGGCTGCCCAGGCCAAGGTCGTGGAGCAGGGCAATACCGCTCGCGACAAGGTTTTGGACAAGTTGGTCGAGCTCATCGAGGTTCCGGTTCCCGAGAAGGTCATCGAAGACCAGATCGAGCAGCACTTCAATAATCCGAACGCCGAAGCAGACCACGACTCCGAAGAGCACCGTGCCGAGGTTCGCGAGAACACCGAACGCGCCTTCCGCAACGAAGTCATTCTGGATGCCATCGCGGATAAGGAAGAAGTCGGCGTCGAACAGTCCGAACTGATCGACTACATCATCTCAATGTCCTCGCAGTACGGCATGGACCCCAACCAGTTCGCGCAAATGCTGGATTCTTCCGGTCAGGCCGGAATGATGGTCGGCGAGGTTCGTCGCTCCAAGGCGCTTGCCAGCGTTCTGGAGAAGGCCGAGGTCGTGGACTCTGAAGGTAACTCGGTCGACCTGTCCTCGTACATCAAGCCGCAGGGCGATGGAGAGACCGTCGAAGCCGAGAAAGACGTCGAGTCCACCGAAGCATAGTTGATTCGCTCGCACTCGAGCGCAACAGGTACGACGAAGGGGGTGAAGACCGGGGAACCGGTCTTCGCCCCCTTCGTCGTACCTGCAATATGACCGCAGGAACGCAACGTGAGTGGTGCTATGAGCGAAAACGTGGCCCGACGGGGAGGGCACGGCACGCCATCAGCGAACTATTGGTGCTAACCCGGGCGAGGAGAGAATTCGCCTACTAGTCTCGAAGGCAGAACAAGTGACCCGGCGCCTTGAAATGTCAGGGTCCGGAGTAACTCCAAGACATCGAGAGAGGTCAGAAGCATTATGGCTCATAACCTTCCATACGACGCGGGTACCCGACAGGGCGCGGCGAATAATCAGCCCGTCATGAGTCGCGAGACGGGCAACGGCCAGGACGAGCATGTCTACAACCGGTTGCTCAAGGAACGCATCATTTGGTTGGGCTCCGAGGTACGCGACGACAACGCGAATCTGATCTGCTCGCAGATGCTTCTTTTGTCTGCGGAAGATCCCAAAGCGGATATCTACCTTTACATCAACTCCCCGGGTGGCTCGATCACGGCAGGGATGGCGATTTATGACACCATGCAGCTCATCCCGAACGATGTGGTGACCATCGCGACAGGTATGGCCGCATCAATGGGGCAGTTCCTCCTTTCCTCGGGCACTCGAGGAAAGCGCTACGCGACCCCCAACGCACGGATCCTCATGCACCAGCCTTCCGGCGGCATCGGCGGCACTGCTTCGGATATCCGCACCCAGGCTGAGTTGATTCTGTCGATGAAGCGTCGTCTTTCAGAATTGACGGCGGAGCAAACCGGCAAGTCCGTGGAGCAGATCCTGGAAGACAACGACCGCGACAACTGGTTCACCGCGGACGAAGGGCTCGAATACGGGTTCTTCGATCACATCGCCCAGAGCGCCGGTTCGGTCTCCGGTGGCGGGGGAACGCTCAAGGACGAGAAGTAAGACCGCGTGGGCCACGGGCCCAAGGCGATCAAGGCACAGACTTTTCAGGAGAAACAGACACATGAACTTCAATTCACCGCATGCTCAGGGCGCCGCGGCAACCGGCGTCGAGATGCCTTCCAACCGATACGTTCTTCCGAGCTTCGAAGAGCGGACTCCCTACGGTTACAAACGCCAGGACCCCTACGCGAAGCTTTTCGAAGACCGCATCATTTTCCTGGGCGTCCAGGTTGACGATGCGAGCGCCGACGACATTATGGCTCAGCTGCTCGTGCTCGAAGCCCAGGATCCGGACCGTGACATCACGATGTACATCAATTCGCCCGGCGGCTCATTCACGGCGATGACGGCGATTTACGACACGATGCAATACATTCGACCCGAGATCCAGACGGTCTGCTTGGGTCAGGCTGCTTCGGCCGCCTCGGTCCTGTTGGCCGCGGGTACTCCGGGCAAGCGTCTGGCACTGCCGAATGCCAGGGTCCTGATTCACCAGCCCGCACTGGCAGGCCAGCAAGGGGGCCAGGCATCGGATATCGAGATCCACGCCAACGAAGTCATGCGGATGCGCACCTGGTTGGAGGATACCCTCGCTCTGCACTCGGGCAAGGATTCCAAGACGATCAACAAGGACATCGAGCGGGACAAGATCCTTACCGCGAAGGACGCGCACGAGTACGGACTCATCGACCAGGTCCTCGAGTCTCGCAAGATCAACAAGCCGCAGATCAATACGCAGGACTGATCTCGGCTGATTCTCAAAGGACGCCGTCCGGTTCGATACTAACGAACTGGACGGCGTCGTCGTCTGTCAGGACCCTCCCCTCAACGCTTCCCGGCATAGACACCTGGTCCTCTCAGGCGTATGAACGCGGTGGTCATGGGCCGATTTTCGAGGCACTGAAGTGGCGCGAATAATGCCCAGGACGTTGTCAACCTGTAGCCTAGTGAGTGCGAGCCATCCATGATGTACGGATACCCGTCACGTGGCTTCCACGCAAGACCTTCAGAGATGAGGAGCCAGCATGTCGAGAATCGGTGAGAGCACGGACCTGCTTAAATGTTCTTTCTGCGGAAAGTCGCAGAAGCAGGTGCGCAAGCTCATCGCGGGACCTGGCGTGTACATCTGCGACGAATGCATCGAGTTATGCAATGAAATCATCGAAGAAGAGCTTGCCGAAGTCTCTGAGATCACTTCGATGGAATTGCCTCGCCCCCGAGAGATCTTCGAGTATCTGCAAGAATTCGTGATCGGCCAGGAACCTGCCAAGAAGGCCCTTTCGGTGGCTGTTTACAATCACTACAAGCGCATTCAGGCGAAGGACTCGGGGCAGCCGCAGAGCGGTCAGTCATTGCTTGCAACGGGCGGCGAGGACGTCGACCTGGCCAAATCGAACATTCTTCTGGTCGGACCGACGGGTTCCGGCAAGACCTACTTGGCCCAAACCTTGGCTAAGAAACTCAACGTCCCCTTTGCGATGGCCGATGCCACGAGCCTGACCGAAGCCGGTTACGTTGGCGAGGACGTCGAGAACATCTTGTTGAAGTTGATTCAGTCCGCCGACTACGACGTCAAGAAAGCGGAAACGGGGATCATTTACATCGACGAGATCGACAAGATCTCGCGCAAATCCGAGAATCCGTCGATCACGAGGGACGTATCCGGCGAAGGAGTTCAGCAGGCACTCCTCAAAATCCTCGAAGGCACCGTGGCCGCAGTTCCTCCGCAGGGGGGACGCAAACATCCTCAACAGGAATTTCTGCAAATCGATACGACGAACGTGCTCTTCATCGTCGCTGGTGCATTCGCTGGCCTCGAGGACATCGTTGGTTCAAGGGTCGGCAAAAAGGGGATCGGTTTCGGCGCACCCATAGAGCAGGCTTCCAAGGAAACCGACATCCTGCAGAAGCTCCTTCCGGAAGATCTGCTGAAGTTCGGGCTGATTCCCGAATTCATCGGTCGCCTTCCCGTTCTCACGAGTCTGTCCAGCCTCGATGTCGAGACACTGGGCCGTGTTCTGACGGAGCCGAGGAACGCCTTGATCAAACAATACAAGCGCATGTTCGCTCTGGACGACGTCGAGTTGGAATTCGAAGACGACGCGATCCGGGCAATCGCGGAATTGGCCATGGAACGGGGGACAGGCGCTCGTGGGCTCCGCTCCATCCTGGAAGATCTTCTCCAGTCCGTCATGTTCGATATTCCTTCACGTGAGGACGTCGCGCAGGTCATCATCACGAGTGAAGTGATCCGGAACGGCGCCGAACCCCAGATCGTCACTCGAGACATGTTGGATGCCGAGAAGAAAGATGCGTCCTAGACATTGGTTTCACCTTTGAAAAGTCAGCGATAGGGCACAGCAAAAGATCACGATTCGGTCTCCGTGACGTGTGATCACTGCATTTCGATAACGGTTTCATCAAGATTTTCTCCTCAGTTTGAGTGGTGCTTTCGCGCGTGCTTAGCTTGGTCCGGCGACGGCACGAACCACACAGGAGATGACATGCACCGAATCTTGCGAATAGCCGTTTCCTCCTTTTGGGGAATTACGGGAGTTTTTGCGGTCACCGTCATGGTGGACCAAAGAATCTTGAGTCTTTCCGACCAGACCGTCGGCTTTTTTCTCGTTCTGGCGATCGTGGGGGTCGTCCGTTTGTCCATGTACGCGGTAGCGGTTCGCTGTGGAATCGAGCCGGAACCTCGGACACGTGATTCCATAACGGCGGGTTTCATCGTGACGTCGTGTGCGGTGGCTTATGGGTGGCTCATTTTGGGAATTCTCGTGGGCACCAACGCGGTCAGTTTGAGTTACCAATCCTCGGTCAAACCGACCTACGGGTGGATATCACTGGTTTTGATACTGCTGTCAGCGGCGAACTACGCGATTGACCTGCACCGGCTCCGCCGAGGGCACTTGTCCGAGAACAAGAAAGTGGTTCGTGAAACCACGGATTCTGAATCCCGAGACTTGGCGCATCACGGCCGGGCATAAATTCTTTGAGCGCTGCGTTACACCCACTGGAACCGTTCACAGCTTGTCTTTTCCAAGGAGTGGGATTACCAGTGACACAGAATACCGAATTTTGGTTTGACCCGATTTGCCCGTGGGCATGGATGACCTCGCGCTGGATGAGCGAAGTGGAGGAGCTCCGTGATGTCCAGGTGACATGGAACCCCTTCAGCCTCGCAGTACTCAACGAAGGCAAAGACCTGGACGCCGGTTATCGGAAGAACATCGACGCTTCGTGGGGTCCCGCGCGCGTCGCGATGGCCGTTCGTGAGGAGCAGGGCCAGGAAAAGGTCAAGCCCTTTTACGACGCGGTGGGGACGGCACTTCACCCCGAGAAGACCGATGAGTCCGACAACCGGCGTCGATTCCGAGCGGCGATCGACAAAGCTCTCGAGGAAACCGGGCTGCCGCCCGAACTTGCGGACTATGCCGAGAAGGACACCTACGACGAGGAACTCCGTCGATCCAACGCACGGGCTCTCGAGCTGGTCGGCGACGATGTCGGGGTTCCGATCATCTCGGTTGACGGCACCGCATTCTTCGGACCGGTGATGTCACCGGCACCCAAGGGCGAGGACGCGGCCAAAGTTTGGGACGGAACGCTCGCCCTTGCTTCTTACCCCGGATTCTTCGAACTCAAAAGGTCCCGCACGAACGGGCCGATTTTCGACTAGACCTTCTCGGATTTCTGGGACCGGCCGGAATCGCTGACTTGGCTGCCGCGAGGATGCACAGAGTCTGAGTCGCTTTTCGTTCTCGAGTGATCCGGGGAGTCCCCAGAAGACCTTCGACCGGAATTGCGCCGGGCCTCTTTGGCTCGGCGCTTTTCTTGTGAGCTGGCCCAGGTGTAGTTGACGGCTTCGTCCGACGTGTACGAAAGCATGGCGAAAACCTGACTGGCCATGAGCACGAACACCGCGTAGACATTGCTCGAGTCCGCGGTATCGGTCACGATCTGAATCGCGACCACGATGAAGCTTGCCCCCAAAAAGGCTAGGTTGATTTGGCGGGCCCTATGATGCCCCCGGACAACGTTGATCGCCAACAAGACCTGGAATAAGGCGACGAGAGTCACCCCGATTGTCACGATTGTCAGGGCATAGTTCCACAGGTCGTTGCCCGTATCGTTGACGAAATTGCGAGCTGACACCGAGAGGTCGTTGTCGGCTTCCTCGATGACACCCGGACTGAAGATTCGGAAAAGGCTTCGGCCGAGCTGCAGAAGTGCCACCAAAGACACCAGCCCGGCCGCGATCCAGACATCCGGCGGGGCCTTCTTGGCGAGTTCGGACAGGTTTCGGTGCTTGTGGTCGGGGTCTTTTGCTTGCTCGGTTTCGTGATCACCGGGGACGACCTCGTCGAGGTCGACGATCGGCAGGTTCCCGTCTGTATTGATGTGATCCCCGCCCCCGTTGCGCGAGTTGTAGCCGCCCATGAAGTCATTCAGCGTCTCGTGGCTGACGCCCGGGTTCTTATATTCGAGGGTGGATACGACGTAGTCGCGCTCCTGATCGGTGTCCGGATCGACCTTGTGGGTTACTTGGAAAGTGAAGAGGGACAAACCCACAGCGTGGTCGTAGGTGGCCGCGGCCAACCAGTCGACCTCCAAACCTCCGGGAAGCTTCCAACCTTTAGGGGTCTTCCAGAAGCGCACATGGTGACGCTTGCTGGGGTTGCCCCCGACTTCCTGCTGGTAGGCAAAGTCCTGTTTTCGACCGAATAGCATCAGTGGGCTGACGGGTGCCTCCGGATAGGAGCTCTTGCGCAAGGAGGAGACGACGATCCGCCAGGAGCTCTTCAGGGACACATTTTCAGCCTTGGTCCATCCGGCGTTGGTCATCGCCTCATGGATGTCGTCTTCTTCAGCCTTGAAGGAAAGATTGACGGGATCCCCGAGGAGACCGTCGCTGGTTTGCGTGCGGCCGAAGAAGTAGTCGGGCACGTAAATATTGGTCAGGATCCGGTGCATCCGGGGGAGCGTCAGGTAGGAGGCCAGGCCCCAGAAGATCAAGATGAAGAGGACGGACCACCAACTCAGGTGCACCGCTTCGGTCAAGGACACAACGGCCAACCAGAGGGATGCCAGACCGGCGAAGACGAAATAGATCTTGTCGGACAATCCGTCGACCAGCCTTCGGCTGTCCGAAAACTGTTGCTTGATTCGGCTTTCTCCGGACTTTTCCGTGTCTCCCTGGTAAACGGGATAATTCGGATCGTCTCTCATGGGGGTCCTTTGCCTCGGGTCGTACTGACTCGGCCCCGCGGTCGGAAGAATGCGGGGCCGAGCCTTTCTCGAGCAGAGCTTCCGCACACTGCGGCCTGTCACGGAAGACTCACTGCTATCAGGTTATTCGCCCGGTACCAGCTCGACGTCTGACACTCCGATGTCGCCGGCCGATGCGGCCAGCTCGATCTCTCTGGCGTTGCCAGCGGCTTTGAGATCCTCCAGCCCCGCTCGCAATTGAGCGATCTGTTCGGTCGGAGCAGAGATGGTTGCGGAGGAAACCTCCGTGCGCTGCTTGACCTTTGCCTCGGACTTCGACTTGCGAAGTCCAGACAGCGCCCGGCCGACCACAGTCAGCACTTCGGGATCTCCGGACTCGGCCGTTTCTGCCCAGCCTTGAGTCGTCGGCCAGGATGCGCGGTGGACTGAGCCTTCCCGCCACCAGGACCAGACTTCCTCTGTGGCGAACGGGAGGAACGGTGCGAAGAGGCGAAGGAGCGCATCGAGCGTGGTTGCGAGCGCCGCGTGCACGGAGGCCTGCTCAGCCTCTCCTCTGGCGCCATAGGCGCGATCCTTGACCAATTCGACGTAGTCGTCCGTGAACGTCCAGAAGAATGACTCGGTCATCTGCAGCGCGCGCGCATACTCGTATTTGTCGAAAGCTTCAGTTGCGGCGTTGACGACGGCGCCCAGCTGGGCGAGCAATGAATGGTCTAAGCCGTTCGTCACGACGTCGGCAGTTGCTCCCCGACCTATGATGGATGACTCGTCGACCCCTTGCATCAGGACGAACTTGGACGCATTGAGCAGTTTGATGGCCAGACGACGACCGATCTTCATCTGGCCTTCGTCGTAGGCGGTGTCTGCGCCCAGACGCGCGGAAGCGGCCCAATACCTGACAGCATCCGCCCCGTGCTTGGTCAAAACCTCGTCCGGAACAACGACGTTGCCCTTGGACTTGGACATCTTCTTGCGATCCGGGTCAAGGATCCACCCCGACAACGCGGTATTGGTCCACGGGATCGTCGACGCCAGAGTCTCGGCACGCACCACGGAGCTGAACAGCCAAGTTCGGATGATGTCGTGGCCCTGGGGACGCAGGTCCATCGGGAATGTTTTCTCGTGCAGACCCGCATTCACGGCCCAGCCTGTTGCTATTTGTGGCGTCAAAGAAGACGTCGCCCACGTGTCGAGGACATCCGGATCGGCAGTGAATCCACCCGGCTGATTCCGCTGGGACTCGTCGAATCCCTTCGGAGCCTGCGCCGCAGGATCGACCGGCAACTGGTTCTCGTCCGGGAGGATCGGATTGTCGTAATCCGGCTCGCCCGCCTCGTCGACCGAGTACCACAGAGGGAACGGGACCCCAAAAAAGCGTTGCCGCGAGATGAGCCAGTCTCCGTTGAGGCCTTCGACCCAGTTCTCGTAACGAGATCGCATAAAGGTGGGATGCCACTGGATTTCGCGCCCGCGCTGGATGAGGTCTTGACGCCGATCAGCGTCCCGTCCGCCATTGCGGATGTACCACTGGCGCGAGGTCACGATCTCGAGCGGCTTGTCGCCCTTCTCATAGAACTTGACCGGGTGCGTGATTTTCTTCGGCTCGCCCTCCATCTCGCCGGACTCGGCGAGCATTTCGACGACAGCCTTCTGGGCGGAGAAAACCGTGGCGCCGGCCAAACGTTCGTATCGTTCGCGCGCTGCGCTGTCGGTAATCCACTCGGGGGTCTCCCTGCTGAAGCGACCGTCACGGCCGATCAGCGCACGCGTGTCCAGCTGGAGCTCTCGCCACCAGGTTACGTCCGTGGTGTCGCCGAAGGTGCAAATCATGGCGATGCCCGAGCCTTTGTCGGGCTGGGCGAGCTCATGAGCTTTGACGGGAACCTCGACGCCGAACAGCGGGGAGGTCACGGTGGTTCCGAAGAGATCCTTGTAACGGTCGTCATCGGGATGGGCCACCAAAGCCACGCAGGAAGGGAGCAGCTCAGGGCGGGTGGTTTCGATCCAAACCTTGCCGCCATCGGGGCGGTGGAAAGACACGCGGTGGTAGGCGCCCTCGCGTTCTTTGTCCTCGAGCTCGGCCTGCGCGACGGCTGTACGGAAGGACACGTCCCACATGGTCGGCGCCTCGGCCATGTACGCGTTACCTGCCTGGAGGTCTTTGAGGAAAGCCAGCTGGGAAACTTTTCGGGAGTGATCGTCGATGGTTCGGTAAGTCCGGTCCCAGTCGACGGAGAGGCCCAAAGTCATGAAGAGGTGTTCGAAGACTTTTTCGTCCTCGACGGCAAGCTCTTCGCACAGCTCGATGAAATTCTGGCGTGAGACCACATCCCAGTCGCGCTGGTTCTTCGCGGGCTTCTCGGGTGGCCGGTAATCCTCGATGTAGGGCTTCGTGGGATCGCATCGTACGCCGTAGTAATTCTGGACGCGTCGTTCCGTCGGTAGGCCGTTGTCGTCCCAGCCAAGGGGATAGAAAACGTTCTTGCCCGTCATCCGCTGATAGCGGGCGATGACATCCGTCTGGGTGTAGGAGAACATGTGGCCCACGTGCAACGAACCGGAGGCCGTAGGCGGAGGAGTGTCGATAGAATAGACGGAGGCCCGCTCGGTGTCCTCGTTGAATGCGTAAGTCCCGGCGGAGCGCCAGAACTGCGAGTACTTCTCCTCGAGCCCTTCGAGTCCGGGCTTGTCGGGAACGGTCACTGTGGTGGGCGTGTCTGTGCCCTGGTCGAATTCAGCCATGCCGACATTCTGTCACGGCTTCGCGGAAACAGCCCACGCGATGACCCGACGCATGAGGTCGGACAGTGTTACCTATTTTGTCGTAATGTCCAGACAAATAGAGATTCTACTATCGAACGTGTGGATCCGTTTGTAGTCTTGGACCATGACGCAGCAGACCACAGACAACTCGCCCCGACAAACCAAAGCTACGAAGATCGCGGTCGTGTCCGGAGCGAGCTCCGGAATCGGAAGAGAAGCGGCCCGCCAGCTTGCGGAGCAGGGGTGGACGATTTATGCCGTGGCCCGCAGACTCGAGCGACTCGAGGAGTTGGCCAAGGAGACGGGTGTCATCCCTCACGCATTGGATGTCACGGACAGGGAAGCCGTAGAGGAGCTTGCCGAAAGGGTTATCGAAGAGCAGGGAACCGTCGACGCGTTGCTCAATATTTCGGGCGCCGCTATCGGTGTCGACTCCGTGGCAAGCGGAAATCCCGAGGACTGGAAACAAATGTTCGAACTCAACGTCGTCGGAACCCTCAACATGACGCAGGCGTTCCTGCCCGCGTTGCGGGCGAACGGTCAAGGCACCGTAATGAACCTGACGTCCACCGCTGCGGAAGCAGGATACGAAGGGGGCGGCGGATACAACGCCGCGAAATTCGGGGAACGAGGTATGACGCAGGCTCTGCGACTCGAAGAGGCCGAAAACAACATCCGTGTCGTCGAGATCTGCCCGGGAATGGTCCGGACCGAAGAATTCTCCGTCAAGCGGCTCGGTGGTAGCCAGTCGGCCGCGGACAACGTGTACAAGGGAGTGAAAGAGCCTCTCACCGCGGGAGACGTCGCGCGAGTCGTCGCGTTTTCGGTGACGCTTCCGCACCATATCAATTTGGACCAGATCACGATGCGCCCGGTTGCTCAGGCTGCGCAGTACAAGGTGATTCGCCAGTCTTAGGAATTCTCCATGGATCTTGGAATCCTCGAAAACCTCCACCTCGTGGCTTGCGGGCACGGTACGCGAAATGAACTCGGGCAAAGAACGATTGCGGCTCTGGTCGAGTCGATCAACCGTAGAATTCCGCAGGAAGTTCATGGGGCTTCGGTGGACGTTCAGAAGCCCGAGGTCGGCGACGTCGTTGCCGGCCTGCCCATTGACCGTTCGGGAATAATCATTCCGCTTCTTCTGTCAACCGGATTCCACACACGGGTTGACCTCAAGAACGCGGCCCGACGGTTCGGTGAAGCCGGGTCCGGAACCTTCCAAACGGTCGACCATCAGATCGTCGCGGCCGACCCACTGGGCCCGTCGGTACGTTTGGCGCGGCTTCAGGCACGACGGCTCGCAGAGACCGGATGGCGGCGGGGCGATGCCGTCGTCATGGGCGTCGTGGGGTCATCGGTTGCCGCTGGAAAGGCTGACGCGGAAACGCAGGCCTCGTACCTGGAAAGGGTTCTTCAGTCGCCGGTTGGCCTGGGATTCGGGACGGCGGCCAGCCCCACGGTCTCGGAAGCGGTCGATGAGTGCAGACGTCAAGGTGCCCCACGCGTATTCGTCTCCTCCTACATCCTTGCTCCGGGAACGTTCCAGGACCGCTTGATGGATACTGATGCAGACAGTGTGAGCGATACTCTGCTCAGAACGGATGACCCGCGCTCCCTGGAGCTTGTCTCGGAGGTTGCGCTCTCCCGCGCAGCGGAGTGCTTTCATCGGTTTCTTCAGCCGGACAGTGCGTGAACGAAGCCTCGGACCCTCGGAGGCAACCAGTGGTCGGGAATCGGCGAGGCTGATCGCCGCGGTGCGCCCTTCAGGCTGTCTTGTGCCGGCATGCAGGCATTTCGCCATCGGCAGAGGTCGAGTGTGACTCCGAAAGACGTTGTGTTGATGCGTGTTGAGTTCGGGCTTTTGCTGGTCGCCCAGTCTTCCTAGAGTTCCATGCATGGTTGCAGACACACGGGATAACCAACGAGGCGCCGCGTCCGCAAAACCGCGCGCCAAAAAGCCGAACGCACAGTGGAAGATCGACGGCACTGAGCCGATGAACCACAACGAAGAGTTCAAGCTCGAGGACAGCGGGCTCAACGTGCGGCAGCGCATCGAAGAGCAGTACGCCCACGAGGGTTTCGACGCGATCACCGATGAAGACCTGCACGGTCGGTTCCGCTGGTGGGGCCTTTACACCCAGCGACGCCCGGGCATCGACGGGGGACGCACGGCCAAGCTCGATACCCGTGAACTCGAAGATCGTTACTTCATGATGCGTATCCGGCTTGACGGCGGCCAGCTCAGTCTCGAGCAACTGCGAACCGTCGCGGGAATCTCGGAAGAATTTGCGCGCGGCACCGCGGACGTGTCCGACCGGCAGAACATACAGCTGCATTGGATCGAGGTCGAGAACGTTCCCGAAATCTGGCGTCGGCTCGAGAGCGTAGGCCTGTCGACCACGGAAGCTTGCGGTGACGTCTCACGCGTAATTCTGGGATCTCCGTTGGCCGGCGTCGCGGCGGATGAGATTCTGGATCCGACACCGGTGATCGACGGCATCAAGAGTCGATTCATTGGCGATCCGGAACTGGCCAATCTGCCCCGAAAATTCAAGACGGCGATCTCAGGGCACCCCAGCCAGGACGTCGTGCACGAAATCAACGACATCTCCTTGGTCGGGGTCCAACACCCCGAGCACGGGGCGGGCTTCGACCTGTGGGTCGGGGGCGGGCTCTCGACCAACGCGATGCTCGCCAAAAGGCTTGGGGCCTTCGTGACCCCGGAGCAGGCGCCCGAGGTATGGCACGGCGTCATCCGCATTTTCCGCGACTACGGATACCGCCGACTGCGGAACCGCGCCCGATTGAAATTCCTCATGGCCGATTGGGGCCCGGAGAAATTCCGACAAGTCCTCGAGGACGAATACCTGGGCTATTCGCTGGCCGACGGCCCGGAGCCGATCGCTCCTGAACACTCTGGCGATCACGTGGGTGTTCACCCGCAGAAGGACGGCAAATATTATGTCGGTCTGAATCCTATGGTGGGCAGAGTCAATGGCGCGACGCTCAATGCCCTGGCGGACCTCATGGAACAGCATGGTTCGGCCAGACTGCGTACGACGCCCTACCAGAAGTTGGTGGTTCTGGACATTCCCGAGGAATCGGTCGCCTCCTTCGTCGAGAAGACCGATGAACTCGGGCTGACGGCGGCACCGTCCGTCTTCCAGCGGGACACCATGGCGTGCACCGGTATCGAATTCTGCAAGCTGGCCATCGTCGAGACCAAGGACACCGCGACGAGGGTCGTCGGGGAACTCGAAGAGAGGCTAGCCGACGTACGGGATCAACTTCCCGAACAGCTGAGTCTCTACGTCAACGGTTGCCCCAACTCGTGCGCGCGTATTCAAACCGCCGATATAGGGCTCAAGGGTCAGATCATCCCTGACGGGGAAGGCGGACAGACCTCGGGATTCCAAGTGCACCTCGGCGGAGGACTGGCCAATTACCGAAATGACGCCGCGGGCGAGCTCGGGCGGACCGTCCGGGGCTTGAAGGTCGCTTCCGACGATGTCGCCGAATACGTCGAGAAGCTGATCCGACGGTACATAGCCTCACGCGAAGAAGGGGAAACCTTCGCTCGCTGGGCCAAAAACGCCGACGAAGAGGAGCTAGTATGACCGCCACCTCGGAGACTGAACTTCGGTCCCTTGCCCGCAGTGGCGAGGAACGCCTCGAATGGGACTCCTCGGCCCAGGACGTCATCTCTTGGGTTGCGGAAAACTTCGACACCGCCGATATCGCCGTGGCTTGCTCGATGGCAGATGCCGTCCTGCCCGCGCTGGTCGCAGACCAGGTGCCCGGCGTGGACGTGCTTTTCCTCGACACCGGATATCACTTTGCTGAAACCATGGGAACGCGCGACATGGTCCAGGAAAGCTTGGACGTCAACATCGTCGACCTCAAACCCGAGCTGACGGTTGAGGAACAAGACAAAACCTATGGCAAGGATCTGTTCGGATCCGATCCGACCGCGTGCTGCCGCATGCGCAAGGTCGAGCCTCTCAACAAGGCGCTCGAAGGCTACAAAGTATGGTTCACCGGAGTGCGCCGGGAGGAAGCGCCCACCCGGACGAATACGCCTCTGGTCACGTGGGACGATACGCACGGTCTCATCAAGGTGAACCCCTTGGCTCCCTGGTCCTTCGACGAATTGGTCGACTACGCCAACGAGCACAAAGTGCCGGTGAATATGCTCCTGACCGACGGGTACCCCTCGATCGGGTGCCAGCCGTGCACGCGCCGAGTAGCAGAAGGCGAGGATCCGCGCGCCGGTCGTTGGGCCGGTCAATCCAAGACAGAATGCGGGATCCACCTGTGACCGCAAGGATCGAAAGAGCGACTGACGTCATGAGCACCGACATCACATCCGGCACGGCCCGCGTGGCCGAAAGCTACCTCGAGAGCCAGCCCACGGGCCAGAACCTGACCGACCTGGACATTCTGGAGTCGGAGGCCGTGCACATCATCCGTGAGGTGGCCGCGGAGTTCGACCGGCCCGCAATGCTCTTTTCCGGGGGCAAGGACTCTGTGGTCATGACCCACCTTGCCGCCAAGGCATTCTTCCCGGCCAAGATCCCCTTCCCACTGGTCCACATAGATACCGGACACAATTTTCCCGAGGTGCTGGATTATCGCGATCGGGCGGTTGCGCGGCTCGGAACACGACTCGTGGTCGGATCCGTGCAGGAGTACATCGACAGGGGAGAACTCGAAGAACGAGCGGACGGAACGCGAAATCCGCTGCAGACGATCCCCCTCCTCGACACAATCTCCCACAATGGCTACGACGTGGTCTTCGGTGGGGGCCGCCGCGATGAGGACAAGGCCAGGGCCAAGGAACGCGTTCTGAGTCTCCGAGACGACTTCGGTCAATGGGACCCTCGTAGCCAGCGGCCCGAGCTGTGGAACCTGTACAACGGGCGCCACACACCGGGACAACACGTTCGGGCGTTCCCCTTGTCCAACTGGACCGAATTGGACGTGTGGCGTTATATCGAGCGTGAGGGGATCGAGATCCCGAGCCTGTACTACGCGCACGAACGTGATACTTTCCTGCGCGACGGGATGATTCGGGCCGTCGGGGAAGTCTCCCAGCCGGAATCGCACGAGGAGGTCGTGCCTCGCGTGGTTCGATACCGCACCGTTGGTGACATGTCGTGCACGGGTGCCGTCGAATCGACGGCGTCGACCGCCTCCGACGTGGTCCAAGAAGTCGCGATCTCGACTCTTACCGAGCGCGGTGCAACGCGAGCCGACGATCGCATTTCCGAGGCGGCCATGGAAGACCGCAAGAAGGACGGGTATTTCTAAATGACCATCACCGATACGCTCGCGGCTTCGAGCATGAATACTCGGACACTGTTCCGGTTCGCGACCGCCGGGTCCGTCGATGACGGAAAATCGACGCTGGTCGGGCGGCTTCTCTTCGATTCCAAGGCGATTCTGGCCGACCAGTTGGAAGCCGTGGCCCGCACATCGGCTGAACGCGGCTTCGGGTCCTCCGGAGAGGAACTCGATCTCGCGTTGCTGACCGACGGGTTGAGAGCCGAGCGCGAACAGGGGATTACGATCGATGTCGCCTATCGGTACTTCGCGACCGATACGCGAAATTTCATTCTCGCGGATTGCCCGGGCCACGTGGAATACACCAAGAACACCGTCACTGGAGCATCGACGGCCGACGCGGTGGTTCTGCTGGTCGATGCACGGAACGGGGTCCTCGAACAGACCAGGCGGCACCTGGCCGTGGCCCGTTTGCTGCGCGTGCCGCATGTGATTGTCGCGGTCAACAAAATCGACCTGGTCGATTACGCTGAGTCAGCGTATCGAGGAATCGTCGAGGATATCCGCCGGGTCGCGACGGAGCTTGGCATCGACACGGTTTTGACCGTGCCCGTGTCCGCCCTCAAGGGCGACAACGTGGTGAGCCCGTCCGCAAAGACCCCGTGGCACACCGGTGAGACCCTTTTGGGTCTCCTGGAAGAATTACCGGATCGAGACCGCAGCCTCCAGACGGCTGAGCCCTTCCGCATGGCCGTGCAGACCGTCATCCGGCCGCAGGGATCTTTGGCCCAAGGCTTGGACGAGGACGAATTCCGCGACTTCCGGGGATACGCGGGCCAGATTTCGGCCGGGTCCATCAACGTAGGCGATCGGATCGCCGTCGCGGCCACCGGCGGGAGGACACGCGTGACCGCTATCTGGAGCGGGTCGGAGCGGATCGTCTCGGCTCGTTCTCCTCAGTCGGTCGTGCTCGAAATCAATGACCAGCTGGACCTGACACGGGGATCCATGCTGACGGACGCCGAAGAAGTGCCGACCGCTCACCGAGAATTCGGGGCGCGGATTGCCTGGTTGTCGAGCAATCCGTTGGTTGCCGGGTCCAAGGTTCTTGTCAAACACGGCACAGCCACCGTCAAGGCGATAATCGAGGAGGTACGGGGGCGACTGGACCTTACGAATCTGGCGGATATCCCGTCGGAGACGCTCGACCTCAATGATATCGGTTCGGTCAGGCTCAAGACCGCGTCGGCGTTGCCGGTGGAAGACTACGAATCACACCGTCAAACGGGAGCTTTTCTGGTTATTGACCCTCAATCGGGGGACACCCTGGGAGCGGGCATTGCTGCACCGGAGCAACCCGAGGCCGAGGCGTCCGCCGACGACTGGCTGATGGCCGAAGGGTAACGACACGAGCCCATGACCTACCCACTCGGCTTGCAACTGCGCGGGCGCGAGGTGCTCGTCGTCGGCGGCGGTCCCGTCGCGACGCGTCGCATACGTGCGCTCGTGTCCGACGGAGCTCACGTCATCGTCGTCGCCCCAAACGTCAGCCAGGAGATACGAGAACAAAGTCATCGCGGAGAACTCGTATGGCACGAGCGAGGCTTCCAGAGCTCCGATCTCGATCAGGTCTGGCTGGTTCTTGCCCACACGTCAGAACCGTTCGCACAGGATGAGGTGGCCGTGGAAGCCGAGCGACGAAGGATTTTCTGCGTCAAAGGCGGCGATCCCCACGCCGGGACCGCCTGGGTCCCGAGCGTTGCGAAAGCCCACGGAGTCACGGTTGCGGTCAACGCGGGCAGGGACCCCCGACGTGCCAAGGCCGTCTCCTCGTGGGTATCGGCTGCTCTCGACGCCGGTGAGGCGCCCGTCAGGCCACGCTCGGGGGCAGCCGCACTGGCGGCAGACCAAGTGCCCGGGACCGTTGCGCTGGTCGGGGGCGGCCCCGGAGACATGGATCTATTGACGGTTCGGGGGCGGTTCCTCGTCGCCATGGCGGACGTCGTGGTCGCGGACCGACTCGGACCACGCGAGGTCCTGACAAGGGTCCGAGAGGACGCCCGCGTGATCGAGGTCGGCAAGAATGCCGGCCACCATCCGGTTCCTCAGGGCGACATCAACCAAATCCTCGTCCAGGAAGCTCGAAAGGGGTTGCGCGTCGTACGTCTGAAAGGCGGCGACCCGTTCGTGCTCGGCCGCGGCGGCGAGGAAGTTGAGTATTGCGCTGCTCACGGGATCGAAACCGAGGTCGTTCCAGGCGTGACTTCGGCGATTTCCGTGCCGGCTGCCGCGGGGATACCCGTGACGCATCGAGGCGTGGCGACGGGGTTCTCAGTGATTACCGGACATCAGCACATTGCCGAAGTACCCGGGGGCGCCGAGCACACCTTGGTATTGCTCATGGGAGTCACGCGACTTTCCGAGACCGCAAGCCGCCTGATCGATGCGGGAAGAAGGCCGAGTTCGACACCGGTTGCCGTGATCGAACGCGGCTGGACCCCTGAACAGCGTACGACCTTCGGGACTTTGTCGACGATCGGTAAAGTTGCACGGGAACGCGGGGTTCGGGCGCCGGCGGTGATCGTCGTGGGCGACGTCGTCCGCTTATCCCCTGAATTCGTCTGAAACGGATCGTCGAGGAATCCGGTCAGCGCGCGTGCCGAGCAATTTTGAGCGCTGAGGTGATCAGAGGCAGCTGGAGCGGAAGCCTGCCGAAAGCTCGTACCTTGCGGGCAGGCTCCTCATGGCGGTAATCCCAGGCCATCTTGAAGTTCCCGGGCCACACCCCCAGGTACAGGGCCGTGGCTGCTTGCCCTCCGACGCGACGAGTGTGGGGAATCAGCAGCAAGGCCGACACGCCGAGCTCCACGACGCCTGAGCCAAGGGTCCATGTCCGCGCCGAGCCGGGGAGGCGGGGCGGAACCAGCCCTTCGAATACTGTAGGGCGGAGGAAATGCAGGGTCCCCGCCGTGGCCAAGAATGCGCCGTGGAGGAGAGCGGACCGACGTGCACTTTTGCGTTGCTGATAAGTCGTCATACGTCGAGTCTAGGACCGTGAATCCGATACCCCCGCAATCCGCCTCGGTAAGGCTCGGGACAATGGTGGCCTGAATGGTCGTATTGGGTATCGAACCACCCGCTCGGCGCTCATACCGCGCCCCGATTTTAATCACGGTCAGGGGTTAGACAGGGATGTCACTACTGCTTAGACTGAGAGGTAGTGCGAAGACCCGGCCATCACCGGCGAGCAATCCGGAAGAACGGGCAGTACCTGTGATGTCCCACCTATGCGTTGCGGCGCGGGAATTCACGGAATAGATACAGCCTTATTAGACCCGGACGGGTAGGCCCGAGACAGCCGTCATGAAGCGGCCGAGTCCGCTGAGACACTCCCGCGGTGGCCTTTCCATGGCCACCGCGGGCAGTCCCAGTTGTTCGGCAAGTGAGGTGGTACCGCGTCGTTTCGGCGTCCTGACGCAACCGAATGTTCCATTTCGAGATCCAGGATGACCGCGTGAGCACTCACTATCCCAAGGCCACCAGCAACTCTTCGGATGCCGTTCCGGCTTCCCCTTCTTTCCCTGCCCTGGAGGAGGGCGTCCTCGAGTATTGGCGCGAGGACGGCACCTTCGCTCAGAGCATTGAGCAGCGTGACCGCGGTCAAGGTTCTACCGAAGAATTCGTGTTCTACGACGGTCCTCCCTTCGCGAATGGGTTGCCGCATTACGGTCACTTGCTCACCGGTTACGTCAAGGATCTCGTCGCCCGCTATCAGACCCAGCGCGGAAACAAAGTCGACCGACGCTTCGGCTGGGACACTCACGGCCTGCCGGCTGAGCTCGAAGCGATGAAGCAGCTCGGTATGACCGACAAGCAGCAGATCGAAGAGATGGGCATCGACAAATTCAACGATGCGTGCCGGTCTGCCGTCCTCAAGTACACCGACGAGTGGCAGAAGTACGTCACCCGTCAAGCGCGCTGGGTCGACTTCGAGAACGACTACAAGACGTTGAACGTCGAGTACATGGAATCGGTCATCTGGGCTTTCAAGCGCTTGCATGACAAGGGACTGACGTACCAGGGGTTCCGGGTCCTTCCATACTGCTGGAAGGACGAGACTCCTTTGTCCAACCATGAGCTGCGCATGGACGATGACGTCTACAAGGACCGTCAGGATCCCACCGTGACGGTCGCGTTCATGCTCAAAGACGGTGACTCCGAGATCAGCCATGAACTCGCCGGAGTTGCGGCCATCGGCTGGACCACTACTCCTTGGACGATCCCCGCCAACCTTGCCCTGGCCGTCGGACCCGAGATTGACTACGTCGTCGTCCCCGCCGGCCCCAACGGGACCGCCGCGGAGGCGAGCCGCTTCTTGCTTGCGGCCGAACGTCTGGCCGATTACGCGCAGGATCTGGGTTACGAGGACGTCGAAGCGGCACAGGGCGCCGTCGAAACCCACTACCAGGGCAAGGATCTGGAAGGGATTCGCTACGAACCGGTTTTCGATACTTTCGCCGACACCGACAAATACCCGACCGAAAACGCGTGGCAGATCCTGCTGGCCGATTACGTTACGACGACGGACGGCACCGGGATCGTTCATCAGGCCCCGGCCTACGGTGAAGACGACCAAGCAACCTGCGAACGCTACGGAATCCCCGTCGTCCTGACGATCGATGAGGGAGCGAAAGTGCTGCCCCTCTTCACTGGTACCGAGCTCGAAGACATCGTCGGACTGCAGGTCTTCGAATCCAATACGCCGATCGTCAGGCACCTGCGTTCCAAGGCCGTGCTGTTGCGGGAGAAATCGTATGTTCACTCCTATCCGCATTGCTGGCGGTGCCGGAATCCTCTGATCTACCGCGCCATCACCTCGTGGTATGTCTCCGTCACCGAGTTCAAGGACCGGATGGTCGAGCTCAACGAGGACATCAACTGGATCCCGGAAAACGTCAAGCACGGTCAGTTCGGCAAGTGGCTGGAAAACGCTCGCGACTGGTCGATTTCTCGAAACCGGTATTGGGGCTCGCCGATCCCGGTATGGGTCTCGGACGATCCGAATTATCCGCGGACGGACGTCTACGGATCGCTCGCCGAGTTGGAGGCAGACTTCGGCAGAATGCCGCTCAACCACGAGGGGAAGCCGGATCTGCATCGCCCGTTCATCGACGAGCTGACTCGTCCGAACCCCGATGACCCCACCGGGAAATCGACAATGCGTCGTGTACCTGACGTGCTCGACGTGTGGTTCGATTCCGGATCGATGCCGTACGCGCAGGTTCACTATCCATTCGAGAATAAGGAATGGTTCGAGAACCATTACCCGGCCGATTTCATCGTCGAATACATCGGGCAGACCCGTGGATGGTTTTACACTCTGCACATCCTCGCTACGGCGCTCTTTGACCGCCCGGCTTTCACCAATGTGATCTCCCACGGCATCGTTCTCGGCTCGGACGGACAGAAAATGTCCAAGTCACTGCAGAACTACCCGGATGTGACCGAGGTCTTGGACCGAGACGGATCCGACGCGATGCGCTGGTTCCTGATGTCCTCACCGATCCTTCGCGGCGGCAATCTGATCGTCACCGAACGCGGAATTCGTGAGGGCGTTCGGCAGGTCATGCTGCCTCTGTGGAACGCCTATCATTTCTTCACGTTGTACTCGAACGCGGCTTTCGACGGTCGTGGCTACGACGCTCGCTTCCGGTATTCGTGCGAGAACGTGATGGATCGTTTCATCTTGGCGAAGACGCGGCAGCTCATCGAAGAAACCACGGCGGATTTCGAGCGGTACGACGTCTGGAGCGCGTGCGAGCACCTCCGCGTCTACGCAGATGCCCTGACCAACTGGTACGTGCGTCGCTCACGCGAGCGCTTCTTCGACGAAGACATCGCGGCATTCGACGTTCTGTACACATGCTTGGAGACCGCGTGCCGTATCGCAGCCCCTTTGCTGCCGATGGAGGCCGAAGAGATCTGGCGCGGGTTGACCGGAGGCCGTTCCGTACACCTCACGGATTGGCCGAAGGAGGGGGTCCTGGCGCAGGAGCACGATCTGATCGACCTGATGGAGACCACCAGATCCATCTGCTCGGCCGGCTCGGCTCTGCGGAAGGCCGAGAACCTTCGTGTTCGTCAGCCCTTGGCAACCATGACGGTCGCAGTTCCCCGGGGCAAGGAGCTGGCTGGCACATTCGCCAGCATCATCGCCTCTGAACTGAATATCAAGAAGGTCATCGTTTTGGAGTCCGAGGAGGTTTCGGCGGAGTCGTATGGCATTTCGCGCAGTCTCAAGGTCAATGCTCGGGCTGCGGGACCTCGTTTGGGAAAACAGGTCCAGGTCGCCATCAAGGCTGCGAAGTCCGGGGACTGGAAGGTCGAGCAGGATGGCACCGTCGTCGTGGGCAGCGAGACGCTGGAATCCGGCCTTGCCCTGCACGAAGGTGAGTACGAACTGGAAACCGTGGTCGCAGAGGGCAACGACGCGGACCAAGCAGTCTCAGTCATCGACGGTGGTTTCATCGTGCTCGATACTCGACTCACGCCTGACCTGCAGGCGGAAGGAACTGCCCGCGACATGGTTCGTGTGATCCAGCAAGCGAGGAAAGACGCAGGTCTTCAGGTCTCCGACCGGATTCGGACGGTCGTTCGTGATTCGGCTGAGGTCGTCCAGGCGCTGCGTGCGAATGAAAAACTGGTCGCGGGGGAGACTCTGACGACCGAACTGGTCTTGGAAGAAGACTCACAACCGTCCGTGACCGTGGAAACGGTAGCCGACGAAACCGTAAAGAGTGATGCATGAGCGACCAACCTTTCAACGACGACGATTCCCAGGACCCGTCCGAGGACCTTCCCGAGGAGCTGAGCCCGTTGGGCCCGGAGGACATCGAGGAAGCAGAAGACATCGACCTAGACGAGGACGCCGATGTGGCCTCGCCGACGTCGGATGATTCAGGGGAGACGAGTGACGACGCCTTTTCGGTCGAATCCATCTTCGCGGAGCTCAAGGGAAGAGCGCCGGAGACTCAGATCGCTCCGCGGCTGGATGCGATGCGGATGGCCATGGATTTCCTCGGAGATCCGGCACATAGTGCCCCGGTCATCCACATCACCGGGACCAACGGAAAGACGTCCACGGCTCGTCTCGTGGAACGGCTTCTGATGGCCCATGATCTGCGCCCCGGCCGGTACACCTCGCCGCATCTTGAGCGCGTCAACGAACGTATTTGCGTGGACGGCGAACCCGTCGATGACCGCACGTTCGTCCGGGTGTGGGACGAAATTCGTCCTTCCCTGGAGCTCGTCGACCAGCGTTTGGCGGATCAGGGCGATGTACCTCTGACCGAGTTCGAAGCCATGACGGCATTGGCGTTCGCGATCTTTGCCGATGCCCCGGTGGACATCATGGTCCTGGAAGTCGGCCTCGGCGGAGAGTGGGACGCCACGAACGTTGCGAACGCGCAGGTTTCCGTGGTGACTCCTATCGATCTGGATCACACTCACATGTTGGGAGACACGGTTGAGGACATCGCCTCGGAGAAGGCCGGCATCATCAAAGCCGCCGGTTTCCTGGTCTCGGCCGCCCAACAGCCTTCGGTGGCGGAGATTCTCCTGGGTCGGGCCCGAGAGCGCGAGGCCGAATTCCGTTTCGAAGGCGTCGAATTCGGCGTGACGGAAAGGACCCCGGGGGTCGGCGGCCAGGTCGTGACGATACAGGGGTTGGCTGCTCGATACCCCGATGTGGCCCTCCCACTGTTCGGAGAACATCAGGCCGAGAACGCGTCCCTGGCGATTGCCGCCGTCGAAGCGTTGTTGGGAGGCGGGGAGAAAGAGCTGTCTATTGATCTCATCCGTACGGCTTTCGAAGAGGTCACCTCACCCGGCCGGCTCGAGGTCGTCCGAACCGCCCCGGTCGTGGTGCTGGATGCAGCGCACAATCCCCATGGAATAGTCGCTTCCGCTGCCGCGGTTCGTGAATCCTTCGATATCAGGCAACTGAACCTTGTCGTAGGAATCCTGAGAGACAAGGACGCGCTGGGGATGCTCGAGATCATGCGGGAACAGTACGCGGAGTCCACGGATTTCGAAACGCGGTTGTACGTGACGGCATCGACGTCACCACGGGCCATTCCCGCCGAGGAACTCGCTGATCTCGCGTTGACCGCAGGTTTCGACGAAGACGCGATCGAAATCCATCAACGCATCGACGACGCATCGGTTGCGGCGATTTCGGATGCCGCAGCCCGTGAAGAGTTGGACGCCGCCGTGCTGATCACGGGTTCGGTCACCGTCGTCGGCGAAGCACGCGTACTTCTCGGACGGTAGGAGGATCACATGGCACGCCTGACAAAGGCACAACGCGAGTGGCGTCCCGGCCAGGTCAAGAAACCCGGCTCGGTCAAAGTCATGTTCGCCTCGACGGTGCTTCTGCTAGAGGCCTTCGTCGTGTTCTTCGGGACATTGGCGTATTTCGGTCTTCAACACCTGCATTCTGGTACCGGAACCAAGATCACGGTGATGGTCGGGGGAATCGTCCTGGCTGCGGCATTCGTCTACAACTGTGCGGTCCTGAGGAAGTCGTGGGGGTACGCGATGGGCTGGATCCTCCAATTGCTCTTGGTTGCTACCGGCTTCCTTCTTCCCGCGATGTTCATCGTCGGTCTCTGCTTCCTTGCGGCATGGTGGTACTCCATGGTTACGGGTACCAAGATCGACAGAGAGAAGAAGGAACGCTGGGAAGCCGAGCAGGAGTGGGAGCGCACCCACGGGCAGGCCTGACCGGATGAACCCATGGGTGGGCGGCGACGCCGGAGAACCCGACCCCGCACAGATCGATCTGGAGCTCGAATCAGAGGCAATCTTCAGATCGTGGGGGCGGAAAAGGCCTGGCCTTCATCGTGATGTCGCCGCTGCCCGGTCCGTGCTCGAGTCCCTTGGCGGCACGCAGTCCACACCTACCGTGCTCGTCACGGGATCCAAAGGCAAAGGCCAGACGGCGGCGACCGCCGCGGCGTACCTGAGCGCCGCAGGTTTCCGGACCGGTTTGGTCGCGTCCCCGGGCATTCTGTCGAATCTTGACCGGTTCAGCCTGGACGGAATGGTAGTCGGTGTAGACGAGTACAACCGGTGGCTCTGGCGAACCGAAGACGCCGTTCGTCGCGCTTACGTCGAGCCCGACGGTTACCTGTCGCCGACGGGCCTGTTCACGGTTATGGGCCACGCGATGCTTCAGGCGAACGGAGCGGATGTGATCGTCCATGAAGCCGGGATGGGCGGCTCGCACGACGAAATCTCCGTTTTCGACCGCCTGGCCGTGGGTTTTACGAGCGTATTTCCCGAGCATCTGGATGTATTCGGACCTACTCTGGCCGATGTTGCGCGAGAGAAGTTCGGCCTGATCCGACCTCGCGACATTGTTTTCACCGTTCCGCAGGACAGCGTTGTGACAGACGTGATGCGCTCTCTTTGCGCGAGTCGTGCTGTTGAACCGCACGAGATTCCGGCCGGAGATTTCCTGAGCCAGAATCAGAATTTGGGGTGTGAACTGGCCAAGTACGCCGCGAGGGTACTGGGACGGGAACCGTATTCGGGCACCGTTGAATTGGACCGGCCCGGTCGAGGGCAGTTTTATGTGACTCGGAATGGGGCCGAATTCTGCCTCGACGCGTGCATCGATCCGTCAGGTCTGGCGGCGGCGGTCGAACGGGCCGAAGAACGCTGGGGCGAGGTATCGACAGTGTACTGGTCGGTTCCCACGACCAAAAATATTGAGGGGATGGCTCGGTGGCTCGAGGACCGGAGCGTCGAGCATTTCTTCGTACCCCTCGTGAGCGATCATTTGGACTACGATCTCTCGGCCGAAACGGAGGGTCGCCTACGGATCGCATCTCGGGACCGTCTTCTCGAGAGACTGCACCCGCATTCGCTGCTTGCTGGAACCATAACTTTCGGCACCTCCGTCTTGAATGAGATCGGGGTCACGGCAACGCGCCTCTTCCGCCCCGTTAGGATCGAGAGCGGAGACTTACCCCATATTTAGGAGTTCATTGATGTCCGAACGTTCGCTGGTCCTGGTCAAACCCGATGGAGTCGAGCGCAATCTCATCGGCGCCATCCTGTCCCGCATCGAAACCAAGGGTTACAAGATTGTTGAGCTCCAGAAGCTCACGCCAACCCGTGAGATCCTCGAGCAGCATTACGAGGAACACAAGGGCAAGCCCTTTTATGAGCCTCTCCTCGAATTCATGATGTCCGGCTCCGTGGTGGCGGCAGTGGTTGAGGGCGACCGCGTCATCGAGTCCGTTCGGACCCTGATGGGACCGTCGGACCCCACCGCTGCGGCCCCCGGAACCATTCGTGGGGATCTCAGCCGGGACTGGGGAGAGAAAGTCCAGAAGAACTTGGTTCATGGTTCGGACTCGCCCGAGTCTGCCGAACGCGAGATCGGCATCTGGTTCGGCTAGACACGCCCGGGCGCGACGCCCTATGGAAATTAACGACGAGGCCCCCGCAGACGCAGTCTGCGGGGGCCTCGTCGTTGAGAGACTGGCTCAAATCATTGAAAGAATATTAGAGAAGAACCGGATGAAGATGATTCCGAAGAGAACCAAGAGAATCATAATGACGAGGAACCAGGACCATCCGGGCAGCGACTCGGCCAAGCGGGGAGATACGGGAATCACCCCTGTTCGGATATTCCGCATGGTGACATTGACCGCCAACGCGGTCTGAACGATCCAAACGATCATGCAGTAGAGGCACAGAGCGTCAATCTGGAAGGTGGTCTCGTACCACAGCCAAAAAGTGAAGAGTGACCCCAGGAGCACTCCCACTTCGACGCAGATCCAGTACCAGCGTGCGAAGCGAGCTCCTGCGAAGAGTCCCACGCCGATCGTAAGGATGACGGCGTAGGCCACGATCCCGATGAAAGGGTTGGGGAACCCGAAGAGTTCGGCCTGCGGTGTGCGCATCACGGTTCCGCAGTTGAGAAGCGCATTGATATCGCAACTGGACTTGTGTCCGGCGTCGAGAAATACCTGGAGCCTCTCGAAGACCAACGCCGCGGAGGCTATGAACCCAATAGCGCCTGTGGTGACCAGAAGCCAAGCAAATGGTTTTTCACGTGCATCGGTGGTGCTCGAAATCGACGGATTCGCGCGACGCCGTGGCGCGGGATCGACGCTGGATGTGCTCACTGGTCATTCCTTGGGGTCGGTTCCGCACAGTAACCTTCTGTGCACGTACGGATTCATCTTATCGAGGCAACGTGAATGTAGTACTTGAGGTGTTACGAATTCGTCTCAAAGGTCGCTGGCAATTCAATGAACAGCGAGCCAAGGCTTGGCTGTGCGATACTGAGAGAGGTGAGAGCCGCGCCGCACGCGGCTCGAAGCCCAATGTGACGCCGACAGGTGCCGTGCACCGCTTCGGACAACGAAGCGAAGACCACCTTTGCACAAGACTTCAGCGAGATGCGAAGCTCGGCGGATCCATTGGCCCGTGTGGAGCCCTTCGCCGGCATCTCCACAGCGCAGGCTCGATGAGCCCCACCCGGGTAGAGAACGACTTCCGGTCGTCGCGTAGATCGCGGCAGGACCGACTTGAATGGCCAGATCGCGGGTGCGGCTCGGGATCGGCTCCATAGGAGTACTAACTAAACATGAGCATGCAGAACGAAGGCACCGCCGCAGAAGGCGGGGCCGAAGTGGACGAACCCACGAACGCCCCCGAAGCGAATTCGCAGGAGACCGCCGAAACCGACGTCGAGCGCCAGGAATCCGGAACGCCCGAGGCTTCTCAGCCGGCCGAATCCGATATTTCGGGGCAGGGACAAGAACACCAAGCGGGGGAGGAAGAAGAACCGAGCACTCCAGTAGCTGCGTTGTCTCCGACTTCTCTTCTTTTCCACGCTCCGGACCTCGACGAAATCAAAGCCGCAGCCTCGGCCAAGAAAAAGCACGAGGACTCCGACGAAGACGACGAAGAACCGGAGGAAGACGACTCGACCGAAGACGGCGAAGTCGTTTCCCGCCGCCGTCGCCGTCGACGGCGGGGTGGAGAAGACCTCGAACTGACGGGCGGGAACGACGACGACCCGCCCAACACCGTGACCAAGGTCCGGACGCCGCGTCTGACCGAGGGGGCGGCCTCGAATAAGGTCACTTCGGTCAAGGGTTCGACGCGGCTCGAAGCGAAGCGTCAGCGTCGCCGCGATTCCCGCGCCTCCGGACGGCGTCGTCATGTGATCACCGAAGCGGAATTCCTAGCCCGTCGTGAATCGGTTGAACGCCAGATGATCGTTCGTCAGAAAGACGATCGGATCCAAATCGGCGTTCTGGAAGACGGCGTCCTGGCGGAGCACTTCGTGTCCAAAACCCAGCAGGACTCGCTCATCGGCAACGTTTACGTAGGCAAGGTCCAGAACGTACTTCCGTCCATGGAAGCCGCATTCGTAGACATCGGTCGCGGGCGCAACGCCGTCTTGTATGCCGGCGAGGTCAATTGGGACGCCTCCGGACTCGATGGCCAGCCTCGCAAGATCGAGAACGCGCTCAAATCAGGGGACTCGGTTCTGGTCCAGGTGACCAAGGACCCCATCGGGCACAAGGGTGCGCGTTTGACCTCCCAGGTCTCTCTCCCCGGCCGTTTTCTGGTCTACGTACCGGGCGGGTCAATGACGGGCATCTCCCGTAAATTGCCGGATACCGAGCGGGCCCGTCTCAAGAAGATCCTCAAGGACAAACTGCCGGACGGGGCGGGAGTCATAGTCCGCACGGCCGCAGAAGGTGCTGCCGAAGAAGAGCTGGCCCATGACATCAACCGATTGCGCGCGCAGTGGGAAGACATCGAGTCCAAGTCCAAGTCCAAGAAGACCTTGGCTCCGGAGATGCTCTACCAAGAGCCGGACCTGACCATCAAGACGGTTCGCGACGTCTTTAACGAAGATTTCTCCGCCATGGTCGTTCAGGGCGACCAAGCGTGGGACAGCATTGAGGCGTACGTGACCTATGTGGCACCGGATCTGATCGACCGACTCAAGAAGTGGGATGGCGAGGAAGACCTCTTCGACCATTACCGCATTGAAGAAGGTCTTTCCAAGGCACTTGATCGCAAGGTCTTCTTGCCTTCCGGAGGCTCCTTGGTGATCGATCGCACCGAGGCGATGACCGTCATCGACGTCAACACGGGAAAGTTCACCGGTTCCGGCGGAAACTTGGAAGAAACCGTGACCAAGAACAACCTGGAGGCCGCCGAAGAGATCGTCCGTCAACTGCGTCTGCGCGACATCGGCGGAATCATCGTCATTGACTTCATTGACATGGTTCTGGAATCGAACCGCGATCTTGTCCTGCGTCGACTCATCGAATGCCTGGGTCGGGATCGGACCAAACATCAGGTCGCCGAGGTGACCTCGCTTGGTTTGGTCCAGATGACGCGCAAACGCATGGGTACGGGCCTTCTGGAGGTCTTCTCCGAGACGTGCGAGCACTGCGCAGGCCGGGGCGTCATCGTCCACGACCAGCCGCTCAAGGGTCGCGCCGGCGGTGCAGGGACAGAGCACAACGGTCGAAACGACCGCAAGCGCAATAAGGACCGCGGCAAACAGCGCAATCACGACGAGCACCCGAAGCAGGACGAGGCGAAGGCCGAGGCCGCGCGCAATGCTCTGGCGAATATAGCGGCAGCTTCCTCTCATCAGGAAGACTCAGAATCCTCCGAAACCGGTGAAGATTCACTCAACCGTGGACAGCACACACCCGAATCGGGCGAATCGAAGTCCGCGAAGAAGCGCAAGCGCCGCAAGCGAAATAAGGACCGCAGTCCGGTGACTGGGTCCAACGAGGCCCAGGCCTCCGACAATGCTTCCGGCCAGGACCGTTCGAGCGGTCACCAGAAGGGTGTAGCCGAGGGTGAGCCGGACGCCGTCGTGACGATTCAGGGTGAGGTCGTCAGCCTGCCTCAAGGCTCCAAGGTGGACGAGGAGCAAGAGTCCTACGGCGAGCAAGGCTCGTTCAGTCTCGATTCTCTCGCGGCAGCTTTCGAAAACAAAGGGGCCTCAAGCAACCTCGACAATTCGGAGGAGCCGGTTTCCGAGGCGGAGGCTTCGGAAGAGGACCAGCAGGATCGTGAAGTTCGTCCGGTCCGACGCGGACGTCGTGATGCTGCTCGGAACCGCTCAGGTCGAGAAGGCGCAGAAGCGGCGCGTCGTGCGGCACTCGAGGCGCTTCAGGACATGAAGCCCGGTGGCCGCGGCGGACGTCGTAAGAAGCCTGCGCAGGAATCGAATCAGGACAAAAAGGCTGATCAACAGCGTTCCGACAAGCCGCAGCAGCGAGATACTCCGCGGCGCAAGACGTCACGGGCGGTTGTGGAGCCGGAGAATGATCAGAATCTGACCGGCGTTGCGACGCCCGGGCAGCCGTCGAATACGCCGGAACCTGTTGCTGAGAAGTCCGCAACCGCGCCCCAGGCCACTCAACCGAAGAAGCGACGGAGTCGGCGTGCGGCCTCGAGCACGGGAGTCGGGGGAACGATCCAAGCGGGTGAGAGCGGAAAGGCCCAGGGCGGATCCGTGTCCACAGCCTCGTATTCGGCTGCCGCTGAGACCTCGTCGTCGAATGAGGATGTCCCGATGCTGGGCGTAGGAGTCAAGGCTTCCGAAATCCGGCGCCCGGAGTAGAGGAATGTGATGCGGGTCGCCCATGAACGACGGCGACACGCATCACCTCCACTTGCCCGTCTTCGTGCGGTACCGTAGGCTTGTTAGTCGGTGCTCATTGCCACCTCATGACGGGCGTTATGGTCCGGGCCGTTCGAAGCGGGCTGAGACGGGAGATGAGCATGAGAGCGCAATGCCCGCGGTTTATGCCGTTGGAAGCGAGAAGGCCGGCCCTCCGTCTCAGTGAGGGGTCGTCTGAGCAGGCGCCCTCCCTAGAAACTTTGTACATATAACGTCGAGAGAAGTGAGTTCCCAAGTGGTGTACGCGATTGTCCGCGCTGGCGGCCGCCAAGAAAAGGTTTCCGTCGGAGACCTCGTGACCCTTGACCGCGTCGCCGGCGAGGCCGGCAGCACCATTGAGCTGCCCGTGCTGATGCTGGTCGACGGCGAGTCGGTCACTGCAGATGCCAAGAGCTTGGCATCCGCAAAGGTCACTGCAGAGAAGGTCGAGGACCTGCGTGGTCCGAAGATCGTTATCCAGAAGTACAAGAACAAGACCGGTTACAAAAAGCGCCAGGGCTTCCGTGCTGATCTGACCAAGGTCAAGATCACCGGCATCAACGCCTAGTAACCGACAGCACGGTTTTCCGTCAGAAAATTTTAACCGAAGGTAGGCAGGTATGGCACATAAAAAAGGTGCAAGCTCAACCCGTAACGGTCGCGACTCGAACCCCCAGTACCTGGGTGTGAAGCGCTTTGGCGGCCAGGCCGTCAACGCCGGCGAGATCATCGTCCGCCAGCGCGGTACCCACTTCCACCCGGGCGACAACGTCGGCCGCGGGGGAGACGACACGCTCTTCGCTCTGGCCGCTGGCCAGGTCGAATTCGGCCGTCGTCGGGGTCGTAAGGTCGTCAACATTTTGGAAGCGGCCGAGTAACTCACTCGTTGCTTCACTGCCCGGCCATTTTGACCGGCAGAGATGAGAGGGCATGTGCTCATTCGCAGCGCACGCCCTCTTTTCTCGTTTAAAATCGTTAGAATCACCAAAAGCGCACGTGTCAGTTCGAGGAGTTTGTGTGGCGAATTTTGTGGACAGGGTCGTTTTGCACGCCAGCGGCGGGGCGGGCGGCGACGGCTGCGTGTCCGTGCGTCGAGAAAAGTTCAAGCCTTTGGGCGGACCTGACGGTGGCAACGGTGGTCACGGTGGCAATGTGATCCTCCGGGTTGACGGTCAATCGACCACATTGCTGGAATACCATCACTCCCCGCATCAGACGGCTCCCAAGGGAGACATCGGGCGCGGCGCTCTCAACCACGGTCGCCACGGTGAGGATCTTATCCTTTCCGCGCCGCAGGGGACCGTCGTCAAGACGAAAGAGGGAGAGGTCCTGGCGGATCTCGTGCGTGAAGGCGATGAATTCATCGCGGCCCACGGCGGAATAGGCGGCAGCGGAAATGCCGCGCTGGCCTCCGTCAAGCGCAAGGCTCCTGGTTTCGCTCTCCTCGGTACGGACGGCGAGACGCGGGACATCGTTCTCGAGCTGAAGTCGATCGCCGACGTCGCCTTGGTCGGCTACCCGTCTGCCGGCAAGTCCTCGCTGATCGCTGCGATCAGTGCTGCTCGCCCCAAAATCGCCGACTATCCGTTCACCACGTTGGTGCCCAATCTGGGCGTTGTGGAAGCGGGGGATACCCGCTTCACGGTGGCCGATGTACCCGGCCTGATCGAGGGTGCCTCGGACGGGAAGGGCCTCGGCCACCGCTTCCTGCGTCACGTTGAGCGCTGCGCCGCCATCGTGCACGTGATCGACTGCGCGACCCTTGAACCCCGTAGGGACCCCATCAGCGATTTCGAGACCATCAACGCGGAACTTTCGCGATATGAGGTGGATCCTTCGGCGGGAACCTCAACTCCACTGGTCGAAAGGCCTCACATTGCGGTTCTGAACAAGATCGATGTTCCGGAAGCTCGTGAATTGGCCGAGTTCGTGAGAAACGATCTTGAGGACCGCGGACTGCGGGTCGTCGAGATTTCCACGGCCTCGCACGAAGGGCTGCGCGAACTGACTTTCGCCATGGCAGAGCTTGTCGAGGAAGCTCGCGCCCATCAAGCCGAGACGGAGGTCGAGGAGCCGGCCCCGGCCGTCATCCGGCCCCGAGGCCACCGCCGCAAGAGAGAATCCGAGTTCACGATCCGTCATGAAGAACGGAATTTGGAGCCGCTCTTCCGCGTGCTGGGTGAGAAGCCGGAGCGTTGGATCAAGCAAACCGATTTCTCAAATGATGAAGCAGTGGGGTTCTTGGCCGATCGTCTCGCTAAGCTCGGTGTGGAAGACGAATTATTCAAACAGGGCGCCAAACCCGGCGACGCCGTGGTCATCGGATCAGAGGCGGACGCAGTGATCTTCGATTGGGAGCCGACTATGGTGACCGGTGCGGAGAATCTGACGAGTCCACGCGGATCCGACGTCCGTCTCGAAGAACTCATTCGGCCCACGCGTGCTGAGAAGCGCGAGGACTACCAGCAGCGAAAGGACGCACGAGCTGCGGCACGTGACGAGCTGGAATCCGAGCGCCTCGCGGGCAAATGGACCGAATCCGTGGAACAAAGGCGGGAACGCAAAGCACGGGAGTCGGCGGCCGGGACGAGCGACACGCAAGGAGACGAATCAGGGCATGAGCAAGGCTAGAGGCAAACTCAAGAGGACTGAGGTACAGCGTTCCGCGGAAAACCGCGGGAAGAACCGAATCAGCCCCATTGAGAGCAGGTCGGACATTCCCAAGGCGCGGCGCGTGGTGGTCAAGGTCGGCTCATCGTCTCTGACCTCGATCGCCAACTCATTGGACGAGTTGGCAGTCGCGACCATCACGGATGTCTTGGCCAAAGCCCATGCGCGCAACGTCGAGGTGGTGTTCGTGTCCTCGGGCGCCATCGCAGCGGGTCTGGCTCCCTTGGGGTTGAGCCGTCGTCCCAAGGACCTCGCCACACAGCAGGCTGCAGCCTCGGTGGGGCAGTCACTGATCATGACCCGGTACACCGAGCTCTTCACCAGGTACGACGTCACGATTTCGCAGGTCCTGGTCACGGCCGAGGATCTCATGCACCGCAACCGCTACCACAACGCACACCGGCAGTTGGAACGCCTGTTGGACCTCAACGTGCTTCCGATCGTCAATGAAAACGACGCCGTCGCGACCCACGAGCTGAAATTCGGGGACAACGACCGCATCGCTGCGTTGGTGGCCCACACCATCAAGGCGGACGCCTTATTGCTCTTGTCGGACGTGGACGCTCTCTACACCAAGCACCCTGCGGAAGGCGGAGAGCGGATTCCGGAAGTGACGGATCCGGAAAAGGACCTCGAAGGCGTGGAAATCGGTACGATCGGTCGAGCCGGCGTCGGCTCCGGCGGCATGGTCACCAAGGTTGAGGCAGCCAAGATCGCCTCCAGCTCCGGGATTCCGGCGCTGGTAACCTCCACGGCCAATGCAGCAGCAGCTCTCGAAGGCCAGGACGTCGGCACTTGGTTCAAGCCGACGGGCGGGCGCCGCTCGGTCCGACTGGTGTGGTTGGCCCAATTGGCCAAGACCAAGGGAGCCCTGACTCTGGACGACGGTGCCGTCAAAGCCATTCGTCGCCGCACCTCACTGCTCGCCGCCGGTGTCACCAAAGTCGAAGGCATCTTCCGGCCGGGAGAGGCCATCGCGCTCAAGGCGCCGAACGGGAAGACTATCGCCCATGGCATCGCCGCGTATTCGAGCGAGGATTGCGCCAAGACGGCAGGCAAACATACCGATGACGCCCTCGACGAGCTCGGGGAGGGATTCGACGGTGTGCTGGTCCACGTCGACAATCTCGCTCTTTTACGCCGTAAGTACTGAACCTCTAGGGAATGCGCTCCGCCCGTGAGGGGAGGGAAAGTGGCGTCGTTGGGGAGGGCAGTGGCTTTTACTCAGAGTGAAAGCGGCTGATTCCCAACGACGCTCCCGCTAAGGTTGGGGTCATGAGCCAAAACGTACAGGCACAAGAGTCCACTTTTTCCGTTCCGGACGACATCCAGTCTGCGGTCAATGCGCTGGCCGATGACGCCCGCGCGGCTTCACGCACGCTGGCCACCGCGGACCGAAGCCGAAAAGACCGGGCGTTGCTCCGTATCGCCGAGGCGATCGATGCCCAACGCGAAGTCATCCTTCGCTCGAACGAGGCTGACGTCGCCCGTGGCAAGGAGAAAGGGCTCGCCGAGAACCTAGTTGACCGGCTGACGCTCAACAACGACCGCATCGACGGTTTGATCGAGGCGCTCAAGAACTTGGCCTCGCAGGTCGATCCGATCGGCGAGGTCCTGGACGGCCAGATCCTGCCCAACGGACTTCGGGTTTCCCGGGTTCGCGTCCCGCTCGGCGTCGTAGGAGCCATCTACGAGGCTCGCCCGAACGTCACGGTCGATATTGCTGGCCTGGCCCTCAAGTCCGGAAATGCTGCCATGTTGCGGGGCGGCTCCGCAGCGCTTGAAACCAACAAAGCCCTGGTCGGCGTAATCCGCGATGCCCTCGACTCCGCGGGCCTGCCCATGGATTGCGTCCAATCGGTCGACGAGTACGGCCGCGACGGGGCCAACGCTTTGATGCTCGCGCGCGGCAAGGTCGATGTGCTGATTCCCCGAGGCGGCGGAAACCTCATCCAGTCCGTCGTGAACAACGCGCGCGTCCCGGTGATCGAAACCGGCGAGGGCAATGTGCACATTTACCTTGACACCACGGCGACCGAAGAAAATGCTGTTCCGTTGGTTGTGAACTCCAAGATCCACCGTCCCTCAGCCTGCAACTCGGCCGAGACCCTGCTGATCCAGAAGGACGCCCCGGCGGCTGAGGCCGTGCTCACAGGCCTTCTTGATGCCGACGTCCGCCTGCACGTCGACGAAGCCGCCGCAGCGCTTGCCGGAGGATACTCAGGTCAGGTCGTTGCAGCGGAAGACGGCGACTGGGACTCAGAGAGTCTCGCTTTGGAAATGTCCGTTCGTGTCGTGGATTCGATGGACGAGGCCCTGGATCACATTCAGCGGTACTCGACCGGTCACACGGAACTCATTATCACCAATGACCTCCGAAAGGCTGATGAGTTCGTCGCTCGCATCGATTCGGCGACCGTGATGGTCAATGCATCTACGCGGTTTACCGACGGAGGCGAGCTGGGGCTCGGAGCCGAGGTCGGAATTTCGACGCAGAAGCTCCATGCCCGCGGGCCGATGGGTTTGGCTCAATTGACTTCCTCACAATGGGTTGTGCGAGGAGAAGGCCACACAAGGGGCTAAACTAGGGGTGACTTCATCGCACCGGAATTAAGCGGCGGTCGCCCTGGGCGGCACGCCGGAAGGGATCATTAGGCACATGCTCAACTCAGCCATTCTGGCCTCCGCAACCGTCGCGGAAGAAAGCGCCGGCTACGACCTCGGTATTCCCCATTGGTTGGTTGCCGTGATCTTCTTCTGCCTCTTCTTGCTCATGTTGTTGGTCGTTGTTTCCTTCTCGGGCCGTGGGGTCCGTCGCGATGGCTTGTCCAATCCCGCCGAGATCTCACCGGATGAACAAGACGCAATGACCGAGTACAACGAAAAGCACCACCGTTAGACGACGGTCATAGGGAGACCGGGGCCCGCGCAGGCGTTCCGCAGCGTGCGGTCCCGGTTCTGTGTTCCATGAATCCTCAGCTCAAAGCCACCACCGCCGACGGCCTGCCCGTTCCCCCTCGCCGCCCGGGGCGTACTCGCCTGGGCGTCATGGGCGGCACGTTCGACCCCATTCACCACGGGCACCTTGTGGCCGCGAGTGAGGTCGCATCCGTCTTCGATCTCGACGAAGTCGTATTTGTGCCCACGGGTCAACCGTGGCAGAAAGCGGACAAACAAGTTTCCTCGGCGGAACATCGGTACCTCATGACCGTGGTCGCGACGGCCTCGAATCCTCGGTTCACTGTTTCGCGAGTCGATATCGATCGTCCCGGACCGACCTACACGGTCGACACCCTCCGCGACTTGCGTGAGATTCGCCCCAATGCCGATCTGTTCTTCATCACCGGGGCGGACGCGATGGCGCAGGTTCTGTCGTGGAAGGACGCCGCAGAAATGTGGGATCTCGCCTACTTCGTAGGAGTGACCCGGCCTGGCCACGAGCTGTCTGCGCCGTATCATGGGGATGGAGTCGGGCTTCTGGAGGTCCCAGCCATGGCGATCTCTTCTACCGACGTGCGACGACGGTCCGCAGCGGGAAAACCCGTGTGGTATCTCGTGCCGGACGGAGTCGTCCAGTACATCAACAAGTACAACCTGTATGATCCGCACGAGGATTCCGGTGACGACAACAATCGTCGGAATCCTGATCGCCTGCCGGGGGATCACGATGCTATGACAACCCCGGTAGACTCGAGAAGAGCACATTAACATGCGCGACGAGCGGACACGTCAAGGAGTTTCAGCTGAGTAGCAATCTTCCCACCACCACCGATATTTATTCGGATCCGGAAAAGGTGTACGTGGCGGAGGACGGAACGAAGGTCCCTCCGGCACCGGAGGCGTATGGTCCGCGTCGCCTTGCCCGCTACCGGCGTCAGCACCTGTCTGAGGTCAGGGGAGAACCGCCGCTCCACACCCAGGGCGTTCCGATTGTTCCTGTCCACGAGCCGCCGCCAGAGGTTCTGGAGATTCAGCACCGGTTCGAGGCACTGGCCGGGGCACTGAATGAGAACGGCGAGTTCGTGGAGCTCAGCGAGGACGACGAATTCGAGACCTTGATCGCCGCGGACGCCTCTGCGGTCCAGTTCCAGGAAGAGGACGTCCTCAACGCCGTCCAACGGCACATCCTGGGGGAGTCCGGCACCGTTGCGGACACACCCAGTCTGTCGATCAACCCTGCGCACCTTTCCGGATTCAGCAGTACAGATATCAAACGCGACTACGATGAGCACATTCTGGGCCCGGTGACTATGGGGGTTCCCGTGGTCCTGGGACCGGCAAGTTCTTCTACTTCGCAAGGGTCCGTCTCCGGTCAGGGTGCGGCTGCATCCCAGGTTGAGGCAGCTCCGGACAACGTGGAACCCTCTCCGGCCGCCGAATTTTCGGTCGCTTCGCAGGATGAGCCCGTGGGCGGTCGGTCCAACACGACCGAGGTCGAGGACGCGGAGTCTTCGTCGGCTGACAGTCCTTCGTCTCGTTCACAGGGCGATGCCGATGTGGCGGAGCCGAGCCAATCGACGGTTGCATCCGAGTCGGAGCCCGCGGACGTCAAGCCCGTCCGGGCGATGGATGCCCACGGGCTGGACCTGTCCGGAATGGACCGTAAGGCTCCGAAATCCGGTGGGCGGATCGCTTTGATCACCGTTGTTCTTCTACTTCTCATTGTGGCCGTGGTGTTGGGAATCATCTTCCTCATCTGACGAGGCCGCACAACCGTCCCGAAAGGACACCATGACCGCAACACAAGAATCAGTCGATGCCATCAAGCTTGCGGCCCGTGCCGCAGAGTCCAAGCAGGCTACCCAACTCAACGCGTATGACGTTTCTGAGATCATGGGCCTGATCGACGGCTTTCTAATAGCTTCGGCCTCGAACGAGAGGCTTGTCGACGCGATCGTCGACGAGGTCGAGGACCAATTGCGCGAGCAGCTCGATATCAAACCGCTGCGTCGGGAAGGAAAATCCGGCGGACGCTGGGTGCTTCTCGACTTCGGCGACATCGTCGTGCATGTTCAGCACGAGGAAGAGCGCGCGTTCTACGCCCTGGACCGGCTCTGGGCCGAAGCTCCCCGCATCCCGTTGGGCGTGGAGAGCGAGCTCGACGAGGTCGAGGAGCTGCCGGACGCGAGTGAGCTTGCACCTGAGCCTCGCTCCTAAACGGAACCCGCTCAGGGTGGGGCACATCACGTTCCGTCGGTTTGCGCCCCGCCCCACGGTGTTCGTATAGTAGAGGAGTTGCCGACGCTGGCAACAAATAAATCATTGATTGTCAATGAAAATATGGGGCTGTGGCGCAGCTGGTAGCGCATCTGCATGGCATGCAGAGGGTCAGGGGTTCGAGTCCCCTCAGCTCCACTCGTGGATACCATCCCCCGATGACCAAAAAGGTTATCGGGGGATGGTTTTTAATAGTGCCCGACTCTGACGCTTGCGGACCTCGTTCATGGCCCGTCGCGGCCGGAGGCGACCAGGACGTATATGTCGGATCCGGCCTAAAATGGACGTATCAACGTACAAGGAGGCCGACGATGACCGTCGTCAAAATCAACAAATTGTCCGTTCCATCCGGGGCCAACGAGGAACTCGAGCGTCGATTCGCCGAACGCAAGCATTCCGTGGATTCCGCCCCAGGTTTCGAAGGATTCGAACTTCTCCGCCCCGCCGGCGAACAGAAGGAATACTTCGTGGTGACGCGGTGGGCCGATGAAGCGAGTTTCCAGGCGTGGGCCTCGCAACGCCAACCCAGGGACCCCAAGTCCACGGTTTCGAACTCCGAGGGACTGCTCGAGTTTGAGGTAGTGGACCTGGACTGAGACCGGCTGGCTCGTCGCCCGGATTCCGCATCCGGCGACGAGCTCTGCTAAGCTATAGAAGTTCTTGGGGCTGTGGCGCAGCTGGTAGCGCACCTGCATGGCATGCAGGGGGTCAGGGGTTCGAGTCCCCTCAGCTCCACGTAAAGTACAACGAAAGAACCTTGCTCCGCATCATCGCGGGGCAAGGTTCTTTCGTTGTGTGGCTTGGGTTTCGTGGCGAGGATCGTCTGGATCGCTTCGTTGGGTTCGAGGGTAGCGTCGTCCTCGTCATCGATGGTGATGCGGTCGAACAGGGACCGGTTGAGCATCCGTCGTTCGGACGGTTCTGCCTTGGCGTAGACCTCGTCGATGTCGGTGAGGAGGCCGAGGACGGCATCGAGTGCGACCTTGGCCTTGTCGTAGGTCGTTTCCAAGGTGCCGAGGAGGCCGGTGATCGCTTGGAGGCTGGCGCGGATGCGGTCTCGTTCCGTCTTGAGTAGGTCGATGGGAATCGCGTCGGCGTAGTGGGCTTGGACGAGCTTGAGGCGTTCGGCTTCGAGCTTGGCCTTCTGGCCTGCGAGCAGCTTCTGCTCATCGTTCGTGGACTCCGCGAGGGTGCCGCATACCTGCCCGAGCACGCCCTGGATTTGTGCTACTTCGGTCGAGGGCTTCTACTGTGAGGCGTTCGAGTTTGTTTGCGGCTTCGCTGCGGATGCGTTCTTAATCGGGGGTGACCGAGCCTCAGGCCCCAACGTGTCCCAGCTCGGTGCGCCTGTGCTTGCGGAAGTAAGCGGGGCGGGTGGGGTCAGCGGCGGCGTTCACCGCGCTCGCACCGCGCCTCACGCCCGGTGAAGACCAGGCCGATCCCGCAGCACAACTCGCCACGATGCTCGACCAAGCCACCCAGCAACTACGACTTCTGTTTGTGTCCCTCGGCGATGTCTTCGGGCCGCTCGTTGTTTTCCGCCTGCTGCCGGTGGAGGGTAGCGAGCACGACGTGCTCGATGCGCTCGCGCTGGTCGGGGGGGGGGCAAATCGATCGTGCGGTACAGGGCTTCGACTCGTTGCTCGACCTGGGCGGTTGGCCGGGCTTTGCGTCGCCGGCGGAGAGAGTCGCGGCGGCGGTGGCAGACGAAGTATTGTATACGCGGCCGGTCTTGGTACGGGTGTCCTGCACGATCAGCCGCCGTCCGCACTCAACGCAGAACACCCATGAAATGTCGAGGCTAGCTAGCCCCGTCAAGGGCGCTCTTTCAGTCCCTCAATCATAATCGTGGAGAAGCGTCGGCAACGCGCTCTGGCATGGGTATGCCATCTCATTGCGATCGTTCGGACGCTCGCAATGAGGAGTTCTATGTCCTTACCGACGAGGTCAGTGCGGGCCCGTCCCACATCGCGGAGGCGAGTGGCGAGGAGCGTAAGGTCCTGCTGCACGCGACGGTCAAAACCAACGAGTAGGGGCGCGGACCGCTCACTGCCAGCGATCCGGGTCGCGAGGCCAGGGACGGCGAGTTCGAGGTCGACAACTGCATCGATTGCCTCACGCAGTCCCTGCCAAGGGTCTGAGGACCTGGCGGCGTCGGCGAGTAGAGACAAGCAATGCTCGACCTCTTGGTCAAACACAACATCGATCAGGTCGAGACGCGTCGGGAAATGGCGGTACAGCGTAGCGGTGCCGACATGGGCTTGACGCGCGATCATAACGGTCGAAGCGTCAAGCCCATCGTCGGCGAACGCCTTGCGTGCTGCGGCCACGATGCGAGCGCGGTTTCGACGGGCATCCTTGCGTCCACTTTTTCCAATCACGAGAGCCTTCAATCTGAGAGGGTTGACAGCGTCATTCTCTCGCTTTGCTAGGAAAGGGGCACCTTGCCCACTTCTCTGGCTAGTGTCACATGTACGAAGGACATCGAGACGAGAGTGAGATCAAAATCGTGACGATCGAAGCGGCAGGATTCCGGCGCTATGGAGGCCCAGAGGTGTTGGAGGTGATGCGTATACCAACTCCTGAGGCAGCGAGCGGGCAGGTTCTTATCCGAGTCGCGGCGACAACAGTGAACGCCGGAGAAATCTGGCAACGTCAGGGCAAGCTGCGGACGATTGCTCGCGTGTCTCTTCCCAGGTTCGTTGGCATTGATTTTTCCGGGCAAGTCGTCGAGCTCGGCGACGGTGTCACGGGGTTTTCCGTAGGAGATTGGGTATGGGGAACTGTCGATGAACTCGGCTCAGCCGGTTCTGCTGCTGAGTTGGTCGCGGTTGACTCGGGGAGGATCGCACGGATGCCTCTAGAGTGGAATGCAACCCATGCAGTGAGTCTGTTGTCTGGTGCAACAACTGCCCTCGTCGGACTTCGGGACAAAGCACAACTGCGCCGTGGTGAGCGGTTACTGGTGCGTGGTGCTGCGGGCGGAGTAGGAAGCATCGCCATACAACTCGGCCATATGTATGGCGCGCACGTTACAGCCTTAGCTAGTCCCACAAGTGAACTGTTCGTGCGCGCTCTCGGGGCGGACGAAGTAATTGACTATCGCACATCGCTGGCGTCGATTGGAACGTACGACGTAGTTTTCGATGCCAGGGGAACCGATTTATGGGCATTGCGGCGACTGATCCCCTCTCACGGGCGGCTGGTCACAATCTCCTTCGACATAGAACATAAGATGCGAAGCCTGGGCGGAATCGCCGTCTCCCGCATATTCGGCAAACGCCGTATCCAGTTCTTTCGAGGTCATCCGACCGCCGCATTAGTTGAGGAGGTTGCCCGGTTCGCAGAGGACGGACACCTGCGACCGGTCATTGACAGCGTTTATCCCCTTGAGCGCATCGGCGACGCGCAGGCCAGGCTTGAGGCTGGGGGAGTCCAGGGCAAGATCGTCGTCACAATCGGGTCCCCGGCGGACGCTGGGTCAGTTACCTTGACGGGCGGGCACGACACCATTTTCTGAAGGTGGACGGCAGTGCCCTTTTCTGCGCGTTGATCCCGAACGGAAAAAGTGTCGTGCACCTGGAGATCGGTGCCCAGCCTTTGACTCGCAGGCGAACCAGCAGTGTGTTAGAACTCGATCACTTCGTGCTTGAGTGCGGGCCCGGGTTTTACTCTCGGATGAGAGGAAATATGGGCTCAGCGGTGACCAAGAAGCCGAGGCCGACTGGCTTTCCGGTGAAGTGCTCATCCCCAACGACGGCGCCGGGTTCGTACTCGACGGCACTTCGCGATTCGTCGCCAAGACCGACTTTCGCCTGCTCCCAGAGGGAACCGAGCCGCTCGAACCTCTGCCAGGTGTTCGGTATGAGTCCACCCGCGTCCACCTAGACGTATATCGCAGGACTGATATCAACAGCTCCGCTCGTGGATTCACGGGCGGGGCTCTTCGATGTGGCCTGGCATCGGGGCGCTGAGGCTTTCGACCGATACGCGCACTGGCAGTGCCTTGTTCGTATCTACCTTCCCTTCTAGCCTCAAAGGAAGAGGCCTCCGCCGCGATCGGCATCAAATACGTACGTCCAGGGGCGCAGTTCCCCGAAAATTCTCGCGGATGGTCAAACAGTGAAAGCAGGTATGCGATGGAAAACCGTCTTCTCGGCCGTACCGGTGTATCGGTCAGTCCTCTGTGTCTCGGGGCAATGATGTTCGGCCCTTGGGGCAATGATGACCGCGACGACGCTACCCGTATCATTCATCGAGCGTTGGACGCCGGCATCAACTTCGTCGATACCGCGGACGTCTACTCCGGCGGTGTCTCAGAAGAGATCGTCGGCCAAGCTCTCAAGGGCCGCCGTGACGAGATCTTCCTGGCCACGAAATTCTTCATGCCGATGAGCGAGAACCCGAACGCGCGAGGCGGGTCACGTCTTTGGATCATGCGGGAAGTCGAAAATTCCCTCCGCCGGCTACGAACCGACCATATCGACCTCTATCAGGTGCATCGTCCGAGCCCGCACACCGACGTCGAGGAGACGCTCGGCGCGCTAACCGACCTTGTGCGGCAGGGGAAAGTCCGATACATCGGCTCGTCCTCCTATTCGGGATCGCAGATTGTCGAGGCCCAGTGGGCCTCGCGCGAGCGGAATCTCGAGCGTTTCGTCACCGAACAGCCGCCCTATTCGATCCTCGTTCGGGGCATTGAAGAGGACGTGCTTCCGACAGTGCGCCGCTACGGTATGGGCACTCTCTCCTACAGCCCTCTTTCGGGTGGTTGGCTGTCGGGTCGTTGGCGCGAGAACAGCGCGTCCGTGCCGGCCTCTCAAGCGCGCCCCGGCGCCAGGTTCGATATGTCCGTGGAAGCTAACCAGCGGAAGCTCACCGTGGTCGAAGACCTGGCATTGCTCGCGGAGCAAGCGGGAATGTCGCTCATTGAGATGGCGATTGCTTTCGTTCTGAACCATCCAGGGATCACGAGCACGATCATCGGACCGAGAACGATGGAACAGCTCGAGACGTATCTTCCCGCCGCCGACGTCACTCTTCCAGCGGACGTCCTGGACCGGATCGATAAAATCGTCGCACCCGGGGTCACGGTCAACCCGGAAGACAACAGCTACGGTGCGGCCGAATTGTCTTCCAAAGCGAGAAGGCGTTAGGCAAGCAAGCCAGCGGCCCCGCCTCCGCCCAAGCTACGCGCGAAGGCAGGGCCGCCGGTCCTTCTCGTCACAGTTGTCGGAGAATCCATATCCGCATGGAACAACGCTTGGCACAGTCGGGGGTAGTAACACTCGTGACCCGTGTACTGACAGTTCCTGCCAGCGCGGATCGGTCGAACGCCAGCCTTGATCTATGGATCACAGAATGCAGGTCGCGGAATTCCTGAGATCCCGCCGGGACAAGATCGCTCCTGAATAGGCGGGGATCATCGCCGGCGGACGACGCCGCGTTCCGGGATTGCGACGCGAAGAAGTAGCGATGCTCACCGGAGTCAGCGTCGAGTACTACGCCCGGATGGAACGCGGAAGCATGGCCGGAGTATCTCCCGAGCTTCTGACCGCGCTGGCACGGGCGCTTCAACTCGACGAAGCCGAATACGATCATCTGGTCGATCTGGCTGGGTCCGCGGGACCATCCTTGTCACGAGGCAAACGGGACCACGAACAGACTATGAAACCGCTCGATACAGCGGTTCCTGGATGCTGTCACGGGAGCCCCTATGTGGGTCCGAGATCGAAAGATGGACTTCGTCTCCGCGAATTCCCTCGGCAAGGCCCTGTACTCGCCGGTGTTGAATGATCCAGCAAACCGCGGCAATACTGCCCGCTTCACTTTCCTGAATCCGGCGGCACATGTATTTTTCCCCGACTGGGAGCAGAATGCCGACAACATTGTTGCGACATGCCCGCACTGGGTTTCGGCGTCTTCCAAACACCACCCGAAACCACCGCTGCAACCGTTGAGGATGCTCTGCGTGCCGGATATCGACTCATCGACACCGCAGCCTCATACTTCAATGAACGTGAAGTCGGCCAAGGTATCAAACAATCGGACGTCGACCGGTCCGGCGTTTTCATCGAAACCAAGCTGTGGATCAGCGACTACGGCTACGACGATGCCCTGCACGCCTTCGAGAAGTCCGCGACTACGGCGAGCGCCGAATCCTTCGGCCCCAATATTCCCGAAGTCTGAGCCCGCTTAGGGCGCCGCCCCCACTGTGGAGGCGTGGCTGACTTCGGTCAACCTTGAAGCGGCAGCCGGAGGACAACTTTTTCACCAACTACGTGCAACTGGTAGTGGAAAGTTCGCTTAGTCGAACATATGATGTTGGCAGGCGGGTGGGCACCCCGAGGGGTACTCCTTGAAAATGATCCAGCTCCAACTCATGGACACGCCCACCCGCTCTCGCCCGCACCCATACTGAGGCAAGGAAGCCAAGATGCATCGAGAGCAGTCACCCGACCAACCCCGCCCTGAGATCCCGGCTCCTCGTCGTCGCCCCTTGTTGTCACGACTGTTGAAAATACCGGCGCTGCTGGCGGTGGTACCCGTGGTCGCGTCATGCGCCGGGGGAGAGGACAGCAAGGCAGCCGGTGACGACAAGAAGCCAGTCGTCCTCACGACGTTCACGGTGTTGGCCGATATGACACAAGCCATCGCTGGCGACCACCTCCAGGTGGAATCGATTACCAAGCCTGGGGCCGAGATCCATGAATACGAACCGACCCCGGAGGACATCAAGAAAGCTTCGAAAGCCGACCTCATCCTCGAAAACGGGAAGAACCTCGAAGCTTGGTTCGAAAAGTTCACACAGGATTCCAGGGCGACCAAAGCCACGCTCTCTGATGGAGTCGAACCCATATCCATCGGCGAGGGCGAAGCCGAGGGGAAGCCGAATCCACACGCATGGATGAGCCCGGTGGCCGCGGAAAAGTACACCGACAATATTCAGAAGGCCCTCTCAGAACTGGACCCCGATCATCGGAAGGACTTCGAGAAAAATGCCTCGGCCTACAAAGAGCAGCTGAAAGATATTCACGATCAACTGACCTCGACTCTTCACGCAATTCCGGAAAACCGTCGGACCCTGCTCACCTGTGAAGGTGCATTCTCCTATCTCGCTCGCGATGCCGGTCTCAAAGAGCAGTACCTGTGGGCGGTCAACTCCGACGCGGAACCGTCGGCACAACGCGTCTCCGAAGTCACACGAGACGTCAGAGCCAACCAGACACCAGCTGCATTTTGCGAATCAACGGTTTCCGACAGCACCATGCAGCAGGTCGTCAGGAGCACAGACGCTCAATTCGGCGGAACACTCTACGTCGATTCGCTCTCGGATAAGAACGGACCGGTCCCCACATACCTCGATTTGCTCAGATACGACGCCCGCGTGATCTCCGACGGACTGACCGGTCGGAAACACGAGGCAAGCCATTGAGCGGTTCGGCGGAAGCACCGGCCATCGAAATCAATGGAATCAACGTGGATTACGGAAAGTACCGGGCACTGCAGGACGTGACCTTCACCGTCCGGCAAGGAACGGTATGTGCCCTCCTCGGGATGAACGGGTCCGGCAAGTCCACGCTCTTCAACGCGATCTCCGGCGCCCTCAGCCCGACGGCGGGATCCGTGAGAATCCTTGGCCGCACGGTCAAACAAGCTCAGAAATCAGGATTGTTAGGCTATATGCCTCAGGCCGAGGCCGTTGACTGGGATTTTCCCGTCAGTGTCCACGACGTCGTGATGATGGGCAGATACGGATCAATGGGACCTTCCAGACGCCCCCGGGCCCAGGACAAGGACGCTGTCAATCGTTCGCTCGAACGCGTGGGTCTGGCCGAATTTGCGCAACGACAGATAGGTCGCCTCTCCGGAGGGCAGAAGAAAAGAACCTTCCTCGCGCGAGCACTTGCTCAGAACGCCCAAGTCCTCCTCCTCGACGAGCCGTTTGCCGGAGTGGACCGGGTTTCCGCTCAGACCATGACGGAGGTCCTGCGCGATTTGGCCCATGATGGAATCACCGTACTCATCACCGTGCACGAGATAGACAACATAGCCCAATGGGCCGACGAAGCCATCCTCCTGCGACGACGTGTGGTCTACAGAGGCGAGGCCTCCGACGTGCTGAGACCCGAGAAAATAGCGTTGGCATTCGGAGGCGAAGAATGAGCCTCGTCCACATTCTCCTCGAACCGTTCGAATTCGAATTCATGGTCCGAGCCATCTCGGCCACGCTCTTGGCCTCGGTCCTCTGCGCGGTGCTGTCCTGCTGGCTGATACTTACGGGATGGTCATTGCTGGGCGACGCGGTCTCGCACGCGGTACTGCCCGGCGTCGTGCTCTCCTACGCACTGGGACTGCCATTCGCCCTTGGCGCGGCGATCTTCGGGCTGCTCGCGGTGGCCCTGATCGGAGGCGTCAAGGAGACCACACGCATCAAAGAGGACGCATCCATCGGGATAGTCTTCACAACTCTCTTTGCCCTGGGACTCGTCCTGGTCTCCGTGACGCCGTCCCAAGTCGACCTCAACCACATCATTTTCGGGAATCTGTTGGGTGTATCGCCTTCGGATCTCAGGCAGGTCGCTGCGCTCGCCGGCGTGTGCTTGGCGGTGTTGATTTTCAAAAGACGCGATCTGAGTCTCTATGCGTTCGATCCGGGACACGCCAGAAATATCGGCGTCAACCCACGCATTCTTGGTGCGACGTTGCTTGGCGTTTTGGCGTTGACCTGCGTGGTCGCGCTTCAGGCCGTGGGCGTGGTCCTCGTGGTCGGGATGCTTATCATCCCTGGAGCGACTGCCCGTTTGCTGACCGAAAGAATGTCACGGATGCTTGTGGTCGCACCGGTGTTGTCTTCGTTGTGCTCGCTGGTGGGTATCTACACGAGTTATTTCGCGGATACTTCCACGGGAGGAACGGTTGTTCTGTGCCAAGGGGCTCTGTTCCTCGTCGTCTATCTTCTGGCGCCCAGGAACGGCCAGTTGGCACGGCTTCTCGTCGCCCGAGGTCGCCGACCCGGGGTAGAGCGAATCGACTGACGGTGCAACGAGACTACGAGAAGTCTTCCGAGACGAAGATGGCGTCGGTGGCCTCGCGCCCCAAACTCAGCGAGGCCCCGTCGCCGTCCACGGAGACGTCAAGCGCACCCGAGAAGGGGGCACCGGCAGATGTGTTGAGTTTCGTCCCAACGGCAAGGCCCTGGGCCGAAAAATACTGGAGCAGTTGTGGGTCCGAATCGGAAATCCGCTCTACCTGGACCGACTGACCCGGTCGTACGTCTGTCAGTCGAGTGGCCGACGGGGACTTGACCGTGCCATCTGCCGAAGGGATGGGATCACCGTGGGGGTCCCGTTCCGGATGGCCCAAGAGTTCGGCAACTCGCTCAATCATGAAATCCGAGACGGAGTGCTCGAGGACTTCCGCCTCGTCGTGGACTTGATCCCAGGTGTACCCCAGAGTCTCTACGAGGAAAGTTTCCAACAGTCTGTGGCGCCTGACCATGGCGACGGCATGTTGACGGCCTTGCTCCGTCAAGTCCACGGCTCCGTACGGGGTGTGCTTGAGGAAGCCTTGGTTGGTGAGTTTGCGGACCGCGTCAGAGACCGAGGACAACCGCAACCCGGTTGCCGCGGAGATCGCGGAAGCCGTGACGGGTTCGTCGGACCACTCGTTGAGCGACCAGATGGTCTTGAGGTAGTTCTGCGTGCTTTCGGTCAATGACGTGACGGACATGTCAACCATCGTACGGAATCAGTCTGCAAGCCTCGACATGGACCGTGAATCGGTGCCGCTCATTCCACATTCCGATCACGAACATCCATGCGGAGCCGATAATCGTCCAGATCAGGCCGTTGATGAATGAGGCGAAGAAACCGGCCCTGAACCATTCTGCGGTGGTGACGTGCCCCGGAGCTGTAGATCACGCCGGCCGGGACGGAAGCATAGTGCGACAGCCCTCCGACCAGGTTTTCGATGAAGCCCAAGGGCAGTCGTTGCAATCGGTTCCGTTCGCCACATTCAGGGGTCACGTACTCGCCCCGGGCGCACGGGTCATATGACAAACTGGACCCATGCCTGACTCCCGGCCTCTGGCCCGACGATTCGTCCCACAGAAGCGCCGATCGCCCTCGGTAGGGCGCGAGGCCGTGAATATCGCGTATCGGGTCGCAGACCGTATTCACGAGCGACGCGCCAAGTCCGCGGTCAAAGCCGGCAACGAACCGGTCATCGTTGCCTTTGTCGGATACGGAACGACCAGCTGGGTTCGTGTCCTCGGCAGGGCGTTGTATAAGACCATGTTGTTCTCTGACATCATCGAGTCCTTTGCGGGGGACCAGCGGGCAACCAGCCCAGCCCGCGGGTGGCGGTCATTCACCTCCGTGCCCATCTCCAACGCTGAGATCGACGTCGTGATCGCGGATCGACATTTCCAGGTTTCTGCCGATCGAGGCGGTGTCCTCGACGTGCAGCTCGATATTGAGCTGCCTCCCGGAATACACGAGGTCAGAATGAGTACCGCGGGATCAAGGACTGTCTCGTCCAGCATTTACGTGGTTCCGGATGACGAGAAGATAGGGATTATCTGCGACGTCGACGACACGATCATGGTCACGGCGCTTCCGCGACCGCTTCTCGCGGCATGGAACTCTTTTGTCCTGTCCGAACATGCTCGAATGCCCACGCCGGGTATGCCCGTTCTGCTCGAACGCATTCACCGTGCCCACCCCCAGTCGCCGGTCATGTACCTGTCGACGGGCGCGTGGAACGTGGCACCTACTCTTCGTCGCTTTCTGTCGAGAAATGCGTATCCGGAAGGTACCTTGTTGCTCACCGATTGGGGGCCGACTCGAACGCGTTGGTTCCGTTCCGGCGCTGCCCACAAGGTCGATTCGCTCAAACGTCTCGCGAAGGAGTTCCCGGATATGAAGTGGATCCTGGTGGGTGACGACGGCCAGCGTGATCCTGATATCTACAACGGGTTCGCCCTCCGGTATCCGAAGAACGTGGCGGCGATCGTGATCCGTAATCTATCCGTAGGGGAGACGGTTCTCGCTTCCGGACGGGTCTGGGGAGATGATCGGGCACGGGAAATCGCCGCGGGATCGCTCTGGATGGAGGCCAACGACGGCGGCACCCTTTCGGACAAGCTCAAACACTCGGGATTGCTCTAGGTTTCTCTTCGCGACACGTTCATTCTGAGCACGACGGAAAATTTTCCGCCCTCGTGTCTGTGGACAATTTGTGGTCAGAACGCGTTCTGGAAAGCTTCGTCCGCGTGTTTCCGCGGTACAACTACACCGGTGTCATTTGCACAGGCTGGGGATAACCCATTTGGTGAAAAACCTAATATGTTGTGGGGCCTTTTTCCGTGCGACACTAGATGTAGTATTGGGCCGAGCCCTTCAACCGGCCCCACTCCACGGTTCTCCATAGCGAAACCGTGGATGGGAACAGAGGTTGCCACACCACTGCAAGAGGAGATTGCATGTCCATCACCGTTTACACCAAGCCTGCCTGCGTCCAGTGCAACGCGACCTACCGCGCCCTGGACAAGCGTGGGATCTCCTACGACGTCGTCGACGTGACCGAGGATGCCCAAGCACTCGAACACATCAAAGGCCTCGGTTACATGCAGGCCCCGGTCGTCGAGACCGAGAACGATCACTGGTCGGGATTCCGCCCGGACAAGATCGGCACCCTCGAAGCCGCTCTCGCCTCCTGAGCGAGCGCCACAACGCGTCCACCACCGTGTGGAGGCGTTTGGGCACGTCCGGTGGCGAGCAGCGGAACATTTCCGCGGCCCCGGGCGTTAAATATGTCAGCGGGGCATCATTCGACTAGGCCCAGTGATGTGAAAACCACGCATCAGATCACAAGCTTTTTTTGGGGGCGCCCTACATGGAAACCGTGCTTGAAGATCAACGCGGCAAGCCGGTGTCGGCAAACGAGCCCGTGCTCGTCTACTTCTCCTCCGTCTCCGGCAACACGCACAAATTCGTCGAGAAGTTGAATGTCGAATCGATTCGACTTCCTCTGCGCACCGCAGAAGACACTGTCCGCATGGACCGTCCTTTCGTGTTGTGCGTTCCGACCTACGGTCGTCCCCGCTCGGGCGGGGCCGTCCCTCCGCAAGTCATGAAGTTCCTCAGAGAACCGAAAAACCGAGAAATGTTGCTCGGCGTCATCGGGGCCGGGAACACCAACTTCGGGGAGCTGTACTGCATCGCGGCAGACAAGATAGCGGTGAAATGTCAGGTCCCCGTCCTGTACAAATTCGAGCTCATGGGCACCAGCGATGATGTTGCCCGCGTCAACGAAGGATTGAAAGCGTTTTGGACACAAAACTTCCCGCACCCGGAGTGAACGCCGAACGCGGTCACGATGACCCCACCATCCCGGAGAAGTACAAGGGGTTGGGCTACCACGAGCTCAACGCGATGTTGAACCTGTACGACTCGAACGGTCGGATCCAGTTCGATGCCGACCGGCAGGCTGCCCGCCAGTACTTCCTGCAACACGTCAACAACAACACCGTGTTCTTCCACGACCTCGAGGAGAAGCTCAAGTACTTGGTCGAGCACCAGTACTACGAGCCCCAGGTTCTGGAACAGTACTCGATGGACTTCATCAGGTCTCTGTCCAAGCTTGCTTATTCCAAGAAGTTCCGGTTCCCGACCTTCCTGGGGGCGTTCAAGTTCTACACCTCCTACACCCTGAAGACCTTCGACGGTCAGCGGTACCTTGAGCGCTTCGAGGACCGGGTGGTCATGGTGGCTCTTTCCCTGGCACGCGGTGACGAGGAGCTGGCCACCAACTTGGTCGAGGAGATCATCTCGGGTCGATTCCAGCCGGCCACGCCGACCTTCCTCAACGCCGGCAAGAAGCAGCGCGGCGAGTTGGTCTCCTGCTTCCTGCTGCGCATCGAGGACAACATGGAGTCGATCGGTCGTTCGATCAATTCGGCTCTCCAGTTGTCGAAGCGAGGCGGCGGCGTCGCTTTCGCTCTCACCAACCTGCGTGAGTCCGGTGCGCCGATCAAAAAGATCGAGAATCAGTCCTCCGGCGTGATCCCCGTGATGAAGTTGCTCGAGGACTCGTTCTCCTATGCGAATCAGTTGGGCGCGCGTCAAGGTGCGGGTGCCGTATACCTGCACGCGCACCACCCGGATATCTACCGGTTCCTCGATACCAAGCGCGAGAACGCGGACGAGAAGATCCGCATCAAGACCCTCTCGCTCGGCGTCGTGATCCCGGATATCACTTTCGAGCTGGCCAAGCGCAACGAAGAGATGTACCTCTTCTCTCCGTACGACGTTGAACGCGTCTACGGTATGCCTTTCTCCGACATCAACGTCACCGAGAAGTACTACGAGATGGTCGATGACTCGCGCATCCAGAAGAAAAAGATCAACGCTCGCGAGTTCTTCCAGACCCTTGCGGAGATTCAGTTCGAGTCGGGCTACCCGTACGTGATGTTCGAGGACACCGTGAACCGGGCCAACCCGATTGACGGCAAAGTCATCATGTCGAACCTGTGCTCCGAAATCCTCCAGGTATCCCAGCCCTCTGAATACCAGCCGGGGCTGGACTACGAGACCATCGGCAAGGACATTTCGTGCAACCTCGGGTCATTGAACGTTGCCCGTACCATGGATTCTCCGGATTTCGGCCAGTCCATTGAGACCGCGATCCGCGGTCTGACGGCCGTGTCGGATATGTCGGATATCGAATCGGTTCCCTCGATTGCGCGAGGAAATGCGATGTCCCATGCGATCGGCCTGGGTCAGATGAACCTTCACGGGTATTTGGCCCGTGAACGTGTGTTCTATGGATCCGAAGAAGGCATCGACTTCACGAATATCTACTTCTACACGGTGCTCTTCCACGCCTTGCGCGCTTCCAACAAGTTGGCGATCGAACGCGGCGAGACTTTCGCGGGCTTCGAAAAGTCGGATTATGCTTCGGGGGAATTCTTCGACAAGTACATCAAGCAGACGTGGGAGCCCCAGACTCCCCGGGTGCGTGAGATGTTCTCCGAGGTCCACATTCCGACCCAGTCGGACTGGGAGGACCTCAAGGCCAGCGTGATGGAACACGGTATCTACAACCAGAACCTGCAGGCTGTCCCGCCGACCGGTTCGATCTCCTACATCAACGGCTCGACCTCTTCGATCCACCCGATTGCTTCCAAGATCGAGATCCGCAAGGAAGGCAAGCTGGGTCGTGTCTATTACCCGGCCCCGTACCTGGACAATGACAACCTGGAGTACTTCCAGGATGCCTACGAAATCGGCTACGAGAAGATCATCGATACCTACGCCGCTGCCACCCAGCACGTGGACCAGGGACTGTCCCTGACGTTGTTCTTCCCGGACACTGCGACGACGCGCGAGATCAACAAGGCCCAGATCTATGCGTGGCGCAAGGGGATCAAGACGATCTACTATGTGCGCTTGCGTCAGCTGGCTTTGGAAGGCACCGAGGTCGAAGGCTGCGTTTCCTGCATGCTGTAGTGCCAATCGAGGGTCGGTGCAGGTATCGCCGGCCCTCGTCAGGCCCTGGCGTCCCATTCTCCGAGGGCGTTGCCCCTATACATTCCGAATTCCACGCGACGAGGCGCCGCGAGCGCAAAAGGAGTCATGCCCGTCATGATGAGCGAAAAGGTCGAACTGGTCCACAACGTCGAGGCCATCAACTGGAACCGCATACCCGACGAGAAGGACCTCGAGGTCTGGGACCGGTTGACCGGTAACTTCTGGCTCCCCGAAAAGGTCCCGCTGTCCAACGACGTCCAGTCCTGGGCGACGTTGAATGACGAGGAAAAGCAGCTGACCATGCGGGTCTTCACCGGCTTGACCCTCCTGGACACTATCCAGGGCACCGTGGGCGCCGTCGCCCTCCTGCCGGACGCGTTGACTCCGCACGAGGAAGCCGTGTACACCAACATCGCCTTCATGGAGTCTGTGCACGCCAAGTCGTACTCCTCGATCTTCTCGACCTTGTGCTCGACGAAGGAGATCGACGAGGTCTTCCGCTGGTCCCGTGAGAACGAGTTCCTGCAGAGGAAAGCCAATATCGTCATGGACTACTACCAGGGAGACGACCCGCTCAAGAAGAAGGTGGCCTCCACACTGTTGGAGTCCTTCTTGTTCTATTCGGGCTTCTATCTGCCAATGTACTGGTCAAGCCACGCCAAGCTGACCAACACCGCGGACCTGATCCGCCTCATCATTCGCGACGAGGCCGTGCACGGCTACTACATCGGATACAAGTACCAGCGCGGGCTGGAGAAGGAAAGCGCCGAGCGTCGCCAGGAGCTCAAGGATTACACCTTCGATCTGCTGTACGAACTGTACGAGAACGAGGTCGCCTACACCCACTCGCTCTACGACGGCGTCGGCCTTTCCGAGGACGTCAAGAAGTTCCTTCACTACAACGCGAACAAGGCTCTCATGAACTTGGGTTACGAGGCTATGTTCCCGTCGTCGGTGACCGATGTTTCCCCCGCGATCCTCTCGGCGCTCTCGCCCAACGCGGATGAGAACCACGACTTCTTCTCCGGATCCGGTTCCTCGTACGTGATCGGCAAGGCTGTGAACACCGAAGACGAGGACTGGGACTTCTAAAGACGACCGTTCACGGGCTTGCCCCCGCGCGGGGTCTTTCCTGTCGCAAGTCGCGGAAGCGGTGACCGTTCAGTCGGGGTTAATTCCCTTTTCCGACCGATAACCGCTCCGCGGGTGAGCGCCAGCTTGAGATCTGTGGATTCCGCGTGCCGTCGTCGCCTGGGCGCCTGCGGTGACCCCCGAACCGGTTCCGGCGTCGGAGTCGCGATGAGCGCCATCGCGCCGTATTCTCGGAAGGGAAGCACATCGAGGTTAGGAGTCTCACCGTGGCACATACCGCAGCACCCGTTTCGGAACCCCAGGACGAGCGGGCCGAGGAGCGCAAGGATCCCTTCGCTCGGTCAACCAAGCCCCAGCATCCGGCGGAGTTGCAGCTTGAGCGCGTCTACCGACAGGTCGGCAATAAGGAAAACCACCACGTCATCGTGGTGGAACAAACCTTCACCAACCCTCCCCAGGAAATCTGGGCGGCGCTGACGGAACCGGAGAACCTTGCCGTCTGGCTCGAGCCGGTAAGCCTGACCTCTCAGGAAGATCGTCGGTTCAAGACCGAGAAAACGGGGACCGAAGGAAGCATCCAAATCTTCGATCCTCCGCGGCTACTTCAACTGACATGGGAAAACGGCGACGAGGTCGGGGAATTGCAGATCTCGATCACTCAAACCGCGGCCGGTTCCTCGTTGACCCTGAGACACCGTGTTGCCGCCAATGATCATTGGGACAAATACGGTGCCGGAGCGACCGGCGTCGGCTGGGACGGAGCATTCCTCGCTCTTCACGCATTCCTCAACGGTCGCGCGGCCACAGTCCGTCAGCGGATGAGCGAACTCGAAGGATCCGAGCAAGGTCACCGCTTCATCGACGCGACGTCGAAAGCGTGGGAAGAAGCACAGGTCAAAGCCGGAACGGATGAGGAGACCGCCCGCGCACAGGCCGAACGCACGGCAGCTTTCTACAAAGGTTCCGAGGCCTCCTAGAACGACCCCGCAACCACGGTCAGAGGTTGCCGCTCAGTCGTCCATGAAGGTGCGCGGACGTGGGGTCCAGGCCAACCACCTGGACCTCATGTCCGTCTCTTTCGTAACGGTGGGTGATCGAATCGACCGCAGCCACCGTGGAAGCATCCCATATTTGAGCGTCATCGAAATCCAGGACTATCTCTTGAGGATCGTCCGCATACCGAAACGAGTAGTAGAGATCGTTCGATGATGCGAAGAATAACGTCCCGTGGATCGAGTACCTCACGCTCAGGGGTGTTCCGTCTGCATCGGACGTGAGTCTCCGAGTCACGTTTACAACGTGCGCGACTCGTCGAGCAAAAGCGATCATTGCGGCGATGACACCAACGCCCACGCCGAGAGCCAAATTGTTGGTCAGCACCGTCACCAGGACCGTGAGGATCATGATCAGGGTTTCCGCGACGGGCATTCGTTTGAGCAAACGTGGGCTGATCGAATGCCAGTCGAAGGTCGTGAAGGAAACATAGATCATCACGGCAACGAGCGCGGCCATCGGAATGATCGCCAGAACCCCGTGGAGGCTCAGGATCAGGGCGAGCACGGACAATGCTGCGACAGCGGAGGAGAGCCGTGTACGCGCGCCCGCTTTGACGTTGATCATGGTCTGGCCGATCATCGCGCACCCGGCGGAGCATCCGAACATTCCCGAGATCACGTTGGCGACGCCGAGGGCCCATGACTCCCGCGTCTTGTGCGAATGCGTATCCGTCAGATCGTCGACGAGCTTGGCCGTCAACAATGATTCGATCAGGCCGACGACCGCCATGGCGAAGGCCACGGGTGCCACTGTAGTGAACGTATCGACGGTCCAGGGTACGTTGGGCAAGCCAAGGGTAGGCAGTGCATCGGGGAGGGCCCCTTTCTGACCGACGGTCGGGACGCCGCCTCCCGCGAGGAGAGCGGCCCCCGTGACCGCAACGATGGCAACTAGCGGAGCAGGCACCACCGTCGTGAACCGGGGGAGGACGAAGACGACCAGGAGTCCCAAAGCCACGAGCGGATACACGAGCCAGGGGACGCTCATCAGTTCGGACAACTGTGAGCTGAAGATGAGGATGGCCAGGGCATTGACGAACCCCTTCATCACGGACCGCGGGATGAAACGCATCAACTTGGCCGCACCCAATGCGGCCAGGAGGATCTGGATGACCCCCGACATGATGACCGCCGTCAGGTAGTACTGGAGACCATGGCTCATGATGAGTGGAGCAGCGACGAGGGCCACCGAGCCCGCGGCCGCCGACACCATGGCGGGGCGACCGCCCAATACCGAGGTCACGAGTGCGATGATCACGGCGCCGAAGAGTCCGGTGCGCGGGTCCAAGCCGGTGACAATCGCGAATGCGGTAGCTTCCGGGATCAGGGCCAAGGAAGTGACGACGCCCGCTAGAACTTCGGTGATACCGCGGCGGGGGTTGCGCAGCGCGGACATCACGGTGACGCGATGTGAAGGGGGTGCGGACGAAGATGCCACAGGGATACGCTCCTGACCTGGAGTTACAGCAGAACCAAGAATATCGGACCCGTCCTGATTCCCCGGAACGAAGACGTCGTCGGAAAACGGTAACCTCGTAGAGTCGGATTCCAGAGCGGAGCAGAACATGCTGTTTGAACGTCACTTCGATTCCGTCGTCGAGGACTACGAGTCAACTTTGAGCCGATTGCGTCGGATCGCTGCTGGGCAGGAAGAACCTTTGCTCAGGATCTCGCGGCCGAACCGCATCGTTGGTTTCGGTCGACGGGACGAACTCAACCCGGGTTTCGACGAAGCCCTGTCCGCCTGCGAAAAACACGGTTTCACCCCATGGGTACGGAAGGTTGGAGGACGTGCTGCGGCTTATCACGAGGATTGCATGATCGTGGACCACCTCGCTCATGACGCCGACGCGACGAGCGGGAACAAGCGGCGGTACCGAGAATTCGGTGACCTCTACGTGCGTGCACTCGAAGGCCTCGGGGTGAGAGCCGGAATCGGTGAGCTGATGCGCGAGTACTGTGCTGGGGAATTCAGCGTCCACGGGGTTCTCGCGGGCGGAGAGCGGGTCAAATTGATTGGCACCGCTCAACGAGTAGTCGCCGGCGGGTGGTGGTTCTCGGCGGGAATCGTGATCGGTCGACCGGAACCTTTGCGCTCTGTCCTCGACGAGATATACCAGGCCCTCGGAATCCCCATGGATCCGCAAACGGTCGGAGCCGTGTCGATGACCGTGCCGGAGGTTCAGTGGGATGATGTTGAGGACGCGGTGCTGGACGAGTACGAGGAGTGGAATAAGCGATGTGCGGACGATACGTGATTGCGAGAGCCGTAGGCGACCTGCTGGGCGGCGTCGAACTGACCGAGGCCATGGGAAACTACAACGTGGCCCCGACGCAGACCGTGCCAATACTGGTCGATCACCAGGACCGGGAGTTCTGGACTCGTGAAATCCATTCGGCTCGTTGGGGCCTTTTGCCGCGCTGGGCCAAGGACGAGTCTTTCTCGTCGCGAGCATTCAACGCTCGTTCGGAGACCGTGGTCGAAAAACCGACTTTCCGCCATGCGGTCAAGGCTCAACGGTGCGCCGTCCCCGCCAACGGGTACTACGAATGGGCCAAAGCGCATCGTGATGATGGCTCGGCCAAAGGCAAGACGACCAAAACGCCGTATTTCGTCCACCCGGAGAACCCGAAAGACAGCATTTACTTCGCCGGACTCTATGAGTGGTGGAAGATCCCGTCGGGGGAGAACGAGGGACAGTGGCTTCTCTCGACCACCATTCTCACCACCTCCTCGCCTGATGAGGACCGGGTCCAGGACAACAAAACGTTGGCTGAACTGAGCCGACTTCACGACCGCCTCCCTATACCGCTGCGATACACAGGGGAGACCGAGGACGAATTGACGACCTGGTTGCGTGGCGTCCATGGTCCTGAGGAAGCCGTGGCGCGGATCCGGGATAATGCGTACGACGTCGCAGCGGGGTGGATGCTGACCGAAGTCGGCCGGGAAGTGGGATCGGTCGCGAACAACGGGCCGGAACTGACAGAGCCAGTCTCCCGACTGATCTAGTCCGGCCCGTCGAGGCACGTGATGCTAGAGCTCGGAGTCGTCCTCCGGGATCCACCGCTTGAAGTCCAGAGTGAGGTACAGGGCCAGCGCGGCAGAATTGTCTTCCGCAATGCGCAGTGCAACTTCCTCGTGTCCCTGACGATAAAGTTCATCGATTGCGATGCGCAGCAGCTGTTCCGCAAACCCTTCGCGCCGGCGCGAGGCAGCCGTGAACAATTCGAACACGTACGGGGCATTCGGGACGTCGTTGCCTACCCGGGAATCCAGTACCAGGGCAGCGGCCACGAGCCGGCCCGAGTCGTCGACGACCACTGGCGAAGCGGACTCGATGAGGTTGCCGTATTCTCCGGCAAAAACTTTGTGGATGATTTCTAAGGCCTCGGCTTGGCTGCCGATGACGTCCTGGTCGTCGTACGAGGTGAAAAAGAGCTTGGCGAGGCCATCCGAGTCCTCGGCCGTGACCGGTCGCGTCGTGACCTTCAGGGGGCGGGTGTTGGCCCACGTTTTTCCGATAAGTGTGATCGTGCCGCTCACGATAACCTCCCGAGTTTTTTCCGTCCGGTCACGCCGTGTGACCGTGGGTCGTCAGATACTAGCCTAGCTGTCAGATTGCGTTTACGGGATGACTCAAAGAAATACGAGCCTACAAATCGTGTGGTGATGTCCTATTGCGAACGCTCAGACGGTCTTGTGATCGGTGAAAAGAACAGGGCTCTCTTCGAGCGCACCATCCTCCACGAGGATGCGGCCCAAATTGGCCAGAACCTCTTCCGTATTGTGCCCGAGCGCATCGTGGTGCATTGAATTCGATGTCCACGTATGCAGATTCGAAACGCTCGACGCTGTTTCCATCGCATGGTCGAAGTCCACATAGACGTCGTGACGGTAGGCGCTGGCGGCTACGGGGACGGTGTTGCGAGCCAACTGGTCCACGTCGTACAAGTTTCCCCAATCACTTTTGCGAGCCAACAACTCTGCCGCTTCGTTCACGGGCGAAAGGGCAGGGTCTTCGGCGAAGTACCAGGGATGGATCATCTCTCCTGTGAAGAGCAACGGATCGGCTTCTTCGGAATAATCCGGCCGGGACGAGCGGATCCGGTCCGCCGACCAGTTGCTGGCCACCCCCGGTCCGTCGCAATATATTGCTTCATGCATGAGGGCATACAACGGCTGGCCCGCAAAGGACACGGCGTTTCCGACGTCGGTCAGGAATCTCTCCGAGAGTCGTTCCGGTCCTTCTGAGAAGGCCGACTCGAGAAGGTAATGCAAGCCGTGGACGCGCGAATTTCCACCGAGGTGATGACCGAGCATCTGAAACCGATGGGCCGTGAGACGTTCGCCCGAGGCCAACCGGACGTCGTGGTTTTCGAGGAAGGACGCGATCCTCACGCCGCGGGCCTGGTCCTCGGGGTACCAGTCGTAGTATTGGGCATTGCGCTCCGCCACGCGGTCGAAAGTCGATCGGTACGTCTCTGCGGGTGAGCTGTTGATGGGAGCCAGTCCCGCGGTCATCCATGAATGAAGGAGAGAATTCGGTGCGAAGGACAAATACGTCAACGTGATGAATCCGCCGAAACTCTGCCCGAGGCTGGCCCAGCGTTTTTCCGACTCACTCGCTGTCAACGTTGCCCGCACGCATTCGGCGTCGGCCACGATCGAGTCCGCCCGGAAGTGCTCGAGGTACGCGACCTGCTTTTCGGGGGATCCAAAACGAGCCAGGCCACCCGCCGAGATCGGTGTGGAAAGACCCGTGCCTCGCTGGTCCAGAAGGACCACCCGATACGCCTTCGCCATGTGCCGGACCCAACCGGAATCCGTCATGGGCCGCGGCGAGGCCATCCCGGGACCGCCCTGGAGATAGACCAAGTACGGGCGTTCCTCCGGCTCACCTAGACCCTCTGGACCACGATGCGTTACGACGCGGGCGAAGAGATCGATCGACACACCATCTAGGCCGTGACGATCCACGTCGCTGTACTCGGTCTCGTGCCCCCACGACCAAGCGTGCGTCAACGGGACGCGGAACCGGTGGTCGGTCAGCTCCAGCTCACCAATGCGGTGGGTCGGGCCGGTGGAGTGAGGGACGGGGGATGTTCCGGGGTGAGCCATGGACCCATTCTAGGTCCCCGGGATCAGTCCCGCGGCGCATCCTTCAGGGCGCCCACGTGATCAACACGAATCACGGGCGCCCCGACGTCGTCCGAGGACAGGAGGTCGACCTTCGCGGTGATTCCGAAGTCGAAATTGTCCTCAGGATCGGAAAAGGCCTGCCGTACCGTCCAAACATCGGGGTCGGACGTGTCCAGAGTGAGGTGGCGTGGCGAGCGGGCTTCGGCGTCGGTGAAGATGTCGTCGTACTCATCGAAGTATTCATCCATCGCCTCCGCCCACCGGTTCGCGTCCCAACCATGGTCGGCATCTAGTTCTCCGAGGAGCTTTTCCTTTTCCTCAGCGAAAAGTTCGACCCGCCGGAACATCGCGTTGCGGATCATGATCGTGAAAGCGCGCTTGTTGTCGGTCAGCTTGGGCGCGGACTCTGCCACCAAGTCTTCGAGGGAATCCTGCGTGGGCTCGACGTCCTCGCCTGAGGTCATCTTCTCCCACTCGTCGATCAGGGAGTTGTCGGTTTGGCGGATCAATTCACCGAGCCACGAGACGAGGTCCTCGAGCTCTTCGGTAAGAGCCGAGACCGGCACCGTCTGGCGCAGAGCACGGTAGGCATCGGAGAGATATCTGAGGAGGATACCTTCGGACCTGGACAGCTGGTAATACTGAACAAAATCGCCGAAACCCATCGCCCGTTCGTACATGTCCCTGACGATCGACTTGGGTGCCAATTCGAATTCGGCGATCCACGGTGCACCGGAGCGATACGTTTCGAAGGCTTCCTCCAACATTTCGGCGAGCGGCTGTGGATACGTGATGTTGTCCACCGCGTTCATCCGCTCGGTATAGTCCAGACCCTCGGCCTTCATGGCGGCGATAGCTTCCCCACGGGTCTTCTTCTCTTGGGCGTTGAGCACCTGACGAGGCTTCTCGAGGGTCGCTTCGATCACGGAAACCGCGTCCAGGGCGTAATTGGGGTCTTCCCTGTCAAGAAGTGAGAGAGCTGCGAGAGCGAAGGGGGACAACGGCTGGTTCAGTGCGAAGTTCTCTTGGAGCTGGACCGTCAACCGAACGGTCCGGCCTTCCTCGTCTGGTTCATCCAGCCGTTCGACGACTCCCGCCGCCAAGAGTTCGCGGTAGATTCCCAGCGCCTTCCGGATCAATTGAAGCTGGCGGGGCCTGGGCTCATGGTTCTCGGTCAACAATTTCTTGGCCGCGGCGAACGGGTCACCCGGACGCTCGAGGAGATTCAGAAGCATCGAGTGAGTGACAGTAAAGGTTGAGGTCAACGGCTCGGGAACGGCTTGCACGAGCTGATCGAAAGTCTTCCGGGACCAGGCCACAAAACCCTGGGGCGCTTTTTTCTTCTTCCCCCGAGTCGACTGCGCAATCTTCTTTTCATCGCCGTCGAATTTCTGCCTGGCCTTTTCCACGATCTTGGCGTTTTCGATGTCGTGTTCAGGCGCCTGCACGACGACGGTGCCAGCGGTGTCATATCCGGCGCGACCCGCGCGACCGGCGATCTGATGGAATTCACGAGCCTTGAGGCGGCGTGTCCGTTCTCCGTCGAACTTTGACAGGGCCGTGATCAACACGGTGCGGATCGGAACGTTGATGCCGACGCCCAAGGTATCGGTGCCACAGATGACCTTGAGAAGGCCGGTTTGAGCGAGCTGTTCGACGAGTCTGCGATATTTGGGCAACATGCCCGCATGGTGCACGCCGACGCCGTGGCGGACCATTTTGTTGAGGACTTTGCCGAATCCGGATGAGAACCGGAAGCCAGCAATCGACTCGGATATCCGCTCTTTCTCGTCTTTGCTGAGAATATTGAGGCTCATGAGCGCCTGAGCTTGGTCCATGGCCTGCAGCTGGGAGAAGTGAACCACGTAGACCGGTGCCTGGCCTGTGGCGACCAATTCCTCGATCGCCTCATGGACCGGTTCTTCGGAATAGTAGTAATGGAGAGGAATCGGCCTCTCCGAGCTGGTGACATATGCGGTTTCGCGGCCTGTCAGGTCCGTGAGCTCGCGCTCGAATCGGGAGACGTCCCCAAGGGTCGCGCTCATCAGGAGGAACTGGGCCTGAGGGAGCTCAAGGAGAGGGACTTGCCAAGCCCACCCGCGTTGTGGGTCGGAATAGAAGTGGAACTCGTCCATGATCACCTGTGTCACGTCGGCTCCGTCGCTTTCGCGCAGCACCACATTGGCCAGTATCTCGGCCGTGCAGCACACGATCGGGGCCTGCGCATTGACGGAAGAGTCGCCGGTGATCATGCCGACGTTTTCCGCGCCGAAGATCGCGCACAGATCAAAGAACTTCTCAGAAACCAGCGCCTTGATCGGCGCGGTGTAATAGGAACGCTGCCCCTGCGCCAGACCGGCAAAGTGGGCGGCAACCGCGACCGTCGATTTGCCGGATCCCGTCGGAGTCGCCAGGATGACATTCGCTCCTCCGGCAATCTCGAGAACTGCCTCGTCCTGAGCCGTGTAAAGCTCCATATCCCGCGACGCAATCCACGTGGAGAAGCCTTCGTAGATCTCTTCATGACTCAGGGGATTCGAGGCGTAGTCCCCTCGGAAATAGTGATGGTCCGATTCAGCGAATCGAGGGTCCAGGGCTTCGAGAAGTTTCATTGCTCCCCATGATACCGGGCCCCACAGAGGGCTACGGCCGCGGAGACATGCGGTGTGGAGAACTTCGTCAGTTCTGGTTCTGCCGCGGGATAATGAATACGGTCATCCACGAAACCAGGAGTCACGCATGAGCGAAGCCTTTCCCACCGACCTCGAGATCGCCCAGGCCGCCACACTTGAACCCATCGCGGACGTTGCCGCACGCGCGGGAATCCCTGAGAGCCGACTCGAACCCTATGGCAGGCACGTTGCCAAAATCGAGCTCGATTCCACGCCTGACGCAAGGCGGCGGGGCAAATACGTGGTCGTGACGGCGGTTACCCCGACGCCGCTCGGTGAGGGAAAAACCGCCACTAGCGTTTCGCTGGCCCAGGGGATGTCCGCCACCGGCCGAAATGCGATGCTTACCCTCCGTCAGCCGTCGATGGGCCCGACCTTCGGAATCAAAGGCGGCGCTGCCGGCGGTGGATATTCCCAAATCGTTCCGATGGAGAAACTCAATCTTCACCTGACCGGGGATTTCCACGCGGTGACCGCGGCCCACAACATGCTCGCGGCCATCCTGGACAATCACTTGCACTTTGGCAACGAACTTCACATCGACGAACGAACCATCACGTGGCGTCGCGTCCTCGACGTCAATGACCGGGCGCTGCGCAACGTCGTCATTGGGCTCGGGGAACGGGCGGATGGAGTGACCCGGCAAACGGGATTCGACATCACCTCCGCCAGCGAAGTAATGGTGATCCTGTCATTGGCCAAGGGATTCGACGACCTTCAGGACCGCCTGGCGCGAATCGTCGTCGGTTTCAACCACGATGGCGCACCCGTTACCGCTCGAGACCTCAAGGCGGATGGTGCGATGGCCGTGATCCTGGCCGACGCGATCAAACCGAACCTCATGCAGACACTGGAGCACAGTCCGGCCCTGATCCATGCGGGCCCGTTCGGGAACATCGCGACGGGGAACTCATCGATTGTGGCGGATTACGTGGGCCTGGAACATTCGGATTACGTCATCACCGAAGCCGGCTTCGGCGCTGACATGGGAGCTGAACGATTCTTCAACGTCAAATGCCGCACCAGTGGCCTTCGACCCGATGCCGCGGTGCTGGTGGTCACCGTGAGGTCGCTCAAGTCCCATTCCGGCCGTTACAACACCGCTCCCGGCCGACCGCTGCCGGCAGAGATGCTGGAGGAGAGCCCGGAGGACGTCCTTGCCGGAGCCCCGAATCTTCGCAAGCACCTGGAGATTGTGCGATCCTTCGGGGTCTCGCCCGTGGTGGCCATCAACGCTTTCCCCACGGATCACGATTCCGAACATCAGGTCATCCGTGAGATCGCCCAAGAAGCCGGCGCAGAGGCCGCCATTCATCGGGGCGTGGCCTTGGGCGGAGCCGGGGCGACGGAACTTGCTGACTCCGTCGCTCGGGCTTGCGAGGAGCCGGGAGAACTTCAATTCACCTACGACGTGAACGACCCCATCCTTCACAAGATCGAGAAAGTGGCCACGAATATCTATGGTGCCGACGGCGTGGATCTGAGCGCGGCCGCGGCACAACAGCTCGACCGGTACGAAAGACTGGGCTTCGGCAATCTTCCGGTCGTTATCGCCAAGACGCACCTGTCCATTTCTTCCGATCCGGGGCTCAAGGGCGCCCCTAGCGGCTGGAGGCTCCCGGTTCGGGAAGTTCGCCTTGCCGCAGGGGCGGGTTACGCCTACGCCATCTGCGGAACCATGAGGACTATGCCGGGACTTTCGCGCCACCCCGCGGCGGAACGTATCGGATTCGACGACGCCGGGAGCATGCAGGGGCTCTTCTGACCCGAGGACTCCACACGCAACAGACCCCCGATCCGAGAAGTCCACTCCTTGCCCGGAACGGGGGTCTCACTTATGGATAGGTTGTACTACCAGCCGCGTTCGGCCCATTCCTGCAGGTGAGGCCGTTCGGCTCCCAGCGTGGTCGAATCGCCGTGACCGGGCAGGATCACGGTCGCGTCATCGTAGACGTCGAAAATCTTGGTCGTGACGTCGTGGAGGAGTGATTCGAACGCTTCGGGGGAACCCGTCTTTCCGACGCCGCCGGGGAACAAGGAGTCACCGGTGAAGATGTACGTGGGCCCTTCTTCCGGCGTGTAAGCCAATGCTATGGAGCCGGGTGTGTGCCCTGACAGTCCGATCACATCCAACGAGAACCCCTCCAGATCGGCGGTGTCGCCGTCTTCGAACGTAATGTCCATCGGTACGTTGATATCGGACTCGTCCTCGGCTCCACATGCGGTCAGCGCCTCGGACCGAGATTTGATCTCGGGCAGGGCCCGGACGTGGTCCCAGTGCGAGTGGGTCGTGACGATCAACTGCACGTTTCCGCAGCAGGCACATTGGGCGTCGACGTCGTGGGCGCCGGCGGCCACGAGCCGTGATATTGCGTCGGGATCATCCGCCGCATCGATCAGGAGCTGAGTACCCGTTTGCTTGCAGGTCACCAGATAGACCTTGTTGTCCATCTCGGAGACGCTGATATAACGGATGGTGACGTCACTCAGATCGATCTTTTCGGTAGCGATTGCCATCATGCTCTCGAGTGTAGGTCGTATCCGGCTCTCGCGCGCAACCCGCGCGAGGGTGACGTTCACCCTGGGCCGATTCCAACCCCGAAAAGTCACAGGTTCGTTAGAATAAATCTTCGAATGGATGGGCCCGCGTTCGGATGCGGACTCCCGATCATTAGCAACCACGCAGACAGGCAGTTCATGACCACTCAGCACATTCAGGGACACGAACCCGGTACCCCACAAGACCTCACCCGTATCCTCGTGAAGGGCGCCCGGGAGAACAACCTCAAGAATGTGGATCTGGATATCCCGCGTAACGCAATGATCGTCTTCACCGGACTTTCGGGCTCGGGCAAATCGTCGCTGGCTTTCGACACCATCTTCGCCGAAGGGCAACGTCGGTACGTGGAGTCTCTCTCAGCCTATGCGCGAATGTTTTTGGGGCAGGTCGACAAGCCTGACGTGGACTTCATCGAGGGCCTGTCGCCGGCAGTGTCCATCGATCAGAAATCGACGTCCAAGAATCCGCGGTCCACGGTCGGAACGATCACCGAGATCTACGACTACATGCGTCTCCTGTGGGCTCGGATCGGGCACCCGCATTGCCCGATCTGCGGTGAGCCCATCGAGAAGCAGACCCCCCAGGCGATCGTCGACCAGCTGATGGCCTATCCCGAGCGGACTCGTTTGCAGGTTCTTGCGCCGATGGTTCGCTCGCGCAAGGGCGAGTTCGCCGATCTCTTCGCTTCCTTGACCCAACAGGGTTATTCGCGAGCCATCATCGACGGCGAGCAGGTTCAGCTCTCCGAGGCCCCCAAACTCAAAAAGCAGTACAAGCACACGATCTCCGTGGTGGTGGATCGCTTGGTCATCAAGGAATCGATCCACCAACGGCTCACGGATTCGATCGAGACCGCCCTCGGTCTCGCGGACGGCCGCGTTGTCGTGGACTTCGTCGACGACGAATCTGAGGACAGCCAAAGAACTTTCAGCGAGAATCTGGCCTGCCCCAACGAACATCCGATCGAGACCACGGAGATCGAGCCCAGGGCCTTCTCATTCAACAGTCCATTCGGCGCGTGTTCTGAGTGCGACGGCATCGGGTCACGCCTGGAAGTCGATGAGGGGCTGGTCATACCCGACCCGGAGAAGAGCTTGGGCGAGGGCGCTATCGCCCCTTGGTCCCAAGGAAAATCCACCACGGAGTACTGGCTTCGGTTGCTTGCGGGTTTGGGCAAGGAAGTCGGTTTCGACCTCAACACGCCCTGGAAAGATCTCTCCAAGAAGGCGCGGAACGCCATCCTGGACGGCAAGGACTTCAAGGTCGAGGTCTCATACCGGAACAGGTTCGGTCGCGAACGCCGCTATACGTCCGGCTTTGAAGGCGTGTACGCCTACATCAAGCGCAAGCATGAAGAAACTGAGTCCGACTGGGCCAAGGACCGCTATGAGCAGTACATGCGGCAGGTCGCCTGCCCAGCCTGCAATGGGGCACGGCTCAACCCGACGATGCTGGCCGTCACGGTCGGTGGGGCCTCGATTTCCGAGGTCACGTCCATGTCCATGACCGACGCACAAAGGTTCATGCAGGGACTCGAGCTGACCGAACGCGAGTCGAAGATCGCCGACCAGGTGCTCAAGGAGATTCATGCGCGTCTTCAATTCCTCTTGGACGTGGGGCTTGACTACCTGAATCTCGAGCGTGCAGCGGCCACCCTGTCGGGCGGTGAGGCCCAGCGCATACGTCTGGCGACGCAAATAGGTTCAGGGCTGGTAGGAGTGCTGTACGTGCTCGACGAACCCTCTATCGGTCTGCACCAGCGGGACAACCGACGTCTGATCGAAACCCTGACCAAATTGAGAGACCTCGGCAACACCCTGATCGTCGTTGAACATGACGAGGACACGATCAAGGAGTCCGACTGGGTCGTCGACGTTGGCCCCGGGGCCGGGGAGCACGGTGGTGAGATCGTCCACTCGGGCCCTTACGAGGAGTTGCTGACGAATCAACGGTCATTGACCGGTGCATACCTCGACCGACGTCGTGAAATATTGTTGCCAGCCAAACGCAGGAAAATCGACAAGAAACGTATGGTCAAGGTCGTCGGAGCCAAGGAGAACAACCTCCGGGGGATCGACGTGTCATTTCCGCTGGGGGTGTTCACAGCCATTACCGGAGTCTCCGGTTCGGGAAAATCAACCCTGGTCAACGACATCCTCTATACATCCCTGGCCAACCAACTCAACGGAGCGAAGCAGGTTCCGGGCCGACACCAGCGTGTCGAGGGGCTGGAGCATCTGGACAAAATCGTTCACGTGGACCAGAGCCCTATCGGTCGAATGCCGCGTTCCAACGCCGCAACGTACACCGGCGTGTTCGATCACATCCGAAAGCTGTTCGCCGAGACGAATGAAGCGAAAGTCAGGGGTTACCTTCCCGGGCGCTTCTCGTTCAATGTCAAAGGAGGTCGTTGCGAGGCCTGCCATGGCGACGGGACGCTCAAGATCGAGATGAACTTCCTCCCGGATGTCTTCGTGCCGTGCGAAGTTTGCCACGGCGCCCGCTACAACCGGGAAACCTTGGAGATCCGATACAAGGGCAAGACCATCGCTGACGTTCTGGACATGCCCGTCGAAGAAGCCGCCGAATTCTTCTCGGCCTTCACTCCTATCGCCCGTCACTTGAATACTCTCGTCGACGTGGGGCTTGGGTACATCCGGCTCGGACAGCCTGCACCGACGCTCTCCGGTGGCGAAGCGCAGCGCGTCAAATTGGCCTCGGAACTTCAGAAGCGTTCAAACGGGCGCACGATCTACGTGCTCGACGAACCGACTACTGGCCTGCACTTCGAGGACATCAGCAAGCTGCTTCATGTTCTCCAGGGGTTGGTCGAGAAGGGCAATACGGTGCTGACGATCGAACACAATTTGGATGTCATCAAGTCTGCAGATTGGATCGTGGATATGGGTCCCGAGGGAGGATCCGGTGGGGGACAGGTCGTTGCGGAAGGAACCCCTGAGCAAGTGGCCGGTATCGAAAGCAGCCACACGGGCTACTTCCTGGCCGAAATTCTGGGTGAGCGATGAGTACGCGTGCGACTGCCACCGTCCTCTTCGACTTGGACGGAACACTGCTCGATCCGGCGGGTGCAATCACGGAAGGTCTATCCGATGCGATCGCTGCTCACGGTTTCGAACGGCCCACCCCGGAGATCCTTCGCAAATTCGTGGGGCCATCGACTGACCAGTCGTTGAACAGGTACACGGACATTCCGGAAAAATATCACCGGGAAATCCTGGCGACCTATCGAGGAGGCTACCTGGAGCGAGCTCGGGCCTCATCGAAGCTGTATCCCGGAATGCTGGAGTTGCTTCAAGATTTGTCCCAGCTCCCTGCGGCGATTGGCCTTGCGACGCAAAAGCCCCTTCCGACCACCGAGAAGTTGTTGGACGATTTTGACATCGCTCAGTACTTCGACGTGGTCTCGGGGTCCCGCGACGAACTCCAACCAGCCACGATGCATCTTCCTGCCGACAAAGCCGGGGTCATCGACCGTGCCCTTCGCCTTCTCGACCAGCGTGTTGGGCAGAACCCCGAGTACGGCGGGGCAGACCCGGAACGAGCGGTCATGATCGGAGACCGGGAGTACGACGTCGCTGGGGCAACGACCCACGGGATTCCGTGTATCGGCGTTTCTTGGGGCTTCGCCTCCGAAGATGAACTAGCCGGCGCGGGTGCCGTGACCGTCGTGGACGACGCCGCGCAATTACGGGCGGCCATTGCCCAAGAAACCGGCCTCGAATCGCTGGCCAACGCATAGTGAACCAGCTCGCATCGGTACATCATTTCGGCGACCGTGCATCGTCGGGGAAACGGGTACAGTAATCTCGACGATTCTTTGTGAGGGGAGCAATCCGTGAAGCTGTACCACTTGGCGCAAACCACCGTCACCGGCTTAATGAAGATCGGGTTCAGGGCCCGAGTGACAGGGCTAGAGGATTTTCCGAAATCCGGTCCGGTGATTGTGGCCTCGAACCACAAAGCGTTTTTGGACAGCGTGATCATATCTGCATTGATGCCGCGCAGAGTGGCCTTTCTGGCCAAGGCAGAATACGTCAATTCGCCTGGTATCAGGGGAAAAGCCATGAAGGCACTGTTCGAATTGATCGACATCATTCCGGTGAACCGGTCGGACCAGACGGGGCGACTCAAAGCACTGGAAAAAGGTTTGGAGCGTTTGGACCAGGGGCAGGTTTTCGGAATCTATCCCGAGGGAACGCGCTCCAGGGACGGGTTTCTGTACCGCGGTCGGATCGGGGTGGCTTGGCTTGCCCACAAAACCGGAGCCCCCGTGGTCCCGGTGGGGCTCATCGGCACGGACAAGCTGCAGCCCTCGGGGTCTCGGATGATCCGTCCGGTCCGATTCACCGTTCGCGTGGGAAAGCCCTTGTACTTCGACAAGCTCGGAGATCAGCAGACGGGCAAGCAACGACGCGAAACCACGGACATCATCATGGACCATATCGCCCAGCTCTCCGGCCAATCCCGCAAGGACGAGTACAACACGTCGCCGTCGCTCGAGAAGGATGCGGGAACCACCGACTGAGTGCAGGAGAAGGAGGAAACAGAGTAGATGGCAAACCCGGCAAGCTATAGGCCTGCCTCGGGCGAGATCCCCACCCAGCCGGGTGTGTATCGCTTCCGGGACGAGTTCGGACGTGTGATTTACGTCGGCAAGGCCAAAAATCTACGAAACCGCCTGAACTCTTATTTCCAACGTCCTCAACAGCTCCCGCCCAAGACCTATGCCATGGTGCATACCGGAGCGAGCGTCGAGTGGACTGTTGTCGGCTCCGAAATGGAATCGCTCCAGCTGGAATACACATGGATCAAGCAGTACACGCCGCGATTCAACATCATGTACCGGGACGACAAATCCTATCCTTACCTTGCCGTCTCCATGGGGGATCGTTTTCCGCGCGCCCAAGTTATGCGCGGGGCCAAGAAAAAGGGCACACGTTACTTCGGCCCGTTTTCACAGGCCTGGGCAATCCGAGAAACCCTGGACTCTTTGTTGCGGGTATTTCCCGTTCGAACCTGTACCAGGGCCGTTTTCAAACGCGCCGAGCTTGCGGACAGGCCCTGCTTGCTGGGTTACATTGATAAGTGTTCGGCCCCTTGCGTCGGTCGCATCAGCGAAGAGGACCACAAGGATTTGGCCGATCAGTTGTGCAAATTCATGGCGGGGGATTCCGAGAAGTACATCAAGAAACTCGCCACGGACATGCAGAAATCCGCGGAGAACATGGAGTTTGAGCACGCTGCGAAATTGCGGGACGACATCGAAGCTCTTCGCAAGGCTTTCGAACGAAACGCCGTCGTGCTCTCCGATTCCGTGGACGCTGATCTGTTTGCGTTCCACGAGGATGAGCTCGAAGCCGCCGCTCAGGTTTTCCACGTACGCGGTGGCCGAATCCGAGGTCAGCGCGGGTGGATCGTGGAACGAGTCGAAGACCTGTCGGCCCCCGAAATGGTTGAACAGCTGCTGCAACAGGTCTACGGAGAGTCGGCCGTGACCATGGCGAGCGCGCCGGATGACGCGGAACTCAATCTCAACGAAATTCCCCGGAACGTCCTCGTCCCGGTCATGCCGGAAAACGCCGAGCAACTTCAGGAGTGGTTGTCCGGCCTCAGAGGAAGCAAAGTAACCATCTCGGTGCCCCAGCGTGGAGAGCGTGTCCAGTTGATGGGGACCGTGGCGGACAATGCGAAGCAAGCACTGACCTTGCACAAATCTCGGCGGGCCGGAGACCTCACCACACGCAGCGCGTCGTTGCAGGAGTTGCAGGAAGCACTCGACCTGCCCGATCCGCTCATGCGCATCGAGTGCTACGACATCTCGCACGTCCAGGGCACCAATGTCGTGGCTTCGATGGTGGTTTTCGAAGACGGCCTTCCCCGCAAATCGGATTACAGAAAATTCTCGATTCGCGGAGATGCGGCACGAGACGATACGGCCTCGATGTACGACGTCATATCGCGACGCTTCAAGCGGCACCTTGCGGATCAGGAAGCACGTCAGCATTCGCCCCAGGCTTCGGGCGAGGTGGATAGTGGGACCGAAAAAGAGCCGGCGAAGTTTGCCTACCCGCCCAATCTGGTGGTTGTCGACGGTGGACCGCCGCAGGTGGCCGCGGCCCAGCAAGCCCTCGATGATCTTGGGATCACCGATGTCTACGTCGTAGGGCTAGCTAAAAGACTCGAAGAGATTTGGGTTCCGGAGGACGAATTCCCGGTGATCCTGCCGAGGTCTTCTCATGGGTTGTTCTTGCTGCAAAGACTTCGCGATGAGGCCCACCGTTTCGCCATCACGTTCCACCGAACCAAGCGCGGCAAAGCCATGCTTGTCTCCGCCCTGGACGGCGTCGAAGGCCTGGGCAAGGCAAAACGAGAAGCTCTGATTGCGGAATTCGGGTCGCTCAAGGCGATACGGGAGGCCACGGCCGAGGACCTGACGCGCGCCAAAGGGATCGGCCCCCAGCTCGCCGAGAAAATACGAGCCCACTTGTCCACAGATTCCGAGGAATCCGGGGAAAGCAGCGAGACATCCGGGTAGTCTGGACTTGTACCACGCTTCGCTGGGGTGCGCGGTCGAGCGCACCCTTGGGCGGGCATTTTTGATTCGTCGCGACTCCGGGAGCTCTCCAGTGACCCAAGAGAATCCATCGTTCAATCCTGAGGACTTGACGCCTGAGAAGCCTGAGCAGACGGAAATGCTGGTCATTACCGGTATCTCTGGCGCTGGTCGTTCAACGGCGGCTCACACCCTCGAAGACGCGGGTTGGTACGTTGTGGACAATATTCCGCCGAACTTGCTGGGACCACTCGTGGATCTCGTTGCTCGTGCTCCGCAGTCGATGCCCAAGTTGGCCGTCATCATCGATATTCGTGGCAAGGCTCTGTTCGCGGATTTCAAAGAAGCTCTGGACGTGCTACAGAATGCGCCGGTGGAATTCACCATGCTGTTCCTGGACGCTTCGGACGCGGCCATTATCGCCCGGTACGAGGCGCAACGCCGTCCGCACCCCCTGCAAGGAAACGGGCGCATCCTGGAGGGTATCCAGGCCGAACGTGACTTGCTCTCGGATCTGAAGAAGCGTGCGGATGTCGTGTTGGATACAACGGGCTACAACGTCCACGAGCTCTCCCACGTGATCTCGCAGACGTATTCGATGGAAGGTCCGTCGGTCGTCAATATCACGGTCATGAGTTTCGGTTTCAAATACGGTGTTCCCGCGGACGCGAATTTCGTCGCTGATGTCCGTTTCATCCCTAACCCCCATTGGATACCCGATTTGAGACCGCACACGGGACAAGACGAACCGGTGCGCAAATTCGTTCTGGGCCATGACGGAGCGAAAAAATTCGTGGACCTGTACGTTGACTCCCTGACACCCGTAATCGATGGGTATCGCACCGAGAATAAGCATTATGCGACCATCGCGATCGGTTGCACGGGCGGCAAGCACCGTTCAGTGGCTGTCAGTGAAGAAATTGCGCGCCGACTCGGAACACTGGATAACGTGACAGTCAACGTCCAACACCGCGATTTGGGTCGCGAATAGGAGCCCGCAATGACACGTTCTCGTCACCGTCCGGACCGGAGAATCCCCGGCTCTCGGCATTCACCCAAGGTAGTTGCCCTGGGCGGTGGGCACGGTCTGTACGCTTCCTTGAGCGCTCTGCGCCTCGTCACTCCGCACATCACTGCCGTCGTGACAGTGGCCGATGACGGAGGCTCCTCGGGCCGGCTGAGGGAACAATTTAACGTCTTGCCACCGGGCGACCTGCGTATGGCGTTGTCGGCTCTCTGTGATGATTCGGAATGGGGCCATCTGTGGCGAGAAGCGATCCAACATAGATTCTCGGCACTGCCCGACGCCCCACGAGAGATCGATGGGCACGCGATGGGCAACCTTCTGCTCGTCAGCCTGTGGCAACTGTTGGGGGACCCGGTAGCCGGTTTGGAGTGGGCCTCACGTCTCCTCGAAGCGCGGGGGCGTGTATTGCCGATGGCATTGGATCCACTCGTGATCTCGGGGGACGCCATTACTGGCGACGGGGTCCGTGAGCGACTGGTCGGGCAGGCCAAGCTTGCGAAGGCCGAACGCGTGGAGAATTTGAGCTTGGAGCCTCTCGACGCACGAGTCTGCGAAGAATCGGTTAGAGCCATCATGGATGCCGACTGGGTGATTTTGGGTCCGGGATCCTGGTTTACTTCTGTGATTCCGCACCTGCTACTGCGCGAGAGCCGAAAAGCCCTGTGCGAGACTTCCGCGAAGATCTGCGTATCTATGAATTTGGGCCTCGAAGAGAAGGAAACCGCGGGTCTTGGGGCTACGGGTCACCTCGAAGCTCTCGAAAGGTACGCCCCGGAGCTCAGCATCGATGCAGTCATCGCGGATCCCAGTTCTATTCAAGAGAAACAACTTTTCGAACAGGCCGTCTCCGAAAGAAACGCAAAACTCGTGTGGAACCGCCTGCGGGCTCGACGAAAGGAAAACCTGCACAACCCTCTGAGACTTGCGGCAGCCTACCAAGAGGCCATGCGGGTTCCGGACAACTCCTTCGGCGTGGAACCTGACGCGCCGAGCGTGTAATCTCGCGTAGTGACCCAAAGCCCCTGCGAGGGCGTGGTCACCGCTCCAAAACATCCAGCCTGGAGGAATACTGAATGGCCCTGACGGCTCTCGTAAAAGACGAATTGGCGAAGCTCGAGGTTCCGAAGTCCTCGACCCGCCGGGCCGAGGTGGCGACCGTGTTGCGTTTTGCAGGCGGACTGCACCTCGTTTCAGGCCAGATCGTCATCGAAGCCGAGTTGGATCACCGTGCAGCGGCGCAGCGCGTCCAGACCGCGATCGAGGAACTCTACGGACACCGCTGCGAATTGATGACGGTTTCGGGCGGAGCTCTCAAGCGGGGCGGACATTACATGCTTCGCGTCCAGCGCGGAGGCGAGGCCCTCGCACGCCAGACCGGGTTGTTGGACACACGAGGTCGACCCGTTCGCGGCCTGCCTCCCACGGTCGTCAACGGTTCCTTGGCCGATTCGGAGGCCGTGATGCGTGGAGCATTCCTTGCGCATGGTTCCCTGACCGAACCCGGTCGATCGTCCGCTATGGAATTTACGTGTCCCGGCCCGGAAGCGGCCCTGGCTCTCGTCGGCTCGGCACGTCGCCTCGATATCTTCGCCAAAGCCAGAGAAGTCCGCGGCGCGGATCGAGTGGTGGTGCGCGACGGTGAAACCATCGGGCAGCTACTGCGTCGTATGGGTGCTAGCGATGTCCTCTCGCAGTGGCAGGACCGGAGAACGCACCGAGAAGTACGGGCCACGGCCAACCGATTGGCTAATTTTGACGATGCCAACCTTAGGCGTTCGGCCCAGGCGGCCGTCGCGGCGGGCGCCCGAGTCGAACGGGCATTGGAAATATTGGGTGACGACGTCCCAGAACACCTTCACTACGCCGGTCAGCTCAGGCTGGCCCACCGCCACGCGAGCCTTGACGAACTAGGTCGTCTCGCGGATCCGCCCCTGACCAAGGACGCAATCGCTGGCCGCATCCGCCGGCTCCTGGCCATGGCGGACAAACAAGCTTCGGCCGAAGGTATTCCGGGTACAGATACCGCACCCCAGGGGAGCTCTCGCTAGCCCGTTCGCGCCGACGATACCGACGAAGCGCACATCCGAACTCACCGTCTCGTCAGCTGATAGCGCAAATTAGCCACATATTCCCACAAAAGACCACGAAGAGGCCCGCGATGAAGCGACATCTCGGGCCTTTCGCATGTCCCAACTATTGATATTTCGTGCGAAGGCGTGGGTGCGTTTGGAAATTTTTCCGCAAAACACACCCAAACACACATAAAATCACGTAAACTAATAACAGAACCGAACGGAACGCGTTGACGAGGAGTTCCACGAGTCGCGGAAACCTGACGGCGCGCCAGTTCGGCGGGATGGACTCCATACGGAGCCGCCCTCAACGATAAACACTCAAACTGAGGAGTTTGATCACAAGTGACTGTACGTATTGGTATCAATGGTTTTGGTCGTATCGGCCGCAACTTCTTCCGCGCCGTCCGTGAGCAGGGCGAGAACATCGAGATCGTTGCTGTCAACGACTTGACCAGCCCTGAAACCCTTGCTCACCTCCTCAAGTACGACTCCATCCTTGGGCCGTTGAAGGCTGAGGTGGAGGTCAAGGACGGAAGCATCTTCGTCGACGGCAAGAAGCTTGAGGTCCTTTCCGAAAAGAACCCTGCTGACCTTCCGTGGAAGGACCTCGGTATCGACATCGTTCTTGAGTCGACCGGTCTGTTCACCGATGGTGAGAAGGCAAAGGCTCACCTCGAGGCCGGCGCCAAGAAGGTCGTTATCTCCGCACCAGGCACCAACCTGGACGGCACCTTCGTCATGGGCGTGAACGATGACACCTACGACAACGACACCCAGCATGTCGTGTCGAATGCTTCCTGCACCACCAACTGCTTGGCACCGCTGGCCAAGGTTCTGGATCAGAACTTCGGTATCAAAGCCGGACTCATGACCACCATCCACTCCTACACAGCTGACCAGCGTTTGCAGGACGCCCCACACAAGGACCTGCGTCGTGCTCGCGCCGCGGCCGTCAACATGATCCCGACCTCGACCGGTGCCGCTCGTACCGTAGGCAAGGTCTACGAACCGGTTGCCGGCAAGCTGGACGGCATGGCCTTCCGCGTTCCTACCATCACTGGCTCGATCGTTGATCTTTCGCTGTCTTTCGAGAAGGACGTGACCGCCGAAGAAATCAACGCGGCCGTCAAGGAAGCAGCAGAAGGCGACTACAAGGGAATCATCAAGTACACCGAGGATCCCATCGTCTCCACGGACATCGTGGGCGAAGAGATCTCCACCGTGTTCGATGCCGAGCTCACCTCTGTCCTCAACGGTCAGGTCAAGGTCTTCGCCTGGTACGACAACGAGTGGGGTTTCACTTCCCGCACCGTGAAGTTCGTCAATAAGCTGGCTGCAGAGCTCTAAGATAGGGAATGGCTCACTTTCCCTACAACGAGGTTTGGAGAAAATCACCATGGCACATGCTCTCGATGAGCTGATTGCCGATGGTGTCGAGGGCAGGCACGTTCTGGTCCGTTCGGACCTGAACGTGCCTCTCGACGGCACCACGGTGACCGACGATGGTCGAATCAAAGCGTCATTGCCGGTTCTGAAGAAATTGTCCGAAGCGGGCGCTCGGGTGATCGTGATGGCTCACCTCGGCCGGCCCAAAGGCCAGGTTGACCCGCAGTATTCGCTCGCCCCTGCGGCCGCAAGGTTGGCGGAGCTAGCCGACTTCCGGGTCGCCACGGCACATGATGTTGTTGGCGACGACGCTCGTGCCAAAGCCGAGGAACAGAAAAACGGTGACATTCTCGTTATCGAGAACGTACGCTTCGATCCTCGCGAGACAAGCAAAGACGATGCAGAGCGGGCAACATTTGCGGACGAGCTTGTTTCTCTTGCAGGCGAAAACGGCGCATACGTCGACGACGCATTCGGTGCTGTTCACCGGAAGCACGCGTCGGTCTATGACGTCGCCAAGAAACTTCCTGCCTATATGGGTGATTTGGTCAAGACGGAATTGGATGTTCTGTCGACTTTGATCGAGAACCCGGACCGACCCTTCGTGGTGGTCATGGGAGGGTCGAAAGTTTCCGACAAACTTGCCGTTATCGACAACCTGATCGGAAAGGCCGACGCTTTGTTGATCGGCGGTGGCATGGGTTATACCTTCGCGGCGGCTCAAGGCTACAACGTCGGCAAATCGCTCCTGGAGAAGGATCAGATCGAGAACGTCAAGAAGTATCTCGAACGCGGCTCAGCCGAAGGCACCAAGTTCGTCTTGGCCACGGACGTGGTGTGGGCTTCAGCCTTCGCCGCCGACGCACAGAACGAGATCCGACCTATTGAATCGCTCGAAGAGGGCGAGATCGGGCCTGAGGGCTTGGGACTGGACATCGGGCCCGAAACGCAAAAGGTCTTCGCCGAATACATCAAGAAGGCCAGGACCGTATTTTGGAACGGGCCGGTTGGTGTCTTCGAGATGGAGGCTTTCGCCGGCGGCACCAAAACCGTCGCTCAGGCCCTCGCCGACTCGGATGCAATGAGCGTCATCGGCGGCGGGGACTCCGCTTCTGCTGTACGCAACCTCGGTTTCAAGGACGAGGACTTCGGGCATATTTCCACCGGCGGTGGCGCTTCCCTCGAGTTCATCGAGGGCAAAGAGCTGCCCGGCCTCGAAGCTCTCGGAGCCTAGCCGATCTCGGGCGGACCGACCACATCGTGGCCGGTCCGCCTCTTTTCACTCCACGGGCTCTGTGTCACCTTCACGGTGCTGAGCCCGTTTCCTGGCATCACGGACGATGCCCCACGGAAAGGACACGATCTTGACGACACAAACCAACGGTTCCTTCGACCGCACACCGCTGATCGCCGGAAACTGGAAAATGAACATGGACCACGCTGAGGGTGTTGCACTGGTGCAAAAACTCGCGTGGACTCTCGACGACGCCAACTTCGACTACGACCGGGTGGAAGTCGCGGTCTTCCCCCCGGCCACGGATCTCCGATCGGTGCAGTCGCTCGTCAATGGCGACAAACTCAAGATTGAGTACGGTGCCCAGGATCTTTCCGACCAGGATTCCGGCGCCTACACCGGCGACATCTCCGGCGCGTTCCTCAAAAAGCTCGATTGCGAATACGTTCTGGTCGGCCACTCTGAACGACGGACAATTCACCACGAGGACGACGAGCTGTGCTCCAAAAAGGTCGAGGCCGCATACCGCCACGGTCTTACCCCCATTCTCTGCGTGGGCGAGGGGCTGGACGAGCGTCAGGCCGGTAACCACGTGAACTACACGCTGGAACAGCTCCGGGGCTCCCTCAAGGGATTGTCTGCGGAAAACGCGAAGTCCGTAGTCGTAGCGTACGAACCGGTCTGGGCCATTGGCACCGGCGAGGTCGCTGGTCCGGAGGACGCCCAGGAGATGTCGGCAGCCATCCGCGCGGAGCTGGAAAAGCTGTACGATGCGGAAACTGCTGCCGCGGTCCGGATCTTGTACGGAGGTTCAGTCAAGGCTGCCAATGCGGCGGCCACGCTCTCCGAAAAGGACGTCGACGGGGTTCTGGTCGGTGGCGCTTCCTTGAAAGCAGAGGAATTCGCGAATATCGCGCGCTTCGAGAAGCACGTCGTCTCGGAATAGGAACGGATACGTGCGCGGCCCCGTGGGCCCCGCACGATCTAGGCCCTATGTGCGTCGGCCGTCTCGAACTCGGCGCGTCCTTGACCCATGGCGTATAGTCGGGTCGGAAAAAGAAATCGTTTGGCTCCTCAACAGGAGACACCAAGCGCCCTAACGTAGGCACCGAAAGGTCGAAGTGGATATTGTACGTTGGATCCTGCTTGGGATCATCGCGCTGACCAGCATCTTGACGGTCTTCTTTGTCTTGCTCAACAAGGGCAAGGGCGGCGGCCTCTCCGACATGTTCGGAGGAGGCATGACGAGCTCATTGAATTCATCCGGGGTCGCTTCCAAGAACCTCGTTCGATTGACGGTCACCACGGCCATCATTTGGGTGCTTGCGATTATCGGATACGCTCTCTTCTTGCGCTTCACAGCCATCTAGGTCGGTTCGCCGCACAGCCGGAGACTGCAAAGGGCCCGGTCACCACCTCAGAGGTGGTGACCGGGCCCTTGTTGCGGGTGCTTCCTCGTCAGCCTTCCGGACGCGAATCCTTAGCGATCAAGTACAGGGTTTCGGAGAGACCGCGTGCCCCTGAGGCGGGTGTTTCGGACAAGCCGTCTCGGTCGGGATCCTGATCCCGGGCCGCCCAGACTCGTTCGAACGCGTCCCTCTTGTCGGAGCCCGCAACCAGGAACCACATTCGATCGGAATTGTTGATCATGGATCGAGTCATGCTGATTCGTTTCGGGGGAGGCTTGGGGGAGTTCTCCACCCCGACTACGCCCTCGTGCTCCAGGTGGATTTCTTCCTTGCCGGGGAATAGCGATGCAATGTGCCCGTCAGGCCCCATTCCCAAAAGCGACAACGCAAAACGGGGGGAGCTGTGGCCCTCCTCCGCAAAACGTGACAGCTCATCCGCATAGGCCCGAGCAGCCGCATACTGATCGGCATACTCTTCCGCCGCTCCCATGACGTGCAGGTTCGACCCAGGAACAGGCCCGTTGCGGAAGAAAGCGTCGAAAACCTGCTGTGCATTGCGCTCGGGATCGCCGGATGGCAGGAACCTCTCGTCCGACCACCAGATATGCACCAAAGACCAGTCGACAGTTCCGACGAGAATGTTCTGACTCACGGCTTCCCAGATTCCCGTGCCCAGGGAACCACCTGTGATGCTGATGTGGACGACGCTGCCTTGGGCCGTCTGATCGCCGAGGCACAGGAGCAATCTTGCGGCTGCTGCCTCGGCCACCAGATCTTTCGTCGGGTACGCAACGGCGTGAGGGCGAGGATCAGGCATCGTAGACCTCCGTGTAACGTGACGGGTCGCCGGCGGGGACCGGAGCAGCTCCTTGTGTCAGGGTGACTTCCGAGCGGCTCAGCGCCTCGTTGAGCACCTCGCCGAAGACCTCGTCCGGATCCAACCGTCTGAGTTCCTCTGCAAGACACTCCGCCAGAGAACGAACCGGCAGAGCTAGCTGCTGATCTGCGCTCTTGGGGATGGATAGCGTCGCAATATTGCGGCCCGGGCGATAGATCGTGACTTCGCCATCTTCTCGGCACAATGTGACCCTATAGAGGCCGCGGGGCTGCGGACTTTCCCGAATCTCGACTTGTGCATCGAGCCGGTAACCGAGCCAGGTGCCCAGGAGAAGGACAGACGGCGATTTCTCGGATCCCTCGACAATGACCTTGTTGACCGTGTGTTTCTTCGGATCGTCCATGACTGCGGCGAGCTGGATACGCCACAAAGTGAGTCGGGTCCAGGCCAAGTCCGTGTCACCGGGCGCATACCGTTTGCGCAGATTATTCAGTGAGTCCCACGGAACCTCGGCCCGAGCCGAATCGGTGATTCGTCGGTGAGCGATCTTTCCTATCGAATGCTCGGCGGGGCACTCGGGCAGGGAATGAGGCCACCAGGCGACGATAGGAGCGTCGGGCAGCAGAAGAGCGGCAATCAAAGATTCGCTCGGGTGTGCAGACTCTCCCCACCCGCGTAGCACGACGATCTCGCTCGCTCCCGCGTCTCCGCCCATGCTGACTTCCGCGTCCAAGCGGTTCTTGGCGTTCGGGTCGTGCGTGATGTGGACGATGATGCGGCACGGATGCTCGTGGCTGGCCGTAATGGCGGCATCGATCGCTTTCTCCGAGTGGCCCATGTCGGCCATGATGACGAGAGTCAGTACGCGTCCGAGCGTGCGAATGCCGGTCTCCTCGCGCATCAGCGCGAGGGCCTTGTCGACCTCTGAACTGGTGGTGTCTTTGAGAGTACGGATCATTATGGCCTCCTCCAGGCGCGCCCATCGCGGGCCAGTAGTCGATGCGCGGATTCCGGACCCCACGAGCCTGGAGCGTATTCCTCCGGCCTGATCCCGCTCTCTGCCCAGTACTTCTCAAAGGGATCCAGGATCTTCCACGAGAGCTCAACTTCTTCGTGCCGGGGGAACAGCGGCGGTTCGCCGAGAAGGACATCCAGAATCAGGCGCTCGTAGGCTTCAGGGCTGGATTCCGTGAAGGAATGACCGTAGCCGAAGTCCATGCTGACGTCGCGCAGTTCCATCTGCGTACCCGGCACCTTGGAAGCGAATCGGATCGTCACTCCCTCATCGGGCTGGATACGAATCACGATTGCATTCTGCCCAAATTCTTCGTACGAGTTCTCCCGGAACAAGAGATTGGGGGAGCGCTTGAAAACGACCGCAATTTCGGTGACGCGACGTCCGAGACGTTTGCCGGCACGCAGGTAGAACGGCACCCCGGCCCAACGCCGGTTATTGATATCCAGTTTGATGGCAGCGAAGGTTTCAGTTCTGGAATCCGCAGGAATATCCTGTTCTGCCTTGAAGCCTTTGACCTCCTCGCCTCCTTGGAAGCCGTCCGCGTACTGCCCGAGAGATGAATAGCCCTCCACGTCCTCGGGAAGCGTCACGGCTGCCAGAACCTTCGCTTTCTCGTCGCGTAAGTATTCCGCGTCGAAGCTGATCGGCTCTTCCATCGCGGTCAGAGCCAGGAGCTGCAACAGGTGGTTCTGGATGACGTCGCGTGCCGCCCCGACGCCCTCGTAGTAGCCCGCACGCGAGCCGATACCGATGTCCTCGGCCATCGTGATCTGCACGTGGTCCACGTAGTTGGAGTTCCAAAGCGGTTCGAACATCTCATTGGCGAAGCGGAGCGCCAGGATGTTCTGTACCGTTTCCTTGCCCAGGTAGTGGTCGATGCGGAAGACCGAGTCCGCGGGGAAAACGCTTTCTACGATCTCATTGAGCTCGCGAGCGGATTCCAGATCGTGGCCGAAGGGCTTCTCGATCACGACGCGGCGCCAGCCGTCGGCTTGTTCGTGCTCCGCCAGGCCGTTCTCAGCGAGCTGGGCGCAGACCGCTTCGAACGCATTTGGCGGAATGGAGAGGTAGAAAGCATGGTTGCCGCGGGTTCCGCGTGTTTTGTCCAATTCTTCCAGAGTCTCTTTGAGACGCCGGAAGGCATCCGCATCGTCGAACGCGCCTTGGACGAAACGAATTCCGGCGGTCAACTGGTTCCACACGTCCTCGCGGAACGGGGTTCGCGCATGCGCTTCGACGGATTCGCGAACTTGGCCGCGGAAATCGTCATCCGACCAATCGCGACGGCCAAATCCGACGAGGGCGAAACGAGGAGGGAGGAGGCCGCGGTTCATCAAATCATAAATCGCAGGCAGAAGTTTCTTGCGAGCCAGATCGCCCGTGACCCCGAAGAGAACCAGAGCAGACGGGCCGGCTACCCGCGTGAGCCTTCGGTCTTGGGGATCGCGCAGGGGGTTTGATTCTTGTGGAGCGGACACACCAATCCTTTGTTCGAAAAGTGAATCGGTGACTCATCACCGATCGGGAGGGGCCGTGGAGGGCCTGCTCCCAGGCCCTCCACGCGATCACCCTTACTTGCCGAGAGCCTTGGAGACGGTCTCGAGCAATTCTTCCCAGGAATCCTCGAACTTTTTGATGCCTTCTGTCTCGAGCTTCTCGACGACCTCGTTGTAGGAGACACCGATCTTCTCCAAAGCATTGATGTCTGCTTCGGCCTGGTCGTACGTCCCTGAAACGGTGTCGCCCGCGATTTCGGCGTGATCGGCGGTAGCCTCAAGGGTCTTCTCGGGCATGGTATTGACCGTGTTCTGGACGACCAACCCCGTCACGTACATCGTGTCCGGGTAATTTGGGTCCTTGGTGCCCGTCGAGGCCCACAACGGCCGCTGCGGCTTCGCTCCTGCTTCCTCAAGGCGCTTCCAGCGTTCGGTCGAGAATGCTTCCTCGTATACCTGGTAGGCGAGACGAGCGTTGGCGAGACCGGCCTTGCCCTTCAACTCAAGGGCCTCATCGGTACCGATCTTATCCAACTGACCGTCCACCTCAGCGTCGACTCGGGAAACGAAGAACGACGCAACCGAATGGATCTTGCTGAGATCATGACCGTTCTCGAGTGCGCGCTCGAGCCCGATCATGAATGCATTGATCACGGCACGGTAGCGCTCGAGGGAGAAAATCAGGGTCACGTTGACGCTGATACCTTCGGCGATGGTAGCCGCGATCGGTTCGAGACCGGCTTCCGTCGCGGGAATTTTGATCATGACGTTCTCACGGCCCACGGACTCGTGAAGACGTTTCGCCATGGCCACCGTCTCATCGGCCCTGTGTGCCAAACGCGGATCGACCTCGATCGAAACGCGCCCGTCCACACCCTGCGACGAATCATAAATGGTTGCGAAGACATCGCACGCGTCGCGGACATCGTCGGTAGTAACCGTGAAAACGGCCTCCTCGACGTCGGCACCGGCCTGGGCGAGTTCACTCACCTGGGCGTCATAGGCATCTCCCTTGGAGAGAGCCTGCGCGAAAATCGTGGGGTTGGTGGTCACACCGACGACGTTGCGGTTCTCGATGAGCTCGTCAAGGTTGCCCGTGCCGAGCCGTTCGCGGGACAAATCGTCTAGCCAGATCGAGACTCCGGCGTCGGATAGTTTCTGAGTTGATGTTGACATGTTTTTCTCCTCGTGACGTTGAAGGCGTTGGCCAAAAGCACCGGGGCCGCTCATCAAAGTGAGCGGCCCCGGTACCGCGGTCAGACCTTCGAAGCGTGAATGGATTCCTTGGCCGCCTCGGCGACGGCCTCGGACGTGATTCCGAATTCTTTGTACAGGGTCTTGTAGTCGGCCGATGCGCCGAAGTGGTCGAGAGCGACGGCCCGTCCTGTGGTGCCGATCAGATCGTTCCACGACATTGCGGATCCGGCTTCCACGGAAACGCGCGCGGTCACGCTGGCGGGGATCACTGACTCGCGATATCCGGCATCCTGGCGGTCGAACCATTCGCGGCAGGGCATTGAGACTACTCGGGCAGCCACGCCCTCTGTTGCGAGGGCTTCGCGAGCCTCCAGCGCGAGCTCGACCTCCGAGCCTGTCGCGATCAGGATGACGTCGGGAGTCGAATCCGTGTCCGCCAGAACGTACCCACCACGTGCGGCACCCTCTGCCGAGGCGAACTTCTCGCCCTCGACATCGGGATGGATGTCCACACGGGGCACCGTCGGCAAGCCTTGACGGGTCAGAGCCAGCCCGGCAGGACGTTCCTTCTGCTCCAGGATTGTGCGCCAAACGACTGACGTCTCATTGGCATCTGCGGGCCGAACGACGTCGAGGTTCGGGATGGCACGCAAGGTCGAGAGCTGCTCGACTGGCTGGTGAGTCGGCCCGTCCTCGCCGAGGCCGATCGAGTCGTGGGTCCACACGTAGATCGAGGGTACGCCCATGAGAGCCGACAGGCGGATCGCGGGACGCTGATAGTCGCTGAAGATCAGGAAGGTTCCGCTGAAGGCGCGGGTCGGGGAGGAAAGAACGATTCCGTTGACGATGGCCGCGGCAGCGTGTTCGCGAATCCCGAAGTGCAGAACCCTACCGTAAGGATTAGCGGTGAACTTTTTGGTCGAACGGCTCGACGGGTTGAAGGAGTCTGCCGATTCGATCGTGGTGTTGTTGGAGCCGGCCAGGTCGGCCGAACCGCCCCAGAGCTCGGGGAAAGTTTCAGCGATCGCGTTGATGACCTTGCCGCTCGCTGCGCGGGTCGCCAAAGAGGCTCCGGCTTCGAAGACAGGGAAGGACTCCTTGTAGTCCTCGGGCAGCCCGCCCTCGGACAAGCGCTTGTACAACTTTGCCGCTTGCGGATTCTCTTCCTGCCATTCGCGGAAGGACTTCTCCCATTCTTCGCGCTCACGGTGAGCACGTTCCTTGACTTCACGCGTATGCGCAAGGATGTCATCTTCGATCTGGAATGACTTCTCAGGATCGAAGTCGAGGATTTCCTTGACGGCCTTGACCTCGTCGCCGCCCAAAGCGGAACCGTGGATGCCGCCGGTGTTTTGTTTATTGGGAGCAGGCCAGCCAATGATGGTCTTCAATGCGATCAGCGTCGGCTTGTTAGTGACTTTCTTGGCCTCGCGAATCTGGTCGAAGAGCTCCTCGACGTTCTCGGCGTAGCCGCTACCGCCATTGGTCCAATCGACGGAACGAACGTCCCAACCGTAGGCCTCGTAGCGCTGGGCGACATCCTCGGTGAACGCAACGTCGGTGTCGTCTTCGATCGAGATCTGGTTCTGGTCATAGAAGACAATGAGATTGCCCAACTGCTGGTGCCCGGCGAGTGAGGATGCCTCTGAGGTGACGCCCTCCTCCAGATCGCCGTCGGAGGCAATCGTGTAGACGGTGTGATCGAAGGGGCTCGCGCCTTCCGGAGCCTCGGGATCGAAGAGCCCGCGCATGCGACGCTGCGCATAGGCGAAGCCGACGGAAGAAGCCAGACCCTGACCCAAGGGACCCGTCGTGATTTCAACGCCCTTGGTGTGCTTGTATTCGGGGTGGCCGGGAGTCAATGAGCCCCATGTGCGGAGAGCCTCAAGGTCTTTGAGTTCCAGGCCGTAACCGGACAGGAAAAGCTGAATGTAGAGGGTCAATGATGAATGCCCGGGGGAGAGCACGAACCTGTCCCGCCCGGCCCAACGATCGTCGGTCGGGTCGTGACGCATGACCTTTTGATGAAGGAGATAGGCCAAGGGGGCGAGGCTCATGGCCGTACCCGGATGCCCGTTGCCGACCTTTTCCACGGCGTCCGCCGCCAATACACGGACGGTATCGACCGCGCGCTGGTCCTTTTCCGTCCATTCGAGCTTCCCATTCAGATTCGGCACGAAATGCCCCTTTCTCCGCAGACATCGGCGATAACCATCACGTCGAGCGTGATCCTGGTCCCGCCACTTCTGTCTACAACCATAATTGACTGGCCCCTTTGAGGTCAGCGGTGTGAGCCGACAGCGGAAGACAGGTTCACAATCGGCAGACGAGACGGAAATATCACGGTTTCCTCTAGGGAGGGAACATGGGTCCGTTATATGATGAGAGTTGCTTTCAACCCCGCGGACCACTCGTTGTACCGCTCGCGCCGCGGGATCCGGTTTATCGCCGGTCACCGGAGTCAATCATGAAGGGTCGATGAGTGAAGCGCCAAAGTTTTAGCGACACATCGCCCGCCGCGCGCACACCTACTGATGCCGCCGCGCCGGGCTCTGATTCCCGCGTTGCGTCGCTTCCGGGGGGTTCCAGCGCCAGTCCGCTCGATCACGGTCCCTTCGGCAACGGCAAAATAGGTCTTGGACGAAAGCTCAAAGCTTTCTTCCTTTTGACCAAACCGCAAGTCATCGAACTTCTCCTGGTGACCACGGCCCCGACCATGATCTTTGCCGCGGGTGGGTTGCCCAGCCTGTGGCTCATCCTCAACACGATGATCGGTGGAGCGATGGCGGCCGGAGGTGCCGGCGCTTTCAATTGTTACATTGACCGTGAGGCCGATCGCCTCATGAAACGCACTGAACGGCGGCCCCTGGTCACCGGAGAGATCACCGACCGCCAAGGGTTGATCTTCGCGTGGGGACTCTCGATAGTTTCCGTTGTTTACTTGACGCTACTGGTCAATCCTTTGGCGGGCGCGCTCGGCCTCGCGGCGATCCTGCTTTACGTCGTCTTCTACACGATGATTCTGAAGCGTCGCACCGCTCAGAACATCGTGTGGGGCGGTATCGCCGGGTGCATGCCGGTCTTCATTGCGTGGGCAGCCGTTGAGAACAAGCTCAGTTTCTCGTCCCTCGTGCTGTTCGTCATCATCTTCCTGTGGACCCCACCGCACTACTGGCCCTTGTCCATGAAGTACGCGGAGGACTATCAGCGGGCCGGAATTCCTATGCTGGGCGCGATTGCCTCGGCAAAGGCCGTTTCGGTTCAAGTCGTCCTGTACGCATGGGCTACCGTCATCTGCTCTTTGATGCTCATCCCGGTCGGCGGTGCCGGCTGGGTATACGGTCTCACCGCGTTGGTTTCCGGCGCCTGGTTCATCTGGAAGTGTCACCAGTTGCACCAGCAAGCGCTTGCCGAAGAGGCTACCTCACGCACGGCAATGGTGGTATTCCATGCCTCCATCACGTATCTGACGTTGGTTTTCGTTGCACTGGCCATTGACCCATTCGTCGGAGGCCCCGTCCTCTAATCCATTGCGCGAGGAAACAACGCCTCAGTTGGATCGAGAAGCCGCATCGCTGCGTATTAAGCGGTGCGGCTTCTTCATTGTGGACCGCGCTCCATATGTGGAGATCACCAGGGCCCGTTCGGCGCCCACGGAGCGGCGGACCAGGGCCCGCATGCGCCTCAGGTCTCCCAGAGGCGCATGCGGGCCCTGCGGTGGTGGAATGGTGCTCGGCTCCTAGACGATGCCGTTGGCCTCAGCGATCTCCACGCGGCTTTCCGCGAGGTCCCTGAGCGTTGGAGTCCCTAGCACAACCATGCGCTCGAACAAGCAGGTAACGGACCAGATCAGCAGTCCGGCACCGATCAGATGGAACCACACCAATACCCCTGGCGAGCCCGTGAAGTACTGTGTGTAGCCGATCGCGCCCTGGAAAAGCATGACGATGACGATGGTCCAAGCGCTCTTGGATACGGCAGGGGCCCAATTCTTGCGCTTCGCAAGGACCAGGATAGCGACGATGAGCAGCAATAGTATCCAGACCGGAATGGTGTGGAATCGGGTGACCACCTCCGGATTGAATGCATGGCGGGCACTGTCGGTGTCACCGGAGTGGGGGCCGGTACCGGTGACCAAGGTTCCCATGTAGACGGCGATGGTGGTGACGACAGCGATCACAACGCCAAGGAACCTCTGGAGATTGTCCGGGCCCGGACGGTCACTCAAACGTTCGGTCTCGATCACGCGACGCATTGAATACCGACGGACGCGGGCGTAGAAGATCGCGGCCATGGCGACCATGACACCGGAGAGCATGAAGTGCACACCAACCATCCAAGGATTGAGTCGCAGCCAAACGGAGACTCCGCCGACAACCGCCTGGACGATGACTCCGAGGCCAAGGGCTAGGGCAATGTAGAACAGGTCCGTGTAGCGCCCACGCAGTCGCCACACTGAAATGAACGTCAATAGGGCCACGATGCCGACCGCGCCGGTGAGCGTCCTGTTGCCGAATTCGATGAATCCATGAATCCCCATGGCGGGGACGTTCGTCCAGGTCTCCGACGTGCAACGAGGCCACGTAGGGCATCCCAAGCCAGAGCCGGTCAGGCGCACCAGGCCACCCGTCAGCACGAGCAAGAAGTTCACCAAAATCGATGCGATTCCCAGAAGTCGTACCCAGGCGTTGACATTCAGGGGAATGAAACGGTCAATGAAAGAACCTCGGGTCGGGAGGGATCTCGTGGTCATGGTTGAACCTCAAATAGCTGGCGATGGTTTCGGATATGCAATGCCCTTCTCATTATTCGCTTTCCGCCCCTCCGGATGCGAACGCGCCGACCGTGGTCATGACCACTTGAACCACCGCTTGGCGGCGAGGCCAGCGACGAGAATCCACATCACCAGAACCAAATGCGGCCACCAAGCAAATTGATGGTTGAGCATGTCAGAGCGAAGCGCGGCGCCCAATGCACCAGAAGGAAGCAACTCGATGAGCCATGAAGCGGCGCCGGGGAATTGATGCGCGGGGATCAAAGAACCACCCACGGTGGCCAAAACCACCCAGACTGTGTTGACCACGGCGAGTGTCGCCTCGGCTCGGACCACGCCGGCTACTAGAAGGCCGATGGCCGTGAAAGCGGCGGCGCCTACAATCAGGGTAGGAAGAGACAAGAGGAAGCCCAGAACGCTGGGGTTCCAACCGAGGGCGAAACCGACGACGCCCATAACGACGTACTGAATGACCACGACCGAAAGAACGGCAACTCCTTTTCCCGCGATGAGTCCGCCGCGACCGAGCGGCGTCGTCGAGAGGAATCGGAGCACACCATAGCGTCGGTCGAATCCCGTAGCGATTCCCTGACCTGAGAGCGCCGTCGACATCGCACACAACGCGAGCACGCCGGGCATTGCGACGTCCACCCGGGAGCCGCCGAAATGCTCGGCCCAGGTATCCAGGAATCCGGTGAACGCCAGTCCGAAGAGGGCCATGAGGGGGAACAGGATCAGGAGCATGAGCTGTTCGCCGTTCTTGAGCATCGAGATGGTCTCGTACCGACCCTGCGCGAGGATCCTGCTCCAGGACGATGCAGGCTGGCGTGGTGAGGATTCTGGGGCATTCCATGCGGTGCTCTGCGAGTCCGCCATGGTGGCATCTTGGCTCATCGGAGGGTCCTCCCGGAAATATCTAGGAACAGGTCTTCCAGGCTGCGGGGCTTGAGCTCGAGGCTCGTGGGCAGCTCCCCGTCCGTTGCCCACGTATCTGCGAGGTGTGCCAGGTGCTGGGGACGAATTGCGCCGGAGATTTCATACGAACCCGCATGCTCTTCCTTGACCGTGAGACCTCCCGAGAGGGACTCGGGGAATAGGTCGCACAGTTCAAGTCCGGGACGCGAGATCGAGAACCGCAGCGTCTGACGGTCCTGACTGCTGTAGAGCAATTCGTCGACTTGCCCCTCGATGACGTTGCGGCCTTCATCGACGATGTATACGTAGTCAGCGAGTCGCTGGGCATCGTCCATGAGGTGGGTGGTCAGTACGATGCAGGTCCCAGCCTCTTTGACTTCCCGGACGAGATCGAAGACGACGCGCCGGGATTGAGGATCCAAGCCGGCGGAGGGCTCGTCAAGGAAGAGGACCTCGGGGTTGCCCACCAGGGCCGCGGCCAATGCGACACGTTGTTTCTGCCCGCCGGAGAGACGGCGAATATTGGTTCGGTTGAACGAGTCGATTCCCAACCGGGATACCAAGGAATCCAGATCCGCAGGATACCTGTACATCGACGCGACGTGCCGAAGAAGCGGAATGGGCCGGATGGCCTGGGGAAGCCCACCGTCCTGAAGCATAATGCCGACCCGCGCCCTGAGCGCCGGACCTGCCGCCCAAGGGTCTTCACCCAGAAGACGAACCGACCCTGCGGTGGGTTTCTGGAGCCCCTGTGCGCAGGCGAGAGTGGTCGACTTGCCCGCGCCGTTGGCCCCCAGAAGTGCCGTGACTTTGCCATGGGCCGCACGTAGACTGATCCCATCGACGGCCCGGAACGTGGTCGGACTCACAGGGTTCGAGGACGGCTGGACGCGGCTCCTACGAGGTGCAGGGAATTCCTTGCGCAGATCGTCGATCAGAAGGGCGGAATCGGTCACCGAGGAGGGGGATCGCCGTCGGTGGTCTTCTAAATGTGGCACTTTCACAGTCTACGATGTGGCTCGGCCACCCCGGTGCATTGTGATCCAAGCCGCTACTCGCTTCGGGCAAGGTCTCCCTTACTAGAAGGACCGGAATAAATTAGGACATAATTTAGTTGTGTATTTCGTGAAGGAAAAAGCCCAAGCCCAGGGCGCCTCTCCGCAGGGAGGTGCCGAGACTGAGGAAAGGACCCGGGATCGGGTCCTCCAAGGAGTGCTGGCACACGGTCCAGTGTCCGCGGCAGACCTTGGTCGGAACCTCGGTCTCACACCTGCCGCGATCCGGCGTCATCTCGAAGCACTTGAAAAAGACCAACTCATCGAAATCACCATGGTTCGTAAGCAAGGGGGCGGCGCCGGGAGGCCTGCCCGCCGTTATGTCATTGCCCCGCAGGGCCATGCCCGGCTCGGCAACGACTACCTTGATATAGCGATCGATTCGTTGAAAACGATCCGCGGAGCTTTGGGGCATGAAGCCCTGGAAAACTTCGCGCACCAGCGGTTTAAGGAGATGGAACGGCGTTACCGTCCCATCGTCGATGCCGCCGGTCCGGATATCTCCGATCGTGCCAAGGCTCTCGGCGATGCCATGACCCGTGATGGATTCGTGGCCAGCACCTCAGTGATGGCCATGGGGAAAGCGGCCAAGACGGTCGAACTGCCTGAGCATCTGCTGTCCAGCATCCAGTTATGCCAGGGTCATTGCCCCGTGCGCGATCTTGCCCAAGAATTTCCCGAGTTCTGTGATGAAGAGACTCGCGTCATCGCCTCCCTTCTGGGGGTCGATGTCCGAAGACTTTCCACCATGGCCGGGGGAGCCCACGTCTGCACCACACACATCCCGTTGGCTCGCGGGACACATCAAGCCATCGCTGCCTCTCGGGGAAGCGACACTCAGTAAGGAAAGGTCTCAATGACTGAACAAGTTGAGCGCAATGCCGACGGAAATGTCATTTCCGACGTTCTGGAGAGGAACCCGGAGCTCGAAGGCATCGGAACGTACCAATACGGTTGGTACGACTCCGACGACGCCGGCCAATCTGCCAAACGCGGTCTGAACGAGGACGTCGTTCGCGACATCTCGAACAAGAAGAGCGAACCGGAATGGATGCTGAACCTCAGGCTCAAGGCCCTGAAGTTCTTTGATCGCAAGCCCATGCCGACGTGGGGTGCAGACCTCACCGGCATCGACTTCGACAACATCAAATACTTCGTCCGTTCGACGGAGCGTCAGGCTGAGTCCTGGGAGGACTTGCCGGAAGACATCCGCAACACGTACGAGAAGCTGGGCATCCCGGAGGCCGAGCGGAATCGCTTGGTTGCCGGCGTCGCGGCTCAGTATGAGTCCGAGGTCGTATACCACCAGATCCGTGAAGACCTTGAGCGCCAAGGCGTGATCTTCATGGACACGGACACCGCACTCAAGGAACACCCCGAGTTCTTCGAGGAGTACTTCGGTACGGTCATTCCCGTGGGCGACAACAAGTTCGCCGCCCTTAACACGGCCGTATGGTCGGGCGGTTCCTTCGTTTACGTTCCGCCGGGAGTCCACGTCGAGATCCCGTTGCAGGCCTATTTCCGTATCAATACGGAAAACATGGGTCAGTTCGAGCGCACCCTGATCATTGCCGATGAGGACTCATACGTTCACTACATCGAGGGTTGCACGGCTCCGATTTACAAGTCGGATTCGTTGCACTCTGCGGTTGTTGAGATCGTGTGCAAGAAGAACGCTCGCGTTCGCTACACGACCATTCAGAACTGGTCGAATAACGTCTACAACCTGGTGACCAAGCGCGCCATTGCACACGAGGGCGCGACCATGGAATGGATCGATGGCAACATCGGTTCCAAGGTCACACAGAAGTACCCGGCCGTTTACATGGTCGGAGAGCACGCCAAGGGCGAGACGCTCTCGATTGCCTTCGCGGGCGAGGGCCAGCACCAGGACACCGGTTCGAAGATGGTTCACATCGCCCCGAACACCTCCAGCTCCATCGTCTCCAAGTCGGTGGCTCGCGGCGGCGGACGTGCCGCGTACCGAGGGCTCGTCCAAGTCAGAGAGGGCGCCAAGCACTCGAAGAACAATGTGGTCTGTGACGCTCTGCTCGTCGACACGATCTCGCGATCGGATACGTATCCCTACATCGATATCCGCGAGGACGAGGTGACGTTGGGACACGAGGCGACGGTTTCTCGTGTGTCCGAGGAGCAGCTGTTCTACTTGCAGCAGCGCGGTCTGCCCGAAGACGAGGCGATGGCCATGATCGTTCGTGGCTTCGTCGAGCCGATTGCCCGCGAACTGCCGATGGAGTACGCGCTCGAGTTGAACCGTCTTATCGAACTCCAGATGGAAGGATCCGTAGGCTAAAACATGACTGATCAGATCAAACAGGAGCAGACCGAGGCTCCCGAGAATGTCGACGGCGTTCATGTCGGCGAAGCACGTCCGGCCATTCCGGGAATGGATCAGGAAGGCGAAAAGCTTTCCCCGGACCTCGCAACGGATGACACCATCCGGGCCCGGAAGTCCGCGAACGCGGGAGATACGGGATCCCAGGTCATGCATTCCCGGGCGGAGCGCCCATGGAGCTTCGACGTCGCGGATTTCTCGTTGCCCAATGGGCGCGAGGAGGAATGGCGTTTCACCCCGATCAAGAAGATTGCGCGCCTGTTCGAGGATGCGGCCAGCGAAGAGGTCGACGGAGCTCCGGCAGCGAAAGTTTCGTTCGACGGGCCGGAATCATGGCTCGCCGGGAAACTGGCTCAAGGAGAGTCTCCGCGAGACACCGTTCTGCGGCCTTCGGACCGCGCGGCGGTCGTCGGTTCCGCCAACGCTCCTGAAGCCTTGCACGTTCGCGTGCCGGACAACGAGGAGCGACGAGAACCAGTAACGGTTCGGATCGTGGGACAGTCCGCATCGGCGCGCTCGAACAACCACCTGGTTGTCGAGGCCGGGGCGAACTCGCACAGCACAGTTGTGATCGAGCACACCGGTTCGGCCGTGCACAACGGGAACGTCGAGGTCATCGTCGGCCAGGGTGCCACGCTGACCGTCATCTCGTTGCAGCGCTGGAATAACGACACTCTGCATGTCGGACAGCACGATGCCGAGGTCGGCAAGGATGCTCACTACAAGCACATCAACGTGACGTTGGGCGGTGACGTCGTTCGACTCAACTCGAATGTGCGCTTTGCCGACGAAGGGGCGAATGCGCAGCTTTTCGGCTTGTACTTCGCCGATTCGGGTCAGCACCTCGAGCATCGCTCGTTCGTGGATCACAACGCTCCACGCAATACCTCCAACGTCCTGTACAAGGGCGCGTTGCAGGGCGAGAAAGCCCATACCGTGTGGGTCGGAGACGTGCTCATCCAGAAGGCCGCAGAAGGAACGGACAGCTACGAGAAAAATCAAAACCTCGTGCTGACCGACGGTGCGCGGGCAGACTCGGTGCCCAACCTCGAAATCGAAACCGGCATCATCGAGGGTGCAGGCCACGCCTCGACGACTGGTCAGCTCGACGACGAGCACCTCTGGTACCTCATGGCTCGCGGCATTCCGGAGAAGCAGGCCCGCCGTCTGGTCGTGCGTGGCTTCCTCTACGAAATCATTCAGCAGATCCGCGTATCCGAGCTAGAGGACTCCCTGATGGATGCCCTCGAGGACGAGCTGGCGATCAGCAACAACTAATGCCGTTTGGCGACGGAAGAACTTCACAACCTTCAGAGGAGAACAATGTCCACTCTTGAGATCAAGGATCTGCACGTATCCGTCATCCTCGATGACGAAAACACCAAGCCGATTCTCAAAGGCGTCAACCTGACGATCAAGTCGGGCGAGATCCACGCGATCATGGGGCCCAACGGCTCGGGCAAGTCGACCTTGGCGTCGACGATTGCCGGGCACCCCAAGTACAAGGTCGACTCTGGCGAGATCTTGCTCGATGGCGAGGACGTCACCCAGATGTCCGTGGATGAGCGAGCGCGCGCTGGCCTGTTCCTGGCCATGCAGTACCCGGTTGAGATCCCCGGCGTGACGATGTCCAACTTCTTGCGTTCCGCGAAGACCGCAGTCTCCGGCGAGGCTCCGGCGCTGCGCACGTGGACCAAGGACGTCAAGGGCGCAATGAACCAGCTCAAGATCGATCCGGACTTCGTGTCGCGTAACGTCAACGAAGGTTTCTCCGGCGGCGAGAAGAAGCGCCATGAGATCCTTCAGCTCGAGCTGCTCCAGCCCAAGTTCGGGATCCTCGATGAGACCGACTCCGGCTTGGACATCGACGCGCTGCAGGTCGTCTCCGAGGGCGTCAACCGCGCCCACGAGGCCAACGATCTCGGTGTCGTGCTCATTACCCACTACACCCGCATTTTGCGCTACATCAAGCCCGACTTCGTCCATGTGTTCGTTGACGGTCACGTCGCCGACCAGGGCGGCCCAGAGTTGGCCGAACGACTGGAGGAAGAGGGCTACATCGGCTACCTTCAGGGAGCAAAAGCATGAGTGAAACCGCAACCGAAGCCCCGGAAGGGCAACCCACTGAGCAGGAAATCGAAGACGCTCTCGCGAACGTTATCGATCCCGAGCTTGGCGTCAATATCGTGGACCTCGGGCTGCTGTACGGAACGCGTTGGGATGACCAGGGTGGTCTGATCATGGACATGACCCTGACCACTGCGGCCTGCCCGCTTCAGGACGTCATCGAGGAGCAAGTGGCCCAGAACTTGGAGCCCTTGGTCGACGAATGGCATGTGAACTGGGTTTGGATGCCGCCGTGGGGACCCGAACGCATCACGGAAGAAGGTCGCGACCAGATGCGCGCCCTCGGATTCAATATCTAGAGAATTCCTCTCCGGCGAAGATCAGGGCCGGTGCCAGCTTGATTTCAGGCAGGCACCGGCCCTGATGCGCGTCGTGAGGACCGCGCGTCGACACCGTCTCTGGCGAGGAGGAATTTCTGTTCATTCCACAGGCTCGTGCTTGCGGAGGTGTCCCACCTCGTGCAACCCCTTGCAGGGCGGCCCGCCGGCTTCAGACTCCGATACGGCCGTAGTCCTTCTTCCACACGACCGCCGTTGACGGGCGCGCGACGGACGTCCCGCCGTCGGGCCAGTGCGACGTCGTCGACTCGACGGTGGCTTCATCGTCTTCACCCGGATGCTGCACGTTGATCAGAACACGCTTGTCCTGGATGACCGGCCCGCAGGTTTCGGCGCCTTCGGGGACCGTGAGGAATTGTTTGGTCAGCCCCCGGTTTTCTCCTTCGAGGGACACCGCGAACAAACCATCATTGGATTTGAGCGCGTTCCCATCTGTCGAGATCCACAAGTTACCGTGCGGATCGAAGGCGAGATTGTCAGGACAGGAGATGGGCGAGACGCTGGATTTGTCGAACCCTCCGAAATAGGTTTCGGCATCATTCGGGTCGCCGCACACCAGCAACAGGTTCCAAGAGAATTGCTCACCCGTGTGGTCATCGTCCACCTCCAGGACCATGCCGTTCTTGTTTTCCTTGACGGGAGCGTACTCGGCAGTGGGAGCGTCGTCCTTGCCGGGGCGATTGGCACCACGGTAGGAGTTGTTGGTCAAGGCGGCGTAGACCTTGCCTGTTTTGGAGCTGGGCTGAATGTCCTCCGGCCGATCCATCTTAGTGGCACCCGCATGGTCGGCAGCCAAGCGAGTGAAGACCAGTACTTCTTCGCCCTCCATTCCGTCCACATGCGATTCGACTTTTCCGTCGGCGGTGCAAGTCGCCAATTTGAGCCATTGGCCGTCCCCGTCGTAAGCACTGTCTTCCGGAAGCTCACCTTCTACGAAGTCCTCGGAGTTTCCGCTGAACTGCGCAGCGTACAGAGTCCCCTCGTCCAGGGCACGCATGTTTTCCTGCCGGGCATGATCCGAATTCCCGGGGACGATAAGGCGGGAGGAAACGAATTTGTAAATGTATTCGAAGCGGGAGTCATCGCCCGAATAGGCCACGATCGTTCCGTCATCGGTCACGTGAATTGTGGCTGCCTCGTGTTTGAAGCGGCCCAGGGCGGTGTGTTTGATCGGTGTCGACGTGGGGTCCCAAGGGTCGACTTCGATGATGTAGTTGAAACGGTATGGCTCATTCGGCTCTTTTCGGATGTCGAATCGATCGTCGAAATCCTCCCATCGGCGAGCCGTTTCGGGATCTTCCATGCCGTAACGCTTGTAACGTTCTTTGGCGCTCTCGTCGTCGACGTCGCCGCCGCCAGCAAAGTACTGGTCGACGTTCTCCTCTCCCGAGAGGACGGTTCGCCACGGGGTGACGCTGCCCGAGCAGTTGTTGAGAGTGCCTCGGACCCTCGTACCGGTCGGGTCCATCGAGGTCTTGAGCAAGTCCGATCCCGCCGCAGGGCCGACTAACCGGAACTCGGTCGTCCCGGTGATGCGCCGGTTGTACTTACCCATGACCGGCTCGAGCTTGCCGTCTCGGTCGTTGCCCGCCACCTCGACAATGCTCAGACCATGTGACTCCCATTCCGTTCGAACCTGCTCTTCGGTGGGGGCCTCGGCGTCATAACCGGGGAACATCTGCTGGGGAGTGGTGTACTCGTGATTGCTCACCAGCAAAAAGCGATGGTCCTGACCTTCAATCGGAATAAGCTCGGCGAAATCGCAGTTGAATCCGAATTGTTGAGCTGCGGACGCCGGGGATTGATGGTTCAGATCCCATGTGGGCGCCCCGGGGACTACCGGGTCGCCCCATCTGATCACGACGTCGCTCACATATCCTTCCGGGACCGTGATGGCGTCCTCTGTGTTGGGTGCAACCATCTCAAAACGCAAGCCTTCCGGGGTCTTCGCTCCCATCCCGGCCGAGTTCTCGGTGGAACCACCACCGGCCGCTCCTGATGCCGGCTCTTGACCGCAAGCAGCCAGAAGACCGGCGCCACCGACCGTCATCGCGGCAGCGCCGAAGCCTTTCAGCATGGACCGACGGTCGAATTTCTGGCGTACGACGTCGCGGAAATAATCGTTGTTAGAGGTATTGGACACTGGTTTGGCGCAAGCATTACCACACTTGTAAACGCAAGTACGGTGCGAGCGACCAGAGGTGAAGTCGAGAAGGGCCAGTAGTTTACGGCCTTGAGGAGCCAAATTTTCTCCTGTGTGCGATGGATCGGTTAGGCGGACGTGGCACATGCCATAGTTTGAACCTAGGCGTCTTGGATGACTCCGAACCTGCCGCGCCGTAAAGGGGGTGGCAACGCGAGGTTAACTTGTCCGGGGCGGAAGAGAGTTCCCAGTCTCACGGTGACCAAGTGGCTGCACAGACACCGCTGTCCCGTAGGATGGAAAGGATGCGTGATTGAGCACCAGGCACGTCGGGAACCAACGACCCGGTCTCACGCTCCGCCGAATAGTTTGAAAGGCTCTTGCACTCCATTGATTACCGTTTCCAACCTTGAACTGCGCGCCGGCGCCCGTCTTCTCATGGACGAGGTGAATTTCCGTGTGAACAAAGGCGACAAAATTGGTCTGGTCGGGCGCAATGGTGCAGGCAAGACAACCATGACCAAGGTTTTGGCGGGCCAGGACCTGCCCGCGAGCGGGGAAGTGTCACGGAGCGGGAGCATCGGATACCTCCCTCAGGACCCCAAGGTCGAGGACATGGAGCAGACCGCCCAGGACCGAATCTTCTCGGCTCGCGGTCTCGCCGGCGTCGTCGGACGGATGCGTCAGGCGCAAGAGCAGATGGCTTCGGAAGACCCCGCCGTGCAGGCCAAGGGTATGAGGTCCTATGACCGCTTGGAAGCTGAGTTCATCTCTGGTGGAGGTTATGCTGCCGAGTCGGAAGCTGCCACCATCACGCACAACCTCAACTTGCCGGACCGGCTTTTGGCTCAGCCTCTCCGTACGCTCTCCGGTGGCCAACGACGCCGCGTCGAGCTTGCCAGGATTCTGTTCTCGGATGCTGACACGATGCTGCTGGACGAGCCGACCAACCACTTGGACGCGGATTCGGTCGAGTGGCTCCGCGAATTCCTCCGCAGCTATCAAGGCGGTCTACTGGTCATCAGCCACGACGTCGAGCTCATGGAGCTCGTGGTCAACAAGGTTCTCTACCTGGACGCCATGCGATGCGTCGTCGATGTCTACAACATGGACTGGAAGCACTACCTGCAGCAGCGTGAGCAGGATGAACACCGCCGTAAGCGTGAGCGGGCCAACGCCGAGAAAAAAGCCAACTCCTTGATGGACCAGGCCAACAAGATGCGTGCCAAGGCGACCAAAGCCGTAGCGGCACAGCAGATGATCAAGCGAGCCGAGCGCCTCATGCGTGAAGTCGAGCCCGAGCAGGCCCATGACAAGGTTGCGGCCATTCGATTCCCAGCACCGGCACCGTGCGGCAAAACCCCTCTGCGAGCGAGCGGGCTTTCGAAGTCATACGGCTCGCTGGAGATCTTCACCGACGTGGATCTGGCGATCGATCGCGGTTCGCGCGTGGTGGTGCTGGGCCTCAACGGCGCGGGCAAGACAACCCTGCTGCGTATGCTGGCCGGGGTCACCGATTCGGACTCGGGCCAGGTCGAGCCGGGGCACGGGCTGAAACTGGGATATTTTGCGCAGGAGCACGACACCCTCGACGGCGATCGATCCGTCCTGGAGAACATGCGATCCGCCGCTCCGGATCTTCAGGACACCCAGGTCAGAACCATTCTGGGTTCGTTCCTTTTCCAAGGCGACGACGTCAACAAGCCGGCCAGCGTACTGTCCGGCGGCGAAAAAACGAGGCTGGCGTTGGCTACCCTGGTCGCCTCGAGCGCGAATGTTCTCTTGCTCGACGAGCCGACGAACAACCTCGACCCAGCCAGCCGCGAGGAAATCCTCAATGCGCTCAAGAATTACGAGGGCGCGATCGTCATGGTCTCGCACGATGAAGGCGCGGTCGAGGCTCTGGACCCGGAACGGGTTCTGATGCTTCCGGACGGCATCGAAGATCATTGGAACAAGGACTATCAGGACCTGATTACGCTCGCATGATGTGAACCAGCTCAGAGAGGAGAGCGCGGAACAACCGTTCCGGGCTCTTTCTATTTCCGGAAACGCTGCTCCTCAGCAGCGTCCAGGTAGGCATCTTCCAACTCCTCGTCGGTCACGCGTTTGCGCTTCTTCTGAGGCTTGGGCCGCACAATGGCCTTCATGTGCGACGGCATGTCGTCCATCATCTCCATTTGGCGCAGGATGATGGACTCGTCGACGTCACCGATGTATCGGCCTTCTTCGTCGTAGAACGTCCCATAGTAGACGTCGAGTTCGGCGGCCAACTGGGCATCGAGGCGATCGTTCCTGACCTTTTGGCGTGCGCACCAGGCATATGCCACGTAAACCAGGATCGCGAAGGCGTACCACTGCATCGAATACGAAAGGTTGGGGCCGGCATCCTGCTCCGGCTCGCTGAGCCGACTCGGCGAAGTAGCGGGTGCTGGATCTTCCGAGGACATGATCCCGTATCCTGATTCCGCCATCGGGTAGGACAACTGTTCTCCGAATTTCTTGAGGTTGATCGAGGCGATTTGGCCTTCGGGAGCGTCCTTACCCGTGTCTGCCTCGCCTTCCTGCAACCGGGCCGTCACATCCACCTCGCCCGCGGGCGGAGGCGGGACAGCGGAAGCCGGTGATGCGTTCGAATCTCCGGCCCCGACCCAGCCACGGTCGATGAGTACCGTATGGCCGTCGGTCGTGGTGAATGGTACGAGCACCTCGAAACCTACGCTACCGTCGTGGGGCCGGTTGCGGACGAGTTTCTGGTCTTCGGGGTGGTAGGTGCCCTTCATGGAAATCGGGGTCCACTGTTTGTCAGAACTGTAGTCAGAGAAATATTTTCCCGCCTCGTCAAAGGACTCGGGCTCAGCGTTGTAGTTCTGACTGATCCGGCTGTTGCGGTAGTCGAGGGCTTCCTTGCGATCCATTTGCCAGCCCGCAAGGTAAACACAGATCAGGGAGAACAGAATGCACAGGGCAAACGCACCGATCCATTTGCCGGACAGTAGGAATTTGTACACGTAGGATCTCTCTCACGGTGGCCCATATGAGGGGCCTGGTCAGTCTTGGGCATCCTCGAATGGCACGACGTCCTTCAAGAAGCCACGAGCCTTCAGGAAATCCGCAAGCCAGTCACGGTGCTCCGGGCACGCCAGCCATACTTTACGCCTATCAGGTGTGTGAATTTTGGGGTTGTTCCATTCGACCCGGAAAGCGGCCGGGTGCGAGCAACCCTTGCGTGAGCACAGTGCTCGTTCGGGCTCTTGCGCGGTACCCAAGAGATCGTCGAGGTTCACTCATGGCTCCTTGTCGTCGAGTGCTCAAAAATGCAGACGAGTCATCTTCCCCGTGAATCGTGACCGGGGCGGTATTCTCCTTCGATGACTTCGTCCTCGTAGATCGGGGAATCCTCGCTTGCGGGACGTTCACGCGGTGGTTCGGCCGGCTCGTCCCCGGAGGGGGACTCGCGTTCCTTGGCATAGTCCCTGCCCGGGATTAGCTCCCTAGGAGTCGCGCCCGGTACGTAGGAGACGTCCTTGACTTCCGCCCTGTCGTTGCCATTGGCCAAAACCACGGCAATCCAGGGGAGTACGGCGACGCCGACCACAGCGACCCAGCGTATCCACCCGTCGAAGATCACGGCGATGATGAGGCAGACAATACGCAGGCCCATCTGAAGCGCGTACCGTTTCATCCGATGATCGATGCCCTCGCTGTGCGGGGCTTGGGCCTCCGTGATGGTGTGGAGGTCCTCCGCTTCTTCTTGAGGGACATGAGGTTGACCGCGTCGAGCCATGGTGCGTCCCTCCTCTCGAATTCTGTAGTGCGAAGACCTTTCGACTACCCATTCTTCCACCCCGGTCAAGACTTTGTTGACGCGATCCGGCAGGCGATCGCGCTTCGCATGCGACGTCCGGTAGGGCCCCTCCGCTAGGATGGCTGATTGAATACTTTAGGCGGACATTAGCTATTCAGCTGGTCAAATTCCGGAAGGACACCATGACAGCAGAGAACACTACCGGCGGCTCCGAGGAAGGCTTTCAACCTCGTACCGTCTTGGTGACGGGCGGAAACCGGGGCATCGGTCGAAGCATCGCCGAGGCCTATCGTGACCAAGGACATAACGTCTGTATCACCTATCGGTCGGGCGATGCTCCGGATGGCTTCTTCGCGGTGCAGGCCGATGTGACAGATTCCGCGTCCGTGGACCGGGCATTCAAGGAAATCGAGGCCCAATACGGTCCCGTCGAGGTCTTGGTCGCCAACGCAGGCGTCACCCGCGACACTCTCCTGCTTCGCATGAAGGAGGAAGATTTCACGGAGGTTATCGACACGAATCTTACGGGCGCGTACCGCGTCGTTCAGCGCGCTGCCAAGGGCTTTCTTCGCAAGAAATTCGGCCGCGTCGTGCTGATCTCCTCGGTGGTCGGTCTTTACGGATCTCCCGGCCAGATCAACTACTCGGCGTCCAAGGCCGGGCTGGTCGGTATTGCCCGTTCGCTCAGCCGCGAGCTTGGCTCACGGAACATCACGGCCAACGTCGTGGCGCCTGGGTTCATCGACACCGACATGACCGCGGTGCTTCCGGAAGAGACCCAAGCGAAGTACCTGGACGCGATCCCTGCTCACCGTTTCGGACAGCCCGAAGAGGTTGCGCGTGTGGTCCGTTGGATCACGAGCGACGAAGCCGCCTACATCACGGGCGCAGTGATCCCGGTCGATGGCGGCATCGGTATGGGTCACTGACAACAGGCACACCGGCCTGCCTGCGTGGCCGAGACGAACGAGAACTGGCAACGGCCTACGTTGCACTCAGACGAAAGGACAACATGGGAAAGTTGGACAACAAGTCCGCTATCGTAACGGGTTCCTCCCGCGGGGTCGGAGCGGACACCGCGAAGATCCTCGCCGGCGAGGGAGCTGGCGTCGTCGTGAATTACCGGCAGAAGGCCCCCAGAGCCAACAAAGTAGTGAAGCAGATCGAGGAAGCCGGTGGGCGCGCCGTCGCCGTCGGTGCGGACATCACGGAACATGCTGACGTGCAGAATCTTGTCGATACGGCCGTGGAATCCTTCGGTGGTCTCGATGTCCTGGTTCTCAACGCGTCGGGCGGGATGGAAACTGACCTGGGGGAGGACTACGCCCTACGCCTGAACCGGGACGCCCAGTTGGATCTTCTGCGGACAGCAGCAGAGGCCATGAAGCCAGGATCGCGGGTGGTCTACGTGACTTCCCACCAGGCCCACTTCATCAAGGACGTCGAGACAATGCCCGAATACGAAGCAGTAGCTCGCTCGAAGCGCGCCGGTGAAGACGCCCTGACGGCCGAGATTCCGGCTCTCACGGAAAAAGGCATCGAGCTGGTCGTCGTATCCGGGGACATGATCGAAGGAACCGTTACCGCGACCCTCCTCAATCGGGCGCGCCCGGGAACGCTCGAGGAACGACGCAATGAGGCGGGCAAACTGTACTCCGTCGAAGAATTCGCTCGGGAGGTTGCCAAGATGGTGACGGCCGACGTCGAAACCGGACACGTCGAACTCGTCGGTGGGGCACAGGGCTTCTTGGACTGAGCCACGATCTCACCATGCGTTGGGGCGGCCTTGTAATCGAACCGATTCCGGGGCCGCCCTTTCGCGTTCCACGTTCGAACCGACTAGAGATTCACGAAATGACGAACGGCGTCGAGCCGACGGATGTTGATCTGCGCGTCGGCATCCTGGCGCAAAGCTTCTTTCGCGTTGAACGCAACGCCGAGGCCGGCCGCGTCGAGCATCAGACGGTCATTGGCTCCGTCACCCACGGCAATCACGTTGTTGGTTTTCACTCCGCACGACTTGGCCCATTCTTTGAGCGAATGCTGTTTGACGTGCGCGTCGACGACGGTGCCAAGGCAGCTTCCCGTGAGCTGCTCGTTCTCGATCTCCAGCCGGTTCGCCCGGGCGAATTCGAGGTCCAGCTGGCGGGCAATAGGCTCCAAAACCTGGATGAACCCACCCGAGACGACGCAGACCGGGAAGTCTCGCGCGTGAAAAGCGTCGACGAGCTGTTTGGCACCCGGCGTGAGTGTCAGCGAGCGCGAGACGGCAGCCAGAACCGAGACTGGCTGACCCTTCAGCGTGGATACTCGGTGTTCCAAGGATTGAGCGAAGTCCAGTTCTCCCCTCATTGCTCGTTCGGTGACTTCGGCCACCTCGTGGCGGACACCGGCCCGGGCGGCCAACTCGTCGATGGCTTCCTGACAGAGCAGTGTGGAGTCCGCGTCAAGGATCAGCATGAGCTTTTCGGCACGTGACAGAGCAGGATCCACGACGTTGATGTCGTAGCCGGGGACTGCCTGCTGCAGGGAATCTGGCCTGAGAGTTTTGCGCAGCTCCGTGATGTCATTTTTCCACGCGACGTCGACCAGCACCGTGGTGTACATGTGACCGCCAGCCTGGGGGAGGCGCTTGCCGTCCCTGGGTATCTCCGACAGCGCGGCAGATGTCAGGGGAAGGGCGTTCTTGATGGTGGCGCCGGTGCGCTCAATGAAAGCGTACAGCGACCGGTGATCATCGGTCTGGACATGCTGTGTGGTCGCGACGACGCGGAGAGTTTTGCTCATGGTCTCCATCATATGGAGGTGCCGCCGCACATCCCAGGGCTTGCCATGACGCGCCGGTGAAAGCGTCACAGGTAGCCCGAGCCCCCTTGAGTGCCTTAAAGTCGTGACTATGAGTGCTGTTTTGGAGTTGGTCGACGTCTCGGTGGTCCGCGGAGCGGGTAACCGATTGATTGATGGAATCACATGGACCGTCAACGAAGGCGAACGTTGGGCGGTGCTCGGCCCGAATGGTGCAGGCAAGTCCACGTTGATGAGCGTTTGTGCGGCTCGACTCCACCCCACGACGGGAATGGTCGATATTCTCGACGAAATCCTGGGAGCCGTTGACGTATTCGAACTCAGGCCCCGTATCGGCTTGACCTCCGGAGCCATCGCTCAGCAGATCCCCCACGGAGAGAACGTGCGTGACGTCGTGGTGACGGCTGCGTACGGGGTCACCGGCCGCTGGCGTGAGGGATACGACCGGATGGATCATGAGAGAGCCGCGGAATTGTTGGACCAGTGGGGAGTCGCCTCATTGGCCGATCGGACTTTCGGGTCCCTTTCAGACGGGGAACGAAAGCGCGTCCTGACGGCACGCGCGCTCATGACGGACCCCGAGCTCATGATTCTCGACGAGCCCGGTGCGGGCATGGATATCGCGGGTCGGGAAGATCTCGTGTCACGTCTCACCGATTTGGCGCGTGACCCGGATGCTCCCACGACGATTCTGGTGACACACCACATAGAGGAATTGCCGGAGGGGCTCACCCACATGTTGTTGCTCAACCACGGACGTGTGGTCGCCAAAGGCCCCATCGATGAGGTTCTGACCAGCGAAAACCTATCCGCAGCGTATGAGACTCCATTGAAGCTGACCAACATCGACGGGCGGTACGCGGCCTTTTCTGCTCGCTCATGACGTTGCTCGAAATATGCATCATCCTGGTTGCTGGACTGTGGGCTGGTGCGATCAACACGATCGTCGGGTCCGGAACCTTAGTGACTTTCCCGGTGCTGGTCTCGATGGGCGTTCCGCCGGTTACGGCCACAATCTCCAACGCCATGGGGCTGATCGCCGGGAACTTCACTGGGGCATGGGGATATCGCAAAGAACTCCGCGGGCTGGGCAAGACCCTATGGAAGCTGCTGCCGTGTTCCCTCGTTGGCGGAATCATCGGTGCGTACCTTTTGCTGCACTTGCCGGAGAGCGTCTTCGAATCCATCAGCCCTGTTCTGATCGCCGTGGCGCTTCTGTTCGTCATCTTTCAACCGAAGTTGCAAGCGGCCGTCCGCAAAAGACAGGAACGATCCGGAACGGCGTCCCATGACGATGAGCACCAGCCTTTTACTCTCTACGCTCTGGTCTTCTTCGCAGGAATCTACGGCGGCTACTTCGTGGCTGCCCAAGGTGTACTCCTCCTGGGGATCCTCGGGGTATTCCTCATGGCGTCACTGCAGGGATCCAATGCGATCAAAACCGTATTGGTCGCCGCCGTCAATCTCATCGCCGGTATCTCGTACCTGCTCTTCGCGTTCGACCGCATCGATTGGTGGGTCGTCTTGCTTATCGCGATCAGCTCAATGATTGGCTCTTTCGCGGGGGCAAAGATTGGTCGTCGCCTCAAGCCCGTCGCGTTGCGGACCATCATCGTGATCCTGGGTCTCGCCGCGATCATCAAGATGGTGTTCTTCGACTGAAGACCCGCCGCCTTATCTCCAGGACGTTATGAAGAATCCTCAATACTCCGCCGAAGACCTCGCTCTACGACGAGAACGCGTCAGCGCGATCCCAAGCGTGGTTCGTGTGACGAGAGAACAGCTGTCCGCTTCGGACGGTCGGGCCGAAGACCGGGCGCTCCGGGACCTTCGATTCTACAGGGGCCTGACGGACGTGCGGATGCGCACGTCGCGGGAATCCGAATGGGGCGTGTACATCGCGGAATCATCCAAGGTGCTTCGCCGGGCGCTCGAGGCCGGCCATGCGCCGCTGTCATTCCTGACATCGGACAAGTGGGCTGTGGATCTCGAGGACGTGTTGCGCGGTCATCCTGATGTGCCGGCCTACGTGGCCGAGGACGATGTCCTCGAACAGCTGACTGGATTTCATCTTCACCGTGGCGCGCTGGCTGTCATGCGCCGGCCCGAGCCGAGACCGTTGGAAGACGTCGTCAGGAACGCACGACGTATCGCGGTCCTGGAAGACATTGTCGATCACACCAACGTGGGCGCCATTTTCCGATCGGCCGCCGCTCTGGGGGTGGACGCGGTCCTGGTCACACCACGATGTGCCGACCCGTTGTACCGGCGGTCCATTCGAGTCTCGATGGGAACAGTGTTCCAGGTGCCGTGGGCGCGGCTGGAGAATTGGCCGGAAGATATCGGTGCCTTGCATCATCACGGGTTCACCACAGCGGCACTCGCCCTGACTGAGGATTCGACTACCATAGATGAGCTCGCCGCCCGCAATCCGGAAAGACTGGCCCTGATATTGGGGACGGAAGGGGACGGATTGGCCCGGAAGACTATTGAGGAGGCCGGAGAGGCGGTCATGATCCCCATGGGACACGGAGTCGATTCTTTGAACGTTGCTGCGGCATCGGCGGTCGCGTTCTACGCGACGAAATAGATTCAGATTCTCGTGAGGATTCGCTTCCATGCGTAGGCCCTTGGAGTTCGGGACAGCCGCTCGCGTTGTGTCTGAACTGGGGTAAGCCGATACTTTCGACGTGAAGGACCAGTTGCCCGTCAGCTCCTGCGCGAATCGCGAGAATGTCACTGGGCCGTCTGAGGCACGTGAGGTTGTAGACATAGCGACAATTCGCGAATTGCAATACCGATATTGCGCCTTGTGATGACCATGCGTCGGTCCTACCGAAGAGCCCCGCAGGCCGCTAGACGCACGCCACACGAGAATCGCGCCGGCTTGCTTCCTCGTCATGACGGGGCGTGGTAGCGTAGGCGGGTCGTCGGTCTTCGACGACATGGTTCGCGTTGGCGCCCAAAGCGCCTGACGAATCTCACAATCCCAAGACCCGAGGCCTGGCAAAATCCAGTCCACAGAAGAGGCACACACTATGCAGACCGATATTCATCCGGATTACCACCCGGTTCTTTTCCGCGACCTCGCGTCCGGCAAGACCTTCCTGACCCGTTCGACCGCTACCAGCTCCAAGACCGAGACCTGGGAAGATGGCAACGAGTACCCGCTGATCGAGGTCGAGATCTCCTCCGAGTCCCACCCGTTCTACACGGGCAAGCAGCGCATCATGGACTCCGCCGGTCGCGTCGAGCGCTTCAACGCTCGCTTCAAGAACTTCGGCAAGGCCAGCAAGTAAGGCCTCATTCCACGAAGAGGTGCCGGGAATCATGCTCGATTCCCGGCACCTTTTTGTATACGCGCTGTAAAATCAAACGGAATCTGAAAGCCAGATTGCCTTCAACCCGACGGAGTCAGCCCCATGTCGCTCTCGAACGACCTCATGGACAACGACGAACAATCTCCTACGCCTCGTCGCCGCAAAAAGCACCGCAAGGGGCTAATCGCCCTGGGAATCGCCGGAACGCTATTGCTCGTCGCTGTGATCGCCGTCGGCGCATATTTTGCCAATTTGGCGCATAATTTCGACGCCGGAACACAAAAGTTCAACAACGCCATGCCTGCCGACGATGATGATCGTCCTTCCGAAACCGGCTCCTACAACGTTCTGATGCTCGGAAGCGACTCCCGAAAGGGGGAAGACGATGAGGCCAAGGTTTCCGGCGAACGTGCCGACACGATCATGCTCCTTCACGTCCCGGCAGACGGGGGACAGGCCTACGTCATATCGATCATGCGCGATACATGGGTCGATATCCCCGGACACGGTCAGGCGAAGATCAACGCGGCCCTGGACGACGGTGGCATTCCGCTCGAGGTCAAAACCATTGAAAATCTTCTCAACACCCGCATCGACAACGTTGTCGGAATCAACTTCGAAGGATTCAGGGACCTCACCAACGCATTGGGAGGCGTGACTGTCGATGTGCCGGTCGGATTCACGAATGATCATGGAGAAACCTTCGAACAGGGGCCGCAGAAGATGAATGGCGACCGTGCCCTCACGTTCGTGCGCGAGCGGTACAGCTTCACCGACGGTGACTACCAACGCGTACGGGACCAACGGGCCTATATGCGCGGAGTCCTGAAGGAAATCGGGGACCCGCAGACGTTGGCCAATCCCGCCAAGGTCAACGATCTCGTCAAGGAATTCTCGCCATATATGCAGGTCGACGACTCGATGACCGCTTCTCGAGCCGCCAAGATCGCCACGAAGATCGGGCCCAGCGGACTCCGCAACATGAAGATGATGACACTTCCGAACTCCGGAACAGGCTGGTCACCGGATGGCCAATCCATCGTCAACGTCGATCAGAACGCGACCGACAACTTGAGCAAGGCGATGGAAAACGGCACGATGGAGGACTTCGTCAAGACCGCCGACACCGACTGATCGGATGATCTCTAGCGGCTCCGCAAGCTCCGGCGACGTCTGGGGTTGCGGAGCCGCAGTTTTACGGTGCTCAGCAGGTAGCCTCCCAAGAGGCCCGCACTGCCCGCACTGCCGCCGATCAGCATTGTCCGCCAATTCTTGAAGCGGTCCGGCTGATAGGAAATAACTTTCGCGGAACCGTTGATCACCGCCGCGAGAACGGCCCCGGCGACGAGCCTATTGCCAACCACCTCCACGCGATCGATGAGCTCTTCGAGCTCATCGGCCCGAAGGTGCACGTCAAAACCACCGTTTTCGACGACGCCCATGATCTTGCGGAAAGAGCTGGGCACTTCGACGCCGAATTCGACGGCTTCGCGCGTCAGCTTGGACAGACGTTTGGCCAACGCGTCCACGGAAATCCTGCTGGTCACGAACGCGGAGGCATACGGAGACAAGACCGCGATAAAGTCAAAATCGGGGTCGATCAGTTCGCCCAGCGATTCGGCCGTCGCGATCATCCGAATCAACAACGCCGCTTCGGGCGGGAGGCTCAGCTGGTGGCGGTGCAGCATTCCCATCACGTCGGCCAGAACACGGCCGATATTCAGGTCCTCGAGGCTCTGGCCGGCGTATTGACGGATGAGACGTGAGACCTCAGGTTCGAGCTCTTGGGGCGTGACGCTACGGCCATGCGAATCCGTGAGGCGGACGATGGCTCTGCTGCAATGACGTGGGTTCTCGGTGGTGACGCCGATGAAGAGCGGCAGCATATTGTCACGGAATTCTTCGCTGAGCTCTCCGCACATGCCGAAGTCGATGAGGTTGATCGTTCCGTCCGGGCGTACGAAAAGATTCCCCGGATGCGGATCCGCGTGGAAGAGTCCGAATTCGAAGACCATGCGGCACATGGCCCCGGTTGCGTTAACCGCCAAGCGATGCCGGTCGACCCCTTGGGCCTCAAGCCGTTCGACGTCGCTGATCTTGATGCCGCCGACACGTTCCTGGGTCAGGATGCGCGAGGTCGTGGCTTCCCAGTAGATCTTGGGTATATGCAATTCGGGATCGTCGTCGAAAAAACTTGCGAATCGATCACAATGGGCAGCTTCGACCGTGTAATTGAGCTCCTCGCGTAGCGTCCGGGCGAACTGTCGGCTGAGCTCGACGACGTCGTACTGCTTGGCGATCGGTACATAACGGCTCAGCAACGCGGCGATGTCGGCGATGATGTCCAAATCCTGCTCGACATCCTCGAGGACTCCGGGCTTTCGGAATTTGACCACTACTTTTTCGCCGTGGAGGACTCCGGCGTGCACCTGTCCGATGGAACCGCTGGCCAGTGGTTCTTCGTCAAGGGAATCGAACTGGGCCAGCATCGCTTCTTCAGGCTGGCCGGCAAGCGTTTCGATCAGACGCTCAAAAGGAACCTGAGTCGAATCGTCCTGAAGTCTGGCGAGCTCATCGGTATAGGCCGGTGGCAGAAGATCCTGCCGCGTCGAAATCAACTGGCCGACTTTGATGAACGTGGGGCCAAGTTCCTCCAAGGCCATGCGAAGGTGCTCGGGCTGAGTGTGACGAGACTGAGGGTCCAGTCGGCGCACCCGTCGCAATGAGCTAGCCAGCGGCGAGCCCAGACCCTCGACGAGAAAGCCCAGGCCGTGTTTGACGAAGACCTCGCCGATCTGGAGAAATCGATCGGTCCGAGAGCGGGCCCGCTCGAGCATAGAAATCAATCAGTCCCTGTACTCGCGTTGAGACGCGGAAGAGGACTCCTGGCCGATGGTTTCATAACCGTCCGAGGAATCCAGGCTCGTCTGATCATGGAAGTAGCGAGCCGCGTCCAGATGACGTCCGTGACCGCGATTGGCGTCCGAGACGGCCTCCACGTCGTATTCCTCAGCGGCTTCGGCCTCGAGGTCTTGTTCGGGGCCGTCTGCCTCCGGCAAGTCCATCGAAGATTCGTCGTCGAACGTGCCCTCGGCATCTGGATACGTAGCCTCGGCGTCTTGGTCATGCGGGTATTCGGAGTCGTCGTCCTCGGGCTCCTGCTCATCGTCTGAGTAAGGTTCTTCATAGGTGAAGTCCTCGAGCCGCGCGGGCCCCTGAATACGGCCGATGTAGAGCCCGACGAACGCGATGGAGGCTCCGATCAGAATGCCCAGAACCCCAAGAACTGGTTTGAAGAAGACGAAAACGATACCGAGGATCACCAGGAGAGCCCCGAGCGCGCCCAAGCCAATCGCCGTCCGGTAATCGCCATGCCGCGACGAACGACCCCCGCTTGCGGCAGTGCTGCCGTGCGTCAACGGATATGCACGGTAGGGCTCCTCACCGGGCTTGGGAGGACGTTTGAGATCGGGGTCGGCTTCTGCTTCGGTCGGAACGTATGCAGGGTCGAGTTCATAGGTTTCTTGCCGCGGCTTGAGCTGCGGAACCGAATTCGGCAGGTCAAGATACCAAGAACGTGGAATGTCGTCGGCTCGCACGGCCTGTACAGTCAACGACAACTCGTAAGAGCTACCACGGATGGTCCCCCATACAGCGGTCAGCTTGTTGTTCTCGAAAGCGTAGCGGACTACGGGAGCCAGTTGCTCGGACATCTGCGTGCTGAGGCGCCCGACGACGCGTCGATCATGGAGGACGTCCACCACATCGACCTCATGGCCGTCAACCATCTTGTGACGGTTCGCTTCGAGTGTCAGAATCACACGCCCTTCCCCGGAAACAGGCAGAACATCGTGCAAGTACTCGGCATAGTCGTTCTCGTCGAGCACTTTGACGCTCGGGCCTTGGGGGAGGAGGGCGGCACGTACGGGTGAAGAGTTGATGGGGAACAGCAACTCCGGGCGCGAGACGGAAAGCACGGCTTTGGTCTCGAGGCGGGAATGACCGTTTTCCCTGCGTTGCGTTGCCCAATATCGAATCGGAGCTACCGGGATGTAGCCGGAGACCACGATCCGGGCCAGAGGCTTCCAATATCGCTCGGAGTCTTCCGGAGTCATACGAGCAACCTTGTGCCCAGCGACCCAGACGGCGACGCTGCCGGGGAACCATGGGTTGTCCGGTTCCGGCACCAAATGGGCCACGGCGTCCAAGACCTGCTCTCGATCCAAGCGACGACCGTCAAACATCCGCAAGATCTCGGCGTCGTAGTAGTCCTCGGTGACAAGCTCCAAGGATCCACGATCATTGAGCGCGTATTCAGTCACGGCGATACTCCTCTAATGTCCCTCAATACCCGAAGCAGGTTTTACTAGAATCTCACAACTTCGCGCCGTGGCACCGGTATTGCCTCGTGAGATGCGGGGTCGTGTTGCTCGTAAAAGGCCCAACGGACGTTTTGGCGTGGCCTGCCTGAGATCTTTCAGCCCCATAATGACCGGATCCGAGCTGCCCTCTTGGCGTCCTCGAGCCTTTCGGTCAGCTCTCGACGCAAAGCCCGTGGCGCGTCGGGGTTTTCTGAAAGCCAAGTCTCCGTCTCGACCTGTGGGTCGACGTCGTCGTCCAGCCCCGGGTACAGCCCTTTGACGATCCTCGTGGCCATTCCGATCGAATTCTTCTCCCATACGTCCCCCAGCCGTTCGAAGTAGTCGGCAGCGAGGCCATCGCGCAAAGCCGGTGTTCCCGTGCGAATACCTGCTGCCGTTGCCGACAGGATGTCGTTGGACAGCTCGTTGGTGAAAATGCTGGTCCAGGCTCGATGCTTTTCCTCGATATGAGGAAGCGCGGCTTTCGAACGGGCCGCACCGATGGCTGCATGCTGGCTTCGGTGGGAATCGAGGGCACGGTCTAGATATTCACCAGACACGACTCCTCGGGCCGCGAGCGCGGTACGTGCCGACCACACGAGTTCGTCGCTCAGTTCCAAGCCGCCCCACTCGTTGCGACCAGGGTTCTGCTCGGCGAATTCGACGAGCTCTTGCGCAAAGCCCAGAAGATGCGCATCTTCTCTCGCGAGACGCAGCCCGTGGCGCGTCAGGATACTTTGTCGATCGCTGCCTGGCTCACACAACGGAAGTTGCTCGGCTACCGCGGTGGAGAACTTGTGAAGGCAATCGCTGCGACCGTCCGGGGACATATAGAGGAAGAGCGCGGTTTCTGCGTGAACCAGTACGGTATCCAGGAGAGTTGCCGAGGTCTCGACTCCGAGTCCTGCGGCCACGTGATCCGTGTAGACCCGAGGGTCGAGCTCGCCAGCGCGGACCATGTTCCAGAGTGCGCTGCCGAGAACGGCTCGGTCAATCGGCTCAGCAAGCGTGTGCCCGTAGTTTACTGCGATTCCGATCTCTGCGGAATTGAACGAGGTCAGCGCGTAGGTCTGATCGTCCTGATTGACCAGTACGATTTCGTCGTCGGCCTGGCCGCGACCGAAGTCGGTGAGCTCTAGAGCGAGTCCTTCGCGACCGGACGGGATATCGGCCTCTTGCCCTTGTTTCTTCTTGAGAACCCCGTTCTCGAGGACGAATGAGGCCACATTCAGGACGTGGGGGCGGCCGAGGTCTTGAGTCACCGAGTCCGGGAGACTCTGCTCAAGGACGCCGCGATCCGGGTTGTACTTCAAGGAGGTGACGCCTTGGGACTCGAGCCAGGCCCGAGACCACTGGCCGAGATCCCTGCCGCACGATTCTTCGAGGGCGCCCAGAAAATCGGATAGCTCGGCCGTCCCGAATTCGTGGCGGGCAAAATACGATCTGGCCGCGGTGACAAAACGATCAAAGCCGACGTAAGCAACCAATTGTTTGAGGACCGATGCGCCTTTCGCGTAAGTGATGCCATCAAAATTCTGCTTGGCAGCTTCGACGTCCGGTATCTCGGCCACTATGGGGTGGGTCGTCGAGTAAAGGTCTTGAGTGTAGGCCCAGTCCTTGCGACGGTGGGCGAAAGTAACCCACGATTCGTTGAAGCCACCGACTTCTTCGGCTGCGAGGGCGCCCATGAATTCGGCGAACGACTCCTTGAGCCACAGATCGGACCACCAGCGCATGGTCACGAGGTCACCGAACCACATGTGCGACATCTCGTGCATGATGACGTTCGCTCGCCCTTCCCGCTGGGCCAGAGTCGAACCGCCGGGGAAAAGGTACGACTCCGTGAACGTCACGAGTCCGGGATTCTCCATGGCCCCGAGGTTGTATTCGGGCACGAAGGCCTGGTCGTACTTTCCCCACGGATAGGGGTAGGCGAACAGTTCCTGGAAGTAGTCCAGTCCCTTGGCGACGAGATCGAAGATTGCTTCCGATTCCATGTATTGGGCCATCGACTGCCGGCAATACAAAGTCATGGGAGCGACCGCGGAATTCTCTATCGAGGGCCGGTACAGCTTGCTGACCGCGTGGTACTGCCCTGCGAGCAATGTGGTGATGTACGTGGACATTCGGCGTGTTGGGGCGAAAATCCTTTTGCTGAAGCCCTCAAGGACCGGATCTTCCTGGGTGGACACGACCTCGGTATTCGAAGCGACTTCCCAATCGCTCGGCGCCGTTACGGAGAAGCGAAAAACTGCCTTCAGATCAGGCTGTTCGAAAGTTGGGAAAACGCGTCTACAGTCGCTGGGTTCGTATTGGGTGTAAAGATAAAGGCGGCCGTCTTCGGGATCGATGAAACGGTGGAGTCCTTCGCCTGAGCGGGAGTACAAAGACCGTCCGTGAATGACCAGACGATTGGTAGGGGCCAGACGGGGCAAAAGAATACGACTGCCTTGGACGACGTCCGAGATCCGCAGTTTCTGTCCGTTCAGTTCAACGGAATCGACGCTGTGGTGGATGTACTCGATGAACGTTTCGGCTTCACCGGACGTCGGGACGTCGGCTCGGAAGGTTACGGTTGTCGTCGTCGGAAAGGCGGGCATGCCGGGGTCCGCTGCATAGGTGAGATCCACGTGGACCTCGTATTGCTCGACATCGAGCATCTGGGACCGTGAGCGGGCTTCTTCGTCAGTGAGGTTGTCGTTACGCACCATCAAAGTATAGGTGCCAAAAGTGTTTCAGGTCATTCCCTCGGCCGCGGCCGAGGAGTGAAAAGCGGACCGCCTCAGCAAAAAGACGGTCCGCTTCACCACCGTGTAGTTCCGGTTCAGCGCTTTTTCTTCGAGGAATGCTGAGTCTTCTGTTTGCGCTTCATCTTGTTCAAGGTCTTTTCATCAACGGGCGCATCTGATGAAGCCCTGAGCTTCCGGAAGTACTCCGAAGCATCGGACTGGCGCACGGCCTCGATTCCGCTCGAAATCTCGGCTCGCAAATGTGCCTGTTTGAAGCCGAAAGCCTCGACCAATTGCAACGAAAATGGTTCGATCTTCTCGAGCAGGTGATTGATGTATTCGCCCAGGGCACGTCCGCGCTGCGTGGAAACCAGGCCGTAGGAAATATACCAACCCAGGTTCTTCTCGATCAGGGTCATTCCGAAGAGATCTCGCAGAGATGTCATAACTTCGGCAGTCTTGCCCTCGAGTTTGGTCAGGGACTCCGTCATGGCCTCCCACTGAAGCAGCTCCGCGTGCGATCGAGCCGCCTCGATCAATTTGACCTGTTGCGTGTTGAAGACTTGGGTCGCCTCCTCGGGGCGCATCTTCTTGGCCGGACGCAACGCATCCGCAGCCTCTGCGATCAACGTGTGGACCCTGTCGCCCAAGAGATCTCTCTGCAGCTTTGGATCTTTGAGGGCCTTGGCAGACTTCCTCTGGTCTCCCGTGTCCTGAAGTATTTGTGCGGCGCGGCGCAATCCTGTCCGATTGACCGCGAGATCCTCGGCGCGGGACGACACGTATTTGGTGATGGTCCCGAAATCGAGTGCGGCGAATTCCTTCGAATAATCGCCGAGTAGACGCTTGGCAACGAGCTGGAGCAGAACGTGGTTGTCACCCTCGAAGGTCGCGTAGACGTCGAGGTCCTGGTACAGGGATGTGAACCGGTTCTTCGTCATGAACCCGGATCCTCCGCAGGCTTCCCGGCACTCCTGGAGAGTTTCCAGGGCATTCCATGTCGACATCGGTTTCAACGCCGCCGCCAAGGTTTCGAGTTCGGCGCGGTTCTCAGGGGTGTCCTGGCGTCCTGAGAACACTTCGTCGAAAGTCTCCAACAGATCGTGGTGGGCTAATGCTTGCGCGTAGGTCGTGGCCAACAAAGGCAGGAGTCGGCGACGATGCAGCTGGTAGCTCATGAGCGTGGCTTCCGCATCCCCGCCCGCGGAAAATTGACGGCGTTCGTAGGCGTACCGAATCGCAATGCTCAGCCCTATCTTCGCTGCGTTGATCGCCGACCCGTCCAGCGACACACGGCCCTGAACCAAAGTGCCGAGGGTCGTGAAGAAGCGGCGACCTGGCGAATCGATGGGGGAGGAGTATGTACCGTCTTCGGCGACGTCGCCGTATCGGTTGAGCAGATTGGTCCGGGGGATTCTGACGTGGTCAAAAGCGAGCCTGCCGTTGTCCACGCCGTTCAGCCCTCCTTTGCGGCCGTCGTCCTCCGAGGTGATTCCCGGTAGGTTATAGCCCTCCTCATCCCGAATGGGGACGTAGAAAGCGTGTACGCCGTGGTTCACGCCGCGAGTGATGAGTTGCGCGAAAACCACCGCTGCCTTGCCGTCCTGGGCCGCGTTGCCGAGGTAGTCCTTCCAGGCGGCTTTGAACGGTGTGTTGATGACGAATTCGCCGCTTTCGGCGTCGAAGGTCGCCGTCGTACCGACGGAGGCGACGTCCGATCCGTGACCGATTTCCGTCATCGCGAAAACACCGGGTGTCTTCAAGGACATGATGTCCGGAAGCCATTTCCGATGATGCTCTTCCGAGCCGAGTTGATGGACCGCTGCCCCGAACAATCCCCACTGGACCCCGGCCTTGATCTGCAGAGACGGGTCTGCGGCAACCAATTCCTCGAATCCAGCGATGTTGCCGCCCGGGTTTTCCTGCCCGCCGACGTACTTCGGGTAGGCGCGGTGAACGACCCCTTTGTCGACAAGGACCTCGAGTTGCCGAGAGACGCGCTTGCGCTGATCCTGGTACGAATCGGTGTCGATCTTGTGAAGATCCGGATCCTCGATGATGTCCCGCGTGTACTGACGGATGTCCTTCCACTTGCCCATGAGCTCGTCTTGGATCGCTGTGACGTCAATCGTGCCGGCGGCCTGCGGATCCTGCACGGCCTGAATTTCTTCGACCGGTCCTTGCGAGAGGGGCTCAGGAGAACCTTTGTGTGGCGCGCGCTGCTCCGAGAGGTTGTCTGTTTCGTTCCCGCCGGTCGAGACGTTTTCGTTGAGGGGCATGGTTCCTCCTGTGGTCTTGGGGCTGTCTGTGTGTTCGTGGATTGGATGAGTGGGTTTCATCGAGAGTCCTGGAGCGGCATGAGAATCCATTGGGTCAGTCTCTCGACGACGATTTCTCGTGGAGGTCCCTCTCCCAGCGCGTTGGAGCGGCTCCACTTGTCCGTCACCGAGTTGACCATTCCAACGACCGCGCGGGCCCAGTAATCCAAAACCAACTCATCTTCGATGGATGTTTTGTTCAACCCGTTGGGTATGGAACGGAGGGAGCCGAGGAGCAGGATCGCCATGTGGTCGGCGAAATGGCCCAGGGAAGCGGTGGGATTCTCGTCGTCTTCGGCTCGCGTCCAGCCCAATCCCGCCTGAGTTGTGACGAATTCATGAATGGCGGGTGATCGCTGGACCATCGTCAGGTACACATCGATCATGCGTTGAACAACATCCTGAGGCGTGGAGCCGCTGCGGGCGGCCTCCGCGATTTTCGGCTCGATTCCGGCCAGAAGGAATTCTCCCAGCGCCTGGCTGAGTCCTGCTTTGTCCGTGAAGTATCTGTAGAACACCGACTTGGATGTTCCCGAATGCTGTGCAATCTCTTCCATCGAGGCCTGAGGCCCGAGCTTGTGGATCGCCTTTCTGGCCTCACGCAGAAGCTGCCGACGGCGGACACGCCGATGCGTGTCCCACCGTGTGACCCTGCCGTCCAGGGAACTTGCCGGAGCGGAATCATCTTTCCGCTCATCAAGGCTCTCTTTGGTATTCACGATACGCAGAGTATCAGGTACTCTTGTATTTTGTAACCCCAGTCACAAGGGCGATGCCGAGTGGTATCCGACCGGAGCACGATGACGAGCCATTCGGCCCGTCGCGGCACGATCGCCCTGCATCTACGATCCGGAGGATCCATGTCTCAGGCCTACGTACTCGGCGGCAACCGAATTCCTTTCGCGCGTTCCAATGGGGCCTATGCCTCGGCAAGCAACCTCGATATGCTCACCACCACGTTTGACGGGTTGGCCGCTCGTTACGGACTCGCAGGTCAGCAGGTGGGCGAGGTCGCTGCTGGAGCCGTCCTCAAACATTCGAAGGATTTCAATCTGACCCGTGAGGCCGTGCTCGGTTCGGCGTTCGCCTCGTCGACGCCCGCGTATGACGTCCAACAGGCCTGCGCAACGGGGTTGGAGACCGTCTGGGGTCTGAGCAATAAGATCAGGCTAGGCCAGATGGACTCCGCGGTTGCCGGCGGCGTGGATTCCGCCTCCGACGCGCCGATCGTGGTCTCCGAGGGACTCCGTCGCGGGCTCTTGGAGTTGTCTCGGGCCAAAACACTGAAACAGCGTTTGGCTGCCGTATCCAAGATCCGCCCCGCGGATATCAAGCCTTCCGCCCCGAGCACCGGGGAACCCCGCACAGGGCTGTCGATGGGTGAACACCAGGCGATCACCACGGCCGCCTGGGGGATTTCGCGTGAAGACCAGGACGAGTTGGCTCTGACCAGTCACAAGAACCTGGCTGCCGCGTACGAGCGGGGATTCTTCGATGATCTCCTGACGGGTTTCCGCGGGCTCAGCAAGGACAACAATCTTCGTGCGGATTCGACCCTTGAGAAGTTGGGAAAATTGAACCCGGCTTTCGGGCGCAGCCTGCCGGAAGAAGCAACCATGACCGCCGGAAATTCCACGCCGTTGACCGATGGTGCCTCGGCGGTTCTTCTGGGAAGTTTGGAGTGGGCGGAAGAGCGCCAGCTCACGCCGCTCGCGCGCATCGTCGATGCCCAGGCGGCTGGGGTCGACTTCGTCAATGGAGAAGAAGGCCTCCTCATGGCCCCGGCGTACGCCGTCCCGAAGTTGCTCGAGCGGAACAATCTTGAACTGGGCGATTTCGACTACTACGAGATACATGAGGCATTCGCCTCGACGGTCCTGTGCCATCTCAAGGCTTGGGAATCGGAAGAGTTCGCCCATGAGAAATTGGGCCGCGACTCCGCCGTGGGATCGATCGATCGGAGCAAGCTCAACGTTAACGGATCCTCCTTGGCCGCCGGGCATCCTTTTGCCGCGACGGGTGGACGCATTGTCGCAACACTTGCCAAACAACTACACGACTCGGCCCAAGAGACAGGCAAATCCCAGCGCGGCCTGATCTCGGTGTGCGCCGCCGGAGGTCTCGGCGTGACCATGATCCTCGAAGCGGATCAGCCTGCCAAGTAGCCAACCAAAGAATTCTGCGAGGAGACAGCCAAATGATGAAGGATTCATACGCACAGATCGTGAACTCGTCCGTGGGCAAGAAAGTGGCAGGGGCGTTGGGTCTGCCTCAGCCGGTGGAGCTTCGACGCTACGAGCCGCACCAGGACTTGCTGAAAGACCGCAAAGTTCTTGTCGTTGGAGGTCAGAGCGTCGATGGGTTGGCCGACAAATTGCTCAATTGGGGCTTGGAGGTTCGCCGACATCCGGAAACGAACACCCGTTACGGTGCGATCATCGCTGATTTCACCGAGGCAGAGAAGCCTGGTGACCTACAAAAAGGTGCCCTGACGGTCGGCGCTGCCTTGCGAAGCCTCGGCAGTTCGGGCCGCGTGATCGTGCTCGGTCGATCGACGGAAGGCATCGAGTCCCCGAACGCTGCGGAGATCACTGCAACTCAAGCGGGCGTGGTCGGGTTCATGCGCTCCTTGGCTCACGAGATGCGCAAGGGCGCGACGTGCAATCAGCTGAATCTCTCGCCGGAGCTCAGGCCCGATGACGAGAGCGTCGAGGGGCCACTTCGATTTCTCCTCTCGGCGCGTTCGGCCTACGTCAGTGGTCAACCTGTGAACGTTGAGCCCGCGAAGCCACATACGGTCGACCCCGAAACTCCGGTCAGTGGACAGGTCGCCGTGGTCACGGGCGCGGCTCGCGGCATCGGCGAGGCGATCGTGCGTCGACTCCACGATGACGGTGCAAGCATTATCCTGGTCGACGTCCCGGCCGCGGGGGAGGCGCTGTCCAGAGTCGCCAACAGCGTTGGGGGACTGGCGCTCCAGCTGGATATTACCCAGGACGATGCCGGTGCAAGGATCGCGGAAGCCGCCAAGAAGCACTTCGGTCGCCTCGACATCGTGATTCATAACGCAGGGATCACCCGCGACAAGATGCTGGCCAATATGGACGAAGCGAAATGGGGATCAGTCTTGACCGTCAACCTGGCCGCCCAGCTGGCCATGAACCGTCAACTGCTGGACTCGGGCGCCTTGGGGCCCAATCCGCGCGTCGTGTCCTTGGCATCGACGAGCGGCATCGCAGGCAACCGGGGGCAGACCAACTACGGGGCATCCAAAGCTGGAATCATTGGCATGGTCTCTGCTCTGGCAGTCGATTTTGCCCAGGCTGGCGGCACGATCAATGCCGTCGCACCCGGTTTCATCGAAACCGAGATGACTAACGCGATGCCCACTGTGACCCGTGAAGTTGCTCGGAGGCTCAATTCGATGCAACAGGGCGGAAAGCCCGAAGACGTAGCCCAGGCGGTTGGTTTTCTGGCGTCGAATGCTGCGGCCGGCATCAACGGGCAGACTCTGCGCGTCTGCGGACAGTCCATGGTGGGTGCGTAATGAAACTCCCACGCATTTCTGCGAAGCAGCTCATAGGGCGGGACGTGCCCGCGTTGAATCCGAAGTACCTCCGAGACAAGGCCGGCCCTGCAGGTATGTACTTGAACATACTGGGGAAAGAGCTGGGGAGCGCCGTTGAGAAGCGGCGACCAGGTCACGATTCCGAAGCATCGTCTCCTCGGCAAGTGCTGCCCAGCCCGTCCGCGTTACCCGCGGTCGATCACCGCATCAGACTGGGCTCGGCCGATAATCAGAAATTCTGCCAGGTGGTTGGAGCCAGCGCTACAGGCCACGCGCACGGCGGATATCTACACGCCGTCACGTTCCCGTTGTCGACTGAGCTGATGACGAAGAAATCGTTTCCTCTGCGCCTGCTCGGCCTGATCCACCTGAAAAATTCTGTGGTCCATCATCGAGCGGTCGCGGTAGACTCGACCGTCAAAATCAGGGTGCAAGTCAAGGGATTCGGAAAACACCGTCGCGGCACGACCGTCACCATTCTCGCCGAGATCTGGGATGAGTCCGGTGAACTGGCGTTCACGGACGAATCCGTCTACCTGTCCAAGGAGGCTCCCGCGTCGAACAACCGGAAAAACGGCACCTCAACTTCCGACATTTCGGAAGGTCGAGAGCAACGGCCCGACCCGCGCGACGGATTCACCCTGATCGGAATGTGGCGCCTGCCCTCGGCGACTGGACGTTCCTACGCGAAAGCCTCAGGTGACGCCAACCCGATCCATCTCAGCAACGCCACGGCCAAGATCTTCGGAATGAAGAGCGCAATCGCTCACGGCATGTACTGCGCGTCTCGCGCTCTGACTCAGGCGACTCGAGATCCGGCTGCACCCTGCTCATGGAGCGTTGAGTTCGGCTCTCCTGTCTTCCTGCCGACCAAGGTCGGAATATGGCGCGACCTGGATCATGGGACTCGTTCAGAGGTCGTCCTGCGGGGTATAGGCCAGAAGAACCGCAAGAACTTCGATTTCTCGTGGCGCGGCCCAGAAGCTCACCCGGACCAGGACTGACCCCAAACCGGGAGCTTGTGTCGAGCGTCACCGTCCCGCGTGGCCCCAAGGATTTGCGCCCAACCGGAGCATCAAGTAAGTTATTACTCGTTGCCCGGAAGCCAGCTTCCGAGGTCACCTGCGCGGGTGGCGGAATAGGCAGACGCGCTAGCTTGAGGTGCTAGTCCTCGTATTAGAGGGTGGGGGTTCAAGTCCCCCCTCGCGCACAACAAGGTTGGGCCGTGATATCACAGCGATGTCACGGCCCAATTCGTTTTAAGCGGTCCTACCTCTCGGTCGAGTTTCATTCGGCATGAGTGAGGGCGAGGATAATCGCAACCATTCACACGTTCCGGACCGAAAGCTGATGCAGCCTAAGCGGCGCCTCCACATGGTCTACGCGCGTTCCTGAGGAGAAGACCGCCTCAGGGGCTCGCTCCGATAAGGTCGAGTCCACCTTTTGAGCCTGACGGGCAATCCTAGGCTCCTATGAAACATGCCTCCCCAAAACCCCTCACAATCCAACATAAAACCACCCAAAGAATCGAAATACGTGGGATACTGGGAGCGGTCCGGTTCCCGGGAGAAGGGACCGGAATGGCGAAAGGAAATCCATCATGGGATCCGCATCGGAAATGGCACGCACCAAGCTCGGCATCGTCGGTGCTGGTGGCGTCGGCAGCGCGATGGCTTATGCATCAGTGATACGAAATTCAGCCAGCGAGGTTGTTCTCTACGATGTCGCCGCCGACCGCGCTGAAGCGGAAGCGCTCGATATCGCTCATGGTTCGATGTTCGCCGGAGGAACACCGGTGGTCGGCGGGGGAGACCTCGAAATACTTCGCGGCTGCGACATGATCATTGTGACCGCGGGTGCGCGTCAGGCGCCGGGGCAGCCCCGCCTCGAATTGGCTGGCGCAAACGTCAGAATCCTGGAGAGCCTCTTGCCGCAGCTCATGAAGGTCTCGCCCGAAGCGGTTTACATGTTCGTGACGAACCCCTGCGACGTGCTCACCGTGGTCGCTCAACAGGTCACGGGTCTGCCTCGGGAGCGGGTGTTCTCATCCGGGACCGTCCTGGACTCCTCCCGTTTGCGGTGGATGGTCGGCCGCGAGGCCGAAGTGTCCACCAGTAGCGTGCACGCGATGATTGTCGGCGAGCACGGAGATTCCGAATTCCCGTTGTGGTCGCAGGCGAATATCGGGCAGGTTCCTATCGATGAGTGGACCACGGCCTCCGGGGAACAGCTCTTCTCCGAAGAGAAAAAATCCGCGCTGGCGGAACAAGCCATGCGTGCGGCGTACCGGGTCATCCAGGGAAAAGGGTCAACCAATTACGCGATAGGTCTCTCGGGTGCACGTATCGCCGAGGCCGTACTCATGGGCCAGAATTCGGTGCTACCCGTCTCAACCGTTCTGGATGACTACTACGGTGTTTCCGATATCGCCCTTTCGGTCCCCACCTTGGTCGGTTACGGCGGAGCCCAAAGGACTCTGCAAGTGCCCATGGATGAGCGGGAAATCGAACTTCTACAACGTTCAGCTGAAACATTGGAGTCCTCGCTGCGCAGCCTCGGCTTCAGCTCTTAGCCACACGGATGATGTGAGACTCACCACCGAAGCGGAGTCCGGGCGGGTAGGGCAGGGCCGCAGGCTGCCCTGCCGGGCACCCGCCCGGGCACCGGTGTTTCCACGCGGGGGAAAGTCGGATAGTTTAGAGGTATGACTACCGATCCGCGCGTCGCGCTCAACTCGCTCATCCAGGCATTCGAAGAACACCTCACTGCCTTGGCCGCCAAGCGCGGCGAGCAGGACACCGCCGTCGAAAACGCCTATTTGGGCATCGCGGATGCGTTCGAAGTCTACGAAGACGCCATCTATGTTGCCTTCAATGAGGTCACTCCTCTCGAAGTATTCGTCGAAGACGAAGATGATGAGGACGAGGAAGACAGCTTCGACGAGGACTATGAAGATCTCGAAGAGAACGAAGACGACGACCTCGACGAAGATCTGGACGATATCGAAGGCGAAGATCTCAAATAGACCGGTTGAATGAGACCGGCTGCCCTGTGTAGCTCCCCCGAGTTGGCTGTAACTTCCCGCACAACCGGGACTGCCTGGAGCGGGTTCACCGCGCCTTTATGTAGAGTCGAACCGTGGCATGGTTTCAAGCAATTATCCTCGGTCTAGTACAAGGCCTCACAGAGTTCATCCCGATTTCGTCATCGGCACATATCAGCATTGTTGGGCAGTTGCTCCCCAATACGCAGGATCCGGGCTCCGCATTTACGGCCGTGACCCAGTTGGGCACGGAGGTTGCGGTTCTCCTGTTCTTCTGGCGGGACATTGTCCGCATCATCTCGCGATGGTTCGGTTCTCTCTTCGGCAAGGTCGAGAAGTCGGATCCGGATGCTCGGATGGGTTGGTTCATCATCATCGGGTCCATTCCGATCGGTGTCCTCGGGCTGCTTCTGCAGGATTACATCGACACCGAATTTCGTAGCCTGTGGATTACCGCGACGATGCTGATCGTCTTCGGCGTATTCCTGGCGATTGCGGACCGCATCGGCAGAGAACAGCTCGAGGTCAAGGACCTCACGATCAAACACGGTATTTTCTACGGTCTGGGTCAGGCACTGGCCTTGATACCCGGCGTTTCCCGTTCGGGCGGAACCATTATGACGGGCCTCTTCATGGGATACACCCGTGAGGCTGCCACACGGTATTCCTTCTTGCTGGCCATCCCGGCCGTCTTTTTGTCCGGCCTGTACAAACTGGCGAAGTCGCTCTCGGGGGGCTTCGATGACTTCTATTCCTTCGGGCCGACTCTCCTCGCGACAGTCATCGCCTTCGCGGTGGGCTACGTCATGATCGGTTGGCTGCTGAAGTTCATCTCCTCCCACAGCTACAACGTCTTCGTCTGGTACCGCATCGCGGCCGGCGCCATCGTCTTTGTTCTGCTGGGAACCGGCGTCATCGCAGCCTAATGAGCTCGCCTCACCACACACGTCTTCACTTGAAAGGTACCTATGCGCGCCTGGTCCGCCCCCAACATCCCAGCGCTCGACGATCACGCTCCAGTTCCGTCGATCTTTGACTCCCGCCTCAACGAGATAGTTCAGCTTCCTCGAGAACGCTCCTCGGCCTCCTTGTACGTCTGTGGGATCACTCCCTATGACGCAACTCATATGGGTCATGCCGCAACCTACGTTGCTTTCGACCTCTTGAACCGTGCGTGGCGCGACGCCGGTTTTGACGTGAACTACGTACAGAACGTGACCGACGTCGACGATCCGCTGCTCGAACGGGCCGAACAGACCGGAGTCGAATGGGAGGCATTGGCGGAAGGTCAGACCGACCTTTTCCGTGCCGACATGGAAGCGCTCGAGGTGATCCCTCCGCAGCATTACATCGGCGCCACTGAATCGGTCGACTGGATTGTTCCGTGGGTCGAACAAATGCTCGCCGACGATTTGGCGTATCGAGTCGAAGGCTACGTCGACGACGAAGGCAACGAGCACCCCGGCGGAGACGTCTACTTCAGCGTGCGGAAGGCCGCAGACACTCGCAACGATCCTGCCCGATGGTTCCTTGGATATGTTTCCAACTATTCGGAACGCGAGATGGCGCCGCTCTTTGCCGAACGCGGGGGAGACCCGGATCGGCCCGGCAAACATGACCCGTTCGACGCCTTGTTGTGGCGTACGCACCGTGATGGTGAACCACAATGGAATGGCGGATCCCTCGGGCCGGGCAGGCCCGGGTGGCACATCGAATGCACCGTGATCGCCGAACGCTATCTCGGCATGCCGTATACGGTGCAAGGAGGCGGTAACGACTTGCGGTTCCCCCATCATGAGATGGGTGCCGGACACGCATTTGCAATGACGGGCGATCTCATGGCCGAGCATTACGCTCATACCGGAATGGTGGGGCTCGACGGCGAAAAGATGAGCAAGTCCAAAGGCAATCTGGTGCTCGTTTCGGCATTGCGCCAGCAGGGTGTCGACCCGGCAGCAATTCGTATGGCTATCCTGGCCAATCATTATCGATCCGACTGGTCCTGGAGCGACGAACTCTTGAACGAGTCGACTCGACGACTCGAGTCCTGGAGAAAAGCGCTTCGAACATCCGGTTCAACTGCTCCAGAAGACACCGGACCCAGTGACAAGTTGGTCGATGAAGTACGTCAGGCCTTGTCGCAGGATTTGGATGCACCGACCGCGCTACGGGCCGTTGACAACTGGGCTTCGAAGGCACTGGCCGGTGAGCCTTCCGGTGATCCAGAGGCCGTATCTGACTTGATTCGGGCGCGTCTCGGCGTAGCAGTCTGAGAACCATGAATTCAGCTGAAGGGCTCTTCATCGGGCGAATTGCGGGAATACCCGTGCGTCTTTCTCGCTCCTGGTTCGTTCTCACGCTTCTGATCGTTTTCGGCTACGGAAGCTACCTTACGAATCGTTTCTCGTGGCTGGGACCCGGAGCCTACCTCGCGGCCCTGGCCTTTGCCGTTCTCCTTGCGGTGTCGGTCCTGATCCACGAACTCAGCCATGGCCTGACGGCGAAGTCGTTCGGCTGGTCCGTCGGTGGCATCAACCTGACGCTGATGGGCGGACACACGACTTTTCAGTCGGGACGTTCGGACGCAGGCCGATCCGCCCTGGTATCTCTGGCCGGGCCAGTCGCGAATCTGATACTCGCTGGTATCGGTTGGGCCGCGATGGCCTGGACCGGAGTCAGCGGTTGGCCCGCCCTCGTGCTCTACCTTCTCACCACATCCAATGGATTCGTCGGGATATTCAACCTGCTCCCGGGCATTCCGCTCGACGGTGGTTACGCCGTCGAAGCCATCGTGTGGAAAATGACGGGCAAGAGAGACACCGGGACCCGCACAGCGGTGTTTTTCGGGTTCCTGACGGCCGCCGCACTTCTGGCGTGGCTTGTACTCTCTGGGGCTTGGCATAGCGTCGGAATGGTCGTCCTGACGTTCATGGTTGCATTCATTGTGATGACCGGATCTATGCAGGCCTACCGCAGTATCAAGGTACGGCAGGCAGTCGGAGGCTTGTCGGTTGCGGCTCTCGCCCGCCCGACCACGCCCGTCGCCGCATCCCTGCCGCTCAGCGAGTTCCCGCCCCTTTCCAATGCCAGGGGCGTCTTCGCTGTAACTGATCAGGACGGTCGGGGGCTCGGAGTCGTGGACGGTCAAGCGATGATGGCTGCCGATGCCGCCGGAGACGCTTCGGCCACGGCAGAGACCCTGATGGTCGCCGTTGCCTGGGACCGTCCCGTACCGGCCGGACTCAACGGGCAGGCACTTGTGTCGCACATTGCTCAGCTTCCCGGAAGAATCTGGCCTGTGGCCTCGTGGAACGGTCAGAACGCTGTCCTGTTCGAGTCCGATGTCATCGACGCCGTCAAAAGAGCGCAGCCAGGTCAGCAGTAGAACTCTGGGGCTGCGACAGGCGACATCGGTCGGAACCAAGCGTGAGAGAATGTTGCTCGATCTTCAATGACTTACCCCCAACTGAAGGAGTCGCACTTTCATGGCCTCAGGAACCTCGGAATACCACGGAGAAATGGCTACCGGCGCTCAGAACCGGCGAGGTCCATTCAGACCCGGAGAGCGCGTCCAGCTGACGGATGAACGCCGCCGTATGAACACCATTACCCTGGTGGACGGTGGGGAATTCCATACTCACCGAGGCGTTCTGGCGCACGACGACCTGATAGGCCAGCCGGAGGGCACCGTGATCGCCAACTCGGCCGGTATCCAGTACCAGGCTCTACGGCCATTGCTCAAAGACTTTGTCCTTTCGATGCCCCGTGGCGCCGCGGTGGTCTACCCCAAAGACGCGGGACAGATCATCACCATGGCCGACGTTTTCCCGGGCGCCCGGGTCATCGAGGCGGGCGTCGGATCGGGAGCACTCAGCATTTCTCTTCTTCGCGCGATCGGCGATTCCGGACATCTGCGTTCTTTCGAAAGGCGGGAAGAGTTCGCTCAGATCGCTCAAGGAAACGTGGAAACCATGTTCGGCGGCGCCCATCCGGCATGGGAATTGACCCTGGGCGATCTGGCGGAACAGTTGGGTGAATACGAATCTCCGGGTACCGTCGACCGCGCGATCCTGGACATGTTGGCACCGTGGGAATGCGTTTCGACGGTCGCTACGGCTCTGGTTCCCGGAGGCGTCATGATGTGTTATGTGGCGACCGTGACGCAATTGTCGCGTGTAGCCGAGGCCATTCGGGCCGATGGTCGCTTTACGGAGCCCGAATCATTCGAAACCATGGTTCGAGGTTGGCACGTCGAAGGTCTCGCGGTCAGGCCGGACCACCGCATGGTCGCACACACCGGATTCTTGATCTCTGCCCGTCGCCTAGCGGATGGGTCTCAGAGGCTGGCCCCGAAACGGCGCGCGTCGAAGACGGACTTCACCGAGGAAGACATGAATGCGTGGACTCCAATGGCGTTGGGTGAAAGAAATGTATCCGATCGGAAGCTTCGGCGTGCCGCTCGGGACGCCCAGAATCTTGCGGAACGTTCAGCCGAAAGCGGCCACGATGCGGACCCGAGTGGAGAGTAGCCTTGCCTCAGTGCAATGCTTAAGCCATGGCCGAGTCTGACTCAACAATTAACCCGCGAGATTTCGAGATGACGTTGCGACAGGTGAACACGCTGCGTGACCAGCGCATAGAGCTCAATAAGCAGCTCAAAGACACCAACGTGCGCAATGAGAAGCTCGTCCACGCTCTCCAGACCGCACGAGGGGATATTCAGCGCCTCAAGCAGGTCATCTCCCAGGACCTTGAGGCCCCTATGAACCAGGCTCAGGTTCTCAGGGTGAACAAACGGAATCTATCGGCAGCTTCGTTGACGGAAGAAGCCCCGCCGCTCGTGACAACTCAAGCGAGCCTCGACGTCGTCATGGGCGGAAGGACAGTCAGAGTACCGGTCAGCCCGGTGCTGAATATCGACGACGTCCAAGTAGGCATGACGGTTCTGTTGACCGAAACCGTGGGCGCCTGCGCATGTGTCGGTTATCGGCAGACCGGTGAGATTGCGAGCGTTCGCGAACTCATCGGATCCGACCGTCTGGTCCTGGGAACCGGTGCCAACACTCAGATCGTGGTGCTGCGCTCCGGTCAACTCGCGGGTCAGGACATCAAGATCGGCGATGCCGTTGCCTATGATTCCAGCAGCGGGGTTGCATTGACCTTAGTGCCGAAGACGGAGGCCGAAGAGCTGGTACTCGAAGAAACACCGGACGTTTCTTACGAGAACATCGGCGGGCTCTCAGCTCAGATCGAGCAGATCCGCGATGCCGTCGAACTGCCTTTCCTGCACCCCGAGCTGTATCGGGAACACGATCTCAAGCCGCCCAAAGGGATCCTGCTGTACGGCCCGCCCGGAAATGGCAAAACCTTGATCGCCAAAGCGGTAGCCAAGGCACTAGCGGATCGTATGACCAGCGAACAACCGGACGGCAAACTCAGGGGTTACTTCCTCAATATCAAGGGCCCCGAGTTACTGGATAAGTTCGTGGGAGAGACGGAACGTCAGATTCGCGCGATCTTTTCCAGAGCCCGAGACAAAGCCACGGCGGGCAATCCCGTGGTCATTTTTTTCGATGAGATGGAATCCCTGTTCCGCACGCGCGGTGCCGGTAAGTCCTCGGACGTCGAGACCACCATCGTCCCGCAGCTGCTGGCCGAGATCGATGGCGTCGAATCCTTGGACAACGTGATTGTCATCGGGGCAACCAACCGTGAGGACATGATTGATCCGGCCGTCCTGCGTCCCGGTCGGCTGGACGTCAAAGTTCGGATCGACCGTCCGGATTACCGCGGTACAGGGGAAATCTTCGGTCTTTACGTCCACGCTGGCCTGCCGCTGGGTGAACACGAAGTGGCACAGCACGATGGTGATCGAAAGGCCACGGTTGCCTCGATGATCCAAGATCTCGTTGCGGACGTTTTCACTCGTGACGAGGAGCACCGCTACCTTGATGCGGTCCTGACGGATGGCCGCCGAATTCAGACGTACTGGTCCGATTTCCTCTCGGGTGCGCTCATTCGGAATATCGTGGACCGAGCCAAGAAGCTTGCCATCAAGAATTACTTGGATCATGGATACAAGGGCTTGACCTCCGAGCACCTGAAGGAAAGCGCTCGGGACGAATTTGAACAACAGCGTGACTCCGCCTCCCGCGGGGACGTCGAGGACTGGCTGAGCTATATCGGTTATTCCGTGCCGCTTGCGGGCATCGAACCGCCGGAATCGGCGACCCGAGCGCGCGAGGACGAGAGGGCGGCATCGTGATTTTCGACCGAATCATGGGAACCGAAACCGAATTCGGGGTGATCTGTCCGGCCAAACCGGCGGCGAATGAATCGGTGCTCTCTACCCTCGTGGTGGACAGTTACCCGAACGCGGCGGCCGACGCAGGGTGGGATTACGAGTCGGAGAGTCCTCTCGAGGACGCCCGCGGTTTCCACATGGGTGCTTCCGAGGCGCATCCCAGCCAATTGACTCATCAAGGTCACGTGTTGACCAGTGAGGACGTCGCTCGGGAACTGTACGAGGAATCGCCGGACATGCTCAGTCCGGCCTTCTGGGACAGGGCAGTTATGAACCGCATACTGCCCAATGGGGCCCGGTTCTACGTGGATCACGCGCATCCTGAGTATTCAGCGCCCGAAACGACTAATCCGTGGGCCGCCACGAGATGGGACCTCGCGGGAGACAAGATCGCCGCGGCCGCGGCGGGGTCCGTTGCTCAGAGATACGCCAATACGTGGCCTGAAGCGATCCATCTGTACAAGAACAACACGGACAATAAGTCAGTCTCCTATGGTGCCCATGAGAACTATCTCGTTCCTCGGAGCCAGGATTTTCAGGTTCTGGCCCGGGAATTCATCCCTTACCTGGCCACCCGTCAGGTCATGACGGGTGCGGGCAGAGCCGGCATCGGGGCGGACAGCGTGCGCCCGGGCTACCAAATCAGCCAGCGTGCGGATTTCTTCGAACGTGAAATCGGCCTGGAAACCACCATCCGGCGTCCCATCGTCAATACGCGGGACGAGCCACACGCAGATCCCGAAAGGTACCGTCGACTTCATGTGATCACGGGTGATTCCAACCTTGCCCACACATCGATTCTGCTCAAGCTCGCCAGCGCAGCCGCCGTACTGACATTGATCGAACACAGAGCGCTGCCCGATCTCCAGCTCGCGCGACCTGTCGAAGCCATGAAACTGGTCAGCCACGACCTGGAACTGACCACATTGCTCGAACTTCGCGACGGTCGGCGCATGAGCGCGGTTCAAATCCAACGGACCTATGCGGAAGCCGCCCATAACCTGGCCGACAGGGAAGGTTGGCGTTCGGAGAAATCCGCAGCAACGTTCCGAATATGGTTCGAAGTTCTGGAAGCACTTGAAACGAATCCCATGTCCCTCGCAGATCGGCTGGACTGGGTCGCGAAATTGGCGCTGATACACCAGTACGAGGGGAGGGGAATCGGCGTGGACCACCCCAAAATCCAGGCCTTGGACCTCCAATATGCCGACCTCAGACCGGAAAAGAGCCTGTATTCCAAATTGGTCGCCCTCGGCCGTATCAAGACGCTGGTAGATTCCGAACACGTCGACGAGGCCGTGACTACGCCGCCGGAAGACACACGAGCCTACCTCCGCGGCAAATTGACCGCTCGCTGGCCGCATCAGGTATCGGCCGCGGGTTGGGAAGTTCTGTCCGTGACCGACCCCGCCACGGATCGAACTCATCGGTGGCTCATGGACGAGCCCGCCGACTGCACCAAAGCCCGCGTACAAAGGGCGCTCGAATCGAGCGACAACGCTCATCAGGCCTTGAACAAAATCGGCCTCCGTAGAATCCCGTGACCCGAAAGGAACCTTTGACATGGCGCAATTCCGCGATTCATCGCAAGAAACGCACAAGGAACAGAGCAACCAGCAGGAACAGGAACTGATCCGGAATCAGCAGCCCGTCGACCAAGGACTGGTTGGCGAGACCGACGACATTCTGGATGAGATCGACAGCGTTCTCGAGGAGAACGCGGAGGACTATGTGCGCGGTTTCGTTCAGAAGGGCGGACAGTGAGCTTCATGCAACGAAGAATCTTCGGTATCGAAACTGAATTCGGTATTCGGTACTCGATGAGCAGCTTAGGCCACCTTGGCCCTGAAGAAGCAGCGCGCAAGTTGTTTCGGCCGGTGGTGGAGTGGGGCCGTTCCTCGAACGTATTCCTGGAGAATGGGTCCCGGTTGTATCTTGACGTCGGGTCGCACCCTGAATACGCGACCGCCGAGTGCTCGGATCTCACGGACCTTGTCCGTCAGGACAAGGCCGGTGAACGACTTTTCGAGAAACTCGCGGTTCAGGCCGAGGACGCACTGAACCAGCAAGGCATGAAGGGCAAACTGCATCTCTTCAAGAACAACGCCGATTCGGCCGGCAACTCGTTCGGTTCTCACGAGAACTACCTTTTGTCCCGCAAAGCAGAGTTCTCCCGGCTTGTTCGCTTCCTCGTCCCTTTCCTGGTGAGTAGACAACTCGTCGTAGGTGCAGGACGCGTCCATCCGACCGGCCCACCGCAGACCAACGGCGCGCCGGGGGATGGGGAGGCCACATATTCCTTCTCCCAGCGCGCCGATTACGTGTGGGAAGCGGCGTCGTCAGCCACGACCCGTTCTCGTCCACTGATCAATACCCGCGACGAGCCGCATGCAGATGCCTCCCTTTACCGCCGTCTCCATGTGATCGTCGGGGATTCGAATATGTCGGAGACGACGACGCTGGCCAGAGCCGGTATGACGGACATCATTCTGCGAATGATCGAGGACCATCAAGGGCTCGAGGACCTCGAATTGGCTAATACCGGCCAGGCGTTGCGCACGTTGTCCCATGACATGACCGGACGTACGCCGGTCGACTTGAAGGACGGGCGACACATGTCCGGTCTGGAACTTCAATGGCACTACCTGGACGCTGCGTCGAAATACATTGATGACGCCGGCTCGTCCCGGCCGGAGACCGAATACATCCTGGATCTGTGGGAAAGAACGCTGGACGCGATCGAAATCCAGGACACCTCGTCGATCGATACGGAGATTGATTGGGCTATCAAGAAGAAGCTCCTTGACCGCACGGCGGACAAGCTCGGAACCGACTATGCACATGCACGAATTGCTCAGCTCGACCTTGCTTATCACGACATCAAAAGAGATCGCGGCGTGTATTACCTTCTTGAACGCAAGGGGCTTGCACGACGTTGGGTTGACGAGGAGTCTGTGACGCAGGCGCAGTCCGAGCCTCCCCGAACAAGGGCAGCATTGCGGGGACGCTTCATCGAAGCTGCGCGTGGGGCCGGCCTCGATTACACGGTTGACTGGGTTCATTACAAAATCAACCAACAGTTGGCCTTGTCGCATGTATGCCAGGATCCCTTCGCTACGACCGATGAGGACATCGAAGAGTCCATTCGCGTCATGCGGGGTGCGACGCGCCGGGCCCAACCGGCCATGCCGCCTTTGATTTGATCCGTATCTGGCACCCACGGGTGCCTGTAATAGAGTCGGTGCGGTGTCTCGACAAAGGATGCACGCACCGCCCACTCACGACAGCGAGGAATACAGAAGTGCGCAAATCTCTCAAACTTTCGGCCGCGGCCGTCGTTCTCACCCTGGCCTTGGCAGGCTGCGGGGGAGGCAAAGACCTGGATTCCGTGGATTTCAAGGACCAGGGCGCGGGCAAGGCCCCCTCAGTCTCCTTTGATACTCCTTTGTCGGTCAATGACGACGAGACTCGGATTCTCAAAGACGGTGATGGCGATGAGGTCCATGAAGGCGACACGGTCTTGGTGGATGCTGCCGTCTTCAACGGCGCCGATCAGAAGAGCGAAGGCGATACGTACTCGGGCTCTCCGATTACCATTACGGTCAACGACCAGCTCAAGGAGAAACTGCCTAAGGTCTATGACATTCTCAAGGACACCAAGGTAGGCACCAGCTTCGCCTATGCGAAGAAACCGAGTGACGAAGCTTCGGGCGGGGCCTCAGGCAGCTCCGAGGATGCCAGCGCCGTCGAGGTCTACACTGTGTCCAAGAAGTTGCCCAAGTCGGCCGAGGGGGATGCAGTACCGCCGCAGGAGGGCTTGCCGAACGTCACGATGAAGGACAGCGGCCCCGAAATCAAAATCCCGGAAGGACAGGACGAGCCCAAGAGCATCACGGCCCAGAACCTCATCAACGGCAAGGGCGATGAGATCAAGGACGATCAAAAAGTCTACGTTCATTACTCGGGCGTGAAATGGTCCGACGGGCAGCAATTCGATTCCAACTGGACCAAGGACCCCACCGGGTTCCAAATGGATCAGGTCATCAAGGGTTGGTCCGAGGGTCTCAAGGGGAAGAAGGTCGGTGACCGCGTATTGCTCGAGGTCCCCACGGACAAGGCGTACGGAACGCAGGAACAGCTAGGGTCGGATTCCCAGCAACCGGCGGGACCTCTGGTCTTCGTCGTCGACATTCTGGGCACATCCAAGGCCGACCCGCCACAGAGTTCGCAAGGCGGGACCGGGGCTCAGCAACAAGGCGGGACCGGGGCCCAGCAAGGCAACCCCCAACAATAGGAACTACCCACGCGGTGCCCAGAAGCCTGGTCACGCAATTCCAACACCAGCTTGAACTTCCGAGAGGAAAACCATGTCATTTGGACAGCGAAACCTTGATCGTACAAAGCCTGAAGTCGACTTCCCCGAAGGGCCGGTTCCGGAAGAACTGCGCATCACCGACATCATCCAAGGGTCCGGGCGCGCGGTTGAACGCGGCGACCAAGTGCAGTGCCATTACGTCGGCGTGACCTTTGAAGACGGCGAGGAATTCGACGCCTCGTGGAATCGCGGAGAGCCATTGGCATTCCAAGCCGGCGTCGGCCAAGTGATTCAGGGATGGGATGAAGGTTTAATCGGCATGAAGGTCGGTGGCCGTCGTCGGCTCGAAATCCCGTCCGAGCTGGCCTACGGGAAAAGGGGTGCCGGCAGCGTTATCGGCCCGGATCAGGCGCTGGTCTTCGTCGTGGATCTCGTTGACGCACGCTGAAGGACGCGCACGGTGACTGAACCTCTCGATCCCAGGTAGCTCGAATGCCAGCTACGGTCCCTGAACGTCTATTCGCTCTCTACAGCTTTTTGCTCTCGCGTGAACGACCGGTTACCAAGGACCGGATCCGTGAGGGCATAGAAGCGTATCGGCGTGCCGGGTCGGATGCAGCATTCGAGCGCACCTTCGAGCGAGACAAGGCGGCTTTGCGCAGCCTCGGCATGCGCCTGGCGACAACCCAAGACTTCGGCGAGACCGTCTATCAGATTGAGCGCGAGAACCTGTGGCTCACGAATGACGAGTTCACCCCGGCCGAGCGCCTGACCCTGGGTATCGCCGCACGGCTCTGGTCGGATCCTAGTTACGCGCGCGACGTCGAGCAGGCGGTCCGGCGTCTGGGCTACGGCGAAAGCGACGTCGTTGGCTCCGGAGGACTCGAACACCTGACGCCGCGGCTCAGCTCCGGGGGAGAGCAGTTGGAAACCATTCTTGGTGCCTTGGCCCAGGGCGCCGAGATGACGTTCGACTACCGGGCGTCGACGTCACTAGTTTCGGTACCAAGGCGCCTCCGGCCGTGGGGCGTCGGACAACGGTTCGGCCATTGGTACGTCAGCGGGTGGGACGCCGACCGAAAGGCCTTCAGGAATTTTCGACTGTCCCGTATGACAGGTATCTCCACCAAGGACAGCGATCTACCGAGAGCACCCCGTGAGTTTTCGATGAGCAAGGCGCTCGAGAGTGTCTCCGAGGCTCCGGCGCCGTCGGTACAACTGGAGTTCCCTTCCGGAGCTTTGCCCGTGGTTCTGGATTGGTCCGAAGCGGGGACAGGAGTACGTATCCACTCCGAAGCCTTCCCCGCCGGAAACGGTTCGACGCTGATGAGCGCCGAGGCAACGGTTCCGGACGTGCATGAACTGGTCCGGTGCCTCGCCGAGCTGGGGTCTGGCGTCGCTCTCGGTATTCCCCGGGCGCAGGGCCTGGACGCCGAGGGTATCCAGCAGGCAGTCGACCGAGCGGTCGCGACAGCAATGAGCCTTCAGGACGACGTCTCGGCTTTGGTTGCCAGCGACACGGCGCGCATCGTCGAACCCAAACGCGCCAGAAACCGGGAGTCCAATGATCGCCGCTTCGTGCGCCTCGTGGACCTCGCCTCCTTTCTGGGCAGTCATCCAGGCTGCGGAACCCGTGAAATCGCTCGTCATCTCGGAGTGTCGGCAGGTCAGGTTCGCCAGGACCTCGAAGCGATTGCCAACGCTGGCGAGGAGCTTCTCGGCAGCGCATATATGCGGATCGACGCTTACGAGGACGAAGTCTTTGTGCAATTGCCAGAAGAACTGGAGCAACCACTCAACCTCGCTCCGGATCAAATCATTCGTCTGCTCCTGGCCGTTCAGATGCTCGAGCAGATATCTCATCAGCATGCCCAAACCGCCTCCGATATCTCCCGCAAACTGGTTCGGATGGCCAACGGTGCCGGGGTATCGGTGGATCAGTTCTCGATTCGCCTGGAACCGCACCTTGCTGAAATCGTTGACAAGCTCAGGCAAGCCGCAAGCGAACGGCAAGCGGTCTCGATGACTTACAGGTCTCGGGGGCAGGCGTCCGCAACCGAACGGAAAGTTTTACCGCTGGACGTGTACTCGAGCGGTAATACCTGGTACCTCGGGGCGGAGAGCCTGGAGCACCGTCAGGTGCGGACCTACCGGATGGAAGCAATCCGCGACGTCCGTCCGTTGCACGCCCCGGCAGCACAGCTCTCCATGGGCGCCGAAATCAATGAGCATTCAGAGCCGTCACGGACGACCGTGTGGGTTGCCGACCGCGCGAGGGCGCTGGCGGCGGCGCTGGGCGGAGAGGTCGTCGGGCACGTGGATGTGCCGCGTCACGCAGAGTGCGAAGGCCAACAGGTATCGGGGCAACTGCTCGAAGTCTCGGTGATCGATTGGTTCGGCTTATACCGACTCATGCTCCATCACGCCGGATCGATGGCCTTGTGGCAGTCGGCATCGTGGCAGACCGACTGGGCAGACACCGCACGACGCCGTGGGATCGACATCGGAGACTCCAGGTGACGAGATCGACCGGAATTCGAGGTCAGGGAATCGTTATCGATGCTTATAATGAGATTATGCCTTGGTGGTTTTGGATACTTTTGTGGACGGTGCTCGTCTTGGTATCTGCGGCGATTCTGGCTTGGTTGGCCTGGCGAACCGTTCGACGGTTTTTCGGCGCTCTCAACGAGGTCGGCACACTCGGGGAAGATATGACCAATCGGTGGGATAAATCATCGAGTTCCGTGGCCACAGGCATCCGAAAGGCGCCGGTGCCGGGAATTCTCATCCCCATCCACCAAGCTCGCGAGGATTATCTTCGCGAACGCTCGACGCGACAACAACGCAAAGTCGCCCAGCGCATCGCGCGGCGTGACCGCCTCGGTCAGCCCCAGAACATCAGGGATCTGATACGAGGCGACAAGAAAGGAAGAACTCATGTTCGGTAGGCTCTTTGACCATCCTATTTATCTCTTGATCCTGCTGGTGATCATTCTGTTGCTCTTCGGTGCTCCGAAGCTTCCGGGCATGGCCCGCAGCCTCGGCCAGTCGATGAGGATCTTCAAGTCCGAGGTCAAGGAAATGAAGGACGACAAGGACGAGGCGTCCAACAAGAAACATGTTGTCAATGGTGAGGTCGTTGACAACGGCAACAGCAGCGGCTCGCACAGTACCGATGGTGCGGCTGGGGATTCAGATGTCCGCGATCAGGGCAAGACAAAGAATTAGCCGCTGTTTCTTCGGCCGCCAGGGCCTGCCTGTGATGACTCGCAGGGCTGCCTTGGGCGGCCGGAATTTCTTGCTGACTCGAGGACACGGACCGAAGCATGGCAACTAAGTACAGCCGGAAAGGCAACCCACAGGCGCAGATGGCGTTGCGGGAGCACTTGAGAGAGTTCCGCAATCGGCTCATCAAGGCCGCCATAGCAACCGTGATCGGTGCTGTTGCCGGATTCTTTTTCTATTACCCGGTCATGGGCGCCATCACCAGCCCCATAGCCGATATTGCGCGTGATCACGGGCGGAATGCGACCATCAATTTCAATGGTGTCGCGTCAGCCTTCGACATCATGGTCCAGGTCTCGCTCGCCATCGGTTTGGTCCTGGCATCACCGGTATGGCTCTACCAGTTGTGGGCCTACATCATGCCGGCCCTGCACAAGAAGGAAAAACTCTACGCCGCGAGTTTCTTGTGCGTATCCGTGCCGCTTTTCCTCTTGGGCATCTGGATCGCTTGGCTGTGCATGCCGGCTGCCGTCAAGACCCTGACGGCATTCACCCCCGAGGGGGAATCCAACTTCATCGAGGCGAAAACGTACATTTCCTTCGTGGTGAAGCTGATCCTTTCCTTCGGTATTTCATTCGTCATCCCGGTCGCTCTGGTCGGCGTCAACATGATGGGGCTGATTCGTGGCCGTACCATCTTGAAGTCTTGGCGCTGGGTCGTGGTGATCGTTGCATTGCTGGCCGCAATGACCGCCCCCGGCACGGATGTCATGACGATGTTCTACCTCATGGCGCCCCTCCTCGTTCTCTTCTTCCTGGCCATTGCCATCTGCATGTACAACGACAAGCGGCGGGACAAGAAGCGCGCGAAATTGGCGGAAACATACAGCACCGAAGCCGACGAAGCCACTCGGAGCGACCAATTGGAAGGCTTGGGCCGATAAAACGTAGGGGCTCGTGGCCTCGTAATGGTCCGGTGCGGCGCAGAGCTGAATCGACAGTCTACGCTCAGCCGCGGCGGCTAAGCTGGTGTCATGCCCAGTTACGCCGATAAGTATCAAGCGGCTAAGGCCCGCAATCAGTATCTCAAGAGTCCCTTAGGGCTCTTCGAGAGCACGTTGGATTTCCCTCTCGACGAATTCCAACGGGAAGCCTGCGAAGTCCTTCAGGAAGGGGACGGCGTTCTGGTGGCCGCTCCGACGGGCGCAGGCAAAACCGTTGTCGGCGAATTCGCGGTGTTCTTGGCCCAGCGCCAAGGCAAGAAAGCGTTCTACACCACGCCGATTAAAGCCCTGTCTAACCAGAAATTCCACGACTTGGGGCGCATCTACGGTTCGGAGAACGTCGGTCTGTTGACGGGGGACATTTCCGTCAATTCCGAGGCACCGATCATGGTCATGACGACCGAGGTCTTGCGCAACATGTTGTATGCGCAATCCTCGACGCTGGACAAGCTCGGCTTCGTCGTCATGGATGAGGTGCACTACCTCGCCGATCGATTCCGCGGCGCCGTATGGGAAGAGGTCATGATTCACCTCCCCGAGTCGGTCGCCGTTGTGTCCTTGTCGGCGACCATCTCCAATGCCGAAGAATTCGGTCAGTGGCTGGACACCGTCCGCGGGTCTACCGAAGTGGTGGTTTCGGAACATCGGCCCGTACCCCTGTGGCAGCATGTTATGGCCGGGCACAGACTTTACGATCTCTTTGCGGACAACACGACGATCTCCAAGGCCGCGGACATAGTGCGCCGAAGCGGCACCGAGAAGATCAAGGTCAATTCAGAGCTCCTCAAGGCCACTTCTCGCCGTGGCGCTCCGCCTCGTCGCGGCCGACGGCCGGGAAAAGGGCAAGGAAAAGGGCGCTCCGGCTCGCCGGCCATGCGTCGCGCCCCTCGTCCCGTCGTCTTGCATTCGCTCGACGAAGACGGGCTCCTGCCAGCGATTTACTTCATCTTTTCCAGGGCCGCCTGCGACGACGCCGTTCTGCAGTGTATCGACGCGGATATCCGGCTGACCGATCAGCGGCAGGCGCAGCTGATCCGAGCCTATATCGCTGAAGCGACGGCAAAAGTCGATCTCAAGGACCTGAGGGTCCTAGGGTTTGACGACTGGCGCGAAGGCCTTTCGAGGGGCATCGCTTCGCACCATGCGGGTATGCTTCCGCTCTTCAAGGAAATCGTGGAGCATTTGTTCACGCAGGGACTCGTCAAAGTCGTGTTCGCGACCGAGACGCTTGCGCTGGGCATCAATATGCCTGCACGAAGCGTCGTAATAGAAAAGCTCTCCAAGTTCAACGGCGAACAACACGTGGACATCACCCCCGGTGAATACACCCAGTTGACCGGCCGGGCCGGGCGGCGGGGGATCGACGTCGAAGGACATGCCGTTGTCCTGTGGAACGACGGAATGGACGCGAAGGCCATCGCCGGCCTGGCTTCTCGACGAACATATCCTCTCTACTCGAGCTTCAAGCCGACGTACAACATGTCGGTCAACCTTCTGGACCAGTTCGGCGCCGATCGGGCCATGAGCATTCTGGAATCATCGTTTGCCCAGTTCCAAGCGGACAAGTCGGTCGTGAGCCTCGCGTCGAAAGTGCGCAAGCAAGAGAAGGCCCTCGCCGGTTACGAAGAGTCCATGACATGCCACCTCGGGGACTACGTCGAATACGCCAACTTGAAGTACAAGTTGAATCAAACCGAAAAGCGGTACTCTCGGGATCGCAAACGGGTCAGCCGCTCCGCAGTCGAATCCACGATGCAGCTCTTGGTCCCGGGGGACGTTGTCGATATACCTCGTGGGCGAAACTCGGGACCGGCCGTGGTGGTGGGAAAGCCCCAAGGCGGCTTCGAGACACGAATCGGGGTTGTGACGACTTCCGCGCATTTGCGTGTGATCGGCCCGTCCGACTTTGATGGGCCCATTCAACCTGTTTCGAAGGTCAAGGTCCCTAAGCACTTCACGGGCCGGACTCCGCAGGACCGCCGTGATATGTCTGCTCGGATTCAATCTGCCCTGGACGAGGGAAAGCCTCCGCGAACCGTCAAGCCTCCGCGAACACCCGATTTCGAAGCCCCGAACCGAGAAAAGCAAGAAATCGGCGATCTGCGACGTGCTGTTGAATCTCATGCCTGTCATGGTTGCTCGGAAAGGGAAGACCACGCTCGCTGGTTCAATCGTTGGGTGAAGTTGAAGAAGGAGACCGATTCGCTGCGGCAGCAGATCGACTCGCGGACCAATACGATTGCAAAGAGGTTTGCCAATATCCTCGAGCTCTTGACCGATTACGACTATGTGGCCCCAGACGCCGGAGGCGAACCTCGGCTCCTTCCCCGTGGCGAGTCGCTGCGAAAAATATATGGTGAGCGCGACTTACTGGTGTCCCTCGCGTTGAGAGACGGCTACTTCGAGGGGCTGGATCCGGCGGCGATGTGTGCGGCTGTCTCTCCTCTGGTGTTCTCTGGTAAGCGCGATGAAACCGTATTCCTAAGGACTTACCCGGCTGGTTTGGAAGACAAGGTGACAAGGCTGCACGGTGTGTGGACGGAGTTGACCGGACGTGAGCGACATCATCGTCTGCCGGAGACCCCTGTTCCCGATGTCGGCCTCATGTGGTCCATTTATCGGTGGGCGAGGGGCGAGTCTCTCTCGAAGAGCCTGGAGGGTTCGGGCCTTGTTGCGGGAGACTTCGTGCGAGCCACGAAGCAGGTGATCGACGCCTTGGACCAGCTGGGACACGCGGTTGACGATCCCATGTGGCGTACCGGATGCGAAGCAGCGATCAACTTGATCAAACGCGGGGTCATCATTCACGAATTGGACACGCCCGTGGGTACCGAGAACGACTCCTCGGGCATCGACTACGAAGAATCGGAAGAGGTATGAGAATCTCAACTCAGAATCGCGGTCAGGAGACCGTCATGTATCGGAACGGATCCGTGTACAGTCCTGCGGACCCGTTTGCGACGGCCGTGCTTGTCCAAGGCGACCGCGTGGTTTGGGTCGGTGAAGAGGCCGGTGCCGATTCCCTGACTGATAACAAGGTCACAACGGTGGATTTGGACGGGCTCGTTCTCGTGCCCGGTTTTGTTGCTCGCGGTGGGGGAGATGCCCCCGCCGAGGACGAGACCAGGGCCTTGGTTTCTGCCGGCTACACCGCCTGTATTGTGGGCGAAGGAGACGAGAAGCCGGCTTTTCATTCATTTGCGGAAGACTTCGGCCATGACTTGCCGGCGGGGGTCGAAGTCCGCCGTGCCTCGGACACAAAATTTTCACATTCCGAGGCTGGTCTATTGGTCGAGGCGAGTCTCGAGGATCGAGGTTGGATCGACGTGATACGCGAAGAATTGCGCGCAGGCACAGCGGTCGGCCTCGTCCCTGCTGAAAAATCCACGCAAGAGGACCCGATTATCAACCCGTGGGCATGGGCTACCCAGGGGCTCCGGTTGCTCTCGGATGAGACAGGCCTGCCGACTCGGGCGACTTTCACAGCTCAGACGAGAGGTCTCAGGAGGCTTTTCCGCGTCGGCGGGCCCTTGGGCGGGCAGATCGTTCCGGATGCCAATGCCGACTTCGTGGGGTGGCGTGCAGAAGCTCTCATGGTTCAAACCGCGGATTCGCGAATAGCAGCGTGGAGCACCGATCCTCGTGCTCGTACTCCGTTGCTTCCAGAGCTCGCAGGGGAGAAGTACCCCCAGGCCGAAATCGCAAGGATTGGCACCCTGGAATACGGGTTGTAGGGGCGTCCGCCAAGTCACTGCCGCGCTCGAGAAATCCCGAAAGAGTTGGGATAGGGTAGCGCCGGTACTATTAAACCGATAAGCGTCATGAGGACAACCTGAGTGACTTCAAGATCTCCGCAGGAGCATTCACAGTGGAACTAAAGACCCTGACAGTGATACCCACGTACAACGAGCTCGAGGCTCTTCCCGTGGTGATCAAGCGACTGCGAGCCGCGCAACCGGAGGTACACGTCCTCATCGTGGACGACAACAGCCCGGACGGCACCGGAGATTTGGCCGACGGGCTGGCAGCGCAGGACAGCAAGATCCATGTGCTTCACCGCAAGGGCAAGGGCGGACTCGGAGCAGCGTATATTGCGGGATTCAAATGGGGCCTGGACCGCGATTACGAAGTCCTCGTCGAGATGGACGCGGATTCTTCGCACCAGCCGGAGCAATTGGGCCGGCTTCTCGAAGCGGTGGATAACGGCGCCGATCTGGCCATTGGATCCCGTTATGTACCCGGCGGCCAGACCATCAATTGGCCGTGGCATCGCCAGTTCCTGTCCCGGGGTGCAAATTTCTACGCGCAGACGATCCTCGGAACCAGTGTCAAGGACATCACGGCCGGATACAGAGCGTTTCGTCGGGGGACCCTTGAGCGCATTGATCTCGATACCATCGAGTCCGTCGGATACTGTTTCCAGATCGATTTGGGCTGGCGAACCGAGCTGGCCGGACTGACCATAACGGAAGTGCCAATCACGTTTGTCGAGCGTGAGCTGGGGGATTCCAAGATGGACTCGGGCGTCATCCTCGAGTCCATGTTCAAGGTTGCCCGCTGGGGTCTCGGGGCTCGCGCCAAGACCCTGAGCAATAAGGCACGGGCTTTAGGCTCAAACCTCTAGACCTAGGGAAGAGGCCAAAAAGGACCGGGGCAACACCTCACAAGGTGTTGCCCCGGTCCTTTTGCCTCGGGTCATCATTTCCCGACTCCGATAGGCGCGCTATCGACTAGCTTTCCTGCTCCGCCGGAAGCTCGTGGCGTTCCCGGTAGTACTCGATGCGCTTCTGGAGCGTTTCTTCCAGCTCTTCCATCGAGCGGCGTTCGAGGAGCATGTCCCAGTGCGTGCGAACAGGCTTTTCGTTGCCGACCTCAGGCTTGGATCCGTCCATGAGAACGGCTTCCTTGCCCGATTTGGCGGTCCAGGTGGACGGAATCTCGGCCTCGGCGGCGAAGGTCACGAAAACCTGTTCGCCGTCCTCGGTACGGTATTCGACGCGCTGACGCGGGGCGGGCTGGACACCCTGCTCGGATTCCATGGACTGCGAGCCGAGGCGCATGCCTCGAAGGCTACGGTCACTCATTGATTTATTCCTTCCCAGGTGAAAGCGCGGTCACGACACATGATTCAGCGCCAACGCACTCACAATTATTCCCACCTATGTTCTCATCCTCAGTAGCCGGACTCGAAATCCGTCACCGCCGTTGGCGAGACTCGTCGAAGCCTGAAGCCCACGGCGCCGCACCCACCCGGTTACGGTGTGCGTGCGGCGCCGCAAGAGTCAGGGAAGAGCCGCTAGTAGGGGCTTGGTTCCTGTTACTTCTGACCGGGAATCCCGTAGGTGCGTCCGTTGTCGTTATTCTCACGCTCGGGTGATGGCTCATCTGCCTGCTCGGACAAATCCGAGTCAGGTTGAAGCGGTTCATCGGGATCGATGCTCGACGGAGGCATCTCGAATTCGTCGGGATCCACGCTGGTCTGATTGATATTGGGTTTGAGGTCCTCTTCAGTAACCTTCAGATCCGGCGTATCGACGATCGGGCCGTCATCGTCAGGAACATCCGGGGCGGGCTCTTCGTCCGCGGAATTCGGCGTGAATGGGTTCATGGGGTCGACACCTTGGCCGTCTCCAAAAGCCTTTCCGATTCCGCGCAATGCGTCACCGAGCTCGGTCGGCACGAACCACAGTTTGTTGGAATCGCCCTCGGCCAGTTTCGGCAGGGTTTGCAGATACTGATAGCTCAACAGCTTCTGCGTCGGATTTGCCTTGTGAATGGCGGAAAAGACCTTGTGGATGGCCTGAGCCTCGCCATCGGCACGCAAGATTGCCGCTTTCGCGTCGCCTTCGGCGGAAAGAATGGAAGCCTGACGCTCGCCCTCGGCCGTGAGGATTGACGACTGCTTGGCGCCTTCCGCCGTAAGAATCGCCGCACGGCGATCACGTTCGGCGCGCATCTGCTTTTCCATCGAGTCCTGGATCGACAGGGGCGGCTGGATCTCCTTGATGTCCACGCGTGATACCCGCAGACCCCAGCGGCCGGTCGTGCTGTCCAGAACACCCCTGAGTTCGGCGTTGATCTGGTCTCGCGAGGTCAGAGCTTCCTCGAGATTCAGCCCGCCGACGACATTGCGCAACGTTGCGCTCGTCAGCTCATCGACGGCGTGAATGTAGTTGGTGATCTCGTAGGTCGCTGCCCGAGGATCCGTGACCTGGAAGTACACGACGGTATCGATACCTACGACGAGGTTGTCCTCAGTGATGACGGACTGCGAGGGGAACGAGACGACTTGTTCGCGCAAGTCAATGAGCGGAAGGACGCGGTCAATGAAGGGGACCACGAAATGCAGCCCGGGGTTCAGGGTGGTCTGGTACTTTCCGAGTCTTTCGACGATACCTGCCTTAGCCTGAGGGATGATGCGCACAGCCTTGAATAGCGCGATCACCACGAACAGGATCAGGAGTACCAGCACAACAATAAGTGCTGTCATTTTCTGCACCTTCCTTGGTGGTTCTTGGGTCGGATGGGCTTTCTAGGATTCTCGGTCGATACCGGGAGAGTCCGCTGCCTCGACCATGGCCGTGGCGCCAGCAATACTGCGTACAACGGCAAACGAGCCCGCGGGGATAGAACCCTCGTGGTTAACCATACGTGCTGTCCAATGGTCACCTTCGAGTCGAATCAGCCCCGAGGTATTGGAGATCGTCTCGAGAACCTCAACCCGCTGGCCCAGGAGCCGATCCACATTGCTCGAGCTCTGAGGCGCGTTGCGACCCAAACGTCGCACGATAATGGGCCTCACGACGAAGATCAGCAGAACAGATGCCACAGCGAATACGACGACTTGAATCGTCCAGCTGTGTGTTATCAAAGCCGTGATCGTTGCGGCGAGACTGCCGCCCGAAAGCATGAGGCAAAAGAAATCGAGAGACAGCATTTCGATCACTGCGAGCACGATGACGGCAATCAGCCACACCGCAAATGGATTTTCTGCGATCCAGGTCAGCACGAGTGAGATTCCTTCCATAGGTTGTATTCACCATGGTGCCCGCAAAGTTCTATAGGGCCAAGGAATCCACGGTCGGCTGAACATACATATAACGCCGATAATCTACATTATGTAAAGTAAACGACTTGGCCGCTGCCCCGTCGTGGATTGCATGGCCGCTCCTCGACTAGATTCGAAGCATGACTCAGAATGCCAGCGTCAATCGCAATAATGCCTCAAGCCACCCTCGCATGCACAAGGCCCCGGTGTGGCTGTTCCTCGTGGCCGATATCGTCCTCGTCGTTGTCTTTGCGGCCATTGGCAGAAGCTCTCACGGTGAGAACCTCTCAGGCACGTTCTCCACAGCCTGGCCGTTTCTCGCGGGTGCAGTCATTGGCTGGCTGATCGTCCGCGCTTGGCGAGCCCCTCAGGCGGTTTTCCCGACTGGTATTACGGTGTGGCTGGCCACGGTCATTGTGGGAATGGTCCTGAGGGCCATAGTCGGCGAAGGAACGCATTGGTCCTTTATCCTCGTTGCAACCATTGTCAACGCTGTATTTCTCATCGGCTACAGGTTGCTGGTGAAGCTTTTGACCAGAAGGGCGGCAACTCGCCACTAGGAGTCCAAGAATAAGAGAACTCCCCCAAAAAACTCACGTAACTTTAACCTTTACTTTAGGGTTAACCCATGAGGAATTCAATCCATTTGGTCAATACCTTCTGGGCACGCCCCGAGTCGATCGATTCCTGCGCACGACCTATTGCGTGATTAATTCGCTCGATCAGCGGTGAAGAAGTGTCGTCGGAGGCGGCCACCAGTCCGGCTGCGGCGTTCAGAACAACGGTGTCGCGAATTGGGCCGCCCTCCCCTGCTACAAGGCGGCGAATGACGTCTGCATTGAATTCCGGATCCTTGCCAGTGATGTCCGCGAGGGTGTTGGAAGGCAGGTTGATATCTGCGACTTCGATGACACTCTCTTCCAGTGTTCCGTCATGGGCCTCCCACATCTGAGTGGGTCCGATCAGACTGAGCTCATCCAAATTCAACGGGCCGGTGAAAACGAGGGCGTGATTTCCGCGACGTGCGAAGACGTCCGCCATGAGAGGCGCTATGCGGGCACTTGATACGCCGATCACCGAGGAAACCACGCGTGCAGGGTTGGCGAGGGGGCCCAGATAGTTGAAGACGGTAGGGACTCCTAGAGTCCGGCGAATCGGACCTATGTATCGCATGGCTGGGTGGTACGTGTTGGCGAAGAGGAATGAAATGCCCACTTCGCCCACTGAGGCCTCAACCCGGTCGGCTGGTGCGTCAAGAGGCAGGCCTAGTCGCTCGAGGGCGTCAGCAGACCCTGTCGAGGAGGACGAAGCCCGGTTTCCGTGTTTGACCACCTTGACCCCGGCCCCCGCCATGACCAACGAAGCCATCGTGGAGATGTTCACCGTGTTGTGCTGATCCCCTCCGGTGCCGACGATGTCCACCGCTTCGCGAGGGCCGCTGTATGGCTCTGCCATGTCGAGCATCTGCTCCGAGAGCCCGTGCAGCTCCTCGGCTGTCTCCCCCTTGGTGTGAAGACCCACCAGGAACGCAGCAACGTGAACCGGATCTGCGGCCCCGCTCATCATCTCCCGCATGGCCCATGCGGCCTCATCGTAATTCAGGTCTTCGTGACGCTCGATCGCGTTGATGAGGCTCTTCCAGGTGGGCTGATTCGTGGGGTCTTGGGTGTTGCTCATAGGGCAACCCTAAGCGATAAAACCCTCCCCCCTGTGACCCCTAGACCCGGAACCTGACTACAAGCTGTGAATAGCCTGGGGGGATAATTGTGGTGATCGTCCCACCATTACGTGACTTTAAAAGCCAAGAAGTCCTATCTGCCCTGGAAAACCGCGGATGAGCGGGGTTTTGTGGATCGTCTCGTGACACGCCGGGAGCCTCAGAGGGCGTTGCTGTTGGTTCGGCGAGAGTTTTACAGACATAATGTCTATGTGACAACTGCAACCCATACTCCCAGTAAGTCGGCACAACCGACACTCAATCGTCCCAACATCGTGTCCGTAGGCACGGTGGTCTGGTTGGCGAGTGAGCTGATGTTCTTTGCCGGACTGTTCGCCATGTACTTCACCCTGCGCGCCACAGCGCCTGACGTGTGGGCGGAAAACACTCATCATCTCGAAGTGCCATTGGCTCTGGCGAACACAATTGTGCTCGTCCTGAGTTCAGTGACCTGCCAGTTCGGCGTATTCAAGGCCGAGCAGCTCAAGGCCCGCCGCACCGGCTCCATCTGGCAGGTCGGCAAATGGGGCATGACCGAGTGGTTCCTGCTGACCTTCGTCATGGGCGCTGTTTTCGTCAGCGTCCAGGCAATGGAGTACGCGACCCTCGTCTCAGAAGGCGTGTCCATCGCGGCGAGTGCCTACGGTTCAGCGTTCTACATCACGACGGGCTTCCACGCCCTGCACGTGACCGCTGGCCTGATTGCATTCCTGTTCATTATCGGACGCGCGTACGTCGCAAAACGATTCGGCCACTATGAGGCGACTTCTGCAATCGTGGTGTCTTACTACTGGCACTTCGTCGATGTCGTCTGGATTGTGCTGTTCATCGTTGTTTACTTCGTGAAGTAGACACGAGGATCGCCGGCCCACACATCAATCACACACAGACAAAGGAACTCTTGACGTGAAGGCACTTTCCCAGAAGCGGCGTCATCCGCTGGCGGCCATCATTCTTTTGGCTGTCGCCCTCGTCCTGACTGGCGGCCTCTATGCAGTTGCCTCCGCCACCAATCAGGCCAAGGCCGACTCCAATCAGAGCTATACGGCCGATGACATCGCCGCTGGACAGAAGCTGTTCCAGTCGAACTGCGCTACCTGTCACGGAACTAATGCCGAGGGAACCGAGAACGGACCCTCGTTGGTCGGCGTCGGCGCAGCCGCAGTCGACTTCCAGGTCGGCACCGGCCGTATGCCCATGCAGATGCAGGGGACTCAGGCTCAACTCAAGCCCGGCCAGTTCAACGAAGACCAGACCAAGCAGCTTTCTTCCTACGTCGCCTCGCTCGGCGCTGGCCCCGGTGTCCCCGATGAGGAGTCACTGGACACCAGCAAGGGTGATGCCGCGAATGGCGCCAAGGTGTTCCTCGCCAACTGTGCAATGTGCCACAACGCAGCCGGTTCGGGCGGTGCGTTGACGCGGGGCAAATTCGCCCCGACTCTCATGGGTGTTTCAGAGCAGCACATTTATGAGGCCATGGAGACCGGCCCGCAGAACATGCCTGTCTTCAACGATGCCAACATCACCCCCGATGAAAAGCGAGATGTCATCACCTATCTGAAGGCGCAGGATACCAACGGCTCCCCCGGTGGGTTGGCCCTTGGCTCCCTCGGACCGGTTTCAGAGGGGTTGTTCATCTGGACCATCGGCTTGGGCCTTGTCATCGGTTTCACCGTTTGGCTGACCTCGCGGTCCGCGTAAGCTCGCTCGAGCATCACACACCTACCAGCAGCTCGTACCAAGGAAGTTAGAGGATCACATGGGCAACCATCGTGACGGAGCACCGGAGCGTTCCGGCGCCGTTGCTACCTCAGGAGACCAGAACCAGGAACAGTTCCCGGATCCGGGTCTACCGCATCACGAACCGCGTCTGACCGACCTGGATCCCAAGCGCGCGAAGCGTGCTGAGCACCAGGTTTCCTGGCTCTTCGTTCTCTCCATCGTCGGAGCGTTCGTGTTCTGGATCGGATTTTTCGCGATCAAGGCCAGCGGCGACATGTACAACGTCAATAACCCGGACCCGACCAGCAATCTGCGTCTGCAGAATCTGTTGCTCGGATTGGGTATTGCCTGCACGATGTTCGGAATCGGTATCGGGATCGTTCAGTGGGCCAGAACTCTGATGCCCGACCACGAGATGGTCGAGATGCGTCACGAGATCAGCTCGGAGGATTCCCGGGCGGAGGCCCAAGAGATCGTCGAGACCATCATCGACGAGTCCGGGATCAAGCGTCGTCCCTTGCTTCGCAACACGATGATCGGGGCGATCATTCTTGCGCCGCTCACCTTCATCACCTTGTTCCGCGAGTTGGGTCCGATCGATACGAAGGTTCTCTCGCACACGCTTTGGGACAAAGGTATTCGTCTGGTGCGTGACCCGTCCGGGACGCCTATCAAGGCAGCGGACGTCACGATGGGTTCTGCGTACCACGTTCTGCCGGAGAATATCTTGGACATCTCTCACGAGGACGGGTACCTCGAGGAGAAGGCCAAGGCCGTGGTCCTGTTGATGCGTATGGATCCCGAAGAACTGCACGTTTCAAAGGATCGCGAAGACTGGAACGTCGACGGCATCATTGCTTATTCCAAGGTCTGCACCCACGTTGGTTGCCCCATTGCTCTCTACGAGCAGCGCACCCATCACCTGCTGTGCCCTTGTCACCAGTCCACGTTTGATGCCGCCAACGAATGCGCCGTCGTGTTCGGTCCCGCAGCACACGCGCTGCCCCAGTTGCCGATTACGGTCGATTCAGAGGGCTACCTCGTGGCCCGCAGCGATTTCCACGAGCCGGTCGGTCCGGCTTACTGGGAACGCGGCAAGCAGAAGCAAGAGATGGCGAGTGAGGCCTAAACATGTCTAATGCTGTAAACGAATACCAGGCCTCGACAACGCCGGGGCGTATCGCTAATTTTGTCGACACCCGCGTCGGTCTTTCCGGAATAGTCCGTGAATTCGGCCGGAAGATCTTCCCGGACCACTGGACGTTCATGTTCGGCGAGGTCGCTCTTTATAGCCTCGTCATTCTTATCCTTTCCGGCACGTATCTGACGTTTTTCTTCGACCCGTCGATGACCTCCAAGGTCTACGACGGCAGCTATGTGCCGATGAAGGGCGTCGAGATGTCGGCTGCCTACGCATCCACGCTGCACATCTCTTTCGATATCCGCGGTGGCCTATTTATGCGCCAGGTCCATCACTGGGCCGCGCTGATGTTCGTCGTGGCAATCGCCGTGCACATGATGCGTGTGTTCTTTACCGGCGCGTTCCGGCGTCCGCGTGAGCTCAACTGGGTCGTCGGTGGGATGCTCTTCGTCCTCTCCATGGCGGCAGGCTTCACCGGCTATTCGCTTCCCGACGACGTTCTTTCGGGCAACGGCCTGAGGATTATCGACGGGGTGATGAAAGCCATCCCCTTGGTCGGTACGCACCTCTCCCTCTTCTTCTTCGGTGGAGAGTTCCCGGGACATGCTGTCATTGGACGCTTGTACACCCTGCACATCATGATCATCCCGGCGTTGATCTTGTTGACGGTTGCGATCCACTTGTTCATGGTCGTCGTCCACAAACATACGCAGTACCCCGGCCCGGGACGCACCGAGAAGAACGTTGTCGGTTTCCCCGTGGGGCCGGTCTACGCTGCCAAAGCAGGCGGCTTCTTCTTCATCGTCTTCGGCATCATTGCGATCATGGCCGGCACGGTCACGATCAACGCGATCTGGAACTACGGCCCCTATGATCCCTCCCCTGTGCAGGCTGGTACCCAGCCTGACTGGTACATCGGCTGGGTCGATGGCGCGCTTCGCCTGATGCCTGGGGCATGGCCCTGGCATTGGCAGGTGCAAGCCGGTGGAACTTGGGTCCTGGCCGTCCTCCTTCCCATGGTCCCCGCTGCGATCTTGCTCGGATTGTTCTTCACCTGGCCCTGGCTTGAACGCTGGGTCACCAAGGACAATCGCGAACACCACATTCTGGATCGCCCGCGTAACGCTCCGTTCCGTACCGGCGCCGGGGCCGCAGGCGTGACTTGGTATTCCATCATGATGATGGCCGCCAGCTCGGACTTGATTGCGACCCACTTCCATGTGGCTCTCAATGACGTGGCATACGTACTCCGTTTCTTCTTCTTCTTTGGTCCGTTCATCGCATTCGAGATAACGCGACGAATCTGCTTGGCCTTGCAACGGAAGGACCGGGAACTCGTACTCCACGGCATCGAGACCGGACGTGTTGTCCAGTTGCCTCACGGTGAATTCATTGAGGTTCACGAACCCCTCAATGAATACGACCGGTATCGCCTCGTCAACTTCAACGCGCCCCAGGTTCAGCCTGCTGAGCCGAATAAGAAGGGCAAGGTTACCGGAAGCGAGAAGATTCGTGGCCGGATTTCCCGCCTATTCTTCGAGGACCGGGTTGCCCCGGTCTCGCCGGCAGAGCTGGAGGCAGCGCATGAGCACCACGAGTTGGAATCTGGTGACCACTAAGCCGGTCTGTCACTGACCTGAAACCCCCGGCCCTCGATTGTGAGGGCCGGGGGTTTTCTCTGCCCGGAGGCCCCCCGTAGCCCCTCCGCCTGTTGTACTGGGCCAGGAATTGATTCTCTGGGTTGTGTGAAGAACGTGTTCTTCTCAATACGGTTCATGGGGTGGGTCCCACCCTGGGCGCGTTCCCGGCTCTGCCCTGCGGCGTTCTTACATCCATGAGTGTTCACGGCGGTATGAGGCTCATCTCTCCCTAGCCGCGAAAGAGCACTAGCCCATGGCCGCCCCTCAACCTGTGTCCGCGGTCTGCGTGCCGGTGCGCGGGCTATTACGGTATTTCCATACCTGCGTTGCGATCTGAGTGCTTTCTGGTCGGCTACTTCCTCGAGCAGGGAACTCTCCCCCACTCGCCACGATTTCGTTCAATAGCGTCCGCGCCACCCTTATTAAGGCGTTCCCGGAAGCGCGTTGAGAGCCGACACCTCATATGCGGTTTGGGGGTGAAAAACATAGCGGCCATAGCAGGGCGATGTGGTGCAATCAAGGCTCAGGGCTACGCACGTTCGACACGGCGTCGCGAGGCTCAAATTCATCGTTGGGAACGTAACGAGATCATGATGCACGGCGTTGCTGCTTGGTCGCCGCGTTATCATCAAGCGGCAGAGGATCAGGGAAATGCCTCTCGTGTTTCGGCTGCTGCCGACACCAGCTACGTACGAGAGGGGAATATGGAGTCCTCCTACGTGGCGGGGAGGGTCCCCAGTGTCCTCTGCCGTTGTCTTTCCACAGGGCCGCCTGAGTTCTGTGCTCAAACCATCCTGGCGGCATCCCGCGTGTTGTGGTGGGGCTCTCTATCGGCTTCCGGTGGGGTTCGGTCTTGCAGCGTCAGCCTTGAGCTGCCTCCTCGTGCACTGTTCCAACGCAATACGCCGCCTGAGGATGAGCGGGTCTTCTGGTTGGTGCAGAATGGTTCTCTGTCTGTACCGGCGCCTACCCCATGCGTTGCTACATGTGGCGCTATGAGCACCAAAGCTAGGTCCCTTTCGTCTTGTGAGAACGGCTAGGGCAGCCAGGGGTCCATCGGGTCATAGATCCGTCGACCTCCATCAGCATTGAAGGATTCGTCCTGGATGATTTCGATCAGAAAAAAGAAGGGCCCCAATCCTCTCCTTGAGGATTGGGGCCCTTCTTCCGCTGGGAGTGCGACGCTCGCAGTCTAGTGAGCGTGGCTTCCGCGGCTGTATTCGTAGACCCAACCGACCAGACCAATCATGGCAAGCGGGAACGCGAGCATGAGGAGCCACCAGCCGATGGCCATGGCCACAACACCGATCGCCGCTGCGATGGCGATGAGGAGAGGCCACCAACTCCAGGGTGAATAGAAGCCGTAATCGCCAGCGGCGTCGACGATTTCGCCGTCCAAGTTATCCGAGGGCTGGTTGGGGTGCTTCTTCGAAGTGAAGCTGAAGAAGAAGCCCAAGAACGCCGACATCAAGGCGGTCAACAGGAGGGCCGGGAATCCGACCCATTCGGTGAATCCCGTCATGAAACCGTAGACCAGTGTCACCGGAATCAGGAAGATGAACAGGGCCCAAAAAAGAATGCCATTTTCGCGCATCTGCTTGCCTCCTAGGAATTGACCGTGGCGGCCTTGCGGGCGGCCGACGCGACGTCGTGGTTGGTGGACAGCTCGGGATGGTGCAGATCCAGTGCAGGCCGTTCCGAGCGGATTCGCGGCAGGGCCGTGAAGTTGTGACGCGGCGGCGGGCAGGATGTCGCCCATTCCAAGGAGCTTCCAAAGCCCCACGGATCATCGACTTCAACCTTTTTGCCGTTGCGGGTCGTGATGTAGACGTTCCAGAAGAACGGCAACATCGACACCGCCAGAATCATGGCGCCGACGGTCGAGAACTGGTTCATCCAGGTGAAACCGTCCTCGGGCATGTAATCAGCATAACGACGCGGCATTCCGTCCACACCCAGCCAGTGCTGGATCAGGAAGGTCGTGTGGAAACCGATGAACAGCAACCAGAAGTGGATTTTGCCCAGTCGTTCGTTGAGCATCTTGCCGGTGAACTTCGGCCACCAGAAGTAGAGGCCACCGAACATGCAGAACACGACCGTTCCGAAGACCGTGTAGTGGAAGTGCGCGACCACAAAGTAAGAATCCGAGAGATGGAAGTCCAGCGGAGGAGTAGCCAGGATAATACCGGTCACGCCGCCAAACAAGAAGGTCAACAGGAATCCGAAGACCCATAAGAGTGGCGTCTCGAAAGTTATGGATCCCTGCCACATCGTGCCAATCCAGTTGAAGAACTTCACGCCCGTAGGGACACCGATCATCATCGTCATGAACGAGAAGAACGGAAGCATAACAGCACCGGTGACGTACATGTGGTGGGCCCACACGGTCACGGACAGCGCAGCAATGGCGATCGTCGCGTAGACGAGTCCCTTGTACCCGAAGATCGGTTTGCGTGAGAACACCGGGATAATCTCAGAGACGATACCGAAGAACGGTAGGGCCAGAACGTAGACCTCGGGGTGCCCGAAGAACCAGAAGAGGTGTTGCCACAGGATCGCACCACCATTTTCGGCGTCGAAGATATGACCGCCCAGCCTACGATCCATACCCAAGGCAAACAGCGCGGCTGCCAACGGCGGGAAGATCATGATGAGGAGGATCGCCGTAATCAACGTGGTCCAGGTGAAGATTGGCATGCGCCACATGGTCATGCCCGGAGCACGCATGCAGAGGATGGTGGTCAAGAAGTTGACGCCGCCCATGATGGTGCCGAAGCCCTGTAGGGCAAGGCCGAAGACCCACAGGTCTCCGCCCACGCTTGGACTGTACGTGGTGGAGTTCAACGGCGCATAGGCGAACCAACCGAACGATGCCGCGCCTTGGGGCGTGATGAAGCCGGAAATGGCGACCAGGGAGCCGAACAGGAAGAACCAGAAGGCAAGCGCGTTAAGTCGCGGGAAAGCGACGTCGGGAGCGCCGATCTGCAGGGGCACGATCACGTTGGCGAAGCCGATGAACATGGGGGTACCAAACATCAGCAACATCAGGGTGCCGTGCATGGTGAACAGCTGGTTGAACTGCTCTTTGGTCTCCAGGATCTGCATGCCGGGCTCGAATAGCTCGAGGCGCATCACGAGGGCCATGATGCCGGCCAGCAAGAAGAAGATGAAGGACGCGATCAGATACATGTATCCGATGGTCTTGTGGTCGGTCGAAGTCAACCAGCTGACGACGATCCGTCCCCGAGACCGGGGAACGGTGCGTTGCGCAACCGTTGTTTCTTCAGCTGAATACTCGAATGTAGACACCGGTACTCCCCTACTTCGATTCGTTCATGTTGGGATTGCGGTTGTACTCATCGCCGAGGCGTCCGTTATTGCCCTGGTTCTTGAGGTCCTGCATGTGCTTGTCATAGTCGTCCTGGGAGACGACCTTTACGTTGAAGAGCATTTCTGAGTGGTACTCACCGCAAAGCTCGGCGCATTTGCCCTGGTAATCACCGGGGCCACCAGTCTTGAAGTCCATGTAGTTGGTCTGACCGGGGATGGTGTCGATCTTCTGCAGGAATGCGGGCACCCAGAATGAGTGGTTCACGTCGCGAGACTTGAGCTGGAGCTCAACCTCGGTATTCTCCGGCAGGTAGAGGGTCGGAAGCTTATCCTCCCGGCCAGACTGGCCGTCGAGACGAGCCTGCGTACCTGACGTGTAGGTATCACTGTCCAGGTAATTGAAGTCCCAGGCCCACTGCTTGCCATAGACCTCGACCGTGACGCCTGGCTGATCCCAGCGACTGTCGACCGAACGCTCTGCTTTGTCGGAAAACGCAAAGAGGCTCACGATCAAAACGATCGGGATGATCGTGTACATGATCTCGAGAGGAAGGTGATATCCCAGCTGGCGCGGGTAGCCAGTTTCTCCCTTGCGGCGACGATAGGCGATGATGCACCAGAGCATCAGACCCCAGGTCACCAGACCGACTGCGAGTGCAGCGATCCAGGAGCCGATCCAAAGATCCATGATCGTGTCGACGTTGTCGGTCGTGCCGCGCTTGGTCGGCAAGAATCCGACCTCGGCGCTATCCGAACAACCCGTCAACAGCAGCGTGGCGGCCGCCGTCGCACCGATGGCGACAATGCCCTTGGCGCGACTGCTACCGGTTCGTTTCTGCGAACTCACAGACTGCCCTTCCTCTAATTTCCGTGCGTGTGATGAACGCTGAGCCGTTCCACCGTTTCCCGGGTGGTCGTGCGACAGCGTTCTGGTCTTAATACGAGCTTACTCGTCCCTGCGGATTTCCGCTGACACTGTGTCACCACAGTACCCCGAAAGTCGGAACAGATTCAGCTCCGACATAACGGCTAGGGGCGAGTTGGAGCCCGAACTTTCGACCTTAACAAGACTATGGCCCGATCCTCCCCAAAGCGGGAATGACCGGGCCATATTACGCGCCGACTGGACGCGATCTATATCACTTAGTTGAAAGAATCACCACAGGCGCAGGAACCCTGCGCATTCGGATTGTCGATCGAGAAACCCTGTTTCTGAATGGTGTCCTCGAAGTCGATCGTCGAGCCTTCCAGGTAAGGAGTGCTCATCCGATCAACGATGACCTCGACGCCGTCGAACTCGCGCAGAGCATCTCCATCGAGAACGCGCTCGTCGAAGTACAACTGGTAGATCAAACCTGAGCAACCACCGGGCTGAACCGCAACACGGAGACGCAAGTCTGTTCGCCCCTCCTGTTCCAGAAGGGTGCGCACCTTCTCGGCTGCTCCTTCGGTGAGAGTCACGCCGTGAGTCGGCATCTCGGTCTTCATTTCGGGTGCAACAGTCATATCGCGACCTGCCTTTCTGCTCGCCTCAAGCCTAGCTATTGCTCTCGCGTCAGTGTAACCCTATTACTGCTCTCGTTATTCCTCCGCCGACCGAACCGTTGCCCACGTTGGATGCTCACCACACACCGTGGCGAGGCCGCGTAGGGCGTCGTCAGCGAGATTGATTCATACGGACCATGAAGAACGCTTCGGATTCTATGGCGCGCTGGAAATCCGGAATGAAGAGAGACTCATTGGCACTGTGTGCGCGAGTGTCCGGATCCTCGATGCCCGTGATGAGGATCGCCGCATCAGGGAACGTCTGCGTCAACGATGCTACGAACGGAATCGATCCGCCCATGCCCATGAGAACGGGCTCGGTTTTCCAAGCGTCCTTCATTGACTCCAAGACAGCCTGAGCAGGACCGCTGGTCACATCCGATTCGAAAGGCTGACCGGCTTCGCCGCCGTCGTATTCGACAGTGGACCCCCAAGGAGCGTTCTGAGTCAGGTGTTCTTCCAGAAGTCGATGGGCCTCATGAGGGTCTTGCCCCGGCGCAAGACGGAGGCTAACTCGAGCTCGGGCCGTGGAGGCCATGGTGTTGGAGGATTGATCGACCGAAGTGATATCCATCCCGATGATGGACAGCGCCGGCTGGTTCCACAGCCGGGACGAGATGCTCCCTTTGCCGGTGAGGCGGAAATCTTCGAGCGCCCCCGCATCGGTGCGGAAATCTTCTTCCGCGTAGTCGAGCTCAGGATCCGGGCCACGAACCAGACCGTCGACCGCTACCGACCCCTCGTCATCGTGCAAGGATGCCAGGACGCGCACCATGGCGGTATTCGCATCGACCAAGGGACCTCCGAACATTCCTGAGTGAAGGGCATGATCCAGGGTCCTCACCGTGACGGTTCCTGAGATGACACCGCGAAGGCTCGTGGTCAGCGCGGGAACTCCAGCGCGCCAGTTGGAAGAATCCGCGACCACGATTGCGTCAGCCTGAAGTTTGTCTTGATAAGTAGCGAGAAAATTCCCGAAGCTCGGTGAGCCGGCCTCTTCCTCACCTTCGATGAACAAAGTAATGCCGATCCCAAGTTCCTCGCCCAGGACGCTGTGAAGCGCATCGACCGATGCAAGGTGAGTCATCAAACCGGCTTTGTCGTCCGCGGCGCCACGTCCGTACAGGCGGTCGCCGACCTCGGTTGCAACCCAAGGATCCGTATCCCAGTCGGCTACGTCGCCAACCGGTTGAACGTCGTGGTGAGCGTAGAGAAGAACTGTCGGGTATCCAGGGCGAGGATGCTTTCGGGCGACGACGGCCGGCATCCCCTGGCCCCCATCAGGCTTGTCGGCAGTGAGGATTTCGACGTCGTCGAAGCCGGACTCGCGGGCCAGCTCTGCGACCCGTTCGGCGCTTTCGCGCACCCGGGACAGATCGTGACTTTCCCATGCCACCGAGGGAATCGAGACGAGCTCCTTGAGAGTTGCCAGAGTGTTCTGGAACGTCTTCTCGACACGAGCTTTAATCTCAACCTCAATCGAAGGTTCTGCTTTTCGACCGTCATTGGCGCTAGTTACATCGTTGTTCGTCATAGGCGCCACCTTATGCTTCTGGCGCGGTGGAAAGTAACAGGGCGCGCCATCAAGTATCCTGGACGGGTGTTCGGAAGCAAGAAGAAATCCTCAGCTGAAAGCGTTGCCACAGAAGAGTCGTCGGAGTCGATGAACTCTTCAGAGGCCGCAAGGGCCCAAGGCAAGGGCCGCCCTACTCCAACTCGTAAAGAGAGAGAGGCCGCCCGCAAACGTCCCCTTGTGCCTGACGATCGCAAGATGGCCAAGCAAAAGGAACGCGAGGCCGCCAGGGAAGCGCGAGTACGGCAGAACCAGGCGATGCAGACGGGCGATGATCGTTACTTGCCTGTTCGTGACCGTGGCCACCAGCGTCGTTTCATCCGGGATTATGTCGATGCAAGGTTCAATATCGGTGACTACTTCATCGTCATTTTGCTCGTCATCTTCATTCTCGGCCTGGTGATGCCCCTCCACATCCAGCAGTTCACGATCTACGTCATGTGGATCTTTATTGCAATCTGGCTCCTGGACTTCTTCATCCTGTGGAGAAAACTCAAGAAGCTTGTGATCGAGAAATTCGGTTCCGCCGAAGCGGGATCCGGGATGTATGTATTCAACCGGGTCATGATGATCCGTCGTTTGCGGATGCCCAAGCCGCAGGTCAAGCGAGGGGAATTCCCTTCCTAAACCCTGCGCGGTAGTTTACTGAAGTGAGGACGGCAGGCCACTCCTTGGTGGCCGGCCGTCCTCAATCGTTAATACGGTCTGCTGAAGTCAGCTGCGTCGGCGCCTCATTTTCTTCAGGCCACGGTTGATTCGGGCAGCCCAGAACGGGCCTTCGTACAGGAAAGCGGTATACCCCTGAACCAGATTGGCTCCGCGTTGCAGACGCTCCTCCACATCGCCGGCCGAGGTGACTCCCCCGACCGAGATGATGGTCATATCTGCCCCGACACGAGCCCGAACAGCAGAGAGAACTTCGAGCGATCTCTTCCGTAACGGTTCGCCGGATAGGCCCCCTGTCCCGCATTCTTCGATGTCGGTCGGAGAAGATTGCAAGCCCAAACCTTCGCGCCGAATCGTGGTGTTGGTGGCGATGATGCCGTCAAGTTCCAGCTCAACCGCGAGATCGGCGATCGCCGCGACCTCGGTGTCCGAAAGGTCGGGGGCTATTTTCACCAGTACCGGAACGTGCCGACGCGCGGCCTGTTCCGCTTCGCGTACGACGGCGCTCAGCAGTGGCCGGAGCGCATCGATGTGCTGCAGATCCCGGAGCCCGGGCGTGTTGGGTGAGCTCACGTTGACCGCAAGGTAGTCCGCCTGGGGAGCAAGCGTCCGCGTGCTGTGCACGTAGTCCTCGATCGCATCCTCGACGGGCACGACCTTCGTTTTGCCAATATTCACGCCGACGATCGGACGCGTGCGTTCCTTGTAGTCGTGCCACAGGTCGGCATGAGCCGAAGCCAAACGCGGTCCGATCTGGTCGGCGCCGTCATTGTTGAACCCCATGCGATTGATCACCGCGTGATCTCGGACGAGCCGGTGCAACCTGGGCTTGGGGTTGCCGGATTGCGGTTGGCCGGTGACCGTTCCCACCTCCACGTGACCGAAGCCCAGGTCGGTCAGCGCATTGATCCCTGTGGCGCCTTTGTCGAAACCGGCTGCCAAACCGAAAGGGGAAGGGAAGACGCGACCGAGTGCTTCCGTGCGCAAAGATTTGTCCGGCGCCGTCAACATACGGAGAGCCTTGGAAACTCCCGATTGCCGGCATGCCTTGATTGCTGCGAAACCGATCGCGTGTGCTCTCTCCGCGTCCATACCGGAGAAGGCGATCTTGAAAAATGTTGGATAGAACCTGACCACGGATTCTCCTGGGCCTTCGTTTTTAAATATGAATTTGAGGTTGAGGGTTACGATTTGAGGTTAAACTGCAGATTTAGTTACCGAGTCCACCGCTCCCCCATATCTGCGGTCGCGTTGAGCATATTCTTCGATGGCGTCCCAGAGAACGAGGCGATCCACGTCCGGCCAAAGGATATTCATGAAGATCATCTCGGCATAAGCGCTCTGCCAGAGAAGGAAATTGGAGAATCGTTGTTCCCCAGAGGTTCGCAAGAACATATCCACATCCGGAAGATCTGGTTCGTCCAAATACCGAGCGAATGTTTTCTCGTTAATCTGGCCGGGTTTGACGGTTCCGGCTGCCGCATCGGCAGCGATGGCGGCTGCGGCATCGGCGATTTCTGCACGACCCCCATAATTCACGCACATCACTAGCGTGCACACGGTGTTGTCCGCTGTCTCCCGCTCACAGGTCTCCAACTGGCGAATAACGGACTTCCACAGGCGAGGGCGTCTGCCGGCCCAACGGATACGAACACCCCAAGAATTCAGTGTATCGAGCTGGCGCTCCAAGACGTCGCCGCAGAATCTCATCAAGAAATTGACCTCATCGAGGGACCGCTTCCAGTTCTCGGTCGAGAAGGCGTAGGCGCTCACGACGGAAATGCCCATTTCAATCGCTCCAGCTACCACATCCAGGAGCGCCTGCTCCCCCGCTTTGTGGCCCTCATTGCGGGGCAATCCGCGCTCATTCGCCCAACGTCCGTTACCGTCCATGACCACGGCCACGTGACGCGGTACGAACTTCTGAGGAATGGCGGGCGGGCGTCTTCCCGACGGATGAGGAAAGGGGGCTTGGATAGTCATAAGGTCCTTTCGAGCAAGGCAAATGAGCGGAACTCGCGCTCCACGTGCCACTGTACATAACGTCTGAGGAGCGCTCCGACGCGGTCCGCAGCGGTGTGATCTTCAACGTCCTGCAGAAGGTCCCAGTTTCCCGTGGCAACTGCGCGGAGGTAAGTCATCATGTCCGTGCTCAGCGGACGGTCCCCGGCCTGGGCACAAGCGGCGCATACGACACCCCCACCGGATATCGACCACGAGGTCACGTTCTCGGTGTCCCCGCACCGAACACAGGCTTCGGTTGCGATGTACCAGCCTGCAATCCGCATGGATCGGGCCAGGAACGAGTTCAAGACGTCCTGAGGTGGATGGGTCTGACGAGCCAAGGAAGAGAGGGCCCCCGCCGTCAAGGTGAAGAGTTCTCGCGCGGACTCAGGATCTCCCTGGGCCACGTGCTCCGAAACCTCCGCAATAGCCGAAGCGCTCGTATACGCGACGTAATCGGCCACGATGGGAGCAGCGTAGGCCTTTCGGGTTACGGCCTGAGTCACGGTATCCAGATTCCGGCCGTGGACCAAAGAAACATCCGTGATCATGAAGGGTTCTAACCTCGCACCGAGCTTCGAGTTGCTTCGGCGCACGCCTTTAGCCACAGCACGTATCAGACCGTGCCCAGCGGACAGACCGACAATGATCCGGTCCGACTCGCCAAGTGGGTACGTTCCCAGGACGATCACAGTCTCGCGATACGTCCTGGATACGGCGGTTGTCGTTGGCACTCGCCCATTATCCCACGGCAGATGTGAGAAAAATACGACGCCGCCCGCGCAAAGCGTGGGCGGCGTCGTCAGGCGAACTTGATTACCGCAATGCGCGGTTGACGGCTGAGATCAGAGCTTTCAGGCCTGCGCGGGTGGTGTTGGCGTCGACACCGACGCCCCACAGGACACGATCGCCGACCGCCGCCTCGACATAGCTGGCCGCATGGGCATTCTCGCCCGCTGACATCGCATGCTCGGAGTAGTCCAGGACTCGAACGTCGACACCCTCATGGGAGAGCACTCGGGTCAGCGCGTCAATAGGTCCGTTGCCGACGGCAGAACGGTCGATCTCACGACCGTTGATGTCCAGCTTGAGCCGCAGGGTCGTGTCCCCCGTATCCGTGGCCTCGGTGGTCATCGCGGCAATTCGGAATTTGCCCCAACGACGCTCACCGTGGTCCTCTTCCGCCGGCAGGTACTCGTCCTTGAAGATGTCCCAGAGGGCGACGCTCGTGATTTCGCCGCCTTCGCTGTCCGTACGATTCTGGACGACGCTCGAGAACTCCACCTGCGCACGTTTGGGCATGTCCAGGCCCTTCTGCTGCTTCAACAAGTAGGCGACGCCGCCCTTGCCGGACTGGGAATTCACACGGATGACCGCTTCGTAGTTCCTGCCGAGATCCATAGGATCGATGGGCAGGTAAGGAACGGCCCATTCCATCTCCTCGACATCCTTGTTCTGGGACTTCGCATCGACCTCCATCGCTTCGAAGCCCTTCTTGATGGCGTCCTGGTGGGACCCGGAGAATGCCGTGAATACCAAATCTCCACCGTAGGGAGAACGCTCGTGGACCTTGATTTGGTTACAGTACTCGACCGTTTGCCGGATTTCGTCGATGTTAGAAAAATCGATCTGCGGATCGATGCCCTGCGTGAACAGATTGAGTCCCAGGGTCACCAGGTCGACGTTTCCGGTCCGCTCGCCGTTGCCGAAGAGACAGCCCTCGATCCGATCTGCACCGGCCAGGAAACCGAGTTCAGCAGCGGCGATGCCCGTGCCCCGATCATTGTGCGGGTGCAGGGAAAGAATGACGTTGTCCCGATTGTCCAGATGACGGCTCATCCATTCGATCGAGTCGGCATAGACGTTGGGCGTTGCCATCTCGACGGTCGCGGGCAAATTGATGATGACCTGGCGGTCTTCTCCGATCCCCAGTTCATTGGTAACCGCGTTGGCAACGCGCGCAGCGTACTCGACCTCGGTGCCCGTGTAGGACTCCGGAGAATACTGGTACGTGAGAGGCACAGTAGTGCTCATCTGCTCTTCGTACTTGGTGCAGAGACGAGCACCGTTCAGGGCGATATCCATGATGCCGTCCTGATCCTGTTTGAAGACAACGCGACGTTGGAGAACTGACGTCGAATTGTAGAAATGGATGATCGCTGAGGGTGCGCCCTCGATGGCCTCATACGTCCGCTCGATGAGGTGCTCCCGGCACTGGACCAAAACCTGGATCGTGACGTCGTCGGGGATGTAATGGTCCTCGATGAGGGTGCGTACGAAATTGAAATCGGTCTGGGACGCGGAGGGGAAACCAACCTCGATCTCTTTGTAACCCATCGCGACCAGGAGCTTGAACATCGCCAGTTTGCGGTCCGTGTCCATCGGGTCCACCAAGGCCTGGTTTCCATCGCGGAGGTCGACCGCGCACCAGCGCGGTGCGTGCGTCATGACCTTATCCGGCCAGGTGCGGTCGGGAAGATTGACCGAAATTTCCTCGTGGTAGGGACGATATTTGTGAATCGGCATTCCGGAGGATTTCTGCGGGTGAGTCATCGTGAGTGCCTCTCAGGACGTTGTATAAGGTTGCGGCCGGCGCAACTGATCTCCGCAGCGAGGTGTCGGCCTAGTCGGAATACGAGGCCTCGCTGCGGCAACTAAGCAGGAGGATCACGGATGATTGATTCACGATATTCAACGTACCACCCGCGTCGCATCCCTGCGTGACAGGTCACGGTCTGTCCACATTATGGGATGCGACGCCCATAGCCGACGTCAGCGAATCCGCCAGATTCGAGGCCGCGGCCAGTATCAGTAAGCGAATGCTTTCTGGCAGGTCTGCTGATCGGCGGTCTGTCCATTCGCGCCGCCGACAATTGAGGAAGAGCCTTCCTTCTTGACCGTGTCTCCGCTTGCGAAGTCCTTGCCCACATTGACGTCGATTCCGGCAACCGCCGCGCTTTCGACCACTTGGTCCGACCCCAGGCCGAACTTGTTCGCGATCTCCTGAGCCTGCTGCTGATATCCGGCGGCGTACTGGATTGTGGTGGTCTCCGAGGCCTCGGCCAGATCCTGGTACGTCACGCCGGTGTACCCGAGTTCTTCGACCTTGCCGCTCAGGTCCTTGCCACGATTCTCGGTCCCCGATGCATTGGACATATACACGGGTACTGACCGGTCGATTTCCGGCTCGGGTGCCGAACTCGACGGGGAATCGGAAGACTCGTCCTGCCCACCGGCCAGTGATCCGTCCTTGCGCAGAGTCTCGAAGACCTTCTCCGCTTCGCCGGAGAGCTGCAACTTGTTCTCGTCATTGACATATGGCTCTGTGGGAGCCGTGGCAAAAACAATGTCGGACAGGTCAACGCCGGAGAGGATTTTGCCGATGTCCACGAACGTGGCGGGGTCGGTGAAACCCTTGTCGACGGTGACGTTCTGGGTGACAGCCTCCGCGATACCGTACATTTTGCCGGGATTAGACAAGGTTCCTTGTTCCTTGACCTTCCGCATCAACGAAGCCAGGAAGCCCTGCTGGGCCTGGATTCGGCTAGTGTCGGATCCGTCGCCGAAACCGTGACGTGAGCGGAGGAAGGCCAGGGCTTGTTCGCCCTCGACCTCGGAATTGCCCGATGGAATGTCCAGTCCCGAGTATTCGTCCTTGATCGGTTTGTTGACGCAGACGTTCACACCCCCCACGACGGTGCTCAACTGTTTCACAGCGTTGAAGTCGACGAGCATGAAGTGGTCTACGTTGATACCGGTCATCTGGTTGATGGTCGCTACGGTGCAACCCGGCCCGCCGTTGGTGAGTGACTCATTGATCTGGGTGTCTTGTTCGGCGGGGTATTTCTTTCCGTCCGCCCCTTGGCACTGCGGGATGTCGACCATCAGGTCACGGGGGAAAGACACCACGTTGACCTTCTTGTGGTCCTCGCTGATTTGCATCAGCATCATGACGTCCGAACGAGCGCCGGAGCCCTCATCCGAAGTATCGCCGTAATTGGCGTTATTGCCCGTTCGGGTGTCGGAGCCGATGACGAGGATATCGAGGGGGCCGTCCGCTAGTTCTTTTCCACCGTCGAGGCCCGACCCGAGATTGAGCGCATCCGTCTCGACGTTGGACCGCAGACGCATCGCGGCGAATCCACCGGCACCCATGACGACGAGCAAAAGACCGACACAGCACAGCGAGAGCCAGAGCCCACGCTTGGATTTCCTCGCGCGGTTCTTGTAGTGACGGCCCCGGGCATTGAGGCGCGGCGAAGGCGCTTCATTCGAAGTCTCGGGCGACTGCGGCACAGATATTCCTCTCGAACGGACGGCAAAAAACCATTAAGTACTTTACGGCCCGAGGCTGATAAGTTTCCTCACGTCAGACCGTGAATTTCCTCTTTCTTCCCCGGATGCCGTCTAGAATCCCAAGCGACCCAGGGCCCGGGGATCACGTTGCCAGTCCTTGGCAACCTTCACGTGAATGCTCAAATAGACTTTGGCTCCGAGCAACGGTTCTATCCCCTGCCGAGCCTTGGTTCCGATATCCCGCAACCTGGATCCGCGCTTTCCGATAATGATGGCTTTCTGCGAGTCCCGTTCAACATACAGGTTCACGTGGACGTCGATCATCGGATCGTCCTCGGGCCGGTCCTCGCGGTCATTCATCTCCTCAACGGTCACGGCCACCGAGTGCGGCAACTCGTCGCGGACACCTTCTAGGGCAGCCTCACGAACGAGTTCTGCAACCATAACGGCCTCGGGCTCATCGGTCAGATCGCCGTCAGGATAAAGTGGCGGGGAATCGGGCAAATACGAGCTCAGTACGCTTGCAACGGACTCGACCTGGAAATCTTTGACGGCCGAAACCGGAATGATGTCAGCCCAGCCGCCCTGACCGTCGTCGACCGGCCCCGTCGGGACGTTTTCTGAGTTGTTCGAGCCCTTGGCGAAGAGGGCCGGCGGGTCAGATTTTCTGCCCTGGGAGCCTTTGCCCTGGGCCTGCCGACGGCGTGCACGCTCTTCACGGGCGCGTCGCTCGGAGGTCATGATTTCATTGCCCAGATCTGTGACGGCTACGAGTTGCTCCGCGAGTCGGTCCGCAGGGACTTTGTCGGCCTTGGTAACAATAGCGACGATAGGCTTTTTCCCCGCCGCGGCCAACTGTGATGCGATGTAGCGATCTCCTGGACCGATCTTTTCGTCGGCAGGTACGCAGAAGCCAATGACGTCAACCTCCGCGAGCGTCTCCGCGACGAGATCGTTGAGTCGCTCACCGAGGAGTGTTCGGGGCCGATGCAGTCCTGGGGTATCGATCAGAATCAGTTGGGAATGATCGCGATGGACAATGCCGCGGATGGTGTGTCGCGTCGTCTGGGGTCGGTTGGAGGTGATGGCCACCTTCTGGCCGACCAACGCATTCGTCAACGTCGATTTTCCGGCGTTCGGGCGCCCGACCAGGACCGCGAATCCGGCGACGAAATCCTCGGGTACGGTTGCTAAATCCATGTTCATTCCTCCGAGGGCTCCTGTCCGTCAAGTTCTTCCTGTGGCGGTTCCTGCCATGCGAGGACCGTGCCGACGCGGTTCCGGCGCCCCTCGAGCTTAACGGCTTTGAGCCGAATCCCGTAGATCTCCGCTGTGGAACCAACGATCGGAACTCGGCCGAGAGCCTTGGCCAGGAGACCGCCGACGGAATCGACGTCGTCGTCTTCCAGATCAAGGTCGAAGAGCTCGCCGAGGTCGCCGATGCTCATGCGGGCCGACACTCGATAGGCGTCGCCTTCGGCCGTTGCTTCCGGCTCGGCCGTATCGTACTCGTCGACAATCTCACCGACGAGCTCCTCAATGAGGTCTTCGAGCGTGACCAGCCCTGCCGTACCACCGTACTCATCAACCACGATTGCGACGTGCGTGCCCTCCCGCTGCATTTGGGGCAGCAGTTCTGAGACTTTCTGCAATTCGGGAACGAAACGTGCCGGACGCAAGAGATCCGAGACAACGGGGGCGCTGCCCTGGTGATCACGGGTCAAAATCGCCTCGGCGACGTCCTTGAGGTACAAGAAGCCGCGGACGTCATCGAAGTCCTCGCCTATGACGGGGATGCGCGAATATCCGGATCGCAAAAACAGGTTGAGGGCGTTGTCCACCGAGTCATCAAGGTCGAAAGTCACCGTGTCGGTTCGTGGGACCATCACCGCTCGAATGCGGGTGTCATCCAGCTCGAAAATCGAGTGCAGCATCGCCGCCTCGCTGTCTTCGATCACATCCGTGCCGCTGGCCCGATCCACGAACTCACGGAGTTCTTCTTCCGTGAAGAACCCGGCGTTCTCGTCCGTGGGCTGGGCAAAAGCTGAGCCGCCACGCATGAGCCACCGTGGCACAGGTCCCAACACGGCGGTGATCGCGCGGAGAAAACCGGAGGTCCTGGAGACGACGGCCAATGGATGCGATCGTCCGACGTGACGCGGCGAGACACCAATCACGACGAACCCCAGCAAAGTCGCGATGACGACGGCAATCAGCGCCGAAAGCCATACCCAGGGTATGAAACGCAGAAAAAGAATAGTGAGGACGACCGAGACGAGGGATTCGCAGAGAATCCGAGCGAATCTCAGGGCATGCATATACGGCCGAGGGTCTTCGAGGACCTTTTTGAGGCTTTGGCGCTCGTCGGCCTGGGAAGCCTTCTCCGCTTCGTGACGTGGCAAATAGGTAAACGCCGATTCTGCAGCGGTCAGAAGAAATGCCACGCCTAGCAGAATCAGGGTCGCGATGGCGAGGAGTGCCGTGATCATACCGTGCTAATGCCTCGTTTCCACGGGCGCGGGGTGGCCCAGAAATTCTTCCAGGATATTCCGTTGCAGGGAAAACATTTCTCGTTCCTGCTCGGTCGTGGCGTGATCGTACCCGAGGCAATGCAGGATTCCATGGAGCAGAAGCAGACACAGTTCATCAGCCGTTGAGTGTCCAGCGGCCTCGGCCTGCCGGGCCGCGACCGTGGGACACAGGGCGATATCGCCAAGAGTTCCCTCCGCGAGTTCATCCGGCGTTCCCGGACGCATCTCGTCCATGGGGAAGGACATCACATCCGTGGGACCTCCGAGGTCCATCCACTCGATGTGAAGCCGCTCCATCTCGGCTTCGCCGATAACAGTGATCGATAGCTCCGTCTGAAAAGAAACGTGGAGCGACTCGAACGCGAAAGCTACAAGCCTGCGCAACTGGGCCACATTGACCGCAGCAAAAGCCTGTTCTTCTGGGCCCGTCCCGGCTTCGGGGCTGTCGATATCGACGAAGGGGAGGCTCTGCTCTCCAGCGGTCTCGGCGGGGAAGCTCACTCGCTATCACCCTCGGACCGGCGCCGCCCCGCACGTGATTGGGAGGAGACCTGCTGCTCGTCCTCCCATTTCCCGTAGGCCGTGACGATGTCGCTCACCAGCTGATGTCGCACGACGTCGACGGCTTCGAGCTGGGAAAAATGTATTTCCTCGATGTCGTTCAGAATCTTCCGGACCTGCCGCAGGCCGGACGCAGATCCGGTAGGAAGATCAACCTGCGTCACATCCCCTGTAACCACCATCTTGGAGCCGAACCCCAAACGAGTCAGGAACATCTTCATTTGCTCGACCGTGGTGTTCTGAGCCTCGTCCAGGATCACGAACGCATCGTTCAGGGTACGACCGCGCATGTAGGCCAGAGGGGCTACCTCAATGGTTCCGGCCTCCATCAGCCGCGGGATCGATTCGGGGTCCATCATGTCGTGAAGTGCGTCGTACAAAGGCCGCAGGTACGGATCGATTTTTTCGTTGAGGCTGCCCGGAAGAAACCCCAAGCTCTCCCCCGCTTCTACGGCGGGGCGGGTCAGAATGATGCGGTTGACCTCTTTGGCCTGAAGCGCTTGTACCGCTTTGGCCATGGCGAGGTACGTTTTGCCTGTACCGGCCGGCCCGATGCCGAAAATCACGGTGTTGTTGTCGATCGCTTCCACATATGAGGACTGGTTGACCGTTTTGGGCCTGATTTTCCGGCCGCGAGACGAAAGTATGTTCTGCGTCATCGTCGGAGATGCGGAAGCCATATTCTTGATCAGCAGGTCCACCAAGCGCTTGACGACTTCGGCGCTGATGACGCTGTCTTGAGAGGCCAGGACCTCGAGTTCCTCGAAGAGCCTGATGACCAAATCAACCTGGGCCGAGGGCCCGGTCACGACGACGTCGAGCCCTTTGACACCTAGGGAAACATCCGAGAACGCCTGCTCGATGATGAGCAATGACGAATCCTGCGGCCCAAGGACTTCGACCATGGACTCGCGGCTTCGAAATGTGTATGTCCTCGAAACGGACAACGGACGTGAAAGACCAGGCGTGGATGCGGTCATCAAATGCGGAATTACCTCTCCTTCAAGGGGCGTTGGACCCCTATGTTCCAGAGGACCCAGTTATTGTCCAAGACTACCGTTGTTGTCGCGAGCGCACCACGAGATTCTGCCGAATGCGAGCGAAGCCCATGTCACTGACGCCTCAGGGAGTCGAAACTCACGTCAACGCTTTAGACTGGGTGCACGGAACGCAAGGCCGTCATGGCGCGAACTGACCTGGAGGACTCAGAACATGATCTCACGCACGTGGCGCCCGGTCGCGGGAGCGGTCGTGGTCTTGTGCGTTCTTCCCAGTGTGCTCAGTGGCTGTGGTCTGCTGGATGCCGCCAATAAGGCAAGCGAATCCGAAGAATCTCCCACGCCGACCTCCTCGCCGTCACAATCTGACCGGAAGGTTCCGCTGTACTGGCTCGGCAATACCGGTAAATCTTCTTACCTGTACCGCGAGTACAGGGATTACCAAGCGGACGACGCCGCATCGGCGGGCGACGTGGTGGCGACCGCGGTGTCCATGCTGACGAGAGTCCATCCCAGCGACCCGGACTATCACAATCCGTGGAAGCCCGCGAAGTCCGTAGGATCGTCGATGTCTACGGACGGCACGTTGACGCTCAACGTTTCCTCCGACATCTTTGACCATTCGCTGTCCGGCGACGAAGCAAATCTCGCGGTCCAACAACTGATTTACACGGCGACTGCCGCCGCGGCTGCGGGCGGCATAGCCAATGCGGGACCGACCATGAAGGTCATCATCCTGGTCGATGGCCACCGAGGGTACCGCTTCGGGCAGCAGACGCTTGGACAGCCGATGGTCCGTGACGACGCCGTCGCAGCGCCTCTTTGGATCATCGACCCCGAACAGGACGTGGTGTCAACATCGAACCTCAGCGTCAAAATGGTAGCCACCAATGTGGCTTCAAGGGTGTACTGGGACATCCGCAAGAACGGTTCTGAAGTAGCGTCCGGCAACGAAGAACTCTCCGGCAGCGAGTCCGGTCTCCAGGAGATTCAATTCAGCAAAACACTGTCCCCTGGCGACTACACAATCCGTATCTATATCCGCACAAAGGATCTTCGAGACCCGGGGCTGGCGGTATCCGACCAGGATGTCAGCCTCTACGATGACCACCAGTTCAAGATCAGAGACTAGGCCCTCTCATCGCCAGGGCCCGATCATCGCGTTGATGACCGCGATCGCCGCTGCCCCCGCCGTCGAGCTCCTCAGCACATCCGTGCCCAGAACCGCGCACTGAGCCCCTGCCTCCTCGAGAGTCTGGACCTCGTGAGGGGATATCCCGCCTTCCGGACCGACGACTACGAAGATGCGGCCCGAACCGGCATCATTATTCGTCCTCTGGACCGAACCAAGGTAGTCCACGAGGCTCACCGCGGCTTCCTCATGAAGGACGACCATCCGGTCCCCCGGTTCCATGAGCCGGGAGACCTGGGAGGTGGACAACAATTCACCGACGTGAGGGACCAAAGAGCGCCTGGCCTGCTTGGCCGCCGCCGAAACCGTTTTGCCCCATTTCGCGTGAGCTTTCGCTGCACGGTCTGCTTTCCACCGCACAATGCTTCGCTCGGCCTGCCACGGGAAGATCGCGCTGGCGCCCAGTTCGGTGGCCATTTCGACCGCCATGAGGTCGCGGTCACCTTTGGCAAGTGCCTGGATCAACACGACCGAACTGGAGGGGTCTTGCAACGGCCCCGACTCGACGGACACGGCCAGACCATCCGGAATGATTTCTGTGACGACACCGCCGACGCGATGACCGCGTCCATCAACCAGGTCGAGAGGTTCTCCCACGCCGAGTCGTTTCACGGTCTTCGCGTGGTGCCCTTCCGATCCCACCAATTCATAAGTTTCCCCGGCTGCCAAGGATTCGATGTGTTGCGGTTCGACGTAGAAAACGGGGTGCGTCATGGAAGCCGGTCAGTCCTGGAACCTATCCCGCAAGCGCGAGAAAAATCCGTGTCCCGTGTTCTGCATCGTTTCGCCGACGACGTCGTCCTCTCCCCGGAGCTCGGCAAGCTTGCGCAACAGCTCGCGCTGCTCGTCGTTGATCTTCGAAGGTGTTTCGACCTCGAAATGAACAACGATGTTGCCGCGTCCGGTGCCGCGGAGCTTGGTGACGCCCAGGTCGCGAAGCGTGGTCGTCTGGCCCGTCTGGGTTCCGGGCTTGACCGTGACTTCCTGCGTACCGTCAAAAGTTTCGAGGTTGATGGTGGTGCCCAACGCTGCTGCAGTCATGGGCACCGTCATGGTCGCGTGGAGATCGTCCCCTTCACGCGTAAAGGTTTCGTCCGGGTTCACGCGAAGCTCGACGTAGAGGTCCCCGTTCGGTCCACCGCCGGTTCCGGCTTCGCCTTCGCCGCTGAGTCGAATTCGCGTACCGGTCGAAACACCCGCCGGGATCTTGAGTGTCAGCGGCTTGCGCTGACGCACACGGCCCTCGCCGTAACATTCGGGGCACGGGTGCTTGATGACCGTGCCGAAGCCTCGGCAACTCGGGCACTCGGCCGTGGTGACGACATTCCCGAGAATGGACTGGACCTGACGCTGAATATGACCTTGCCCGTGGCAGACGTCGCAGGTTTCGGGCTCGGTTCCCTTCTCGGTTCCTTGACCCTCGCACAGGGAGCAAGTCACGGCGGTATCCACGGTGACTTCTTTTTCTGTTCCGAATACGGCGTCCCGCAGGTTGACCCGTACGTTGATGAGGGCATCCTGGCCTTGACGCACACGGCTCTCCGGGCCCCGTGGTCCGCCGGCGCCTTGGAAGAACGTTTCGAAGATATCCGAGAAACCGAACCCGCTGCCGGGGAAGCCACCGCCATAACCGGTGTTATTGCCGTTCTCGTTCCCCGTGGTGTCATAGACGCGGCGTTTGTCCGGGTCCGAGAGGATGTCGTGGGCGTGGGAGACGCGCTTGAATTCTTCTGCCGCCTCGGGCGAAGGATTCACATCCGGATGCAAGGTGCGCGCCTTCTTGCGGTACGCTTTCTTGATTTCTTCTGGACTGGCGTCTCGCGAGACGCCGAGAGTCTGGTAGTGGTCGCTCACTGATGTTCCTTGATCTGCGGTCGGAAACCGCGTGGGTTCCAATTCGTCAACGGCTGTGCGCGCGGATTTATTCGTTCAAGATGCGGGAGAGGTACCGCGCGACGGCCCTCACCGCGGACATGGTCCCTGGATAATCCATTCGTGTCGGCCCGACGATGCCCACTTTCGAGGCGAGTTGCGGCCCGTACCCCGTCGCAATCACGGACGCATCCGATAACGGAGTGTCCGAATTCTCCCGCCCGATCCGGACGGAGACGCCCCTGGCGTCCTCGCCGATTTCGGAAAGCAAACGCAACATGACGACTTGCTCTTCCAATACGTCGAGGATAGGCGCGATGCTGCGGTTGAAGTCGTCCGTGGACTCCGCGAGATAAGAAGTACCCGCCATGAGCAGGCGTTCTTCCTGTTCGCCTCGACCCAGGATAGTCACCATTCCGGCGAGAATCCTGGCCGAATCACGATGCGCTGGCTCACATCCGGCGACCGCGGTCACCAGCGAAGCCTCCAAATCCCCCACAGGACGATCCAGGATCGCGTCCAGGAAACCGCGACGAATCCCCGTCAACGTCTCTTCCGAGAGTTCCTTAGGGATCTCGACGACGCGCTGGCCGACTCCCCCGCGAGTCGTGATCATGACAACCAGAACGAATCGCGGAGCCATGGTCACCAATTCAAGGTGCCGGACTTTCGCCCCGGTCCGCGTGGGGTACTGAACAAGTGCGACTTGCCGAGTCAATTGGGACAGTAGACGGACAGTCTTTTCCATCATCTGATCGACATCGTCCGACGAGTCCAGGAAACTCGTGATCGCCCGACGTTCCGCAACGGACAGCGGCTTGATCGATGCGATCTGATCCACGAATGCGCGGTAACCCTTGTCCGTGGGTATCCGGCCGGCGCTCGCGTGAGGGGCCATGATCATTCCGGCGTCTTCCAGGGCGGCCATGTCATTACGGACAGTTGCGCTGGAGACACCGAGTTTGTGCCGGTCGACCAAGGCTTTTGAACCGACGGGCTCGCGCGAGTGCACGTAGTCCTCGACGATCGCGCTCAGGACATCGAGCCGGCGTGGCTTGTTCACGGTCTCGCCCTCCTCGCAAAATCCTGACTGTAGATGCTTCGTGGCGGGAGCCCATTGGCACTCCCCCGGTCCGACTGCTAAGTCTACGCCGCATGCCCGCTGTCGAAAAACGCGCCGCCGGATGCTCAGCTCTCGGCGGAGAGGCTATATTGGCGACGGGCCGCGCGCCCGCTCTTGGAAATTTTTGGACCACAGGACAGGAAGTTGCATGGATCGCTACGGATGGGGCCCGCAGGAACTGGGCAGCGCCGGATTGAGTAACCAGCCGCCTGAGCCCCGGGACCTTGAAGTCCGAAAGGACATGGTCATCGAGGAGGTCCAATCCGGCTGGGTAGGCGCGGCGGTGAGCTTGCAGTCGATCGGCGGCCAACGCGTGGTCGGGCTCGAAGACCGCCACGGAGCTGTCCGGGCTTTTCCTCTGGGGCATGGATTCTTGTACGAAGGCGAGCCCGTGCGCCTCGTGCCTCCCCGTGCGCGAACGCCATCGAAGCCGCAACGCACGCGTTCGGGTTCGCTCGCAGTCCCGGGAGCCAAGGCAAGAAAAGCGCGGGCATCGCGAATGCTGGTCGAAGGTCTGCACGACGCGGAGTTGATCGAGAAGGTATGGGGAGATGACCTGCGCATCGAGGGTATCGTTGTCGAGCCCATGCACGGCCTAGACCATGTCTCCGAAATCATTCGAGAATTCGAGCCCGGTCCCGAGCGGAGGTTGGGAATCCTCGCGGACCATTTGGTTACGGGCAGCAAAGAATCAAGACTTGCCGAGCAGGCCATGAAGGTGCCGGGTGCCCGAGGCAACGTATTGTTTGTCGGTCATCCGTATGTGGACGTATGGGAGTCCGTGAAACCGAAAGCCGTGGGGCTCCGCGAATGGCCGCAGGTTCCTCGCGGGGAAGACTGGAAAACCGGGATTCTCCAGAGAATCGGTTGGCCTCACGAAACGCCTGCACAGCGTGCGGCGGCGTGGAAGAAGATCCTTGCCAGCGTCACCACCTACGCGGGCTTGGACCCGGGAATTCTGGGCCCGGTTGAACACATCATCGATTTTCTGACGGCGACGCCCGGGGCCCCGTAATCGACTGCCCCAGCCCCAGAGCCTTGGCACCGAACCGCAATCCGTGGCAATGTGGCGGTAAGTACGTACCCGTTTGGCTCAACTAATCGGTAATATTTGGAATCGCGTCCTTGACGCTTTCATGTCTGCCCGAAAGAAAAGGCGAGGTTTTGACGACCACTTCCACCGATAAGAAACCCCCGTTCGAAGGTGTGTCCGCGACTCCGGAGCCTCTCAGCGTCAAAGACGATCGCTCGATGGCCACGATGGCCCACTTCGGCGGTGTCGTAGGATGCGTTCCGGCCGCTATCATCTACGCAACCTTGCGGGCACGTGGCCGCTTCACCGCTCAAGAGGCTCGCGAGGCCTTGAATTTCACATTGCTGCCGTCGGTGGTTGTCGTGGTGAGCGTCGCGCTCTCGGTCGTTCCCGGGATCGGCTGGATATTTGGGCTGATCGCGGCGGCTGTATGGGTTTATCTGGCGGTTTCCTCGCTCATTGCGGGCATCAAGGTAAACCGGGGCAATCCGTACCAGTATCACTACAACACGCGCGCCTTCGACTGGTTCTCCCGCCGCCGGCGGCGCTGAACGCCATCGACTATTTTCAGGCCGTCAGATCACGCACGACCGCGTCGCCCAGCAGACGTCCTTGGAGCGTCAGAAGTACGGTGCCGTCGTCGAGGGCTGCCTGGTCGATGAGTCCTTGATCTGCCAGCCACGACGTTCTTTCACGACCGTCTGGCCTCAAACTCGACAACGGCAATCCGTCGCGGATTCTCGCCGCCAACATCACGTTTTCCATATAGCGAGTGTCGTCGTCGAGGATCTCCCGAGCCGCCGCCGGTGAATCTTGGGCTCGTACTCGTTGCGCGTAAGGCAGTGGGTGTTTCACATTCCACCAGCGCGTCCCGTTGACGTGGGAATGCGCTCCCGGGCCGATCCCCCACCAGTCCTGATTGTGCCAATAGGCCAGGTTGTGACTGGAGCGTGTTTCGACGGTTCGAGACCAATTCGACACTTCGTACCACCCGTATCCGGCTTCTTCGAATAGGCGGCTGGCCAAGAGATACATATCGGCTTGTTGGTCATCGTCGACTGCCGTGTAAACGCCCCGGGCGATCTGTGCCGCCAACTTGGTGCCAGGCTCAACGATCAGGGAGTACGCGGAAATGTGGTCCGGTTCGTAGCTGATCGCGGATTTGACGGAAGTCTGCCATTCCTCGAGCGTCTCTCCGGGGGCGCCCGAGATCAGATCCACGGATACTTCCAAGCCTATTTCACGGGCCCAGCGAACTACCTTGGGCACGTTGGACGGCTCATGGGTTCGGTCCAGGACCTCGAGAACACGAGGAACCGCCGACTGCATCCCGAAGGAAACTCGCGTGAAACCCGCTTGCTTGAGGGCAACGAGGTCTTCCCGCTCGACCGAATCCGGATTCGCTTCCGTAGTGACTTCGGCTCCAGGTACCAAACCGAACGTCTCGACGGCAGTTCGGAGGATCTCAACCAGATCGTCAGTCGGAATACGCGTTGGGGTGCCCCCGCCGAAAAATACGGAGTGAAGAGGGCGCTTCTTCACACCCGAGGCCTGCAGAACTTCGCGAGCAAAATGCAGCTCGCGCAGAGCGTCTTTCGCATATGTCAGGCGGCCCACGCCTTCGCCGAAGTCTTCTTTGGCATAGGTATTGAAATCGCAGTATCCACAGCGGACGGAACAATACGGCACATGGACGTAGAGGCTCAACGTTCGTCCTTCGGCTTGCCGCAGGACGGACGGCGGCAGGAGGCCGTCGCGAGGGGCCGGATCGCCAGTTGGCTGAGCAGGACTCACTTTTTCGGTTTGTCCTTGGCCTCATCGGAGGAGCTAAGGGCTGCGACGAAGGCTTCTTGGGGCACTTCCACGCGACCGATCGTCTTCATGCGTTTCTTGCCTTCCTTCTGCTTTTCCAGCAATTTCCGTTTGCGGGAAATGTCACCGCCGTAGCACTTGGACAAAACGTCCTTGCGGATGGCCCGGATGTTTTCTCGGGCGATGATGCGCGACCCGATGGCCGCCTGAATCGGAACCTCGAACTGTTGCCTGGGAATGAGTTCCTTGAGCTTTGAGGCCATGGAGACGCCGTAGGAATAGGCCTTGTCCCGGTGAGTAATCGCCGAAAATGCGTCAACACGCTCGCCTTGGAGAAGAATGTCCACCTTCACCAGATCCGATTCCTGCTGACCGTCCAACTTCCAGTCCAGGGAAGCGTAGCCACGGGTCCGAGACTTGAGGTGGTCAAAGAAGTCGAACACAATTTCGGCGAGGGGCAATCGGTAGCGCAGTTCCACACGTTCCTGTGACAGATAGTCCATTCCGCCGATCTGTCCGCGCCTGGATTGACACAATTCCATGATGGCGCCGACGAACTCGCTCGGGGAAATGATCGTGATCGCGACCATGGGCTCCGCGATGGTCTCCAGCTTCCCTTCGGGGAATTCGCTGGGGCTCGTGACACGCAGGTAGGAACCGTCTTCCGCGACGACATCGTAGATGACGTTGGGTGCCGTGGAGATCAGGTCCAGGTTGAACTCTCGTTCCAAGCGTTCCCGAATGATCTCCAGGTGGAGGAGCCCTAGGAACCCGCAGCGGAAGCCGAATCCCAGGGCGGCCGAGGTCTCCGGCTCGTAAACGAGGGCGGCGTCGTTGAGTTTGAGCTTGTCCAGCGCGTCACGGAGTACCGGGTAATCCGATCCGTCGATGGGAAACAGCCCCGAAAAGACCATCGGTTTGGGGTCTTCGTACCCTCCGAGCGATTCTTGTGCGGGTTTCCGGCCGTCCGTGACGGTATCTCCGACGCGCGACTGGCGAACGTCCTTGACGCCCGTGATGAGGTAACCGACCTCTCCGACGCCGAGGCCTTCGGTCGGCTTCGGTTCGGGCGAAATCACGCCAATTTCCAAGAGTTCGTGTTCGGCGCCCGTCGACATCATCGCAATGCGTTGGCGCGGTGCAAGCTTGCCATCGACAACGCGTACGTAGGTGACAACTCCCCTGTATGAGTCGTACACGGAGTCGAAGATCATGGCACGTGCCGGAGCGTCAGGATCACCCTGAGGAGCCGGGATCTCACGGACGATTCTGTCCAGAAGCTCCTCTACGCCTTCTCCGGTTTTGCCCGAGACCCTCAGGACGTCCTCGGGCTGGCCGCCGATGAGGTTCGCGATTTCCTCGGCGTATTTGTCAGGTTGCGCTGCGGGCAAGTCGATTTTGTTCAGGACCGGAATGATCACGAGATCGTTCTCCATGGCCAGGTACAGGTTGGCCAATGTTTGGGCCTCGATCCCCTGGGCCGCGTCCACCAGCAGCAATGCGCCTTCGCATGCTGCCAGGGAGCGAGAAACCTCGTAGGTGAAGTCGACGTGTCCGGGCGTATCGATCATATTGAGCGCGTAGGAGGACCCGTCCAGTTCCCAGGGCATTCGGACGGCCTGGGACTTGATGGTAATTCCGCGTTCACGCTCGATGTCCATTCTGTCCAGGTACTGGGCCTTCATCTGACGAGGCGTGACGACCCCCGTCGCCTGGAGCATACGGTCAGCGAGAGTCGACTTGCCGTGGTCGATGTGGGCGATGATGCAAAAGTTCCGAAGAATGCTCGGATCGGTTGCGGCGGGCCGTGGGGCCTGACTCGCCTGAGGTGCCACGGAAGACTTCCTTTCCTGGGTGTACGCACACGTGTGCCGGTCAATGACCAAGTTTCCCACGTTTTCGCGTGGGGCGCGAAGTTCTCCCCTAAGCTGGTGGACATGAATGTCGATGGGTACACGATCAACCGCATTTTCCGGCTGACAAGGCGTGTCTTTCGCCAGGTTCGAAAAGCGCAGAATACTTCAAGCAGACCACAACCGGGCCGCTCCGCGGGGAACCGCGCGCCGCGCAATGCATCGGGTTACAAGGGAGACTATCGCGGTCGGTTAAAAGCTGACTACGCGCCGAATCCGAATGGTCGGCCAGATCCCGGGGAAATAGTTTGGACTTGGGTTCCGTTCGAAGAAGACTATTCAAAAGGCAAAGACCGTCCGGTCCTTCTGGTAGGCCGCGATGGCGAGGAGCTCTTGGGCTTGATGCTGACCAGCATAGACCACAACAACGCTCATGAGCACGATGACAGATACGTGGACATCGGTTCCGGACCGTGGGATTCACAGTCACGCCCGTCGGAGATCAAGATCGACCGCATCATTAAGGTGGATCCGAACAACGTGCGACGGGAGGGTGCTTCGCTGGACCGTCAGACGTTTGAGCTGGTGGTCTCCGCGGTGAATTCCCGCCGATAAAACGCTTTCCGGGTTTCCCCATGTACATCGTCCTCGCCTGGAACGGAAGCCAATGCGTGGCCTAGCTCATTACGTGTCCGCCCTGGCCCGAGTCATTCAGCTCTGATAAACTCAACAGTTGTGTGTCCGATGGTCATCGGGCACTGCGGGCCGGATTGCCATAGGTATCCCCACGCCGCTCAGTCAAGATCCGGCTCGTTTGCCCTCACTGACCTATTAGACAAAACAGAAAGTTTTTACGTGGCTAACATCAAGTCTCAGAAGAAGCGCATCCTGACTAACGAGAAGGCGCGCCTACGCAACAACGCTTACAAGTCGGAGTTGCGTACCGCCGTCCGCAAGGTCAATGCTGCTGTTGAAGCCGGCAACAAGGAAGAGGCTCAAGAAGCTCTTCGCTTCGTCGGCAAGAAGTTCGACAAGGCTGTTAGCAAGGGAGTTCTTCACAAGAACAACGCTGCTAACAAGAAGTCGAGTCTCAGCAAGCGTGTCAACGCTCTGTCTTAGTCTGCAGCTAGAGAAGTGAGTCGAAAGGCCCCTCCATTCGGAGGGGCCTTTCGTTTTGTCTGACCTGGTGTTTGGCCTACCTGGAGCCCGCGGTGGACAGCGTCAGGACCGCCCGTTCCAAGGCATAAACCGGGTCTTGGGCCTCACCCTTGACCTGGGCATCCGCCGCGGCGAGGCTCCGGATGACTTGGCTCAGTGCTTCCGAGCTGAATCGCCGTGAGTCGCGTTGTGCTTGCTCGATCTGCCATGGAGCCAATCCCAACGATTTGGCCAGGGCATTCGAGTTTTCCCTCCGGCCGTGGACCTGCGCTATGTGGCGGACACGAGCGGCAATGGCTCCAACCAATGGGACCGGATCGACGCCCGAATCCAGCGCCTGTCTCAAGGTCCGAAGGGCGAAACCACTGTTACCGCTGACCGCGGCGTCCGCAACCTTAAAAGCAGTCACCTCCACTCTTCCGCCGTAGTACTTCTCCACGACTTGATCCGTGACCGTAGGAGGCCCGTCCGCGACCAACTGGTGGCAGGCCGCGGCGAGCTCGGAGACATCGCTGCCAGCCGCGGCAATCAGCATACGGGCGGCATCGGGCTCGATGCGACGCTGATCGGCCCGGAAAGTCTGATAAACGAAATCTGTCTTGTCCCGGTCCGTTTTGAGGGGTTTGCACTCGACCATGGGGGCTCGAGACTTCTTCACAGCGTCGATCAGTCTCTTCCCTCGGTTGCCTCCCCCATGGTGGAGAATCACGACTGACTCCGGGTCGGGAGACTCGACGTACGGGATGGCCTCGGCGAGGAACTCGTCGTTCATCTTCTCGAGTTCGCTGACCACGACGACACGGGCGTCTCCGAAGAGCGAAGGACTCGTGGCCATAGCCAGAGAACCGGTCGTGTAGTCCTTCCCGGAAAGCTCGTGGACCTCAACCTCGCCGCGGCCTTCGCGTACCGCCATCACCAGACGCCGCCTGGCCTGGGACGCGAAGTACTCTTCGGGCCCATAGAGCAGGACGACGGGCGCGGGCTCAACATCACGCCAAGTGGGGCCACCCGAGGGTTCACGGGCTGATCTACGTGGGGGCACAGGGTTTCTCCATGAGGCGAACGATGGTGCAATGCGGTCGGTGAAAAGTCACGAGGTTGATTCACAAGCAAGCGCGCGAACCTCCCCCAGATCATCCTCCATACTAGTTCCCCGGGCCGGATCGAGGCGATAGGTCAGGATGACGCAAGAGACACTCAAAGCAACGGATGAAGCTATGGCGAACGTGCCGGTGCCGATCCGGATTCGGGAAACAGGCCAGGACGAGATCATCCTGGCTACGGTATCGATCCACGAGGCCCCCATTCCCACGCACATCACGAGACAATCTGAAAGAACCGGAACCATGGGAAGGATTGTCGCCAGGATCCCGCACAAAGTGGCTGCAGGGACTACAGGTGCCACGACGAGATTCGCGACCACTGTATATAAGCTCCAGTACCCGGACAGCCACACGAGGACGGGCGCGCACCACAAAGTAGCGACAATCGTCATGGCCACTAGATCTGCAATCAGGCGAGGCAAGACAGCGGAAAACACACGGGACAACGGCGGACCTTGGACGAGAATTCCTGCGGTTGCGAGAACGGAGAGCACAAATCCGACATCCGTGGCCATCTGATGATCGGCACACAACAGCCCCACGATGCTGACTCACAATGCTGAACTGGCCGTGCCCGCTCTGCCGAGGATCATCGCGGTCCCTCCGATGATTCCCATCGACGCGGCCCGAAGAATCGAGGGGTCCGGCCCCACGAGGTTCACGTATCCCCACACGGCGCCGACACCTGCAAGGATCGTGAGACTCCGTGGACACTTGGTCCAGCGGACCATATGAATACCCATCATGAAAACGAGGCCTACATTCGAGCCGGATACGGCCGTGAGATGAGTCAGCCCTGCGGTTCTGAGGGCCTGCCGAGACCCCTCCGAAAGATCCGCATCGTCCCCGTAGGACATACCCGTGGTCAGGGCGGCGACATCCGAAGGCAATAGCCTCTCGGTACGTTCCGACATTGCCTTCCGCAACCGACCAGCCCACACGTTGGGTGAATGGCCCTCAGGAGGGTAGCCATGTATCAGCCCATCCTCGGCAAGAATGCGGAGCTGGAATCGCCCATCGTCCGCCATGTCTATACGAGCGATCACGCCCTGCGCGGACCGCGAGGCTCTGGAACTACGGTTTTCCTTCTCAGAATTCCGATCCGTCACGTTTCTGAACACCGTGACCTTTTCCGATCCCTGTACCAATCCGTTCTGGCCTTCTATCTTCACCAGGTTTGCCTCGCTCACCCGGCTCTTCGCGAAGTTCGTCTCCACGACACGTTCTTGGGAAACCGGGACGATCACGCAACGGACCACGAGAGCGCGTTCGGCAGCTTCTCTCAAGATTCGGCTCATGTCGTGAGACGGAGGAACAGCGAACCAGAGGACCGAGCCTGCGGCCAGACAGACGCTGCCAGTTCCGGCCAGAATCGCAGATACCCGGCCTACGCGCCGTCGGCATCTTCTCTCGCGCACGTGGGCGCCCGCTCCGGAGACCAAGCCGGCACACAAGACCGCCACGCTGCACGTGGCGTGGACCGGATAATGGCTTCCCGCCCAGAGGGCGGTTGCCCATGCGGCAATGGCTGCTGGAAGCAACCGAAGGTCCAGATGCGAGTCGCTCTTCACACAGTCACCAGCGGTTCAAGAGCTTGCATCAATGTAGGACCTATACCCGGCACCGCGTCGAGATCGGTTGTGGATCGGAACGGTCCGTGTTCGGTCCTCCAATCCACGATCCGCTGGGCAAGCTTCGGCCCGACCTTGGGCAGCGTCTGCAAATCGTTGACGGTTGCACGGTTCAAGTCGATCTTCCCCGAAGCGGTCGGGCCACTTTTCGCGGCGGAACCGTTCGCCCCCGGGCTCCCCGAAGCAGCCTCGGGACCGGCGCCTCTCTCGGTGCCACTCGCCAGATGCTCCGCCTCCTCACGTGACAAAACCTTGATCTGCTGTCCGGTACGGACCGGCTCAGCGAGGTTCAGAGAATCAAGGGCCGCGTCCGGCGCAGGCCCGCCTGCGGCTTGGATAGCGTCATTCGTCAAGGACCCCTGAGGCACACGGACCAGACCCGGCCGGGCGACGGCACCCACCACGTGAACCATGACCGAGTCTGTGCTGGCGTCGCCTTCGTTATCGGCCGCCCGCTCCTTGTAAAACTGACCATCTGCGCCGGCGGCGGAAATCCGGTCCGGGTCAAGAGGAGATGCCGTTCCCGAAACCATGACCGAAACCTCACCAGGTGCCCCAGCACGAGGAAAGACGAGCAGCGCAACCAGGATTCCCAGAACCGCCAGGACTAGGACACCTGCAAGAGCTCGGGGCGAAGGAGAAAACCGCACCCGCGCAGCACGGTGTGCGCCCGATACCTCCGCTTTGGTAACCTCCGGGCCCAAAGCAGACGAGCCGATCTCATCCTCAGCGAACTCCCCCTCGGCGCTCAAACGATCGCGTGATCGAGCGATCATCGCGTTGAGTCTTTCCCGAGCTTCAGGGGAGCCTATGCGGCGTGCTGTGAGCGTTCGACGTCGAAGGACGGCACCGCCTTCGTCGTATGTGTTCCTTTTTCCGGCCCCTTCATGGTGTTGCATGGGCAAATCGTACGGATTGAGAGCACGTCAGCCTTCGGTTCATCACGTTGAAAACGCGAGGACTGTGGAAGGCCCCACCGTGAGCGGGAGATTTACCGCCCTGTGGGCGAGAGTCCCGGGACTAAGCTGGAGGGAACGCTCACTGCGCATACGGGTCCGAGCCCTGCGTGGACCGCCAGAACCGGGGGCACGGTCGAGCGCATCACCTGAGCTGCTTCGCCGAACCGGGTCCGGACCCTTTCGGAAAGCAGCTCGGCCAGAGGTCGGCCGTAAAAATCCTGGATCGCGACGACGGCCCGGCCAGAGGGCAGACCCGAAACCCTTGTGTCCTCGGCTATGGTTCGCTCCGCCTCGTCCAGGACCAGCTCAACCATCCTTTTGATGGCCGCCGCTTCTTGGCGCGGGCGTTCCAAGTACTTGAGCTTGCCCTCGGCAATAGTCGCAATAGGGCGTATCTGGAACATTTGCCCGACGACGGCCAGACTTTTGGGTATTCTCCCGCTTTTGGCCAGCGCATCGAGATTCGGGACGTAGAAAAGCATGTGCGCAATGTCGCAAGCGTGAAGAGCTGCCTTCTCGACTTCGGCCGGGGCGGCCCCGGCCCTCGCCGCATCGCGGGCCGCCGCGACCGCGAACCCTTGGCCCATCGCCGCACTGCGAGAATCGATTACCGATACTGGAACGGAGGCCTGCCGGGCGCTGGACCTTGCGGAGTCGACGGTTCCGGAGAGCTCGGCAGAGAGATGAACCGAGACGATATGTTCGTACCCTTGGGTCGCGAGGCTTTCGTAAACAGAAGTAAAAGCACCCGGTGAAGGCCGCGACGTCGTCATTCTCCGGCCTTCGGCCGTCGCAACGACCAATCGCTCTTGGACACCGGGATCGTCGCTGTCCGTGTAAATCTGGTCGCCGATCATCAAGGGCAATGAAATGCAGGCGAAACCTCCGGTCTGGATCCATTCCTTGGTCACACAAGGGGCGAGCCCCGCCGCCGAGTCCGTTACAACGGCAACTCGGGTGCGGGGCTCGCGTCCTAACGTCATGATAAAACCTTAGACCACGATGTTGACGAGTTTCGGCTGCCGAACGATGACCTTGCGAATCGGTGCGTCGGCCAGATGCTTGTTGACCGCCTCGTCTGCGAGCGCGAGCTTCTCGAGCGCATCCGCGGTGATGTCCTTGGACACCTCCAGACGCGCACGCACCTTGCCCTTGATCTGGACGATTGCGGTCACGGTGTCCTCGACGAGCAACGCGGGATCGACCTCCGGCCACCCTGCGGTCAGCACCGGAGTCTCATGACCGAGTTGGTGCCACAAATCTTCCGCGGTATATGGGGCATACAGGGACAACAGCACAGCAACTGTTTCGGTCGCCTCGAGAACCGCGGGATCCGAGGCTCCGGGACCGGAATCGATCGCCTTGCGCGTCGCGTTGACCAATTCCATGGTCTTGGCGACGACGACATTGAATTTGTGCGACTCCAAAGCCTGTTCGGCATCCCGAATTATTTTATGAGTTACTCGTCGGAGGGCGTCGTCCCCTGGAGCAACGTCGTCTGTGTCTGCAGAGACATCCTGTCCCAGCCGCCACGCACGGGCCAAGAATTTGCCGGCGCCAGAGGGTGAAACGTCTGCCCAGTCGACGTCGTCCTCCGGCGGAGAGGCGAAAACCATGGTGGTGCGGACCGCGTCGACGCCGTATTCGTTGAGCTGTTCGCCCAGGTCGACACCGTTGCCCAAGGACTTGGACATGGCTTTGCCCTGGTTGAGAACCTGCCCTTGGTTCAGCAACGCCCGGAACGGCTCGTCATAGTCCAGATACCCGAGGTCCCTGATCACCTTGACGAAGAACCGCGAATACAACAAGTGCAGAATTGCGTGTTCGACCCCGCCCACGTACTGGTCTACAGGCTCCCACTTGCGGAGTTCTGCCGGGTCGAAAGCCGCCGTATCAAGGTTCGGCGAGGCGAAGCGCAGGAAGTACCACGAGGAATCCACGAAAGTGTCCATCGTGTCGGTGTCGCGCTGGGCGGGTCCGGAACAGGTCGGGCACTCGACATTGACCCAATCGGTCGCGGCCGCCAGAGGCGACTGACCTTTGGGTGCAAGGTCTTCGCCCTTGAGATCCGATGGCAGACGTACCGGCAACTGGTCTTCGGGAACGGGGACTTCACCGCATGTCGGGCAATGAATGATCGGGATCGGGGCGCCCCAGAACCGCTGACGAGACAGGAGCCAATCACGGAGGCGGAAGATCGTCTGCCCCTCACCGTCTCCCGCGGCTTCGAGCAGCTCGATCACGCGAGAAATCGCTTCTTCCTTCGACAAGCCATTCAAAGGACCCGAGTTGACAAGGGTGCCACTGCCTCCGGTGGCCTCTCCGGTCTCGTTCGGGTCGGCTTCGCCCGTGTCCACCACGGTCCGGACCGGCAGGTCGAAGGTTCGTGCGAAGTCGAGGTCCCGCTGATCATGTGCCGGCACGGCCATGATGGCACCGGTACCGTAATCGGCGAGGACATAATCCGATGCCCAGATCGGTAGTTCCTCATGAGTCAGCGGATTGATCGCGTACCGGCCGATGAACACGCCTGTTTTCGGGCGATCGCTCGACTGACGCTCGATGTCGGAGAAAGACTTGACCTCTTCACGGTAGGCATTCAGAGCCGCTGCGTGCTCCTCGGTGACCAGGTCCAAAGCGAGTTGGGAATCCGCGGCCACGACGAAGAATGTGTTGCCATAGAGGGTGTCCGGACGCGTGGTGAAAACTGAGAGCTCGTCGGCGGGCTTGTCACCGGAGGATTTGATCGAAAAACGCACCTGAGCGCCTTCCGAGCGTCCGATCCAGTTGCGTTGCATGGCCAGAACACGATCGGGCCAGTGGCCCTCCAACTGCTCCATGTCGTCCAGGAGCTCCTGCGCGTACTCGGTGATCTTGAAGTACCACTGGTTGAGGGATTTTTTGGTGACCTGGGTTCCGCATCGTTCGCACGCGCCGTTGATGACCTGTTCATTGGCCAACACGGTTTGGTCCTTGGGGCACCAGTTGACGGGAGAGTCCTTCCTGTACGCCAGGCCCTTGCTGTAGAACTGCTCGAAAAGCCACTGCGTCCAGTGGTAGTACTCGGGATCCGAGGTGTGCAGGCGCCGGGACCAGTCCACGGCTATTCCGTACCTCTTGAACGACGCGGCCTGGGTTTCGATGTTCTTGTAGGTCCACTCCGCGGGATGCGTGTTGTTCTTGATCGCCGCGTTCTCCGCAGGCAGTCCGAAGGAGTCCCACCCGATGGGGTGCAGAACGTCATAGCCTTTCTGCATCCAGTAGCGCGTGACGACGTCGCCCATCGCGAAGGCTTCCGCGTGACCCATGTGAAGATCCCCGGACGGGTACGGGAACATGTCCAAAACGTATTTGCGCTCTTTCGAACCGTCGTCGAGCGGAGCGAAGACATTCTCACGCTCCCAGTAGTCCGCCCACGTGGCCTCCATCGAGGCGAAATCGTAGGATTTCTCCTCGGCAGCGTCTCGTGAGGGATTCTCTCCAACCGTTTGCGGCACAGTGTTTCCTTTGCGCTTGTGAGTGGTGTCAGTCCGTGGCCAGGGCGCGCCCCCGTTAGGACATCTCATCAGGGATGCATTCAGTCTAACGCGTTGACGCGTCGAGACCTGATTCGCTTGTAAGGTGAAGATCGGTTGCCCGAACCTCACCTGAGGTTATCCTTTTCGACCCCGAGGAGCCCATTGTGCGCCGTTCCGAGACAACAACCTCCGCATCGGCTTTCGAGGAAGCTCCGGCTGGGGGCCGGTTTCCACGGGAGGACAGCTTTCGTCATGACGACGCCCGGATGCGCTATTGGACCTATTCTCGGACTGATCAGGAACAACGACGATTCGACCCCGTTGTGGTCCTCGTGCATGGTTTCCGGGGAGACCACCACGGGCTCGCGCTGATTGCGGAAGCGCTGTCCGCGCGGTGGGATGTTGTGGTCCCCGATTTGCCCGGATTCGGCAGGTCGGAAGCCCTCACGAGCCGGAGACATACGGCCGAGGCCTACGCGCTGGCGGTTGCGGACCTGCTCACGCGCTGGGGCGATCGACCGGTGATCCTCGTGGGGCATTCCTTCGGCTCCGTCGTGACGGCCAAGGTTGCGGCGTTGGGTCTCCCGCGCGTTGTGGGCCTCGCTCTGATCAACCCCATCTGCGAGCCCGCTTTGGACTCATCGGCCAAGATACCGTCCCTCGCGGCTTCTCTCTTTTACCGAGTGTGCACCGAACTGCCCGAGCCGCTAGGCAACGCACTGGTTCGTTCTTCCGTAGTGACTCGTATTTCTTCGATGCTCATGATGAAAACCCCTGACCGCACGCTTCGCCGTTTCATCAACGGGCAGCACGACGCCTATTTTGGCAGCTTCGCTTCCCGCGCGGTCGTCCTCGAAGCCTATGAGTCCTCGATCCGGGACACGGTCCTGGACTCGGCCCGCGACGTAGCCGTACCGACCTTGCTCGTCGCGGCCGAGGAGGATGACTTGGGCTCGATTCCGGGCCAGGAAAAACTCGCGGCCCTATTCCGGAACGCTCGTCTTGAGGTGATACCCGACGTCGGGCATCTGATCCACTACGAGGCTCCCCGCAGGGCGGCCGCAATGATCGACGGATTCGCCGAAGAGCTCGAAACCGTCGGTGCCCAGGACAGCCAAACCGAGAACGCGAAGGAATTCAGCCGATGAACCAGGAGTCCGGGGAAGGAACCGGCGTGAAGCTGCTCGTCGACGCCCGCTACGTTCGGTCGACCCACGACGGGATCAGCCGTTACACCGCGAGCCTTCTGCATAGTCTTGCTCGCTGCGCCGGATCCGCTGAATACCCCGGGCTGCGCGTGGCCATGCTCGTCAGCGACGAGTCGGCCTTGACTCAGCTGCCTGACTTGCCCCATGTGAGGGGCTTCTCCCCGACCGGTCCTCTCGAGCCGCTCAGTGCGGTGGCCGTCAACCGGTACCGTCCGGACGTCGTGTTCTCCCCCATGCAGACCATGGGTTCCTGGGGACGCAAATACCGATTGATCCTGACGCTGCACGACCTGATCTATTACGATCACCCGGAACCACCGGCGTTCCTTCCTGCGCCCGTCCGATGGGGATGGCGCCTCTTCCACCGGTCATACGTCCCGCAGCGGATGCTTCTCAATAGAGCCGACGCCGTCGCAACCGTTAGTGAGACCACGGCCCGACTCATCGAGGAACACGCTCTCACGAGAAAACCGGTCACCGTCATACCGAACGCACCGCCAGAAGGCATGCGGCCTACGGAAGAACAGGCCGTCGCCAGGATCCAGAAGCGGCACAAGACGCTGCTCTACATGGGCTCGGCGATGCCCTACAAGGGTGTAGACCTTCTGATACGGGGCATGGAGCTCCTCCCCGATTACGAGCTCCACCTCTTGTCCCGCTATGATCCCAGGCGGCGGGCCGAACTCGAGAACCTGGTTCCGATGGAATCACGCGTCATTTTCCACGACGGTGTTTCCGATGAGGAATATTCGGAGCTGCTCACCACATGTACCGCACTCGTGACGGCAAGCTCGGCCGAAGGGTACGGGCTACCGGTGGCCGAAGCGGCCGCAGAAGGTACAGCCCGCATCGTCTCGGACATTCCCATTTTTCGCGAAATCGCGCCCAACGCGCACCACATCGACTTTTCGAACGAACACGAGTTCGCCGAGTCCGTTCGTGCGCTCGAGGATCCTGAGATCTATCGTGCGGCCGTTACCGGTTCCCTGGACGACGCCGCCCAATACAGCTGGAACATGTCGGCCCGCCGTCTCATCGATCTCGCGACGCGCCTGACAAACCACTAGCCGGTGTTCCGGAAGCCATCAGAAAACGTCGAGGGCGTCGCAACGAATCTGGACAGATTCGTATTTGCGGGACGCGGAGAACACAGCTCTTGTACCCCTCAGCAGTTCCGTGACCCGTGAAGCGACCCCGTATGCCATGAAAATGATGGCCCGGTACTCATCGTCCTCGTCGTCATCACTCGTCGGAACAGGATCGATGAGACGCAGGGCCGGGGGCGTACCCACGGTCGGCAGATCGAGGGCACGGACAAATTCCTCGACCGCGATCCGCGGACCCGTAATAGCGGCCGTCCGAACCGCAGGCGGAAGACCGAGGTCGTGGCGCTCCGACAACTCGCGAGCGGCAAATCCCGCAGGGTCCCACCGGACTAACGCCGCGAGTGCCGAAGACTCCTCGGCCGTGCAGATCACCTGGCCGCCGTTGACCCGAGAGGTCACCAACGAACACGCGTTCATCCAGCGTCTGAGCACCTGTTCGGAGACCCGAAGTGAATCACGGGCCAGCATTCGGTCGCCGTCCAAAAGCAGCGCGGCCCTGTACCCGCCGACGGCCCGAGGTTCAGCACCCGGGGTGGCCACCACCAGAGCCGGCTGGTCGCTGACCGAATCCTTGACGTTCTCTCCGCTCGAATTCACCACCGGTACCTGTGGGAAAGCCCGGCCCAATTCTTCTGCGGTGCGCAAAGCACCCACCGTGGTCAACCGCCATTGATCGTGTCCGCATTCAGAACAGCTCCACTCGGAGACACCACGGTGGCACCACCGGCACACCGCCTGAGAACGTGAATCCTTGTCCAGGCTCAGCGGGCCCATGCAGTGCGGGCAACGCGCGGAGGCCCTGCACCTTTGGCAAGCCAGCGAAGGAGCGTATCCGGTGCGTGCCACCTGAACCAGCACAGGGCCGTGACTCAGGGCTTCCCGAGCGACCTGATACGCGAGATGCGGGATTCTGGCGAGTGCCGCCATGGGATCCCGCTCCCGCGTGAACGAATCCGAGGTCGCCCGTATCAACGGCGAGTGCGACCTGAGATCATCGCGCTTCGGTGCCACCGGCTGAGCCCACCGCGTCTGCACCAGGCGCTCGCCTTCCGGCGTGACCGCGTAGCCCAGGAAGATCGCCGAGCATTCCTGGAGCTGTGCGCGCAGAAGGAGCACGTCTCGCGCATTGCAGTAGGGGGCCTGACGCTCGACGAGGTTCTCGTCCCCGTCGTCGAAGCAAGCGAGAAGGCCGAGGTCCGGAACGGGTGCGAATGCCGCAGACCGGGTACCGATAACCACCCAGGCCTGGCCGGACAGGGCCTTGAGGAATGAACTGTATCGAGCCATGAGCCCAGATCCGTTGCTGAGGCGAGCGATCTTGTCCGCATCCACGAGCCGGTTCAGTGCACTCTCCAACCGGTCGAGCGCGGGGTTGTCCGGCACGACGACGACGGCGCGTTTCCCTGAGGACAGAGTGGCTGCGCACGCCCGAGCCATCAGCGCGGCCCAGTCTTGGGACGCGGAAGGTGCTACCGCGACAACCCGTCGAACCGGATCGCCCGAAGGCTCAGCAAGTTGTTCTAGCATCCGGGTCCCACCGGCGTACAGGGCCCATCCATGGCCGACCTCGTCGTCACCTTCCGGCACCCAGGTGGGTCCCGGGATCTCGGCCGGAACGGACACATGCGTATTCGGTTTCTGCTCGTCGCTGCCGTGGGGGGTCTTCTTCCGTGGTTCGAAGCCCAAAACATCCCGTTCGAATTTCTTCTCGGGCCGGACTGCACGGGGAGGTACCGCCAGGCGCAAAACATCCGAGTTCAGCCCCGCGTACCGGCTCGCGACAGCTTGAATGAGTTCCCATATCTCCGGGGCCAGCGCGCGGACCGGTGAGACAACCTCGCGGAGAGGTTGGAGGGAAACATGGGAATCGCTTTGCTGGCACCTTTCGATGAGCCAGGCCACGGTCTCGCGTCCGTGGAACTTGATGCGCACCCGCGTGCCGGGTTCGGCAGTGTCGCTTAGATGGGATGGCACCGAATAGTCGAAGAGCCTGTCCAGGTGCGGGACGCGAGTGTCGATCGCAACGCGGGCGACCGGCCGGTCCGTGGCCAGAACGACGCCGCCTACTTCACGACCGTTGGCTCTGGTGTCTTGCTCCCATCCTTCCAGTCCCGGAAGGACCCCGTCCGGATGGTTTTCCATATTTACAGAGCAGACCTCAGGGCATCGACGCGGTCGGTTCTCTCCCATGTGAACTCCGGCTCGTCACGGCCGAAGTGACCGTGTGCGGCGGTCTTGGCGTAGATCGGACGGCGCAGGTCCAAGTCGTTGATGATGGCCAGAGGCCGCAAGTCGAAGACCTCATTGATCGCTTTCTCGATCCGGACCGGGTCCTCGTGGTGAGTTCCGAAGGTCTCGACGTATAGGCCGACGGGACGCGCCCGACCTATGGCATAGGCAACTTGGACCTCGACGCGGTCAGCCAACCCTGCCGCGACCACATTCTTGGCGATCCAGCGCATTGCATAGGCCGCGGACCGGTCCACCTTGGACGGGTCCTTGCCCGAGAAGGCGCCCCCGCCGTGGCGCGACATTCCACCGTAGGTGTCCACGATGATCTTGCGGCCGGTCAATCCGGCGTCGCCCACAGGGCCGCCCTGAACGAACTGACCTGCCGGGTTGATGATGAAATCTGCCGTGCTGGTGTCCAGATCGAGATCTTCGAGCACAGGGTCGATGACGAACCTCTGAACCTCATCCTTGAGGCTGTCCAGGGAGTACTTCTCGCCGTGCTGAGTCGAGAGCACAACCGTATCCACAGATACGGGCGTATGACCGTCATAACCCAGCGTGACTTGGGTTTTGCCGTCAGGACGGAGGCCGGGCAGAACCCCGTCCTTACGGACCTTGGTGAGCCGCTCGGACAGACGGTGCGCGATCCAGATCGGAGCGGGCATCAGAGCTTTCGTCTCGTTGGTCGCATAGCCGAACATGAGCCCCTGGTCGCCGGCGCCCTGAAGATCCAGAGCGTCTTCGGCGACTCCGGTGCGCTGCTCCAATGATGTGTACACGCCAGAGTTGATGTCCGGGGACTGCTCACCGATCGATACGGAGACTCCGCAGAAATCGCCGTCGAAGCCACGCGTCGACGAGTCGTACCCGATTTCCAGAATGGTGTCTCGCACGATCTTGGGGATTTCGACGTAGGCGGTGGTGGTCACCTCGCCGGCAACCATAACCTGCCCGGTGGTCACCATGGTCTCCACAGCGACATTCGCCGCTGGATCGTCGGTCAACAGAGCATCAAGGATCGAATCGGAAATCTGGTCACAGATTTTGTCGGGATGCCCCTCAGTTACGGACTCTGAGGTGAAGAGACGGAGATGCTGATTATCGTTGGAAGTCACGCGGCTACTCTACTAGTTCGTTCGCGGCCTGAGCCTGCTCTGGCGGAATGTTGAAGTGTGACGCCACGCGCGTCACAAGACGTCGCGCGAGGTCCGATTTCGTCCCCCTGACTTCGGTCTCCTCGGGGTCACGTTCTCCGCCACGGACCAGAATGGTTGCCGCGGTCTCATCCTTGCCGAAGACGAGGTCGGTTCCTACTTCGTTGACGACGAGCACATCGCATCCCTTGGAGGCCAGCTTTGCTCGACCGAGTTCGGCAACGCTCTGTTCGGCCGAGCCGGTCTCAGCCGCGAACCCGACCAGGAGGGCATGATGTCGGCTTTCTTTCTTGGCCCGGACCAGGCCCTTGAGAATGTCCGGATTGCGCACGAGTTCCAGCGCCGGGGCATCGTCACGGTTCGGATCTTTCTTGATCTTGGACCCGTAGGCCTCCCGTGGGCGAAAATCGGCGACGGCGGCCGCCATGACGAGGACATCGGCTCCTTCTTCGATCGTTGCCCGCTCCGTGGAAGCCTGCAATTGCCGGGCAGAGGAGACCCGAGTGATGCCGAACCTTTCGGTCTCCTCCGGATCGGGGACTTCAGTGTGTGCCAGGATGAGGTGCACTTGGGCGCCTTGGTCGGCGGCAGCCTGCGCGATGGCGATCCCTTGTTTTCCCGAGGACCGGTTACCGAGATAACGAACAGGGTCCAGCGCCTCTCGAGTACCGCCCGCGGTGACTACGAACTTTTTTCCGCTGAGGTCCACAGCCTCCGGTCGGTTCGACTTCGCGTCATCGTAGGCCTGCAGGCAGCGGCGATAGATTTCTGCAGGCTCCGGCAGTCGCCCGGCTCCACTGTCATGACCCGTGAGCCGACCGACCGCGGGGTCGATCACGGTGTACCCGTAACTGCGCAGCAGTCGCACGTTTCGGCGGGTCGCCGGGTTCTCCCACATCTGGGTGTGCATCGCGGGAGCGAAAACAACGGGACACGTGGCCGTAAGAATCGTGGCCGTCAACAGGTCATCAGCCCGGCCGGTCGCAACTCGCGCCAAAAGGTCCGCGGTTGCAGGTGCGACGACGATCAGATCGGCTTCTTCAGCTTGCCGAACGTGGTTGACGGCTTCGACATCTTCGAATACGGACGTCCGGACTGGACGCCCCGACAACGCCTCCCACGTAGGGGCTCCGACAAATTCGAGGGCAGACAAGGTCGGCATGGCTACGACCTCACGGCCGTCTTCGCTCAACAAACGCAGAAGCATCGCGGCCTTGTAAGCCGCGATGCCTCCGCCTATACCTAGAATAATTCGCACGAAACCAGTCTAGCGGTCCGTGAGATGTAGTGTCTTCGCCTACGAAGACGCAAGTCGGATTATTCGGATTCGCTCTCCGAACCGGATTCCTCGGTTGCCTCTTCGCTGAATGCTACGAACGTATCCGTGGACTCGGCGTCGTTGGCGAAGATATCCGAACCGAAGAAATCGGCTACGGGCTCGTCATCGTGAATCAGCTGACCGTTCTCGTTGTAACGACCGCCCTCGACCGGGTGAGATTCGAGGAGGTCTTCTTCGATCTCTCGCATGGCGATGGAGAGGGACTTCTCATTCACTGCGGTGTCAACGAGCGGGCCCACGTGTTCGAAGAGCCCCTCTTGCAGCTGGGAGTAGTAGGCGTTGATCTGGCGCGCGCGACGGGCACCGAAAAGGACCAGGCCATACTTCGAATCGGCCTTCTTGAGGAGCGAGTCCACCGAGGGGTCGATGATGCCTTCATGTTCGGAAAGTGCCAAGAAATTCTCCCGTGACGTTGATAAAAAACCGCCGGCCTAGCTAGCCAAGCGTCCTTCCGGTGATCATCGTAAATGACCTACCGGGCAAACCTAATACACCATGCTACAACCGTGAGGGGTCGAAAGCACGTCTCATCTGCTATTGAGGATCGATTGTCCGTCAGCTCACGTGGCCGTCGGCCAGGGCCGGGACTGGGCCGGCGGCCTAGACCTCGGTGGAGCGCCGCGCAATACCCATGATTTCCACGAGCTCCCCTGCTGCTTGTTCGATCGTCTCATTGATGACGGTCTGGTCGAATTCGGGTTCGGCACCGAGCTCTTCCTTGGCTGTTTCGAGACGAACGTGCTGTTCCGTATCGGTTTCGGTGCCGCGGGTGCGGAGTCGACGGACCAACTCTTCCCAACTTGGCGGAGCCAAGAAGATCATCTGGGCTTCCGGCATGGCGTTTCGTACCTGGCGCGCACCTTGCAGATCAATCTCCAGCAGCACGTGGCGCCCGGCCGCCAGGGCATCCTCGACCATGGTCTTCATGGTTCCGTACCGGTGATTGTTGTGGACCTTTGCCCACTCCAGCATCTGACGATTTTCAATCATCGAATCGAATTCTTCATCCGACACGAAGTAGTAGTGAACGCCGTCTTGTTCACCCGGCCGAGGATCCCTGGTGGTTGCGGATACCGAGAGCCACACCTCTGGATAGTGATCCCTGATGTACGCAGAGACCGTCCCCTTGCCCACGGCTGTCGGTCCGGCTAATACGGTCAATTGCGGGGACTGGGTCTCTGTCACTGGATTACCCTTCGAGGTGTTCGATGAGATTTCTGCGCTGATGGGCACCCAAACCTCGGAGGCGTCGACTCGGAGCGATCCTGAGTTCCCTCATGATCGCCGCTGCTCGGATGTCTCCGATGCTCGGGATGGATTTCAACATATCCTCGACACGGATGCGTTGCAAAGCCTCATCCGCATCGGCTCTCTCGAGAAACTCCTTGATGGTGATCTCTCGGTTCTTAAGGGCCAACTTCGCGTCGGCACGGACCTGACGTGACTGTCTCGCTTTCTCACGCGCGGCAGCTCTTTCTTCGTCGGTCAGAGGGCGCAGAGCCATAGTTACTCCTCTCATGGGCACACGAGGTTAGATTGCTAGTTCCCCATTAACTCCTCGTGGATATGGACCCAAAATTACCTCAGAGTAGGCTAATAAACCAATCAAAAAGGCGCCACGACTCAACATTCGCCGGATTATCTGCTCCATGAGATGACGTAACTGCAGTTTGACCCCGGACCCTCGGTATTCCGGCGAACACAGCGTCTTCGCATGCTTGCCCGTTGACCCGATGGCAGCGTAAAAGACCGGCCCCAGGAACAATAGACGGATATCAATCAATTGTTCCCAGGGCTGTTGCGTTGTGCAATAAAGGCCGCACGTCCAGATCGTCTTTGGCTAATGACCTAAGGCCGCCATCAATGCGTCGTTACAGCGTCGGGCCTCGCCGACCAAGGAGCCGGCATCGGGTCCGTACTGGAGCACCCCCCGGGAAGAAGCCACGACGACTCGGTCGGTGACCCCTTCAAAAACCCTCGCCAAATCGGATTCGGTGGCCCCCTGCGCCCCGTACCCCGGAGCCAGGATCAGCCCGTTGAATTCCGCGAGCGAAATCCCCAAGGTCTCCAGTGCTGGCCCGACCGTTGCGCCGACGACCAATCCGCAGGGGCCTGCGAACTCGGCCTCACGACGTCGATTCTCCTTCTCGGCCTGCGCCACGATGCTCTTGGCCACCGATACTTCCTGGCCTCGGTGCTGGACGTCCGCGCCCTCCGGGTTGGAGGTCAGCGCAAGGACGAAAGTGCCTCGTCGATTTGCGTCCGCAACATCCAGCGCAGGAACCAGCGACCCGAATCCCAGATAAGGGCTCAGGGTCACCGAGTCCCCCGCCAACGGCGATGTTCCGTCCAGCCACGCGTCGGCGTAAGCGGCCATAGTAGAACCGATGTCGCCACGTTTGGCATCGCAGATGACTTGGGTTCCGGAGGCTCTGCCCTTGGCGACGACCCGTTCCAGGACTCGCAGACCATCAGACCCGTGCCTTTCGAACAACGCGACCTGCGGTTTGACCGATGCGACCTCTCCCCCGATGGCATCCATGACCGTCAGGGCAAAGGACTCGCAGCCACCGGCGTCGTCCGGCAGGCCCCACGCTGCGAGAAGCGCGGGGTGCGGATCGATCCCGACGCAGAGCGGGCCCTTGTCCTGCATCGCACGGTACAAACGGTCCCCGGCGGGACGAGCTGTCGCCGTCATGCTTTCGCTCCCTCGGCTTCCGCGGCGGCGGCGAGCGTGGCCTCATGGTCTTGCAGGCTCATCACGTCCCACGTGTGGCGACGCTGAGCGTCGATGGACTGGATCGTCGCACCGAATTCCGAAATCGTCGTCATGAGCGGGCACCCGATGCTGGTCGCCGCGGCGCGGATTTCGTAGCCATCGCCACGAGCGGATCCGGCTCCCGACGGCGTATTGAAGATCAAGGCAATCTCGCCGTCGGTGATCATATCGACGATGGTCCGTTCGCCTTCCTTCGCGTCGCGCAGTTTGGGGACCACTGTGCAGTCCACGCCGTTTCGACGCATGACCTGGGCCGTTCCGCCGGTGGTGATGATTTCGAACCCGAGCTCTTTGAGCATCTTGACGTAGACGATTGCCGCGCGCTTGTCGCGGTCCGCTACGGTCACGAAGACGCGGCCTTCGGTCGGAAGGATGTTTCCGACCGCAGCCTGAGCCTTCGCGAATGCGGTGTCGAAAAATTTGTGCAAGCCCATGACCTCACCGGTTGACCGCATTTCGGGCCCGAGCAGCGAGTCGACGGCGGCACCCGAGTGCGTACGGAACCGGTTGAAGGGCAGGACCGCTTCCTTGACGGCGATCGCTGTTTCCTCCGGAAGATTGGCCCCGTCCATGTGGCTCGGCAAATGCCCCGAGGCCTTGAGGGACTGAATTGTCTCCCCCGTGCCGATCAGCGCTGCAGCCTTGGCCAATTGCACGCCCGTGGCCTTGGAAACGAACGGAACCGTCCGCGATGCCCGGGGATTCGCCTCGATCACGTAGAGGACGTTCGAAGCGACCGCAAACTGGATGTTGATCAGCCCTTTCACGCCGACGCCTTGGGCTATGCCCAGCGTGGCCTGACGAACCTGGTCCAGGACTGCGGGGCTCAACGTGATTGGGGGCAAGGTGCAGGACGAGTCACCGGAGTGGATACCGGCTTCCTCGATATGCTCCATGATTCCGCCCATGTACAGGTCATTCCCGTCGAACAGTGCGTCGACGTCGATTTCGATCGCATCTTCCAAGAACTTGTCGATCAGGGCAGGCTGTGACGGCGAGACCTCTGTCGCGTTGGACAAGTAGCGAGCGAGGTTCTCCTCGTCGTACACGATTTCCATGCCGCGTCCGCCCAGAACATACGAGGGTCGGACCAGAACCGGGTACCCGATATCGTCGGCGATGACTTTAGCGTCGGTGAATGTCGAGGCCGTGCCGTTCTTGGGACTGGTCAGCCCGGCCTGTTCGAGAACCTGCGAGAACTCGCCGCGGTCCTCAGCCAAATCGATCGCCTCCGGGGAGGTCCCGAGAATCGGGACTCCTGCCTCCTTGAGCTCGCGCGCGAGTTTGAGCGGCGTCTGGCCGCCGAGCTGGACGAAAACTCCCATCAGGCCGCCGGTACGGCGTTCCGAATCGATGACCTCGAGAACGTCCTCGAGGGTCAACGGTTCGAAGTACAAGCGCGTTGAGACGTCGTAGTCCGTCGAGACCGTCTCCGGGTTGCAGTTGACCATGACCGTTTCGTATCCGGCCTCCCGAAGAACCATGGACGCGTGGACACACGAATAGTCGAATTCGATGCCCTGACCGATACGGTTGGGCCCTGAGCCCAGAATCATGATCGACTTGCCCTCGTGGGGCTCGACCTCGTCCTCCTGGTCGTAGGAAGAGTAATGGTACGGGGTAAATGCCTCGAACTCCGCGGCGCACGTATCCACGGTCTTGAAGACGGGGCGCACACCCAGCGCATGACGGACCCCGCGCACAATGTCTTCACGGCTGTCGGCCAGTTCCGCGATCTGAGCGTCGGAGAATCCGTGGCGCTTGGCCAGCTCAAGGGTCTCACGGCTCAGGTTCTTATCCTCGCGAACCTGGTCTGCGACCTCGTTGATGAGCTGAAGCTGATCCAGGTACCAGGGATCGATTCCGGTCGCCTCATAGAGGTCCTGGATCGACGCTCCAGCCGCCAGCGCACGCCGGACCTGGTGGAGCCGCTCCGTCGTCGGGGTTTTAGTCGCTTCGATGAGTTCTCGCAGCTCCGATGGCGCGAGCTCGTCCTCAGCGAAGGAGAAGGTGCTGCCCTTCTGTTCGAGTGAACGCATGGCCTTCTGCAGTGCTTCGGTGAAGTTACGTCCCAGAGCCATGGCTTCGCCCACGGATTTCATGGTGGTCGTCAGTGTGGGGTCAGCCGCAGGGAACTTCTCGAAGGCGAATCGCGGAACCTTGACGACGACGTAGTCCAGGGTCGGCTCGAAGGAAGCCGGCGTCTTGCGAGTGATGTCGTTGGGGATCTCGTCCAAGGTGTATCCCAGGGAAAGCTTCGTGGCGATTTTGGCAATCGGGAAGCCCGTGGCCTTCGACGCCAACGCAGAGGACCGAGATACACGCGGGTTCATCTCGATGACCACCACACGGCCGGTTGCCGGGTCCACGGCGAACTGGATGTTGCAACCGCCCGTGTCCACGCCCACCTCGCGAATCACAGCGATCGCTACGTCGCGCATCTTCTGGTATTCACGGTCCGTCAGGGTCAGCGCGGGCGCCACGGTAATCGAGTCTCCCGTGTGAACGCCTACCGGATCGAAATTCTCGATGGAGCAGACGACAACGACGTTGTCGTTCTTGTCCCTCATCATCTCCAGCTCGTATTCCTTCCACCCGAGGATCGACTCCTCGAGGAGGACCTCGGACGTGGGGCTGTACTGGATACCGGCCCCCGCAATGCGGTGCAGGTCTTCCTCGTTGTAGGCCATGCCCGAACCGAGCCCGCCCATGGTGAAAGACGGCCTGACTACCATCGGGTAACCGAGTTTGTTCGCCGCGGCCAAGGCCTCGTCCATGGAATGGACGATGATCGACTTGGCCGATTCCGCTCCACACCGTTCGACGACGCCCTTGAAAGCCTCACGGTCCTCACCGAGATTGATCGCGGCGATATTCGCGCCGATCAACTCGACGTTGTATTTGGCCAGGGTTCCGCGATCATCGAGAGCGATAGCGGCGTTCAACGCGGTCTGACCGCCCAGGGTCGGCAGAATCGCATCGGGGCGCTCACGGTCGATGATGCGCTCGATCGTGTCCGGGGTGATCGGTTCGATGTAAGTGGCATCCGCGAATTCGGGATCCGTCATGATGGTCGCGGGATTCGAGTTCACCAGGATGACTCGTATCCCCTCTTCCTTGAGGACTCGAAGGGCCTGGGTACCCGAGTAATCGAATTCAGCCGCCTGGCCAATGACGATGGGTCCCGAGCCGATAACCAGGACGCTCTTGAGATCTTGACGACGAGGCATAAAGTTACTTTCCTGCTTTCTGGCGGGCAGCGGAGTCATTTGCGGTCATGAGTTCGATGAAACGGTCGAACAAGTAGGCGGCGTCATGCGGGCCGGCAGCTGCCTCCGGGTGATATTGCACGGAGAAAGCCGGGATATCGAGGCATCGGAGACCTTCCACGACGTCGTCATTCAACCCGATGTGTGAGACCTCCACACGCCCGAACTCCGATTTCGGGGCCGTGACTGGCCCGTCCAAGGGGGCATCCACGGCGAAACCATGATTCTGGGCCGTGATTTCGACCCGGCCGGTCGAGCGATCCAGCACGGGTTGGTTGATGCCGCGGTGCCCGAAGGGCAGTTTGTAGGTGCCGAATCCGAGGGCGCGGCCGAGGAGCTGGTTTCCGAAGCAGATTCCGAAGAACGGGATGCCCGCGCGCAGAATTGAGCGCAGTACCTCGACCTGTTGAACGGCCGTCTCCGGGTCTCCGGGGCCGTTGGAGAAGAAGATTCCGTCGGGGCGCAATTGTCTGATCTGCTCCACGGTGCTGTCCGCGGGAACCACGTGCACACGGATGCCCCGCTCAGCGAAGCGCCGCGGCGTCATCGATTTGATGCCGAGGTCCACGGCGACGAGCGTGCCGAGGGGCTCCTGTGTCCACCCGTGGTCCCGAGGTTCGATCGTGTGCTGGGAAGCCACCGTGACCTGGTCCGCCAGCTGTTGCCCCTTCATCTCGGACGAATTCTTGACGCGCTCGAGCAATTCAGACTCGGGCGCGCTGGCGGACTCTCCGCTGAAGATGCCCGAACGCATGGCGCCGGCGTTTCGCAGGTGGCGCGTCAGCGCACGGGTATCGATCCCTTGGATTCCCACCACGCCTTGTTCCACAAGCTCATCGTCCAGTGAGCGCTCCGACCGCCAATTGGAGGGCACTCGAGCCGCATCCCGAACCACATATCCGTTGACCCATATGCGACGAGACTCGGCGTCTTCGGCGTTGACGCCGGTATTGCCGATATGGGGAGCCGTCTGGACGACGATCTGTCCCGCGTACGAGGGATCCGTCAGCGTCTCCTGGTAACCGGTCATTCCGGTCGAGAATACCGCTTCGCCAAGGGTCTCCCCCACGGCGCCGTAAGAACGACCGCGGAAAACGGTGCCGTCTTCGAGGACCAGGAGCGCCCGTTCCGGTGCCTTGTGTACGTTGGTCATGAGTTCACTTCCTCTTCTGGTCGGCGGACGCATCCGACGAATCCTGCTTGGGCTCGGAGGCCTGGGTGCTATGAGTTGCCGGAAGCTCGGATTGTGCTTGCGGAGCGATGCCGCGCAGTCGGTCCATGAGCTCGGGCGTATGGGCCGCGGTTCGGGTTCGGAGACCCGTATCGACCAATCGGTCGCCCAACCGCCACGAAATCACGGCCAGACCATCCTTCTCGACGAATTTCCCGGCCATTCCCGATTCGCGGCGCAGGACCTCGATGTCTTCTCGGGGAATCCAAAGGTCCCGCGCGCCGTCGCGGGTCACGATCAGACCGCTCGGGTACACGAGGGCGTTGCCGTTGGACTTCATGCCCAGCCCGTGTACCGCGATTCTGTCCAGCCAGTCTCCCGCGGTAGTGGTGCACACGTATTGCACGTCGCACGCGAATTCGGCCGTTGCCCCGTCGAGTTCTCGCGGAACCTCCGGAATGTCTGAAATGCCCGACTGACGTTTTGCACGCGACCTCCACCCCCAGGTGATCAGCAGTACCACGAGGACCGCCAGCACCACAGAGGAGACAAGGGTCAGCAAATGATTGAAGGACATGTGTTCCTAGTCTGCCGGGGCGACGAGCGCCCGCGGCGAATTGATATGGCCGTCCACAACAGTGGGATGGCCTTTGAAGAAGGTCGCTCGGACCGCTCCCGGGACCTCCATCGACCGGTACGGCGAATTGCGGCCCTTGGACTGGTGCTTGTCCGGCTCGACGACGCGGCGTGCCTCGGGATCGACCAGGACGATGTTCGCGGGTTCACCCGTAACCAAGGGTCGCCCTTGGTCTTGGATGCGCGCGATCTTGGCCGGTTCGGACGACATGATGCGAGCGACATCGGCCCATTGGATTTTTCCGGTTTCCACGAGAGTCTGCTGGACAATCGACAGCGCTGTTTCCAATCCCGTCATGCCCATGGCTGCACAAGCCCACTCGCATTCCTTGGCTTCGGTGGGATGGGGCGCATGGTCGGTACCGATCACATCGATGGTTCCGTCGGCCACGGCATTGCGAAGGGCCTCGACATCCTCCCGTGTTCTCAGCGGAGGATTGACCTTGTAGACCGGATCGTAGGTGCGAACCGACTCGTCCGTGAGGAGCAAGTGGTGCGGTGTGACCTCGGCGGTCACATCGACCCCCCGTTCCTTGGCCCAGCGGATGATCTCCACGGATCCTTTGGTCGAGAGATGGCAGATATGCACGCGAGAGCCCACGTGCTGAGCCAAGAGAACGTCCCGAGCGATGATGGCTTCCTCGGCGACGGCGGGCCAACCGGTCAGCCCGAGGTCAGCCGAGACACTGCCTTCGTTCATCTGCGCTCCCTCGGTCAGGAGAGGCTCCTGAGCGTGCTGTGCCACGACGCCGTCGAACGTCTTGACGTACTCGAGGGCTCGCCGCATCAGCACGGCGTTGTGAACGCACTTCCCGTCATCGGAGAACATACGGACCTGCGCCCGCGAATCGGCCATGGCACCGATTTCAGAGAGTCGTTCACCGTTGAGACCGACGGTCACGGCCCCGACCGGGTGGACATCCACCCAACCGGATTGACGGCCGAGTTCCCAAACCTGTTCGACCAGACCTGCGGTGTCGGCCACGGGATTCGAATTCGCCATCGCGCACACTGCGGTGTATCCGCCGGCCGCGGCTGCACGCGTGCCGGTTTCCACGGTTTCGGTATCCTCGCGTCCCGGTTCCCGGAGGTGGGTGTGGACATCGACCAGCCCGGGCAGGGCGATCAGGCCGGCGGCCTCGATGATGTCGGCATCGTGCCCTTCCAGGTTCTCCCCGATCTCGGCTATTGTGCCGTTGCCGATGAGGAGATCGACGGTTTCTTCGCCGAGAAGGCGCGCACCGCGGATGAGATATTTCTGAGTGCTCATGAGGTCCTTTACAGTGCGGAGGTCTGGGGCTGGTCCTGCGGACCGGTCATCAGGTGGTAGAGAACGGACATGCGGACCGAGACGCCGTTGGTGACCTGGTCCAGGACCAGCGATCTCGGTGAGTCGGCCGCCGCCGCGCTGATTTCTAGGCCACGGTTCATGGGCCCGGGGTGAAGAATCGCGGTTTCGGCCCCTTGCGCATCGAGCAGGGCGAGGCGCTCAGGGGTCAAACCCCAGAGGCGCGCGTATTCCTCCGAGGAAGGGAAGAAAGCCGCATGCATTCTTTCACGCTGTATGCGCAGCATCATGATCGCGTCCAGGTCCTGTTTCATGGCCTCGTCGAGGCTGTACTGCACCTCGACCGGCCAGTCCTTGATGCCCACGGGAAGCAAGGTCGGGGGCGAGACCAAGGTGACCCGCGCTCCGAGCAGAGCAAGCAACCACACGTTGGATCGGGCCACGCGTGAATGGAGGACGTCTCCCACGATTGCAACGTTCATTCCATCGAGATCCGACCCTCGGGTTTCGGCACCGGTGAGTCGGGACCGGTGCTGCCGGAGGGTCATGGCGTCCAGAAGGGCCTGCGTCGGGTGGGCGTGCGTTCCGTCCCCCGCGTTGATCACGGGAGAAGAAATCCACCCGCTCGCAGCCAACCTCGCGGGAGCTCCCGAAGAGGGGTGACGGATCACGATGGCGTCCGCGTTGATGGCTTCCAGGGTCTGCGCCGTGTCCTTGAGGGATTCTCCCTTGGAGACCGAAGAGCCCTTGGCCGCGAAGTTGATGACGTCGGCCGAAAGTCGTTTTTCCGCAGTTTCGAAGGAGATCCGAGTTCGCGTGGAATCCTCGAAAAACAGGTTGACCACGGTTCGCCCGCGCAGCGCCGGTAATTTCTTGACTTCGCGGTTCCCGACCTCTGCCATACTGTCGGCGGTATCGAGAATTTGGACCGCTTCGTCGAGGCTCAGGTCCTTGGTATCGAGAAGATGTCTCATGCGTGGCTCGCTTCCACGGTCGCGGGTGCCTGGGCTGGGTCCAGGAGGACACAGTCGTCCAGATCCCGGTCGACGTCTCCTGTATTCAAGGCGACCGGTTCATCCGTTTCACGGAGGAAGACGCGAACGGACTCGTCCTGGGACGTAGGCAGGTTCTTGCCGACGTGATCCGCACGGATCGGCAACTGGCGGTGCCCTCGATCGGCCAACACGGCCAACCTGACCACCGCGGGCCGCCCGAAGTCTCCCAACGCATCCAAGGCAGCACGGATCGTGCGCCCCGAGTAGAGCACGTCGTCCACGAGCACCACGTTCTTGCCGTCGATGCCGCCGGCCGGAATCCTGGTCGGTTGCGGCGTCCGGGAGGTGTTGCGGCGCAGGTCGTCCCGATACATCGTGACGTCGAGTTGCCCCAGAGAAGAACTGGGATCGAATCCCGGTTCGGTCGAAGAGATTTTTTGGGCAATACGTTCGGCGAGCGGAAAGCCCCGCCGAGGAATGCCCAGGAGAACGAGATCCTCCGTGCCCTTGTTGGCTTCGACGATCTCGTGGGCGATACGGGTTAGCACCCGGTTGACATCCGCAGAATCCAGAATGACGCGCGCGTGTTCGGATACCCGATTTCGGGTATTGCCTTCACGGCGTGAGTTCTCGGTCATCGCGTTTGCCTCCTTCCCCGCCTCACAGGACGGAATTTAAAGGTCAGCAAGATGTTCTCATCTGGGCCAAAAGTATCACAGGGTCACGCTGGCACGACCCGCGAGACCGAAATGTGTCTTCGGCGGTCCGCCGCGGAATCGCACGTCGAGGGCCGGACCAGCACGCAACAGGCCTTTGCCTCATGCATCCGGCGATTTGGCCCCTGCGATCTGGCTCCCCAACGCCGCCGCGGAATCGTCCCGTCCTCACCGGGCAGAACGTTCCTCAGACATACGAAAGACGCCGCCAGGCAGGCTGCCCAGCGGCGTCGTTGACTTCCTAATCCGTCAACAGGGTCGGTTTGACCTTCTGCAATCTGCCCAGCAGACCGTTGATGAACCGAGGCGAATCATCGGTTGAGTGCGTCTTGGCCAGGCCAGTCGCCTCTGAAACTGCTACGGCGTCCGGTACGTCGTCGTTGTAGAGCAATTCCCATGCGCCCAAGCGCAGGATCGCCCGGTCCACGGACGGCATGCGGTCCATGGTCCAGCCCTTGGAGTACGTTTCCACGAACTCCCGAATCTCTTCATCATGGTCGACTACCCCACGGATGATCCGCTCGGAATACTCCGAAATGATCGCGGCCGTATGGAGACGCCGGCGACGAAGCACCTCGAGGGTGTCCTGCTGGCGTTCCTCGGACTCGAACAAAACTTCCAGGGCGCGAACGCGCGCCTTCGTCCTCGAATTCACTCGTTGACGCGACCCAGGTAATCGCCGGAACGAGTGTCAACCTTGACCTTGGTCCCCTGCTCAACGAACAGCGGGACCTGGATGGTCGCGCCGGTCTCGAGGGTCGCGGGCTTGTTGCCACCGGTCGAACGGTCACCCTGAAGGCCGGGCTCGGTGTAAGTGATCTCCAGGACAACCGACGGGGGCAGCTCAATGTACAAAGGAGCGCCGTCGTGCAGAGCCAACGTCACGTTCTGGTTCTCGAGCATGAAGTTGGCGGCATCGCCAACGACCGACCCCGGGACGTAAATCTGGTCAAAAGTCTTGTTGTCCATGAAGACGTAGTCGGAACCGTCCTGGTACAAGTACTGGTATTCCGAGCGATCCACGGTGGTGAGGTCGACCTTGGAACCGGCATTGAAAGTCTTGTCGACTACTTTGCCGCTGTTGACGTTGCGCAACTTGGTGCGCACGAACGCACCGCCCTTACCCGGCTTGACGTGCTGGAACTCGATGACGCCCCAGAGATTTCCGTCCAGCTTGAGGATGGTTCCGTTCTTGATGTCGTTGGTCGTTGCCACGAACACTCCTTTTGGCAGATTTTTCGATGGCACGCTGCGAAACGCGTGCACCATGAAAATGAATCGGTAATTATTGTAACGCCCTTGTGAGAGACGATTCAGGAAGCGATCTCCTGATACGTCGCGAAGAGGATGGACTCATCCGGAACTTCCATGATTCGTGGGGAAGCAATCTTGTCCAAAACCACAAATCTCAACAGGTTCCCGCGGGCTTTCTTGTCCCGGTGCATGCCGTCGAGCAATTTCTTCCACTGGTCACCACGGTACGTCGTCGGCAACCCGACCTTCTCCAGGATAGAACGCGTGCGCTCGACGACGCTTTCCTCCAAGTTGCCCGCGGTGCTCGCAAGTTCTGCCGCGAACATCATCCCGACCGCCACCGCGGCGCCGTGGCGCCATTGGTAGCGTTCATTCAGCTCGATCGCGTGTCCCAGGGTGTGCCCGTAATTCAGGAACTCCCGACGCCCGGATTCTTTGAGATCCGATGAGACGACCTCGGCTTTGACGCGTATGGATCGTTCGATGAGTTCTCGGATCACGGCAGACTGCGAATCACGGATTTTTTCCGGCTGGGCCTCGATCAAGTCGAGGATCTCCGGATCTGCGATGAAGCCGCACTTGATCACTTCGGCGAGTCCGGTGACCAATTCGTTGACCGGAAGAGTCCTCAACGTACCGATATCGCACAGGACGGCTGCCGGAGGGTGGAATGAGCCCACGAGGTTTTTGCCTTCGGCGGTGTTGATGCCCGTTTTGCCTCCCACGGCTGCGTCAACCATTCCGAGCAGCGTCGTCGGGATGTGTACGACGCGCACGCCCCTGAGCCACGTTGCCGCCACGAACCCTGCGACGTCGCTCACGGCGCCTCCGCCCACGGAGATGATCGCGTCGGAACGCGTGAAGTCGTTCTGGCCGAGCACCTGCCAGCAGAATGCCGCGACCTGGACGTGCTTGCCTTCTTCGGCATCCGGGATCTCGGCACTGAAGGATTCGAGACCGGCTGCCTTGAGATCGTTCATGACCAGCTCACCCGTCGAGCGCAGGGCCCGTGGATGGATCACGAGAATTCGACGCACGCGAGGCCCGAGAATTTCGGGGAGCTTCCCGAGTAGATCGTGGCCCACATGAACGTCGTAGTTCTCCGAGGGTTGTGTTCCGGTGACCGGAATGCGCGTTGCGTCTGAGGGCCCGTCGGCCATGTGATCCTCCTGGTCTGCTGCGTCGGGAGCGTTCCTGCCCCGTTGCCATTTGTCCGCGCTCAGGCGGAACGAATCTGTTGAATGTTGCGGTGGAGTTCGTCCGCCATCGATACGATCTCCCGGTCGCCGCGTCCATCGAGGACGATCGTCGCGAGCCGCTCGTATGTTTCGCGGCGTGCCTCGAAGAGCTCGTGCCACCGTGCAATGGGATCCGGCTGGAGCATCGGCCGTGTGGTGTTCCCCTCGATACGAGGCCGCACGGTTTCATCATCCACCAGCACATACACCACGGTATGCGCGTCCAGGAGCTCCTGCACACGCGCAGTCATGGGGGCGCCGCCACCGATGGAGATTACGGAGTTCTGATGGTCCGGGGAGCGAAGAAGCATTTCGATGGTATCGGCTTCTATATCTCGAAAATACTTCTCGCCGTATTCGACGAACAGTTCCGCGATGACGCCGTGGCGCTCAACGATCAGTTGGTCGACATCCACGAATCCGTAGCCGAAGAATTTAGATAGGTGCAGGGCTAGGAAGGATTTGCCTGCGGCCATCGGCCCGATCAGAATCACAGGTCCTTGTTGTCCGGAGCTCATGAGTCCCATCCTTCGATGTTCGGGGCGAAATCCAGTTCTTCGGGAATCGATGCGAGGTAAGCATCGACGTTTCGTCGTGTCTCCGCGATCGAATCGCCGCCGAACTTCTCGGTGTAGGCATCCGCCAGAACCAGGGCCACCATTGCCTCGGCCACAACGCCTGCGGCCGGCACCGCACATACATCCGACCGCTGGTGATGGGCCGTGGTCGCTTCTCCGGAGGACGTGTCCACGGTTTTCAGTGCCCGGGGCACCGTCGCGATGGGTTTCATCCCGGCGCGCACTCGAAGGGCGTCTCCGATGCTCATGCCACCTTCAATTCCGCCGGCGCGATTCGACGCGCGCTGAACTCGACCTTGCTCGTCCTGGGTGATTTCGTCATGGGCTTCCGTCCCGCGGCGGGCGGCCGTCAAGAAACCGTCCCCCACTTCGACACCCTTGATCGCCTGGATCCCCATGAGGGCACCGGCCAAGCGGGAGTCGAGGCGGCGATCCCAGTGGACGTATGAGCCCAAGCCCGGTACCAGTCCGTAGGCAAGAACCTCCACGACGCCACCGAGCGTCTCGCCGTCCTTGTGCGCGGCGTCCACCTCGGCGACCATCGCTTCGGAGGTGGACGCGTCGAAGCACCGAAGAGGATCGGCGTCGAGCGCGCCGACGTCGCGAGGCACCGGCCGTGGGGCGTCCTCCGGGGCAGAAACCGACCCGATAGCCGTGGTGTGGCTGACCAGCCCGGCGCCCAAAGATTTGAGAATCTGGGAGGCGACCACACCGAGTGCTACTCGTGTCGCGGTCTCTCGCGCGCTGGCGCGTTCCAGGACGGGACGGGCCTCTGAAAAACCGTATTTCTGCATTCCCGTGAAATCCGCGTGACCGGGGCGGGGGCGCGTCAACGGAGCGTTGCGAGCCCGCCCCTCGAGCACCTCCGTATCCACGGGATCTGAGGACATCACGTCGGTCCACTTCGGCCACTCCGTATTGGCGATTTCGATCGCCACGGGGCCGCCCTGGGTCAGCCCGTGCCGGACGCCTCCCAGGATCCTGACGCGGTCCTCTTCGAATTTCATGCGGGCACCGCGACCGTATCCGAGGCGGCGCCGGGCCAGGGCACGGCGGATGTCCTCCGAGGTGAGCTCGACGCCCGCGGGAACGCCCTCAATGATTCCGACAAGAGCCTCTCCATGGGACTCTCCGGCGGTCAGCCAACGCAATGTCACGGTGTTACCTCATCTTTCGGTGATCGTCTGGGGCCCGGGCTCGGGGCCCCGGCGCAACGACGTCGTCGCGGCCCTTAGTTTCTGGGCCGAAGCATTTTGTCGTCGCAGACCAGGCGCGGCTCATCGGTCCGCGGTGTGAGGCCGAGAGCCTCGGCCATGACCGAGAGCACTGCCTCCTGGTTCGGCAAAGCTTCGAAAAGGCTCTGCCCGGTAAACAGTTTGATCTGGTCAACGGCTTGGTACAAGAGCATTTCACGTCCCGAGACCGGGGTGCCGCCGCAAGCGCTGATGGCCTGGGCAAGATCGGAAGGCCACGGATCGTAGGAGACGTCCAAGACCGCGGTCCGGCTGAGATCGCCTTGAATCGACTGGGCATACGTGTCGAAAGCTCGGGCTGGCAATGTGGAGACCACAAGGTCGAATCCGGAGAGACTGGTAGCAGCCTCGTCCAGAGGCTCGAAGCTCAGTTCCATGCCCAGCCGCCCGGCAACGTCGACGACGCGGCCTGCCCGAGCGGAATCCCGGACGAAGACCGTGCAACGTGCCGCTCCCAGTACGTGGAGAGCCGCGACCGCTGCGGTTGCGGTGCCACCGCCGCCGATGATCGCTGCCTCGGGTTCCTTGCTCGTGCACGCCCCGGTCCTCAGCAGCGCGTTGACGATGCCGGAGACATCGGTATTGTGCCCGACGACCTGACCATCCGCTCCACCAACGGGTGCCAGGGTGTTGATCACTCCGACCGTTTGTGCGAATTCGGTCAGCCGTCCGGCGAAGCGGCACGCCGCCGATTTCAACGGCATGGTCACGGAGAAACCGCGCCAATTGCCGTCCTGGAGTGCTGGCTCCACGACGTCGGCGAGGGTTTCTTCCTGGATATCGGCCGCGGTGTATTCGATATCGGAGCCGAGCACACGGTACGCGGCCCGGTGCATCACCGGCGACAAGCTGTGGCCTACCGGATGTCCCAGAACCGCGGCCCAGGGGGCGCCCGGGGTTTCGATCAGACGCATTTGCCCTCGTGCTCGGAGCACCAGTTGTCGTATTCCTCGACGTTCTTCTCGTGCTCTTCGTAGGTTTTCGCGAATTTCGTTTCACCGGTATCCAGGTCCACGGTCACCCAGTAGTAGTAATCGTTGTGGTCCGGGTGGGCCGCTGCCTTGATCGCCTGAGCGGCCGGGGAACCGATGGGGCCTACGGGCAGGCCCTTGTTCGCGAAGGTGTTGTATTTATTCGACGCATCCTGCTTCTGCTCGTTGCTGATCTGGTAGGTCTTCTCCCCCAGCCCGTAAGCAACGGTTGCGTCGGACTGAAGGAATCCCTGTGTCTCCCCGTCGACATTGTTGACACGGTTGTCGATGGCACCGGCCACGCCCTTGTAGTCCCGCGGCTTTGCTTCGAATTCTAGAATCGACGCGACCGTAACGGTGTGGAACACCTCGTCGTCTCCCTCGACCCCGGCGTCCTTGAGATCCTTCTTGGTCTTGTCGACCATTTCCTGGATGACGTCGTCGGCGGAGGCGTCCGCGGCAAAACGGTACTCACCGGGGTGCAGGAAGCCTTCCAACGAGTCGAATTGACTCGGTATGCCGAACTTGCCCGGGTCGTTGTCGAGAGTCTTGAATTTGTCGACGCTGATTCCCGTTCCCTTGGCCAACGCGTCGAATGTCTCATCCTTGCGCTGGTTCTGGTTGATCGCGACGTAATGTTTGGCGCTGCCGCTGCCGGTCAGCGAGTTCATCGCTGATTCGGAGCTCATGTGCTGCTGCAGTTCAAAGGTTCCGGGCTGAATGAATTTGCCGGAGCCTTTGTCCTCCATGACTTCGACGAACTTGTCCGCGTTCGCGATGACGTCTTTCTGCTCAAGTCTCTGCCCAACGGTTCCGTTGGTATCGCCCTCGCTCACGGTGATGCTGACGTTCTTCCCGTTGCCGTCGCCGCGGTAATCCTTCACCTCGAAAAGTCCGGTTTGCGGTCCAATGATGGCAAGCGATGCCACCAGAGCAATCACAAAGATGATCGTGGCCGAGACCAGAACTTGGCGGCGTCGTGCGTAACGCCTACGGATCTGGTCAGGAGTCAGACTCTCCTGCTCGATGCGGAGACCCTCGATGCCGGCGCGTCGCTCGGCTTCTGTCGGGGAGAAAAGCCCGTGAAAGGACTCATTGTCATCACCCGAAGACTCTCCACGGTTTTTTCGTGATGAATCTTCGCTCACGAAGGTTCTCCATTCTTTTCGACGTCATCGGGTAACGGCTCGGGAGACTCGCCGCGTGGCTCTGGGTTAACACAATATCCGGCGACAGACCGATCAGCTTTGAGCGCGTCGACCGCCTGTTGAAGAATATTAGCCGCTGCAACCTGGTCGACCATGGACTTGAAGTCCCGAGAGGACACGCCGGCCTCGTGGAGCGACCGATGGGCCGAGACTGTCGTGAGTCTTTCGTCCACCAACCACACTGGTATATCGCCTCTGCCCTCGTCGGCCAGCTCGGAGACGAGCCCCTCGGCATAGTCTTCCGCCATTTGCGTCGACGGGCTCGATCCACCACGCATGGTGCGTGGATGGCCTACGAATACTTCCGTAACATTATGCACGTCCATCAATTTTCTTAATACGCGGCGATCCGAATTGGTGTTGGCATTGCGCTTCAGTGTCTTCAGAGGCGTCGCAAGGATGCCGTCCGGGTCGCACAGAGCGAGGCCGACGCGGGCGTTGCCCACGTCGACCCCCATGCGCACTCCTCGTGTGAACACAGATTCCTTACTTGCCGGCCTGAGCAACCTGGCTTTTGACACTCGTGAAGGCCTCGTCGATCTTGGCCGTCTCCTGCCCGCCGCCCTGGGCGAGATCGTCCTTGCCTCCGCCACCGCCGCCGAGGACGCCGGCAGCGGTGCGGACAAGTGCACCGGCCTTGACACCCAGATCCCGTGCGGCCTGGTTGGTTGCAACAACCACCACGGGCCTGCCGTTATTGGTGCCTGCGACGACGACGGTGGCCGCGTCCTCGCCCAAACGTTGGCGCAGGTCGGTGGCCAGGTTCCGCACGTCGTCGGCGGCCAAATCCCCCGCATTGTGGGTCAGCAGACGGACGCCGCCGATGAGTTCAGCGGACTCGACCAAGCGCCCGGCTTCCGCCTGAAGCTTTTCCTTGCGCAGCTTTTCTAGTTCCTTCTCCGCAGACTTGAGGCGGTTCAGGGTCGAGTTAATTTTCTCGGGGAGGTCCGTGGAGTTCTGGACCTTCAACAGATCTGTCAGTTGGTTGACGAGCGTGCGCTCGGCGGCCAGATGGTTGAAGGAGTCCAAACCGACCAGGGCCTCGACGCGGCGGTTCCCGGAGCCCACGGACTGCTCCGAGAGCAACGAGAGGGAACCGATCTCCGCGGAGCTTGACACGTGGGTACCGCCGCACAACTCGCGGGAGAAGTCGCCGTTCATCTCGACAACTCGTACGACGTCGCCGTATTTCTCGCCGAACAGACCGATGGCCCCCATGGCTTTGGCCTCGTCGAGGGGCATCTCACGAGTGATGACCTCGTAATTGTCACGGATCGCGGTATTGGACAGGCCTTCAACCTCTTCGCGGACCGTGTCCGAGAGGGATTCGGTCCAGGCGAAGTCGAAGCGGAGGTAGCCCTCTTTGTTGAAGGAGCCTCGTTGAACGGCTTCCGGTCCGAGGACACGACGCAGTGCAGCGTGAACGACGTGGGTTCCGGAGTGGGCCTTTTCCGCGTCCTTGCGTCTCTGGACGTCCACCTGGGCCCTTGCCTCCGAGCCCGCGACAACCTCGCCCTCAATGACTTCGCCCTTATGAACGCTGAGACCGCGAACGGGCTGCTGAACATCGTGAACGCGGACGGAATAACCGTTTCCGCTAATGAGGCCCGTATCTGCGGCTTGGCCGCCGGCTTCTGCGTAGAAGGGGGTCTCGTCGAGCACGATCTCCACCGTTTCGCCCTTGGAGGCGGCAGGCACGGTCACGCCGTTCTGGAGGATTGCGCGAATGGTGCTTTCACCGCTGAGCTGGGTGTAACCGGTGAAAACGGAACCGCGCTCATCGACCAGTTGCCGGAAGGCGCCGAGGTCCGCGTGGGAGCCCTTCTTGGCCTTCGCATCGGCCTGGGCCCGGTGACGTTGCTCTTCCATGAGCGAACGAAATGCTTTCTCGTCCACGGCCACGCCGGCTTCGCTGGCCATTTCGAGGGTCAGGTCGATCGGGAAACCGTAGGTGTCGTGGAGAGCGAAAGCTTCTTCTCCGCTCACCGATCCCCCGCCGGTTTTGGCGTGCTGGACCGCTTCGTTCAGGCGTGTGGTGCCCGACTCGATCGTGTGAAGGAACGCCCGCTCTTCCGCGTAGGCGATGCGCGAGATCCGGTCGAAGTCGTCGGCGACCTCGGGGTAGGCGCCCTTCATCGCGTCCCGGGAGGCGGGGAACAGCACCGGCAGGCAGGGCTCGGTCACGCCGAGAAGGCGCATGGCCCGAATGGCTCGACGCAGCAAGCGCCGCAAGATGTACCCACGCCCCTCATTCGACGGCGTCACGCCGTCGGAGATCAGCATGAGTGACGATCGAATGTGGTCGGCGACGACGCGCAGGCGCACATCGTCTTCGTAGCCTTCGTCCGCGGAGGACTCGGAACCGAAGTATTTCTTTCCGGAGAGCTCGGATGCGGCGTCGAGAACCGGGCGGACCTGGTCTGTCTCATAGAAGTTCTCGACTCCTTGCAGCAGCATCGCGAGACGCTCGAGTCCCATACCGGTATCGATGTTCTTCTTCGGCAGCTCACCGAGGATTTCGAAGTCGTCTTTGCCGATGCCCTCGCCACGCTGGAACTGCATGAACACGAGGTTCCAGATTTCAATGTAGCGGTCGTCGTCGGCGGCGGGGCCGCCTTCTTTGCCGTAGGCCGGTCCGCGGTCGTAGAAGATCTCCGAGTCGGGGCCGGCCGGCCCGGGCTGGCCGGTTGACCAGTAGTTTTCCTGCATGTTCATGCGCTGGATGCGTTCTTCTGGGAAACCGACCTTGCGGGTCCAGATGTCGAAGGCCTCTTGGTCGCCTTCGTACACGGTCACCCAGAGGCGATCGGGATCCAGGCCGAATCCGCCCTCGGACTGCGGAGTGGTCAGCAGGGTGTAGGCGAAGGGAATCGCTTCGTCCTTGAAGTAGTCGCCGAAGGAGAAGTTGCCGGCCATCTGGAAGAACGTTCCGTGACGCGCGGTTTTGCCGACCTCATCGATATCGAGCGTACGGATGCATTTCTGCACAGAAGTCGCTCGGCTGTACGGTGCCTTTTCCCGTCCGAGAAAGTAGGGGATGAACGGGACCATGCCGGCGATCGTGAACATCGCTCCGGCTTCGTTCGAAACCAAGGAAGCAGAGGGGACCACAGTGTGTCCACGCTCTTCGAAGAATTCGATCCAGCGCTGCTTAATTTCCTGGGAGAGCATATCGGCTATAAGTCCTTCGTCCTGAGTGCCTGTTTGAGCGTTTTCTGTCCGTGGGCGCGGTTCTGTTGCGCGCTAACGGGAATTCTGGGGGTCGTTTCCGGAGTCGAGGAAAAAGTCCGGAGGAAGATCCGAGTCCCGAGCAGGGCTGCCCGACGCCTCGGGTGCGGAGTGCTCGATAACCTCTGAGGATCCTTGCTCTCCTGGCAGTGCCTCACCGCTTCGCGATTCCGCCTCTGCGGTTCGGGGCCGATCCCATGTGTCCAAGGAGCCCGGACGGATGTCCTTCTTCTGGTTCGCGTACTTTTCGGTGAGCTGTTCTTCTCGTTCAGCCATTCCTTGTTTCACGGTCGCCGCGAATTTCAAGGCCTTGAGCGCACCATTCCGTACGGGGGTCAAAGCGGGTGAAGACCAGATCTTGTCCACGGTTCCTTCGCCGCCGTCACGCTTGCTGACCTGCATGGGATCCCTCACCACTAGTTCTTGGGCGGTGTGAACGATCTGTCCGCCACGTTTTGACGCGACGTAACCGGCTGCGGCGCCGGCGAGCAACAGACCGGCTTTGGACAACCAGCTCATCGGTCTTCTCCTGGGGTCTGGTGGGCACCAGCGTGCCCTGTTTCTCCGGTGGGCGCCTGGCTGCTGCTGGCGGCGTCTTTGTCTTCTGCGGCCTCCCCACGGAAAGCCTTGCGGACTCCGTAGGAGAATGATGCCATCTTGATGAGCGGCTGGCCCACGGTCGAGGCGACGAGGCTCGAGAGCGCAGATACGTTGGCGGAGGCGTCCGAGACGTTGTCGGTGATGCCGTCCACTTTGGACAATTGTGAATTGGTTGTGGTCACTGTGCGTGTGACCTCGTCGATGAGGGGACCGGTTCCGGCGTTGATCTGCCGTACCGTCTCCCGGACTTCGTCGAAGACCTTGCCGAGCTTGATGATGGGCATCGCGAGCAGTGCCACAAGGATGGCAAATACTCCGGCCGCGATAAGCCCTGCGATTGCTCCGCCCGTCATGAATGCACCCGTCTCCTCTGATGGAATCGTCTGGTTCCCGGCTCCTGAGAGGGGCTTTCACCGGGACCTGTGCCAGTTTACGGCATGGGGGCCGTTAAAGCCGTGATGGCCCGGGCATATGCCCGGGCCATCAGAGCGAGGTGAGAAAACTTACACCATACGGGCGTAGTACTCGACCACGAGCTGTTCCTCGCAGGTCACGGGAACTTCGCTGCGCTTGGGCATACGCTCAAGCTTTGCGTGAAGCTTGTCGATCTCCACATTCAGGTACGCCGGAGTATCCGGAAGAACGTCCTGGTTGGCGCCGGTGGCGGCAATCTGGAACGGATCCATCTTCTCGGAACGGGGGTGAACGTGAATAAGCTGGCCTTCCTTCACGCGGAAGGACGGACGGTCCACGCGAACGCCGTCCACCATGATGTGGCGGTGAACGACCATCTGGCGTGCCTGGGAGATCGTGCGGGCGAAGCCTGCACGGAGAACCAGGGCATCCAGACGCGTCTCGAGCATCTGGACCAGGTTTTCACCGGTCTGACCCTCGACGCGCTTGGCCTCAGCGTATGCGCGACGCATCTGAGCCTCGCGGATGTTGTACTGCGCGCGAAGACGCTGCTTCTCGCGCAGACGAACGGCGTAGTCGGAGTCGGCCTTCTTGCGGGCACGGCCGTGCTGGCCGGGGCCGTAGGGACGACGCTCGAAGTACTTCTCGGCCTTCGGAGTCAGCGGGATTCCGAGAGCACGAGACTTGCGCACCAAGTTACGGGCGCGCTTGCTCTTAGTGGTAGTTGCCACGTTGTGCCTTTCATGCGGTTGATCGTCTGGCGCGGTGGCCCACGATCATTTGTTCTGGTGTAACTGGCCTCCATGATTCCGTGCACGGTTCGCACGGTGGAGAGCTTCGGGTCAGCCGCAACCCTCGCTACAACTACCCCGGTGATCACCCGCAGGTGCGTTTTGGGGAGCTTGCCAGCCAACGAGCCAGTCTAATCCCTCGACGTTCTCAAGGCCAGGAGGCAGCGAGACGGGTGCGTCACATGCGGTTGGTATGCAACGCACCCTATGCTGTGCCCTTCAATTCCGGATCACTGACCGCGCAGGACGAGGCGATAGTTACGCATCTTCGGACGTTCTCCGAAGATGCCCGTCCACCCCTTGGAGAACTCGAATTTAAGGTCGAAGCCGCAGGTGTGGACGCCATGATCAGTCCAGTTGAACTCCAGAGGAACGGTGACCATGGCTCCGGTCCAATCCAACTTGTCAGAATACTCCGAGTTCTCCCACTGAATGGTTTTGGACAAAGGGATCCCTTGCCTGACGCCCCAGGATCCGACTTGCCCGATCGTTGTACGGCCGGTGAATTTTTTCCAGCCCGCATTAGGCAGCACAATCGTAGGCCTGGGTATCCAGTATCCCGCTCCGCCGCCACCGTAGCTCTTGACCGACATCACCTGAGCATAGGGCCAGCATTCCGCCTGCACAGTAATGTTGAACTGGAGGTTCGCGGGCGCCCAGCGGCCAAAACTCGTGTTGTAGTTCCGAAGTCCATCGAAGGTGTCAAAGGCCTGCAGGATGCGGGCACAGTCGCCCGATCGGACTTCCTCAGGGGTCAAGCATCTGCCGCGAGAGGGTGGCGGGGACGACGAAGCTGCGAACGCGGGCACGGAGGCAGACATTGCCAGCACAGGAGCGGACCATGCTGCACCTTTCGCAAGGGTGCGGCGAGAAATATTCTGTTTGTTCTGTGTCATAGGTGCTTTGATATCGGTCGGAGACTATATCCGAAAGGGTTGTAGGGCATAGACTTGAGCCGGAAGACTCGCAGGAGAATATGACCCTGTCAATGCAGGATCACGTCCCCCGAAGGACAGGGACGGACCAAGCGGCGCCCGTGGTAAGTCTACGAGAGATGTTCTGAGTCATACTCTACTTTCTGGTCAGGCGGACTGGGTGTCCGGGAAATCAACTACGGCATAACCCTCGGCTTGTTCCGCAGTCAAGATCATGCGTCGGGCTACTGGAAAGTATATTACTAGAATTCAACTCTTTAGGCCTGCACTAAGAAAGGCTCGCAGAGCCTCCAGGGCAACCCTGATTGAGGAGATTTCTTAGTTGACTTGGAAATACTCTTTCGGGACGCGGGTATAAAATATTTTTTTCTTTCGGACGCGTTACTAAACCTTAGATCGCCCTCTCAGAAACCAGTTAGTGATGCTCTTAATTGGTTTAGCTAACTAACTGGACCGGAATCCACCCAGGATTCTTCGTATTATGCCTAGTCGTTGCCGTAATGGCTTTTCGGCGCCATACTCAGTGGGTCGATAGTATTCGACCCCCTTGAGCTCATCCGGCGCATATTGCTGTGGTGCCACGGCATGGGGTACATCATGGGGGTATACGTAACCTTTGCCGTGACCATGGCGTGTCGCGCCCGCGTAGTGAGCATCCCTCAAGTGCGGAGGCACCGCACCGGCTTTTCCTCCGCGAACATCCGCTATTGCCTCCGATATTCCGGTGATGACCGCGTTGGACTTCGGCGCGGTAGCCAGGTGGATCACCGCCTGGGCGAGGTTGATCCTCGCCTCGGGCAACCCGATGAGCTGGACCGCCTGGGCCGCGGCCACGGCCGTCTGGAGCGCAGTCGGATCCGCCATCCCGATGTCCTCGCTCGCGTGGACTACCAACCGCCGAGCGATGAAACGCGGGTCCTCCCCCGCTTCGATCATGCGGGCAAGGTAGTGGAGTGCGGCGTCGACGTCGGAACCTCTGATCGACTTGATGAAAGCCGAAATCACGTCGTAATGCTGGTCTCCGCCCTTGTCATAGCGCAGGGCCGCTTTGTCGAGGGCCTCTTCCGTATGCTTGTCCGTGATTTCAACAGGGGCTTCCTGGTCCTCGGATTCACCATAAGCGACGGCCGCCGCCGCCTCGAGGGCGGTCAGTGCCCGCCGGGCGTCTCCCCCGCACAACTCCACCACATGCTTGCGAGCCGCTTCAGAAAGGACGACTTGGTCGCGCAATCCGCGCTCGGCCGAGACCGCCCGGTCCAAGAGATCCCCGATGGCCTCGTCCTCCAGAGGCTTGAGGGTCACCAGTATTGAGCGGGACAACAGCGGAGAGATCACCGAAAAGGAAGGATTCTCGGTGGTCGCCGCGACCAGCACGACCCACCGGTTTTCGACGCCCGGCAACAGTGCATCCTGCTGAGCCTTGGTGAACCGGTGGATCTCGTCGAGGAACAGGACGGTGGTGATTCCCCGGATGTCGCGATCGTTCAAGGCCTGATCCATGACCGCACGAACGTCCTTGACGCCCGCGGTCACAGCGGAGAGTTCAACGAATTTGCGGGACGAACCTCTCGCGATCACGTGCGCGATCGTCGTTTTCCCCGTCCCTGGAGGCCCCCACAATATGACGGACGAGGGTCCCGCCGGGCCGGCGTCCTCCCCTGCCAGAACCCGCAAGGGTGACCCGGGCTTGAGGGCATGCTGTTGACCGACTATTTCATCCACCGAGCGCGGCCGCATCCGGACGGCCAGAGGGCTCTTGGGACCGGCAGAACGACCGCGTGCTGGCTCGTTCGGCGAAGAATCGTCGGGACTGTCGAATAGTGATTGCGTCACAGACTCAGCCTATCGGAGCGAGGTTGAGCCGGAATCAGAGAAGGTCCTCACTGTCCAAAATCACGGTAAATGGGCCGTCGTTGACGAGTTCTACCTTCATATCCGCTCCGAATCGGCCGGTCTCAACCCTCGCGCCCAATTCCCGAAGGGCCGAGACATACTGATTGAAAAGCGGTTCGGATACGGCCCCTGGGGCCGCCTTGGACCACGACGGACGCCGCCCCTTCCTGACATCACCGTAGAGAGTGAATTGGCTGACCGCGAGAACCGGAGCCGCCTCGTCGGCGCAAGATTTCTCACCGTCCAGAAGCCTGAGGTTCCAAGTCTTCTCCGCGAGCTTGGCGATTTCGGCGTCTCCGTCGTGGTGAGTGATTCCGACGAGGGCGAGGAGACCAGGCTCTTGGATTCCTCCCACGACCTCATCTGAAACCGTGACACTCGCGCGTTCGACTCTCTGCAGAATTATTCGCATGCGGCCAGTTTAGACAAGGGGCTGAAATTCTCTGGCGTCGATCTCACTGGCCCGGCGAAAGACGACTTCTTGCTCTCGTGTCAGTATCCAAACAGAGTCGGGATGGCGATGGACCCGGCTCCGAAAGCCAGGACGACCGCAGCCAAACACAGCAAGAGTAAGTCATATTCCGGCCCACCGGACGATGCCCAGTACGTGCTGTGCCATTTGAAAACATGCATGCTCGTCGTGATCATCATCAGCAAGATCACTCCGATTCCGGCCCACTGCGCCAGAACACCGGTCGTGAAGGATAGCGCCGCGGCGAGTTCGGCAACGGTGACGAACCACGCCGCCGGAACATTGAGACCATCATTTTTCGCAAAGCCGCGGACGTCCTTGGCCTTCACCCAGAACTCACGAAAAAACGCCACGGCGAGCACGGCACGTACCAGCAAAAGAACAACCGCTGCGATGAGCGGTGGAACAGTCATCATCCTCATTCATCCCTTCTGCAGCGAGGACCGCTCGTGAACGAACACCGGTACCTCACTTCCCTAGCCACATCGAAGATGCTGTGCTCGAGGACGCTAGAGAAGAACAACTCTAGCAAGCTCTGATAAGCCCCGGTAGGTATCCCCGCGAAGGCCCCTCTGCGATGAGCCCGCATCAGCGCCCCCTTTAAAAGGGCGTCAAGGCACGAACGCTCAGATCGCGGTGAGACGGCGGGCCGCTGCCAGGCCTTCGCTCGTCGCGCGTACGGCATCCACGGCGCGCGCCTCTCGTGCCCCGCCGACCACTTCGAAGGGAACGCCCGTGGCCTCGAGCCGTGCTGAGAGCGGATCAGAGGATTCCTGGCCCGCGCAGACGACCACGGTGTTAGCGGGGATCCGTTCGGTCTTCCCCTCGCGGGAAATCTCGACGGCATCGTGCGTGATGCCCACGTAGTCGAGGTCATTGAGCATGGAGACCCCGGCATCACGGAGTACTCCGACGTTGACCCATCGGGTCGTCTTGCCTGTCCCCTGGCCGAAGCGTCCAGAACGTCGCATGAGGGTCACCTGCTGGCCTGGTCTGGGAGCAGGCCGTGGGGTCCCCCGTCGCTCGGCGAGAGCGCTCGTGGGGGCAAGAACCGTCGGCTCGACCTCGAATCGCTGCGCGAAACCGACCCACCGCCAAGCGGGATACTCGGTCTCCACCAGGGAGGCAGCCACATCCACGCCGATACCGCCTCCGCCGATGATCGCCACAGGACCAGGGGCGACTCCGTCACGCAAGGCCTTCTCATAACCGATGACATGGGCCTGGTCGGCGCCGGGCAGATCGATACCGCGAGGCCTGACGCCGGTTGCGAGCACGACGCCGTCGAAACCGGCGAGCTCGCCCGCATCCGGGGCATGATCGAGCTCGAGACGAACGCCTGCCCGCTTGAGCCGCTCCTCGGCCGCCGCGACCATGACCCCGTAATCCTCCTTGCCGGGAACCCGGGCGGCAAGCTTGAACTGACCGCCCAGTGCGGGGGAACTCTCGAAGACAGTTACACGATGACCCCGGAGAACCAGGTCCTCGGCCGCGGCCAGCCCGGCCGGGCCACCGCCTACCACAGCCATGGAACGGGGCTCGGGCGAGGGCTCCAGCGGGAAGCTGGATTCCTGCCCCGCCCGCGGATTGACCAGGCAGGATACGGGGGTAAAAGACATCGAACGGTCAATGCAGGCCTGATTGCACCCAATGCAGCGGTTGACCAGGCTGGCGTTTCCGGCCAAGGAACGGGCCATCAGGTCCGCATCCGCGAGGAAAGGCCGGGCCATCGCCACGGCATCGACGCGACCACGGGCCAGAATCTCTTCGGCTTCGGTCAGATCCACGATGCGGTTGGAGGCGATGAAAGGCCGATCCGGATGAACGGCATGAACGACGTCGGCGACGCGCTCACCATACGCGACCCAAGCACCGTGAGGAATCGAGGACTGTACGGTCGGGACCCGGGACTCGTGCCACCCCACCCCCATGCTCAGCGCATCGGCTCCCTCATCCGCCAATGCCAGGGCGAAGGCATCGACCTCCTCGGGAACCGTGGAGCCCGGCATCAGGTCCTCAACGGAGAGCCGGACGATCACAGGTATGTCCGAGCCTACGGCCTCCCGCACGGCCCGCAAGACTGCAAGTGGAAAGCGCATTCGGGCCCCGGCATCTCCACCCCAGGCATCTTCTCGGACGTTGGTCAGCGGGGAGAGAAATTGATTGAGCAGGTACCCCTCGGAGGCCATGATTTCCACGGCATCGAAGCCAGCAGCTCGGGCCGCTGCGGCCGCTGCGGCAAAATCGTCAATCGTAGAGCGTATCCCGGCCTCGTCGAGCTCCGTGGGAACGATGCCGCGCGCCGCACCCCACGGGATCGGTGACGGCGCGACGGCCCAGTCGCCGACCGCGTAGCGACCGGCGTGGAAGAGCTGGGCGGCAATCAGCCCATTCTCGGCGTGTACGGCTTTGACGGCCTCCGCGAGGCTCGCGATCACGGCCGGATCGGTGAGCACTACGTAGTCCTCGCCACCGGATCCGGCCTGGTTGACTGCGAGTCCGCCCGTGACCATCAGACCTGCCCCGCCCCGGGCACGCTCTGCGTAGAACGCGCCCAGGGCGGTTGCATCGTGCTCGCGGCCCGTGTGCATGGAGCCCATTACAATGCGATGCGGAAGCCGCAGGTTCCCGACGGCGAGGGGTGTTGCGATGCGAGGAAAAGGAGTGCTCACTCCTGCCCGAACACCGCCTCGCGCAAGGGTTCCTTGGTGTCGGCCCAGTAGGGCGGGGCGATCACGGACAGTCCACCGTCGACGTTAAGCACCTGGCCCGTGATGTATCCGGCCTGCTCCGAAAGCAAGAACAGCGCCGCTTGGGCCATGTCCTCAGCGGTGGCCGGACGGCCCAGCGGCAACTTCTCCACCACGGAGTCGATGTCTGCCATGCCCGGGACCTTGTTGTAGAAGAAGTCCAGGGAATCCGTGTCGATCAGGCCGCCGTTGACGGCGTTGACAGTGATATTGCGCGGACCGAACTCGACGGCCATGTAACGCATGTACTGCTCGCCCATGGCCTTGGCGGCTCCGAGGGCCGCATACGTCGGGAAGGCTGAATGCGATCCGTAGCTGGACATGTAGACGATCTTTCCGCCGTCACGCATGCGTTCGGCGGCGCGCTGCGCCCCGAGCACGAAACTGCGGACGTTCATCGCGTAGCTTCGGTCCAGATGGTGAACTTTCAGGTCTTTGACCGGTTTGAATGCAGAGGCCGCGGCATTGGCTACGAACGCATCCACATGGTCATAAGCGGCATCCACTGCCGCGAAGAGCTCGTCGACGCCCTCGGGGGACTCGACGTCGGCCTGGACCGTGATCCCGCCACCGCCCGCTTCACGCACGGCCGCAAGAGACTCCTCAGCGAGTTCGGAATTGGCCTTGTAGTTGATGACCAGATGGGCACCCTGCGAACCTAGCCGCTGGGCCAACAACCTGCCGATTCCTCGGCTGGCCCCGGTAATGACGATGACGCGAGGAGATTCGCTCACCACTGTCCTCCTTCGGTAGAGACGGTTCCCGAGAGAACGCCTCGGGAGATTACCTGCTTCTGAATCTCGTTGGTTCCCTCTTCGAAACGCTGGGCACGGGCATCCCGGTAGACGCGTTCGATGGGGTTCTTCTTCCAGTATCCGCGGCCGCCATGAACCTGCAGGGCATTGTCGGTCACGAAAGTGAGCATATCCACGGCGGTGAGTTTCGCAGCGGAAGAGAGCTCGCCGGCGTCCGGAGCGCCAACCTCGTAGGCACGAGCCGCCTGCATCACCAGCGCTTTGGCCGCGGCAAGGCGCGCATAGTTCTCAGAGAGCATGAACTGAATCGCCTGGCGCTTGGCCAACGGCTTCCCGAAGGTCACACGCTCGTTCGCGTATTCGATGGCGAGTTCCTGGGCACGTTCGGCCAGCCCGACGCAACTCATGGCCACTCCGACCCGGCTGGGGGTCAGGAATCCGCCGAGGGCGATCTCGAGACCTTGTCCCTCCGCGCCGAGGCGATAGCGGGCCGGGAAACGTGTCTCCTCGAAGCGCAGGGTCGCGTGATCGGTTCCGCGCACACCCATCGTCTCGGAGTCGTCAATGACCTCCGCGCCGGGCAGATGATTGGGCATCGTGAAGCTCACGAGTCCGTCCTTGCCGGAGGTTCCCTCCAGGCGTGCGGTGATCAGCAGGTAATCGGCTTTCACCCCGAAGGTGATCAGATGCTTTTCACCATTCATCACGTATTCGTCGCCTTCGCGGCGAACCGTCGTGCCGATATCGGCTCCCGATCCGCGGTCATGCTCGGTCAGGGTGAAGGCCACGCGCTTGTCTGCCTTGACCGCGGGAATGAGGACCTCATCCCGCAGCTCCGGGGAGGCGTAAGGAGCCATCGCCCGCCACGTCCCGTTGTTCACGTGCACGAGCATTCGAATGGATGCGTGGGACTTGGAAATCACTTCCAGAACCTGAAGGTAATCGGAGAAGGACATCCCGGCCCCACCGAGTTCCTGCGGGGCCGCGAGGGACAGCCATCCACGCTCGCGAAGTTCGGTCACCAGCTCATCCGGTACCGTGCCGGTGTCCTCGATGCGTTCGGCCCATTCCTCGCCGGGTCCGGCGACCCAAGCTCGCACCTCGTCCAGGAACTCGCCAAGGTTCAGGGTGTTGTTATCGACCATGCTGATATCAGCTCTCTTTCCGGCCATCGCGGCCGTCGGCGGCGAGGGCCGCTGCGGCCTCGCGCAAAACGTTCTTCTGAATCTTCCCCGAGGCGTTGCGCGGCATTTCGTCGATATGCTCGACGCGCTCGGGCCAGTAGTACTTCGACACGCCAGCACCGGAGAGGTACTCCTGAATGCCGGACAGGTCGAGGGTCCGGTCCTTCTGGGCGTCAACCAGGTAAGCACAACCGCGTTCACCGAGCCGCGGATCCGGCATCGCCACTAGGGCGACGTCGGCCACCAAAGGGTGCCGGAAGAGCAGGTTCTCGATCTCGCTGACCGGAATCTTCTCCCCTCCGCGGTTGATGATGTCTTTGACACGGCCAGTGACCTTGAGATAACCGTTCTCGTCGATGACGGCGAGATCGCCCGTCCGGTAGAAGTCATCGTCCGTGAAGACCTCCGCGGTGAGGTCCGAACGCTCGAGATAGCCGCCGAACAGGGTCGGCGAGGCAAACTCGAAGTTTCCCTCGACGCCCGCGGGAACCTCGTGCCCCTCATCGTCGACGATGCGCAGGGTGATCCCCGGAAGGGCCCGTCCGTCGGTACCCCATATGCTCTCCGGGACATCGGCGGGGCCCGACAACGTGGCCAGGCAGGTCTCCGTGGTGCCAAAGGCCCCGAGCACGGAGGTCTCGAGAACCTTCGTAGCCCGCTGGGCCAGTTCGCGCGGAACCGCAGCCCCCGTAGCAACAAAGGTCGTCAGGCTCTCGGGCGCTTCCCTCTGTCCGGACTCCACGAGCCCGACGAGGTCCATCAGGAACGGGGTCGCGGCCTGGACGAAGGATACCTTAGCCTGCTCGAAGGCCTGATCCAGGGCCTTCTCTCCTGACCAGATCGGCTGGATCACCTGGGCGACGCCAAGCCGGAAGGCCAATAACATCCCATACAGGAAACCGGTCTGGTGAGCCAGCGGGCTCGGCACGAAGATCCGATCCTCCGAGCCCAGACCCGAGCGGGCAACGTGCATGGAAGTGGCCTGGCCCAAAGTACGATACGGATGCTGAACACCCTTGGGCTCGCCCGTGGTACCGGAGGTGAACAGCAACTGGCAGATGTCCTCCTCGCTGGGCATTCGGTCGGCAATGGTTCCCCGATCCGGAGTTACCGAAGCCAGAGCCCGGTCGTAATAGCGCCAGGTCCAGTCGGAAGCGTTCCAACGAGCTGCCGCCTCCTCTGGAATGGGCGACAGACCCTTGATCCCCTCGCCGCCGCGGGCCGCGGACTGAACGACCACAATGTTCTCCAGCGCGAGCTTGCGGCCGGTGGCCTCGGCCTCGTCGGCCACGGCCAAGAGTTCGAGAGCGGCGCGGCGGCCGCGGAACAGGTCGGGCAGGAAGAGGATCTTGGCCTTCGAGCGGACCAAGGTCATGCAGACTTCCCGCGGGCCGAAGACCGGCATGATCGGTGTGACGACTGCCCCGATCTGCATCGCCCCCAGTGACACGGCGACGAACTCGCGCCAGTTGGGCAGTTGCACTGCGATGGCGTCGCCGCGGACCGTGCCCAATTCGATGAGCATCTGCGAGATCCGGTCGGCTTCCTCCTGAAGCTCGGCCCAGCTCGTGGTGGAGGCGGCCTCGGCCGCGGCAACCTCGATCACCGCAGCCTCCTCGGGGCTCCGCTCCGCGCGTTCTCGCACCAGACGAGGGAATACAGCGTCCTCGTGGGGCACGGCCTCCTCCGGATGCCGGGGAGCAGACTCGAGTGCGGGTTCGGTGCCGCGCGCGGGTTCAGAATGCTTCTCCCGACGCGGGTCCGAGCCCACTCCGATGCTCAGACCGATGCTCTCCATCGCGTCGAGAAACTCCGGATATGAGGTCCGATACGCATGGGGATAGGTCAGGCTGGTGACCCCCTGACACCTCGTAGCGGCCACGGCCAGGGCCATGAGCACACGATGGTCGTTAAAGCTCGACAGCGCGGCTCCGGTTCCCCTTCCATTCTCGATGCCGGTGATGTGCAGGGCGGTAGCTTCCTGCTCAGCGTGCCCGCCCAGTCGGTTGACCTGGAGCATCGCTGCAACCCGGTCTGATTCCTTGAGGCGAGCATGGCCAACGTTGCGCAGATGGCTCGTGCCATCGGCAAAGCAGGCAAGAGCCGAAAGAACGGGGACCAGGTCAGGGAAGGTCGTCGCGTCGAGATCGAAGGGCTGGAGGGTCAGGCCATCATGGTGGATACGCACCCATCCGGTCTCCGGATCCCTGGTCAGAGGAACCCCCATCTCGGTGACGATGTCGAGGAACTCGGCCTCCGGGTGATCCGCCTCGGCGGAGGTTGCTGTAGTGAGTCCTTCGAGCAGGACGTCGGCCGGGTGCAACGCAGCAGCCGCGATCCCGAAAGCCGCCGATCCAATATCCGCCGGAATCGTGTAGTCCCGAGCCTTCGGGGTCTGCCCCGCAGGGATTCGGTAAGTCAGCTCGTCCTCGCTGACCTCGACGTCCAGACCCCAATGGCGCATCAGGCGCAAGGTCAGATCCACGTAGGATCCCTCGTTGAGCTTGCCGCCGGTCACGTGAATCGTCGTGTCCGTCTCCGCGAAAGGAGCCAGGAGCAATAGGCCTGAGATCCACTGAGAGAGGGTCCCGGCGATCTCGACGTCGCCCCCTCGGGGACGACCGGGCTGGACGGTGATCGGCGGGCAGTCATCCTCGGATGAGAGCTCAACGCCCATTTGCTGGAGAGAGTCGAGGAGGGCCTTGATCGGCCGTCGCCGGAAATACTTCATGCCCGTCAGGGTTATCGGGCTATCGGCCAAGCAAGCCAAGCCAGTGAGGAAGTACAGGGTGGTACCAGAAGCCCCGACATCGAGCAGACCTTCACCACCGTCCGATCCACGCTCTCGAATCGGTACGCTACGGAAACGACCACCCGTCCCGGTGACGATATACGCGTCTTTCGTGACGGTGATTCCTACTCCGAGGGCCCGCAAACATGCGATAGTCCATTCGGCCTGCCTGGTGTGCGAGACACCGTGCAGGATACTGACGCCATCGGCTAGCCCGGCCAGAACCAGCGCGCGATGCACATGGTACTTGGACACTGGAATGCTCAGAGTGCCGGTGACGGATCCTTGATGTTCTGTGGAATTCAACTGCACGTATTCGACGTTAGCACTGTGTCCGGGCCCATCCGTGAACCAGGAAACAAATCAGCACCGATCCAAGGTGGACGAGTGCTTGTCCGTCAGCTCGCGACCGCCGAAATATCCGGTTGCACGGCGTAGTCCAAGTCGAATACGAATCCCTGAGCCAGAATGTTTTCACCGTAGCGCCGCACCAGCCCGGACCTTCTGCGGCTCGCTATTCCGATGACTAGGCACGCAATACATACCGAGGCTCCGAGTTACTTTGGCAACGAATTCAAATCAACGTAACGGGCCCTCATCGACCTCTCACGCAAGCACCCAGGAATATCAAGGGGAAATGCAACTCCACCTTCGAATCCAGCAACAGTCCAGCCAGTTATTTCCCGGACTTTTTGGACCAGTCCAAAACCGGATCCGGGCTGAAAGTTTCTTTTCCAGAAGGTGCTCTTGTATGGCTTTTGAATATTTCCACGATATTGCGGACGACATCAAGAACGCGATTACTCAACGGCCGAACAACGTCGCGCCAATAAGACACCTTGATTATTCACTCTACTTTCTTGTCGATTGTAAAACATATGAATTAAGCCTTGGATATAATCGAATACTTTAGGGCGAACATTTCTTCGTGATCATCTTAATTCCAACTCATCCGGCCTATCATTTGAAACAGGTCCATTCGGTATGAAGAATGTCGCGATGACGCCCAGAACCAGGAATGCTGCCGCGAGGTAGGAACCGAGGGCGAGTCCGTGGGTCATGGCATCGTGGGCAGCATCGGCGATGGAAGCAGTGGACGGATTCTGGGCCAACGGCGCAATCGCTGCTCCGCCGCTGTCTGTGACTGCACTGGAGAATTTGTCCCCCTCTTGAGAGGACATGCCGGCGTCAACCAGGGTAGCTTTCAGCTTCGCGCTAATGGCGGAGAAGAACACGGTTGTGAGGGCGGCGATGCCCAGAGCTGAGCCAAGTTGACGGAACGTACTCTGGATCGCCGAGCTTTGTCCCCCTTCTTGTTCGGGGACATCGGCGAGCACTACGTTGGTGACTTGAGCGGTCGCAAAGCCGACACCGGCCCCGTAAATGAACAATACGAATGCAATCAGCCACCAGGGCGAATCGGTGGTTGCAGCGACGGTGCCAAGGCCGGCCAGCCCAATGATTTCTACGATAAGGCCGATTCGCACGAATGCCAGAGCCGAAATTCTGTGTGCAAGAGGAAAGGTCACGCCACTGGCAACGAAGCTTCCGATGGCGATTGGGACGAGCGCGAGTCCGGCCTGGAGCGACGAGTAGTCGAGGGTGAACTGCAGCCAGAGGGGCATGACAGCAATGATTCCGTATTCCCCCAGGCCAATGATCACGGTTGCGATATTGCCGTTACGAAATGAAGCGATCGAAAACAGCCTGACGTCCATGAGGGGTTTGTCATTGTGGCCGCCGCGACTGAGGACGACTTGTCGCCATACGAACGCCGCCATGACAACTGCACCCACGAGCAGAGCGACGAATGCTGGTGAAAGCCCATTGTCCCAGGTGAGTCCGAAGAGTGAAAATTCGTGCTGGCTCGTCATCCAGCCATAGACGCGACCCTCGATTATTCCGAAGGCAAGCAGTCCCAGCCCTGCGACCGACAGCAGAGCGCCCATGCCATCCACGCGGCCCGATGTGTGCGGGGAACGACTGATGAAAACTAGGGAGAGCAGGAGAATCAGGACCGTCAGCGGAATATTGATGCCAAAAGCCCACCGCCAGGACGCATGCTCGGACAGCCACCCACCGAGGACCGGCCCAAGAGCGGTGGCTGCACCGATCGTTGCGCCCCATACGGCAAACGCTTGGCCGCGAGCCTTACCGGTGAACATGTAGTTGAGCAAAGATAACGTCGTCGGCAGAATCAAGGCCGCGCCAACGCCCTGCAAGAACCGAGCGAGTATGAGAATTTCGCCAGTTGGGGCTATGGCTGCGAGCAGGCTCGTGACGCCAAAGGCGATCACACCGGTGACAAATATGAACCGCGCCCCTCGCAGGTCAGCGATACGTCCGACGACGAGCAGCAGAGCGGCGAACACGATGGCGTAGGACTCTTGGACCCATTGGGCCTGCGACGAATCAATCCCCAGATCCTCAATCATTGGGGGGATGACCACGTTGACGACCGTGGTATCCACGACGATCAATGCGACCCCCAGGGCCAGGGCTATCAGGCCCAACCAACGCCGAGCCGTTGCCGATACTGCCGCCATCAAAACCTCCACATATATTTACACGCCCAAATAGTTTCATAGTGAAACTATTTGGTGCGATGATATCTTGTCAAATGAGGTCCTCTGACGAAGTAGGTAAGTTTGGGTAATGAGGCGCGCCAGACCGTGGTGCAACAACGTGAACGTATGATCGAGGTACTCCGCGGCTACGGGAGCACCTACGGTGAGGTAGGACGTCGGTTCGCAGCCAGTCTTGGCTTGCACCACACGGATGCGTCCGCCGTCATCGAAATTCTTGCTGCCGAAGAGCGCGGAACCCCGCTCTCCCCCGCTCGTCTCAGAGAACGAGTCGGCTTGACTGCCGGAGCGACGTCGTCGCTGCTGAATCGCCTCGAAACAGCCGGTTACGTGATCCGCTCGCATGAGCACGCCGACCGCCGCATTGTCACCCTGCATTCAACCGCCGAAATACAGAAGGTCACCGACGATTTTTTCGACCCTCTCGGTACGCGGATCGACGACGTGATGAGCAAATATCCAGATGACGTGCTACTGCAACTCGAGGAATTCATCTCTGAGCTTCGATCGACCATGGAAGCCTACGTTGGCGAGAAGACTGACAGCTAGAGGTTGGGTATGCGCAAACCTCGCATCCGAACTCATGCTGCGGACTGTGACGGTTTAGAAGATAGCCCTGGTTTCCCGATGATGGGCCGCCAGAAGACACGCGCCGTACTTTACCGCGAAGCGTTCCCTGCCCTGGGGCGACATCCACAGTGTTCAGGCGGACCGAAGGCCATCGGGGACAATAATGGACCGGATAATCAAGTCGTCATCTTCAGAATCCGCCATGGTTGTAAACGAAATCTCCTCCTACCACCGTTGCTACGGCTGAGACATCCTGGGTTTGTTCGATGCCCAAGCCCACGATGTCTTGGTCAAGGATGCTCAGGTCGGCGTCCATTCCGGTGGTCAGCGTACCCAAGTGACCCTCGTCGTGGGTCAGGTAGGCGCTGTCCGCAGTCAGGGCATGCAATGCTGCACGTTGGTCAATTCGCTGTGCCTCGCCCAGAACTGAGCCACCGCTGGTCTGCCTCGTCACCGCCGTACGAAAGGTAGCCAAAGCATCCATCGGTGTTATCGGGCAATCCGAATGCATGCCGAAGTGGAGGCCACCGTTCCGAGCGTCCCGCGTGGGATCGATCCTGGCAGCACGTTCGGCCCCAATGAAACGATCGCGATGACGGTCGCCCCAGTAGTAGACGTGATTGGCGAAAATGGAGGCCACCGAGCCCGACTCGACCAGCGACGAGATGTCTTCATCCGATGCCATCTGCAGATGCTCCACCCGGTGCCTCGGATCGCTCTGGTTCGAGCTCCCGTGCAAGGCGGCAAAGGCCCCTGCCACTGTAGAGATGGCACGATCGCCGTTGGCATGGACCGCGCATTGGCCGCCCGCGGCATCAACGTGGCCCAGGAGTTCCACCAATTCTTCGGGGGAATACAGCAGTTCTCCGCATTCGGAATCTTGACATGAATATGGCTCTTTCAACGCGCCCGAAAGCCCCTGGATCGATCCGTCCGACCAGAACTTGGCCCCGGCTACCCGATATTTTCCCGACGCGGGACGGGTGAACAGGTCGGGCGCGCTTTCCACATAGCCCTGTGCGAGATCTGCCCTGACATAGCCGGTCACCCTGAGGGGGATCTTGGAATCTGCGGCCAGCTTCCGCCACGCCTGAATCTCCAGGTCCCCGGCCATGATGCCGACGCCGAGGTCATGGATGGATGTCATGCCGCGTTGGACGCCCACGTGAGCCGCGTAGAGAGCCGCCTCTTCAACATCGGATGCCGAAGCCTGTGGCATAGCGTCAAGGACCGCGTGCACTGCCCCCATCTCCCACAACAGGCCGGTCAATCTTCCGGATTCATCTCGAACAAAGTGCCCGTTCGCGGGATCTGCCCGATCTTCATGAATGCCGGCGAGCTCAAGAGCGAGGGAGTTCGCCACAACAAAGTGCCCTGAAATGTGAGAGACCACCAAGGGGACCTCACGGCTGACGGCATCCAGGTCGTCTCGGTGAGGATGGCGGTTTTCGAGCAGCATGGTGTCGTCATAGCCCCAACCGCGAAGCCACTTGCCAGTGGGCACAGTGGCCAGGTCTCGTCGCAATGCGCCCTGGATATCTGCGATCGAACCGTTCAGGGGGCTCCGGCAATCAGTCCAGTTCCTGGTCAGTCCGAAGAACACGGGGTGAACGTGGGACTCGATCAGCCCCGGGACCGCTGTGGCGCCGTCGAGATTGACACGCCGCGGCGCCGCCCCGGCTGTCGCCTCAACTTCCTCCAGCGGCCCTGCGCCGATGACTTTGCCTTGTTTCACGGCAAGGGCCTCTACGGGATCGCCCCAAGCATCCAATCGAATAGTCCCGTTGGCGAAGATAGTAGCTGACATTTAAGAAGCGCCCACTTTCTTGGTCGTGTGACTTGCATCGGAAGGTAAAGTGCGCCGCCGTGCGGCGAGGGACCGGGAAGCGGTTGCGGCTGGAACCACCAGTCTCCCGATGACCAGCACCAGCAAGTTCGCCGCGAGGGCAGGAACGCCGATGTTGAGCCCACCCAACGTGGCTCCCGAGAGGTAGATCCCGACGGACGCCAGAGCGCCCACCGCAAGTCCGAGGGCCATCACGCCCGGCCGGACCCGGGTCGGGAAAATCATTAGCACGACGGGAACGATGAACTGAGTCAGCCCGTAGTAAGAGGTGTTGATCAATGTCCCCATGATGGTAGGGACAACGAGAGTCAACACAATGGAGACTGCCAGGTAAACGAAGATCACCACCTGCGTCAGGGGCTTTTGCTTGGCTTCGCTGACATGGGGCAAAACATTTCTGGAGAACAAAGTACCAATGACCAATGCTGAGGCCGCAAGAACCACGATCGCGCACAGAGCCGCTCCGCCGGCGACCAAACCCACCAGCCAGTCGGGCAAGAGCTGGCGTGCCACCTCGATGAAGGCCAGGTTGGTGTCCGCCCCGGTCAGGCCGGGCACCGCAGAAATCGCAAAGAAAGAGGTCAGCAGGATGAACGGGTACATGAGCATATAAAGCGGCATCGCGATCTGGGTGCGCCTGATACTAATGGGCGACTTGCCACTGAGCACAGCCTGGATCACAAACGGGAACATATAGAAGCCCAAGGTTTGGAACAAGAGAGTCGAGATGGTGCTAACCATCGGCGCCCCGCCCGGGATTGTGGTGTGCGCTGAGCCCAGGTTGGCATCGGCAACGATGGTGGCAACGTTGGGGACCTTGTACAGCACGAAACCGGCGACTACCAGGATCACGGCAATCAAAGCGAAATCCTTCAGGAAACTGACGAAGGCTGGCGCCCTGATCCCCGACAGGAGAACGAAGACCAGGGATATACCTACCCCGATAAGCACCGTAGCCAGTGGCGTCAAGCCCAAACCAAGGCCGTTGAGAGCAACCTCCAGGCCTGTCAGCTGCAATTGGGCCCAAGGCACCAGGAAAATAACGGCGATCAAAGCGGCCGTTAGCTCCAATGAGCGGGATTTGAAATGCCCCCGAAAGATGTCCGGCAAAGTCATGGCGTTGTACATGCGTCCGGCTTTCCACAACAAAGGCAGCAGAAAATAACCGATGGGGTATCCCAAGAGGATGTAGCCCATGAACCACACCGCGAAACCAACACCGTTAGCGTATACGCCTCCCGGAAAACCGATAATGGTACCGATGGAGTAGACCTCTCCCACAACCATGATGAACACCATTACGGAACCGAAGCTTCTGCCACCCACCATGAAGTCCGCGGTCGACTTGCCGGCACCGACGCGAGAATACAGACCGATCGCCACGGCGAGCAGTAACACCACCACAAACATGACAATCGTCATGAAGACACCTCCGAGACCGGGTCTTCAAGTTCGTCAAGCTGGTAGTCCGCGTGCTTGTCGAAGAGGTGCCAACTCATCCACATTGCGAAGCTCATCACCGGGAACATCACAAACATAAACAGCAGAACCAACGGTATGCCGAAGACTGTGGCGGTCGATCCGCCGAGCACTAGAATTCCGACCGTCACAATTATGGTTGGTGCAATTAGAGCGATGACCACACTCGCCATCCTGGGAATCATTGCCTCTCCTTTGAAGTGGACCGTGTCACATTATTCTGGCGCCTGCTGGCCTGCACAAGGGCCAGAATGCTGACCATTTACCATGCCAGAATGAGAACCGGCCTGTTACTCTCGACACATGGCTAGAACACGGCAACAGATGCCGAAGGATCTGACGTTGGTTCAGGCCCCGCCAGGGACGCCGTTGCACCTCCGTGTCCGCCGGACGGTGGAGGGTTTCATCGCTTCTGGCATCTGGCCCACCGGCACAAGGATCCCCTCAGGGCGCCACATTGCAGAGATATTCGGCATTTCCAGAACCACCGTCCAAGTTGCATACAGTGGGCTGCTCGAGGATGGGTTTATTGTGGCCAAACCACGATCTGGATATTTTGTCAGCCACCACATCAGCCCTATTACCGTTGGCCACGACGATGATTCCGGCCCTCATGGCACCTGCCGCGAGGTCGACTGGGTTCAGCTGGCTTCCACAGCAGCTCCGCCACTGCCTGAATTGGACAGGCAGCCGCGGTGGTGGACGTACGACTACCCCTTCGTCACCGGTCAACACGACCCTATGCACTTTCCTACAGCGGCTTGGTTACGGGCACTCAAGGCCTCCTTGAGCAGTGATGAGCACCGTCACGCCAGCTTGGACGATGTCCTTGTGGACGACCCGTTGCTGTTGGAAAACATCTGTCAGCAGATTTTGCCGGCACGGGGGATTTTTGTTGAACCGAAAAATGTACTCGTGACTCTGGGCAGTCAACAGGGACTACAGCTTCTCAGTGAATGTCTGTTGCATCCAGGTGATGCCGCGTTGGTGGAAAGCCCAGGTTATATGGATGCCCGTCACGTCTTCTCGCGGGCGGGCGCCAGACTCGGATCCCTTCCCGTGGACGACGAGGGAGCCGTTCCGCAGAAGTCCTATTCGCACGCCAAATTGGTCTATCTGACGCCCAGTCATCAGCATCCCACCAATGTCACGTTGTCGGCCAAGCGTCGCCTTGACTTTATCGCCGATGCCGTACGGCACAATTTCATCATTATCGAGGACGATTACGACTCGGAATTGCGCTATGAGGGACAGCCCTCCCCTGCCATGGCGGCTTTAGACCCCAACGGGCGGACCATCTACCTTGGCACCATGTCCAAGGTTCTGGCTCCAGGCATCCGAATCGGCTTTTTGGTTGGGCCGGAGCCTCTCATCACCATCTTGCGAAGAATCAGACGATACCAACACAGGCAACCGCCTGGACAGATTCAGCGGGCCGTTGCCTTGATGTACCAAAGCGGCGATTTCAAGGCGTCATTGCAGTCATATAGGCGAGCGTTAAATACTCGATGGCATACCGCAGCGAAGATCGCTCGCGAGGTGTTCCCCGGCAGGCAAATGCTCCCACCAGGAGGCACCGGGCTTTGGCTCAAAGCTCCCGATCACGTGGACACGAGGGAACTGCGACACCGAGCCAAAAAGCAGGGAATTCTATTCGATTCCGGCGAAAAATATTTCGCTGAACCCCACCCCGACAATTGCTATTTACGGATCGGTTTCGCGTCCATTCCCCATGAGCGGATCGAATCCGGCATCCTAAAACTTGCGCATTTGTTCGATAGTTCACGTCCTTGACCGGACCAGTTGTACCTCCTACAGGCCGAGGGACCTGGGGCGCAATGCCCCACAACCGCTAGCAAGCCCAGGGGGATCTGAGACGCCAGGAGAAGATCGCTACACCCCGTCAAGCCGTTGAGTCACGTCTGTTTGTGCCCTATATACATAGGTACCCTCACCGCATTCGGCCAAGGGCGCCATAGGAGAGCGCATTCCATGAGAATCATCCGAATTAACTGTCGTCAGAGTATTGAACGAATCAAGGGGTCGGACGACGAGCGTGGCATGGTTCGTTTTCGGCGTCAGACACACCAATTAGTAATGAGGGCCGATTTTCCCACCGACATCGACGGCGAACCTTGGGCGATGGATGGACGAGGCCCGGCGGGTCGGCACGGCCCCGTTCCTCTTCGCACGTGGCAACGTCCTTGGCCAGGGGCGGCACCGCGGGCATCGCGTTGACCAGGATCACCCGCCAGAGACATCCCTCATCAATTGCGACAATCGACCGTACATAAAACAAAGTGCATTCACGTGGAATCAAGTTCGCCAGGGAGTCATTACACATAGTTTTACTGTGGAACAAAATTCGACTCGTATGGATATCAATCGCCATTGCCCGCCGAGACCCAGCTCAAATCGACGTGGTTATTCGATTGCCGAGCCCGAATCAACGGGAAACTCTATCAGTCATCGACATTCCCCTGACGGTTCAGTACTATGCTACTCGTGTCAACTCATTATGGAGAGGGGGTAAGATGACAGCCCAAATCGAAAACCAGAATATCGATCTTGATCTTGGTATTGACAATTTGGAGAGCCTTGAGGCTCCCGGATTCTGGAGCACCGCGGCCGGTGTCGGAGCTGGAACGGTAGTCGCCGGAGCCATTGTGTACGGCGGAGGCGCACTCGCGCTCACCTAATCACCCCTAATGCCAACAGTCAGTTGAAATTCGGAGGGAGGTGACACGAATGGCCACTGCAATGCCAGCAAATGAACTCATGCTCGACATCGATGACCTCGAATCCCTGGAGGCTCCCACTTTCTGGGACGGTTTTAAAGTAGGTGCCGGTATTGGCACCGCTGCAGGAGCGGCATACGTGGGCGCGGCTGCGGCTATCGCAACCTGAATGCCGACCGAGTACAACTATGCCAACCGGGCGTGAGGATCATTCCTCACGCCCGGCTCATGAGGAGCTCCACACTGTGACTTCCAGATACCGGGTCCACGGTGACCTGCACAAGGCCGAAAACGCCGATGGCCAGCCAGCATATTGGGTCCTCGTGTCCGAGTCAGGAAAAATCCAGAGACTCGGGTACGACATCGGATATCTCATTCAACACCTGACGGCTGGCCCAGAGGAGTTTCCCCTCGACGCGAGATGGGATGAAGCCACCGTTCGGGCCTCCACTGAGAAATTGGAAAGGCTCGGCCTGATCGTCCCGGCTTCACAACCGGCACCGGGCGATCGCCCCGGTCGGGTGCGTCGCCTTCCTGGTTTCCGAATTCAGCTCCGTGTCATCCTCAATAGCCATCGCCTGGTCGGCCCCCTCGCAGTTAAATTGCGTCGATTACCAGGTCGTTTCTACTTCGGTTGCGCCTTGTTCCTGATGGTCGCCGGTTTGATCGCACAGTTCGTCGTAGCACGCAGAACGTTCGACTTCGTTACCCAACAGACCGGCCCATCGCAGGTCATCGGCATTCTCGCCAGTCTTCTCGTCATCAATGTTCTCCACGAATGCGGGCACGCGCTCACACTGGCGTGGCAAGGAGGAAAGCCACGTTCCATGGGTTTTCTCCTGATCTACCTGATGCCCGCCTTCTATTGCGACGTATCCGCAGCCTGGGCTCTTCCGCGCCGCAGATCACGCGTATGGGTTGCCGCCGCCGGACCGCTCACGCAGGCCTCCCTCGCCGGAATCTTCAGTGTGCTGGGAGCCGCATTGAGCTCACACAGTGGAGCTGTTCTCTCCACCATTGGCATCGCCGCTTTTTTCCAGGCGATGGTCAATTGCTACCCCTTCCTGAAATTCGATGGGTATGTGGCCATCATTTCCGGTTTGGACCTTCCGTTTCTTCACCAGCGTTCCATGACCGCGTTCTCATCGACCTTGGGAACGCTCCTGTTCGGAGCCCGAGGGAAAGCACCATCGCACCAACCTCGCCTGGTCGCGTTCGGCGCCGCCTGCATCATTTCCATCTTTGCGGCTCTCACCTTCGCCGTACTGTACATTTCTTCCCTTTTCGCCTCGTTGCCCCTCGCGCAGGGCTTGATCCTCTTGATGTATATCTTCTGGGTCCTATCCGTGATCGTTGGGTGGGCCCGACGCGAACTCGTAGCGGCTCACCGGCGCGGTTCTGTTCTGACCCGACGGCTTGCCGGTCTTGTAGTCGTCGTTGCCGGAGTCTGCGCAATGGCTTGGATTCCGACACCTCAGCACGACGCAGCCATATGGTGGTCCGAGGGCAACACCGTTCATCTCAGTGGGAGCGCCATCGGGGAACCTCCCGTGGTGGCCGACCGTACCTACCGTTTGCGAAGCAATGGACTGCTGCCCAAGCACTGTGCGGAGATCCAAGGATCTTTCGAGAAATCGGGCCAGATCGATTTCACGTCCGCATTCGTCGTCCCCCTCCCGGTCCAGAGCCCCGGGTCTGTCGCCGAGACGCCCACCTCGCCTACGGCGCTGAGCGGTTGCACCGGAGGTACTGCCACCACACTGAAGGGAAACACCCCGTTGTGGGCCCACGTCGCGAATTACTTCAGTAGGTAGGCGGAAACCATGTTCGTTCCCGATGTCGTGGTCGTCATCCCTACCTATCGGCGAGGTGACGCCCTAGCAAAAACGCTCGCCTCCGTGGCGGCCCAATCATACGAGCGCTTCACGGCGAAGGTAGTCAGTGATGGGCCCCCAGATGAGGCGTTCCAGGTCATCGCCGCGAACATGGCAGACGACGATCGCTTCGAATTCATGGTTGCACCGAGGAAAGGCAGTGCAGGGCTCACGCGGCAATACGGGATTGATCGCAGCGTCGCTGCCTCGATTGCGTTGCTGGATCACGACGACACCTTCCATGAAGACTGGCTGGCAGCCGGGTTGGAGAGACTCGAGAAGACAAACTGTTCGTGGGTCGTGGCCAGCGCGGTATACGATCGGGGGCAAACTACGGAGCCGCCAGGTATCCCCCTTCACCAGATCACCTGGTCACCCTCGTTACAAACCCTCAATCCTCTTTTCGAACCCAGCCGAGTGATTCTCACCCGCGACGCCGCGAACATCACCGGGCCGTGGAGCGACAAGCCGTGGGGCCTCGAAGACTGGGACTACTGGTGGAGGATGACGCATCAAGGGTTTGTTCCGGAATTTCTCAGTGCAACGCCGAATACTTTGACTCTCCACGACGAGCAGCGCAGGCATAGCGTAGTTCCCCGATACTTCGCACCGGTAGTTCGCGGAGAAGACAAGAAATGTCTACAAGACATCCAAGAAAAATATCGTGATCCTTCCGAGTGGGAGGCCGTGAAAAACATCTTCTATCAACACGTGGCAGTCATGATGGCCTACCCGTCCGCGCAGAAATTGTCGGAGCTGGACCCCATGCAATTGCCCCGGCCGGTCATGTCGAGAGACCATACCGGCTGGTTTCTCGGCATACCGGTACCCGTGCTTTCGAGACACCACGCCCACGAAATTTCCACGGTTTTACGGACTGATTGTGGCATGGCCGAACTCCTCGAGCCACCGGGGACTGTTGATGCCAATCAGACGACTCGATAGGCTTTGTCCGAGGTAAAAACCAAGAATTGTCCACGGAGGACTGCATGAAATTCACTCAGAACACGGGAGCAATCAGCGCGGTATTCATCGCTATGGCTTTCATCGCCGCGATTATCGTAGTTTTTTCGGCATCGACTGACGCCGTGGTGGCCCCGCTCATTGCGCTTGCCGCGGTGATCGTCGTCGGTCTAGGAATAGTCTGGTACCTGGCTCACCGCCCCTCCTGATCGAGGGCCCCACACCTGACTCTTTCGAACCGGTCCAGGAGCGTCGCACGGCAAGGCCATCAATCCTGGTCACATCGTGTGAACATGGCGCCAAAGCTGATCGGGAACGCCACGCGTCACCGCGAGCACGTGCCCCTGAGGACAGGCCGGATGTGCCGAAGCGACGGACCTCCATTCACCGCAGGCGCAGTCTCCTCCCCCATACAATCCAGAGCCTCCACAAGGCTCAATGAGATGACCGCCTGACGTACGCCAATTCATAAGAAGCCCGTTTTCAACCTGCCGTATTCGGGCAGCGCACCGCGATCAACTGAGCAACCGAGTATGCCAATCCTCCAGCCACAGATCTGAATACCGGAGGCTTTTAAGAGGCTCATTCCCTTATTCGGCCCTCAGGGTCATGGCAGAATTCGTGTACCCATTGTTATTGCTGAAGGAACCATGAATACCGAACAATATCTCCTCGAATTCTTCAAGGGCGTCGATCTGTTGGGCGGCTCAAGCGGCAGGGTCACAATCGACCTCCGCGATAAGGACCCCCACATCACGCTGATCTCCTCCGATGGTGAGTCCAATATCTTCCCCCTCGAAGCCGAAGATGGACTGGAGACTGCGGCCGAAGTTGCGATCGGTGGGGAACTGCTCGTGCAACTGGAGAACTACTCAGGGGCCGAATTCATCCCGATTGTAGGCCCCACTATTCTGCGCGTCCTCGACGGGGATGACGCCGCAGAGTTTCTGGAACACCTGCAAGAATTCAAGGAATCGGGGAGCATTCCGGAACTTTTGGCAAATCCTCTCGTCCAAGTCGCCGACCAATGCGGTCTCGGAAGAGGTGACTGCGGCGGGACGAGTCGTCGGGACATCACCGCCGAAGACGGCACGCAGCGCACGACACCAGTCGGGCCTCCGTTTGATGCGGCAAAAGAGTGCACGTGGAATTGTTCTCCAGATCAGGAAATGACCCGAGAGCTGATCCACGCGGGCGCTGCCCGGTTCCTCGAAATCGTTGACGTTCGCCGTGCGCTCGGTGCTCAGACCCGCAGCGATATAGAGATGAGGGCCGCCGATGGTGACTATCTCAACGGTTCGGAGGGGTCCGCCATTCCTTTTCTGGTTGACGGAAAAACCATATCCGTGGACCCTCGCACAGGGAAGGTGTCTCGTGAAAACTCGTGATGTCCCGGTCGGTTCCGAAGAGCCGGCGACACCCAGGAGAGCACAGTGATCACCGATTTCTTGCGTGACCGTGGTTTCAGATTCGACGAAATGTACGGGCCCATGGGTGCGGCCATTTACGCCGCCATGACTCGGGAAGATCACGCCGAACCATCCGCGATTCTGAAGTTGTTGGGAAGCAACCACAGAATCCTCGAGCTCGCATCCGGGGACGGCCGTGTGACTCTCCCTCTCCTTGCACGAGGTCACCGGGTGACGGCGCTCGACAACTCTGCAGAGATGCTCCGTCTCCTGACCGGTAAATTGTCTGGCAAAGCCAGGCTCGCCGCGAGGCTGACAGTCCAAGAAGCCGACATTCTTCACGATCCCATACCGGGAGCTGACTTCGACGCAGCCCTCATAGCCGCATCGACCATCACTCTCTTCTCCCGTGAACAGCGGATCAACCTCATGCGGCGAATGCGGGAGGCGACCACAGCGGGCGGAAAAGTCATAGTCACGCAATTCAGCCCCATGGGCGAGGGGCGCCACGATTCCCTGATCCTGTTGCCCGAGATCGATACGGTGGCTACGTTCAGCGTTGAGGCCGATCCAGACCAGCGTAAGCGGGACGTCCTCATCATCCCCCACACTTTCCAGGGCGAGGCCGTATCAAAAGTGGCCCTCACCCACTCCGTAGCCGTGCTTTCGCCGGATGAAGCAATCGAGGAAATGCGGGAAGCGGGATTCACCGATATTCATCGTCATCCCGTGGCAGATTCCGGGCCCTTCGGGCATACCACCATCATGGAAGGAGAAGCCTAAATGACCCGCCAGACCAATCCCTCATGGCCAGGGCTCACGACATACGGCGACGTCATGGACGATTCCAAGGTCGCGGTTCGTGCACGCGGCAATCGGATCACATTCGCCGATGGCAAGGAAAGAATCTGCGCCACCAGTGGTCTGTGGAACGTGAACTTCGGCTACTCCCGTGAAGATTACACTCACGCAATAGCGGAGGCGTCCGGACAGCTTTCTTTCTACCCTTGCTTCCGTTATTCCTCGGAGTTCGCCGAGAAGGCCTCGGCCGCCCTGCTCCGAACGCTCGGAACAACGTGGAAGCGAGTGGTTTGGACGACAGGTGGTTCCTCGAGTGTCGAAGCGGCCATCAAAATTGCTCGCGTCTACTCCCTGCTGAAGGAGGAGCCGGCACGTCGAAAAATTGCCTCGGTAGGGAATGCATTCCATGGAATCTCCATTGGCACAATGTCCGTCACGGATGAAGACATCGACAAGCGTTTCTACGGAGTGTCACTGTCCGACCACCTCAAAGTCGAGCTCGACGATCCGGACCTTCTGAATCGGTTGGAACGACAAATCCCTCGGATCGCGGCCGTGCTAGTGGAACCCGTCACGGGCACCGGAACCGTTCCCCTCTCATCGACTGCCTTGGATAATCTGAGCCAGCTTCAGAAAATGGGCGTCCTGGTCATCGCCGACGAAGTCGCCACGGGCTTCGGCAGGGTCTCGAACGTGCTGGCCTCCGACGAATGGGGATTTCGGCCCGACCTCCTCGCGGTATCGAAGGCGCTGACCAACGGGGCCGTCCCCGGTGGCGCCGTGGTTCTGGGAGAGACCGTGGACGCTTGCTATTCCGATCACCCGCAGGTCGGTATCTGGCACGCGGAAACCGGCGCCGGACATCCGCTCGTTGGGGCAGCCGTCGCAGTGACAGCATCTATTTTTGACAACGACCACGAGCTCAAAGAACACGAGAACGTCAGACGCGAGACCACGGAGTTGAGCCGGTCAATTGTAGAAGACGTCCCCGGCCTGGAAAGTGTCGGCTCGGGGGCTTTTCAGACGATCCAGTACTCCCCCGACTCGAACAGATCCATCGATGTTGCCGGGCTAGTAGATGAAATCAGGCAGAACGGGGTCGTCGTTCATCCTTCGGTCCGGGGTGTGCAAATCGTTCCACCCCTGATTTCGCCGGTTGAAGACCTCGAAAGGATCTTTGAGGTCACCCTGTCGGCGATGACGACGCATCGGACGTGAACTCGCGCGAACGGGGCGTTATTCTGGCGGACGCCCACCTGCTCAATACGAATCCCTACGCTCAGGAAATCGCCGAGAAGTATCCGGCAGTTCGGCTCATCGGCCCGGAGAGCGCCTTGGACGAAACGATCAATGCGCTGCGAGGAGACGCCTTGCAGGGGGCCCTCCCGATCACAGCCATGGGAGGCGGGGCCGTGATGGATCACGCCAAGTTGGCGTGTGCTGTGCTGAACGGCAATATTTCGATTCGAGCGCTCAATTCCTCCGCGCGTTCGCCCCTCTTGTTCGCGAAAGCCACGAATGACAGGATGCGGGCACGTCTGTGTTTGCTTCCGAGCACGATCGGCACCGGTTCTCACGCCAGCACAGTCGCTGTCCATCGGTCCGACTCCGGACGCAAGAAGCTGATCATCGGTGATTCACTCAAAGCTTCAACGTACGAAACGGTCCCTGAGCTTTTCCGTAGCCTGCCGTTGCGGATACTTTCGGACGGGATTCGGGAGATCTTCTATAGACTCGTCGGGCCACTCACCATGGAGAGGACTGAACCGACGCCCTTTGAGTCTCTGGTCCTTCACAAAACTATTGCCGTTGCCATGGGAGAAGATCCACGGAATGACCTGACGACGTGGCTTGAGCTCTCCGGCAAACTGCACCACCGCAATAATCGATCTGTGACCGGATCCTTCGGCCACCGCATCTGGTATCTGGCACATGAGTTGTCCACGACGGCGGACACCACCAAAATGCAGGCGACGGATTACCTCGTCCCGCGTCTCTGGGGGCGGCCCAACGGTGAGACCAACCGATTCGTCGACCCCGACGCCCTGGAAAACCTGAACCGGCACATCCGCCACGCTCACAAAGACTTGGGGACCGGCAGCAACGAGATCGATAGCTCCGGGAACCCTCTTCTGACTATTGCTTCACGCCTCGGGGCAGACTCGTCAGGATGGCACCCTGCAGAAACTGATCTTCGACAAGCCTGTGGTACGTGCAGGAAACGTTGGGGAAGCATAGTCGCACCGGGCGAGGACTGGTCCACCGACCATCTGGCGGACATGCTCGTATCGCAGGAGTGAGGCAACCCTGGCCGGTCCGTGGCCCGCGCCAACGACGCGACCTCTGCTCGAGCACATGTGCGAGATGCGAACACTGGTTAGGGATTCGGGCCGACTCGGTGTGAGCTGGCACAAATTCAGGAGGGAAAGTCATGAGTGATCGTTCGGTGGACGTGGCAATTATAGGGGCAGGCCCAGCAGGACTGATGCTCGCCCACCTATTGCGTCGCGAAGGATTGTCCACGGTCAACGTCGATTCCAGGTCAGAGGAGACAATCCACCGGACCCACCGGGCAGGGATTCTTGAGCACGGTTCCGTCGAAATGCTTTCCCACGAGGACCTCGGCTCACGTGTTCTGACCGAGGGCCACAGGCATGACGGTATCGATCTGCGCTTTGGCGGGCAATCCCATCGTGTGGATTTCCAAGCATTGGTGGGAGAATCGGTCTGGCTGTACCCGCAGAATGAGCTTTTCTACGACCTCTCGACGGCGGCCCATCGCCACGGGATGGACGTCCGCTATGACGTGACCGAGGCCCGGCCGGTGGACGTCGAGTCAGATCGTCCGGGGATATATTTCGTCGACGACGGCGAAATTCCTCACGAGATTCGCTCACGCTACGTCGTCGGCGCGGACGGCTCCCGGTCGACGTGTCGCGCGTCGATTCCTGAAGATCTCCGACGCCATTACGTAAGTGAGTATCCGTTCGCGTGGTTCGGAATCCTTACCGAAGCTCCTCCGAGCGCCCCCGAACTCATTTATGCACGGTCTCCGCACGGTTTCGCGTTGATCTCACAACGCAGTGCCGATGTTCAGCGCATGTATTTTCAATGCGATCCTGAAACGGATCCGGATTCCTGGAGCGATGAGGATATTTGGGCCGAGCTTCAGAAGCGTGTAGACGGTCCGGATGGTCTGCGGTTGAAGACCGGTCCGATTTTCGACAAATCCGTGCTGAAATTCCGTTCCTTTGTGTGCGATCCCATGCACCACAAGCATCTTTTCCTCGCTGGCGACGCCGCCCACACCGTCCCGCCGACCGGAGCGAAGGGCCTCAATCTGGCGCTGGCCGACGTAGGCGTACTCGCTCCGGCCCTGGCCGTCGCGGTTCGTGACAAGGATGAGCGCCTGCTCGAGGAATACTCGGACACGGCCCTGGCCAGGGTCTGGAAGGCACAGAATTTCTCGTATTGGATGACTGGTATGTTGCACCAGGAGCCGGACGAGAATGAGTTCATTGCGGCTCGGCGATTGGGAGAGCTGCGCGCCGTTGTCGATTCACAGCACGGCAAGGCGTTCTTGGCCGAGCAGTACACCGGCTGGCCGGACACGCCGTCGTCCGCTATCTGATGGGCAGACAGCCATCATGGGGATCCCACCGCCCTTCTGAGTGGCGCAATATTGTGGTTTTTTCTTCCGTCGGTCAAACACGAGGCATCGCAAGGCCGGCAGTCAGCCGATCTCGGCACACAGGACCTTGATCCCTGCGTCAGCCCTCCGGAGGGGGACCCACTACCTCGACGTCGAGCTCCGCCTGAACCTTGACGAATGCCTCAGCGGGGAATTCCGGCTCGCCCCCGTTCTCCAGCTGGACTCGGGCATCCGTGGGAGTGTTCATGTAGTCAAAGAACTTTTCGAACACCCCGGTGGTCAACACACCGAGCATCTGGGTGTTGTGTCCCGTGAAAGCAAAGGAATGAATTGTGCCGGCGGGCGCATGCACATAGTCTCCACGAGAAAGAACAAGCTCTCGCTCGTTGACGTTCAAAGTGACGTGACCATCCAGGCAGATGAAGTTCTCGGTGTGAAGACGGTGGAAGTGCCGAGGAATATATGGCGCCTTGGCTCCCCGGGTCTGCACTGCTAGGAACTGATTGTCCGTGTGCCTCGGCCGGCACACGAAACTGTTGATCTGCTCAAATTGCTCCAACCGATCCCCTTCACCGTCCTCCAGGGAAAACGCCCGCATCTCTTGCGGGAGGCGGGCGAAGCGAGGTCCGAGCTCGGCGAGGTAGTCCCGTTTATAGAATGTGAACCCGCAGGCTTCCGGCTCCTCATGAGCAATTCCGGTGATGCCGTCGCTGACCCGGAAGGTGTGGGAGGACGAGGATGAACCCAACCTCCGCGCCGCTCGCAGCAAGGCGTCTGAAGAGGAATACACCAAGGCGGAGTTGATAAGACCTTCAGAGGCGAAGGACCAGGGAGTATCCGCGGGGATGGTTGCGCTACCGCCTGCAATGACTTCCCGACGACCGTCCATGAACCACAGAGTCAGTCGGCCCTCCATGACGTGCACGAAGGTAGGTCCTGGAACGGAGAAGAAAGGCGTGGCCGGGACCGTTCCGGAACTCACGCGAGCCAGGGAGAACACGCCACCGTTGTCTTCGGGACGGGACATGACGGTCACATGGTAAGGACCCAGCTGGAGCTGATTCCCCTCCCCCGCGGCCAGGGCATAAGGGACGGAATCTCCGGGAAGCGAGTCCAGGACGGGGACCAGACTGTGACGCTTTTCTATGATCTCTTCCGGGTCTGGAGTGATACTAGCGGGGATAGCGGAAGTGGTAGTCATCGTAGAATTCCTCTTTCGATAAATAATGATGTGCTCCAGGCCTGTGTCCTAGCGCAAGTACAGTGCAAAAAACCGAAGGATCATCTCATGGTCAGCCGCAAGGTTTCGGAGCTCAAACCGATTTCGTGGACTCTGTGCAATCCGGAAAGCTGTCCGAGGTTCTCTCTCGAGCCGCCCGTTGTCCAGGCGAACGTTTGGGCCCAGTTCAGCGACTTCCCCGGGGTTGAGGAAGCCGTGACCGAACCCCTCGATGAGCACCAGGGTTGATTGCCGTCCCGCCTGTGCGAGGTGAGTGTGCAAAGCGATCGACTGTCCCGGAGGAACCATGCAGTCATCTGTGCCGTGCATGATCAGAAAGGGCGGGGCTTGCGCTGCGTCCTGGTGGACCGGGCTGGCGGCGGCAGCCCATTTCAGCTGATGATCGTAGTTTTCTGGGGAGGTAGCGGCTCCGCCCAAAAGATCCTGCTCGGGCGTCGTTACCGGCATGTCCTGAGGTGTTTCGGCCCCCATGTAGGCGGGCAGCAATTGCTCGATTCGAGCGGGACCATAACCTTCCATAACGCAACTGACATGGGTGGGAATGTCCCGATAATCCGTCGGAACGGCTTCAGCGTCGGTGTATTTCAGGTCGCCCTTAAGGGCAGTCATGGCCGCGATATGCCCACCCGCGGAAGAACCCCATAAGCCAATCCTTTCTGGATCAAGGATCAAATCCACATGATGCAATCGGAGGAATCGGATCGCCTGCCGTAGATCATGAACCTGGGCGGGATGTGGATGGGCTGGCGCCAGGCGGTAGTCAATACTGACCATCGCGAAACCTTCAGCAGCGAAGTGTTTCGGAAAATCTGGCCTCGCGGTTCGGCTCTGAAGACGCCATCCGCCACCGTGCAACCATATGATCACGGGCCAGCCTTGAGGCGGTTCCGGTCCCTGCGGACGAACCACATCCAATTTCAGATGAGGGTGACGTGGAGAAAAGGGGAGAGTCTCGATTTTGACGTTCATCAATTCCCTTGGCTGGTATCCGGGCCCGGGTGTTCAAGACTTTTAAGGCCCACCGAAACGCCAGCTATGGTCTCACGGTACACTTCCCCTGGCCCGCGTGCCCAGTTTCAACGCACCCGAGAGGGGTGGGCAATATGGGCTCAGCCAGGAACTGGAAAACGTCCGAGGAAACTCGCCGTCACGGCTCGACGAGAACGATAGATGCTCCCCCGAATTCTCGCGCGGATTATCGAAGAGCCATACCGAGCACACGCCGGACAACAGTAGAACTACTGTTGCCCCTCGGTCAGAGGTTGCTCTGGTGCACCACGAACTTAGGCTTGCGGAGTCGTGGGACGCTGGTGTGTTTGTCCGGTCATGGTTTCGAGTTCTTGTTGTTTGGTCTCGGGTACGAATCGCAGGACGAAGAAGAATGAGGCCAGCGCGAAGAAGGCGAACGCTCCGTAGAGCCAAGACAGACCGACTCGTTGCGTCATCGGCTCGAAAGCGAACGTGACGATGAAGTTGAAGATCCAGTTCGAGGTAGTCCCGATGGCGAGTGCCATGGCGCGCATTCTGTTGGGGAACATTTCAGCCAACAGAATCCACATGACCGGGCCCCAAGAGAGGGCGAAGAATACGACGAAGGCGTTGGCCCCGATCAGCGCAAGTGGTCCGTATGCGCCGGGCAGCGAAACGTTGTCGCCGCTGCCGAGTTGTTGGGAGAAGGAGATCGCGGTGAGCAGCAGCGACAGGAACATCCCGATTGATCCGATGGTCAGCAGTCGCCGGCGGCCGATTCGGTCAACGAGCAGCATCGCGATCACGGTCATGACGACGTTGATGCCCGCAGTAATGACCGACGTTGTAAAGGAGTCGGATTCACTGAACCCGACGGACTTCCACAGGGTCGTGGAATAGTAGAAGATCGCGTTGATGCCCACGAGCTGCTGGAACGCTGCGATGATGATTCCAACCCATACCAGCGGCTGAAGGCCGAATTTATTGCCACGAATGTCGTTGAATGTGCTCTTGTGTTCTTTCTGGAGCGTTTGACGAATTTCTTCGACTTTGGCGTCCGGGTCGGATTCCCCTGATACACGCTTCAGGACACTCGCGGCCTGGTCGTAACGACCACGCAAGACGAGGAAACGCGGCGATTCGGGTATCGACATAGCCAAGACGCCGTACACGACCGCCGGGATAACACCGACCAAGAACATCCACCGCCATGCCGGGATGTTCAGCCACAAATCCTGCGATGAACCGCCGGCGGCACCGGCAAGGCCCTTATTGGAGCTGAGTACGACTAATTGGCCGATCGTGATCGCCAACTGTTGCAAGGATCCGAGGGCACCACGGCCCTTGGCCGGCGCCACTTCGGAAATATACGCCGGGGCGATCACCGAAGCGATACCGATTCCCAGGCCACCGATCACACGCCAGATCAACAGGTCGACCACGGAGAAAGCCAAGCCCGACCCGACCGAGCTGACGATGAACATGGCGGCACCAAGCAGCATCACATTACGGCGACCCCAACTGTCCGCCAGCCTTCCGGCGTACCAGGCACCGACGGCACAGCCCAGCAATGCGATCGAGACGACAAACCCCGAGAGAAACGAGCCCAATTCGAAGTGGGAGCTCAGCGCATCGACGGCGCCGTTGATGACTGAGGAGTCGAAGCCAAAAAGAAAGCCGCCAACTGCGGCGGCAATCGAGACACCCACGGCCTTCCCATGGCCACTGGTCGCATTGATGCTCTTATTAGAATCCGCCATCATTCTGCCCATCTCCAATCGACTGCAACCTGCGACCGTTAAGGCTCAGCGCAAGTTTCGCCAGCAACAATACTCCGACAGGCCGTCAACTCAACAGAGGCCGGAAGTGACGCGCCGTCCCTCCTACAGATAGCTGAACGGGCGCATCAGCGACGTCGAGCGCCACGAGGCTTCTCGGAACAACGCGCTCATCAACGCCTGTGCTGGCGATCCGGATGAATGTACCGGAACCTGGCGGACGCAGCTGGGGCGACCTGCAAAAATGGCCGTATGCTCAAAGGCAAAATCCGTATGGTGCAACGCCTCGAGACCATACGAGCCTGGTTCATTCCTATGCGATCTTCGGTTTGTGCTCGACTGGGAAATTTACCGACCGTGCGATGAAGCAATACTGTCCGACGTTACTGTGCAAGGCCAGAGGTTTTTCTGGGTCGCTGTCCATATAAATCCCACCGTACCCAATAGGTCCTTTGTATAAACTGGGGCGGAGCAAAATTGTTTCACGAAATGCGTTTGAGCGAAGATTCTAGTTTCTCCAGGCTCACGTCTTTGGTTCTAATACCCAGAACCGCTGCAGTAGCTGCACAGACCAACCAGCTTCCTGCCGCGGTGATAATGAGGTAGGTAGCTCCATTTTGTCCAGCCAGAGCGAGGATTCCTCCGGCCGCGAGTGGGGCGAGGAAGCCTCCTAGCCGGCTCAGCCCGAAACTTGTGCCGGCTCCCAGCCCGCGCAAGTGGGTGGGGTAGATCTCCACCTCGTAAGTGTGGAGCATTGGTCCATCGATGAAAACCAGCATTTCCGTCAGGAACCCGAAGAGCAGGATCATAGGTACCGAGTCGGAGAAGTAGAAAGCTATGCCACAGAGCATGTTTAGCGTGTAGAAGACAGTCATCCCCCATTTGCGGTTGATCCTGTCGGTTATTTGCGAGGCGACCAGGCAACCGATGGGGTAAGAAATCTGGATCAGAGCCGTATATCCGAGAGCGTCAACAATCGAGTATCCCTTGGCAGTCAGGATGACGGGGACGAACGTCGTGAAACCGTAAGCACCGAATCCCTGAAAGAGTTCGATGATCCACACGCTCAGGGTTCGCCGAAGGTACGCCGGACGCAACAAATCAACAGTCTTACTCGATTTCTGCAGAGTGGAGTCCATGGGTGGGGCCGGTTGGGGCTCGGGCAGTCCGGAAAGGTTCCGTTCAGCCATCACACGTTGTTCCATACGAGAAAGAATCGCGTCCGCCTCGGCATGGCGCTCTTTCCGGTCAAGCCAACGCGGCGACTCGGGGACATGCCGGCGAATAAAGATCGTCACCAATGCCCCTGCTGCGCCGATCAGCAGCGCGATCCTGAACCCAGACAGTGGCAAATTCTCTGCCGGCCCAATGAAGCGGGCAATGAATCCGCCGACGGTGCCACCGAGGAACCCAAAGGCAAGCATGAGCGCAGTTGCCTTACCGCGCCGACCCGCAGGCATGAATTCTTGTGTATAGGTCGACGACAAGGGGATTTCCGCACCCGTGCCCAGGCCCGCAATGATCAAGGCGATAATCAGGATGACACCGTTAGGTGACAGGACCGCGAAGATGTTGCCGGCTGCGAGGATGCTCAGGTTGAGGGTAAATGCGTTGCGTCGTCCAATGCGGTCAGCTAGCCGGCCAAATATGATCGCGCCGAGGAACGTTCCGAAGAACAGGGCGGTGGGCGCTCTGGTTGCCAGCTGCTCGTCCCCGAGTGACGACAGAAAAGTCGAGGAGATAGGACCGATGGAATACAGCATGTAAGCGTCCCAGAACGTGCCCAGGGAGATCAGGAAGACCATCAGCGTTATATGCCGTGAGTGTGGCAGCCGGTCCAGCCTTTCGGCCGTGCCATATGTATGCGGGCTGCTCGTTGTCATCAAGGTCAGGCCCCTTTAATTGCGTTTTGAAGAAAGTCAGCGAACAACCTCGTCGGATTCTCAACGAGAATCTGACGCTGACGCTCAAGTTCGGGGAACCAAAACCCCAGTTGCCCCAACAGGTCGTCGTACCGGAGTCCCACGTTTTCGTGACTGATCCACGGCCAATCACTGCCCCACAGAATCCTGTCCCCTCTCTCTTCCTGAAGTTGCCTAGCCAGTTGGAGAGCGTGGTCGCTGATGGCCAGTCGATACGGAGCTGAGAGCTTCACCCATGTACGGCCCGTAGCCAGAAACTCGGCTACAACGCTTCCAGAAGGCGTCGATAAGTCATTGATGAGACCGAAATGGTCAATGACGAGATCCGCACCAGCATCAAGGACTACTTGTCCGACTCCGGATAAATGCTCTGGTTCAATCAAAACTTCGATATGCATCCCCAACTTCGACGCATTGCGAAAGAGCCGCTGATACTCAGCATCTGCCGGGTCCGGCCTGTTAGGGAGCTGCCACCAGTTCAGCCGAAGCCCACAGACCCCGTGCGAGGCCAATTCGATGAGTTCACTTTCGCTGGTTCCCGGAGCCACTTGTGCAGTACCCAAGAATCGACCATTGCCTTGCGCCAACGCCTCCAGAAGCAGTGAATTGTCATTCCCGTAAAAGCTCGGCGCAGTCAGGACGGCATTGGAAATATTGTTGCGATCCATATTCGCAAGTAGCTCGTCTGCCGAAGCGTCTGCCGTTGGGCTGGAGTGACGGAGAGGCGATAGAGGGGCATCCCGACGCACGACGTGCGCATGGCAGTCGATTCCGGTTGGTTGGCCGGGAGCTGACGAGATGCAAAGAGGCGTTTGTAACTGGGGCATGTTTTTCACGATAAATATCGTGAGCGCGAACACCTATCAACCTAGGTACATAATCTGTATAAGCTCAGCTTATGGAAAGCCTTTCGATACCCTTGCTGCGCACGTTCGTCATGATCTGCAGGCTCGGAACCTTCAGCGCCGCTGCTGAGGCTCTCGACATATCTCAGCCAGCAGTATCGTTACGGGTCCGTCAGCTTGAAAATTTAGCTAGTGCGACCTTGTTCGACCGACACGGCAACACCGTGGTGTTGAGTACAGAAGGTGTTTCACTTCTCTCCTATGCCGAACGTGCGCTCCAGGCGATTGATTCGCTCAACAGTTATCTCGAAGACAAACAACCGTGGACGGGGTTACTCCGCATCGGCAGCTCTGAGCTTTTCTCTATGACAGGTCTTCCTGGAGTCCTCCAGGCCCTGGAATCCGAGCACCCGACGCTCAAAACGAACCTTACGGTCCGGGCAAGCACCTTCTTGATGAAGGCTCTTGAACGGGGTGAACTCGATGCCGCGTTCGTCAGTGATCCCGACCCAACTGCGGACTGCGTGCTCCTCGAACTTGCCACGACGGGACTCGAAATCATCAGCAACGGACACATCGGGCTCCCTGACGTGGTGACACCGAAGGATCTTGCCGGTTATCAGACTCTGCTCAACCCTCGACCATCTGCGATCAACACCATTGTGGCCGACTGGCTCTCCCCTGAAGACGGCTGGTCAGAGACCAACACCTGCGACAGTATTCCGGTAACGATGAGGCTGGTCCGTGACGGCATCGGGGCGGGCGTCATACCGCATTGCATGACCTCGACAGAAGACACGCCAGGCATTGTGCGTCATAGCGCATCTCCTGAGTTACGGAAACTGCGGGTCTACTTGGCACACCGACGTCGGTTGTCCGAAGAACGCGTAAATTTTCTCGCCTCGACCGCCCTCGAAGTACTAGCCCAGGCCTCTGGTTTTGAAGTGACTGGGTCGTCGATTTCTTAATACCTGCGAAAGTGGCACCGAGACACTGCGACCGACATTCAGCACCATGACTCTGCATGTAAGCTACGATGCAACGTCCTGGTCACGCGGCCCGGCCGGGCAAAGCCGGCCGGGCTTCTTCACCGCCGCTGTCACCGTTGGCGGGCGACTCTCAGCGCGGATAGTCCGAACATCCGAGTCAGGGCAGATCGGATCACACCAAGGCGAGCTCCCTATCGTGGATCATCCACTGATCAGGGCCGAAGATTTCGTAACGGATCCGAGGACCGGATACGCCGAAATCGACGAGTTGCGTACGCAGGTCCTGCATGAAGCCCAAGGGGCCGCACAGGTAGGCGACGGCGTTCGAGGGGATGTCGAGAAGTGATACATCAACCCGTCCCGTGATGTCACCGCCCTCGGCCATAAATGAGATGGCGCTGCCTTGGGGCAGACGCCGGACCAAGTCCAAGGCTTCATCGCTCAAAGCCCATTCACTCATGGTGTGCTCGGCATGAATCAGTGTCACGCGACGGTTAGTGCCTGAACGTACCAACTCATCCAAGAAGGCCACCATCGGGGTGATCCCGATACCGGCGGAGAACAGATAAAGCGGTGAGTCATCATCGGGAAGAATATTCGACAGCAAGGCGTCGCCGTAGGGGTTCGAGATCTCGATGACGCAGCCGGGCTGGAAGTCACGGTGCATGATTGGGGTTATCTCGCCATCAGCGTCCCGCTTGACCGCGATGCGGCGTTGATTCGGTCCCGACGGCAGAAGAGTGAACTGCCGCGGCTGAAGCAGCCCATCATCAGTGGTTGCAAACACCGAGATGTATTGCCCAGCTACCGTCGGGGTCATAGGAGTCTTGTCCGCGGGCTCAAGCGTCAGAACGACGACGTCTCGACCGGTCTCCTCACGCCCGATGATCATGAACGGGGAGCGCGATCTTTGATTCGCCTGCCGGGCACGCAGGTCTCTCTCGAGGCTGATCAAGGAATGGGCCATCAACCAGTAGACCTCAGTCCAGGCGTCGACGATCTCTTCCGTTGCGGACTCCCCTAGATCCTTGGCAATGGCGCCGAAAAGATACGTGTACACGGTCTGATACTCCGACTCCGGGACCCCCAGGGAGACGTGCTTGTGGGCGATGCGGGAAAGCACCTCGTCCGGGTACGAGTCCGGGTGTTCAATAATCCACTGCGCGAAAACGGCGATGGATCCTGCCAGAGCGCGAGGCTGAGTACCTTCCACCTGGGATGAGCGGGAGAATAGCCCATCCATCAGATCGGGACGCGCCCGGAACATGTCCTCGTAGAAAACGGACGCGATCTGCGGGATACGTTCCGCAATGATCGGAAGACTCGCCTCGATCACGGGCCTGGCCTTGTCAGACAGCATAGGAACTCCTTTACTACTCTCGTTGAACCGGTATTAAATAAGCATATTTCATGCCAATTAAATAGCGAGGCTTCGAGTGCCGCTCAACGGCATGAGATTGATCTCAGACGAGACAGTCGGGCGGAGGTTCCAGACCGAGTGGGATCATAATTGGGCCCATCTGGCGCCGGTGCGGCAGCTCGGAGATGATCACGTCATCCAGTTCAGCGTAAAAGGCCTCACGGGCCCGCCGGAGCGCACTACGGAGATGGCAGTCGTGGTCCATGGGACACGTCCCACTGGAGGCTTCGCACTCAACCATTGCCTGATCCCGCTCCAGCTCGCGAAGTAAATGACCGACGGTTTCCTTGAGTCCCACGGCCGTAATGCTGACTCCTCCACCGCGACCGCGCGAGGCATCGACAAGACCGAGAGAGCTCAATCGTGTGACGGACTTGGTCACGTGGTTATAAGGAGTGCCCACACCGTCTGCGATCTGCGCTGAGGTGAGTTTTGTACCGGACTCGGTTGCGGAGAGCAACATCATGACCCGGAGAGTGACGTCGGAGAATGCTGTGAGTCGCACTGCCCTCCTTTGGGATTCTATGGGTGCGGCCCCGAAGCCGCGGGCTGGCGCTGTGCTCGAATGGGAGAACTTATTGTATCCGCATCGGCAAGAGTTAGTCTTCTGCGCACGCCTCACCACGAGCGCTGGCATGGCCGTTCGCGAACGTTCTTTCCGAAATCGGCGTCCGTGCTACGTCGGTGCTGATCACGTCAATCCTCGTGGCCGTGAGTAGACTGGACCGCATTCAGAGCGACAGCCATTGCCTTCTACCTGAATGGCCGGGATAGGAACCCTACGCGGGGCCCGCCGGATACCCGCGCCGTTTTCCCACTCGATTTCAGTACCAACGCACGGCAAGGGTGATTCTTGTGATGCCAGAGTGGCTACGCCAGCCAGCTGACGGGATACGCAAAGCGACCGAAATCGCCGGCGCCCACCGGGACAGCCTGTTGTTGTTGCTCAAGGGCGTCCTCGCAGCAACGGCAGGATGGTTTGTTGCCGACACCCTGCTCGGGGCCCCCTCGCCGACCTTCGCGCCCTTCGCCGCTTTGCTCACAGTGCAGGCGACCATTTCTGGGTCCCTGAAAGACGGGGTGCGATTCGCGGTCGCCATGGTATGTGGAGTGGCGTTGGCGACGCTCGTAACGGCTCTCGTGGGCACCTCAACGGCCAGCTTCGCGGGCCTCGTGCTCCTGGCCTCGGCCTTGGGTCGGTGGCGGAGGCTGGCTCCGCAGGGGACCCAAGTAGCGGTGTCCGCTCTGTTCGCTTTCGCCGCGCTCCTGCAGTCTGATTCCCCCACCATCGATCTGTACAACGTCGCGAGCATGGTAGGTCTGGCCCTACTCGGCTGTTGCCTCGGAGTGGTCACGAATATGGTGGTCGTGCCGCCGTTGCGTTACCGTTCCGCCGAATACGGTATCAGCGCGCTATCGCAATTCATGACAAGCTTGCTGACAGACGTTTCGGAAGGTTTGCGCGAGGGAATCCCCGACCAGCACCAGGCCGATGGGTGGGTCCAACGCGCCGAAGACTACTCGAGACTGGTGGCTCAAGCACGCGCCGGAATCGAAGGGGTTGCCCAGAAAATGCGGTTCAACCCACGGCGAATATTCCAACACAGCTCGGGGTCATACGAGGGTCACCGCATTATCGTCAACACATTGGACCGGGCGGGCGGCGAAGTTCTCTCCATCACCAGGGCGATGGCCAGCATCCGCGACACAGAGAATAGATCGAAAACCGAGCACGACCGATTCTGCATCGACTACAGCCAGTTCCTACCCGTAGTAGGTGAAGCCGTTGGCGTGATGGAAGGACTGCGTCGCCCCGAAGACACGGATGATATTGAGCGCCTCGACACCATCGTTGGCCGAGCACGCACGGCCTACTCCACCATCGCTGAACGCGCCAGGGACTACCAACTGGACGACCCGGATCAGTGGCCCGTTTACGGCTCCATGCAGATCGACGGCCACCGTCTGATCGAAGAGCTCACCCACGCCCAGAGCAGTCTCAAACGGCTTGCGACGACGCCGAGAGGGTATGCGGATTAGAAGATTGAGGCCCGGAGTACCGTGGCCCTCAAGAAGCCTTTCAAGGGAGCATCATGACGAAGCATCCGCAAGACGGGCCGGGTGCCGCCAGGTCCGCCGCAGCCCGGGTTCCATCCAGTGACCCGGCCACGAGAAGCCTCAAACGGAATGTGACCGGATTCCTGCTCTACGTCTTCATTCTCGGCGACGTCTTGGGGGCTGGCATTTACGCCTTGGTCGGCCAAATCGCTGGCGAGGTCGGCGGCGTTACGTGGATTCCGATGACGGTCGCTCTGCTTTTGGCTCTGTTGACCGCGGCCTCGTACGCGGAACTGGTAACCAAATATCCCCGTGCCGGCGGCTCAGCCGTCTTCGCCGAAAGAGCATTCAACTCTCCGTTGGTTTCATATCTAGTGGGTTTTGCCATGCTGGCCGCCGGCGTCGTCAGCGCAGCGGCTTTGGCTCTTGCTTTCGCCGGGGATTACCTCGGTTCGTTCGTGCATATCAATCCAGTAATGGGCGCAATTATATTTCTTTGCCTGGTGGCAGCGCTCAATATGCGTGGAATCAAGGAATCTTTGCGATCCAACGTGATCATGACCATGATCGAGTTCAGTGGTTTGCTGGTCGTCATCATTTGCGTAGGTGTTCTCGTGGCGAACCACGGGGGCGATCTCACTCGGGCAACTTCTTTTGCGAATGATGTCCAGCCTATTCCGGCTGTGCTGGGGGCGGCCATCCTGTCCTATTACTCATTCGTGGGATTTGAGACCTCAGCGAACATCATTGAGGAAGTCCGACATCCCAGCAAGGTTTATCCGCGCGCGCTTTTCGGCGCTCTCATCACGGCGGGCGTGATGTACGCACTCGTCGGCACTGCCGCGTCCGTTGCCGTGGATTCGAATACGTTGGCGCAGTCCTCGGGGCCGCTGAGTACTGTGATGGGTGCGACAGGTGTGCCCATCCCGGCCTGGATCTTCAGTCTGATTGCGCTAGTGGCTGTGGCAAACGGATCTTTGCTGACCATGATCATGGCCAGTCGCCTGGCGTATGGAATGGCTCGGCAAGGGATCCTGCCATCCCCTTTGGCAAGAGTGCTTCCACGCAGGCGAACTCCATGGATTGCCATCCTCGTGACGACGGTGTGCGCCATTGGCCTGACGGTGGCAGGTTCCGTGGCCGTCCTGGCAGAGACCGTGGTCATATTGCTCTTGCTCGTCTTTCTCAGTACCAACGTCGCGGTATTGGTCCTGAGGCGCGAAGAGGTTCCACACCAGCATTTCCGTGCGTGGACTTTCGTGCCGGTCCTGGCCATGATCTCCTGCCTGGTCCTGATCTCTCAGCAGACAGGTGAGGTTTGGCTGAGAGGGGCGGCCATCATGGTCATAGGCTTAGTAATCTACGCGGCCCTTGGTCTCAGTAAGCGATACCGCGGCCGACGGTGAAAGTATCAGCGAGACGGAGGGGGACGGATTCCTCGAGCCACGACAATCACGGTTTATTCACTCGTCACCTTGTATCTGGATAGTGAAGCGAAATAAGTCCGGGCCCATCTGATCGCGACGCTGGGCCTGTAGCGGCAGATTGCTTTGTTGCTAGTCTTGAGGAAGTCGCGATGTGTTGCCCCGCTGAGTCAAAGGGTGAGTTGATCGCAAGATCAGGGCACAAAGGAGAGCTCGATGAACACGGACCAGTACGCCAGAGCCTTCCGGAACCTGAGTGAATAAGTCCATAAGGCCGGTTTGATCCGCCGGCAGTACACTTTCTATTGGTCAATGATCCTTGGGTGTGTAGCGGTCTTGTTGGGACTGTTGGCCGTCGTGATCGTCCTGGGTGCGACCTGGTATCAGATGATAACCGCCGCCCTGATCGGAGCCGTGTTGGCCCAGATAGGCTTTCTCTCTCATGAGGCGGCCCATCGAGAGGTCTTTGCATCCCGGGCATGGAACGAATGGGTTTCTCGAATCCTGTCCGGCACGCTCATGGGCATGAGCTACAGCTGGTGGATGAACAAGCACAACACCCACCACGCCCATCCCAATCAGGAAGGCAAGGATCCCGACGTCGAATCGACGGTACTGACGTTTACTCCCGAAGCCAGTCAGCGGAGGACCGGGCTGAGTGCCAAGCTGGCCGCACGTCAAGGCGTCTACTTCGTGCCACTGTTGCTTCTCGAGGGATTCAACCTGCACGTCCAATCTCTGAAGATGCTCTTCTCTTCCCCTGCAGTACCTCACCGGGTCGTAGAAATAAGCCTCATCCTCATTCGACACATCGCATATTTGACACTGTTGTTCACCATGCTGCCTGCGGGTATGGCGGTTGCCTTTGTGGGTGTCCAGGTCGGCTCCTTCGGCCTCCTTTTGGGAGGTGCCTTCGCTCTGAACCACATCGGGATGCCCACTGTCCCGTCGGGAACCCGCATCGATTTTCTCCGTCGTCAGGTGGTCATGTCACGCAATATCCACGACGGACTGCTGGTGCGAGTTCTGATGGGCGGTCTCCAGTACCAGATCGAGCATCACTTATTTCCCGCCGCGCCGCGGACCAGCCTTCCCGCCTTACAAAAAATAGTCCGCAAATACTGCCAGCAATACGACATCCCTTATGAACAAAGAACCCTGCCCGAGGCGGCAGTGACCGTCGTGTCGTATTTGAATCAAGTTGGGCTCAAAAACAGGGACCCATATGTCTGCCCCTTGGTGCAGCAATACCGAGGTTGAAAAACGATCAATGTCCATCCCGGGGAGATGCAGTATCTTCTGAGGACCGAAACGGAGGATTATCATGAAAGTTACCGTCCATGCGGAAATGTGTGTTGCATCAGGAAACTGTGGACTTGTAGCACCGAACGTATTCCAGAACCCAGAAGAATACGACGGATTCGTGAAACTTGTGAACCCGGACCCGCCAAAGAGTGAGTGGACCGCCACGCGGCTCGCAGAGATCCAGTGCCCCTCGGGAACCATCCAAATCGACGGGCACCCGTTGCCGCCCCAATAGCCTGGCGCGAAACTCCCCATCCGCAAGCGAATTTCAGGTTAAGCATGACGCAGCCGCGTGACTGACGCGTGAGACATCAACTACGGTTTCGCCCGTTGCCAGGCCGTTGCTGAGAAGGGTCACCGGCGACCGGCAGAGGCTTCGCCGGCCCGGCCCGACTCACCATTGTCGGGCATTTGCGCGCACCGAGTAGTCCGGCCAGGGAAGTTCGATCGGCGCCTCGAAATCTTTCGGCAGCAATGCGGGCATCGGTTTCTCTTCGGTTCGTCGGTCGAATTCAGCTCTCGCCTCTTCGAGGATTTCCGGCCGGTCGAACAGATCGAGGAATGTACCGGCGACGGTCTTTCCCGCAGTGACGATCGTCGGGGCTATCGTTTCGGGGATCCCACCGAGAGCGTTCATCACCCACGCCGGGTATTGGCCTCCGCCTTTCGCTGTCGCGAGGGTCGGGCGAGAAACATAAAAACGCACAAGCGGGGCGTAATGCGACATTTCGACGTAGTCATCGCTTGTCCAATTCCGTTGCCAAGCCGGCATCTGCTCACGAAGCAACCGTTCCGCCTCGGCCGGTTCGATGAGCTGTTCGGTCTTGTCGAGGAACGGACGATCCATGGGTTCGAGGCCCAGACTCTTCTGAATCTTATGTGCCACCGCGACCGCTTCGGGACCGTAGGAAGGTGGACCGACCTGTTCGAGGTTCTCATACAGCGCCTGTGCCAGGACATGATTCGTTCGTCCTGGGCGGCTTCTTGCAACCCACCTCTCCTCAAGTTCGCAATGGGCCATTACCGCCGCCGCCGCTGCATTGCGGTCGAGCACTGCAAGGATGTGTTCGGCCATTTCGATGTCGGGTGTGCGCCAGGAGAACTGGAGTCGTGCTACTCGCTGAGGCAGATTGTCCGCTGTGGCCTGCCCATCGCTGAGGATCGCATCGGAGAAGCTCCAGCCTCCGGTGGCCGGAAGCATCGAATCGAGCATGGTTCGGGATGCGGTGTACATCTGTGACAGCGCTACATTTGCTCCCGGCGCCCGAGCAGCGGAGTGTGACGCTGGAATGGGCGAGTTCGGATCCGCCGTCGAAATCTGCCAGGTTTCGGGGTGATCGCAGACGAAGCTGTAGACCTTGGAGTAGTAGGCCCCGCAGTGGGTGTCCCATCGAGCGGTGTTGCACAGGGGAAGCATGTAGAAGGGGTGGAACGAGACGATGGCGTCGACGTCGTCGTAGTAGCCCCGTAGACCGTGGACGACCTTTGAACCGTGCATTTTCTCTGCGGGCTCGCCCGTGTATTTCAGAGTTCCGTGGATCTGATGGACCTCCATGGCGTGTTTGGTGGCCAATAAACCTGCCAGTGTAGAGATCCCTAGGGCCGAATGCGGGTCCGTGTGGCCCGGAGAGAACCGGCTCAGACCCTCACGCGGAGCTTCCGTTGTCCTGGCAGCCTGGTTGTTTCCCGGCACGGCATCGTACTCGGCGTACGTCAGGAGTCTGGGTCCTTCTCCGTTTGACCACACCGCGGAAAATGCCGTCGGCATTCCTGCCGATCCGTCCTCGACCTCGAAGCCTTCATCCTGTAGGAGCTCGACGTACCAACGCTGGGACCTGTATTCGCGCCATGCAGGCTCGGCCAGTTCCCAGATGTGCGTGTGCCATTCGAGGAGTTCGTCGAGGTGCTCGTCAATCCAGGTACGAGCGGTCTCCTTGGCAGAGGTGTGCATGGGTGACATGGAGTCTTCTTTCGAATATTTCAGTCGTGTGGAGGAAAACCCTGGGGCTTCGGGGCATTTACCGGTGAATCGGGTTGGCAGGTCCGAACAAAGCTGATGGCGTTCTGAGCCTGAATTCGCACATAGTCAATGAGCGTTCGATCGGAGTAGTAGGCGATATGCGGAGTGATGATGACCTCGCTTCGACCCACGAGCGGATGCTCGCCAGAAGGCGGCTCTTCATCGAGTACATCGAGTGCTGCGCCGGCCAGATGCCCGGATTCGAGTGCGGAGGCAAGCGCCGAGTGATCGATGAGGCCTCCCCTGGAAACGTTGACGAGGAAGGACTTCTCCGGCATTCGCGCCATGAAATCCGCATTGATCATGGTCTGAGTGGTCTGGCTCAGAGGAAGATGTAGACAGAGCACATCGGCTTGGGTTTGCACGTCTGCCAGTTCGCACCGGCGGATCCCGAGCCGTTCAATATCCGACTGAACCTCTGCAGTGTTCGGCAGGTACGGGTCGTATCCGATGACCTCGGCGAACAACGGAGACGCCATGTGTGCCAATTTCTTTCCGATCCGGCCGAGGCCGAGCACTCCGAGCGTCAGTTCGCTCAACCGTCGCGGGGCTACCGGTGCCCGATCGTTCCAATCCAGTGGATTGGCTGAGTGCGTGTAGAAAGGCAACTGGCGGAGGCCGGCCAGGAGGATGGACAGAGCATGTGTCGCGACTTCTTCCGTGGCTGCACCAGGAACATTGGTCACAAAGATCCCATGGTCGGTCGCGGCCTCGACATCCACGTTGTCGGTTCCCATGGACATCAACGAGATGAGCTTCAGACTCGGCAGCCTTTCGATCATGTCTCGGGTGATCTCTGAGTAGCCGGGCAGCAGGACTTCGGCACCCTGTCCACCACTGACGATCGCTTCAGGCTCCCGAGTACCGAGTACCCGGACCTCGAATCCGGCTTCTTCGAGCAGCGTGATGCCCGGGGTGATGTCCGTGTCATCGACATCGGTATAGACAGCAACTGGTGGAATCGGATTCGTCGTGGTCACAGATCCTCCTCGTGTGTGTACTCGGCAACGTCAATGTGGATCACCTGTAGACCTCCGGCAACCATGGCGGAATCCATTGCAGCCGCCAGGCCTGCCCGTGTCCTCACACGAGTCCCAGCCCCTCCGAAAGCTGCAGCCAGTCCCACCCAATCGGGTTGGAGGAGGTCAACACCGATCGGAGGTATACCGAGATCGGCCTCATTCTGTCTGATCTCTCCGTAGCCGCCGTTGTCGACAACGACGACGGTGACGTCCTGGTCTTGTTCGACCACTGTGATGAATTCCTGCACGGAGAACATCAGCGCACCGTCACCGATCACGGCGAAAGACGCCCTTTCGGGGGCGGCGATCCGCGCGCCGAGAGCGGCGGGCAGTCCATAACCGAGAGTCGCGAAGGTCCCCATGTACGGAGTCGAGTTCGGTCTCGACGCGGAGAAAACATTAAGCAGGCCGCCGTAGGCGATCCGTGAGGAGTCGGTTGCCAGAATCGCATCATCCGGCAGCGCAGAAACGATGTCCTCAGATAGTTGCGTGTTCTGCGCGGACAATTTCCGGCAATCGTCGTGAGCAGAGTTCAAGAGCTCGGCAACGATGGGCTCCGGGTTACTTGCCTCGCCGTCTCCGAGCTCCTGGACAAGAGCGCCGATCACGGCGGAGGCCTCTCCGACGAGGCCGAGTTCTGCCTGCTGGTTCTTGTTGATCTGCGATTCGAGGATATCGACCCGGATGACGGAACCGGTTGCGTCAAGACGATCAACCCAGAGTTCGGCGTCTCCGAGCTTCGACCCGATGACCAGCAGCACGTCTGCCGACCTGGCGTACTCGCGAATCGAGTGCAAACGCAGGTTGGAACCCAGAGAGAGCGGGTGCGTCTCGTCGAGCACGCCTTTGCCGTTGAGAGTTGTGACCACGGGGGCTCCCAAACGCTCAGCAAGGTGACGCACCTCGGAGGCGGCAGATCGGGCACCGCCTCCGGCCAAGATCGTCGGGGACGCGGCTGTGGTCAGCCTTCGCGCCGCCTCGGCAATGGCCTCAGCGCCGGGAGGAGGCACGGGGTCGAATGTCTGGGGCTTGAGGAGGGATGAGTCTACCTCGGTGACCTCGTCGAGAAGGTCGAGAGGGATCTCAATGTAGACGGGCCGGGGCCGGGACGTCGCGAACAGCTCGAAGGCGTCGTGAATGGAACCTATCGCTTCTTCGACCGTCGTAACGCGACGCGCCCATTCAACGACCGCGGAGGCAGCACCCAATTGGTCCTTGGTCTCGTGCAAAGTCCCTGCGTCGGCGAACCTGGCTCCACGCGGTTGTCCCGGTGACAGGATGATCATGGGCCGGGATTCGCAGAAGGCCGTGCCTGCGGCCGAAAGCGCATTGAGCAGGCCGGGCCCGCTGGTCGTGAGTACGACGCCGGGAAGTCCGCTCTGCAGTGACCATCCGTCGGCCGCGTATCCGGCGCCTTGCTCGTGCCGGGTCGTGACGGCTCGAATGCCCAAGTCAGTCAGCGGACGATAGAACTCGAGGTTGTGAGTCCCGGGAATGCCGAAGACGGTGTCGATGCCGTAACCTCTCAGCATCTCCATGACGGCCCAACCGGTGGTCCTCTTCTTCTGCGTCTCCATGGTTCAGACCTCTTCCGACTGATGACGGCGCCGACCATCAACCCAGGTTTCCAGTACAGGGATTCTTGCGATCTCTGCCGGATCGACGAGCAACGGGTCGTCTCCGAGAATGACGAAGTCGGCGCGCTTCCCGGCGGTGAGCGTCCCGAACTCGTCCTCGCGTCCCAGGCTCTTTGCCCCTTCGATAGTATGAGCCTTCAACGCTTCGGCGGCCGTGATTCTGAGGGAGTCAGGCCCGAGTTTTGCACCCCGTCGCGTCACCCGAGTGACTGCGGCCTGGATCGCCTCGAGCGGACGAGGTTCTGCAACAGGGGCGTCGGAGGAAATAGTGGTTGGGACATTGGCTGCGAGAAATTCGCCCAGAGGGTTGAAGCGCTCGCCGGGGGTCCCGATCGCTTGTTCGACGCCCTCTCCCCAGTTGTAATAGTGCTGTGTCTGGTTGACGGGGCGGATACCGAGTTCGGACATCCTGGTGATGTCCTCCGGAGTGGGCAGTCCGCAGTGTTCAATCCTGTGCCGTGCATCGGGGTCCGGGCGATCTGCGAGAGCCTGTTCGATAGCATCAACGACCATGGCGATCGCCGTCGGCGATTGCGCATGCGTGGCGGTCTGCAATCCGTTGGAGTGCGCCTTGGACACCAATTCACTGTATTCGCGCGGATCATGATAAAGCTGACCGGTGCGGCAAGGATCACCTACGTATCCTTCAGGGAAATATGCGGTCCAGCCGCCCAGTGTGCCGTCGGCATAGAGTTTGATACCCGCCACGGACAGGAAGGCATTCCCGAAGGGCCCGGTCAGGCCGAGGTCGATGACCTGGTCGAGGAGATGGGAGAGGAAATACATGGATACGCGAATCTCGAGCGCACCCCGATCAATCATCTCGAGGTAGGCTGCAAATTCTCGTTTGGACACTTGTGCGTCTCCAAGCGCGGTGACTCCGCCTGCGAGGAATTCACGCTGTACCAAGTTGAGTTGCCGCTGATGCTCGGCCGGTTCGTCGCCAAGATGGAAATTGGGCCCGTGATGACCTATTTTGACCCCGTGCAGGCCCGTGAGCACGTTGCACGCCGCATCGGAAAGCTCACCGGTCAGTTCGCCGTCCGAATCACGGAAGAATTCTCCGCCCTCGGGGTTGGGGGTGTCCTTGGTGATCCCGAATTTCTCGAAGGTGAAAGAATTCACGACTCCGCCGTGCCCGGAGGCATTCATGATGTAAACCTCACGGTCCGCGGCGATCTGGTCGAGTTCCTCCTTAGTGGGGTGTCGACGTTCGACGAGGTTCCGTTGTTCGTATCCGAAGCCGCGGATCGGCACCCCCGCGGGCAGCTTATCTGCGCCCCGACGCATGAGCTCGATGATTTCGGGGATCGACCCGGCGTTGCCGGGAGTGATGTCAATCCATGTCAGCAACTGTCCGTACATGAGTGGGTGTGCGTGCGCATCGACGAATCCGGGGACGATCGTCGCTTCTGGGCGCTCGACGCGGACGGGTTCGTATCCTGCTGCAGCCTGCTCCACCTCGGTCAGGGTTCCGACCGCTTCGATTTTGCCCCCTGCAACGAACATGGCTTCGGCGTCCGGCTTGTCATCGTCGATGGTGTGAATATGTCCGGCCGTGATGATCGTCGGTTCAGAGTTGCGATCGTCGAATGTGGCGAGCCTGCGCATCATTTCTCTCCTATGGGTTGAATGGTCGAATTGGTGGAGGGAGTGCTGGCGCCGTTTGAATCGGAATACTGGGGTGCGAACGCTGTGCCCAGCCAGGCGACGAGCGAGAGAAGTCCGAAGAAAGCGACGACCGACCAGATGCTGCCAGTGGCTGCCAGCAGTCCGCTTGCAATCGCAGGTGAAAGACCGCCCCAAACCGCCGCTCCGACGCCGTAGGCCAATGACATCGAGGTGTACCTTGCCTGAGGCTTGAACATCTGGGCCATCAAGGTCGACAACGGTGCCCAGGCACCGGACAGGGTCAGTCGGACGAGCGAGACGAGGAGGAAGATGAGCACAACGTTCCGGCCCTCGATGGCCAGAATGAGCGGGATCATGGTCAGGAATGACAGCCCTATGCCCAAGTACATGATCGTCTTACCGCCCCATTTGTCACCGAGCCAGGCCAAGGGGAGGGTGACGATGGCTTCGATGAAGGACGCAACCGTCATGGCTGCGAGGATGACCTGGGCTTTGACACCCACTTCAGGGTCGGTGGCGTAGTTCTGAACGAAGCTTGTCGCCACGACGTAGCCACCGGACGACATGGCAACGATTCCGAAGCCGAGCAGAATCGGCCACCAGTTGAACTTCAGCGCGTAAAGAATCGGTGTCGATTGCTCGGCCCCCTCGACTTTGTCTTCGAAGACCGGGGTCTCTTCGACCCGGAGTCGCACCCAGATACCCACGCCGATAAGCACCAGGGAGAAGAGGAAAGGAATCCTCCAGCCCCAGGTCATGAGCACATCGTCGCCCATGGCTGCGAGCACCCAGAAGGCTCCCGACGACAAGAGAGCACCGAACGGGTTGCCAAGCTGGGTAAAACCGCCGTAGAAGGTCTTCCATTTCTCGGGCGCGCTCTCGACGGCCATAAGGCTGGCGCCGCCCCATTCGCCCCCAACGGCCAGTCCTTGGAACATCCGTAACACGATGAGAAGTATCGGTCCGAGCATCCCCGCCATGGCATAACTGGGCAAACAGCCGACGAGAACGGTGGCCACGCCCATGACCATAAGAGTAATTGTCAGTGCGGGCTTACGACCGAGCTTGTCTCCGATGTGACCGAAGAGAACACCGCCGATGGGACGCATGAAGAAGGCAACCGCGTACGTTCCGAACGACGCCAGAGTTCCCAGAGACCTGTCGACCTCCGGGAAGAACAGCTGTGGAAAGACAATGGCCGCCGCTGTGGCGTACACATAGAAGTCATACCATTCGACTGTGGTGCCGACGGCAGCGGCGAAACCTGATCGCAACGCCTTTTTGTGCGTCTTCTCCCGGCCCAGATTCGTGGACGACATGTCGAGCTCCCTTGCTCAAGTGTGGGTTACAGACGTCCTGTAATTGCCCCACCGAATATAGGTGATTCCGCGTCATAAGAACACGCTGCATCATGGGGGAAACCGGGTATCTGCCGCGGAAATGAGAAATATTTCGGGCACTTTAGTGACGACCGATTGCTAATCTCGGGGATATACCAAATTTTTGCGGCTAGTGTTGGGCAGAATCAGTGTTTATCGAGTGAAACTGTAACGGAGGACATATTGGCAAAGTCGTCGCGGGCCAATCACCGAGATGTCAAGGATTACAGGGACCTTGATGCCGCTCTCATTCGGGCGCTGCAGGAGAACGGCCGGGCAAGCATCCACGAACTGTCACAGACCCTGGATGCCTCACGCGATCTGGTATCTCAGCGCGTCCGTCGTCTTGTGGACGAAGACGGTCTCAAGATTGTAGCGGCGGTTGACCCTGGTCATGCCGGTCGACAAGTGCTGATCCACGCGATGGTCGACATCGACGGTGCCGCTAGACCGGTGGCATCGAAGCTCTCACAATTCACCGACACGGTACTCGTGTCCATGGTCAGCGGACCACGTCCCATCGTCTTCGAATCCCGGCACGGGAACCACGAGGAAATGGAAATGCTGCTCGACGAGGTACGAGCGATCCCTTCCGTCCGTTCCATCCGCATCACCACGTATGCCGAAGTCATCAAAGGGTTCTTCGTCGCCAAGACCCGCAAGGAGATCTCCCCAGACCCCATCGACTTCGATATCATCGCAATGCTGCAACAGGATGGCCGAACCAGCTATGCCGTGTTGTCCGAAGCAGTCCACCTCTCCCCCTCGTCGGTTCGCGAACGCGTCGCAAAACTTCTCGATGCCGGCGTCATCCGCATCTCCGCCATCCAACCGGGCGGGATTTCTCGGAGTCGGTTCTCCATCGGCCTTGGGATCTCCGCCCGCGGCAACATCGATGACATCCGCGAACATCTGCGCACCACACCGAATATTGACTTCGCGGCACGCACTTATGGCAACTACGACTTCATTGCAACTGCCAACAGCCATGTGTCGAGTAAAGTCCTCGAAGTCATTGAGGATCTCAGAGCACTGCCAGGGGTCGCGTCATTGGACTCTTGGACCCACCTCGACCTCATCAAGGAGGAGTACGCCCGCCGAGTGGGGCAAGTTCTGAGACCGTGAAAGAACGGCGATTCGTGCCCCCCCCCTGAGAGCCCTCTTCACAAGCGGAGTAGGGTTGTTTTATGTCTACTTATACGACAACCAACCCGACCACCGGAGTAACCGAACGCGAATTTCCCTCGCTGGATGAGACGGGTGTCGAGCAAGTGCTCGACCGGTCGGCCAACGCATTCGCCGGCTGGAGGGCGACGCCGGCGGATCAGCGAGCATCGATCCTCACGCGGGCCGCTGACGCCTATGATGCCCGGAAGGAAGAGCTGGGGCGGCTGATCGCTGCCGAAATGGGAAAACCCTTGCAAGAAGCAATGGGCGAGGCGGAATTGGCAGGTGCGATTTTCCGCTGGTATGCCGAGAACGGCCCGCAGCTGCTGCAACAAGAACAACTCGATCCTCAGGGTGCCGCCGAATCGCTGGTCCAGACTCAGCCGATCGGTTCGCTCATTGGCGTAATGCCGTGGAACTATCCTTACTACCAAGCCGCCAGGTTCGCCGCCCCCAACCTCATGGCTGGCAATACCATCATTCTGAAACACGCCGAGATCTGCGCAGCCTCCTCGGAAGTGATGGCCGAAATCCTCCACACGGCAGGCGTACCCGACGACGCTTACATCAATGTCTTCGCTTCCAAGGAACAGATCGCTGACATGATCGCCGATCCGCGGGTGCGCGGCATCTCGTTGACCGGCAGCGAGCGGGCCGGTTCCTCGGTGGCCGAGACTGCTGGCCGGAACCTGAAGAAGGTTGTGCTCGAACTCGGCGGGTCAGATCCTCTGATTGTCCTGGACGACGCCGATATCGACCGGGTCGCAAGGAAAGCCGCGAAGGCGCGACTTTCCAATACCGGGCAGGCCTGTAATTCGCCCAAACGGATGATCGTACCGAATGCCCACCTGGATTCCTTCGTCTCCAAGATCACCACGGCTTTTAGCGAAGCACGGATCGGTGATCCTACAGATTCCGAGGTGCAGGTCGGACCGCTGTCTTCCGTTGTGGCACGGGACAATGTCGTGGCACAGGTCAGAAAGGCCGTCGAGCAAGGCGCGAGACTGCATACCGGCGGTCAACCTCTCGACGGGCCCGGGGCATTCATGCAGCCTGCGGTGCTGACCGGCGTCACCAGAGACATGGACGCCTACTCTGAAGAGATCTTCGGCCCCGTGGCTGTGGTCTACGGCGTCGATTCCGTCGATGAAGCAGTCGAGCTGGCCAATGATGTCGGTTTCGGACTCAGCGGTTCGGTCTGGAGCCCTGATATTGACCGCGCCCAGCAGGTGGCAGACAGGTTGGACGTTGGGATGGCCTATATCAACGAACACGGCACAACTCTTCCCGGGCTACCCTTCGGAGGTGTGAAACGCTCAGGGTTCGGCCGTGAACTAGGCCGCTGGGGAATGGGCGAATTCGTCAACACCCGGCTCCGTCGCACCGCGTTGAAATAACAACAGCACGCAGGTGACCTTAGTTGGTGCCGTTGGCCATTGGCTGGACAACGGCACCAATCCGGTTGACGGGGACCCCCCGGTCGCGCAGAAAGCTCGTGAAGTCATTCCCGAGGCTCGCGGTTGCCTGCTCCGACGGCATTGGTCAGAGACTTTGTTTAGGCAAAGGCAGACAAGCCCGTGATGCTCTTGCCAACGATCAAGGTGTTCATTTCCCGGGACCCCTCGAATGAATAGATGGCCTCGGCATCCGAGAAGAGCTTGGCGATTTCGTACTCGAGCACAATGCCGTTGCCTCCGAACAGTTCGCGACCCCAGGCCACCGTCTCCCGCATCCTGGTGGTGCAGAACGCTTTGGCCAGGGCCGCCTGCGCAGCCGTGTCCTCACCGTTCTCGGCCAGTTGTCCCATGCGGATGACCATCCCGAGCATCGCGGTGACGTTGCTCAGCATTTTGACCAGCAAGTCTTGAATCATCTGGAAACCACCGATCGGCTTGCCGAACTGGACTCGGGTGGTTGCGTAATTCCTGGCTACCTCGTAGGCGCGCATGGCGACGCCGGTGGCTTGCCATGCCACATCCCCTCGGGTCGCGCGCAGGATTTTCGCTACGTCTCGGAAACTGTTGATGTTCTGAAGACGGTTTGCCTCGGGAACACGCACATTCGACAATGTCAGATCGGCATTTTCCACGGTTCGCAAAGAAATTTTCCCCTGGATTTTCTCCGCCTGGAATCCTTCGGTGCCTTTTTCGACGACGAAGGCTTTGACCTGGTCGTCTTCGGTATCTCGAGCGTAGACCACGACGAGATCCGCGAAGGTACCGTTGCCGATCCACCGTTTTGCGCCGTTGAGGACCCACTCGTTGCCTTCCCGGTATGCGGTCGTGCGCATGCCCCCGGCTACGTCGGAGCCGCCCTCGGGCTCGGTCAAGGCAAAAGCGCCGATGCTCGACATGGCCACCATATCCGGCAGCCACCGCTGGCGCTGTTCCTCGTTGCCCCCACCCGCAATGGACCCCATAGCCAGACCGGTATGGACTCCCGCGGCGACGGCGAATGACGGGTCGGTCTTGTTCATCTCGATTCTGATGAAACCCGCAAGCAGTTCGCTGCGAGGCTGCGCGGGGACCCTGCTGTACTCCGGGTAACGTCCTTCCGCGACTCCGAGTGGTGACAATTTCTGGAACAGTCCCTGAGGGAACTGCCCAGCGTCCCACGCTTGCTCGGCGAGAGGTTTGATCTCAGTGGCCAAATAGTGTCGGATTCCATCCAGCTCGGTCTGCTCCTTCTCGCTGAGCAGCGATGCGTAGTCGAGGAAGTCTGATGTTGTGTTGGCGGGCTTAGACATGCGTTGTCCTTTTCGTTGGTGTTCTTGGACCCCTCCGATGACATCGGGCGGGTCTGCTGTTGTGCTGCGCCCCTGTTCAAGACCGGTTTGGACCCGTTGGTTGTCCTGCGTGTCGCGTCTGCACTGCTGTTGCCCCGGACAATCCGTGGTCGCTCCTGGTCCACAAGACTCCGATGAGGGCAAACCGGAATGCGCCGGTGCCCCAGGTGAGACAAAACTGCTGTTCTGCCGCTGCGACTCTCAGCCTGTCAGCGGCCTTTCCACTGGGGCTCCCGACGCTCGGAAAAGGCAGCGATGCCTTCGGCAAAATCCTCCGATTGCTTCAGCCTCTCGACGATCTGCGCCTGGCTGGCGAAAGCGTCGGCCTCCGTGGCGTTGTCCGCCATACGGACGACGTCTTTGACCGCCTCGAGTGCGAGCGGAGCATTGGCGCAGATGGTTGACGCAAGCTCGAGTGCAGCTTCCAGCGCGTGTCCTTCCTCTGCCAGGCGGTTGACCAGGCCGAGTTCCGAAGCACGCTGGGCGCTGAAGGTCGAGCCTGTCAGGAGCAGCTCCATCGCCAGGTGGTGAGGAATGCGCTGAGGCAACCGGATCGCCCCACCGCCTCCCGGTATCAGCCCGCGCTTGACTTCAGGCAGGCCAAGGGTTGCCGTGGTGGAGGCGACGATCAGGTCGCAGTTCAAGGCAACCTCCAGACCACCGCCCAGTGCGTAGCCTTCGACCGCGGCGATGATCGGCTTTGCAGTGACAGTTTGCACGAACCCCGCAAATCCATGTTCGGGTAGGCTGACCGGCTCATGATCGGCTGCAGCCTTGAGATCCATTCCAGCACAGAATGTCCCAGCGGCACCCGTGATAATGCCGACTCGTAACGCCGGATCGATTTCCAGCTTCTCGATCGCAGCCCGTAGCCCGCGGGCAAGGTCCGCGTTGACGGCATTTTTCTTCTCCGGTCGATTCAGAGTGATAACCAGAATGGAGTCTTTTGCTTGCATTTCTACAGCTTGGTTCATGCGACTTCACTTCCTTCCGATGTGATGTCGACTGTATGCGGAGTAGAGGACTGTTGCGACAATTCCGTCAGAACGGCTTCTGTGTCCGCTCCCTGCACGGGTGCAAGACGACGCACAGAAGAGGGGGTTTCCGAGAACCGCATCGGAATACCGATGACCTTGGTCGGCCCTTCGGTGGGGTGCTCGGCGGTATCAAGGAGATGACCTGAACGGACGTATTCGTCCTCCGCGGCGTCGTCAAGTTTGAGCACGGGACCGAACGGGACATTTTTCTCAGAGCACACCGCAGACCATTCCTCCAGGCTCAAGGCTGAGATGCACTCGTCGAGTCGCGAGTTCATCAACTGGCCATGTTCCCTGGGGCTGAAAGGACTCTCGTCGAGCAGAGGATCGGCGGCCCAGTCCTCCCGCCCCGCGGCGGCGAATACGTCCTTGAAATTCTGGCCGGTGTAAGGCAAGACGACGGCCAAACGGCCGTCTCGCGTCGTGCGAGCGTAATGCCCTTTATTCAAGGACAGCGGGAAACCCGTGTCGCTCAACGGTGGATCGAAGGACTTGCCCTGAAGGTGTTCAACGAGGGTAAAGGCAATCATCGTATCGGCCATGGGCACTTCCACGAGCTGACCTGGGCCGCCATGAGCGCGGTTGTACAACGCCGCCAAGGCGCTGTAGACCATGGTGAGGCCCGATACCTTGTCTGCGATGATCGTCGGCAGAATAACCGGTTTCTGGATATCATCCGCGCGACTGGACACGTCCAATAATCCGGATGCCGCCTGAATCGTCTCGTCGTATGCGGCCAGGTTCGCACGATCCGAATCGGGGCGAAAACCCTGCGCATGGACATAGACGAGGTGTGGAACGGCGTCCTTGATCGCTTCATAGTCAAGTCCCAAACGGGATAGCGCAGAGATGCGCATGTTAGTGATCAGGATATCGGCGGACTTGAGCAACCGCATAGCAGCCTCGTGACCGTCTTCAGATTTAAGATCCAGGTTGATACTGCGTTTGTTTCGGTTGACGTTCAAGTGCAATGGGCCCATGCCGGGGGTTCGGGCGTAGAGGCCATTGCGGGCGCTGTCTCGTGGCGATTCGATTTTGATAACATCCGCACCCAGATCGCCGAGAATTTGCGCGGCATAGGGGCCCATCACGACTGTCGCCATATCAATAACACGAACTCCCGAAAGAGGTCCATGATTGGCGTTGTTTGAATTATTCGAGAACTTTTTTTCCACTGTCTCCCCTTCACAACTCATGGGATGACTCTAACGCTCTTGGGGCCAATTGCGATCGTTTAAATATCACCGATGGGAGAATAGTATTGTGACCACAGCGATCACGGTCCGCTCAAAGGTACCGGAAGCCGATATCAGCCGACATTGGAGGCTTATCGGATCGATATGCGGAAATGATTTCGGGCGGCAGCGACTAAGTCGTGAAACGGACTCTCAGGGCTCTCCGACGAAGTATTCATCACTAACCCGGTTGCCAATTTCGGCGCGAAGTCACTGAACGGCAGGGCGGTCACCAGCCCTTGCCGGATCATGTCTCCGTGAGCATTATGATCCAGTGTCGTCAGCGCGAAAGCGTTGCCATTGGCGACCAATTCGGCCGGACTGGAATAATCTCCGGAGGAAAGAGTCACGTGGTCCACCAAACCTGCGGCCGTCAAACGCACGGCAATTTGTTCAAAATACGTTGGAGACAAGGACATCGGCGGTTTGACAAAAACCATTCCCGACAAATCTGAAATGCTGACGCATTGCTTTTCAGGAAACCGACGTGACGGGAGCAGAATACCCACATCTTCGCTAAATATTTGCTCACACATAACGTCCGCGCCTTGGGCGGGAAGATGGACCAACGCGAATCCCAAAACTTTCGACTGGACCGCGCGAACCAAGTCGCTGCTGCCACCCGGCCATCGTTCAATGGTGAATTTATGACTATTTTCGAATGCGAATTCCGAAAGCGCTTGGTCTACTTTGGGGTGCAGCCACGGAGGCACACCTATCGAAAACCGTGGGAGCGCAGTTTCGTCGAGTTGTTTCAGGCGTATTCCGAGTGTGTCGAAGTCCGTGAGGGTTTGGCGGGCCATAGGGAGAAGAGCGCGGCCGTGCACGGTGAGCGAGACGTTTCTCGAATTTCGCTCGAATATCTGGAGGCCGAGCTCGCGCTCAAGATCTTTGATTCTTTGGCTCAATGGAGAGGTAGCCATGTGAAGGGATTTGGCTGCCCCGGAGAAACTCAGGTTCTCTGCTACCGCCACGAAGTAGCGCAGGTGGTATACCTCCATAGGTTGCCACTGTACCAAGTCAAGGACCAGCACGGAGTTGACTTGTCTGATGGCCGAGAGTCTCGCGTCATCACCCGGCCGATTCGATCCGCGGCCGCTGGGCACTGCCTCACAGGGATGTTTTGGGGTCTCGAAGGGAGCAGGCAATGTGTTTCCCCGCCGCGAACCCGCGAGTGATCGCCGGACCAAGCGTTGACCCCCCGGCGGGATAGCCGCCGGCAAACACGGTCGCAGAAACGTTCCCGGCTGCATACAGTCCACTGATCAGTGAGCCGTCAAACCGCATGACCCGTCCGTGGTGATCGGTCGCCAAGCCACCCGATGTTCCCAAGGCCCCACAGTGAACTGGCACCGCAAAGTAGGGTGGTTCGACGAGGGGCGCGAGGCAGGGATTCGGGGTGACGGCTGAGTCTCCGAGGAAGCGGTCCTCGGCGGAGGAGCCTCGGTCAAATGCGCGATCGTTGCCCGAAGATGCATCGGAGTTGAAAGCCTGCACCTCGTCGACCAGATTTTCCGGGTCCACACCGATCCGTTCTGCCAATTCCGCCAGGGACGAGCCCGCAATCATCCATTCGGCAGGTTTTCCCGGGGTCGAACCGGCCACGGGATAGTGCTCCATGTAGCGCTGATCGAAAATCAGCCACGCCGGCTGCCCTTTCGGCTCGAGTCGGTGTTGATCGATTGAACCCATCACCAACGACGCATCGTGGTAGTTCAGCGCCTCGTTGACAAACCTTCGCCCATCAGGGCCGACGGTGATCGAACCGGGCAGGGTCATTTCCACATTGCCCATCCTTCCGGACTGCCTCCCGTCATAGGTCTGGTCCGGAGGGGTAATCACGGGGACGCCCCAGAACGTCGTCATGGACGCCACGGCCGCACCGATACTGAGGCCATGCAGTAGGCCGTCTCCCTCATTCGAGGGCGCGGAGATCGGCACGATGGGGTGGGGTAAGAAAGCCTTCTGGAGCTCCTGATTCCACTCGAACCCTCCGGAAGCCATCACGATGATGTCAGCCTCAATGCTTTGATTCCCCACGGTGACGAGCCATCCCCCGTGTTCGGTTTGTTCAAGGCCTGTCATGCGTGCATTCGAAAAGACCGTGACCCCGCGGTCCAGAGCAGAGACCAACAAACTGGCCGCAAGGGCGCCTCCCATGGTTCGTATCCCGTGTTCTGCGCGTCGTTGGAGCAGATCGGCATCGGGCGCCGCACCGTCAAGACCGTCCCGTTCCGCCATAGTCAATAACGGGAAATAGCTTGACGGTCGCAAGGCCTCCTGGAGCCCGTCCACCGAACCGACGTCAAAGGCGTCGTTGTCCAAGCTTCGCCCGCCCCTGCTCGCCCCCTCGAACTCGAGACGGTAATCGGGGCGCGCCAACGGAGTAAGACTTACACGGGTCTTCTCAACCAACCAGTCGACGGCCTCCGCAGAACAATCCACATACCACTCAATGTCTTCTCGATCGATCTTCGCGCCAGTAGCCGCAGTCAGATATTCGATCGCCTCCTCACGAGAATCCTCATAACCGGCCTTCGTTCCGAGCGAATTGGCAGGGGCCCACAGGACGCCTCCGCCAACGGCGGTTGTACCACCGAGTTGTTCGGCCTTTTCGAGGACAACGACCTCGTGGGTGCCGTCAGCTGCCCGCGTCGCGGCGGTCAGGCCGGCCGCGCCGGAACCGATGACCACGATGTCAGTCCGTTCCGGCAGGTCACGGAGGGGTGTGGTGATCATGGAGCCTCTTTCGTAGGCATGTCGATGAGAATCTTTCCGATACGACGAGTCGTGTCACGCATGGTTTCAAAGGCTTCGTTCACGTCCCGAAGATCGAATCGGTGCGTGATCAACGCGTCCACCGTCTCGGGGTATCGGCAGATCAGGTCCAGGGCTTTCGGGATGAGGCCACGACTGTTGCGGCTGCCCAGAAGGGAGATCTCCTTGAACGGGAGGAGGTTCAGGGGGAAATTCGCGGGACGGGTGGAGATACCCACCTGGACTACACGTCCGGCGGGAGCGACCACATTGATCGCATTGCCCAGTGACGACGGTACGCCCGTCGCTTCGATGACAAGCTGCGGCCCTTCCGGAGCGGAACATTCCAGCGCCGAAGCGAGATCGGCCGCAGGAAATTGTTGATCCGGGACGATCAGCAGTGTTCCATCGGCGCCGAATTCTCGTGCGAGCTCTAGCCGATCGGCGATCGTGTCCGCGGTGATGACCGTGACCCCCAGGTCATGCAATGCCAATGTCGCCAACAGCCCGATTGGCCCCGCACCCAGGACAAGGGCAGATTCCCCCTCGATCGCTTGTGCACGGGCGACTGCCTCGAGGGAGATCGCGGCCGGCTCCGCGACGGCCCCCAGTTCCGTTGGCATTCCCTCCGGAATACGGTGCAAGCGCACGGCCGCGACGGGAAGATATTCGACAAGTCCGCCGTCGCAGTAGCAACCGAAAACGGTCAGGTAGGGGCATACGTTGTCGTGACCCGATCGGCACGCCCGGCACTGCCCGCAGGCGATCAACGGATCCACTGCCACGCGATCCCCGACCGCCACGGTCTCAACGCCCGGAGCCACCTCGGCCACCGTTCCGGATAGTTCGTGGCCCTGGATCAGGGGCAGCTCAGAGGTGTAGTCGTCCTCGTAAATATGAAGATCGGTCCCGCACAATGTGACGTGCTCGATGCGCACGAGCGCTTCTCCGGCAGACACCGGCGGCAGGGGGACCGTCACATACTCAAGAGTGTGCGCCGCAACGGTCCGAACCGCATGCATGGTCTCTGTATTCATGAGGCGTCCTTGCCCGAGACGAGACGATCCGCTCCGAATTTGGGAGTCCAAGTCCGGATGATGCGTGCAACATAGCCGTGCTGCTTGAACGGCTCCTGATCCATGACCTCCTCGACGGCAGCCGCGGAGTCCGCCCGGATGATCAGGAGCGCTCCTTTGTCGCCACCATCGATGTCGGTCGGCCCTGAAACCACCAGGCGCCCGGCGTCGAACTGCTCTTGTAGGAATGCCAGATGCTCTTCTTGATGCTCCGCACGACCGGTTTCGGATCCCTCGGCGTAGCGGTAGTCGACTGCGAAAAGTCCCATGTTGATTCCTCAATTCATTAGGAGAAAATGTGCGTTGAATCGGGTCGAAGCACAGCGTCGGAGGCCGACCCGAGGATCACCGTGACGGCCGTTATGGCCGCCGTCCCTCAACGAACATCCTCCGGGGAGAAATCGAGACTGGACAATACCTTTCGCTCATTAATTCATAATGAGTCCGATACTGTGTACATATCCGCACATAATCTTCGAGGGGGCCAAATGATGGAACTGCGGTGGCTGGAAGCGTTTGTTGCGGTCGCGGAAGAGCTTCACTTCGGACGAGCTGCGGAGAGATTGCACATGGCACAATCTCCGCTGAGCCAAGTTATTCGCAAGCTTGAGAAAAACGTCGGTTCACCGCTTTTCAAACGGAGTACCCGGACCGTGGAGCTGACCGCCCCAGGGCAGGCCCTGCTTCCGTACGCCTACCGAATCCTGCGAAGCTTGAATAACGCTATGGACGCGGCCCGCAGCGCGGAAGGCGTGCCCACGGGACGATTTACCCTTGGATTCTCAGGGATGCACAATCACGACACTCTCCCCTGCATCACTCGAGCCCTGAGAGAAAACTTTCCTGGTATCGATCTCAACCTCGTCGGCGGCATCCGCACCTTTGACGGCATGCGCCAAGTACGCAACGGAGATTTGGACGCCAGCTTCTTAGGCATCATCGGCGACGTTGGCCCGCCGTTACGGGCTCGCGAAATCTCGCGCCACCACTTGGGGGTCGTGGTACCGACGGATCATCCGCTCGCCCATCGAGATGCGATTCCGATCCATCAATTGCGTGGAGAATCTTTCGTCATGGGTCCGGTCGACGGCAACTCCTCAATGACCGTTGCGGCCCTACAAATCTGCCACGCGGCCGGATTCCAACCCGAAATAGCACAAGCCGTCAGTGATCCGTTCCTCATCGTATCCATGGTGGCCGCCGGGGTCGGCATCACGATCTTACCCTCGGAGGTTCTGCCGATCCTGCCCGAGGCCGCAACCTGGATCGAGCTCGAGGGTGATCCAGTGCCGTTCAGCCACGGAGTCGTATGGTCCGATGACAACGAGTCCGAACCCCTTCAGGCATTCCTGACCATCCTGGACTCTGTCTTCCCCGAACCGACACTCCAGTAACTATGTTCCGGGCCCACATAGTCCGAGTGCTATTAAGTCTTGGATTTTAACAATCTCTGTACATACTCTCGTAAGGTATCGCATATCACACCTAGCCAGGTCGTTCATCTGAGAACCTCCGGTGTACCCCGAGCCTGGGCGAGAAGGAGACCACGATGACGACGGAGTCATTGAATCCGAGCAAGATATACAGCGAGAAGAAACGCCGCAATGCCCGCACCGCGGCGATTTCAGGATTTGCCGGAAGTGCCCTGGAGTACTACGACTTCTTCATCTTCGCGACAGCGGCCGCTCTGTACCTTCAAGACTTGTACTTCCCGGGTGGCGGAACCACCGGACAATTGTTCTCCTTGGCAACCATAGGTGTCGCTTACATCACCCGTCCGCTCGGCGCACTGCTGTGGGGTCATCTGGGTGATGTCATCGGACGCAAGAAAGTCTTGATTATGGTGCTCATCCTGATGGGCGCCTCCACATTCGTGATCGGGCTGGTCCCCACGTACGCGTCCATCGGCATCTGGGCTCCCATCATCGTGGTTGTTCTGCGACTGGCCCAGGGCTTGTCCGCCGGCGGTGAGTCTCCCGGCTCGGCCTCGCTGACCATGGAACATGCCCCCGACCATCGCAGAGGCTTCTTCTCGAGTTGGACGCTTTCCGGAGTCACCTTCGGAATCGTCCTGTCTTCAGCGGTTTTCATCCCGTTGCAGGCCCTGCCCGAGGAATCCTTGATGAGCTGGGGTTGGCGCGTGCCATTCCTACTTTCCGCGCTGGTGACGGCAATAGCTTTAGTACTGCGCCGCACCCTTGATGAGCCCGAGGAATTCACAGAGACCAAAGAGCTCGACCTGGTCGTCAAGGTTCCTGCATTCGAACTTTTCCGCCACCATCCGAAGACCCTTCTGCTGGTCACCGGAATGACCCTTTTCACGATGGTCAACACCATCATCAATGTTTTCGCCCTCGCCTACGGCTCCAACGTGGCCGGTATCCCCAGGCAGGACATGCTGACCTTCGTCAGCGTCGCCAACCTCATTGCCGTTTTCGCGCTGCCGCTATGGGGCATGCTCTCGGACAGGATCGGAAGAAAACCGGTATTCATTGCTGGAATCATCGCCCAGGTGATTCTGATCTTCGCGTTCTTCTGGATCCTGGCCGGAAGTGTCACGGCTAATATTTGGTGGGTCTGGATTATCGGAATCCTGCTGATCGCCGGCGGCTACTCGATGAGCAATGCGGTCTATCCCGCGTACTTCCCCGAACAGTTCCCCACCAACGTGCGCTACTCCGGCATGGCGATCTGCCTCATGATCGGTCTGCTCCTGGCCGGCTTCACCCCCGCGATCGCTGAGTCCATCTCGGGCCCGCACCACAATTGGTTTGGCGTCGCCCTCTTCTCTGCAATCTGCGTCGCCATCTCCGGAGTCTGTGCAGCATTCAGCACGGAAACGTACCGGACTCCGACCTCGGAACTCGGTAGAAGCGGCGCTTGAGCCTCGCTGAGAACCCCGATTCACTCGCGCGAGTCACGCCGCGAGGCTCGCGCTCCGAACGCTCGCGCCCGCAACCGACCGATCATTCAATCATTAAGCCACCAGTGGCTCACGACCCAGCAACGTCGGATCCGGCGTTCCCCGGCCGAATAATGCACGACCACGACCCAAAGATTATGGAGGCCCTAGCAGTGGACCAGATCGAAAAAGGAACAATTCCGGAGGCGTGGGATGAGGAATACGACCTGGTGGTCCTCGGAACAGGGGCCGCCGGGTTGTCCGCAGCCGTCACAGGAGCCTGCGAAGGACTCAAAGTCCTCACGATCGAGAAGACCGATTACATCGGGGGTACCACCGCATATTCGGCGGGAACCTGCTGGATCCCGAACAACCAGTTCCAAGTGGCCAACGGAAACACTGACGACTCCGAGAAGGCCGAGCGCTATCTGGACCAGTTGGTCGGCGACAAATCTGATAAGTCGATGCGCCAGGCCTACCTGGACAATGGGCCCAAGATGCTCAAATACATGGAAAAACTGGGGGTCGAATTCCTGCACTCGCCAAGCGTCGTCGACTACCACTCCGAACTCCTCGAATCCGGTATGACGGGACGCGCACTGGAACCCAAGCCCTTCGACGGCCGTCGATTAGGACGGGAAAACTTCCGCCACGTGCGCCGTCCCGTGCCCGAATTTTCCCTGATGAACGGGGAACTCATGGTTCGACGCCCCGAGGTAAACACCTTGTTGGGATTGTTTTCCAAGAAGGCCGGAGCCACGACCAAGGCCGTGTTCACGGCACTCAGATTGGGGATGCGGTGGGCCGTGGACCGCCTGCAATACCCCCGCGGAACCCGTCTGGTCATGGGTAACGCGCTGGTCGCACGCCTCTACAACCGACTCCTCGAGATGGACGGAGCCGTGTGGCTCGACGCCCGTGTCACGCAGCTGTTTCGTGAGGATCGCGAAGAAGGCGGCGGTGTCGTCGGGCTCTGTGTTCAGCACGAGTCACGAGAGATCGCCGTCCGGGCGACGCACGGCGTCGTACTCGCCGGCGGCGGATTCTCGCAGAACCCACAGATGCGCGAGAAGTACATGCCGGACCCGACACCACAGTTCTCGCGGGCCAACGAAGGGGCGACAGGAGACACCCTGAAGCTTGCGACGTCGATCGGGGCTCGGCTGGGCAATGACAACCGGGAAAATGCCCTGTGGTTTCCTTCCTCGGTGGGTACGCGCAAAGACGGCTCAACGGCCGTGTTTCCCCACATCTGGGACCGCGGAAAGCCAGGAGTCATGGCCGTGAACGAGAGAGGCGAGAGATTCGTAGACGAGTCGACGTCGTATCACCGGTTCGTCCGTGCGATGTACGCACATGACAGCGTTCCTGCCTGGCTCATCGTGGACTCGAAGGCCCTCGCCACCTATGGCCTGGGCATCATCACGATGCCGCATCTGCCCCGTATCGCCTTGAAAAAGTACGTCGACTCAGGGTATCTGCATCAAGGAGCGACTCTCAGGGAGCTGGCCGAGAGCATCGGTATCTCAACCGATTCTCTGGAGAAGACCGTCGAGCGCTACAACGGTTTCGCAGAAATGGGCAAGGACGAGGACTTTCACAAGGGCGAGTCGCTATTCGGGCGTGTAGCCGGAGATCCCGAGCACGAGCCCAATCCGAATATCGGGCCGGTCTCCACAGCTCCGTACTACGCAATTCGCGTGGTTCCGACCCCCTTGGCAACGTCGTTCGGTGCGTCCATCACAGAAAAGGCACAGGTCGTGGACGAGTCGTGGGACCTCATCCCCGGTCTGTACGCCGTCGGCAACGATGCCCAATCCGTTTTCAGCTCCGAATATCCCGGCGCCGGTACCCAGGTGGGATCCGGAATGACTTTCGGCTGGGTCGCGGCTCAGGATGCCGCAGGCCGAACCTCGAAGTCGCGGCCGGCCCACGGGCACCCCCACCCACGGAAAGAGCGCGGATAAGACCGGCCTTCCGGAAGGGTCCAAGGGACCCGAGGAGACGTGGGCAATCCCGGTGAAGAACGAGCTTCATTCGGCGGAGGAACTGAATAACGGCCACAGCCGCTGACACCGGCTTTTGCAGAAGACGGCGTCTGCGGGCAGCCAGCTCGAAGAAAGGACACCCATGGAACAGCGTGAACTGAGGGTCGGGATCATCGGTTGCGGGATGATCAGCCGAAACCACATCGAGTCGTATCAATCAATGAAACACGTCCGGGTTGTCGCGGTCGCCGACCTGGATCCTGAGGCCTCGGAGAAGGTCGCAGCGACCTACGAGATCCCGGTGAGTGTGGTGGACATTGACCGGATCTGGGACCAGGACCTCGACGTCGTCTCGATCTGCACCCCGCACCCGACGCATGAAGCCTTGGTCCTGGCGGCTGCGGGCCACGGCGTGAACGTGGTGTGCGAGAAGCCAATTTCCATCGATGTGGCCGCGGCCTCTCGCATGGTCGCGGCATGCGAGGAAGCGGGCGTCGAACTCACCGTGCTTTTCCAACGCAGGTTCTGGCCTGCGGCGCAGCAGATCCGGGCGGCCCTCGACGACGGGCCGCTTCAGAACCCGGTACTCGGTCATTGCTCGGTCATGTTGCATCGTGACCCCGAGTACTATTCCCAGGACGACTGGCGAGGCACCTGGCGCACGGATGGCGGCGGCGTCCTGATGACCCAAGCGATCCATTACATCGATCTGTTGCAGTGGTTCATGGGAGATGTTCAAGAAGTCTTCGGCCGGGTGAACACCTACAAGCACGGAACGAATATCGAAGTCGAGGATTCGGCAGTCGCAACCCTCGTGTTCGCCACCGGGGCCATGGCCACGATTCAGGCGAGCACCGCCGCATCTCCCGCCCTGGGGGCCCAAGTGCGCGTTACGGGAAGCAACGGCTCCACCGCGCAGTTGACGGAGTTTCCAGAGGGCACCGATGGTCGCTTGGACATCTGGGGAGAGGGCGAATCGATCACCAGCTTGCTCACGCACCCGGAGAACGTGCCACCCAACGCGTCCCTTTCTGCCATCAACGATCACCTGATTCCCCATCATCGTTCCCAGCTGGAGGATTTCGTCGATGCTCTGCGGCGATCGAGGAAACCCGCGATTACCGGATCCGATTCGGTTCGGGCCTTGAAGATCCTGCTGGCAATCTACGAGTCTGCCCGCACCGGCGCACCCGTGCGATTGAACGAGGAAGCGATCGCAACCCGCGTTCGGGTTCCCGACGATGTCCGTTCAACCACCAATCCAGGAGAAAGGTCATGATGACTTCACACGAAAGCTCTCGCCGAACCCTCGGGTTGGCGGCGCTCTCCTCCCTGACGACTCCCCCGGACGAACTGATTCACTTAGCCTCAGACGCAGGATTCGACGTTGTCGGCATCCGGGTCCAGAAAGTCACGGATGCGGAACCCTCCTACGATCTGAGCCCCGGCTCCCCATTGCGACGCCGATTACTCACGGCGCTGTCCGAAACCGGACTGCGTGTCCTGGACACCGAATTTCTGTTGCTCGACGGAAGCCCGAATCAACAAGAAGTCTGGGAACGAGCGCTGGACCACGCTGCCGGGTTAACAGCCCGAACCTTCACCGTGGCCGCTGCGGACACGGAAGGGAATCGGTTGCGCGACTCTCTGACCGGCATGGTTGAGTACGCCGGGCAGCGCGGCCTCACGGTCACTGTGGAACCGATCAGCTACCAAGCCGTCAACTCTCTGCCTGGTGCTGCTTGCCTCGCCAGGGACACGGGAGCCAAGATCCTCGTCGACACCCTGCACTTGACCCGATTCGGAGCAACCCTCGACGAGCTCGATGCCGTCTACGACGTCGTCGGTGGAATTCAGCTTGTTGATGGACCGAGGGCAGGGCCTTCGGATCGCCACGGGCTCGTCACGGAGTCACGTTCGGACCGTCTCGCACCAGGGCACGGCGAGTTTCCGCTACGAGATTATTTGGCCCACCTCCCCACGAACCTTCCGGTCAGTGTGGAGTCCTGTTCGGACGACTACGTCCGGCGGCACGGTCCACGGCAGTGGTTGCGCTTCCTGCACGAAAGTACGACCGCGGTCCTCGCCTCGACCGAGAGCCCGAGGGTTTAAAGCCTGCCCCTCTCCACGATCCAACCTCTTGACGCCTAAGGAGACGACTCATGTCCTGCACACCCTCGAACCTGTCTTGCGACGTCCTGGTGATCGGTTCCGGCGCCGGCGGGCTCGCTGCCGCAGTCACTGCCGCATATCACGGAATGAAGGTCATCGTCGCCGAGAAAGATGCCGTGATGGGAGGCGCAACATCCTGGTCGGGCGGGTGGGCATGGACGCCTGGCACACATTTCGCCAAACGCGATGGCCTCGTCGAGGCTCCGGAGCAATTCCGCACCTATCTCAGAAGCGTGATCGGCCGTTATTACCAGTCCGACAACATCGACGCATTCATCGACGCCGCTCCGCGCATGGTGGAATTCTTCGAGAAGAAGACACGACTCCAATGGACTCCCGGAGCCAAGATCAAGGACATTTACGGAGAATTGCCCGGAGCGGGCACCGCGCACCGCTCGGTGGGCCCCAAACCGTGGAATGCACGCAACATCGACCCCGATTTGCTGAAGAAATTGCGGCACCAAAAATATGAAACATCCTTCCTCGGAATGGGCATCATGGCCGGACCGGACCTTTCTCAGTTCTTGGCCGCTTCCCAATTCAGCCCACAAGGGTGGCTTCACTCGGCCAAGCGGGTACTCCCCCACATGTGGGATCTTCTCGCTCACCGCCGAAATATGCAGTTGGTGAATGGAACCGCACTAATCGGACGCCTCGCCCAATCCGGTGCCGACCTGGGAGTCGAGTACCTGGTCAACACCGAGGGCCTGATGCTGATGACCGAGGACGGCCGTATCCGCGGCGCGAAGGTTCGGGGCCCCGAAGGAGTATTCACGATCAGCGCAAGCTCCGGCGTCGTCCTGGCCACTGGCGGTTTCCCCCAGAACGTCGAACTCCGCAAAGAACTATTTCCCGGTACGCCCTCTGGCCACGAACACCACTCCCTTGCGCCGGAGGCGTGCACCGGGGACGGCCTGAAGCTGGCACAAAGTGTAGGGGGAGCCTTTGCCAAGAACCTCGCCTCTCCGGCCGCTTGGTGTCCCGTCTCGCTCGTTCCCTACGCCAACGGAACCACAGGCATATTCCCTCACATCATGGATCGCGCCAAACCCGGGTCGATCGGTGTGCTGCGAAACGGCAAGAGGTTCGTCAACGAGGCGAACGGTTATTACGACTACGTGGATGCCATGTTCAAGACCGTTCCTGAAGGGGAACCGGTCCAGTCCTGGCAGATCGCGGATTCACGATTCGTCCGGAAGTACCCGCTCGGGATGGCCAAACCACTGCCCATTCCGCTGACCCCATACCTCCGTAGCGGCTATCTGATCCGGGGGAAGACCCTCGAAGAGCTCGCGCAGAAATGCGGGATCGACCCTGTCAATCTCGAGGAGACGGTCGGTGCTTTCAACCGTGCGGCCCGCCGTGGTCAAGACCCCGAGTTCCACCGCGGAAAGACAGAATTCAATCGGTACGGTGGAGACCCAAAGGTCCAGCCCAACCCAAGTCTCGCGCCGATCGAGAAGGGACCGTTCTATGCGGTCAAAGTCGTCCCCGGCAGCTTCGGAACTTTCGACGGTATTGCAGCCGATGGGCATGGAAATGTCCTGGACGAAGACGGTACGGCTATCCCGGGTCTCTACACCGCCGGCAACGACCGCGCCTCGATCATGGGCGGTTTCTACCCCGCGGGAGGCACCAATTTGGGCCCGGCGTTGACTTTCGGATATGTAGTGGGTCGAGAATTGTCCGGTGCCTCCGCCTATGAGGTCGCTGCGGCCGAGTCGGAGCTGTGAGCTCGGGTGCCCGAAGCCTGGCGGTCGAATGAGCGAACCGCGCCGAGTGGCTCCCCGATCTACCAGCGGTCGGCACGCCCGAGTGAGAGCCGGGTCTCAAGCGCACTGGAATCGGTGGCCCCTGCTGAGGCGGCGAGGCGTTCGAAAAGTGCGAATAACCAAGCTTTCTGCTCAATGGCCACCTTGCGTGCAGGGTCGAGCGGATCGGGCCCAGAAGAACCTCCGGCTACGAGGCCATGGCCGCAAACTGACATACTCGAGGCAGAAGACCAACCGTGAATGCATAAAGGGATCCGATGTTTGACGACAGCCAACTCCAATCGGGTGCGCGCGGCGTACTGAACGCCTTGCGGACCGGAACCGAAACGGCATGGATCCAACCACCGGAAACCATCCCGTGCCCAGAAGAGACGAGCGAGGCCGCCGAGTCTTTCGGGAGTACATCAGCACCGGCCCCGTCGTCGGGCCCCGCAACTGTCCCCTCCCCGACTGACTTGGCCGAAGCCGCCGAGCGCTTTCGCTGGTACGCACCACTGGTCCGAGAGATGTTTGCGGAGACCAAACAGTGGAACGGAATCATCGAGTCGAGGCTTCTGAGCGTCGGAGACTTGCAGGAGGCATTGCATCCGGTTCTCGGCTCAAGAATCCCAGGGAATTTGTGGGTCAAGTGCGACAACGAGTTGCCCGTAACCGCTTCGGTCAAGTCTCGCGGAGGCATCCACGAAGTCTTTGCTCTGGGCCACCGTGTGCTGCAAAGACACGGTCTCCCGCTGAGCGAGGGGGCCCTTCAATTCATGGATCCCCACATTCGCGAGATCGTTTCCGGATACCGCTTGGTGGTCGGATCCACGGGCAACCTGGGGTTATCCATCGGGCTCATGGGTCGGACTCTGGGGTTCAGCGTGTCCGTGCACATGTCTGCCGATGCCAAGGCCTGGAAGAAGACAAAACTGCGCGAAGCGGGGGCTGAGGTCGTAGAACATGCGGGCAACTTCAGCGTGGCCGTGACCAAGGCACGCGAAACGGCCGAGCTGGAACCCAACGCCTTTTTCATCGACGACGAGAGGTCCCTGGACCTCTTTTTGGGATATGCCGTCTCGGGCGCAAGGGTGGCCGGTCAACTGCGCGCTGCTGCCGTCCACGTGACAGCGGACCAGCCGTTGTTCGTGTATCTGCCCTGCGGGGTGGGCGGCGCGCCGGGTGGAATCACCTACGGGCTCAAACAGGAATTCGGCGAGAACGTACACTGCATCTTCGTTGAGCCGACCCACGCGCCCGCGGTTTTTCTGGGGCGCCTGACCGGGCTTGATGACGGAGTCCACGTCGAGGAAATTGGGCTGGACGGCTCCACCGAGGCGGACGGGCTCGCCGTGCAGCGTCCTTCCGGGTTGGTAGGCCAGGCTATAGGCTCCGAGATCACGGGGTTCGTGACCGTTGACGACGAGGCTTTGATCCGGACCCTCGCCGCTGCCCACCATGCCGAAGGCCTCCGCGTTGAGCCCTCCGCATGCGCCGGCATCGTGGGTGCAACTCGTTTTGCTGCCCTAGACGATTCGACTCTCGGCATTCGCGGCATCACCCGGTCCCAGATCGAGAACGGTACTCACATGGCCTGGCTCACCGGCGGGAACATGATGCCCGATGCCGAGTTCAGCTCACTCGTCGCCCGAGGCTCCAGCCAGGAAATGTAACGTCACCGGGATGCTGCGCGCTTGACGAGGTCATGCGCAGAGGCAGGCTCCGGAACAGCGGACGGTTTCCGCACCGGAGGGCCACCAGTGCGGAATCCGCCATGGGCGGGCAAACCTAGACGGCCTGCGCGGTCAGCGGGATTCGACCACCGGCCAGCACCATCTCTACCTGGCGGTCCGAGAGCCTATGGTGCAGCAACGTCTTGCGACCGCCGATGGTCCCCGTGATGTCGCGGCCGGTTGATAGGGCGTCGTGAAGTCCTTCGAGCACTACCACGTCGTCTTGTGAAGCGGCGTCGTAGTCCGCCGGGTCGTCGAATTCCAGGGCTAGGATGCCGAAGTTGGCAAGATTTTGCCAATGGATCCGCGCGAAGGACTTGGCAATCACGGCACGCAACCCCAGATAGCGAGGGGCAATCACGGCATGCTCGCGGGATGAACCCTGGCCATAGTTGTCTCCTGCGATCACCACATGATCTCCGTCGGCTTGGGCTGCCCTTTCCGGATATGTCGGGTCGATCCGGGTAAAGCTGAACTCCGCGATCTTGGGGATATTACTGCGGTACGGCAGCACGCGCGAACCGGCAGGCATGATCTCGTCCGTCGAGACGTCGTCTTCCATAACCAAAAGCGCTGGAGCCTCGAGTCGATCTTCGAGCGGCTCGAATTCCGGCAGCGATGAGATGTTTGGACCCTTCACAAGCTCAACCTGAAGCGCCTGGTCCTTGTCCAGCGGAGGCAGCAGCATGTCCTCGTTGGCGCTGTACCTCTCGGGCATCTCCGGTCTCGGGTATTCAATGCCGTGACTCTCGGCAAGGGTTCGCGGATCCGTGATTTTCCCGGTCAGGGCCGCGGCTGCCGCCGTCTCCGGGGAGCACAACCACACAGCGTCCTCCTCCGTGCCCGAACGGCCCGGGAAATTGCGTGGCATGGTGCGCAACGAATTCCGGCCACTCGCCGGGGCCTGACCCATACCAATGCATCCCATGCAGCCTGACTGGTGGATACGGGCCCCCGAGGCAACGAGCGAAGTCAACCAGCCACCCGCGATCAGATCCGCGAGCACCTCCCGTGAGGTGGGGTTGGCGTCAACAGAAACCTGCGAGTCTGTTTGCTGACCCTCCAGGATCTCCGCGAAGACCGCAAAATCCCGGAGCCCAGGATTAGCGGAGGATCCGACGACGACCTGGAACGCGTCCTCGTCTCCGACCTCGGCCACCGGAACCACGTTTCCCGGGGAAGAAGGCTTGGCAATGAGCGGTTCCAAGGAGGACAGGTCGATGTGCTCCTCGATGTCGTACGTTGCATCGTCGTCAGCCACGATCCGCTGATAGTCGTCGGCGCGGCCGACTGCGGCGAGGTAATCCCGCACAGCGTCATCGGCCGGGAACACGCTCGTGGTGGCTCCGAGTTCGGCTCCCATATTCGCGATCACGTGCCGGTCCATGGCAGTGAGTCCAGCAAGGCCTGGTCCGTGGTACTCGATCACGCGGCCTACACCGCCCTTCACACCGTGACGACGCAACATCTCCAGGATCACGTCCTTGGCCGAGACCCAGTCGGGCAGCTCGCCAGTCAACTCCACACCCCAAACCTCGGGCATGGTCACGTAGAGCGGTTGACCGGCCATTGCCATCGCGACCTCCAGGCCGCCGACCCCCACCGCGAGCATCCCCAGAGCGCCCGCAGCGCACGTGTGCGAGTCGGAACCGATCATAGTGGCCCCAGGCCGGCCGAAACGAGACTGGTGCACCGGATGCGAAACCCCGTTACCGGCCTTGGAAAACCACAGGCCGAAACGCTGCGCCGCGGACTGCAGGAACAGGTGGTCGTCAGGGTTCTTCTCGTCGGTCTGCAACAGGTTGTGGTCCACGTACTGCACCGACAGCTCGGTCTGGATGCGTTCCAGGCCCATGGCCTCTAATTCGAGCATCACCATGGTGCCCGTGGCGTCCTGGGTAAGGGTCTGGTCAACTTTCAGGGCGATCTCCTCGCCTGGCGTCATCTCCCCCTCGATGAGATGATTCGCGATGAGTTTCTGGGTGACGTTCTGAGACACTATCCTGCCCTCCCGGCTCGAGATGAGCACCGAGTCAACTTTGACCCGGGCCCCTGACCCCAGGCTATGCCCCAGGAAACGAAAGGTTAAGCGCGGATGTCGGACCGTCCCGCCCGCGTCGTGCCCGGGGTCCGGGGCCACTCTGGGTCTTCGCCCCCGCATGAGACATCATATTCCTTTCAAAATTCGCTAGGCTGGGCGATCGTGTGAGGCCGCCGAGACGCGGGACGAGACCGATGCGGGCGATTGAAGCCGAGGAGTGACTGTGCCCACCAAGTATCCGAAACCGAGCCGACGAATCGGCGCCATCTTGGGAATGGTCCTCTTCTATCTCGTGATCTGGTTCGGGCTCGTGCTGCTCGTTGCCGGCCTCGGAATCCATTGGTTCTGGGGTGAGGTCAGTGTTCGACAGATGGCGACCAGCGTCAAGGACGTCGACTTATCGCACGGTTTCGCCAGTGAATGGCTGGGGTTCTTCGGAATCGTCGTCGTCCCGGCGGTCATTACTCTTGCCATTGCGCTTGTCCATCTCCTCCGTATCCGGAAAAGGCGGCTTGGTTCTTGGGATCCGCGTCCGCGGACGACACGTCGTATGACCCGGGCACTCTCCGCGAGCTTGGTCCTGATCCTGATTGTGACCGGAACATCGGTGTTTTCGAGCAGCGTGGGTCTGGCCGATTTCGTCCGCGCGGCGAGTTCCGACATGGACATCGGAGACTACTACGCCGAGCCGGAGATCACCGACTCCACGCACAAACGCAATATCGTGAATATCTATCTCGAATCCGGAGAACAGACCCTGGGCGACGAAAACCTGTTCGAGAAGGATCCCTATGCCCCTCTCGAAGATCGGACGGCAGATTGGCAGAGCGTCGAGAATTATCAGCAGTACGAAGGCGGAGGCTGGACCATGGCCGGGATGGTCTCGACGCAGTGCGGTATCCCGCTCAAGGGAACCAGTTCACCGTGGTACGGCGGTGGGAACACCGCTCCTCCGGACGGCATCGATTCCTACCTCAACGGCACGACGTGCTTGGGTGACGTACTCAAACAACAGGGGTACAAGAACGTGTTCATGGGCGGAGCCGGCGGCGAGTTCGCCAGCAAGGACACGTTCTTGCAAAACCACGGTTTCGACGAGACCAAGGACCTGGCAGATTGGAAGGCTGCCGGTGAGCCGGAGAAGAACTTCCGGGAGGATTGGGGTCTCAGCGACGAGAGACTATTGGACCACGCCAAGGACGAGATCGACCAGTTGCACGCCGATTCCGAAAAGACTGGACAGCCATTCAATCTTTCGACGCTGACTTTGGACACCCACGAACCCACCACGGTATACGACTATTGTCAGGTGGACACGAACAAAAAGCTGACATCGGTCTACCAGTGTTCCATGGAAAAAGTTGTCGACTATGTGAACTACATGGAGGAAAAAGGCTATCTGGACGACACCGCCGTTGTTATCCAGGGAGACCATCTCAAGCACATGGCATCCAGTGATTCCTTCCACAAGGAGCTGGACAAGAACAACAACCGCAGCATCTTCAATCGTGTGTGGGTGCCGGGTGAAGACCGGAATCGTCAGTTGCGTCCCGGTATGGACCAGCTCAGCATGTATCCGACGATGCTCGAGGCCGCCGGCCTGCAATTGAAGGACCATTCGGCAGGGCTGGGCGTCTCCGGATTCACGGACAGTATTCCTCAAGATTCAGCTCAGGCCCTGACCGCTCAGGAATATAGAGAGCTGCTGACGACGCGCTCCAAGAACTTCTACACGAAGGCGTGGGACGGCGAGCACGTCAGGAGCTAGGAACCGCAAAGACGAGCATGTGGGCGGGCGACCGACGCCTGAGGATGAAGCCGACCTTCCGGCAGCTGCGAGGAAAGACGTGAACCCACGGTCGTTCGTCGCACCCCCTGCATCAGCGACGATGAGTCCGTGTCGCCTCGGCGGCGAGCGCAGCTGGGGCGGGGTCGCGGATCGACCATCAGGCCGCGGCAACCCCCGGCAATCGCGTGACCTGCGCTACACCCCGCCGGTAGACCTGAAGCCGAACCCGCACCGCCGCGGGCACCGGAACGTGAGGAGCGAAGATGACGACGCTGGGTGTTCAGATGATGATGCTCAAGGACCGAGTTGCCGTGGAGGGCATGTTCCCTGTCCTGGAGAGGATCAAGGGCCTCGGATACGAGTCGGTCGAGGTCTCCCAGATCCCGATGAACGAGGCGAATACCAACGATCTCGAGCGCGGCGTCCGCGAGCTCGGCCTGAGCGTTGGGGCCCTCTCCGTAGCGCTCAAGAAAACCGCAACGGCCACCGGCGACGCCCTGGACACCGATTTCGAGAAGGTCGTCTCGGACTGCCGGCGGCTCGACGTCTCATTCGTCCGCATCGGGATGATGCCGTTCGATGCGATGGCGTCCAAGGAGGCTTGCGAAGCGTGGGGGCGCGAGTGTGAGAAGGCCGGGCGACGTCTGGCCGCCGAAGGCATCACGCTTTGTTACCACAACCACCACGTGGATCTGGCCCAATTCGACGGCGAGCGCATCTTCGACATCGTTCGGCGTCTCGCCCCGAGTGTGCGATTCGAGGTGGACCTTCATTGGGTGCAGCGCGGAGGCATGAACCCGCTGGACATGCTCAAGGAGTACTCGGGGGTCTGCAAGCTCATCCACGTCAAGGATTATCGGGTGGTCCCGCTGCCTGCGGAGAATATGGCGCTCCTCGAGGACCAAACGCCCGAGGCTCACGCAGAGTTCATGCGCAGATTCGCCCTTCTTCCCCAATTCGCGGAAGTCGGTGCCGGCAATATGAACTGGCCGGAGCTCCTGCCGGCGGCGCTCGAAGCCGGAGCGGAACACTTCTTCGTTGAGCAAGATGAGCTCTACGGACGCGATCCTTTCGACTGCCTCGCCGATTCCAGGGAATACCTCCGCTCGATCGGTTACTGAAGCTTGAGCCCTGACACGGCTATCACGGAAAGGGCCTGCCGATGGTCATCGGCAGGCCCTTTGCAGCGCGTGGCCCGTGCACGTGGCCCACGAGGAGCAGCCCGACTAGCGCTGAGGGTACGTCCCTTCCTCGGCGATGTGCCGATTCAGCAGAGCCAAATGCTCTTCGGTATCGAAATCCAGGGGCACCTCCTCCCCTTTCCACGCGGACAGGTGGATCGCGTTGGCGAGCCGGACCCCGTTGATCCCGTCCGAGCCCGGCGCGAGAAGCGGCGTCCCATCCAGCACGTGGAGCGCGAAGTTCTCCAGGACACCGGTGTGTTGTTCGCCCCATACCGACTCGAATTCGAGGTCCTCCTCCTCGTAGAAATCATGCGGATCGAGCGAACCCTGGAATAGTCCTCGCACCGCCTCCATATCGAGTCCTTTGGAGATCTCCTGCTCGTCGTCGCGCAGGCGGTAGATGTGCGCCTTCTTCGAGCCGTCCACCACGATCTTGCCTTTGTCGCCCAGGATTTCGAGACGGTCCGTGCCCACCAGATCGTGCGTCGCGGTGATGAAGACACCGGTCGTGCCGTTGCCGTAGTCCAGAACGGCGGTCACTTCGTCCTCCACCGGGATGTTCCGTCGGAAACCGAAAGCGGCCTTGGCGAAGACCGAGCGGGGAACCCCGCACATCCACTGCAGCAGATCGAGTTGGTGCGGAGCCTGATTGACCAGGACGCCGCCTCCCTCACCGCCCCAGGTGGCCCGCCACGCGGACTGGTCGTAGTAGCCCTGGGGGCGCCACCACGTGGTGATGATCCAGTTGGTGCGACGCAGGGTGCCGATATCCCCAGCATCAATGACGTCTTTGATTTTGCGGTACAGCGGATTGTTGCGCTGATTGAACATGATCGCGAACGGGACGTCGGGAGTCTCCTTTGCGACCCGGTTGAGCTCGGCCACCTGCTTCGTGTAGACGCCCGCTGGCTTCTCGACCAGCACGGGTGTCCCGTTACGAAGAGCCTCGATTCCCATCTCCGGGTGAAGGTAATGCGGTACGCACGTGACCACGGCGTCGACGTTCCCCGATGCCAGGACGTCGGAATAGCTCGAGAAAGTCGTGACCCCTGGGTGATCTCGCTCGGCCTGTGCGCGGCGCTCAGGGTCCGTGTCGCAGACCGCACCGATTCTCATGTGCGGCACGCGGCCTTCGGCAATGAATGTCGCATAAGTGGAACCTTGCGCGCCGTATCCGATGATGCCGAGGCGAACCGTGTCTTGGGTTCCCGTGGATGTCATGTGTGTCTTCTTTCTATTTCTCGGTCTGTTGTGATGTCGTCTCCGGAACCGGTTCGCCGTGATTGTCGTTTCCGGACTCCGTGCCCTGCGCGGCGTCCGTGTCGGGCGGAACAACGGCTCGTCCGTCGGACATCGCGAGTTTCATCTGTTTGCGCGTCTCGTTCTCCTCCACGATCCGGCTGAACAACGTATCGGTCAACGGATAGCGAAGCATCACGAAGAAAGCGATCAAACATAGGACTGCCGGCAGAATCCCCGCGGTCAGCCGGATGCCCAAGACAGCGTGATCGGACTGCACCGCGGCGCCTCCCACGTATCCGGTCAAGCCGATCAGCCCCGCCGCGGCGGCACCGCCGAATGCCTGGCCCAGTTTCCGGACAAACGAGAAAACAGCGTATGTGGTGCCCTCGGTGCGGCGACCGGTTTTCCACTCGCCGTACTCGACAGTGTCCGCTTCCATGGCCCACATCAGCGTGTTGAGCAACCCGACACCAAGGCCCAGGAAGAAGAATGCGACGCACGCGAGCCAGGGCATGGACGGCGGGCACAGGAACACCAGGATCCCTCCGAGCATGAAAGCGACGGCTCCGGACAAGTAAACGAAGCGTTTGCCGTACCGCGCGACGGCGCGTCCGATGAATGGCGCGGCAACAAAGATCGACGCGGTCTGGATGAGCGTGAGAATCGAGAACAAGCCCGCGTTGCCCATGACGTCGCGAGCGAAGTAAATGCCCATTGTCTGCAGCGATACGTGGGAGGTCAGAACGATGATCGAACCAACGGACAGCCAAATCAGCGCCTTGTTCTTGGCCAGTACAACCACGGCCTGCTTCAGGCTGACCTGATCCTCCGGTGGGCGCACCACACGTTCTTTGGCGGTCAAGAACGTGAAGACGTACAGGGCGACGCCCAACACCACGAAGACCAGGGTGATCGTGGTCAACGATCCCTGCAGGCCCGTGGTTGCGTCGTGGGCCGCCGCGGCCTTGGCCGCGGACAGCTGCGCATCCGTTGCGTTCTCCTCGCCGCCTAGTGCGGACACCTTGTCCTGATACAGGTTCGCCGCGCTGAAGCGTTGTACGAGCGGGGCCACGACGATAGCAATCAACATGACCGCGACCTGGGAACCGATGGTTCGAAAGGTCGCGAGCTTTGCACGCTCGACGGGCGCCTGGGTCATCGCCGAGGCGAGCGAGCCGTACGGGATGTTGACCATGGAATAGAACATCATCATGATTCCGTAGGACAGATATGCCCAGAACAGCTTCATCGTGAGGCTGTCCGCTTCCGGAAGCGAGAAGACCCATACCGAGGTCAGCATGAGCGGTAGGCAGGACCAGAGGATCCATGGACGGAATTTGCCCCACCGGCTGACCGTTTTGTCCACCCAGCGCCCGACGACGATGTCCCCGATCCCGTCCCAGATGCGGACAATCAGGAAGATCGGGGCAGCATAAGCGGCCGGTATACCGACGACGTCCGTGTAGTAGAGCAGCAGGAACGTGCTGACCATGTTGAACGCGAGATTGTTGCCCGCGTCGCCGGCCGCATAACCCAGGAAGGACCGCAGCGGGAGTTTTTGGGTTGCGCCTTTCGAGGGGGCCGTAGCGGTCGACGCTTCGGTCTCGGAAACGGATGGGTGTGACATCGTTGTCATCCTTCGCTGTCAAAAAAGTGTCGCAAGCCACAAGTGGCCGTTGCTTTCCTACATCCTGGGGCCGGCCGCTCCTGCGAACTAGTGGTTGCCATTTGTTGTCGTCGCCGCTTCCCACGTCAGATCTGTGATCCAGGCAACAAATGGCAACCGATTGTCGCGCGTTCCCGGTTAGGCCAGGCTGGAGACCGGAAGACGTCACTCAATGAGGAGAAGTACATGTGGACTCTGTCTGGATTTGTCGACGAAATCTCGCCGGATTTCGAAACCCAGTGCGCCCATGCGCGCTCCTTGGGGCTCGAATACATCGAGTTCCGCAGCGCATGGGATACCAATGTTCTGGACCTTGACGACCAGCAGCTCGAGCAAGCGGTGGAAATCCTCGATCGACACGGACTCAAGGTCTCGAGCATCGGCTCACCGATCGGCAAGATCGGAATCCACGACCCCATCGACCCCCACCTCGAGCGTGCTCGGCAAGCGGTCGACGTCGCTCACGTCTTTGGCGCGCCGTTCGTGCGCATCTTCTCCTTCTTCATGCCCGACGGCGAGGATCCGGACGGCCATCGGGACAAGGTCGTCGAACGCATGCGGGCACTCGCCGACGTCGCCGAGGAAGGCGGCGTGACCTTCTTGCACGAAAACGAGAAGAAGATCTACGGCGACATCCCGCGTCGGTGCGCGGACATCCTTGAGAGCGTCGGCTCACCGCGGCTCCGGGCGGCGTGGGACTCCGCGAACTTCGTGCAGTGCGGTCTGCGCCCCTACTCCGAGGGTTATGCCCAGATCCGCCCGTATCTTGAGTATGTGCAAGTCAAGGACGCGCACCTGTCCGACGGCGAAGTGGTCGTGACCGGCGAGGGCGACGGCGAGCTGCGCGAGACCCTGGATGCCCTGGTCGCGGACGGATTCGACGGGTTCTTCTCACTCGAACCGCATCTGTCCACAACGCACGAGCTCGGAGGCTTCTCCGGACCCGAACTGTTCACCGAGGCACACACGGCTTTCACGAACCTGCTCAAGGAGAAGGGGATCCGGTACCAGTGACTCTTCGTGCCTTGATTGTCGGCTACGGTTCCGTGAGCGCTGTGCACGCCGAGGCGCTCACGTCCATGCCCAACGCCCGCATCGTGGGCGTGTGCGACGTGAACCCGGAGCGGAGGACGGCAGCCGAACTCGAACTCGGGGTGCCCACCGCCCAATCCGTCGGTGACGCACTCCAGAGTTTCACCCCCGACGTCGTACACGTCACGACACCCCATGGTCAGCACGAGCCCGTGATTCTCGAGGCATTGCGAGCCGGGTGCGACGTGCTGACCGAGAAACCGCTCAGTTCCGATTTGGCTAGTGCGGAGAGGATTGCTGAGACCGCCAGGACCCCGGGCCTCGGCCGTGCCGGACGTCGGCCGCGCGTCGGCGTGTGCTTCCAGAATCGTTACAACCTCTCGGCACGGGCTATGAAAGAGGTCGTGGAGGTCGGCGAATTCGGCGCGATCAAAGGAGCCGTGGCGACCGTCGCATGGCACCGTCCGCCCGAGTACTACACCGACAAACCGTGGCGCGGCACATGGTCCGGAAGCGGTGGCGGGCTGCTGATCAACCAAGCAATCCATACGGTGGATTTGCTCCAGTGGATTATGGGTCCCGTGGTCGACGTACGCGGGCGAGTCGGCACCGATGCCTTGAACGAAATCATTGAGGTCGAGGACACGGCAGCCTTGACCCTGACTCATGAGTCCGGCGTGCGGAGCGTCCTCATGGCAACCAATGCAGCCCCAGCGAATCTCCCCGTGACCATGGACGTCGTCATGGAGCGAGGACAGATGCGGTCCGGAACCGAACTATTGATTACGGGGGAAGGCACGCCGGACAAAGTGGTCAAGGAGCGCCTTCCATCGGACCGGTCCAAGGCATATCTGGGATCCTCCCACGTCGAACTCATCAGGGATTTCTACGAGGGTTTCGAGGCCGGCGAGAAATTCTGGATCGACCCGGACGAAGCGATGAATTCATTGCGCATCGTGAAGGCCGCCTACGACGGCGCCGGCGGATTCCCCGAGAGGGCCGGACGGGAATTGGACTCAACCAACCCTTATCTGGTGTGAAACCGTACGGCATCGCCGGCCTGGAATGTGCTGCCCAGAACCTTTCCGTACGCGGCGAACGCATCTGCATTAAGAGCGTGGTTCATCGGTTCTCCTGAACAAGTATTTGGGGCAGTCACTCCAGTTTGTTCCCCGCAAGGTCCTCAGCCGACGGGCTCAGGCATCGGCTCCACGGCATATGCGAGTTCGATCGTGTTGCCGTTGGTCGGGTCCGTGAGGCGTACGCGCCACTTCGAGGCGAACTGGTCGACACCGGGGGCCATGGGGATCGTGCCTGAAATGAGGACAGTCCCGGGATGGGCATATCCCTTTTCCCGAAGCTGCTCGAGCCAATGCTCCGGAGGAAGGAGCTCAGCGAAGCTGCCGTCCTGAATCCGTGTCTCCTCGCCCGTGGAGTCGGCAACCCATGCCTCGATCCGGATGTCGTCGATGTGGTCCGCGACGTCGTCGAGGCGCCAAGCCTTCTTCGCAAGAACATCCGGCGAGGCGTTCTTGCTCCACGCCACGCCGTAAGTCTCAAGGTCGCGGTCGGTCTGGTCGCATGCGGCGGTGATGAGCACTCCCCCATCCGTCACAACAATGGCCCATTCGGCCTCACCGGAAGACTTTCCGCGCTGCACCGCGACGGTTTCCGTCTGCTGCGCGAGATACGGCGAGACCGGGTAGAGCGCAGGGATGGCCGCGGGGACGGGAACGCCCAGTTCGGCGAGTTCATCGATGTGTGCTTGTACGGAAGACTGATCGCGTCCGGCGTATCCCGCGTTGAACAGGCGAGTGACTTCGACGTCGGTGGTCGACCCATCGGGGAGTTCGAATCTGAGCATTGGTGGCCTACTTCCTTCTCGGGTAACCGCGACCGATCGGACGGGGTTGTCTCATTGTATACAACCAGTATAACGTTGACGCAATCATTGCGTGTGAAGCGTCACACGGCACCGACACGAAAGGCAGTCATGAGCACATCGACAATTGCCCGTCCACCTGTCACCAAGAAAGACCTCGTCAAGGCATTCGCCGCGAGTCTCAGTGGCACGACGCTCGAGTGGTATGACTTCGCGATCTATTCGGCGGCAGCCGCGATCGTACTTCCGGTACTCTTCTTTCCCACGGGCGATCCGATGGTCGGCGTTCTCCTCGCTTTCTCGACCTACGCTGTCGGGTACGTCTCCCGCCCGCTCGGCGGGATCGTCTTCGGGCGTCTCGGTGACAAGGTCGGCCGCAAGAAGGTCCTCGTGTGGACTCTGGTCCTGATCGGCGCCTCGACATTCCTCATCGGGCTGCTGCCTACGTACCAAAGCATCTCGTTCTTCGCCCCGCTCATCCTCGTGCTCCTGCGGTTTGCGCAGGGTGTGGGCGTCGGGGGCGAATGGGGTGGCGCTGTCCTGCTCTCCAGCGAATACGGCGACCCGCGCTACCGCGGTTTCTGGTCCTCCGCCGCGCAGATCGGCCCACCGGCCGGAAATCTCCTCGCCAACGGTGTCTTCGCGAGCCTCACCCTGCTGTTGTCAGAGGACGCGTTCTTCGCCTGGGGGTGGCGGGTGGCCTTCCTCATCTCCGCTGTGCTCGTCCTCTTCGGACTGTGGATCCGTCTCAAGCTCGAGGACACCCCTGTCTTCAAGGCCGTGGAAAAGTCCGGACAGCGTGCGGAGAAGCCCATTTCCGAACTCTTCCGAGACGAGCTGCGGCCTCTGATTGCGGCCGTTCTCTCCCGCATCGGCCCCGACGTCACGTACGCACTGTTCACCGTCTTCACCCTCACCTACGGCACCCTCGTCCTCGATCTCGACCGAACGACCGTCCTCGGCGCAGTGATGTTCGGTTCCGCATTCCAGATCGTGTGCATTCCGCTGGCCGGATACGTCTCCGACCTGATCAACCGGCGTCTGCTCTATGGGATTTCGGCCGTCGGCACGGTCGTGTGGACGTTCGTCTTCTTCTCCCAACTGCAGGCCGGCAGCGCGCTGTGGATGTACATCGGCATTCCCATCGGGCTGTTCTTTCACTCGCTCATGTACGGCCCCCAGGCGGCATTCGTCGTCGAGCAATTCTCTCCGCGGCTGCGATACACCGGCTCATCGCTCGCCTACACCATCGCCGGTGTGCTCGGTGGAGCGATCGCGCCGATGATGTTCACGCTGCTCCTCGATACGACGGGCACTTGGGCGTGGGTTGCCGTTTACCTGGCCGGAACGTGTGTCCTCACGATCATCGGGCTACTGCTCGGACGCGACAACAACGTCCAGGAAGATCTCGATCACCTCGAAAAAGTACAGGCGAGCACTGCCGATGCCTGAGATCGAAACCAATGGCCAGCACGGCAACCTGGCGGAAATCTCAGGGGATCGGGGTTTCGTGGAGCAGAAGGCACTGCGTCCGTTCAATGTGGTGCCGGATCGCGACTTCGGTCTCTGCTGCGTCACCGGCGCGCAGGGCCTCAAGGATACGCGTATGCTCCTCGAGCACTTCGGCAGGACGCTGCGAGCTGGTCCACGTCGCCGAGATACCGAATCGCACATGCATCACCCGGAGGCGGGTGTAGAAATCCGACATCACTCTGTTCCCGGGGGCGTCCACCATCGCCGCATGAAACCGCTGATCTATAGAGATGAAGTCCGGGACCGTCTCCGAGGAGACCTGAAGATTCGCCTGTTGTTCCAGGAGGTCGGACATGGTTTCGAAGGGCACTCGGCCGGAGGCGAGAACCTGGCGGGCCGCCTCGAGCTCAATGAGGGTACGCATTTCCATCGTCTCCCGGATTGCCCGATCATCGCTCGGACGCACGTAGGCACCTCGATGGGTAATGAGTTCCACGAGTCCGTCGGAGGCAAGCATGATGAGCGCCTCGCGGATGGGAGTGCGGGAGAGCCCGAACTTGTCGACGAGATCTCCCTCATTGAGAAAGGTTCCTTGCACGGACGGGTCGGTCAGAACGAGATCACGCAGACGATCGTAGGCGTTCTGGCGTGCTGTGGGTCCCGTTAACTTCTGCATGATTCACAAGCCTACCGGTACCGGACCATGACGAACCCGGTGCCCACCGCATCGGACACACCGGAAGCACATCACACGAAATCGCAGGACGAAGACACATCCGAACACGATGAAGGAGCAGAACAATGAAGGCAGCACTCGTGCAAATGAATTCGGTGGCGGACCCCCGTGCGAACTTGCGCACGATCGCCGACCGCACGGCAAAGGCAGCGAAGAACGGCGCCAGCCTCGTCGTCTTCCCCGAAGCGACACAGACTCCATTTGGCACGGATCTCATGGCTGCCGCCGAGGAACTCGGTGGCCCTTGGACAACGCGCCTGGAGGCGATCGCCCGCGAGAACGGGGTTACCGTGATCGCCGGTATGTTCCGCCCCGGAACCGACGGCACCGTGAAGAACACGCTCGTGGCCCGTGGCGTTGATCCCGAGGGCACCGCCGTAGCCGCGCATTACGACAAGGTCCACCTGTTCGACGCGTTCGGGCACAAGGAATCAGATTCCGTCTCGCCCGGCCAGACGATCCGCACGTTCTCATTCGGTGATCTCACCATAGGGCTGGCCATCTGTTATGACGTGCGGTTCCCTCCCCTCTTCACGGCGCAGGCGCGCTCGGGTGCGGACGCCATCGTCGTGTCCGCATCGTGGGGGTCCGGCCCCGGGAAGATCGAACAGTGGGAATTGCTCGGTCAAGCAAGAGCATTGGATGCGACGGCATACGTACTCGCGTGCGGCCAGGCGGATCCGAGGATCACGGGTGCCCCAGCAGCCCAGGACAGCCCGACGGGAGTGGGACATTCGTACGTGGCAGGTCCGAAGGGAGAATTGATCGCTTCCGCCGACGCCGGTGACGAAATCATCTACGCGGAGCTGTCTCCCCACGTCGTTCGTCAGACGCGTGCTGCGATTCCGGTGCTCGCGAACTCGCTCCTCGAGGGCGAGGTGGCGGTCGTAGCCGAGTGAGCGGTATCGCTGCACACCGGGCCGGTGGAAATCCGGCCGACCTCGGGGTTCACCGCCGACCAGGATCGGCCCCGGAGACGCAGTACAAGCGCTTCCTCATCCCCCGAGGAGCGCGGTGATCCCGTCGCGGGTGAAGTAGAGCAGGAATCCCGCTGAGACCAACCACATCAACCAGTGCACCTGACGGCCTCTGCCCGTGAGCACGTGAATCACGGCCCAGGAAATGAATCCGACGCCGATTCCATTGGCGATCGAGTATGTCAGCGGCATGGAGACGATGGTCAGGAAAACCGGAAGCGAGACGCGAAAGTCGTTCATCTCGATCTCTTGGATCTGGATGACCATCATGGCCCCTACGACGACGAGGGCCGCAGCACCGGCTTCCATGGGAATCACCTCGATCAACGGGGTGAAGAACATAGACACCAGGAATAGGCCGCCGCTCACGCAAGCTGCGAGGCCGGTTCGGGCACCCTCGGCGACGCCCGCGGCCGAATCCACGAATACGGTATTGGACGAGGCCGAAGCGGCGCCCCCTCCGATAGCGCCGATGCCCTCGACGATGAATGCTTGGCGGATTCTGGGAAAAGTGCCGTCCGGACGCGCGAGACCGGCGTTGCCGGCGAGCCCCGTCATGGTGCCCATGGCATCGAAGAAGTTGGTGAACAACAAGGTGAACACCAGCATGATCACGGAAAGCAGGCCGATTCTTTCGATGGATCCGAAAAGGTCGAAAGCGCCGACGAGCCCGAAATCAGGCAGTGCAACGATGTGACTGGGCACTTCAGGAGCGCTCAGGTTCCACCCCTGGGGGTCCGGATGAACAGGGTCCCCCACCGTTCCCAAATGTGCAAAGGCCTGCACGATGATCGACACGACGGTTGCGACCACCATGCCGATGAGGATTCCACCTGGCACTCGACGGACGACCAGAACGCCGATCAGAAGAAGAGCGAACACGAATATGACCGTGGGCAATGCAGTGATGGAGCCGCCCTGGCCGAGTTGGACCGGTGGGCCGTCCGGGGTTCGGGTGACAAAACCCGAATTGACGAATCCGATGAATGCGATGAACAGACCGATGCCCACGGTGATTGCTTTCTTCAGCGGCGCCGGAACAGCATGGAAGATAGCCGTGCGGACGCCCGTGGCCCCCAAGAACACGATGATGACCCCATTGATGATGACCAGCCCCATCGCCTCCGGCCAGGTCACGTCATGCACCACGGAGACAGCGAGGAAGCTGTTCATACCCAATCCGGCAGCCAGAGAAAATGGCAGCCGAGCAACGAGGCCGAAGAGCACAGTGATGCAACCCGCCACAAGACCCGTCACGGCCGTCAGCTGTCCGAAGTCGAGGCTGTTCCCCTCCACATCCGGTGAGGCTCCGAGAATCAGGGGGTTGAGTACGACGATGTACGCCATGGCCACGAAAGCCACGAGTCCGCCCCGGAGCTCTTGTTTGACCGTGGACCCACGTGCGGTGATCTCGAAATAGCGGTCCAGGTTGGAACGCCGTCCCGTCGGTTTCTTTTCGGATTTGAGGTTGACTACAGCCATTGGGTGCCTCTTTTCCCTACCATTCCCAGAATTGAAATGGAGATTGTTTGTGGGGATTGGCGACGATGAATTTTTACCCTTACGGAACTCTTGTCACGGCGGAGAAGGAGTCCCGAGCATTTGATGGTGGTTTATGGTCGAGCGGTAAACGCCCCTGAGCTCTTCACCTCGATTTCGAGCCGGCGACGTAGACGCTGTGAACGGTCCGATCGTCGCCGAGCAGCATCGTGGCAAACAGCAATTCCTCGGTGCTCTGTGCATAGTCGGCTCGCTGGCGGAGAACCGGGCTGGATTCGGGATCCAGGATCACGATGTCCGCCTCCTTCCCGGTCTCGAGGCTGCCGACCGCATGGTCCGTGCCCAGCGCCTCGGCCCCATCCAGTGTTGCCAGGCGAAGAGCTTCAAAAGATTCCAATGGTTCGCCGACGGAACGACTGACCTTGTAGGCCTCGTTGAGCGATGCGAGAGGCGAAAGGCTGGTGCCGGCGCCGACGTCGGATCCCAGCCCGATCCGCAGTCCTTCGTACCGTTGGTTTTTCTTGAGCTCGAAGAGACCCGAACCGAGAAATAGATTTGAAGTAGGGCAGTGCGCGAGGGAAGCCCTGGCAGATCCCAGTCGTTCCAGTTCGTTGGCGGAGACATGAGTCGCGTGCCCGAAGACCGAGCGGCGTCTGACCAGACCGAAACGTTCGTAGACGGCCGTGTAGTCGCTTTCATCCGGGAAAAGTCCGGAAACCCAATCGCATTCCGCAGGATTCTCCGAAAGATGGGTCTGGACCACCACGTCGGGATGGTCCTCCGCGATCTTCCCGAGAAGTTCCAATTGCCGGGATGACGACGTTGGGGCAAATCGCGGAGTCAGTGCGTATTCCAGTCGTTCCACCCCGTGCCACTCTTCCAGCAGCTGAAGGCTCTCCTCGTATGCCTGCTCCGGAGTATCGAGCAGGTACTCGGGGGCGTTGCGGTCCATACAGACCTTCCCCGTCATCAGACGGAGGTTCTTGGCTCGAGCCGATTGGAACAGCGCACGGGCCGACTCCGGATGGACCGTGGAGTAAGCGCACGCCGAGGTGACGCCGTGGGCGATGAGCTGATCGGTAAAGAAATTCGCCATTTCGGCGCAATGCGCGCGATCCGCGAAGCGGCCTTCGGTGGGGAACGTGTAATTCTCCAGCCATTCGAGGAGCTGTAGGCCTGGCGAAGCGATCATGTTCATCTGCGAGTAGTGGACGTGGCAGTCGACGAAACCCGGAACGACCAGGCGATCGCCATAGGCCTCTATCGATCCCGTCGGGTATGTCTTGACGATGTCCGTTGCCTCGCCCACCGCGATGATGCGACCTTCCCTCACCGCTATGGCACCGTTTTCGAGGTCCATGGTCTCTTTCGCCGACCCCTGGACTGGGGTTACCACGTGGCCTGTGATGATCCGGATGGCCGCGGATCTCGCCCTGGGCATGTCATCCTCGTGTCTTTCGGTGATGTTCATGGCGCAATTCCTCCGTTGGTCACTGTGCTGCCTTGATTCCGGTCGGCCCGCGTGAGGGCCGGCTTCCGGCTAGTCCTGCGGCGCCTTCCGTGCTATCGGTTTGTCTCCGTCGAGGATCATTCGGATTTGGCTCGTATCGGTCACCTCACCGGAAGCGATCGCTTCCTGGACCTCAGTTGTCCTCGAGTCCGGAACGCAAGGCACCTCTTCGCCGTCCCGGTCGACGAGCTTGCCGTCGGTCACGACGTCACCCTCCTGAAGCTTCTCGAGATCCGATGACGTGAGATAACGGACCGGCCTGGCGGCGAATACCGACGCACCCTTGGAATTTCCGAGATGAATCTCATTGAAGATGAGATTCAGGAGCACGGCCATGATCGCGGCCGAGGAGATTCCGGAGGAGAAGATCGTCTGGAACCAGGACGGAAAATCTTGGTAGATGTCCGGTTGGACCATGGGGATCATCCCGAAGGCCAGGGAAACGGAAACGATGATGAGGTTCATATTCCCTTCGTAGGAAACCCCTTTCAGCGTGCGGATGCCCGAGCCCGCAACGGTCCCGAACAGGACGATCCCCGCACCGCCCAGGACCGGCATGGGAATCGCGGCCACGACTTGGCCCAGAACCGGCAGGAGGCCCATGACCACCAGAATCACTCCGCCCGTGGCCACCACGAATCGGCTCTTGACCCCGGTTAGGGCGATCAGCCCGATATTCTGCGAAAAAGCGGTCTGCGTGAATGACCCGAAAACTGGTGCGGCGGCGGAAGACAGCATGTCCGCCCGGAGGCCGCGAGCAATCCGACGACGACCTACGCGTGTCCCGACCACTTCGCCGACCGCCAACAGATTTGCAACCGATTCCGTCATCGCGACGAGGATCACGATCACCATCGAGATGATCGCGGCAGGATCGAAAGTCGGCCACCCGAATCCGAATATCTCCGGCGGCGCAGCCCATGCCCCCTCCCCGACGCCGGAGAAATCGGTCAGTCCCATGAACAACCCGGCGATCGTGCCGGCGACGAGTCCCAAGAGGATCGAAAGGCGGGACAATGCCGCCGAACCGACCTTGCTGAAGACCAGCGTGATCGCGAGGGTCATGAAGGCGAGGAGCACGTTGGCCATGGAACCGTAGTCCGAAGCCTTCGCGTCGCCGCCCATTGACCAGTCGGAGGCAACGGGAATCAGGCTCAGCCCGATCCCCGCAATAACCGTTCCGGTGACGACGGGTGGCAGGAACCGAACCACCGAAGCAAAGAACGGAGCGATCAGGAATCCGACGATGCTCGCGACAATCACCGCCCCAAGAACGGTCGTGATGTTGCTGCCGGGCGTGGCCAGGATGGCCAACATGGTGGCCACGCCGCCGAAGGTGACGCCCTGGACCACGGGAAGTTTGGCTCCGAGAAATGGCACTCCCACGCTCTGCAGAATTGTGGCCAAACCGCCTACAAAGAGGCTGGCCGTGACCATGATGGCGGTCCGACCCGCCGATAGTCCCAGGGCATTGGCCATGACCAGGGGTACCGCGATGATTCCGCCGTACATCGTCAAGACGTGCTGAAGACCAAAAGTGATCAGCTTGCCGGCGGGCAACCAAGCATCCTCGGGGCGATCGGACGAGGCGGGCACTGACGTCCGCCGAGGTGGTCTTTTGACGGTTTTCTCGCTGGTCATCGTATAGAACCTTCCCGAACGCAGGGGCCGGAGCGGCAATGCGGCCCGTCCCTGGTCCGTGGGAAATACGGAATTTATTTCATGATGCGGTATCTAAGATCCGCATCGTGGACCCAGTGTAACCTGAGTCACTCAGATTTTGACAAGCCCCTCGAGGAGAAAGTTCGTGATTTCTTGACTGGGCACCTCGTCAACCGTCAGTGCCGCATTTTTTGCACGAAATGCCGAGAACAAGCCGAAGCGCATTCATTTTTCGGCACAACCCGGGACACTGCGTCACCAATCCACAGACCCCGGAACCCGACACCCTCTGCCGCCGGGAAGTTCACAGAGATGCCCCTGACACCCCAATAAGGGAACCCAGAACGACACGTGAGTTTCCACGATGTGGATTCCAAATTCCATCAGGAGTGCTAACATGACCGGAACACAAATATTGGAGAGCCACATCACACTCTACGGGGTGGTTGTGACGCACCTCGTCAGGGGCAGCGGGAAAAAGGCCCCCGAGGCGCCTCCCGCTCTCAGAGCGTTCAGAGAATCCGAAGAACTAGGAGGACGTGATGATGGGTTCATTTCACATCACCGTCAACGGCCAACCCCGAGAAGATGCCAACGTACCTGTGTACCTCAATCTGCTGGACTGGCTCCGCAATCTGGGCCTCACCGGTGCCAAAGAAGGTTGTGCAGAAGGGGAATGCGGCGCGTGCGCCGTCCTGATCGCTCGACCGGACGGTGACGGGGGTTCCCGATGGACGTCCGTCAACGCGTGCCTGACACCGGCACTCGCATGCAACGGCCAGGAGGTCATCACCTCGGAAGGGCTCGGGACCTGCCCCGGACCAGGGTCCGATGAGGACCTTCACCCTGTACAGCGCGAAATGGCCTACCGTGGCGGATCCCAGTGCGGCTTCTGCACCCCCGGCTTCATCTGCTCGATGGCCGCCGAGTACTACCGACCCGAACGCGCCACCGAATCCGTCTCCGAGGCGACCGAAGAGATGGGTGGCAACGGTTTCGACCTGCACGCCCTATCGGGAAACCTCTGCCGTTGCACCGGATACCGTCCCATCAAGGATGCCGCATATGCACTCGAGACACCGGACAAGGACGACCCCCTGTTCGAACGCCAATCGTCCTCGGCTCCGCCGGCGTGCCGCACCGAAGTGCACACCGAGACCTCGACGTTCGTCCGCCCTTCCAGCATTGAGGAATTGGCGCAACGGTGCGCGGACCACCCGGATGCGGTGCTCCTCGCCGGTGGGACCGATGTCGGGGTCGAAACCAATATTCGGCATATTCGCCCCGAGACGGTCCTGGCCATCGATCACCTCGAGGGGCTCCGCTCTTTCCGATTCGCGGAGGACTACGTGGAGCTCGGAGCCTCAATGACCCTTTCTGAACTGGAGCGTGGCCTGGACGGTCGGATTCCGCTGCTTGCCCAGCTCATCCCCCAGTTCGCATCACGGCTGGTGCGCAACAGCGCTACGTTGGGCGGCAACCTCGGCACGGGGTCGCCAATCGGCGACTCCGCTCCCGTACTCCTGGCCCTGGACGCTTCCCTCGTATTGTTCTCGACGTCGGGCGAGCGCACCGTGCCGATCTCCGAATACTTCACCGGGTACAGACAGACCGTCCGGGAACCGGGAGAGTTCATTCGCGCGGTCCGAATCCCGATGCCACTCTCGGAAACCACGGCTTTCTACAAGGTCGCCAAACGACGATTCGACGACATCTCATCGGTCGCAACGGCCTTCTCCATGCAGCTCGAACAAGGTCGCATTTCCTCGATTCGGATCGGAATGGGTGGTGTCGCGGCCACGCCCATTCGTGCGCTCGCCGCCGAGCGAGCCCTTGTGAACCAGCCATGGACGGAGGAGACGGCCCGTGAGGCCTCCGCCCTGATGACCGCCGAAAGCACACCCATGGACGACCACCGCGCGAGCTCGCGCTATCGATCACAAATGCTCGAGCAGAGCATGATGCGATTCTTCGCCCAATACCGTCCCTCCGAATACATAGGAGCGAAATCATGAACACGGTCACCCAACCCCCAGCCAGCTCGAACCCTGCCGGCGTCGGCACGCGAGTCTCCCATGAGAGCGCCGCGCTACACGTCACCGGTGAGGCCCTGTATACCCACGACCTCGCCACCCGGGACAAGAGCGCCCTTCACGCTTGGCCCGTCCAATCCCCTCACGCCCACGCGTTCGTCACCTCCCTGCGCACCGAACGTGCCCGCAAGGTCCCGGGTGTTGTTGAGGTCCTGACGGCCGAGGACGTGCCGGGACTCAATGACGCCGGCGTCAAACACGATGAGCCTCTTTTCCCCTCCGAGGTCATGTACTTCGGACATGCCGTGTGCTGGGTCATCGGCGAGACCACGGAGGCAGCCCGGCAGGGCGCGGAGGCCGTGGAGATCGACTACGAGCCTCTGTCCTCGATCGTGACCCTTCCTGAGGCGATCGATTCAGGCAGTTTCCAGGGCCCGCAGCACCTCTTGGAACGTGGTCAATCCGGTCCCGCGCTCGATAATTCTGCGCACCGGTTCCGCGGGACTTTCGAATTCGGCGGGCAGGAACATTTCTACCTGGAGACGCACGCATCCTATGCGCGCGTGGACGAGGGTGGTCAGGTCCTGGTCAATTCCTCGACCCAGCACCCGTCCGAGACCCAGGAAATCGTGGCCCACGTGCTGGGGCTGTCCAGCCACGACGTCACGGTCCAATCTTTGCGCATGGGCGGCGCATTCGGCGGCAAGGAAATGCAGCCACATGGTCTCGCAGCCATCGCCGCGATCGCGACTGTGCGCACGGGAAAGCCGGTCAGCCTGCGACTGACCAGGACACAGGACATCACCATGACCGGAAAACGTCATCCGTTCCACGCGGAGTGGGAGGCCGGTTTCGACGAGCAAGGCAGGTTCACGGCCCTCGAGGCCACCCTGACCGCCGATGGCGGCTGGGCGATGGATCTTTCGGAGCCCGTGCTCTCCCGGGCCATGTGCCACATCGACAATGCCTACATGATCCCCAACGTGTCGGTCACCGGAAGAATCGCCCAGACGAATAAAACCTCCCAGACCGCATTCCGAGGATTCGGCGGCCCCCAGGGAATGCTGGTCCTGGAGAACATTCTCGGCCGCTGCGCTCCCTTGATCGGGCTCGATGCCGGCGAGCTTCGCCGCCGTAACTTCTATCAGCCCGGCGACACCACACCCTACGGCCAACCGGTTCGGCATGCCGAACGGATCGCGGAGATCTGGGGGACGCTGAACGAACGCGCGGACGTGGTGCGCCGGAAGGCCGAAATCGCGGAATTCAACGCCGCGCACACTGATACCAAAAAGTCCCTGGCCATGACACCGGTCAAGTTCGGAATTTCGTTCAACTTCGCTGCCTTCAACCAGGCCGGAGCCCTGGTACACGTCTACAAGGACGGTTCCGTGCTCATCAATCATGGCGGCACCGAGATGGGGCAGGGGCTGCACACCAAAATGCGGCAGGTCGCCGCAACGACCCTTGGGGTGGGTCTGGAGCGGGTGCGCTTGGCGCCGACTCGCACGGACAAGGTGCCCAATACCTCCGCGACGGCCGCGAGCTCCGGCGCAGATCTCAACGGCGGCGCGGTGAAGAACGCGTGTGAGCAGATTCGGGGGCGCCTGGCACAGGTCGCCGCAGGAAAGTTCGGCGCCAATCCACACGACGTTCGATTCGAGGATGACGGCGTCGCGGCGCTAGGCAAGGACCCTGTACGTTTCGAAGAGGTGGTCTCGGATGCCTACTTGCAAAGGGTTCAGCTCTTCGCCGCTGGTTACTACCGCACCGAGGGAATCCACTGGGACTCTGCGAATATGCACGGTTCCCCCTTCAAGTACTTCGCCTATGGTGCCGCTGCGACCGAGGTGGAGGTCGATGCTTTCACCGGGGCTTACCGTGTACTCAGGACCGATATCGTGCACGACGTCGGAGACTCGCTGTCCCCATTGGTGGACGTGGGCCAGATCGAAGGCGGATTCGTCCAAGGCACGGGGTGGTTGACCCTCGAGGAGCTTCGCTGGGACACCTCCGACGGCGAGAGGAGGGGGCGCCTCGCGACGCAGGCAGCGAGCACGTACAAGCTGCCGAGCTTCTCCGAACTTCCTGAAGAGTTCAACGTCCACCTCTACGAGCGGGCCACCGAATCGGGGGTCGTCTACGGCTCCAAGGCCGTCGGAGAGCCGCCGCTGATGCTTGCGATGAGCGTGCGGGAGGCCCTGCGAACCGCGGTCGAGGCATTCGGCCCCGAGGGGGTCGAAGTAGACCTGGGATGTCCTTCCACACCAGAAGCGGTGTTCTGGGCAATCCAGGAAGCAAGGGGCAAGGTTGCCGGTGGTGAGGCTGTGCGAGCCGAAGAAGATCGAGAAGACGTCGGCAGCGCACCGGGGCCGGGCCCTCACGCCGCCAAGTCTCCGGAACCTGAAACCGAGTCCGTCTGATGGAATGGTTGGCTGGTCTCCAAGAGCTGCACGAGGAAGGGGCCGCGGGGGTTCTGGTGACTTTGACATCGGTGCGAGGTCACGCCCCTCGCGCGGCCGGGGCAAAGATGGTCGTGGCCCGTGGCCGTGCGTGGGACACCGTCGGCGGCGGGAATCTCGAGGCCACCCTGACGGAGCAGGCGCGCGAAATGCTGAGCGCTGGCGAATCCGATCCCCGTTCCGAGGAGATCTCCCTCAACGAACACGCCACGACCCGGTACGGTCAGCAGTGCTGCGGCGGGAAGGTCACGGCCCTTCTCGAGCCGATTGCCGCACCGCCCGTCGTTGCAATCTTCGGAGCCGGGCACGTGGGTCTCGAGGTGGCCCGGGCCTTGTCCCGCCTCCCCGTGACCTTGAACCTGACGGACAGCCGCCAGGCCGCAGTCGATGCGGCCGAAGCTCTCAAGCCCCTCGACGGTTCCGCAACACTTCGCGTGAACCATGCTCCGGCTCCGGAAGCAGTTTTGAAGGAGCTGCCCGCGGGTAGCCACATTCTGATCATGTCCCACGACCACTCCGAGGACCTCATTCTGTGCGATACGGCTTTGGGACGCGATGACCTTGCTTCGGTGGGGTTGATCGGTTCCTCAGCCAAGTGGGCACGCTTTCGGAAGCGATTGCTGGATCTGGGGCACAGCGAGGCAGCCCTTGACGGGATCACGTGCCCCATCGGTATCCCCGGAATCGATGGAAAATCGCCCGCAGTCATTGCAATCAGCGTGGTGGCGGCCCTAGCCCAGGTGATCGACTGGCCCTGAGTGCCGCGGGTTGAGCGTCCCGTGGGCCCGGTACGGTCTTGCTGGTGTTTGGGGCGCCACGCGCCGTCGGCGTTCAGGGACGAAAGTGCGCGACGTCGATGGTCCGGTCGCACAGATCCATGACGTCCTGGTTGTGCGTTGCGATGGCCGCGGCCCAGCCGCGAGCGACCATCTCCCGGACCTTGGTCAGGACCAGCGCACCGTTCTCGGCGTCGAGGGCGCCGGTGGGTTCGTCGGCCAGGATCATGCTCGGGCGTTTGAGCATCACACCGGCCAGCGCGACCCGCTGCTGTTCACCGCCGGACAGGTGGTAGACCTTGCTGTTCTCGCGGCCCTCGATTCCGACGTCGGCCAGCGCCCGCGATATCTCCTCTCGGTCGGGCCGGTCACGGCGTGGGAGCAGACGCAACGGCTCCTGAAGGTTCTTGAGTACCGTGTCCGACTCGACCAGCGCGTAGTTCTGGAAGAGATAGCCGAGATGTCGGCGTCGGAATTCCCTTTGTTTCCGTGGCGCGCGGCGTGAGAAATCCTGGCCCATCATGGTGAGCCGCCCCGAGGTCAGTTCGCTGAGGCCCCCAGACAGTTCAGCAGGGTCGTCTTGCCGTATCCGGACGGACCGACGAGCGCGACCATTTCGCCGGGTTCGATCGTGAGATTGCCGCCGCGCCAAATAGTCGACGAACCAATGACTTTCTCCCCCCTCGCTGACGACGACGATCGGTTCAGGCATCTCGGGACCTCCTGGAGATGTGGTGACGATAGGTGCGGTTCAGGGACGTGAGCATGAGCGAAGCATTGAGCAGGACCAGGAGTGCTCCGAAGATCGAACATTCCCGTGTAGTACTGACGGTTTTCGTGGAATGACACTCCGGTGAGTATGTCGAGTTCGGAGGCCACCGCTACTTTGTGCAGAATCCACCAGCCGAAGGCCACGCCAACCACCACTTCGAGCCAGAGGACATGACGCAAACCTCGGGCCCACGATTCTCCGAATAAGTGGCCGCGGAAGAGCCGCTGATCCCGTTCCGAGACATGGATTGTGGAGAATTCGACGGTCGCGAGGAAGAGTAGAACCACCAGAAGGCAGATCGAGTACACGGAACTGAAGGAGTCGACTCGGTCGAGCCCCTGGGACCACCCGTAGTCGAAGATTGGTTCCTTCGACTCGTAGTGGGAGACCCGGACATCGCGTTCTTCGGGCCTGTCGACTCCGTACGGGAGGTGATCCACTACGTTCTCGATAGTTGTCTCGGCCTCGTCCGGGACGGTGAGCCTCATCGAGCGTGGGTCCTGACGAACGTCTTTTTCCGCATCCGGGAAACGCTGAGCATTGTGATGAATGTACTGATCGTTGACGAACAGTATCGAGCCTTCAGGTCGCCACGGTTCGTTCGTTGAGGTGGAAATGAGGTTGTCCCGGTGTGCGGCAATGATGTTGTTCTGTTTGATCTCTTCGGCGAACCATTGCGTCAGCCGTTTTTCCTCGTCCTCACTACGATCGGCACCAGCAATATTGACGAAGTAGGCGTGAGGGTTGGATTCCCAGGAGGACCGCGATTCCGCGTGGGATCGAAGAATCAGCGCTGTTCCGATGGCCCCGAAGGCCGTCACAAGAATCATGATGAGCGCGAAGCCCCTGGCCAAACCCATGGATGCGTAAACAAATCGTGCTGGCTGTTTTCGCTTGAGAGCATCTGAAATGGGGACACGGATGCAAAAGAATATGGTGGCGGCGTGAACGGCCAAGCACACAACGACGGGTAGGCCAAGAATTGCCGCACCGAGCAGGAGAAACAGAGACGCGAAAGCAAGGTCGTTGTAGATTTTGAGAAATGCCGCAGACAGGGTGGCGGTGAGGATGGCGGACCCCAGCAAGGGAACAGCAATATCGGCAATATCCTGCTTGAAAACTTCCCAGGGGCTGGCTCCATAGAGGCGTTTTCTGGCGTACCGACGGCCGCCCAGTAGGATCGAGGAACGCAGACTGAAGAGAATGATTCCGATGCTCGATATAAATGCAGCGACCAAGGGGGTGCGCCCCATGGAGCGCATGACATTGTCCGCAGAAAACATTCCGTATTGCATCCCCGAATACCCGCTCTGAGCGCCGACCTTGGAGACCAACCTTTCAGCCCGGTCACGGTCCCCGTAGATCACGTACCATCCGAGCGGGTCCGCCTCAGGACTTTCCCGTACGGCAACTCTCACACCCTGGCTTAGATTGAACGCCGGATACCCGGAATCAGGCCAGTGCGCCGACGGCAGCTCGGGGTTTCCAACCACCATCTCCAAATGTTGACCGGTTTCGGGACGCTCTGAATCGGCCCCAATCTTGGCTATATTGACCCCCCGCTGTTTTGCCGTTGTCGTCAACGAATCGTGGAATTTCTGGGGGGTCTGAATTCTCTTCAGAATTCTTGAACCACGTGATATCGCCAAATCCCAGGGTCGTTTCGGTATCACTGGAGAACAAAGCTCCGAAGACGAAAACGAAAGCCACCACGGGGAGAAGTAAGTAAGCTAGGGAAAGTCTCACATTGTTTTTCATGGTTCGGGGGCGCCCCGGTCCGCTCAGATCGGGACGCTCTACCTCGAAATTCTTAGCAGTAGTTCCAATATGCCTTGTCAATGGCATACCATCTTGACGGCGCAGAGACCTTAGCCCAATGTCCAGCAGGTGTATTGCCCGACTTCGCCACAAAGGTCCCCTTCGCCGTGCTACCGTGACATCGCCCGTGATACAGGTAATCTGAGAACACCCCTCCACCGCTTACTCCGTGACCCCAATAGCCTCCGCGGACATGATCGGTGGCCTGGGCGGCAGCCACTGCACCGAAGGCGAGCACGGTCTCCGTTGCGACAGAAATAATCTTCCTCTTCATGATGTCCCCTTGAAGACAAAAGATTAGAATACAAATGACTTAACTCACGTCCGCGCGAACGCATCAACGGTAGTAAGCGCACACTCATGAAACGTCGAGTTAAATTTTCAAAGAGCTTTAATGCGCCTTACTATATTTCACTCACCCTGAATCATTATTTCGACTTTGATTAGTACAAATATGCCTGCCCGGCTTTGAGCAAGCGCCCAATCGCCCGCAGGGGTTAGCCGCCAAGCCACAACTAACCACGGATACGCCCCCGCAACCCCATCACTCTCCCCGAATCCACAACCAATCCCCCTCCCGACCAACCCCCGAAGCGGCGATTTTGAACAGATTCCGCATCCAGACGCCACACCAAACTGCCACTTCGACCATTCGCCACCGCCACCGTCCGCATCGACACGGCATAAAACCCCACCGCACACCCCTTGACTTCACGCCCGTGATCCAGTTCACTGTTCAGAAATGGAAACTAAGTTTCACTATGCGAAACGTAGGAGGCGACCATGAGACTCGCGGAGTTCAATGAGATCGACCCCGTCACCGCGCGAGCGACCATCGCTCCAGCCCTCGACATCCCCCGGTGGGTCGAGGAGGTCGCGGCGGGCCGCCCGTATGGCTCGGTGACCGAGGCCATCGACGTCGCCCGCGACGCCGCCCACCCGTTCACCGACGCCGAGATCGATCGCGCCCTCTCCCATCACCCGCAAATCGGTGAGCGGGACGAAACGGAATCTGAGGAGGCCAAGCACTCCCGGTCGGAACAGGCCGGGCTCGGTGAAGCATCGGCGTCGACCATTGAGGCCCTCGCCGCCGGCAACCGGGTCTACGAAGATCGTTTCGGCCACGTGTTCCTGATTCGCGCCGCAGGTCGCTCGCACGAAGAAATCCTCTCTGAACTCCATCGGCGCCTGAACAACTCCCCCAAAGCTGAGCGCACGGAAGTCGCCGAGCAACTGCGCGATATCGCCGCCCTGCGCATCGAAGGAATACTGTCATGAGCTTCATTTCCGCCCACGTCCTCGACTCCGTCCACGGCTGCCCGGCCGCCGGTATCGCTGTGACGCTCCTCGAGGGCTCCGGCGAGAAGATCGCCACAGCAACCACGAACGAGGACGGCCGAGTCAACGACCTCGGCCCAGAGACCCTGGAGTCCGGCCATTACCGGATCATTTTCGCGACCGAACCATACTTCTCCGGGCAGGGCCTGGAGACGTTCTACCCGTTCGTCGCGGTGGATTTCACGGTACAGAAGCAACAGGGGCACTACCACGTGCCTCTCTTGCTCAGTCCGTACGCGTATTCCACATACCGCGGCAGTTGAACCAGGAGCCGACCCCTTGTCGACGATTGCCGATCCACCACACCCAACGAAAATGCAGCAGGAGCTGAACATCATGACCAACGTTGTCCTCGGAAAGAACCAGTACGGCAAGGCCGAGAACCACGTGGTGCGGGTCAACCGCGCCACGGACCGTCACACGCTGCGCGATCTCGTGGTCACCTCCCAATTGAGGGGCGACTTCGAAGCGGTGCACACCGAAGGCGATAATGCCCATTGCGTGGCAACCGATACTCAGAAAAACACAGTATTCGCGCTAGCCCAGAAGCACGACATCAAGAGTCCGGAGGAGTTCCTGAGCACGCTCTCGGACCACTTCACTTCCGGATTCGACTGGGTTTCCGGTGGTCGTTGGGCGGCCGAAGAGCACCTCTGGAATCGGATCAATGATCACGACCACTGCTTCGTTCAGAACAAGGACGAGGTCCGCACCGCGGTCGTCGTCACCGACGGAGAGAAGAAGACCGTGATCTCGGGGTTCAAAGACCTCACCGTGCTCAAGTCGACCGAGTCGGGCTTCGTCGGGTACCCCAAGGACGAATTCACCACGCTCAAGGAGACCGACGACCGCGTTCTGTCCACGGATATCGCAACCCGCTGGCGCTACAACACCACGGAAGTGGACTTCGATGCCACCTACGAGGATGTCAAGAACATCATCCTCGACAAGTTCACCGATCACTATTCTCGCGCCCTGCAAGAGACCTTGTACCTCATGGGCAAGGCCGTGATAGAAGCACACCCGGAGATCGACGAGATCAAGTTCTCCTGCCCCAACAAGCATCATTTCGTCTACGACCTGAGCTTCTGCGGTGAAGAGAACAACAACGAGACCCACTACGCCGCCGATCGCCCCTACGGGCTGATTGAGGCGACCGTGCAGCGCCAAGGCGCTCCCGAAGACGAGAATGCCTGGTTCGGCATCGCCGGCTTCTGCTGACCCCCGGACCCCAAGCAAAGTCCCCGCCCCTCTCCCCCGAACGACGGGGCGGGGACTCATCGCTCAAGGACCGACACTCAGGAAGGCTAACCCCATGTCGAGCAAGGTCACCGCCGAAGAACGCCCGCGGCCAGAGGACAAATACCTCGGCCTCGGTCCCAGCTTCGGCTATGGATTCCAACACGTATTGACGATGTACGGCGGCATCATTGCCCCGCCGCTGATCGTCGGCGGCGCCGCCGGACTGTCCGGAAGCGAACAGGCCCTACTGGTCGCGTGCTGCCTCTTCATCGGCGGACTGGCAACCCTGCTTCAGTCCTTCGGCATCAAATTCTTCGGATCCCAGTTGCCCCTGGTTCAGGGCACCTCGTTCGCGAGCGTGGCCACCATGACGGCGATCGTGAGCGGCGACGGAGGCATTCAGGCCGTTTTCGGCGCTGTCATGATCTCCGCTTTTATCGGCTTCCTGATCACGCCCTTCTTCGCCCGCATCATCAGGTTCTTCCCACCCGTAGTCACCGGCGTCGTGATCACGACCATCGGGCTGTCCCTGTTCCCTACGGCGGCTCAGTGGGCGATGGGCGGAGCAGACGTCGAGGCAACAGGAGATGCACCAACGATCGTCAAGAATGTATGCCTCGCGGGCGGCACACTTCTGATCATTCTATTGCTCTCCAAGGTGGGCAGTGCAGCAATATCGCGCCTGTCCATTCTTCTGGGCATCGTCTTGGGCACCGTCCTGGCCGTCGTGCTCGGCATGGCCGACTTCTCTGCCATAGGTGACGGCGCGATCTTTGCTTTCCCTCAACCCTTCGCATTCGGCCTTCCGACGTTCGACCTCGCGGCCGTCGTCTCTATGACCATTGTCATGTTGGTGATCCTGACCGAAACCACCGCCGACATTCTTGCGGTGGGTGAAATCGTGAATTCTAAAGTGGACCGTCGGCGAATCGGCGACGGCCTGCGCGCGGATATGGGCGCATCCTTCATCGCCCCCATTTTCAATGGTTTCACGCAGTCGGCCTTTGCCCAGAACGTTGGCCTGGTCGCAATCACCGGCGTGAAATCGCGATTCGTAGTCACAGCCGGAGGCGCGATCATGCTGGTCCTCGGCCTGCTCCCCATCCTGGGGCGAGTGGTCTCAGCGGTTCCCCCGCCCGTCCTGGGCGGCGCAGGAATCGTTCTGTTCGGTACGGTGGCCGCGTCGGGCATCCGCACGCTCAGCACGGTCAAGTACGAGGGCACCTCGAACCTGATCATCGTTTCCGCTTCCCTCGGCGTAGGCCTGCTGCCCGTCGTCAAGCCGGACATCTACAGCGGATTCCCAAGCTGGTTCGAAACCATTTTCCACTCGGGCATCAGCTCGGCCGCCGTCGTCGCCGTTCTGCTGAACCTGCTGTTCAACGAACTCAAGTTCGGAAATCCACCTGCCGGTGAGGGGTCCGTGTTCGCTTCGGCGCCTCCGAGGTACGTCCCCTTCGAAGCCCTCGAACAGCTTCGAGGCCGCCTCCACGAGGGGGACGTCGTCAAGGACGGGAAGATCCTGGACGCGGATGGAAACGAAGTCCCGTGCATTACAGCTTCCGGCCAGGTCGTCGATGCCCCCGCGATGGACAACATCACCGAGGCCGCATCAGAGGAACATTGAGCACAAACGACACAACGACGACGCGGGCCCATTCGGATGCGGGACCGCGTCGTCGTTCTCTTGTGCCCGCACTCAGCCGGCACGTCCGCCAGCCGGCCGACCCCCAGGGCGTCGGCGGACAGGGCCCGTCAGCGAGATTGTGCGAACTGGCTAGAGAGTTCCTGGGCCGCGTCCCGCAGGAGCGGGACGGCTCGCTCTCCGAAATCCCAATCGACTCTGGAAACGGGTCCGGATACGGAGATAGCGGTGGGGGTGGGCGCCTCGGGCAACGCCATCGAAAAGCAGCGGACCCCGATCTCCTGCTCTTCGTCATCGATCGCGTAACCCCGTTCGCGGATCTTGGCCAGATCCGCGAGCAGTTCATCCATGGTGCCGAGACTCTTTTTGGTGGGCGTGGGCATCCCCATCGTCGAAACGATCGAGATCACCTGGGACTCGGGCAGCGTTGCCAAGATGGCCTTGCCGACGCCGGTGTCGTGGGTGTGCGCTCTGCGCCCGACCTCCGTGAACATGCGCATCGAATGCGAGGACTGCGCCTGCCCCACGTATACGACCATGTGTCCGTCCAGCACAGCCATATTGGCGGACTCCCCCAAGCGGTCCACGAGCTTCTTCAGGACCGGCTGGGCGTATGCGCCCAATTGCAAACTCGCGGTGTATCCGAGCCGGATCAGCCCGGGGCCCAGAGCATAACTGCGATTGGGAAGTTGCCGCACGTAACCCAGGTACACCAAGGTCCGGAGCAATCGGTGGATCGTCGGCAGAGGCAATTCCGCTTTGCCGGCCAGCTCGCTGAGCGAGGATTCGCCGCCGGAACTGGTGATGATGTTGAGCAGGTCGAAAACTCTCTCGACGGACTGAACACCGCCCGTACTCTTTCCTTCTGTCATTGTGCCTCCTCGTGGTGGTTACCGCGCACTGTGTGGTTCTCCTGGCTGGGCGCCGCATTGGCGCCGTGGTTCCGGCCTCGGTCGCGGTGCGCCGAACCTCCGGCGTGGAAGGCGCCGGGTCGGCAGTCTAAGAATCATATTTCAACAAAGCCTTGTCATGCGTCACATCGTACATTTAGGATTCACTTAATGGAATTGTTTTTCCACAATACGGATTTAGTGCCGGAACCGTCATCCGGTACGTCACGGAAGGAAATATTCAGATATGCCCGCTCCCAGCCCCGGATATTCCATGGTTCTCCGCCTCGAAGCACCCGCTTCGTTCAACTCCACCAGTGAGATCACCGCCGCCGCCTCTGCTGCAGGTGCCCAGGTCACCGCTCTGGACGTCGTGGAGTCACGTCCGGACAACGTGATCGTCGACATCAGTTGCAATGTCTCCAACGCGGCCCACCGCGACGAGGTGCGGGACGCTATCAACAATCTCGACGGCGTCGCGGTCCACCACATCTCCGACCGCACCTTCCTGATTCATTTGGGAGGCAAGATCGAGGTGACCCCGCGCGTTTCTCTCCGCAATCGTGACGATCTGTCGCGCGCCTACACCCCCGGCGTCGCCAGGGTGTGCACCGCGATCCACGAGAATCCGGAAGACGCGCGCAGCCTGACGATCAAACGCAATACCGTCGCTGTGGTTACCGACGGAACCGCGGTGTTGGGTCTCGGCGACATCGGTCCTGCCGCAGCCCTGCCGGTCATGGAAGGCAAAGCCGCCCTCTTCAAGGCGTTCGCCGAGGTCGACGCGTGGCCCGTATGCCTGGACACCAAGGACACCGAAGAGATCATCAGTATCGTCAAGGCCTTGGCGCCGGTCTACGGCGGGGTGAACCTCGAAGACATTGCAGCCCCGCGCTGTTTCGAGATCGAAGCCCGTCTTCGCGAGGAACTGGACATTCCCGTGTTCCACGACGATCAGCACGGCACCGCGATCGTCACCCTGGCGGCTCTGTACAACGCGCTGCGCGAGGTCGACAAGAAGATTGAGGACATCAAAGTCGTCGTCTCAGGCGTTGGCGCCGCAGGAAACGCCATCATCCAGTTGTTGCTCGCCAACGGCGTGGCCAACGTGATCGCCTGTTCCCGCAACGGTGCCATCCACGCCGGCGAGGACTACACCGACCCACACCGAACATGGCTCGCGGAGAACACCAACAAGAACGGATTCAGCGGGTCGCTCAAGGATGCTGTGGCCGACGCGGACGTCTTCATCGGCGTCTCGGCGCCCAACCTTCTGACGGGCGACGACATCGCGACCATGGCCGACGGTGCCATCGTCTTCGCGATGGCCAACCCGGACCCCGAGGTGGACCCGACCGAAGCCGCCGAGCACGCCGCCGTCGTCGCAACCGGCCGCAGCGACTTCCCGAACCAGATCAACAACGTCCTCGCGTTCCCCGGCCTGTTCCGAGGCCTGCTCGATGCAGGAGCGTCAGACATCACTCAGAACATGCTCGTTGCGGCAGCGAAGGCGATTGCCGACTGCGTGGACGAGGAGGAACGGAATCCGAACTTCATCGTTCCAAGCGTCTTCGACCCCAATGTGGCACAGGCCGTGGCCGATGCCGTCGAAACCACCGCACGGGGCGAATCAGGGCGCTGAGACTAGCCCGCCCCAGCCGCCAGCAGATACATCGAGAGCCCAGGAGGCAAACATGACCATCACTCACAACACGCCGGACAATCTGGCCGTCGCGGACGAGATCCTCACCGACGAGGCCCTCGCATTCGTCGAAGCCCTCCACGAGAAGTTCGCGGATCGTCGCGAAGAACTCTTGGGAGCCCGAGAGACGGATCGAGAGAGGGCCGTGGCCCGGGGCTCGTTGGATTTTCCCGAGGAGACACGTCAAGTCCGCGAGAGCGAGTGGAAAGTGGCTCCGGCACCGGAAGCGCTGCGCGATCGCAGGGTCGAGATGACCGGGCCCGCGAGTCCACCCAACATGGCCATCAACGCGCTGAACTCAGGAGCCAAAGTGTGGCTCGCAGATCTTGAAGATGCCGCGAGCCCCAGCTGGTACAACCAGATCGACTCGGTCGCGAACCTGCGCGACGCGGCGCGGGGAACTCTCCGCTTCACCTCGTCGAAGGGCAAAGAGTACACGTTGCGCGAGGACCAGCCCAGAGCCGTGGTCGTTGTCCGCCCACGCGGCTGGCACCTCCCGGAGAAGAACATCACGGTCAATGGAAAGACCGGCTCCGGTTCCCTGACCGACTTCGGGCTGCACTTCTTCCATACCGCGCAACAGCTGCTGGAGAACGGCCACGGGCCGTACTACTACCTGCCCAAAATGGAGTCCTATCTCGAGGCTCGACTCTGGGAGGACGTTTTCACCTTCGCCGAGGAATACCTCGGCCTCGACCACGGCACCATCCGAGCCACGGTTCTCATCGAGACGATTCCCGCCGCGTTCCAGATGGACGAGATCCTCTACGAATTGCGCGATCACGCGTCCGGGCTGAACGCGGGACGCTGGGACTACTTGTTCTCGATCATCAAGTACTTTCGAGACGCCGGTCAGGAGTTCATCCTGGCCGACCGTTCCTCGGTCACCATGACTGCGCCCCTGATGCGTGCGTACACCGATCTGCTCGTGCAGACCTGCCACAAGCGGGGCGCATTCGCAATGGGCGGGATGGCAGCTTTCATTCCGTCCCGCAAGGACGAAGAGGTCAACCGAGCAGCCTTCGAGAAAGTCCGCAACGACAAGACCAGGGAGGCCCACGACGGTTTCGATGGCTCATGGGTCGCGCACCCTGACCTGGTTCCGGTGTGTCAGGAAGTATTCGACGACGTCTTGGGCGAGAAGCCCAATCAGGTGGACCGGCAGCGGCCCGATGTTAAGGTGACCGCCGAGCAACTGTTGGACGTCCCATCCGCAGGGAACCAGCGCACCGAGGCCGAGCTGAACGACAACCTGTACGTCGCGATCCGGTACATCGCGGTGTGGCTTTCCGGTAACGGCGCCGTGGCAATCCACAACCTCATGGAGGATGCCGCCACCGCGGAAATCTCACGCTCCCAGGTCTGGCAGCAGATCAAGAACGGCGTAGTGTATCACGACACAGGCAACACCGCGACTCAGGACCTGGTCTCGACGGCGCTGGACCGACAGCTCGAAGTGCTGCGCGGCGAGATCGATTCCGAGAAATACGAGAAATGGTTCGTGCCAGCGGGCAAGCTGATCCAGGACATGGTCCTGCGCGAGGACTACCCGGACTTCCTGACCCTTCCCGCCTATGAGCTGATGGAAGGGATCAAGTGAGTCGCCGCACCGCCATGGCAGATTCGGAGTCGGACGAGGTAGGCAGCCTCTCAGGGGACTTCACAACACGGGCCGACCATTTGCTCGCGGGCACGGACTCCGATCTGGCCCGTTTCTTCCCGGGCGATTCCGGCGCCCGCCAGCCCGTCCACACGTGCTATGTTCCCGCCGACCTGGTCACCGAACGAACCCCCGCCGAGTGGGGGCGCGCAGCTCTACGAGCTGCGGAGGAAGCCGGCGGACTCGAATCCCTGGCCGAACTCGCGGGAATCGACAGGACCCACGCGCGCGACGTCGTCGACCGGGTGGCCGCGAAACTACGGGCTGAACCGATCGAGGACCTTCGTCTGGACCTGGAGGACGGGTTCGGCGACCGACCGGATGCGCAAGAAGATGCCGCGGCCGCAGAAGCGGCTCGGACCGTCGCACGATTCGCGTTCAACCGTCACCACGGTTCGGCCCCGGCCCCAGCATTCACAGGCATCCGCTTCAAGAGTTTCGAGTCGACCACCCGGGCACGAGGACTGAGGTCCCTGGACCTGTTCCTGACCACGTTGGTGCAGTCGGGTGGGCTCGAGGAGGCCGGCGTGAGCGCGGACGGGCTCCCGCCCGGCCTGGTGCTGACGTTGCCCAAAGTATCGAGCGTGGAGCAGGTGCAGGTCATGGTCGAAGCGTGCCAAGCACTCGAGGATGCCTTGGGACTGCCCGCTGGCCGCCTGCACTTCGAGATCCAGATGGAGACCGCACCCATGATCTTGGGTCTGGACGGAAGGTGCCCAATACCGGACATGCTCCATGCGGCCGAAGGACGCGTGACCTCCTTGCACTACGGCACGTACGACTATTCCGCCTCGCTCGGCATATCCGGCGAATTCCAGTCCCTGGATCACCCGGCCGCCGACTACGCCAAAGCAGTCATGCAAGTGGCCGTGGCCGGAACCGGTGTACATCTTTCGGACGGCTCGACCAACCAATTGCCGGTGGGCGAGGCCGACCAACGCAGGCAGGCCTGGGCCCTGCACGCGCGCCTGGTCCGCCGCTCACTCGAGCGCGGCTATTACCAAGGCTGGGACTTGCACGCCCATCAATTGCCCACGCGCTTCCTCGCCAACTACGGGTTCTATCGGGAAGCATTCGCCGACGCCCTCCGACGCCTCGTGGCCTATGCCGGACGGTCCGTCCCCGGCATCCAGGCGGCAGACGTCGCCGATGAACCGGCGACCGCGCGAGCACTTGCTGTCTATGTACGGCGGGGGCTCCTCTGCGGCGCGGTGAGCGAGGACGAGCTGCGTGAGGTCGGACTTGATTCAGAGACGCTCCGTTCCGCCGCCTCCCCGGGTTCCGAAGAGGCACCACAGACAGGAGTAGCACGATGACCGATCGCAATTACTGGGCAACCCGAGGAGGCCATCCTCCCCAAACCGATCTCCTGACCGACCGGGCCATGTTCCGGGAATCCTATGCTGTCATCCCCCGCGGTACCCAACGCGATATCGTCGCCTCCGTCCTGCCGTTCTGGGACAAGACACGCCTGTGGGTTCTTGCGCGACCACTCACGGGATTTGCCGAGACGTTCTCCCAATACCTAGTGGAGGTCTCTCCCGGGGGCGGATCGGACCGGCCAGAAGAAGACGTTGATGCCGAAGCCGTCTTGTTCCTCATGGAAGGCAATCTCGAGCTGTCACTTGCAGACGGACGCCACGCGCTGAACTCGGGCGGTTACGCATTCATCTCTCCGGGCGAAACATGGGCGGCTCACAATCGCGGCACCGATGCGGCGCGCTTCATGTGGATCCGCAAACGGTATCAAGAGGTTCCAGGGATCGAGAGGCCGACGTCGTTCGTGACCAACGAGCAGGACATTGACCCCACACCGATGCCGGGCACAGAGGGACGCTGGGCCACGACCCGTTTCGTGGACCCAAAGGATATGCGACATGACATGCATGTAACCATCGTGACGTTCCAACCAGGCGGAATCATCCCGTTCGCGGAAACCCATGTGATGGAACACGGTCTCTACGTGCTCGAGGGACAAGCCGTCTACCGACTCAACGAAGACTGGGTCGAGGTTCAAGAGGGTGATTTCATGTGGTTGCGGGCGTTCTGTCCGCAGGCCTGTTATGCCGGTGGCCCCAAGCCTTTCCGTTACCTCCTGTACAAAGACGTCAACCGTCACGCGCCCCTCACCCTGGGAGGCCACACGGGCCGCTGAGCTCACGATGGTCATCCCGGACAGCCCACGCACCACTCCAACGCCGTCGTCGGGCAGCACACGTCGCTGCCCCACGGCGGCGTCGTGCTTTAAGAGGCTCCGTCCTCAGTGATCCCGCACTGAAGAAAATCCACAAGGACGGTCGAGATTATTCGGTTGACGCACGTCACATCGTAACCTAGGGTTTTCATACAACAGAAGTTAGATTCCGTATCCCGAAAGTTTGGATTCGACGGAGATCCCTACCGCACAGGAGGAACACCGTGAACTACACCGTCAACGCGTCGATCTTGCTGACCGACCTACCCCTCAAGGATCGCCCGCAGGCCGTAGCCGACGCCGGATTCACCCGCGCCGAGTTCTGGTGGCCATTCCCGACACCGACGCCCTCGAATTCCGAGATCGACGAGTTCGTGAATTCCCTCGAAGCCGCAGGGGTTCAGCTGACCGGCCTGAACTTCTACGCGGGCGACATGCCCGGAGGCGAGCGCGGCGTCCTGTCCCAGCCCGCACGGGCCGAAGAGTTCCGCGCCAATATCGAACCTGTCCTGAAGATTGCTCGAGCAACCGGGTGCACAGCGTTCAACGCGCTGTACGGCAACCGCGTGGACGGCGAGAATCCGGCCGCCCAGGATCGCTTGGGCGTCGAGAATCTGCGGCAGGCGGCGGACGCCGTGGCCCAGATCGACGGTGTTGTCCTGCTCGAACCGGTCTCCGGCACCGAGGCGTACCCGCTCAAGACAGCGGCGGATGCGCTGTCCATCATCGAGAAGGCCGGACGAGACAACATCAGGCTGCTCGCGGACTTCTACCACCTGGCCGCCAACGGCGACGACGTCGCGAAGGTCGTCGAGGAGCACGCCGCGGACTTCGGTCACATCCAGATCGCGGACCACCCGGGCCGCAATGAGCCGGGCACGGGGAAGCTGCCCCTTGAAAAGTGGCTCGAGCGCTCCGCCGAGCTCGGCTACGACGGCGTCGTCGGCCTGGAGTACAAGGCATCCCACAACGACCCGTTTGCGTGGTTGCCGCGCGAAAGCCGGGCCTGAACCTTCGAACCCTCAACCGACACCGCAGAACCTTTAAGGAGAACGATATGACCAAGATTGCAGTCATCGGATTGGGCATCATGGGCCTCCCCATGGCGAAGAACCTCGTGAACGCTGGGCACGACGTCGTCGGCTACAACCGCTCCCCCGAGAAAGCCGAGAAATTGGCCCAGGCCGGAGGAGCCGCCGCAGATTCCGTAGCCAAGGCGGTTACGGGAGCCGAGGTGGTCATCACCATGGTCCCGGACTCCCCCGACGTCCAGAGCGTCGTCGAGGGCGATGACGGTGTGTTCGCCCACGCGGCTCAGGGCGCGCTGTGGATTGACGCCTCGACGATCCGTCCGGATGTGGCCGGCTACCTGGCCCACGCGGCCCGCGAGGCCGGCCTGCGCCCGTTGGATGCCCCGGTCTCCGGAGGTGAACAGGGCGCGGTCGACGGGGTTCTGTCCATCATGGTCGGCGGCGAGGAGACCGACTTCGAGGCTGCCCAAGAGGTCCTCAATGTGGTCGGCAAAACGATCGTGCATGTTGGTCCCTCGGGTTCAGGACAGACCGTCAAGGCCGCCAATCAGCTGATCGTGGCCGGCAACATCGAGCTGCTGGCCGAAGCTGTGGTCTTCCTCGAGGCCTACGGCGTGGACACGGACGCCGCACTGAAGGTACTCGGCGGCGGTCTGGCGGGCTCGAAGGTCTTGGACCAGAAGGGCCAGAAAATGCTGGACCGCAACTTCGATCCCGGATTCCGTCTGGCCCTCCACAACAAGGACATGGGCATCGTCACGGCCGCGGCTCGAGAGGCTGGCGTGACCATTCCCCTCGGCGGTCTCGTGGCCCAATTGGTCACCGCCCTGGTCGCGCGCGGCGACGGAAGCCTGGACCACTCGGGGCTGTTCCGACTCGCCAACGAATTATCAGGCCGCGACAAGAAGTAGTCCCGACGCCTGCGGGCTGCGGGGAACTGAACAGAATTCAAGGAGAACATCATGAGCAAGATGCGTACGGTGGACGCCATCGTCTTGATCCTCGAGAAGGAGAACGCGACCGAAGCGTTCGGTCTGCCCGGCGCGGCGATCAACCCTCTTTATTCAGCGATGCGCGCCCACGGCGGTATCCGCCACACCCTGGCCCGCCACGTCGAGGGTGCCTCCCACATGGCCGAGGGTTACACTCGCGCGGCTGCGGGCAACATCGGCGTCTGCATCGGCACCTCCGGGCCGGCAGGAACGGACATGATCACGGGGATGTATTCGGCATCGGCCGACTCGATTCCGATTCTGTGCATCACCGGGCAGGCTCCGGTCGCCAAGCTGCACAAGGAGGACTTCCAGGCGGTCGACATTTCGTCCATCGCCGAACCGGTCACCAAGATGGCCATGACCGTCTTGGAGCCCGGGCAGATCCCTGGCGCGTTCCAAAAAGCTTTCTATCTGATGCGTTCGGGCCGGCCCGGTCCGGTTCTGCTCGATCTTCCTCTGGACGTTCAGCAGGCGGAAATCGAATTCGACATCGACCTGTACGAACCGATGCAGGCCAGCCGTCCGGCGGCAACCCGCGCCCAGGCCGAAAAGGCCCTGGACATGCTCTTCGCTTCCGAGCATCCTCTGATTGTCGCAGGTGGCGGGATCATCAACGCCAATGCCTCTGACAAGCTCGTGGAGCTCGCCGAGCTGTTGAGCGTGCCGGTGGTCCCCACCCTCATGGGCTGGGGAACCATGCCGGACGACCATCCCCTGATGGCCGGCATGGTCGGGATACAGACGTCGCACCGCTACGCCAACGCGACCTTTCTCGAGTCCGACTTCGTTCTGGGAATTGGCAATCGCTGGGCCAACCGACACACAGGATCCATCGACAAATACACCGACGGCCGCACTTTCGTGCACGTGGACATCGACCCGACCCAGATCGGTCGCGTCTTCGCCCCGGACCTCGGCATTGCCTCGGATGCCGGGGCCGCCTTGGACGTCCTCGTCGAGGTCGCCCGCGACCGCAAGGAGCAGTTCTCCGTGCCCGACTACGAGGTGTGGGCCAAGGAGTGCGCACATCGAAAAGGGCAGATGCAACGCAAGACCCACTTCACCGAAACTCCCATCAAGCCCCAGCGGGTCTATCAGGAGATGAATTCGGCCTTCGGCACGGACGTCACCTACGTTTCGACGATCGGGCTCTCACAAATCGCCGGGGGCCAGTTCATGCACGTCTACGGACCGCGACGTTGGATCAATGCCGGTCAGGCCGGCCCCTTGGGCTGGACCTGCCCCGCGGCACTCGGAGTGGTGCGCGGCCAACCCGGTCAGACCGTTGTCGCCCTGTCCGGTGACTACGACTTCCAGTTCATGATCGAGGAGCTTGCGGTGGGCGCGCAGTTCAACCTGCCGTACGTCCACGTGGTCGTCAACAATTCCTATCTTGGTCTTATCCGCCAATCCCAGCGCGGATTCAAGATGGAACAGAATGTGTCCCTCGCCTTCGAGAACATCAATTCTCCGGAGACCCAGGGCTACGGCGTGGACCATCTCAAAGTCGTCGAGGGACTTGGGTGCAAGGCCATACGCGTCACGGACCCCGAGAAGCTCCATGATGCCTTCACATCGGCGAAGTCGCTGGCCCAAGAGCACCAGGTCCCGGTGGTCGTGGAAGCCATCCTGGAGAAGATCACCAATATCTCCATGGGCACCGAGCTGGACAATGTGACGGAGTTCGAGGAGCTGGCCGAGAACGGAACGGACGCGCCCACGGCCATTTCGGTCATGGACTGACCGTCCGATACCAACACCATCGGGTGAGCCGCGTGTCTGTCGGATTCCACGCAGATCCGCGGCTCGCCCCAGAATTCTCAGGGAGGTAACGGTGCGAATCGTGGTGGCACCTGACAAGTTCAAGGGGTGTGTGACGGCCCGTGAGGCGGCCGAGCACATCGCAGCGGGAATCCGCGAGGCCAGGCCGGATGCAGACCTCGTCCTGCTCCCCGTGGCCGATGGCGGAGAAGGAACCCTCGACGCCGCCGTGGAGTCCGGCTACACGCTCCACGAGGCGACGGTGACCGGGCCGGTGGGCAGCCGCGTGTCCGCGGCGTGGGCGCGCCGTGATGACGAGGCGGTGGTCGAGATGTCCCTGGCCTCGGGATTGGCCGTGCTGCCGCACAACGCCACGGGCGAACCGATTCTGGCGCCACGCGAGGCCACGAGCCGGGGCACCGGTGAATTGATCGCCGCAGCGCTGGATTCCGGATGCACAAGAGTCATCCTGGCTGTGGGCGGCAGCGCCACCACAGATGGCGGTGCGGGCATGATCGCGGGACTGGGTGCCCGGTTACTGGACGCTTCCGGCAATGAACTGCCAGACGGCGGTTCATTCCTCGCGAATCTGGCGACGATAGATCTCGCCGGCCTGCACCCGCGAATCAAGGAAACCGAGTTCGTACTGGCAGCGGACGTGGACAACCCGCTGACCGGCAACCGTGGGGCCGCGGCAGTCTTCGGTCCGCAGAAAGGCGCGACCAAGAAGGACGTCGCGGACCTCGACTCCGCCCTCGGCGTCTTCCGGGACAGGCTCGCGGAAGCCTTGGGCAAGTCCGCTCGACGGGCCGCGGGCTCGGAAGGGGCCGGTGCGGCAGGCGGCGTGGGCTACGCCGCCCTGACAGTACTCAAAGCCACACGAAGGCCCGGCATCGACGTCGTCCTCGATTTGGTTTCCCTCCACGACGCTGTCGCCGAGGCAGACTTCCTGATCACCGGAGAGGGAAGCTTGGACGAACAGAGTCTCGCCGGAAAGACACCCCTTGGCGTACTGAAGGTCGGGCAGGACCACGGGGTCCCCGTGGTGGCGGTATGCGGTCGCACCACTTTGCCGTGGCGCATTCTGCACGAGACAGGATTCCACGCGGTTTATGCCTTGGCCGGGCTTGCACCGGATGCCCCGACCTCGATCCGCGAGGCACCCCGGTTTCTCCACAAGGTAGGGAGAACGGTCGTCACGGAACATGGCATGGCTCGGGCCGAACCGTCCCCCAATAATCGGCCCTGACAAGTAGTTTTAGTCGGGACGACGTCCGACGTCCCCTCTCACGGAAGGATTCCATCATGAACGCACATCCCAAGCGCTCCACGCCACGCGGTCCGGATCGAGCCGATGAACGCACAGATACAGAGTCCGATCGTGAGCGGTGGGCGGTAACGCCTGAAGAGAACGCCAAAAAGGCCGCCCAGACCGTTCGGAGCAAGATCGAGAATTCCGCCTCAGAGCCAGAACCGCAGAACTCACCGCACGACGTCGCCCAGGAGAATTCCCAGCGTTCGGTGACCGACGGTCGTCAGTCCGATTTCGGTTCCGCGCGCGCGGAACAGATCAAACTTGCCAACAGGGCCAATAACCCTGAGCGAGTGCGGGAGCTGATACGCGCGTACAAGTCCGAGCACAACTTCGATGACGTCGAATCGGAAGACATGAACCGGGGCGCCGCCACAGCGGACCGGCAGTCCCGGTACGACCTTGTGGTACGCGGCCGCCAGGTCTCGTGCGGCGATCATTTCGCCCCTCGAGAGATCGCGGTCAAGGACGGAAAGATCGTGGCGATCGAGCCGCTGGGGGCGAACCTCAACGGGACGCGTGTGGTCGAGCTGGAGGAGGACGAAACCCTCATCCCAGGCCTGGTGGACACTCACGTTCACGTCAACGAGCCTGGTCGCACCGATTGGGAAGGGTTCGCGAGCGCTACGCGGGCGGCCGCCGCCGGTGGCGTGACCACAATCGTGGACATGCCGCTGAATTCCGTGCCCGCCACGGTCAACGCTGCGGCACTCGAATACAAGAGGTTGTTCGCCCAGCGCAACGTATTCGTGGATGTCGGGTTCTGGGGAGGGGCCGTTCCCGGAAATAAAAAGGATTTGCGCACCCTTCACGACGAGGGCGTATTCGGTTTCAAGTGTTTTCTGCTGCATTCAGGTGTGGACGAGTTTCCTCACCTCGATGCGGATGAGATGGAAGAGGACATGGCCGAGGTCAAGACGTTTGACTCGTTGATGATCGTTCATGCCGAAGACTCCCGGACCATCGACAGGGCTCCGAGTCCGAATGGGGACGTCTACGACAGGTTTCTGAAGTCCCGGCCTCGTGGTGCGGAGAACATCGCGATCGCCGAGGTCATCGAGCGCACCCGCTGGACCGGTGCCCGCTCGCACATCCTGCACGTCTCCTCCTCCGACACGTTGCCTATGATCGCTTCTGCCAAGCGCGATGGCCTGGATATCACCGTAGAGACCTGCCCTCACTATCTGACTTTGCTCTCCGAGGAGATTCCGAACGGCGCCACCGCCTTCAAGTGCTGTCCACCGGTGCGTGAGGTGGACAACCGGGAGAAGCTGTGGGAAGGCCTCGTGGACGGGACCATCGACTTCATCGTCTCGGACCATTCGCCCTCGACGCTGGCGCTCAAGGACCTCGGCAATGGCGACTTCGGCGTCGCATGGGGCGGAGTTTCGTCCCTGCAGTTGGGTCTGTCCCTGATCTGGACCGAGGCGCGGCGGCGCGGGATCCCGTTGGCGAAGGTCCTCGAGTGGATGTCCCGGAGGCCGGCCGAGCGTGTGGGTCTTCGGTCCAAAGGTCGTCTGTCCCTGGGCTACGATGCAGACTTCGCGGTTTTTGCGGCGGACGAGAGTTACGTCGTGGATGCCGCCAGGCTCAATCACAAGAACCCGATCACCCCCTATCAAGGCAAGGTAGTCTCGGGGAAGGTCCGCAAGACGTTCGTCGGGGGCAAGCTCGTAGACTACAAAACCCCGACCGGCAGACTGATCAACCGCGGATCCGCGTGAGTCTGCGCTGCGAACGCTAGGCATCGACGCCGGCTAGCTACCGAAACAGACAAACCATCAATCATCAGGAGAAAGCATGTCACGCGAACTCGTTCCCGGCGATCCCGCCCCCGCCCTCGAACTTTCAGCCCACGATGGAAGTACCGTGAACCTCGGTGCCCAAGGCGGAAGCGACGTGGTGGTGTATTTCTTTCCCAAGGCTTTCACCCCCGGGTGCACCAGCGAGGCCTGTGATTTCCGGGACAACCTGGCTGCCCTCAAGGGTCGGGTCTACGGGGTCTCCGGGGACAGCCCCGAAGAATTGGCGCGCTTTGCCGAGGAGTACAGCCTGCCGTACACGCTTCTGTCCGACCCGGATCACGCAGCTGCCCAGGAATGGGGCGCGTGGGGTGAGCGCACTATCAATGGTGAGACTTCCGTTGGTCCCTTGCGATCGACCTTCGTGATCGACGCGGCCGGGAAGATCGTGCGGGCCGAATACCGTGTCGATGCGGAAGGTCACGTGGCCCGGTTGGTGTCCGAGCTGCAAGGGTAACCGGGCACGTAGGTCTACGGGAGGCTACCTGGTTCGTAGCGTCTCTATGGATTCCTGTGTCCGCGACGGTTCTGCAGCACGACGTGGTTGCCAGTCTCTGCCCGCGGGCCAGGAGAGGCTGAATACGCTGTGAATGCAACCGATCACCGCCGCAATATCCAGTCCGGTTCTCCTGGAGCATTTTATGAATCCAAGTATTCGTGGGACGGAACGGTGAGGCAATGGCTGTACAAACAGGTGGGCCGGAACGAGAATATCGGCACGAGCCAAACACCGCGCAGGACTTCACGCCTATTGCGAGAGAAACAACCGGCACCAAGGATGGCATCGAGATGACTTCAGGAACACCATGGGACATCGAGGCCTACGACGTCGAGACATATTTGGACCAGATCGGCGTGGCCGGTGCATACCGAGCGCCTCTCAACCTGGAACTAGTGAGTCGAGTCCACAGCGGTCACGTTCGGACGTATCCGTTTTCCAATGTCCAAGTGCTCCTGGGTGATCATCCCGGCGTGACGGCACATGCAGTGCAGCAGTCCATGGTGGAGCATCAACGTGGCGGTTATTGCTTCGAACATTCGCAGCTTTTCGCGGGTGTCCTGCAGCGATTGGGTTTCTCGGTGGAGCTCTTTCTTGGACGCGTGCATGCACCCGATAACTCGCGAACGCATCTGAGCGTTGTCGTCACTTTGGACGATCATAGCTACCTGTGCGACCCAGGCTTCGGTTTCAGTCTGCGCGAGCCGATGCTCATTTCCGAGAACAACGAGCACATCGAAGGCGACCGTACCTTCACTCTGATCAAACATGGCTCGGCCGCGTCTGAGGTTGGGGAACTCCGGCGCGATGGCGAGCCTCAGCATTTCACGGATCGGCTGCCGGTGCTACCCGTTGATGTCCGCTCAGGCCACTTGGTCACATCCACCGCTGGCTTCGGGCCGTTCACTGATCATCTTATGGTGATGCGACATACCGCCGAAGGCCACGTCACCGTCACCGAAGAGGCTCGAACCATCCGATCTGCCGGGCAAAGCACGCGGAGAGAAAAACTGGACCCGGTGGATACCGCCTCCGCTGTGGAAGCACTGGGCGTGCACATGACCTCTTACGAGAAGGAAAGACTGGCGGAGAGGATCACAGACATGCAACACCGACCGGGGGCGCCCTCGACTCGGAAGGAGATCTAGAGCGCGCAGACGGCAGATGCCTCCCGAATCGGCCAAGGCACTCGCGCCCCGTACCCTCGACGATTTCAATCAGGTGAACTCTCGGTGAGAATGGTGGGACGACCTGTCCTCACGATGAATCGAAGTTCTATGAAAGACGCACTGTTGCTGATCGATCTCCAAGCCGGATTCTTTACGTCCGAGACCCTGAAATTGGCTCGAAAGAATCTTGTCGAAGCTTCCAACAAACTCATAGCAGCAGCTAGGGACAACGGAGTCCCTGTTTTCCTCATCACGACCGAACACAGCCGAGATCGGTCCACATGGACCCTCAACATGCTCGACGACGACCAGGGTTATCTCTTCCACAACGACCCCTCGGCAGAGCTGGTCGAGGGACTCGACACTAAGGACGTGACCCGGGTCGAGAAGACCCGTGACAGCGCCTGGTTCGGCACCGACTTGGACTTGAGGATAAGGAACCTTGATGTTGATCGCGTGGTGGTCGCGGGGGTTTCCACCCATGGATGCATAGCTCAAACGGTGCGGGACGCGTACGCACGAAATATTCGGACGGCAATTGCCAGCGATGCCATAGCGGATGATCGTGAAAGCTACCAGGACATCATGCTGGAGCAACTCGTCGATGACCGGCAGACCCAGTTGCACGCCGTGGACGAGGTCATACAGATGTGGGCGTCCGATCACTGAGCGGACATCAGCGGCCCTGAAACTTACAGAGCGAACGATGGCCCCGTGCCTCTGGCCTCGTCATCCAAGATGGTTTCGAGAACCCGATGATCACGTACTACAGCACTTTACTGTATTGAGGATCTCCGAGGCCGCGACAAATCACTGTGAGCAGCATTATTTTCCCCTCTGGTTTCCGGCGTGAACCGTATAGTAACCAAAGTGGATCTAACCCTGCACCCAGGCACATTCTGTTTCTATTGTGTACTCAGCAGATGAAATCAGAATTGGCTCACTACGTGGTATTTCACGGGCCTGAACAGCGGAATCCGCGATATCATCGAGAGGCACAATCGGCGAATTGCCGGTAACATGACGCCGACAACGGGCGGGCGTCACGGTATTTCACGGAATTCTTCAGTATTTCACCAGTAAGGCACAAACGCTTTCAGACGAGCCAGTTTTCCACCACTCATTTTCCTTGAAGGATATTTAAACCAAAAATCAGGGAAAATGCTTGCAAACTCGGTCCGGTCGGAGTTATATAGTTAGTGAGGCGCACAGCTGTAAGAAGAAAGCTCCCATATTGGAAAGGGCATGATTATGGCTGACAAGAACAACCCCGGACAGTTCGGAAACCGCAAGGACACCGAAGAACAAGCCCATAAGGGCGGCGAGGAGAGCACCGGCAGCTTCGGTGACAAGAACTCTGCTGACCCGCATAAGGCCGGGAGGGAAGGCGCTGAGGCCCAGTCCAGGGAGGACAAGGCCAAAGGCGGCCGCCATAGCGGCAAGCAGTCCAGCTAAACTTCGCTAGCTGACATGTGGCCCGACGAGGTTCTGCGCTCAGAGTTCTTGCACAGCATCCGTCGGGCCCACCGCTTTGAGGTCTGGCCCGCCTGCTAAGAAGTCGGATACGGTCAAGCCGTTGTATCCGGCAGAGCAAAGGAGCTCACCATGCAATATGAAACCCAACCAGTCACAGAGACAATCCTGACGATCCCACCCAAATACATACAGAACGAGTCTCAGTGGGCTCGGCAAATCTGCGTGAGACATCGGTGGCGGTTGTGTGCCGAAACAGGAGAGATCTGCGACAGTGACGGAAAGATTCTGGCCGATGGGCTAAACACCCTGACCGCGGCCTTGGTCGGTCTCGGGTGGATTGTCCCCAAGGAAGAGGGCGAGCTGAGCGCCGGTATTGCTTGGCATCTGATTCCGGATGAAGCCGAAGCCGCGACCGAAGAACTCAGGAAGGCCGCGACAAACAAAATTCCTCAGCCCAGGCCAGATGCGGCCGCCAGCCGCGAAGCCGAATGACAACCGGTCAGGCACCGACTGAGCGAGTACAGACATCCTATGTTTGATGAATGGGCGGGAACGATGATCGGCTAGGCCGGACGCCTGGTTTGAGCCGAGCCTTCGTTTGTCCATCGGGGCCGAAATCCGTGGTTAGCCAAGACCCCATGGATACGGCCTATTCCGTGACTACTCTCCTGAGCGTTGGTGTCGTCACAGCGCATGCGGCCCAGACGGAGCAGACGCCGAAGACAACGGTGGCAAGAATGACCACCATCGACGTGGGCTGGGTCATGAATTCGGTGCCTATGAGCTGAAACAACGTCACCATCGATATCAGACCTGAGATCACCACGACTGCCAGCAAAGGCCTCATCACTGACTTCCGGCGGATGCGACCGAGTTGCGAGATCGGCATCCCCATCCGTGACAGAGCGATGTATAGGTCCCTACGGTCCAGAACCTGAGCCGTTTGGTTGATGCCGACGGAGCAAGCAACCATGATGAAGGAAATCACCAGAGTCACGGTGACTCCGGTCTGGATGTCTTGCGTCAGTTGCACTTCCTGTGCATCGGCGTGGGGGCTGTCGGCCGACGCCGTCAGGGAAGCCCCCGATCCCAGAATCACTGCTACATAGACACTGAATCCAATGCTGCCGACCTGACGCCACATTTCTTGAGGGGATTCGAGAACGTTCCGTGCAGCGATGAGTTGGTCTGCGGTCCGAGCCGTCTTCGCGTGAATCGTGCCTATGCCCTTCAGAACAAGCGGTCCCATCAGATGGACAGCGAGGAGGGGAATCGACAATGCCAGAGCGATGAAAACCATGATGAGGGCTCCTCCGATACCTTGCTTGGCTCCGGCGAAGACCGCCATGGCAACCAGGAACAAAATACTGGCTGCGACAAACCGCAACCAGCGCACACGGCGAGGTACGGAACGCGTGCGGATGCTCAACGGCGTTATCTCCACACGCCTCATGCCGGAAATCGAGCTTCCTACAGCTAGTGCCAGCACCAGTGCCGCGGCCGGGAGCAGCCATCCGTAGCCCATCCACAAGCCGGATGCACCAATCTCATGCCCAGTCAGGTGGATGAGACCGATGAGCGGCATGAGTGCTGCATAAGCAACGGCTCCCAGGACGATTCCGGCCAGAGCCAGAAGTCCGGATTCCGTTACTGAGACCAGACGGAGTTGGGCCCCCGTCGCTCCGAGAAGACGAAGCGTTGAAAGTCTTTGGTCGCGTTGACGAGCCATGAGCCGACCCGCTGAAGACATCAAAGTGCTCATCGGTACCAGAAGCAATAGCACGGCCAGGAAGGCACAGAATTGATAGAGCAAGCCGTTGGGCCCCGTGTCGCCCATCAAGAACTTGGCACCGCCGATAACGATGAATGCCACGGTGCTGGTCAGCATGAATGCGACGACCGGAAGGCCCCATGTGCCCTTATCTGAGAACGTTTTTCTGAGGAAAAGAAGGTTCATTGACCCCACACCCCCGTACCGTCGTCGACGATGTGACCGTCCCGAAGACGGATGGTGCGGGAGCATCCGGCAGCCACCGCCGGATCGTGGGTCACAATGATCAGTGATGCTCCACGGGAGATCGTCGACTCGAGCAATGCATTCAGGACATGTTGCGACGTCTCGGAGTCCAGGGCGCCCGTGGGTTCATCGGCAAAGACGACCTCCGGGTCGGTGACTTGGGCACGGGCAATCGCGACACGTTGCGCCTGACCTCCGGACAATTGTCCGGGCCGTCGGCTCTCCAGGCCGTGGAGGCCGAGAGCGGAGAGCCGCTGACCGGCCGACCGTTCGGCCCGCGCTCTTGAGACGCCCGAGGTCATCAGTGCCACGGCCACATTTTCCGCGGCCGTGAGCTCTGGCAGGAGGAGCCCTTCCTGAAACACGAAGCCGATCCTCTCCCGACGCAGCCGCGCTCTCTGCCTGGCGGAAAGGCTCGTGATCTCAATGCCTGGTCCGCCCCCAACACTGTTCAGAAAGGCAGAACCGCGGTCGGGCGAGATGATTCCCGACAGGACGTGCATCAACGTGGACTTTCCTGATCCCGACGGGCCCATAATGGCGACGGACTCGCCCGCACCGATGGAGACGGACGCGTTGTCCAATGCGGTCGCCGACGCGTAAGACTTGCTGAGGCCTTGAGCTTGAATTCGTGGTGGTGCGTTTGAGGTCATGTTCTGAACGCTAGTCCGCAGAAGAACTCACGTGAGGTGAGACAGGGCTGATTTCGGGGGTACCGCGGCCCATCACTTCTCGGTATACCCAGCTCTAAGCGACCGCGCGGTCGGCGCATACGTGGCTTACGGAGCCTCCGGATCAGGCCGTTCATCCCGTGAGGAGGCCCTTTGCCCCTTGCGCGACGGGCGTCGGCACCCGGCCGTAGGTCGCGAAAAGCCCCCGGCCCAAGGCCGGGGGCTACAACATCACCACAGCTGTCAAAGCCAGCCGTTGGCTACTTCTCGGAGCCCTTCTTCTCCAGCTTGGCGTCCACGCCCGTTTCTTTACGCTGCTGCGGCGTGATCGGTGCGGGAGCCGCAGTCAACGGGTCGAAGCCATTGCCTGTCTTCGGAAAAGCGATGACATCGCGAATGGAGTCGGTGCCGGCCAACAATGCGACCATACGGTCCCAGCCGAAGGCGATTCCACCGTGCGGGGGCGCTCCGTATTTGAAGGCCTCGAGCAGGAACCCGAACTTCTCATTGGCTTCCTCCTCCGAGATGCCCATGACTTTGAAAACGCGTTCCTGGACGTCGCGGCGATGGATACGGATGGAACCGCCACCGATCTCGTTGCCGTTGCACACGATGTCATAGGCGTACGCCAGAGCCGAGCCCGGATCCTGATCGAACGTATCCAGGAACTCGGGCTTTGGGGAGGTGAAGGCGTGGTGCACAGCGGTCCATGCCGAGTTGCCCAGGGCGACGTCGCCGGAGTCCTCGGCCTCTTTCGCGGATTCGAACATCGGAGCATCCACGACCCACACGAATGCCCAGTCGCCGTCTTTGATGAGGCCGGTGCGGTGACCGATTTCGACGCGAGCAGCGCCCAGAAGGGCCCGAGAAGGCTTGGCCTCACCGGCAGCGAAGAAGATGCAGTCACCGGGTTCCGCGCCCGTTGCCGCAGCCAGACCCTCGCGCTCGGCTTCGGTGATGTTCTTGGCGACGGGGCCGGTCAGGGTGCCGTCTTCCTGGACGAGGACATATGCGAGGCCCTTAGCGCCGCGCTGCTTTGCCCATTCCTGCCAAGCATCGAGGGTACGGCGCGGCTGCGAAGCACCACCGGGCATCACGACGGCTCCGACATACGGTGCCTTGAAGACGCGGAACGTCGTGTCCTGGAAGTATTCCGTCAGCTCCGTGAGCTCCAGGCCGAAGCGCAGGTCTGGTTTATCCGACCCGTACTTCTCCATCGCTTCGCGATATGTCATACGGCGAATGGGACGAGGGATCTCGACGTCGATCAACTTCCACAGAGCGGACACGACCTGCTCTCCCAAGTCGATGATGTCGTCTTCCTCAACGAAAGAAGCCTCGATATCCAGCTGGGTGAATTCCGGCTGACGGTCGGCCCGGAAATCCTCGTCACGGTAACAGCGCGCAATCTGGAAGTACTTTTCGATTCCGCCGACCTGCAGAAGCTGTTTGAACAACTGCGGAGACTGGGGCAGCGCGTACCACGAGCCGGGAACCAGGCGTGCAGGCACGACGAAGTCACGGGCACCTTCCGGGGTGGACCGGGTCATGGTGGGCGTCTCTACCTCGAGGTAACCGTCCTGATGCAGCAATTCACGGACGACCCGGCTCGCGTCCGAACGCAGGCGCATGGCCGCCGCAGGGGCAGGACGGCGTAGGTCCAGATACCGGTGGCGCAGGCGAGCTTCCTCGCCCACTTCGACGTGCTCGTCGATCTGGAACGGCAAAGGCGCCGCGGTATTCAGCACTTCGACCTCGTTGACCTCGACCTCAATTTGGCCGGTCACCAGATTCGGGTTGTCATTTCCCTCCGGACGGCGAGAGACCACACCCGTGACCTTCAGAACGTACTCATTGCGCAACGCATCGAAGTCCGCTTCATTGTGGAACACGCACTGGGTAACGCCTTCCCGGTCGCGCAGATCCACGAAAGCCACGCCCCCGTGGTCACGACGGCGGGCTACCCAGCCGGCCAGCGTTACGGTCTCTCCGATGTTCTCGGCGGTCAGTTCACCGAGCGTATGCGTGCGTAGCACTCACGGTCCTTTCGACGTGTCGGCGGGTTCTCCGCCGGACTAGTTCTGTGCAGAGTCTACCCGGCCCTCTCCGAGCTCAGAGCCGGACCCTGCACCATAAAGAATGGGGTGATTTCAGTCTTCGCCGGCGACGACGCGCGGATGAAGATCTTTCTCGGGCGGATTCCAGGTGCTCGGGTCCACGGCCACCTGCTCACCGGAACGAATGTCCTTGACCTCGTGGGTCGTGTTGCCTGCATCGTCAGTACCCAGGAACCAGACGAATGGTATGCCTCGGCGGTCCGCGTACTTGATCTGCTTGCCGAATTTCGCGGCGTTGGCCGAGACCTCACAGGCGATCCCTCGGGACCGGAGGTGCTCGGCGACATCCTGGGCAGCCGACCAGGCTTCTTCGTTGGTCAGAGCAACCAGCACCGCGGAAGGCACCTTGCGGGTGGGGCGAGCCAGATCCTGGGAGAGGATTCGGGAAACCAAGCGAGTCACGCCGATCGAGAGTCCTACGCCGGGGTAGGTTTTCTTCCCCGTCGAGGCAAGGGATTCGTAACGTCCGCCGGAGCAGATGGAGCCCAATTGTTCGTGCCCCACCAGGACGGTCTCGTAGACGGTCCCGGTGTAGTAGTCCAGGCCGCGGGCGATCGACAGATCTGCGATGACCTTGCCCGGCGCACGTTTGGACGCTTCCTCGATGACCTCGGTCAATTCGGCCAAACCCTGGTCGAGGAGTTCGTCCTCCACACCAAAAGCGCGGACCTTCTCCGCAAAAGAGGTGTCTTCTGCGGTGATGGACGCCAAATTCAACGCGGCACGAACCTGCTCGTCCGTGGCCCCGAGCTCGTCCTTGAGAAGCTGGCCCACGGCGTCGGGGCCGATCTTGTCCAATTTGTCGATCGAACGCAGGACCCCCGCAGTGTCGGACAGTCCGATGCCGCGATAGAAGCCTTCGGAAAGCTTGCGGTTGTTGACGCGCAATTTGAATTCCGGAATGGGCAACCGAGTCAGGGCATCCACGACGATCAGTGCGAGCTCCACGTCGTATCGGAACGGCAGAGATTCCTCTCCGACGACGTCGATATCCGCTTGCGTGAACTCGCGGGCTCGACCTTCCTGTGGCCGCTCCCCCCGCCAGGACTTCTGGATCTGGTACCGCATGAACGGGAAATTCAGGTATCCCGCGTTCTCCACGACATACCGGGCGAATGGGACGGTCAGGTCGAAGTGGAGTGCGAGTTTCTCCGCTTTCTTGGTATCCGGGTCTTCCTGGAGGCGAGACACCGCGTAAACCTCTTTGTCGATCTCGCCCTTTTGGAGGAGCTGATCGATCGTTTCCACAGACCGGGTTTCGACGGAGGAGAATCCGTGGAGTTCGAACGTATGCCGCAAGACGTCCAGCACGTGGTTCTCCACGACCCTCTCTTGGGGTAGCAATTCCGGAAAACCTGACAGGGACGCCTTACGGGCCATGTGCCTCTCCTCGAGTTTTTGAGCATGCAGGCGCGCACATCGCGCACAATCATCATTAAGACTAAACCTTGGCGAGGACCCAAGCGAACCGAAAAACGGGGCCCAAAGGCCCCGACGAGGCATAATTGCCTCATCTTGTCGCGAAACACCCCATTCACGTGACGCGCGCCCCATATATATTGGTGTCCAGTGCCCATGAAATGTCAGGGCGCCGTCGCACATCGATACACCAGGGTCGTACAGGCCCTCCCACGAAAAGAGTTTCAGCGGTGACCGAGAAGAAGCCCGACGACAAGCCCACTCCGGCTAACCTGCCCGGAGCCCCGACCGCGCCCAAACCTGCCGCTCCTCTTACGCGGCCGTCCCTGGAGGAGGCGAAGAAGTTTGGATCCGTCGGCGAGGACGGACACGTCTACGTGGAAGTGCGCGGAGAGAACATACCGGTAGGGGCGTTCCCGGACGCCACCGAAGACGAGGCCCTCGCCTACTTCGCGAGGAAGTTTGCCGAAGCCGAGACCCAGATTTCCTTGTTGGAGAATCGAGTCTCCCAGGGCACCGACGCGACATCGGTCTCCCGAACCATTGGTAGCCTTCGGGAACAGGTCGCTGCACGGGGAATGGTAGGCGACATAACCGATCTGGAGGACCGTCTCGACGCTCTGGAACAAGCAGCGAGCCGTCTTACGGAGGAGCAGGAACGGGAGGCAGCGGCCGCGAAGGAGCGTGCTCGCACCGAACGGGAAGCTATCGTCAAGGCGGCCGAAGACGTCGCCGAGCAAGACCCTGCTCAGACTCACTGGAAGAATTCCAGCGCCCGGATGAACGACCTTTTCAATGCCTGGAAGACCGCTCAGAAGGAGAACAGACTCCATAAGTCGGTCGAAGACGAACTCTGGAAGCGCTTCCGCAACGCACGGACGACCTTCGACAAACATCGCCGCGCCTACTTCTCCCAATTGGATCAAGACAACGCGAAGGCCAAGAAAGCCAAAGAAGGCCTGATCGCGGAGGCCGAAGCTCTTTCCGGGTCGACCGACTGGGGCGAAACTTCCATCAAGTACCGCGAGCTCATGGATCGTTGGAAGAAGGCACCACGCGCGTCCCGCAAGGAAGACGACGCCCTGTGGGCCCGTTTCCGCGCGGCCCAGGACGTCTTCTTCAACGCCCGCGCCGCCGCCAACGAGGAAACCGATCGGGAATTCGCCGAGAATTTGAAGGTCAAGGAAGCCCTGCTCGAAAAGGCGCGCGCTATTCTGCCGGTCAAGGATCCGGATGTCGCCAAGGCCAAGCTCGCTCCCATCCTCGATGAGTGGGATCGGGCCGGCATGGTTCCTCGCAATGACCTCCGCCGCGTCGAGAACGAGCTCAAGAAGGTCCAGGACGCTATTTCCGAGGCCGAACAGGCCGAGTGGGAAAGAAGCAACCCGGAGACCCAGGCCAGAGCCAACTCGATGGTGGCTCAGCTCCGGGAAGCCATCACTGGGTTGGAAGACGAACTGGCAACGGCGCGAGCAAAGGGAGACTCCAGGGCGATCGCCAAGGCAGAGGAAGCCCTGGACGCACGCCGCAAGTGGCTCGACCAGGTCGAGTCAGCCTCCTAGCCGCAGTTGAGGCGTTCTGTGCCTCATGAAGCACGGGTTCGGGAATTTATCCACAAATTTCCGAAACCCGTGCTTTTTGCGCTTTTCGTACGGTGAGATGGGTCGTATGCACAACGATTCCCCGACCGAATGTACCGTGTCACCCCGACCTGAGACTCTGTGGGAAGTTCACTTTGCGGAATTGGGGTGCCCACCGGACATCCTCCTCGCCGGAGTACATCTGACCGAAGCCGAGGCGCAGGCGTTGGCGGCACGAGGACTCCTTGCGCCTATTCTCCACCGTGTTTACAGCAGTTCCGCACCATCACCGCAGTTGCGAGGATACGCGGCCGGCCTTCATCTGAGAGCCTTGAGCCGGCGCCGGTCCGTACTCCACCGACTCACCGCGGCTTGGATCTACGGTTGTGCGGCTCCGCCCCGCTATCTCGAGTGCACAGTCAACGGGAACGATGGCCACAAGTTCGGCGCTCAGGAACTGCGCTACGTTCGTCACCGTTACCTGAGCTATTCGCGGTTCGAGGTAAACCGAGTCGGGCCCGTACTGGTAACCACTCCCCTGCGGACCTGCGTGGACCTTGCGGCTTTCGACGCCACACCCGCTGGGGACTCCGCCTTGGCGACCTTCATACGAGCGCCCTCACTCGGCTGTTCACCGCGTGTCCTGTGCGCGGCTCTGGCTGCGGTCCCACGGCTCAAGTTCCGAAGGCAAGCGATCGAGCGTGTACATCAGCTAGCGCCCAAAGTCTCCTGATCCCCGCCACAGCCTCGTTCAGGACGCAGGTTGGGTGGGTGTCGGACGAGAACCCGTGATCCGGTAGACGTCGTACACGCCGTCGATGCCGCGGACAGTATTAAGCACATGGTCAAGGTATCTGGGATCGCCCATTTCGAAGGAGAACCGGGAAATAGCAAGCCGTGACACGTTGGTGTGAACATTCGCCGAGAGAATATTGACGTGGCTTTCCGACAGCACCCTGGTCACATCCGAGAGCAAAGACTTGCGGTCCAAAGCCTCGACCTGGATTTCGACCAGAAACACCGAGGATTTGGTTGGTGCCCACTGCACCTCGATGCGCCGGGGGTCATCCTGTGCCTGCCGCATATTGGGACAATCCACACGGTGCACCGAGATGCCATTGCCGCGGGTCACAATTCCCATGATCTCGTCCGGAGGCACGGGCGTGCAGCAACGTGCCAATTTGGTGTAGACGCCATCTGCACCTTGGACCACTACGCCCGAATCCGCGAACTTGGGACGCGCATGCGTCGTAATGGAGGTTTCTTCCTCGAGGTCTTCTTCCTCGGTTCCAGAAGGACCGCCCAAGAGATCGACAAGTCGGTCGATGACGTCCTGGGCCTTGATCTGGCCTTCCCCGACGGCCTCGTACAGGGCGGCGACGTCGTCCTTGTGTTGTTCCTCTGCGACCGACAAGAGGAGTTTGCTCGTCAGAAGCCTCTGCAAAGGCAGGCTATGGCGGCGCATTGACCGCGTGAGGTTGTCCTTACCTTTCTCGATGGCCTCTTCGCGGCGTTCCTTGGTCAGATAATGCCGGATTTTGGTCCGCGCCCGTGGACTCGCGACGAATTTGAGCCAGTCCTCGCTGGGGCCGGCGTCCTCGGCCTTTGTCGTCAGAATCTCAATACGGTCACCGTGGTTGAGCTTCGAGGACAGGGGCACAAGCTTGCCATTCACCCTCGCGCCGATGGTGTGCTCGCCGACCTGGGTGTGTATCGCGTACGCAAAATCGACCGGTGTCGAGCCGGCCGGAAGGGAAAGAACGTCCCCCGCAGGTGTGAACACAAAAACTTCCTGGGCGTTGACCTCATAGCGCAGCGAGTCCAGGAATTCTGACGAGTCACTGGTCTCGGATTGCCAGGACATCAACGACTGCAACCACTTCAGCGCGTCGGCGGAGTCTTCGGTGCGTTGCCCTGAGGAGGAAGCTTCTCCACGGGCGGCGGCTTTGTACTTCCAGTGGGCAGCAATGCCGTATTCGGCTTTCTGGTGCATCTCGTGCGTACGGATCTGCACCTCAACGGGGCGCCCGGATGGGCCGATCACTGCGGTATGCAATGACTGGTACGTGTTGAATTTGGGAACCGCAATGTAGTCCTTGAATCTGCCCGGGAGAGGTTTCCACACCTCATGGATCGCACCGAGCGCTGCATAACAGTCGCGCACGGAATCCACGAGGATCCGGATCGCAAGGAGATCGTAGATCTCGTCGAACTCTTTGTCCCGAAGGATCATTTTTTGGTAGATCGAGTAATAATGCTTCGGTCGCCCCGTGACCTCGCACGAGATGTTGGACGCCCTGAGCTCGTCCATCACCCCTGTGCGGATTTCCTGGAGCTGCCGTTCGCGCTCCGGGGTACGGTCCCCGACCATCCGCACGATCTCGTCGTAGATGCGAGGTTCAAGGGCCGCGAAGGAGAGATCTTCAAGCTCCCATTTAATGGTGTTGATTCCCAACCGGTGTGCCAATGGGGCGAAGATTTCCAGCGTTTCTTTCGCTTTGCGGGCACTCGACTGCGGGGACACGAAACGCCACGTTCGTGCGTTGTGGAGACGGTCGGCCAATTTGATGACGAGAACACGGATGTCCTTGGCCATGGCGATGACCATTTTGCGGACCGTCTCGGCTTGGGCGTGTTCCCCGTAGGTGACCTTGTCGAGTTTGGTCACGCCATCGACGAGTTCGGCGACTTCTTCACCGAAGTCTGCCGTGAGCTCCTCCAGCGAGTACTCCGTGTCCTCAACCGTGTCATGCAACAACCCGGCAATGAGCGTGGCCCCGGAAGCACCCAATTCCGCCAGAATCGTAGTGACGGCAACCGGGTGAGTGATGTACGGATCGCCGCTCTTGCGCTTCTGCCCGGTGTGGTGCTTGTCCGCGACGGCGAAGGCTCGCTCGATCGTGGAGAAGTCCTCCTGCGGATTGTTGGCCTTGACCGTTCTCAGCAAGGGAACCAGAACCGGCGAGACCGGTTTGCTTCTGCTGGCCGCGGTCGAGTCGCTGACGCCTTCCGTTGGCTGGTTCCCGTTTTCGGCCGGGATGACGGAAGCTTTGGGGAATGCCCGGCGTTCGGGTGTCCTCGTCGACGCCGACATAACCCTATGAGTCCCGTGGCTTTGTTGATCATCGGATGATGCCATGATGAACCTCCTGACCGTGTAATGGACTTAGTTTAGTCCTCCCCGAGCGCTGAGCCGATTCGAAGCAGCCGGGGCCTCTCTGAGCGAACGCAAAAACGCCGGCGCGGCTTCACAGCCGCACCGGCGTCGCACTTCGGCGGTGGCGTTCTCAGACGACCGCACCGTTATCCGGTTTGTCGTCACCGCCCGGGTCCAAACGGGGTACCGGATTGGTATCCGTGGTGACATCGCCGTGACTCTGCGGGGAACGGCCCGCTGCCGAGGAGCCGGACCGGCTCGCGCTCGAGGACCCGGAAGATCGGGTTTCGCGGCCGGTCTCGGATGCGGCAGCTGTGTCCTCCGAGGAGGCGACACCCTCGACGAGCCTCGCCTGTTCCTTGATCGGCTTCTCCCCCTGACGCAAAACGGCATAGAGGGGGGCGGAGACGAACAAGGTTCCCAAGGTGCCCATGATGATGCCGATGAACAAGGCAAGGGACAGATCCTGCAGTGTTCCCGCACCGAGCAGGAAGGCCCCAATGAACAGGATCGAGCCGACGGGCAGGATTCCGACGACCGACGTATTGATCGACCTCACCAGGGTCTGGTTGACCGCCAGGTTGACCTCGTCGGCGAAGGTCCGCTTCCTGTTGCTCCGGTATCCCTTGGTGTTCTCGCGAATCTTGTCGAAGACCACGACCGAGTCGTAGAGCGAGTAGGAAAGGATCGTGAGGAATCCGATAATTGCCGACGGAGTCACTTCGAAGCCCACCAACGCGTAGACGCCTGCCGTGGTGATGACGGTGAAGAGCAGGCCGGCGATGGCCGACAGAGACATCTTGACGGTGCGGAAATACAGCGCCATGCCGATGGTTGCCAGCACGACGAAGACGATCAGCCCCCAGGTGGCTTGACGGGTGACGCCGGCGCCCCATGTCGGACCGACGTACGAGGAGGTCACGTCGTCGGGTTTGACGTCGTAGGCCTTCTGCAGGGCTTCCTTGACGGCGAGCGTGTCGTCATCGCTCAACTGTTCGGTTTGCACGCGAACGGTTCCGGCGGCAATGCGAGTCACCTCGGTCTCGGCCGCGCCCGCGTGCTTCGAAACGGCGTCCTTCCCGGTCTGGATATCCGTGTCCTTGGTATCGGAAACCGTGAACTCGGAACCGCCCCGGAAGTCGATGCCCATTTTGAACCCACCCGTGAGGACGGGGATCAGAAGAGCGATGATGACCAGTACCGCGGAAATTCCAAGCCAAAGCTTCTTCTTCGGAATAAACGGCAGGGAAGTCTTGCCCGTATAAAGATTGCTACCGAACTCTGCGAACTTAGGCATTGTCGGCTCCTTCAGGATTTTGGCCGGGGTTCTCTTCAGGGGATTCGGCCTGGTGCTCCTTCGACTTCAGAGCCTCGGCACGGCGTCTTTCGGCGATGGTGAGGGGACGGTCCGGTTCTTCCCCGGCTTCGTCCCGGCGGCGCTTCCGACGCGGTGAATCTTCAGGGTCGCGGAGCCGGCCCGCTCCCCGGTACAACGGGACGTACCCGAGGGCGTGAGCATCCAGCCCGGAGAGTCTGTGTCCTTCCCCGAAGAACTTGGTCCTGGAAAGCAGAACCATCATCGGATGGGTGAACCAGAAGATCACCATGAGATCGGCAATCGCCGTGAGGCCCAGTGTGAACGCGAAGCCTCGCACGTTACCCACGGCCACGAAGTACAGCACGACGGCGGCCAGGAGGTTGACGCCCTTGGACGCCCATATGGTCCTGCGCGCTCGCATCCACCCGTGGTCCACCGCAGAGGGCACACTTCGCCCGTCCCTCAAACCGTCTCTGATGCGTTCAAAGTAGACGATGAACGAGTCCGCCGTCTGCCCGATCGCGACAATGAGACCCGCGACGCCCGCGAGGGAGAGTCTGTAGTTGACCCCCCAGCCGAGCAGTGTAATGGCCTCGTAGGTGACCACTCCCGCGACGAGCAGGGAGGCAATCGTCACGAATCCGAGTAGTCGGTATTGGAACAGCGAGTAGACGCAGACGAGCAGCAGACCGATGATTCCGGCGATAATGCCCATCTGCAACTGGTCGGTACCCAAGGTCGCCGATATCTGTTGCTCGGACTCGATCTTGAAGCTGATCGGCAGCGCCCCGTATTTCAGCTGTTCGGAAAGGCCCTTGGCGTCATCCTCGGTGAAGTTGCCGGTGATCTGAGCCTGACCGTCGGAAATCACGTTCTGCGCTCGGGGAGCCTGCAGTACTCCACCGTCGAGCATGATCGCGAAGGACGCCTTGGGGTCGTTTTGGTCCTGGCCGTAGAAGCCGTAGAGACGCTGGGTCACGTCTTTGAAGACGTTCTTCGCGTGATCGTTGAACGTGATGTTCACGCCCCACTGACCCGTGCTCACGCCGCCGCCGGACTCGACCTGTGAATGGCTGGCATCCTTGATGTCAGAGCCATTGAGCTCGACAGGACCCAGAATGTATTTCTGTTTGCCGTCCTGGGAGCAGGCAACGACGGCTTTCTTGGGATCGAGTTGGTCGTCTTTACCCGGATTCGCGGTGCAGTCGCGTTGCTCGTACTGCTTCTGTAACTCGGGGGTGATCCAATTGGAATCGGATCCGTTGGTCGGTTGAGCGTCCGGGTGAGGGAGTTTGGACTCTTCCGTGCGTTTGTCCTGCGGCACGGCCGCCCCGTCCCCCTCGGCCAGAACCGATCGGAAGGACATCTGGGCCGAGGCCTGAATGAGATCCCGGGTTTCCTGACTCGGCGTATCAGGCATCGAAACGACAACGTTCTTGCCTGATTGGGTGCTGACCTCTGCCTCCGAGACGCCGGCACCGTCGACGCGCTGACGAATAATGTCCACGGCCTGGTCGAGCTGGTCCTTGCTGATGTCGCCGCCCCCGTTGGTGGCCTTGGGAGACAGGATCATCTCCGTGCCACCGGACAAATCCAGGGCGAGCTTGGGTGCGGCGGAACCACCGAGCTTGGTGGCCGACAGACCGACGACCCCACCGAGGACCACCACGATGGCGGTCAACAGGAGCAGGGCCTTTCGGGCACCTGACATTCGTTTATTCCGAGCCATAAGGATTCCTGAGGATCATAAGTCGAGGTGCCCGCCGCCGGCGGACACCTCGAGAAGTGGGTTGAACTTAACGGGACGAACCGAAGTTGTCGTCGCCTTCAGGGCGGTCCTCGCGGTAACCGCTCTGGCTCTCATCGCGGAAGCCCTGTGAGCGCTCGTCCTGAATCGGCTCACCGTTCAAGCGCGGATCGTTTTCTGCAGCAGGAGCCGAAGAGCCGAATCCGGGGCCGGACTGCGACGCCTCACCCTGGAATTCTCCGGTTCCCTGCTGGGGCTGGTCGGTCACGCCCTGCGCGGCTGCGGCACGAGCGGCCTCAGGGGTTCCCGGGACCTGACCGTTCTGATCCAGGACCGTGGTGACGGCACCCAAGTGAACCGTGATTTCGGTCTTGGGAGCAACTTCGATGACCGCGCGATTGGCCTCACGGTCGATCGACACGATGGTTCCGAACACGCCGAACTGTGTCATGACGCGTGTGCCCGGCGTCATGGCTTGCTGACGCTCTTGCATCTGCTGACGTGCCTTCTTCTGGCGGCGCATCGGCAGGACGAGGAATACGATGACCACCACCAGCATGAGCCCCAGTAGGAGGAAGTTGGAGCCACCGGCTCCGCCTTGCTCGGCGGCCTGAAGGCTTCCTGATGGATTGATGGTGGAAAGTAACATGTGTTCCTCACGTAATTGATCGTGACCGCCCCCGTGCAGGCGCCCGATGAGGACGGGAGGGCAGACTTAGGCAAGTCTAATTGAAGAGTCTGAATATCCCGTCAAGACTTCTCGGCTCATTTTTCGGGTGGCTCCAGGTCCAAGTGCTCCCAGGCAGACGGCAACGCCACTCGGCCTCGGGGCGTCCGCCCCATGAGGCCTTCCCGCACGAGGTAAGGCTCCGCCACGGTCTCCACGGTTTCCGTTTCTTCTCCGACCGCGATGGCCAAGGTCGAGAGCCCCACCGGTCCCCCGCCGAATTTGTGAATCAGAGAATCGAGAACCGATCGGTCAAGACGGTCCAAACCCCTCGAGTCGACCTCGTACATGTTCAATGCAGTCGCCGCGGTGCGCGCGTCGATGTCCTCGACCGCGTGCACCAGAGCCCAGTCGCGAACTCGCCGCAACAAGCGGTTGGCTATACGCGGGGTTCCCCGGGAGCGCGAGGCAATTTCGTGGAATCCTTCCGTGGTGATCTTGAGGTCCAGCAAAGAAGCCGACCGACGGAGCACGAGTTCCAGTTCCGCAACGTCGTAGAACTCCAGATGACCGGTGAACCCGAAGCGATCCCGGAGAGGACCGGGCAGCAGCCCCGCCCGTGTAGTCGCGCCGACGAGCGTGAAACTGGGCAATTCCAGCGGAATCGAGGTCGCGCCAGCGCCTTTCCCCACCACAATGTCCACCCGGAAGTCCTCCATGGCCATGTACAGCATTTCTTCCGCGGGACGAGACATCCGATGGATTTCATCGAGGAAGAGGACTTCGCCCGGAGTCAGGGAGGAGAGTATGGCGGCGAGATCGCCCGAATGCTGGATTGCCGGTCCGGAGCTGATCCGAAGCGGCGAGCCCATCTCTTCCGCGATGATCATGGCAAGGGTCGTTTTGCCGAGGCCAGGAGGCCCTGAGAGCAGAACATGGTCCGCACTCTTGCCACGAAGCTTCGACGCTTCCAGGACGAGCGAGAGCTGCTGGCGGACCCGTTTCTGTCCGACGAAATCGTCAAGAGCTTTGGGCCGCAAAGCCGCCTCGATGGCTTTGTCCTCAGGTTCGATTTCCGCGTCTACCAATCGCTCCTGGCCCGCACGCTGCTGACCGGGTAAATTCTGCGCGTCGTTCTCCGGGAATTGCTGTGTCATAAGTTCCTTTCCACGGAGCTATTTGGAGCGGTGGCCCATGCCGTTGACCCTGCCGAGACTTGCGAGAACCGCCCGAAGCGCCTCGGCAACATTCATGGAATCCGCCTCCGGTTCTGCTTCGGCGAACGAATCAACGGCTCCAGTGGCGTCTTTCTCATGCCAGCCGAGACCGATCAAGGCATCCAGAACTTGGGGCCGCCATGCCGGTCCTGGGGTCGAGGCCCCCTGGGGTGTGTTTCCCGAATTCTGATCCTCCTCGGCATCAGGCAGGACGAGTTTGCCCGCCAGCTCCAGAACAATCCGCCTGGCCCCCTTGGGCCCGATTCCGGAAACTTTGCTGAAGGCCTTGTCGTCGCCGGATGCGACGGCTCGCGAGACCTCGACGGGTGTGTACACGGACAACACCGCCAATGCGATCCGTGGGCCGATTCCGGAGACCGAAAGCATGGTCGTGAAGACCTCCCTCTCGCTGTCGTCCCGGAAGCCGAAGAGCGTCAACGAGTCTTCCTTGACGATCAGGGAAGTCTCCACATGCGCACGCTCACCGAGACTCAAGGTCGCAAGGGTTCCCGGAGTCGCCTGAACCAGCATTCCGACACCTCCGACCTCGATCACGGCCTCGTGGAGGCCGAGGTGGGTCACTGTGCCGGTCAGAGAAGAAATCATACTTCCATCTTATTCGAACAAAGTTACGAAAAACATTCAGCGGCGAGTCTGTGGACGGCGAACGCCCGTCCTCGGGCCCGATTCCGACCTCATCGACTGCGCCGTGACCGTTCTTCGGCCATTTTCCAGGCACGCTGAGCGGGGGTCATGGCACCGCTTGTGGCACCTGCTGGAATCGAGCCCTGATGGGTCTGAACACCAGTACCCATGTTGATTCCGGTGCCGATGATCCCTGACCGCCATCCGTGACAGATGGCCAGGGCCAAAGCGTCCGCGGCGTCGGCCGGTTTGGGGACTTCTTCGAGTTCCAGAATCCGGGCGACCATACGACCGACGGATTTTTTGTCGGCTCGACCACTGCCGGTGACCGCCGCTTTGACCTCTGAGGGGGTGTGCCACGCAACCGGAATGCCTGCCGCCGCGGCCGTCGCGATCACCACCCCGGAAGCGTGGGCCGTCCCGATCACGGTGTTGACGGATTCCTGGGCGAATACCCGTTCGATCGCCATCACATCGGGCCGGTACGTATCGATCCACCCTTGCATCGCTCGTTGGATATGCAGTACTCGGGTGTCGAGAGAATCGGCCGCCTGAGTGCCCGCGACGCCGGCATCGATGTAGTGGGCTTTCCGGTTCCCTGACATCTCGACGACGCCGAAACCGCATCGGGTCAGGCCGGGGTCCACGCCGAGAATGCGCAGAGGACCGGCAGAGGACGTCGATTCGATGGCCCCCACCGGTCCCTTTTTCTCGTGCGTCATATGCTAGTTCCCGATTCGACTAGTCGTCGGCTTCGAGTTCTTCCATGACCTCGGCAGAGATGTCCGCATTCGAGTAGACGTTCTGGACGTCGTCCAGGGCTTCCACCGCATCGGCAAGGCGCAAGAACTTACGGGCGCCCTCTGCGTCCAGGTCCACCGTCATGGTTGGGCGCCACTGAGGGTCATCGTTGTTGTATTCGAGTTCGGCATCGTCCAGCGCCTTGCGAATCTCGGGAAGGTCGGTGGCCTCCGAGATGACTTCGAAGAATTCGTCTTCTTCCTTGACCTCGTCGGCACCAGCATCGAGCACTGCCATGAGGACGTCATCCTCGGTCAAGCCATCGCTCTTGGCGACCTCCACGACTCCCTTGCGCTCGAAGAGGAACGACACCGAACCGGGGTCCGCCATGGTTCCGCCGTTGCGCGTCACGGCCACGCGAACATCCGACGCTGCCCGGTTCTTGTTGTCGGTCAAGCACTCGATGTAGAGAGCGGATCCCTGAGGACCGCGTGCCTCATAGAGAATCTCGGAATATTCAACGACTTCACCGGTGAGGCCCGCACCGCGCTTGACCGCGCGGTCAATGTTGTCATTGGGAACCGAGTTCTTCTTGGCCTTGGAAATGGCCAGGTCCAGAGCGGGGTTACCGGAAATATCCGCGCCGCCCATGCGAGCGGCAACCTCAATCCCCTTGATGTACTTGGCGAAGGCTTTGGCGCGCTTGGCGTCGATCGCCGCCTTCTTGTGTTTGGTGGTGGCCCACTTGGAGTGACCCGACATAGATGTGCTCCTCGGATGTAGACAATTTCGTTGCGCGGCCGGAGAGCTTCTCCCCCGAGTCGACCCTGGCACGGTTTCCTGTGAGCTCGCGCGCCAGGACGGAACCAGGGCATCAGGCCGCGAATAAACCTGGTCCCATTGTAACGACGCGCGCAAACCTCTCCCGCCGGGACTTGCTGATCCCTAACGACCGAGCTCGGGACGATGCCGCTTCAATGCTCAGCGGGGTCTGGATGCGGCGACTTCGCGTGCCCGGGTTGCCAAAGAATCGTCGATCTCAACGGGATGGAAGGAACCGAATTTCGCCTCAGCCGCATGGCGGATCAAATAGTCGGAGATCCGGGGATTCTTGGGAAGCAGAGACCCGTGCAGATAGCTGCCGATGACGTGATGGACGCGTGCGCCTTCGCCATCGTCGTCCAGGTTGTTCCCCTCCCCCTTGGTCACCGTTCCCAAACGCTCGACACTATGACCCAGGAACGTGAGTCCGGAGTGGTTCTCATAACCGACGATCGTGCCGAACTCTTCCGACTCGATCACGATGTTCCCAATCAAGCGTTCCTCTCCTCCGACGGTGTGTGCGTCGAAGAGTCCGATTCCGTCCAGGACCTCGCCCCCGACGGTCCGGAACTCCTTGCCGAACAGTTGATAGAGACCGCAAATGACAAGCATCGGGGTCCCGGCCTCGGCCTTGGAGCGAAGCACTGGGGCAATCCGATGAAGGTCGTCCTGAATCACGGTCTGGCCCGAATCCTGGCCTCCGCCGCCGACGAGGATGTCGAAGTCCTCCGGGAAAACATCCCCGGGGTTGTAGTCGATGATCTCGGCGGCCAGGCCATGCTGACGAGCTCGCCTGGCCAGCGACAGCACGTTGCCCCAGTCCCCGTAGATGTTCATATCCCGCGGATACAGTTGAAGGATTTTCAAGGTCTCGGTCATCCGATATCAGCAACCTCGGTCGTCTTGGCCAGCTCGCGGCGCAGGGCGAGCATGGACGTGTAGGTACAGAAAACGCGCATCGGCTGATCCCCCGAGCCGCGGACGAATTCGTCAAGCGCGCTCGAGAGATCGGTGTTGACGGCGCGCACGGGTACGTCGTCGTGCTCGAGGCGCAGCGCCATATCGTACGCCCGCGTTCCGGAGACGACGTCGACCCCGCTGGATTGCAGCGACTCGAAGTCGACGTCCCAAAGCCAGGACACGTCCCGACCATCGGCGTACTCGTCGTTGATCGTGATCATGGTCGCGTAATCGCCGCCGGTGGCGGAGGCTAGGGAGAGACGGAACCCCGCCGGGTTCTTGACGAGTAGGAGCTGAAGCGTGCGGTCACCGATACGAACCGACTCTCCGCGTCCGAATGCCGGAGTCACTTTGGACAGTTCGGACAGCAAAGCATTCTCATCGGCTTCCTCGCCCATGACCTCGAGGGTCAGCGCCAACGCGCCGGCAGCGTTGTAGATGTTGTAGATACCGTAGAGGTTGATGTCCGTGGTGACTTCACGGTCGCCGATCAGCACATGTGTGCTGGTGCCCTCGAAGGATGTGAGGGTCACCGACGCATCCGGCAGATTCTCTGCCTGTTGCGCAGGCCTGTTGTCCCGCATTTCGTCGTCGGACGGGAACCGGGATCGCAAGGAGGGGGAAAGGCCGTAATAGGCCACGTCGGTCCCCTTTCCGACATCCTGCGAAATGCGGCGGATACGCGGGTCCTCGCGGTTCAGTACCACGGTTCCGGTGGTTGCCTGGGCGACCTTGGTCAGCATCTTGCGGGTCGTGTCGATTTCGCCAAAACGATCCAATTGATCGCGCATCACGTTGAGGAGCAAGGCGTACCTCGGCTGAATCAGCTTGACGAAGTGAACCGCATGCGCCTCGTCCAGTTCGAGCACGGCAATATCGGCGTCCAGTTTGCCCTTCAGGTTCATTTCGCCCAGAAGAGCTGCCGCGACGCCGCGGACGAAGTTCGACCCCGTACGGTTCGTGAAGACCTTGAGCCCTTGGGACTCGAGGAGCTGGACGGCCATTTTGGTGGTCGTGGTCTTGCCGTTGGTGCCTGACACGACCACAACGCCGCGCGGGAGCTTGGATAGTTCACGAGCGACGAATCCGGGATCGAACTTCTCCATGACCAGCCCGGGGAAAGCAGATCCTCCCCCACGAAGCTTGGATGCGTATCGAATGCCTTGGCCGATCAGGCGGGTGGCGGGTCTGAAGATGACAGGTCTTGGCATGGAATCAATCCTAACCCGTGCCTTTCCGCAATATTTGCCATGATGGGGTGATGAATTCGACGCATACGACGGCGCCTCACTGCTTTCCCGATTCGCCTTTCATCTGGCGCGATCTTTCATGGCCCGAGCGACAGCCCGTGGTCAGAGTCGAGCCGTACGTCGACAATTCACCGAGCGGCGAGATCGTATCGATACCATTACCTCCCGGCAGCGTCCTCAATATCCGGTTGCTCGCAGAAGACGAGGACAACGCGGGTCTATGGTGCAGCGGCTTCGCCCATGGTGAGTTCGACGTCGACGCACGGCCGTCTTTCCGGACCGTCCCCTGCCCACAGGGGAACCGCATTACGAAGGGACAGCAGTGCCGGTTGTGCATGCACTTGGACAAATTTCGGCCCATTCACCGCGCTCACAGAGGAGCGGAACTGTCAGAGGTCGCGCGCGCCTACATCGGCCGTCCGCATTGGTTGTACGTCGCGACGTTTCCCGATGGCACGTCAAAAGTCGGCACCGCGCACGAAAGATCCAAGGTCACACGCCTCGATCAACAAGCGGTCGCCCGAGCCAGCTACGTCGCCCTCGCCGGTGATGGCTTGGAGGTCCGGCGACTCGAAGACGCAGTGACGAAGACCGTCAAGCTCACTCAGCTCAAGAGAGTCTCGGCAAAGTACAAGGCATGGCTGAACCCCGAGGACCCGGAGGAGCTGACAAGAATCCACGACCAGATCGCAGCCACGGTCCGCGAGGAGTTGTCTGCATGGGACGATTCGAGCTACCGCGTGGTCACAGAGCGGTGGACGCCAGGCGGCGCGATGCTGCGAGCTTACGAGCAGCTGGGCACGACGCAATCCCGGCCGCTGCAAGGATACGAGGCGTGGACCTCCGCACCTCGGCGTTTCCTGGTGGATTCCGGTACCGGCCCGTTTCTTTCTGGATGTGCCGAAAACGATCCCGACACGGCCGGATGGTTGCTCAATACGGCCGTACTGAAAAACAGGATGTGTGCCGTCTTCCTCGGCGACGACGGACCGGTGAGCTTTCAGGATTCGCTGTTCTAGGAGGCACCGCGATGGAATCCCACGATTCGCAATCCTCGTGAACCGTGGGTGTCATGCCGCTTCTTGGCATGTCCGTAATGCCTATGGTGGAAAACATGAGTATCAATGAGTCAGCTTCCACCCATTCCATGCCTGGGCTTCCTATCCGTATGATCACGGCCTATACCGGTTCCGCGACCGGTAACGACGCCGTGTACACCGAGGCGGTTCGCCGGCTGGCCGTTGTATTAGCTCAGCGAGGCATCGGCGTCGTCTATGGCGGAGGCAAGGTCGGGCTCATGGGGATTCTCGCGGACTCCGCCCTCCATGTCGGAGGCACAGTTCACGGGGTTATGCCTCAATCTTTAGTCGAAGGTGAAATTGCGCACGCAGGGCTGACGACCCTCGACGTCGTCGGAGACATGCACCAACGGAAGAACAGGATGGCCGAGCTCGGTGATGCTTTTGTGGCCTTGCCCGGTGGAGCCGGAACACTCGAGGAACTCTTCGAGACATGGACCTGGCAGCACCTTGGACTGCATTCGAAACCCGTTGCGCTCTACAACGTCAATGGCTTTTGGGACCCCCTTCTCGACCTTCTCGACCACATGGTCGAAGAAGGGTTTCTGCGGGAGAATCTGCGGCACTCGCTCATTGTCGAATCTGAACCTGAGCTTCTACTTGAGGCCCTGAGTACTTGGCAGCCTCTCGAACCCAAATGGGCGAGCTAGCAATCAGCTCGTGGGGTCATTGGGGTTAATCAGGTCTTTCGGCCATGCTTCCGCGACGATGCGACGGATCTGGTCCAGAGTCTGAGTGACGGTTTTGGTTCCGGCGACGATCGGCAAGAAATTGGTATCACCGTTCCACCGGGGAACCACGTGCTGATGGAGATGCGCCGCGATTCCGGCCCCACCGACTTTGCCCTGATTCATGCCCATGTTGAACCCGGCTGCGTTGGAGGTTTCGCGGAGAACCCTCATGGCTGCCTGCACGCAGGCTGACATTTCTGCGGTCTCAGCCGAATCGATTTGGTCGAATTGAGCCACGTGACGGTACGGGCAGACCAACAGATGCCCCGGATTGTAGGGATAAAGGTTCAGGACCACGTACACGTGTTCTCCCCTGTACACGATCAGCGATTCCTCATCGCTGCGTTCCGGGGCGACACAGAACGGACACGAATTCTCCGTGTAGTCCTTCTGGCCCCCGCTGACGTAGGCCCGGCGGTGCGGTGTCCACATGCGCTGGAACGCATCGGGCACGCCGGGCAACACGAAATCGTCGGTCGAGTAGTCAGGTTCCTCCGTCATGTCTCCAGCTTAGGTCGTCCGCACGCCACGATGCGGTTCCGTACGTATTGAGCCTTCATGACATCGACGCATTTATTCAGGTGAGCACGGGTATAAGTTGGAAATCATGCGATCCCTCTCCGAGACCGAGATCAGAAACAGCTTCATCAATTGCAGCCAGGGTGAGGCTCAACGGCTCCACCTTCCCACCGGCCTTTCCCACATTGAGTGGGAGTCACAGGCATTCCTCGGATGGATCGATCCCAAGAGCCCGCAACGCGGCTACGTGGTCGCGGAGACCGACGATGGGCCCAAAGGCATAGTTCTCCACAGGACGCCGCAGCACGGTCGACCCACAGCCCAAATGTGCCAGTTCTGCATGACGCTGCATGGCGGCAGTGGCGTGTCGATGTATTCCGCTCAACGTCCCGCTACGAAGAAGGAACGCTATTCCTCCCTGGGCACGTACTTGTGCTCCGATTTGGGGTGCTCAGAGTACGCCGTGAACAGAAAACGGCCCCTCGGCATTCGGCAGATGGAAGAAACCATGACCATCGAGGACCGTAAGGATCGCACCGCCAACAACGTGGAGCGTTTCATCAACCGGCTCAAAGAGCGATCCATGCCGTGACGCTCGGTGCCGGATCTCTTGGTGCCTAGAGCCAGCCCCCACGGAATTCCTCGAGACACAGAGACCCTCTCTGGATTGTGAACATTCTCGCCCGATACTCTGCGGCACGATGCATCAGAAATCTCAGGTTGGCCCTCTCGACGGCGTCTGGCCGAGACGAGGTTCCCGAAACAACGAGGCATGAGGGAAGCACGCCACGACGGTCCAAATGTTCCATGGCCAATTGAGTGTGATTCTGGGTCCCCAGGCCAGGTCGGCAGACGAGAGCAAGACGTACCCTTAGGTTCCCCGCGGCTACTCTATCGGCGCGCCGACGCAGGGTCTCGACGACCTCGACCACTGTCTCGCCTTCAGGGGTCAAGGCCACCGTGACTCCCCCGGACCCTTCGATCACCAGCGTTGTCGAAGTGCTCAGGTGCGAGTTCCAGCGTGCCAGGTGGGATTCCATCGAAGGCAATTCGACATCCGTCGAATCGGACCAGTCCAGCGCGTCTCGAGGCGCCATCGCGGGGCCGAGCCTTGCTCCTTCCGAACCGGTCAACCCTTTCGGATGTCCCATCAGGTCGAAGCACTCCTCGACGTCTCCGGGCTCCCCTGGCTGCAGACCCGTCTGGACTGGTTTGTCGATGTGGACTTGTCCCGTTCCTCTCAAGATTTCTCCCGCGAATACCGCCGTGGTCCACGTTTTGCCGACCTCTGTGTCGGTCCCCGTGACCACCCAGATCGAGGTTTGTGGAAGGGAGCTCGTGGCGCAGGGATCAGAAGGTGTGATCACGAATTCTCCGCAATGACGTGTTGTGGGGATTGGAAAGACAGAAGCGTCAGCCACGAGGGTGCGACACCGCTCGGACGCAGGCCGGGCAGGCTGCGGGCCAACTCGTGGATCACGAGCGAGGACTCCTGTTCGGCGAGCGCCGCACCGAGGCAACGGTGGATTCCGTGTCCGAAGGCCAGCCGGTGGTCCGGCAGTGCGTCGCCTGAAAGACGGAGGAGCAGGTGATCGCCGGGTTCCGTGTGCAGTCCGGGCCGGTCGGTCGGAACCGCTGATTCCCGCCGCCAGGTGGGAACCGATGAACTCCTGCGGAGGGTCTCGCGGATGAGTTCCTCGGCCGCGCCCGGTCCGGATTTGGGGTTCCCGAGTTCCGTCCAAAGAGAGCGATCACCGAGTGCCCGGTGGAGAGCCGTGCTGATCAGCATTCTGGTGGTCTCCTGCCCGGCGATGACCAGGAAGTATCCCAGGGAGACAACACGTTCGACGCTGATTCCGGCATCGAGCAGGCTCGCGAAGAGGTTCTCGCCGCCGCGCGATTCTTGGACAGCGCTCCTGAGCCAGACGTAGAACTCCGCAGCCGAGCGAGCCAAACGTATCTGTCGGGACCGCTCGGGCCATCCCCAGAACAATTCGAGGGAGTCCGCACTCCACCGTTGCAATTCGGGGGACCCGGGAGCGGGCATTCCGGAGAGCATCTGCAGGCTCCGGGCGGGGACGGCGAAGGAAATAGTGCGGGAAAGGTCCACCGGCCCCGAGCCGAGGTCGGCTTCCAGTTCTTTGATGCTTTCTCGGCAGATTCGACGGATGTCGGGAAGTCTGCGTCTGACCGTGGCCGCCGAGAAGTACGGGGTCGTGACCCTTCGCACCCTTCGATGCAATTCGCCTGTCGCGGAAGCGAGGACCGGAGGCAGTTGGAATCCGACCTTGGCCAGGATCCGTCGAGCGGCCGGGTCCAGAGGGACGTTGCTCGTCAGCGCGTTGTCCGGGAGGAATGACCGGGGATCGCCCATGACTTCTCGCACCACGTTCGGGTCCTCGACCAGGATCTGCCGGTGACGGTGTTCGGGCGGACGAGCGTCCCGCGCGGCGAAGGGACAACTGTCCGTGATCCCCCATGCCCGTTCGACCGAGGAAGCGACGTGTTCGAGCGCGATGACGAGCTTGTCCGGCCGGTGGTCGGCATGAACGGACAACCTGATACGGGAGATGTTGTCGGGAACGCTCGGGGGCCGGAAGACTCCCACTCGGATTCCGGCCTCGTCCAGTTCCCGGGCTACCGCGAGTGCGGATGCCGCGGAAGGCATGCGGAGGGACAGGATGGGCCCGTCTCCGCCGTCCAGCACGCGTTCGACGGCGGAGCGTCGTCCGAGCACCGTCCGGGCGAGGCGGCGCCGCTCCTCGAGCCTGCCCGCGAGATTCTGTTCGGCGGCGGCGGTGCAGGCGTCGAGGGTGGCCGCAGCCACAAGCGGCGACAAGCCGGTATCGAAGACAAAGGGACGGGCGGTGTTGACCATGTGGTCGCGCCACAGGGCGGCTCGGGTCTCCGAGCCTCCGAAGAGGATCACGCCGCCTTGTCCCGCGAGCGCTTTGGAGAGGGAAGCCGTGACGATGACCGGTACCGTCACATCTCGCTCCCGACTCCATAGCCCGTGTCCTCCGGTGAGGGTTCCGTCCGGAACGGTGGCGAAGCTATGGGCCTCATCGACGACCAGAAGAGCCCGGTGGGCCGCGCAGAGTCTTGCAAGCGCGTCCAGGTCGGTCGCGTCCCCCAGAACGGAATACACCGACTCCACGACGACGGCGATGCGACCGCCCGGTTGTGCTTGCCGTGCGTTCTCCAGCGCATGCGCCAGCTCGGCAAGGTTTTGATGAGGGAAGAGTTCGTGGCGGGACGTCGCTGCTCGCGCTGCGTCGCGCAGGCTCGCGTGCACGTGCTCGTCCATCAGTAGTGTGGTTCCCGGGGAGTCAAGGGCACCGATGACGCCCAGGTTGGCCAGGTATCCCGACGAGAAGACGAGCGCGTCCGTCGCTCCCGCCAGGCGCGAGAGCGCCAATTCGAGCTTCCGGTGTGCCGGGTACGTGCCGGCGACGACGCGGGAGGACCCCGCGCCTACGGGTGCGGGGTCCCGACGACCGGGTAAGCCGCGTGAACCCAGACCCAGATAATCATTGGAGCGGAAATCCATCAGCGTCGCACTCGATTTTGTCGCAGGGGGCGCGTCGGCCGTTCGGTTCAGATTGCGCCGTTTCCGTACGCGTTGCCGGTTCTCGGCCCATTCGTTCCAATCGGTGTTCATCCGTGGACCTCGTCAATCGCTTCGATGATCCCGTGGCAGATCTGCCGCGTCTGGGGGTCGGTGGTGATGTAGGGCGGCATCACGTAGACCAGCCGCCGGAACGGTCTGATCCAGACTCCCCGTTGCACCGCGGCCCGGGTCACGGCTCGTACATCCACGTCACAGTTCAGCTCGATGATGCCTACGGCACCCAGAACTCTCACGTCCGCGACCGAGTCCAGATTCGTGGCCGGTGCCAGACCGTGGGCAAGTGATCGTTCCAGGCGGGGCACTTGCCGTGCCCAACCGGACTCCTCGTCTGTCAAAAGTTTCAGGGAGGCCAGGGACACAGCGCAGAACATTGGATTGCCCATGAAGGTTGGGCCGTGCAGCAACGCGGCCGGCATTCCGTTTCTCCCTTCGGAGACTTCTTTCGCGACCCGTACGGTCGTGAGAGTGGCTGCGCCCGTCATGGTCCCGCCGGTCAGGGCCTTGCCCAAGCACATGATGTCCGGCTCGATTCCGGCCCACTCCGATGCCGTCCATCGACCGGTTCTGCCGAATCCGGTGGCGATCTCGTCGAGGACGAGCAGGCATTCATGGGTGTCGCACGCGCGGCGAGCGACGGCGAGGGCTCGTGGGTCGTACACGTACATGCCTCCGGCCCCTTGAAGCACGGGTTCGAGGATGACGCCGCCGATACGGTCCCGGTGGTCGGCCAGGGTTCTCTCGAATTCCTCGGCCCACGTGTCCAGGGCTTGGTCGTCCCAGTTCCATGAACCGTGGTCGACATCGTAGTGGCCTCCGGGCGGCCTCGGGGCGAAGATATGTTGTGGCGCCAGTGGACTGAACGCGTGGTGCATTCCGTCGACAGGGTCGCACAGGCTCATGGTCGCGAAGGTGTCTCCGTGGTATCCGCCGCGAACCGTCAGCATCCGGTTCCTTTCGGGTCGGCCGACGGCGGCTTGGTACTGGATGACCATCTTGAGTGCGATCTCCACCGCTATCGATCCGGAGTCCGAGAAGAAGACGTGTTGCAGGCCTGAGGGCGTATTCGCGACGAGGCTCTCGGCCAATCGGACGGCCGGTTCGTGGGTGAGACCCCCGAACATCACGTGAGGCATGATTTCTGATTGTCGTCGTAGAGCGTCGATCAGCTTCGGGTGCGAGTGCCCGTGGACCATGGCCCACCACGAGCCCATTGCGTCGATCGCGTTATGTTCCCGCCCGTCGGCATCGTTCAGGTGAAGCAGGGCGCCCTCGGCGGATCGAACCGAGTACAGTTGTTCCTCCCCGACCGGCGAATACGGGTGCCACACGCGGCGAGCGTCCCGGGAGATCAGGTCCTGGGCATCAACCACGGCCGCGCTCCGCTATGAGGGATGCGCATGGTCCGGGATTCATCAGACGACGCCGGGACTGGTGGCGACACACGGTCTGCGGGTTCCTCGGGCTGTGTTGCGGTGATGGCATGAAAGTACGGTAACCAGTTTTTGAACGGTGTTCAAATACCATTCCGAATTCTGTCGCATCTCGGCCTGGTCAAGATATTTTGGCCCATTATCCCTTGGAGGCCAACGTTCCCAGGATTTCGTGTAACCAGTAAAAGGCGCCCTTACCCGGTTGCGGTCTCGGTGTAGGCGGCATCGAAGAACTCCTTTTCCAAGCGGACGGCCGCCGTCCAGCGCTCATTGAGGGCCACGGTGTCCACGGAGGTCTGCGACGCCGCACGATTCAGCTCGTCGACGAGGAACTGGCACCACTCGCGGAAGGCCTGGCCCCGATGCAATTCAATCCACCCACGATGCAGCTGGCTCTCCGGCATGGTCAGATCCCGTTCTCCCCAGTCCAGATAGAGGCATTCGGCAACGACGAGCATGACCAGGAGTTCGGCGTAGGACGCGCTACGCACGGCGCCGCGCATAAGATCCTTGAAGCTCGACGCCGGGGCGTTCAGCTCCGGGTCGAGGCGTTCCTTCTCGGGCACGCCCAGCTCGTCGAAGGAGCGGATGAAGTAGCCATCCTCGTCACTGGCGAGCATTCCGAGCTGACGTGAGAAACGCAGCTTGGCACCGATAGTGTCCGCGTGGGCGACGCAGGCCCCCACCATGGAGATGAACTCGTCGAAAAACTGGTAGTCCTGCTTGAGGTACTCGGCAAGAACCTCGTCAGCGATGGTCCCCGAGAAGAGCTCTCGCACGAACCGGTGATCGACGGCGGCCTCCCAAAACCCCGCCGACGGTCCGTGTCGCAGGCGGCCGACCGGGGTGTCCTCCGGCATCGGGATGACGGATTCCACGGCCTGGATGTGGGGTCGGCCGGCTGAGTTCCTATGCGGGTTCATGAGGTCACCTCATTGTCGGGTCGATTGGGGCCTGATTGACGGTGACAGACCGCCTATCGCGAGCCACCATGCCTAAGCATGTGTTGTGTCGAACACAACCTACCTCGGGCATCCACAATGCGCCACGTGAGTCCAGGACCAGAACGAACCGCAGTGGGGTTTGGCATGACCCCTTCCGACATCTATCGAGTTCGAATCGTATCTTCACCCATTGGCGAAGCCGTATTCAGTCCCCGATACTTAGCGAGTAATCCAGCTGAGGTGTCACGACGCATTAGGAGAGTTGGTGATGCAATTCGTGTGCTCAAACACGGCGGCCTCCTGCTGGCTGCGGGAATGCTTGCTTTCGACCTCTCAGCAGTGCCCGGTCTCGACTTCATCCCCTGCCCCGGACTCTGGTGCTCAGCGCGAGTACCCGCTTGTTGCAGAAAGACCTCGGGCCGCGGAGCGGCGTGGGGTAGCCGGCGTGTGCGAAGGGCCGGGCGGGAACCCACCGTAAGATTCCGGCCCGACCCTTCGACATCGGCCGCTCGTAGTCGGCGCGTGTTTCTAGGCGTCCTCGGCCTTAGCGTCCTCCGCCTCTCCGACCGCGGCCTCGGACACCGGATCCGTGTTGACCCGATTCTGCACGTGCTCGACGATGCGTGCGACGGCGGCCTCGACCGCGACGCCGTTGTCCTGCGAACCGTCACGGAACCGGAAGGACACGGCACCGTTCTCGGCGTCCTCCCCGCCCGCAATGAGCACGAAGGGAACCTTCTCCTTCGATGCGTTGCGAATCTTCTTGGGGAAACGATCGGTTCCGTAGTCGACCTCGACGCGAATGCCCTCTGCCTGGAGCTTCTGGGCGATCTCGGACATGTAATCGTTGAACGCTTCGGCCACCGGGATACCGATGACCTGAACCGGGGAGAGCCAGGCGGGGAATGCCCCCGCATAGTGCTCGGTCAGCACACCCATGAACCGCTCGATCGAACCGAACTTGGCCGAGTGGATCATGACCGGCTCTTGACGGCTGCCGTCCGCCGCCTGGTATTCGAGGCCGAACCGGGCTGGTTGGTTGAAGTCGTACTGCACCGTGGACATCTGCCACGTGCGGCCGATCGCGTCCTTGGCCTGGACGGAGATCTTGGGGCCGTAGAACGCAGCTCCGCCCGGGTCCGGAACGAGTTCCAGACCTGTTTCGCGCGCGACGTCCTCCAAAACGGCCGTGGCTTCTTCCCATTGTTCGTCCGTGCCGATGAACTTGTCCTTTTTCTCCCCCTCGGTCTCGCGGGTCGAGAGCTCGAGGTAGAAATCGGTCAGGCCGAAGTCCGTGAGCAGCGAGAGCATGAAGTTCAGGAGGTGGCGCACCTCGCCCGGGGCCTGTTCCTTGGTCACGTAGCTGTGCGAGTCGTCCTGCGTGATCATCCGGACGCGGGTCAGCCCTTGGAGCACACCGGATTTCTCGTCACGGTAGACCGTGCCGAATTCGAAGAACCTCAGGGGCAGCTCGCGGTAGGACCGCCCACGTGCCTTGAAGATCTCGTTATGCATCGGGCAGTTCATGGCCTTGAGGCGGTAGTTGCCGTTGTCCAGTTCCATCGCCGGGAACATACCGTCAGCGTAGTACGGAAGGTGCCCGGAGGTGTAGAACAGGTCCTCCTTGGTGATGTGCGGCGTCCCGACGTACTGGAAGCCTTCCGCGAGGTGCCGGTCGCGGACGTAATTCTCCATCTCGCGCTTGATGACACCGCCCTTCGGGTGGAACACGGGCAGGCCCGGGCCGATGTTCTTCGGGAACGAGAACAGGTCGAGTTCCTCGCCCAGGCGACGGTGATCGCGGCGTTCGGCCTCGGCGATGCGCTCCTTGTACTCGGTGAGCTCTTCCTTGGTAGGCCATGCGGTTCCGTAAATGCGCTGCAGCATGGGGTTCTTCTCGGAACCCCGCCAGTAGGCTCCGCCCGAACGGGTCAAGGCGTATCCGTTGGCGATCAGCTTGGTGTTGGGCAGGTGGGGGCCGCGGCAGAGATCCTTCCAGACCGTCTCCCCCTTGCGGTCCACGTTGTCGTAGATCGTGATCTCGCCCTCGCCGACCTCGACCGAGGCGCCCTCGGCGGCGTCGGCTCCTGAACCGGGGCCCTGCGAGAGTCCGAGGAGCTCGAGCTTGTACGGCTCGTCCTTCATCTCCTCGACGGCTTCGTCGTGGGATACGGAACGACGCCGGAAGGTTTGGCCCGACTTGATGATCTTCATCATCGACTTCTCGAGCTTCTTGAGGTCCTCGGGCGTGAAAGGGTCCTCGACGTCGAAGTCGAAGTAGAAGCCGTCCGTGATGTACGGGCCGATGCCGAGCTTGGCGTCGGGACGCATGCTCTGCACTGCCTGTGCCATGACGTGAGCGGCCGAGTGGCGCAGGACCTCGAGCCCCTCGGGCTGGTTGATGGTCACGGGGACGACGACGTCGCCGTCCGCCACCTCGGTGCTCAGGTCCTTGAGGACGTCGTTGATCCGGGCGACCACGACCGTGGCGTTGTCGGCGAACAGGTCCGCGGCGGTGGTGCCCGTGGTCACCTGCTGGGGCTCGCCGTGGACGGTGATCTGCAGGTTTTCGGCCGGGTTCTCGGCCATGGACACTCACTCCTTGTGGTGGTCGGCGCGCGGCGATACCTGGGACACGCGCAGTGGAAATAGGCACCCGGCGGTCGATGGGAACACGGCGGGTCGTGACGATTCTACCCACAAGGGACTTGCTCGTGCTTCCCGCCGCTGAGGCTCGCACCAACTCGTGACGTGGGGCATTGCGGGTCGCTCGGTCGGGGCGCCGGCGTCGGATTTCTCGGCCGCGATGCCGGGCATCGGGCAATCCGTAGGGGCGTCCGCTCCGAATCAACAGTGCATGTAGAAACGACAAGCCTCTTGGAGAGACAACATCATGCTCGCGCTGATTCTGCTGGGCCTTCTGGGCGGTCTGGTCACCGGAATCTCCCCGTGTATCCTGCCCGTCCTGCCTGTTATCTTCTGGACCGGGGGCGCGGATTCCGCCAGGTTCGACGACGACCCCTCGCGGCCTCGCACTTCACGGTGGCGCCCGTACCAGGTTGTCGGCGGTCTCGTCCTGAGTTTCTCCGCCGTCACACTGCTCGGCTCGCTCCTGCTCGGTGCCCTGCACCTGCCACATGACCTCATCCGCTGGTTCGGCATCGGCTTCCTGATTCTTGTCGGCCTCGGAATGATCGTTCCCCGCCTCGAGCAGCTGATCGAACGACCGTTCTCCTGGGTCCCCCAACGCCAAGTCAACACCCGACGCGGCGGATTCCTCATGGGCCTGGCCCTGGGCGCCGTCTACGTCCCCTGCGCCGGACCCGTGCTGGCCGCGATCACCGTCGCGGGCGCCACGGGACGCATCGGTCCCGACACCCTCGCGCTGACTCTGTCCTTTGCCGTCGGTACCGCCGTCCCGCTGCTCTTCTTCGCACTCGCCGGACGCGGACTTGCCGAGCGATTGAAGGCCTTTCGGCGTCGGCAACGAATGGTTCGGACCACCGCGGGCATTCTGGTGATCGCTTTGGCCGTGGGCCTGGCCCTCGATTTTCCGGCCGCCGTCCAACGCAGCGTGCCGGACTACACCGCGTCGGCACAAGAACTGATCGATCACGGAACCCAACGCCACAGCGGGGCCGCCAGCGGATCGGAAGTTTCCGGGAAACCGGGAGGGTCCGGCGACGTCGACCATCTGGCCAGCTGCCAGCAGAACTCCGGCGCCAGGGACGGCTGCTCGCCCGCTCCCGAACTGCGAGGCATCACGGGGTGGCTGAACACCGAGGGCGGGAAGCCCGTTTCCCTCGAATCCCAGCGCGGCAAGGTCGTGCTGGTCGATTTCTGGGCCTACTCGTGCATCAACTGCCAACGCACGATCCCGCACCTGAATGCGCTGTACAGCAGGTACAAGGACGCCGGATTGGAGATCGTGGGCGTCCACACCCCGGAGTATGCCTTCGAGCACGAGACCGACAACGTTGCCGCGGGCATTCGCGAGCAGAAGATCGCCTACCCCGTGGCCCAGGACAACGACTACGCGACTTGGAAGGCTTACGACAATCACTACTGGCCCGCGCACTACCTGGTCGACGCTTCCGGCAGGTTGCGTGCGTCCAGAACGGGAGAAGGCGGCTACGACGTCACCGAATCCCAGATCCGCACCCTGCTGAAGGAAGCGCATCCCGGGATCCAGCTTCCCGCACCCGTCGAGTCAGGTGCCAACCACGACAACGACGACGAGTCGCACCGCACCCCAGAAACCTATCTCGGCACGGACCGCGCACAGTCCTATGTCGGCGAAGGAACCTACTCGGCGGGAAATCGGGCATTCTCCGACGGCGACCCCACGCGCGACGATTCCTTCACACTGTATGGAAACTGGAATCTTTCCGGGGAAAGCATCCGACCCCGTGATGAAGCAGCCTCCCTGAGCCTCAACTTCACCGCGAAAATCGTGCAGGTTGTTGCTTCGGGGACCGGAACCATCGACGTCGAGACCCCGAACGGCCACCGGCAAGTGCGCCTGGATGACCAAGCCAACTCCTATGACCTGATCAACGAGGCCAAGCAGGAGTCCGGGCAGATCAAGGTCACGGTAGCACCGGGAGTAAAGCTGTACTCCTTCACCTTCGGGTAGAGATCAATGATCCGGGTGGACCAGGAGCGGAATGATCCCGGCATCGATACGGTTGTGATGTGCACGATCGTTTCTGCCGATCGCGCCCGTGCGGCATCCCGTCCGGGCGCGGCAGTCCGGAAGAGAGTTATGAGGCCGCGGTGAGCAATGTCGAAGCAGACCCCCAGGAGACCGTGTGCGCCTCGAATCCGGAGCGCGGTCGGTTCTCGGCAGGATTGCGCGACGGGGTCACGGTGGAACGGTGCGAGGCTGGCATCGTCGAAATCCTCGAGCCCCGCAAAGTGCCCCTGGGCGGGCCGCGAGCGATGACGGTGCTGCGCACCCTGCCTCAGAGGGCCCGGTCGCTCATCGGCGCCTGGTGCTTCGTGGACTCCTTCGGCCCGGACGACGTCGCCCGCACGGGTGGCATGAAAGTGGCCCGGCATCCGCACACCGGCCTGGCCACGGTCTCGTGGTTGTTCGAAGGCAGCATCGACCACCTCGATTCCGCGGGCCACTGGGCCACGGTCAGGCCGGGTGAGGTTAATCTGATGAATGCGGGCCGGGGAATCACCCACTCGGAATTCTCCTCGGCGCAGACCACGACCTTGCACGGGCTCCAGCTCTGGTATGCGCTTCCGGAGGCAGCCCGTTTCTCCGAGCCGGACCTCGATTCATTCCGCCCGGACACCATCCGAGGTCAAGGCTACGAGGCGTTGGTGTTTCTGGGGTCTCTGCTCGGGCAGAGCTCCCCCGTCCGCACGGCTCTCCCCCTGACGGGCGCCGAGCTGCGTCTCGAACCCCACACCGAAATCCAGATCACCGTTCCGGAAGACCACGAACACGGTCTGGTCCAGGTCAGCGGGCCCGTGTGGGTCAACGACGTTCCCGTGACGCAGAACGCAATCGGGTTCGTCCCCACCGGTCACCGGTCCATCAGGATCAGCGCGGGGGCGGAACCCGCGCTCGCCTTGCTCATCGGTGGCGAGCCCCTCAACGAGCAGATCGTGATGTGGTGGAACTTCGTGGGACGCAGCCACGAGGAGATCGTCCGATGGCGCAACCGGTACATGCGTGAAATGGGCTTCGAAAATGGGGGCGAGGATGAGAGCGAGCGGGGCGCTCCCGGCTCCTTCACCTCGGCCTCCGCGTCCATGGACGAGGCCGGCTCCGATCCCGCAGAGGAACAACCCCGGCTCCAATTCGGCCATTTTCCCCCGGACACTCCCGCACCCCTGCCCGCCCCGGAGGTTCCGCATACACGTTTGAAGCTCCGCGGCTGACACGGCGTCGGCCGCTGAGGGAAGCACAGAAGGAGGAGCAGCCATGACACAACCTACGTCAGACGATCCGCATATGGTTCGTGGCCGGCAGGAAGGCCGGGAGGCCTTCGAAATTCACGTCGACGATTCCGGGAAGGCCGCCGGATTCACACAATTCGTGGATCATTCGGGACCGAACGGCGAACGCGCCCGTATTTTTCCGCACACCTTCGTCGACGAGAAGTTCTCGGGCCAAGGCCTCGCCTCCGCCCTGGTCCGCCGGGCCCTGGACGAGAGCATCGAGGAGGGATTCACGATCGTTGCCGTCTGCCCCTACGTCAAGACCTGGATCCGCAGACACCCCGCGTACGAGGAATTCTCGACTGCGCCGACCTCCGAGCACCTTCAGGCCCTCGACTGACGTTTCCTGCTCGGCCCGGTGGGCGGGATGGCCGCACGAGGTGGCCTGACCGACCGGCCCGTTTCACTCCTCTGCGTCCCTGCCCCATCACCTCCCGAATCAGCCTGCTTGCTTCCTGAGGGCCGACGGCGGAAAAGGCAGCGGCGTCTCCCCCTCGACCAGCGCGGTCAGGTCCCACGCTTGAAGCGCCGTCAGCGAGATTCCGCGGGGGCCCGTGCGTCGGGTGGTTCCGCGGATCAGGATCATCGGAGTTCCGAACAGGTCGGGCCCCGAGAGCTTCTGCGCTTCGTCGAAGAACGCCGTGTCCACACACCCGGTTCCGTCGTCGAGGGAAATGAAGACCACGCGCTTGCCGTTCTTCATCGGCGGCGTCATGGTCGAAACCCGCACGCCCGCAACCCATACCTCGGACTTGTTGCGCATCCTGATCAGGTCGGCCGCGCGGGTCAACGGCCACGTCCTGGTCTTATCGCGGTACCCGACCATCAAGTGCGCAGAGACGTCCAGTGCCAACAGGTCCAGTTCGGTGCGCACGGTCGAGGTCACGTCGCTGGTGTCCCTGCTCTCGTACGGGGTTTCGAGGTGGGCGCCCAGAGGCAGGGAAAGCTGTACCGGCACGGCACCGGCTTCCCCTGAACGCGCCCCGGTCTCGGTCGGCCGGGGAACGACTTCATCGTACCCACCGCCGGCAGCACGTACGACGCCGCCGCCCCCGACCCCCTGTTGCCAGACGCCGCGGAAGACCTCGACATCGAGAGCGCCGACCGCGGCGAGCCGGTCGAGCGTGGGCTTGTGGGGGCGAGCGCGCGCTTTCAGATCCGCCACGGAGACGTACGGTGCCCGGGCCGTGATTCTGTCGATTTCGGCCCCACTGATTCCGGACAGCTGGGTGAGGGGAAGCCGGATCCCCCACCTCTCGGCGCCGGGGCTCCTCCCGGTCTCGGCCCCGCGGCCACTCGCGACTCCCCGGCCGAGACCCCGACCAACACCCGCACCCACGCCCAGATCCGAATCCGCCCCAGAATCCACGACGCGTTCCACACGGTAGTTCCGACCGGATCGATTGACGTCCAGGGGCAGCAACTCTATACCCAGGCGCCTAGCCTCGGCGAGGATCAGACGCTGGGGGTACATCCCGGGGTCGTGTTCGAGCAGCCCCGTCATGAAGTGCGCCGGATAGTGGGTCTTGAGCCAGGCCGATTGGTAGGTCGGGATCGCGAAGGCGGCACCATGGGCCTTGCAGAATCCGAAGGATCCGAAGGCCGCGAGCGCCGTCCAGGTCTTGTCGATGACTTCTCGGGAGTAGCCTCTGCGGGCGGAGTGGAGGCGGAAGTGTTCTTCGACGTCGTCCTGGGCCGTGCTCCCCAGTTTCCTGCGGAATTCGTCCGAGGAGGCGAGGTCGCATCCTGTCATGGTGCTGAAGACGTTGAGGATCTGTTCGTGGAAGACCATGACCCCGGCGGTTTCTTCCAGGTAGGGCACGAGGTCTTCCTCGATGTAGTTGGGGGTTGCGAATCCGTGGCGGGATTCGAGGTATGGCCGGACCATGTCGGATTGCATGGGGCCGGGGCGGAAGAGGGAGATGTCGATGATGAGGTCGCCGACGCTCGAGGGCTGCATCTTGCCGATGAGCTCGCGCTGACCTGGGGATTCGATCTGGAAGCAGCCGAGGGTCTGGGTGGATTGGATGAGGTCGAAGGTTTTTGGGTCGCGGGTGTCGATGGTTTCGAGATCGGGTTTGTGCCCTTCGGTGCGTTTGATCTCCTGGAGCGTGTATGCCATCGAGGACTGCATGCGGACCCCGAGGATGTCGAGTTTGAGTAGGCCCATGGGGTCCATGTCGTGCTTGTCGAATTGGCTCATGGGCAACCCCATTCCGGAGGGTTGCACCGGGGTGCGCCGGAGGAGCGAGGCGTTGGAGAGGATCACGCCGCACGGGTGCATCGAGAGGTGGCGCGGGAGGCGGTCGAGCCTTTCGGTGAGGTCGATGAGCAAGTTGACCTTGGGGTCTTCGCGGGCTTCCCGACGCAGTTCGGCCAGTTCGGGTTTGATGTCGAGGAGTTCGCGCAGTTCTCCGGCGGGAACGCGCCAGATGGTTTTGGCGATGCGGTCCGTCTGTTCCGGGGTGAGGCCGATGGCGCGGGCTGCGTCTCGGACTGCTCCGCGGGCGCGGTAACCGTTGTGCATGGACATGAGGCTGACGCGGTGGTCGCCGTAGTGGTCGAAGACGAGCCGGTAGATTTCGTGGCGTCGCGCGGATTCGACGTCGATGTCAATGTCCGGCAGGGTCGATCTTTTGTCCGAGAGGAATCGTTCGAAGACCAGCCCGTATTCGAGGGGGTCGACGACCGAGATATTCAGGAGGTAGTTGACCAGGGAGGACACCCCGGATCCGCGTGCCGCGTGGCGGATACCCAGGGATTCGATGAGGCCGGAGACGTGGCCCACGGTCAGGAAGTAGGAGCAGAATCCGAGGTTCTCGATGGTACGCAGTTCCCGGTCGAGGCGTTCCCGCGGGGTTTCCCAGTCGCGGCGGGCCAGGCCGGGTCCGTGGACCTTCTGGTCCTTTTCCGCCCCGTAGACGCGTTCGAGGGCCGCTTCGCAGCGGGCTCTGAGCTCGGCCGCGGGCATGCGCGTGACTCCGGTCAGGTGCGCTTCGGGCACGGTGGGAGTCCCGTACCCCATGTCCGTGGCCGGGTCGATTGCGCACCGGTGCGCGAGTTCAGCGGCGAGGGCGGTGAGGTCCGACGCGGTGACGCCGGCGTCCGCGGCCCGAGCGATCTCTGCCGCGATGGAGCCCATGTCCTGAGCGGGTTTGAGCCATCCCTGCCCGTTGACCTGTTGGATTCCCTCCCCAAGCGCGGTGAGGCTGCGGGCGGCGTCGAGGACGTCCGCGGTCACGGCCTGGTCTTCCGTCGCGTAGCGGACGGCGTTGCTGACGACGGCGCCCACTCGGCTTTCCGCCGCGATCCCGAGCATGCGTGCCGCATGCGCCACGCTCCGGCGCTCCCCCGGCCTGGTCAGGTGGTTGACGAGGTTGACGCGCAGCCGGCGTTCTCCCACGAGTTTGCGCCACTCCTTCAGGCTGGCCCGGGCCGCGCGGTATTTGCGGGCTTCCGCCAGCCTTCCGTAGTCGGATTCCGGGCCGAGAAGGACCGTGAAGCGGCCTTCTTCCATCGCGACGGCGCGGCCGAGATCGGCGGCCGTGATGCGGGGCCGGTCGCCCAGGCGGGTGGGCCCTGTGCGTTCCCTGGTCCTGTGCGCCCGGGTGATGATCTGGCAGAGGTCCCCGTATCCGGCCCCGGCGTCGTGACCGTCCGCGAGGAGAACGATGCGGCCGATGATTTTCCGGTCCGAAGGGTCTGCGAGCGCGAGGTCCACTCCCAAGACGGGTGTGACGCCGTGGTCCATGCAGGCACGAACGTGTTTGACGGCCCCGTAGAGACCGTCCCGATCGGTCAGCCCGAGGTGAGTTGCACCGTGCCCCACGGCGGCAACGACGAGCTCAGCGGGTGCGGAGACGCCGTAGTGCGCGCTGTATGCGCTGTAGGTGATCAAGTGCGGGAACTTCACGCCTCAATCGAACATATATTCGAATATTAAGTCAAAACAGTACGCACGGGTCCGTGAGCACAACGGGCCGTCGTGCGGAAGGTTGGAGTCCCTCCGGTTGTGGCCGGTTTCGAGCTCATACTCCCCCTTCGCGATCCCAGGCGTTATCCGTGGAACGGCTGAGCACATGCTTGCGTATGCGTTCGCTCGGCGTCTTCTCGAAACTATCGACAACTTCGATGTAACGGGGCAACTGATACTTGGCAAGACGCGGTGCAAGCCAGTCGGACAGGGTCGCTGGACCCGATTGCGCTCCACATGTCAGCACGACGAAAAGCTTGATCTCCTGCTCCCCCAGATCAGAGTGAACCCCAACGACAGCGGCATCTTCGACGTCGGGGTGCTGGGCGACTACGTGTTCGATCTCCCACGCGGAGACGTTCTCGCCTTTGCTGCGCAAGCTGTCGGTGAGTCGTCCGTGGTACTGCAGTTCGCCATTGGCCGCGATTGACCCGACGTCATGCGTATAGAGCTTCCCGCCACGAAGTGTCTCGGCGGTGGCTTCGGCAGCCCGGAAATAGCCCCCGAAGAGGGCACCCGGGGTTTCGGAACTGATGACGATCTCACCGCGTTCGCCGGCAGGAAGTTCATGCCCTTCTGAATCGCAGATAGTTACAGAGAACCATGGCAACGGGCGGCCGATAGTTCCTCCGACCGTACCGTCCGAGGCGGTGGCGATGCTCGACCCTTCTGTCATTCCATAGGTCTCTCTCACCTCTACTCCGAATCTGCTCGAGAACTCCGCATGGATCTCAGCAGTGCAGCCGCCACCCCAGGCAACACGTACCGTATGGTTCAGATCCAGCTCGGAAGCCGGCTGCTTGAGAAGCATCTGCAGGATCCCGCCAAGATAGTGAATATGCGTCGCTCCCGCATCGCGGGTCTGCTGCCAGAATCTGCTGGCGCTGAAACGCGAGACAAAAGCGAGCTCGATCTCCGACAGCAGTGGCAACAGCAAAACTTGGGCCCCGCCCACGTGATAGAGCGGCTCCCACAGGAAGTAGACGTCCCCGTCTCCTCCCGCTGAGGCGATCAGCGCACCATCAGCGGCGATGCGCAGCATCTCATGAGTGACCATGACGCCCTTCGGCGGACCAGTAGTGCCCGAGGTGTACATCAGCGCGAGCAGGTCACTCGGTCCCGGAACCTCGTCTTCATTCCCGACGGGCCTTTTCATAGCCCTGGAGAGTTCGTCGTTCTGGTTCCGGTCAGCTTTGCGTTCCACAACGCGCACAGGGTATGAGGCCCCGCAATCCTCCACAATGCCCGCAAGATCTTCTTCGACAATGATGATGCGAGGCTCCGAATGGTCGACGAGGTAGGCCAGACCGTTCCCCCGCTGCTGCGGATTCATCGGCACCCACACAAATCCTGACCGGGCGAGGGCGAAGACCGCGATCACTGCATCACGGGAATTGCGCAACATCAAACCGACACGGTCACCGCGGCTGACCCCTTGGTCGGCGAGCCACCCGGCTAGCGACGAGCTCCCTTGGTTCAGCTCCCCAAACGTCACGGGTGCGCCATCGAACCGGGCATAGATTCGATCTGGATTCGACAAAGCAATGTCCTGCAAATTCTCGGCAAAACCGTGGGCGTGGTGCATTGGAGGGGTTCCTTGGTGACTGTGAGGTGAAGCAGTTGTGGTCATAAGTCAATAAACCTCGGTGCGGTTGAGAGGGAGGTTCTTCGTCTCGCGGAAGAGGAAGATGACGACGAAGGCCGATACGACGGCCAATGCCATGAGATAGAAGCCTGGTGCGAGCGATGTCCCCGTACTGGAGACAAGCCACGTCGCAACGAACGGGGCGGTACCTCCGAATAGGACATAGGCCAGGGAGTACCCGATTGCCGAGCTCGAGGACCTAACCGCAGGCGGGAACATTTCGACGAGGGCCGGAACATTGGCGGTTCCGATAATCGCGACGAGGATGGCCAGTACCGAGCCGCCCAGGATCGCAAAACCGAAGCCCAGAGGCATGAGAGCGAACGCAGGAACGGTGAGGATGACGAACCCGATGCAGGACGTGAGCAGCATTGCTTTGCGGCCGAATCTGTCAGACAGCATCGCTACGAACGGGCACGCGGCCGAGTAGGCGAGCATCGCAATCACGTTCGCGAGCATTGCCTCCGAGGAAGAGTACCCGAGACTCGAACTCATATAGGCAATCATGTAACTCGACATGAGGTAGTAGCCCACCGCGTTGGTGATGCTGTAGCCGAACAATGTGAGGATCTGCCGCTTGCATACGCGGATGGCCTCCCGCAGAGGGCGCGCAACCGTCTGTTTTTGATGTTCGAGAGCCCTGAATACCGGGGTGTCATCGACATGTGCACGGATGAACAAACCGATCAAACCCAGCGGAGCAGCGACCCAGAACGGAATCCTCCACCCCCAGGAAGCGAGGGCCGATTCGGAAAGCGTTGAGGTGATGAGTACACCGAGCCCTGCCCCGGCCACCGAGGCGATTCCGACGGTGAGCGGAATGACGCTTGAGAAAAGCGCCCTCTTGCCTTCCGGGGCGTACTCGACGATGAAAGACGCTGAACCCGTATACTCTCCACCCGTTGTGAAGCCTTGGATGGCTCGAAGCACGAACAGCAGAAAGGGAGCCCAGAGTCCGATGGTGGCATAGGTGGGAAGAACGCCGATGACGAAAGTTGCGGCGCTCATCAGCAGGACGCACAGCGCCAGCATCCGGTTTCGACCGATCCGATCTCCATAACGGCCGAAGAAGGCGGCGCCTATCGGCCGGGCGACGAAGCCGCCGGCGAAGATCAGCCACGTGGCAAGCAACGAAGCCACAGGATCGCCGCTCGGAAAGAACAACGAAGAGATCGTCACGGCCATCACAGCGTAGGCGGCCGAGTCGAACCACTCGACGAAGTTTCCGATCAGGGCGGCCCAGGCGACCCGTCTGAGACTTCGTCGGCCCGGACTCGGCGCAGGATCCATGTTCGTATCTTGGTGCTGAGCAGTCACAACGTCACTCCCGAATAATAGGCGTTCCTTGCGCCGGACGGACACCATTGGCCGTCGTAGCGTTCGAGCATTTCTCTTATTTCTTCTTTTTGGCGAGGAACCGCTCCATCTCACGCTGAGGCTCGCCCGATGCATAGGCTGCACGATGGGCAGCCTTGGCAGCCGTGACCGCTTCGACGAGGTTGTCCTCTTCGAGCTCGCGGATGCGCCCCTTGGTGATCGCGAGAGCACCCTGCGGGTAGTCGGCGATCCTATGGGCCAGCTCGATGGACTCCGAGAGGGCTTCACCGGCTTTGGACAACTTGTTGAGCAGTCCGAGGCCCTTGCCTTCGTCCGCGTCGACGAGCTCTCCCGTGAGGGCGAATTCCGTTGTCTTCGACCGGCCGAGAATGCTCCACATCGCCCACAAACCAGTGATGCTGGGAATTCCGGACAGCACTTCGGGCTGTCCCAAACGGGCACCGGGATCTCCGACCCTGAGATCGGCGGTCAGGGCGAACTGGAATCCCGAACCGGCCGCGACTCCATTGACCGCCGCGATGGTGATCTGGTCCAGGTCCCGCACGGCACGATAAAGGACATCGAAGCTGTCGATCCAAGCGTCCGAGGCGGCGTGGTCGTCTGGGTCCATGGCTGCTGACTCGGCCAGGTCTTGACCGGCGCAGAATCCACGACCCGCGCCTGTCAGGACTACGGCCTTGCAGGACGAGTCGTCCTTCAGCTCGTGCAGTGTCTCGATCAGCGCACTCCGCATCGAACCGGTCCATGCATTGAGTTTTTCCGGACGGTTGAGCGTAATGATGGCGACCTCGCCATCGCGTTCGGTGAGGATCTCTGACGACATTGTGTTTCCTTTCTTCGATTCAAGGTCAATCTCAATGTGACCAGCAAGGAAACGACGTCGTCCAACACCAAATTGTAATGTGGTCGATATCATGTTGATATTGAATCCATGGATGTTAGGCATCTGCGATATTTTGTCGCACTCAGCGAAGAGCTTCATTTCCGGAGAGCGGCGGAACGTCTCCACATGGCTCAGCCTCCGCTGTCGCAGCGCATCAAGGAACTCGAACATGAACTCGGCGTCGAGCTCTTTCACCGCAGGAGAACGGGAGTAGAGATCACCGAGGCCGGTGCGCTATTACTCGAACACGCTCGTGAAGTTCTCGATCGCGTCACGGACGCTGAAGAAGCAATGCGACGGATACGCCCTGGAGCCAGAGGCGAGATTCGCACCGCCCTGCCACCGGACACGGACCCGGCAACAATTGCAGTACTCGTCGAAACCTATAAACATCTGGAACCGGGCGTCCTCGTCAACATCAGCGAACGCCATACTGACGAACAGCTCCAATTGCTGCTCGATGGTGGCCTCGACGTTGCCGTAGTCAGACATCCAGTCAGTACCGTCGGCTTCGAATCGAGTCCGGTCTTCGCCAGGCCCGTCGGGGTATTGCTCAGACGAGACCATCCACTGGCGACCGAGGACGAGTTACACCTCAGCCAACTCGCAGGTCAGCATCTCATTCTGTTCCAGAGATACATGGCCTCCGCTCTCTACGACGAGATCCTGACCACCTGCAAAGACGAAGGTTTCCTTCCACCGTCCATCCGGAACGCTCGCAACCGCGATTTCGCCTATGGACTCGTCCTAGCGAATCGGGGAGTATATTTTCAGGCGAAACCATGGTCGTCCCCTCCCGCAGAGCTGATCTGGCGGCCGCTGGCCGGCGAGCCGTTGACCTGGAGGACCTCCGCACTGTGGGCAAGGAACAGTCGCACCCAGGCCACCGACGCACTTGTTAAAGCGATAGTGACCTCCCTTGAGAAGAGCGGGCACATGTTGGTCTAGTGGCGTGTCGCGGATTTAGCCTGCTCGCCTGGTCAGTGTGGGCGGACTAGACGGGTCAAGGAGCTTGCGTAGTTATCGGACGATGATGGGGAATTCCTATAAATGACAACTGGCACCGTGACATGTGGGCAATGAAATACTGACCACATGGATGCGTCTTTCGAGGATTTCATCGCCGAGGCCGAGGTCGCCCATATCGAGGGGTGGGACTTCTCCTGGCTGGCAGGCCACGCCGCCGAGGAGCGTCCGCCGTGGCGCTATGCACATATGCTGGGCCAACGCCTCTCCGCCATCGAAGCATCCCTCGATATTCAGACCGGAGGCGAGGTCCTTGCACACGTCCCCGCGGTTCCTCGGCTGGTCGTAGCCACAGGATCGTTTCCGCCCAACGTCGCCAAAGCAACGGAGCTGCCCCACTCCCGTGGGGTCACCGTGGTAGCGGATCGGGACGAACCGCCGCTGCCCTTCGGCGACTGCGCATTTGACCTCGTGACCAGCCGTCATCCCGCCACCATTTGGTAGGACGAAATTCGCCGAGTACTCCGTCCGGGAGGCAGCTACTTAGCTCAGGATAAGGAGAAAATCATGTCAATGTCAGATATCGACGGAAAGCTCTCGCAAGGATGGGGAGGCAAGGCACCCAACGGTTGCCACGTTAACGTCCTGCTCGCCCGGCGGGGATCACCCACGGCGGCTGGAATCGCCCAGGTCTTTACATCGCCATCGTCCGGGTTCACGCCGATCTTGGCCTGCCTGGGACCGGATCAGCCCTCCTATGTCACGGTTAATCCACCGACCGTGATTCTGAACAAGACCCCGGCGGTGACCGACCTCGAGCAATCGCTCGTTTCCGGAGCTGCCCAGGTCGGGATATCACAGGGAGTACTCGATGCGGTCGCCGAAGACCTGCTTGAGGCTGACCAGGAGACCGTGGTTCTGGTGTCCTTGTGGATCGATCCGGAAGCCGCGGACGAAACCGAAGTGCGCCACTCAAGTCGCGAAGCGACTTTGTCCGCGCTCCGTGAGGCCGTGAATGGACAAGGTCAAGAAGATCGTCTTGGCCTTGTAGGCTCCCGTGAATCCGTGACCCACCCCTTCTATAACGGCAACTAATCGCCCGCGCTGTGCCTACCCCGCGTGTTCGCATCCGCGGGGTAGGCACAGCATTTAAAGGCGACGGACGGGCACGAACCGGTATCAAGGCAAATCCGATGGCTGCCTCTCAACTGTCCACATGTCGGGACGATCCGTGATTCCAAACGTCAAGGATCTTCCGGTGTCCAATAAGAGCAGACCTCAAGCAATACGAGTGGTCGTTCTCTATACGACAAGCTTCAGACGCTGGGAGACATAGCTACCGAGGAGATCTGTAGACTCCCCCTAGGCAACATCAGAGGAGAAAACGTGAAGCCCAACGGTAAGGGTAATGCCGCAAACCTCTTGGCCTCTCTCGAGGCCGACCCCGTTATCGCTAGCATCAAAGACGAGGAGTCACTTTCCGCGGCCCTGCGTTCCGAACGCGAAGTGTTCTTCATACTTTATGGAACACTCATCGACATCGCTGGAATCGTGGATCGGGTCAAAAACGCGGGCAAGCTCGCCCTGGTCAATATCGACTTCATAGAAGGAATCTCCTCGCACGACGAAGCCGTCCGTTGGTTCGCTTCTACGACAGCCACCGATGGGATCCTGTCCTCAAAACCAACGGTCGTACGCGCCGCTCGAAAAGCCGGGCTGATCGGTATACAACGATCGTTCCTCGTCGACTCGATCTCCTATCGTCAGCTGCCTCGCACGATGAAACAGGGAGAGCCCGACTTCGTGGAAATCCTGCCGGGTTGTGTTCCTCGAGTCATCGAGTGGCTGCGCGATGACCTTTCAACCCCGATCATTGCTGGCGGACTGGTCTGTGAAAGGCGGGAGGTCAACGCCGCGCTCGAAGCCGGCGCACTGGCCATCGCAACCTCGGACCAAAAAGTGTGGAAGATGTGAGGGACTCCAACGGCGCACCTGGACGTCTTTCCTCCTCGCCTGCTACGCTTACATAAAATTTCATAAGCCAGGATTTTCCTGGCCGTCACGTTAGAGAACAAGAGATCAGTGGCGTCAGTCCGTTCGCGGAATGACTACGCCCCTGGTCTCTTTTTTTGTGCCTTCTCGTGGCTGCTATCGACATAAAGCACACGACCGACGGACGTATCGGTCTTCCACAAAGGAGTGGTCCCATGACTCAATCCAGCAGGATGATCAGCTTTGTCATCCTCGCCATGACGGGAGGTGTCATCTTCCAAGTCGCTTACCTACGGTTTCTGTTCCTCGAGGATGGTGCCAAGGCCTTCGAACTCACTCTTCAGCAATACGGATCCGTGACCTCTGTTTTCGGGACTGTAGCGGTCGTTATGTACTTCGTCGGTGGCTGGTTTGCTGACAAATTCTCGCCCAAGATGCTTATTGTCGTGGCCCTGCTGGGAACCGGTGTCCTGGACCTCTACGCCTCGACTGCACCCGGCTACTGGCCTGTACTAGTGGTTCATATCCTGTTCGCAGTACTCGGGACAGGCTTGTACTGGCCCGCCTTGGTCAAATCCGTGAGTCTTCTGGGCTCAGAGGACCAACAAGGTCGGCTCTTTGGTTTTCTCGAGGGCATCCGTGGCCTGACCACCACAGTCATCGGGCTGATCGGATCCGCGATCGTCGCCAAAGCCGTCGTTGCCAGCGCGGGAGTAGTTACTCTGATTCGCATATACGGGTTACTGTGCCTAGTGCTCGCGGTATGCGTTTACCTGGTTGTCCACCAGGGCAAGGACCAACTTGATAAGGCGGAACGCCAAGCGGTCACGCTGCGACAACTACTCGCCGCGGCCACGAACAAATACACCTGGCTCATCGGTGGAACCGTCATGATGATGTATTGCTTCTACACCCTCATGGGCTACCTGACTCCACTGTTGCAAGACGGGTTCGGTGTTGCGACGGGTCTCATCGGAGTGATCGGTGTCCTTCGCACATACGTCTTCCAATTTGTAGCCGGTCCGATCGGTGGAGTCCTCGTGGATAAAGTGTTCCGGTCCACTCCACGATTCTTGCTACTGACCTTTGTAGTTGTCGGTCTAACCGCCATCGGATACATGGTCTTGCCGCAGCACAACAGTCTGGTATGGGTCGCGGTGGCTCTGATGATCGTCATGAGCTTGGCCGTATTCGCTGCTCGTGGTGTCTACTGGGCGTCGATCGGTGAGCTCGGCGTATCCGTCGAGCAACGCGGTGGCGTCATTGGCCTTGCCTCCGGACTCGCGTACCTGCCCGATGCTTTCTTACCAGCTTTGGCCTCATGGTGGATCGGCGATGCATCCAACCATGTCCCTAGTCACGGCGGTTTCACCGCAATGTTCCTCGTACTCGTCGTTGCCGCAGCCGTAGGCATAGTGCTGTGCGTGCTCACATTGCGGATATATCACCGCGAGCTCACCTCCGGCATCTCAGCGCCCGCGTAAACAGTGCCCCGGACTAGCTGGGTAAACCATCTCCTGACGAATATCGTGCGCTGTGAAATCTCGAATACTTACAAACCCGACCCCCTACGATCCAAAGGACCTCACCATGGAAATAACTGATTTTTCCCTCGATCACTTTTCTCTTCAGGGAAAGGTCGCTCTCGTGACCGGAGGCAACTCCGGTCTGGGACAAGCTTTCTCCCTCGCACTGGCCAAAGCAGGAGCAGACATTTTCGTACCGAGCATCGTCGATGACGATGGCACGACCCGACACCTCATCGAGGAAACCGGGCAAAAATATGAATTTTTCGAAATCGACATAACATCCGATAAAGCACCAGAGCAGGTAATCTCTACCGCGATCGACCGTCTGGGCGGTCTGGATATCATCGTTAATTCAGCTGGAATCTCCAAGTTGGCAAACGTCGAGAACTTTGATCGCTCACAATGGGATCCGATGCTTGATCTCAACCTGACGGCCCCCTTTGCCCTTTCCCACGCGGCCATCGAACATTTCACTGCACAGAAATCCGGCAAGATCATCAACATCGCCTCACTGTTCGCTTTTCTCGGCGGCCAGGGGTCCCCGGCCTATGCGGCAACCAAGCACGGAATCGTGGGGTTCACCAAGGCCTACTGTGATGAACTTGCCGGGTACGGCGTTCAAGTCAACGCGATCGCACCCGGCTACTTCGCGACCGCCATCACCACCGCGACCCGTGCCGACCCCGAGGCCAGTCGTCGCGTTCTTGAGCACATTCCAGCAGGTCGGTGGGGCGAGGTTGCCGACCTGATGGGGACCGTCGTCTTCCTCGCGTCGCGAGCGTCCAATTACGTCAACGGCCACGTCCTGACCGTCGACGGCGGCTACCTCGTCCGCTGACTGTTCCGGCCTAACACATCTATTCCCCACACCAAGAAAGGTCCACTAGATCATGATCGACTCACGCTCTCCCCTCAACCGCCAGGAAATTCTTGCCGAACTAGGAAATCGTCTCCCGTCCGAACGCATTGAAACGAACGAAACCGCTCTCAAAGAAGCCAGCGTTGACCGGTTCAAGAAGTACCAATCTGTACACGAGATCTTCAATGCTCCGCTGCCGGTTGCCATCGCTTATGCAACCTCCACCGAGGACGTCGTCGCCATTCTTGAGCTGGCGGACAGGTACCTGATTAATGTCGTACCCCGCAGTGGGCGCACTGGAACCGAAGGCGGCCTCGAAACCAGCGTTTCGAACACCATAGTCCTCGATATTTCTAGGATGAACCAGGTGCTTTCGGTGGATCCGGAAAATATGCAGGTTACGGTCGAAGCCGGTGTCCAACTCCAAACGCTTGAAGACCAACTCCGTGAGCAGGGACTGACGACAGGACATTCGCCTCAGTCCAAACCTTTGGCTCAGTACGGCGGTCTGGTCGCAACTCGAAGCATCGGTCAGTTCTCAACCCTGTACGGAGCCATTGAAGACATGGTCATGGGCCTTGAAGCCGTATTCCCGGGTGGACACACTGCCCGGATCAAGTCCGTTCCGCGTCGAGCCGCTGGCCCTGATATTCGCCACGTGCTGATCGGCAACGAGGGCGCGTTGGCAGTGATCACCGAAGTGACTCTCAAAGTATTCCGCTACTTTCCGGAAAACGATGAATTTCACGGAGCTCTCGTCGATGACATGAGCACCGGCGTGGCGATCCTGCGCGAAGTCATCACTAACGGCTTCCGGCCGTCTGTAGCCCGTTTGTACTCGCCAGAGGACGCCAACCAGCACTTCTCCCACTTCAGCGAAGGCAAATGCGTCGTCATATTCGTAGCTGAAGGCCCCAAGAGCATCGTCGAGGCAACCAGTACGGAGATTAGAAGAGTTCTGGGACAACACGTTCACCAAGACGTGAACCCAGACCTTATCGAGGAGTGGTTCCAAAACCTCAACTGGGGCCCGGACAAGATCGAAGCCGAGAAGAAGGCGATGCTTGATAATCAACGCCTTGGATACACGACGGAAGTATCAGCCAGCTGGTCCCAGGTCACTGACCTTTACGATGCGGTAATCCGTCGCATCCGAAACGAGTACCCCTATGCCAAGGATTTGACCATGCTCGGTGGTCATTCCTCGCATAGCTACCAGACTGGTACCAACATGTACTTTGTCTACGACTACCACATCGATGCATCGCCCGAAGAGGAGATCGAAAAATACCACATTCCTCTCAACGCCATCATCGTTGAGGAAGCACTTCGCCATGGTGGATCGATCGTCCATCATCACGGCATCGGCAAATATCGTTCGCCATGGACCCAGCAAGAGCATGGAAGTGCGTACCAGATCCTGACGGCTCTCAAAAACGCGTTCGACCCAAATGGCGTCATGAATTCGGGGACCATTATTCCCGTCGAGGGCGCTATTCAGGCAGCAGCAGCGCACCCTGACCAACAACTGGACCAGTGGGCATCAGAGAACCGAGGCCGCGAGGATTCAGCTTCATGACTTGCTACATAATGGGAATAGACAACGGTTCGCAGTCATCGAAAGTAACGATCTATGCCGAAGACGGCAGGCCTTGTGCGGAAGGTAGAGTGCCGCTTCCTGCGACCGATTCGCCTCGCCCGGGAACTGTTGAATACCCTGACGACGTTTTGTGGGACTCCATTGCAGAAGCCAGCCGGCGTGCCGTCGCTGGCTTTGAAGGTGACCTGCAGGAGATCAAGGGAATCGGTCTGTGCACGATTCGCTTTTGTCGCGTTGTCCTGCAGGCCAACGGATCTCTTGCCCAGCCAGTTATGAGTTGGATGGACGAACGTGTCAGCCGTCCCTACCACCGAGAATCCAATGACGCCGCGTACGTCACCAGCTCGTCGGGCTACATAACGCACCGCATGACTGGGAAGTTCAAGGATACGTCGGCAAATTACCAGGGGATGTGGCCGATCGACACCGATACCTGGGAATGGACCGGCGACGAGTCGGGCTACGAGGCGACTGGTATCCCGCGAAACATGCTTTTTGAACTGGTTCAGCCGGGTGAGGAACTCGGCCGGCTCACGGAGACTGCGGCAACGGCGATGAGCCTTCCTTCAGGAATACCAGTCATCGCCACCGCTAACGACAAAGCGGTAGAAGCGCTGGGAGCCGGCCTCCGCGATCCATCAGATCTGGTGATTTCGACTGGTACGTATATTGCTTCGATGGCAGTCGGTACCGATAACGTCAAGAAATCGGAGTCATTTTGGACGAATTTCGCTTCGGAACCTGGGCTTTATTTATATGAAAGCAACGGCATCCGCCGTGGCATGTGGACCGTAAGCTGGATGCGCGATTTATTGGGGCCTGAGGCCGCTCATGCCGCGGTTGCTCGTGGAGAATCCGTTGAGCAGATGCTGGGACGTGAAGCCGCAGCAGTCTCGCCGGGGTCCGACGGGCTCTTGACGGTACTTGATTGGCTCGCCCCAGTGGATGAGCCTTACCGCAAGGGATCGATGCTCGGTTTCGATGCACGGCACGGCCGAGGACACATGTTCCGATCGATTCTTGAGGGCATCGCAATGACCATGAAGCAGCGGGCAGACGAAATGTCCGAAGAACTCGATAGGGGGTTCCAGCGCATTGTCCTGACTGGCGGCGGGTCTTCTTCTGATTTACTGGTCCAGATCATTGCGGACGTCTTCGGTCTACCGACTGTGCGCATGACTGGGGCGAGTGCCGCCAGCAGAGGCGCCGCGATCTGTGCCGTGGTCGGTACTGGACTCGCAAACTCATTTGATGCCGCGACAAAACAGCTCGCAATCACCGCGGATGAAGTCCTTCCCAATCGAGACAACGCCCAGACATATCACGAGCTCGGTAGGGTGTATCGAGATATTCGTGCTGCAACGGATCCTCTGTACGGCAGAACCTCCAACCTCTTCGGATGACCATGCGGAAAGAACGGCTCCACCTAGGTACATCTCAGGCGCTGCCCCAGTAGCGTCGAAGTCATTTCCACGTCTTGGCTCCGAGACTTCAGATTTCCTTCAATGCCCTGACTCCAGCTGTAGAGAATTCTCGCTCACCAGAAACGGCAAGTGCCCCTGTGGGGTACTTGCCGTTTTTTGAGTTAAGTATTGTGGACCCCCATTGTCCAAGACCGGCTCGCTGAACAGCTCGGTAGGCCGTGGGTCGCGCTATCCCGAACAGCTCCGTGCTCCCAGCGGCCTTTTGCCTTCCCTCCCCCGTAGAACTGAACCACGTGTATTTCCTGGCTCGGTGAGAGTTTCTGCTTCTTGCTCCGCAGCCGTACCCACCATGTTGAACAACAATCCCCGTAGGGTCGTGCGCGTCCTAGCGCCTGCCCCAACGTTCAGTGTCAGGCCCTGGGTGGTCAGTTCGGCCGCGATTTACCTTGTTGGGGAATTGGAGATCGAAGGAGCCATGACCATCCAGGGCGGCACGGCTTCGCTGAAGACATAGGGCCGAGTCTGCGGCATAGTTACCTTTCGTACTTGCGATGAGAATGCATTTTCACTGCTCCTATGTCTCGCTCGGCCGCGGAAGGGCACCGGCAGGAAACGGAAAAACATCCGAAGTAACCCACCGTGAAGGCTTGCCCCCCTCAGGCACCGCGTCAGAGCACGCCATCCAACCAATGTGCTGAAACCCTACCCAATGACCATACGAGTCATTATAATGACTTGTATTGAAGTACGTCGACGGGGAGGCTTCATGATGGCCGCGGCAAAGAAGTATCAGCGAGTGCAACAGGCCATTCGCCGCGACTACGGCCAACTCCGCGCCGGCACTTCGCTCCCTTCCGAAGCCGAGCTGTGCCGCCAATACGAGGTCAGCCGCGTGACCATTCGTCGAGCGATAGAGGAACTCGTCGATGAATGCCTCCTGACCAGGCAACACGGCCGCGGAACCTTCGTGAGCGCGCAAGGTGCTTCACCAACTCACCCGCCCGAGGTAGTCGATTCCCAGGGTTTTTATGCGCAAATGACGGGCCAGGGCATCAAAGTCACGTCCAAGGTCCTCTTCCAAGGGATCACCACCTCGTTGAGCGGCCTGGCCAGTTCCTTGGGTCTCTCACCCCAAGAGCCCCTCCTTCGCCTAGATCGCGTTCGCTCGGTCGAAGGCCGCATCGACCATCTGACACGTAGCTGGATGAGCGCTCGGAAATACCGCGGCATCCTCGACCATAACTTTGCCCAGGAATCCTTCCAGGCGGTCCTTTCCGAAGAATTCGGCTTTACCCCGCGCTGGGGAAGAGCCAATGCCCAGCTCACCGACGTGACCCGGGAGGAGGCCGAACACCTTGGCATTCAGGCAGCCGATACCCGATTGCGCACCTTCATCACTTTCTACGCCGACGACGAGACGCCCGAGGTCTGCACCGAAACGATCTACGCCGACAAGCAGGCATCTCCCCAGTTCCTATTCATTAGCAGGTCTTAACCCGGAAGGAATTATCTGATGCTCAAGGAAGAACTCACCCTCGATCGGGTGCTCGTCGACGACGTCGCCTCGTGGCAGGAGGCGATTCGCAGAGCGGGCCAGCCTCTCTTCGAGGCAGAAGCCATCCGCGAATCGTACATTGATCAGGTCATCGCGAACATTCAGGAGCCGGGCGGGACCTACATGGACCTTGGTTTTGGCATAACCCTCGCCCACGCCAGGCCCGAAGCTGGTGCTCTCAAGACCGCGTTCTCGGTGCTCACGCTCCGTGATCCCGTCAACCTCAATGACGACGAGGCACACCCCGTCCGCACGGTCATCTTCCTCGCCGCGGCCGATGATTCCGCACACCAGGAAGCCCTCCGCGACCTCGCGACAATCCTGCGGAATGGGAACAAGCGCGACGGTCTGACGCACGCTAACGATCCTCACGAAATATTAAAACTCCTCACGGCCAACTAACCGGCCAAACCACCTACGAAAGGACATCACGATGAAATTCATGGCAATGTGCAGCTCCGGTTTGGGCAGCTCTTTCATGGTTGAAATGAACATCCAGGCGGCACTCGACAAGATCGGGGCCAAGGACGTCGAGGTCGATCACGCAGACCTGGGTTCGGCAGGTCCCACTGACGCCGATGTCTTCTTCGTTGGAAAGGACCTCGAGAACTCGGTTTCAGGCTTCGACGACGTCGTCATCCTGGATTCGATCATTGATCAGGACGAACTCGACCTGAAGGTCAAGGAAACGTGCCTTCGACTTGGCATACCGCTAAGCGACTAGGCGTGAAAGGGATTCCATTATGAACAGCACGCTCCATGTACTCGTCCAAATCTTCTCTGAACCATCTATCCTCGTCGCGCTGATCGCGTTGGTCGGGCTCCTTCTGCAGCGGAAACCCGGCGCAGACATCATGAAGGGCACGGTCAAGACCTTCGTCGGATTCCTGGTCCTCTCGGCCGGTGCGGCCGTCGTCGTAGCTGCTCTCGACCCCTTTGGAGACATGTTCTCCGAGGTCTTTGGGGTTCAAGGCATCGTCCCCAATAACGAGGCGATCGTCGGGCCGGTGCTGCAGGAATACGGCACCGCCGCAGCGTTGATCTTTTTCTTCGGAATGGTCGTCAACGTCATCCTGGCCCGGATAACGCGGTTCAAGTACATCTATTTGTCCGGGCACGTGGCCCTGTACCAGTCGGCCATGATAGCGGTGATCCTGATCGTCGCGGGCTTCAGCACATGGGAGGCCATCCTGTGGGGTTCGATCGCAGAGGCCATCATCACCACCGTTTCGCCCGCGGTCGTCCAGCCCTTTATGCGGCAAGTCACCGGCAAAGATAACGTGGCACTGGGTCACACCGGTGGCTTCGGCATCGCACTTTCAGGCCTCGTTGCTCGGCTCACCAAAGGTGACCCGGAGAACTCGACCGAGAAGCTGAAGGTACCCAAGTCCCTGGGCTTCGTGCGCGACTCGACCGTCGTCGTGGCCCTGTCTATGGGGATCATATTCATCGTCGTGGCCCTGTTTGCTGGGCCCAGCTACGTTCAAGACAACATCTCGGATGGGCAGAACTACATCCTCTGGGCGGTCATGTCGGCCGGTCAATTCGCCGCCGGCGTGTTCATCATCCTGGCCGGCGTCCGCGTGATCCTGGCCGAGATCGTTCCGGCATTCAAGGGCATCTCGGAGAAATTGGTGCCCGATGCCAAACCCGCTTTGGACGTCCCCATCACCTTCACGTTCGCGCCGAACGCGGTCATGGTGGGATTCCTGTCCTCGCTGGTCGCAGGCCTGATCGGAATGGGCGTGTTGGGCATGCTCGGCACCGCCGTGATCATCCCCGGTATCGTCGCCCACTTCATGACCGGGGGCGCCTCGGGCGTTATCGGTAATGCCGTCGGCGGACGCCGCGGTGCGGTTCTGGGCGCCTTTGCCAACGGCATCCTGATCACGCTGGTTCCTTTGCTGCTCCTACCGCTACTCGGCGACATCGGCAATGCGAACGCGACCTTCGGCGATTCCGATTACGGCGTCATCGGCCTCTACCTCGGCTGGCTCGGCATCGGCGGCAAGGCATTCATCATCGTGGGCATCCTGGTCGCTCTGCTCGCCCTGTTCGGCACGAGTTTCGGCATCGGGCGCGCCGCAAAGAAGCGGGAAGCACGCGACCACGCGGCGGAAGGCAGCGCAACCTCAGATTCCTCCGAAACTCGCTCCTCCAACATCGCGGACTCATCCGATTCCGCTTCCTAGCAGCGGCTTCTAGGAAACACATCAGGCACGGACGAACGACGCCGCCCGCTCCACTATTGGACTGGGCGGCGTCGTTTTCTCATGTTTCAGGCACGTCAGCACGCTCCGGACATGCGGGCCAATGCAGGCAGAGGCGGTCGCGGTCAGGTAAGAGCTTCTGCGCTCGTCCTACTCGGCGGCCGTCTCTTCCAACGGCATGACTTCGGAGTCAACGTTTAGCTGCATCTGCAAGCGGAACCGGACTTCCTCACCGAAAACGGCGACTCCCCCGACGGCCGCAACGGAACCGGCCAGCCACCCAAGGGTGCCTCGAGGGGCTCAACCGCGGGTCAGTGACCGTCCCGTGATGCGGAAGCAACACCGGGGCCCCACCAGGCCTTGTTCTTGAAGTGCTCCACGGTTTCCGGCTCGGGAACGCACTCATTGGTGATTTCCCCGATGCCTTCCACACGAACCGTGACCTTGTGACCAGCTTTGAGCCAGAATCGGCGGGGCTTCTTGGACATACCCACGCCGGCGGGGGTTCCGCAGGCGATAATGTCCCCGGGCTCCAGAGTCATGAAGGTGCTGAGATACGAGACGATCTGAGCCGGGGTGAAAATCATGTTGGCGGTGGTGCCGGATTGCATGACCTCCCCGTCCACGAGGCATTCGATCTTGAGCCCCTGAACCGGATCGACCTGGTCCCTGGAAACGATGTGCGGCCCGAAAGGCGTGCTGTAGTCCCAATTCTTCCCCTGGAACCATTCGCTCGTTCGACCCTGCCAGTCGCGGACGGAGACGTCATTGAGCAGCGTATAACCGGCGATGGCCCCGAGCGCGTCTTCTTCATTGACACGCCGCACAGACCGACCGATAACCACACAGAGTTCGGCCTCGTAATCGATTTTGGTTGACTCCGGAGGCATCGCAATGGGGTCATCCGGACCCACGAGCGAATTCGAGAATTTGGTGAAGACGGTGGGGTATTGAGGCAACTCCGCCCCGACTTCTTCGGCATGATCATGGTAGTTCAGCCCGACGCAAAGAATCTTCCCGGGCTGCATGGGCAGCACATCGATCATCGAACGCACATGAGGCAATTCGCCCTGGCCGAGATTCGAATAGAACTTCTCCCGGGCCTCGTCTGAGCCTTCTCTGAACAGGCTGCTGTCCACCACGCTGGCTGGACCGACATCCCGCAGATAATAGCGCTTGCCCGCAACCTCCACCCAGGTATACAACCCGGTCTGCTGATCGAACAGGCTCTCGACGTACGCGCGCCCCAGTTTCATCGCTCAACCACCTCACGTGACAGAAAACTCCGTTTCAGGCTACAGGTTCTCCACCACGTTCCATCCACCCGTGACGCGATTTCTTTCCAGATGCAGGGTCCTCAGCTCGTCATCCTTCACCGCGCCCCGACGACGCCGAGCCCCAGCCGGAAGATCCACCGTCACCTGGACCTGCCACATCTCTCGATCCACCAGGTACGGACACAAATCTTTCGGGGCGCGGTCGACCTCGGTCCACCACGCCCGTCGCTCGTACCACCGGACAGGGTCTGCCGCTACCCTGTAGCGATGACCGTCGATCTCCACGCGCAGGGGTTGCCCGGCCGTCGTCGTCATAACCTGAGTGTTGAGCACAACGCCTCCTAGCTCTTATTCGAATATATATTCGAATCCTAGGAAGGGCGACTGACAACTTAAGCGAGTCAGCTTTCCAGGACCTCCGAGACCCTCGTGATCGGCGCCTCGGCAGGAGCCTTGCGGGTGCTCCGGCGGATGGCTTCGAAGACCACGACCACTAGGACGTTCGCGACCAAACCGATGATCCCTTCGCTGATGGCCCAAGGCAGTGTCCACCAGAAGGTGTATCCGATCACGATCGCGAGCCCCACGACCGCGCCCGCCAGAATCGACGAGGCTCCGATCTTCTTCCGGAGTAGCAATGCGGCCGCGATCGCGGGGGCCAGCTGGTCCAATCCAGAGAAGGTCAGGAGCAAGAGATTCGCCAAGAGGTCCGGCATTACGATCGAGAGGAATAGGGCCAGACCGGTCGCCACGACGACCGTGATCTGCGTGATTGTGAACTGGGCTTTCTCGGATCGGGCACGCGCCAGGTTGCGGGAGACCAGAGTGCTGATGGCAATGAGCAACGAGGCCGAAGGGACCATCGCCGTCGCGATTCCGGCCACGGCGGCAACGCCCATCAGCCAATCCGGGAACATTCCCGAGGCCAGCTCCAGCAGAGAACTGTCCGGATCCGCGTTGCTTCCCAGAACCACCAGAGCCACATACCCCACGACCAGGGGCATCACGATCAAGGTGTTGTAGAAAGGAAGCCACAAGTAGTTCCGTCGGAGCACCGTGGAATTCCGCGCGGACATGATCGGGGGCCAGTTGTGCGGCATGGTCGCAAAGGCCACGCCGATGGCGCTGATCGCCATGTTGGAGATGTACCAGGGAATCCCGTATTCCTGTGTGCCATGGACCGAAAGCATCTCCGGCATCTTTTCCCGAACTATCTCGAAAGCATTGGTGAAGCCGCCGGTGTAGTGGATGGGAACCGCGATGCAGATGACAAAAAGCATCACGATCATCAGTACGTCCTTGAAATACGCGGTGGTCGCCACTCCCCTCAGCCCGGACCACAGGACGAATGCCACGACCAGGACGAAAGCGATCACCATCGACCACGCACCCATCGAATGGTTGCCCGTGACCAGCTGGACGATCAGGCCAAGCCCCGTGATCTGGAGCTGGAGATACGGCAATAAGAAAACGACGCCCGAAATCGCCACCAGAATTCCCAAGGCGCGTGAGGAATACGCGTCTTCCAGAAAATCGGCTTGCGTGAGGTGTCCACGGGAGCGGGTTATGCGCCAGATCTTGGGGGCCAGGAAATACAGCGCGAGATAGCCCAGCGGGACGTAGGGCATCGAGTAGAACGATGCCGCCCCGCCGGAAACCACGAGTCCGGCGGTTCCCAGGAAAGTGAAGGTAGTGAAGACCTCTCCGGCTTGCAGCAGCCACGTGGTGGCTACGCCGAATTTATGCCCGCCGACGGTCCACTCCGCGAGGTCGAGATCGGGTTTGCGTCGACCCATGAAGCCGAGCAGAGCAATGACGAGGATTCCGCCCAAGGCGACCCATGCGATGGTGCTCATGACTGCTCACCCCGGTTTTCCTGTGCTTCCGCACGCCGCACGGCTTGGTGGTCGAGGAGTTCTTCGTAGGAAGAATCCGTCCGAGTGAATTCCACGATCGCCAAGACCAAACTGATCATCAGGCTTCCGGGGATGCAGGTCCACCACATGATCGTCGGCAGGCCGAGGAACAGATGGGGTCCGTTGAGGATGGGCAGCCATTGGAGGACGAACGCGGCGAGCACGGGAGCCAGACACACGCACCACCACAGTGTCTTGCGACCGGTCGATGCTTTCCGCCGACGGCCCGCCGTGGCTTGCTCGGAGGCACTCATCAGGACTCCGTTCGCGCGGTCAACAGACGTTGACGCTGATCGGGGTCGGCGGCCATATCGATCGCGGTCCAGCACATCGCCGTACCGCCGTCGATCACGGCCCGGTCGGCGCTCGGGCTGACGCAGTATTGGGCGAATTCGGGCTGGTGACATGTCGCACCGTCCGCCTCAACGTAAATGCTGGGGTGTATTGCCGGAATTTCGAGGGATACGTTGGCCATGTCGGTCGATCCGGCCTCGCGGATGCGCTGGTCCATCGGGGCGTCCGTGAATACCCGTCCGAGGGCTTCCGCGTTGCGCCGGTAGGCGGCAACCATGGGATCGTCGTTGCGGAATTCCGAGAATGCGGGCCATTCGTCTTTGATCTCGACGTCGCAGCCTGTGGCCACGGCTCCGGCTTCGAAACAGCGGATCATTTTCTCCTTGACCCCGCCCGGGCCTTCGAGCTCTGCGATCGTGTTGGCGCGAGCGTCGTAGAGCAGCGACGAGTGATGTGGCACCACGTTGGGAGCATCGCCCGCGGAAGTCACGATCCCGTGCACGAGTTCGCCGGGCCTAAGATGTTGACGCAACAGGCCGATGGCGACCTGCGCAACGGTTGCGGCATCCCCAGCATTGATGCCCTGGAAGGGAGCCATGGCCGAGTGAGCAGGACGGCCGGTGTACTTCACTTCCAGATCCACGACGGACCGTGTGAGGTGGCTGGCGTGTTCTTCGCTCCCTGGGTGGACCATCATGGCGGCGTGGACGCCGTCGAACACTCCCGCGCGCAGCATGAAGATCTTGCCTCCGCCGAATTCTTCGGCAGGGGTCCCGAAAACCTTGACGGTGATTCCGATCCGATCGGCCACCGAAGCGAGTGACAAACCGGCCAGCACACCTGCGGAAGCGATGATGTTGTGCCCGCAAGCGTGCCCCACCCCGGGCAGCGCATCGAGCTCGGCGCAAATGCCGATGATGAGCTCGCCACTGCCGTAGCTGGCGACGAAGGCGGTCTCCAGGTCGGCGACTCCGGTTTCGATCGAGAATCCGTGATGCTTCAGGAGATCGACCATTTTCCGGGAAGTTTCGACCTCTTCGAAAGCCACCTCCGGTTCCGCATGGATGCTGTGGCTCAAGGACAGCACCTCGCCGGAAACACTCTGGGCGGTTCGTTGGGCGGACTTCTTCGTCTCTTCGACGTCGGCGACGACGCTTTGCGCAACCACTGCGCCTCCTCGAATCGTGATCTGAAACATAGTCAGACTAAGCAGGAGGAGTGCGGCGACAGAAATGCCTCGCCGTGGCAGAGCAATTATTACCTCGACACGACGTGGGCGGGAGGGGATTCATCCCCGCCCCGCCCACGCGAACCCGCGTCGGTCGGCCTATTTCTCTAGGTGGTCCTGGTGCCGCCCATGAGCCCGGGTCAGCAGATCCCGGAATTTGGCTTCGGAGTCGATCAACTGGTCCTTTGTGCGATCAGGAAGTCCCGCAAGTTTCTTCTGGTATTCCGTGAGCCGCCCGTGCAGCTCGGAACGCTTCTCCTCCGAGGCGTCCTCCGGCAAGTCGAGATAGTCGCTCGCGGCCTTCTCGGTGCCGCTGATGATGCGCAATGCGCGGCCCTTCGGGCTGTACAACGAAACCAGGACCGTCAGCACCAGGACCCCGATGATCACGCCCAGTGACATTCCGATACCGACCTCGATCACATGTACCGGCTCGCCGTCGTTGATAAAGGGCAGATTGTTCTCGTGCAACGCATGCAGGATGAGCTTCACACCGATGAACGCCAGAATGATGGACAGGCCCCACGAAAGATAGATCAGACGATCGAGCAGACCGTCGATGAGGAAGTACAGCTGGCGCAGGCCCATGAGCGAGAAGGCCGTGGCCGTGAAGACGATGTAGGGCTCTTGGGTGAGACCGAAGATCGCGGGGATCGAGTCGAGAGCGAATAAGACGTCGGTGCCGCCGATGGCCACCATGACCAGCAGCATCGGCGTCATGACCTTCTTGCCATTTTCGAGGGTGAACAGTTTGTCACCGTCGTAGTTCTCACTGGTGTGCATGAAGCGTTTGGCGAGCCGAACAATAATGTTGTTCGCCTCGTCGTCGTCTCCGGTGTCCGCGACCTCACCCTTGATCAGGTTCCCGGCGGTCAGCAAGAGGATGATACCGAACAGGTAGAAGACCCAGGCCCAAGCGTTGATCGCGGCCGCACCCACGAAGATGAAGGCCGTTCGGGCGATCAGGGCGAAGACGATGCCGAAGAGAAGCACCTTCTGCTGATCGGCTCGGGGCACTTGGAACGAGGCCATGATGATCAGGAAGACGAAAAGGTTGTCGACCGACAGTGCTTTCTCGGTGATGTACCCGCCGTAGTATTCTGCGGCGAACTGACCACCGTCGAAGGCCATGATCACCAGCCCGAAGAGCAGAGCAATACCCACGTAGACCGCGGACCATACGGCCGCTTCCTTGATCGTGGGTTCGTGCGGCTTGCGCACGTGAAAAAAGAAGTCGTAGACCAAAAGGGCCAGAATGACCACGAGGGTCACGACCCACTGAATAGCGGTAATCTCCACAGGAACTCCTTGTGCGTGCGTTGAACGGCACAAGTCTCTCCCCCACGTGTGCCGACGGCCGATGCCGCCCTGTGACGTGGTCCGTACCCGGCCAGGCTTCTGCGCCTGACGTATTGACGTGCACGGTCTTGAGGGATACTCCCTTGCTTCACTAGACAACCCTACGGGAGGCCAGGTCCTTAGTCCATGTGCTCCGTGCCTCGCCTCCCGGACGATCTCATTCCGCCGGGTTCTCTCGCGCTTCCCGCCGCAAGGCCCTGCCCTTGGGGCTGTAGAGCGACGCCAGCACCGTGATGGCAAGCACGCCCACGATCACGGCCAGGGAGATCCCTGTGGTGATCTCGAAGACGTGTACCGGCTCGCCGTGGTTGATGAACGGCAGGTTGTTCTCATGGAGCGCGTGGAGCATCAACTTGATTCCGATGAAACCGAGAATCACGGCAAGACCCCAGGACAGGTAGATCAAACGATCCAGGAGCCCATCGATGAGGAAGTACAGCTGACGCAGTCCCATGAGCGAGAAGGCCGTGGCCGTGAAGACGATGTACGTCTCCTGCGTGAGGCCAAAGATCGCGGGGATCGAATCCAACGCGAACATGATGTCGGTCAGGCCGATCGCGACCATGACCAGAAGCATCGGCGTCATGACTTTTTTGCCGTTTTCGACGGTAAAAAGTTTGTCACCGTCGTATTCGTCCGTTGTCTTGAGGAAGCGCTTCGCCAAACGAACCATCACGTTATTGGCCTCGTCGCCGTCCCCGCCGTCCTTGACCTCGTCCTTGACCAAATTACCCGCGGTATAGATCAGGAACAGACCGAAAACGTAGAACAGCGCGGCCCATCGATCGATGGCCGCGGCACCGATGAAAATGAAAAGCGTTCGCGCGATCAGTGCGACGACAATGCCGAAGAGCAAGACTTTCTGCTGGTCGGCCCGAGGGACCTTGAAAGAGGCCATGATGATCAGGAAGACGAACAGATTGTCCACGGACAAGGCTTGTTCCGTGACGAATCCTGCGTAGTACTGAACGGCGAAGTCTCCACCGTCCCAGAAGAAGATGAAGAGCCCGAAGAGGAGGGCAACCGCGACGTAGAACGAAGTCCACAGGGCGGCTTCCTTGATCGTGGGCTCGTGAGGCTTGCGAACGTGGAAAATGAAGTCGTAAGCGAGCAGGGCCAGGATCACGACGATCGTCACGATCCATTGAAGAGATGAAACTTCCACAAAGCCTCCTTGTGGGCACGGAAAACCTCACAAGTCTCTCCCGCCGCTCACACCCGTATCACGGGGGCTGCAGCCTCGTGCCCGGCCAGGCTTCGGCACCTGACGTGCTGACGTTCACGAGATCGAGGGGATACTCCCTTGCTCAGAGTGCAACTGTACAGGCATCCCCGCGCCTTCCGAGCAGGTTTTCGGCTCGAGTGCGCCGCATTCGGGATGATTCGGTACCCTATATAGCGAGGTCACCCACCGATTTCGAGAGAAGGTCACCAGTCCCATGAGCACTCCTTGGATCCGCGCCCGCCGCTACATCATCGGAGCAATTTTCGTCGCCGGAGCCGCATTCTTCGTCTGGAGCATTCCCAGCGACGGAACCGTCGGCCAGTTCGTTGACTGGACCATCGGGTTCTTGCTCGTATGGGCCGTCCTCCTGGCCCTTGCCGGAATCTACGCCGCCGCCAAACCAACCCGCGCCGAAAAGGAAGAACTGCAGCATTTCCAAGCCATCGAGGGTTCCCACAGCGCCGATCGCGCGCAGCTGTCCAAATAGATCTTCCGATAGAACGCACGAGAACCCCCGGGGGCAGAACCCCGGGGGTTTTGTGTACGACCCCGAAACCCGCTTCTAGAGCCGTGGCTCCCACCCCAGTGCCGGGCCGATCTTCGTCGCACATTGTTCGAGAATGTGCCGCCAGTCCGAGGGCTCGAGTTCGAACGGCAGCTCCACGATGAATTCGTCTGCGGCCTCGAACGAGGGATCGGATCTCAGCTGCTCGACGATCTGTCCGGTGCTTCCCATCCGGTCCATCGCTATGATCGTCTTCTCCCCCAAGACCTTTCGGGTTCGAGGCGTGCGACGTTGGACGTATTCCTCGTAGCGAGCGCGCTGTTCAGGTGAGGTCTCATCGGTCGGGACGACGACGCGCGCTTGCGCGACCCGGCCGGGCCTCTGCTCCGGCAGGGCCTCACGATAAGCACGGATCAGAGCGGCCTGGGCGGCATCGAAATCGCGGATGCCGTTCTCCGTCGAACCGATGTTGCTCACCAACAAGCCCAGGCCCGTCTCGCCGGCCCATCGTGCGGACTTCAACGACCCTGAACCGTAGGAGAGCCTCTCGACCAGGCCCGGACTGAGAGGCTGAACCGTCTCGGAATCGAAGTTCCCGCCGAAGCCTTCGTACGGTCCGACGTCGCGGATCTTCTTCCCTTGGAGGAGGCCGATCAGACGCATGATCCTCTCGTACCCGTAATCATCCGCTTCCCAGCCCGGACCGAATACGGTCCTGTTCACGGCGTCATCGAAGCGCGGCGGATGAACGCTCAGCCCGGGACGGAGCCTCCCGCCGGTCAGAAGATCAGCAACCCCCAGGTCCTCGGCCAATCGGTACGGATTCTCGAATTCGAGGGGAATCACCGCGCTTCCGAGCTCGATCCTCTCTGTGGCCTGCGACAACGCACCGAGCATGACGCCGGGAGCCGTGACCCCGTACTGCATGTGGCGTGTACGCAACCACCCCGAGTCGAACCCCAGGGTCTCGGCGTGGCGAAAAAGGTCGATCGCATCTGCGAACCCCTGGGACGGGTTCTCCGGGCTGAACGGAGCGATGTGGAGGAATCCGAGGTGTTTGAGGGGAGAACCGTTGGCAGGCATGCGACTCCTTGAGAACCGGAAACAGTGCGTATCTACATCTCAACCGTGAGCGTACCGAACTATTCCGCCTGCCTCCTGCGGAAGGTCACGAGATGTAATCGGCCCGAAGCTTCTTCTTGTTGAGCTTGCCGACGGAGGTCCTGGGAAGTTCGTCGACGACCACAACCTTGTCCGGCAGCTGCCATTTGGCGAATCTGGTCAACAGCGTGGACCGGACGTCATCGGCCTCGACAGATTCTCCGCCGCGTGGGACCACATACGCCACGGGGCGCTCATCCCATTTCTCGTCCGGAACCCCGATCACGGCCGCCTCTGCAATACGCGGATTGTCCAGGATCGCGTTTTCCATATCGATCGAAGAAATCCACTCACCGCCGGATTTGATGACGTCCTTCAGGCGATCGGTCAGTTTGAGGTATCCGTTCGCGTCGATCACCCCGACGTCACCGGATCGCCACCATCCGTCGGCGAATGAATCCGCTGATTCGGGACGATTGAAGTACTCCTGCGTGATGAACGGGCCTTTGTAATAGACCTCGCCAGCGGACTCGCCGTCGTGCGGGAGCTCCGTGCCGTCCAATGCGACGATTTTGATGTCCGTACCGGCGCTCGGCAGACCCTGCGAACGCTTCAGATCCCACCATTCGTCGTCGCTCAGCCCTTCGAGCGAACGCTTGCGAATCCAGTTGATCGCCACGATGGGCGAGGTCTCCGAGGCGCCGTAACCATGGACGATGTCAGCGTTCGCGGTTTCCTGGAAGCCTTTCATGAGCGCGAGCGCAGGTTCGGAACCGGCCACGACCACACGCAACCCTTCGAGATCCACGGCTTCGGGGCGGTGGCGGAAGTATTCGAGAATCGGGGTCCAGATCGCGGGCGAACCGTTGGAGATCGTCACCTCTTCATGGACCAACGCTTCGGCGAGGTCTTCGACTTCGGTAGCCGCATATTGGCCGGGCATCACCAGTTTCGAGCCCGCCAAGACGGCCGCGTGGAGGAATCCCCAGGTCATAACGTGGAACATGGGGGTCACCGGCATCAAACAGTCTCGATGGGTGAAGCTCAGCGACGTGTGGAGCGCCCAAGCGTGGAGACAGACGGCGCGGTGTGAGTAGAAGATCCCTTTCGGACGCCCGGTGGTTCCGGTCGTATATCCGGCATAGGCCGCGGTCGCCTCCTCGATCTCCTCCCAGGCATACTCCTGGGGCTGAGTGGACATGAGATCTTCGAGGTAAATCGGGTTCGCCAAATTCGTCGATATCTCGGACCCTCTCCGGTCCGAGAGAATGATCCATCCCCTGACGTCTCCGGCCCCCTGGATTCCTTCTGCGATCGGCAGGAGGGATTCGTCGACCACGACCCACTGCGCCCCCGAGTGCTTCACCACGTACGTCAGATCTTCGCGGGACAGCTTGAGGTTCAGTTGCAGATGGGTTGCCGCGAGTCCCGGGAGGGCGAAGTACAGTTCCATGTGCCGTCGCGAGTTCCAGTCCATGACGCCGACGACGTCGCCCGCCTGGACCCCTGCTTCGGCCAAAGCGTGCGCCATTTGAGATACGCGCTTGATTTCGGTCGCGTAATTCGAACGCTCCCATGTACCGGCTGCTCCCTTGTAGACGACTTCCGTTTCCGGGAAGGTCCGCGCCGCGTGCCGGAGCATGGTCGTCACATTGAGTTGGTAATTGTCAGCCATGGTTGACGGATGTCCGTAGAGCAATGGTGCCCCTTTCCTCGGCGCCACGTGCATCACCTATGATGTGACCCACGCCCTAAATTTTGTCCAACTATACGGGTTGATGACGCTGTGCAGTCCCTTCGAGACTTTCCTGCTTTCACCAACAATTCATAAAGCCGGTACCTCTTCTTTGATGCCAGCTCCCTTTCCGCCCCCGGCGGTCCCCTAGCATTCACCAAGTCAGGTGCGAATCAGCGCACTCCCCGATTCAAAGGAAACGCCGATGAACTTCGATGGCTTCGACAGCCCGAGAACACGCAGGTTCCAGCGAAAAGTCACCCTCCTCTCTGCGGGCGGGGTGTTCCTGGATGGCTTCGATCTGACGATCATCGCCGTTGCGATGCCGATGATCGTCGGCGAATGGGGCCTCGATGCCGGCGAAAAATCCATCCTGACCAGCAGCGCCATCATCGGTTCCTTCATCGGTGCCGTATCACTGGGCAACCTAACGGACCGGTTCGGACGGAAAGCGATGTACGTCATCGACCTCCTGGCGTTCGTCCTGTTCGCCGTCCTCACGGCGTTTTCCCCGAACCTCTGGTGGTTGGTCGTCTTCCGTTTTCTGCTGGGCATCGGCATCGGCGCGGACTACCCGATCTCCGCGACCCTGGTTTCCGAGTTCGCGCCGAAGAACGGACGCGGCAAGCTCTCGACATCTCTCGGGGCCATGTGGTTCGTCGGGGCCGTGGTTGCCTACCTCGTCGGTCTCCTGACTTTGCCTTTGGGCGACTTCGCTTGGAGAGCAATGCTCTTGATCGGCGCAATTTTCGCCCTGGTCGTCTTCATTTTCCGTGTGACGCTTCCGGAATCTCCACGGTGGTTGGTCGCCCACGGCCGGTTCGAGGACGCCAAGGACGTCGTCGAGAAAGTCACCGGGGTGCGCCCGAGCCACCACGAGGTCGAGGCCGAGGCCACCCGCCCTGCTCACGCCCCCGCCCGCACGGCACGTCTACTGAGTCTCTTCACGGGTCGCCAGCGGAACAGGACGTTGTTCGTCTGTGGATTCTGGTTCTGCTATGCCACGGCCTACTACGGGATTTCGATGTACACCCCGACCATCCTTGCGCCGTTCACTCAGGGAAACCAGGTCGCGGTCATCGTGGGTTCCGGAATCGTGGCCGTGCTGGGGTTGGTCGGATCCGTCATCGGCATGAACCTCGTGGATTCATGGGGAAGGCGCCCGCTAATCATCACGTCCTTTGCCGGGCTGACGGTATCCCTTGCGGTTCTGGCACTGACCGTGAACCCGCACCTGATCTTCCTGATCGTCCTGTTCAGCGTCGCGGTTCTCTTCGCAAATTCCGGAGGCGGGATCCTCAACTTCGTCTACCCGACGGAGCTCTTCCCTACCGAGCTCCGAGCCACGGGATCCGGATTGGCGACCTCAGTAAGCCGTATCGGTTCGATCCTGGGCGTCGTCGCCTTTCCGAATATGGTCGCCGCGTGGGGCAACAACGTGGCTCTGTGGGTCTTCGCGGCCGTAGGGTTGGCGGGACTGCTGATCTGCGTCTTCATGGCCCCCGAGACCAAGAATCGCGGCCTGGAAGAAATCAACTCGTAAGGAGCAAGCACATGTCTGACCGGGACAACGCCGGAACGTCCCAGGGATTCGCGACCACCAGTTCGCGACGGGTCATTCCGGACGCGGCCGCTCCCTTCCGCCGTCTCCACCCCGGTCCGGGCGAGCCGCATACCGCGCGCACGGACCTGATGCCGGCCAATGCCGCCTGGCCCGACGCCGGCACGCAGGTCCTGGGCCTGGTCCATTTCACCGATTTTCAGCTGGCGGACTTGGCCTCTCCCGCCCGACTCGAGTTCCTGCAGAAGCTCGACGGCCAGCCGGACTGGAAGGGGATGACTCCCTCCTACCGGCCTCAGGAGTTCTTGCAGTACCACGCGATCGAAGGCATGGTTCGAGCGATGAATTCCCTGGTCGAAGCCCAACCGGATATTTGGGACCTGGCGCTCACGACCGGCGACAACTCCGATTCCTCGCAACGCAATGAGATCGAGGCGTACCTGCGGTCTTTGACGGGCGGCGTCGTCAAACCGGCCGCAGGATCACGGGAGTTCCAGGATGCGCCGGTAGGGATGGACGATCCGCAATACTACAACCCGGAGCCGTCTTCCCGGGACAGGTACAAGACCGAATTCGGGTTTCCCGACGCTCCGGGCGCGCTGTCCGAAGCAACGAGGTCTTTTGGGACGGACGGCTTGGGTTTGCCCTGGTTGACCTGTTTCGGGAACCACGACTGCTTGGTCCAAGGGCGGGCGTCGCTTCCCGCGGGTTTGGACGATTTCCTGTCGGGGCCGCGCAAGCCGATTGAGCTCGACGCCGCTTCGGCCCCGGAGGGCGCCAAGACCCCGGCGTACGTCAACGATCCGATGTGGTCCACGCGCGGACCCACGAAAGACATCGACCCTTCGGATGGCCGAACCGTATGGAGCAAAAGTGACTACGTCAGAGCACACCTCGACTCTCCCGGTTCGCCGCGCGGCCACGGATTCACGGATGTCAATTTGCACGACGGCGTGACCTACTACGCCCACGATCCGAACGACGACGTGCGGATCCTGGTGCTGGACACCACCAATACGGCCGGTCACGTGGACGGATGCGTCGACGATACGCAGTTCCGGTGGCTCCGGGATCAGCTCGACGCGTCCGCCGCCGAAAGCCGGATCGTAGTTCTGGCTTCACATCACGGTCTGTCCACGCTGAACAACGACTACGGGATCGGCGATTCGCGAGGCACCTTGCATCTGGCCGACGACGTCGAGGCCCTACTTCATTGCTACCCGAACGTGGTCCTGTGGCTCTCCGGCCACACGCACGTCAACAAGGTGACGCCGCGACCCGGACGCGCACCCGAGAACGGGTTCTGGGAGGTCTCCACGGCCGCCATTTCGGAGTGGCCGGTGCAATTCCGAGGAGTTCAGATCTTCGTATCCGACAGTGTGGTACGCATCCGGACGACGATGGTCGACTCGCAGATCCCCGAGTCGCCGACCTCCACGCGTGGGCTCGAAAACCTGGCGGCCTTGCATCGGGAGCTCGGCGCAAACGACACAGGTTCCGTCGGTGGACTGCATGCGGAGGGCACACGGGATGATCGCAACGTTGACCTCCTCGTAGCCATCTAGCGCACTTGCGTGCCTCACGGCGCCCGGCCTGCACGGTCGAGACCGTGAGCGTATCCTTAGGCCAGCGGCAGACGATCGAGGGGCGAGACCTCACACCTTCGAGGAGTCGTGATGCATCCGGGATCGAATAATGGCCTCCGCGCTGCTCTCCGCCCAGCGGCGCATGGCGTCGATGGGCTCGGCCAGACTCCGGCCGAGTTCCGTCAGCTCGTAGTCGACCCGCGGAGGCACGGAACCGGCCGCATGGCGAGTGACGAGACCGTCTCGTTCCATCGATCGAAGGGTCTGTGTCAGTACCTTTGGGGTCACTCCCCCGATGCTGTCCCGTAACTGCGTGAACCGCATCCGCCCCTCTCCCAGGCTGGTGACGATGAGGGGCGTCCAACGATCGGTCACGTGACGGAGCACGGTCCGCGACGGACAGTGCGGGTCCATGATGTCGAACTCGCGTTCCGGGGAAGAGACATTTGTAGCCAAAATTGCTTTCCTTAGTTTCCTTGAGGTACTCGGTATCAAAAAGATACTCTTTGGGTACGTGGTCGGCAAGAGCCGCCGGCACATCTACCAGCAAAGGGTTGAATCATGAAGATCGCAGTCATTGGAGCCACAGGAATGGTCGGATACCGCACCGTCGCGGAAGCCGCTCAGCGGGGACATACCGTGGACGCGTATTCGCGCAGCGGCAAGGAGGTCGAAGGCGCTCAGTCGGCCCGCGCGCTGGATCTCGCGGACACTGCCGCGGTCACCGAGGTCATTGCCGGACACGATTACACCGTCATCACCGTGGTCAGCGGCCGCACCGGCGACTACGCCGACGACATCAAGAACCACCGCAATCTGTTGGCGTCAGGGCCAGAGGGCAAGTTCCTTGTGGTCGGAGGCGCCGGCGCTCTCTACGCCGACGAGAACACTATGCTCAAGGACACGGAGGGGTTCCCGGCGCAGTTCAAGACGGAAGCTGATGCTTTCGCGGAGGTCTACCGTGACTACGTGTCCTCACACGGTATGGACTGGACGATGCTGGCTCCCGCGCCGATGATCGCCCCGGGCGAGCGAACCGGCGCATACAAGACCGAACTGGACCGGCCCGCGGGGGACTCGGTATCCGCCGAAGACTTCGCGGTCGCAATTGTCGATGAGGCCGAATCGCAGTCGCATCAGGGCAAACGCTTCACCGTGGCGAACTAGTACCGCTTGGGCGTTCTCCGACGCCCCCCCCCTGAGGGCCCGGTCATCCGAACCGGCCCTCAAGACGTCCGCGCGTGATCCCACCGTCAGATCAGGCGTGACCCGCCTGCTGCATCTGGCGCAGTTCTTTCTTCAGGTCAGAGACTTCGTCACGCAATCGAGCCGCCAATTCGAATTGGAGCTCGGCCGCGGCGTTGCGCATCTGCTCGTTCATTTGCTCAATCAGTTCCAGCAGGTCCTCGGCAGGAGCCGCCGCCAGACCGTCCTTGCGAATTTTCTCGACGGCAGCCAACGTCGCGTTGTCCCGATCGGCGTCGGCGGACTTGGACTTCTTGCCCTTGCCCTTGACCGGAGCCGTGTGATCATTGGCCGCGGCGCGCTTGGCCAAGAGCTCCTGGGTATCCTCTTCTTCGCGGGCGATCTGATCGGTGATGTCCGCGATGCGTTTGCGGAGCGGCGTCGGATCGATGCCGTGCTCCTTGTTGAACGCGACCTGGATTTCCCGACGACGATTCGTCTCCTCGATCGCCGTCTCCATCGAATCGGTGATCTTATCCGCATACATGTGGACTTGACCGGACACGTTACGGGCAGCACGGCCGATGGTCTGAATGAGCGAGGTCGTCGAACGCAGAAACCCTTCCTTGTCCGCATCCAGGATCGCCACGAGCGATACCTCCGGCAAATCCAGGCCCTCACGAAGAAGGTTGATGCCGACCAGGACATCGAATTCGCCCAGACGCAAGGAACGCAAGAGTTCGACGCGCTTGAGGGTATCGACGTCGGAGTGCAGGTACTGGACCTTGACCCCGTGCTCGACGAGGTAATCCGTGAGATCCTCGGCCATCCGTTTGGTCAGCGTCGTCACCAGGACGCGTTCGTCCCGGCCCGCTCGTTGCCTGATCTCGTCCAGGAGATCGTCGATCTGCCCCTTGGTCGGTTTGACGACGATCTCCGGATCCACGAGACCGGTTGGGCGAATGATCTGTTCGACGTACCCGTCCGCTTGAGACATCTCGTACTTGCCCGGGGTGGCCGACATGTAGATCGTCTGGCCGATGCGCTCCAGAAATTCGTCCCATTTGAGGGGACGGTTGTCCATCGCGGACGGCAGACGGAAGCCGTGCTCCACGAGCGTACGTTTGCGGGACATGTCTCCCTCGTACATGCCACCGATTTGGGGCACGGTCACGTGGGATTCGTCGATGATGAGCATGAAATCGTCGGGGAAATAATCTAGCAGACAGTGCGGGGCCGAGCCGGCCCCACGTCCGTCGATGTGCCTCGAATAGTTCTCGATACCGTTGCAGAAGCCCATCTGCTCCATCATCTCGAGATCGTAGGTCGTGCGCATTCGCAGCCGCTGCGCCTCGACGAGCTTGTTCTGGTCCTCGAGTTCCTTGAGACGCTCCCCCAGCTCGTTATTGATGTCTTCGACCGCACGAGCCATGCGTTCCGCACCGGCCACGTAGTGCGAGGCGGGGAAGACGTACATCTCATTCTCTTCCCGGATTACCTCGCCCGTGAGCGGATGAAGAGTATGAATCGACTCGATTTCGTCCCCGAAGAACTCGATGCGGATCGCATTCTCCTCATACATGGGGATGATTTCGACGGTATCTCCACGAACGCGGAAAGTACCCCGGTGGAAGTCCATGTCGTTGCGTGCGTACTGCATGTTGACGAACTGACGGAGCAGGTCGTCGCGGTCGACTTCGTCCCCCTGGCGGAGCGTCACCATCTGGTTGACGTACTCCTCAGGCGTGCCGAGACCGTAAATGCAGGACACCGTGGAGACCACGACGACGTCGCGTCGGGTCAGCAACGCGTTGGTCGCGGAGTGTCGCAAACGCTCGACCTCATCGTTGACCGAAGAGTCCTTTTCGATGAAGGTGTCCGTCTGGGGAACATAGGCTTCGGGCTGGTAGTAGTCGTAGTACGAAACGAAGTATTCGACCGCGTTATTGGGCAAGAGCTCACGAAGTTCATTGGCCAACTGGGCCGCGAGGGTCTTGTTCTGGACCATGACCAGCGTGGGCCGCTGAACCGCCTCGACGAGCCAGGCCGCCGTCGCGGACTTGCCGGTACCCGTGGCACCCAGGAGAACGATGTCCTTCTCGCCGCCTTCAACTCTTTCGGTCAATTCGGCGATGGCCCGTGGCTGATCACCGGCGGGCTTGTAATCGGAAATGACCTCAAATGGCGCGACGACGCGGTTGATCTCCTGTGCCAGACTCATACGCCCCAGGCTACTCCGATTCGTAAGAATGTTCGATAGATCCGCCTGAGGCTGATGTCTTCTCCTTCCTACGACGGTCCTCCCCTATGCGTCCCGGTTCTTCCCACGTCGGGGTGCCGGCCAGCACTGTCTACGACAGGCCGGTTCGCGAACCGTATGCGGAGTAGTCAGGCAGCGTCAGATTCATCAACTCGGAGGATGCCAGGGCATAAGTTACCCGGGCCTAGACCCCGTCGGTGCAATGCAGTTGACCGTTGATCGTGGCACCGCCAACGTTGGCATGATCGGCCTTTATCCCATCAGCGGTGTATTGAATCCCCTCCGGCTGCTTGGCCTTATATGGCCTCCCCTGCTGCTGGGGTTTGTACATCACGAACAAACCGCCCTCGTCCTCGACCTTGAGCAATGGCGGCTGGTTATCAACGCTGGCCATCAGGTGTCGAATACTGCCATCGCCGGAAGCACAATGAACCACGTTCGGAGTGAACTGCTGTTCACCGTCGCCGGTGGTCACGGTCAACGAACCCGGGCCTGCCGGCGCAGACTCCGACGCCCCTGTCGGGGTGGGATTCTCAGCCGGACTCGAGGAAGACTCGCTGGACGAGGCGGAACCCTGCGTCGGCGACCCAGAAGAGCTGGCACCTGTCGAACCGCCACACCCGGTGGCAAGGAGAAGAACGGCCAGGGACGGGACGGCTACTTTCGGCAAAATACGCATGCAACCACTGTATTTGCTGAGAGTTCCCTGGGCCATTCACCTCGCTGTGGCAAGAACCCGGGCCAGACGGGGGCTGGCGTACAACCCGACGTCAAACAGGAGAACACCACATGACTGGGCCAGGACCTGGATTAGGGCAAAGAACAGAACGTAGCTAGATTTTGCGTTGGGCAAACCGGCTCCTGGGGCAGAGCCCGAGCTCAGCTCTGGTCGATGAACTCTTGCTTGTACTGTCGGACGACGTCGTCGAAGTTGTCGTCCCGGACGAAGCCAAGCTCCAGGAGACGATCCACCGCGAACTCACCCGGCCAGGAGCACACGATGTCCATAACCTGTTGGTCGGGTTGATCGGTGACCAGGGCCCTGGCCCGTGAGCCACCGACGCGTTCGAGCGAAGCAAGCATCTCGGAGACCGTCACACAGATGCCGGGGATGTTCATACCGCGCCACGCACCGATCTCCTCTCCCAAGATTTCCAGCGCGTGGACGAGGTTGGACACGGCGGCATCCGGGGAAGAGAGCCACATCCGGGTTTCATGGGGTACCGGGCACGCGGACTCGATTCCGTTCAATGGTTCCCGAATAATTCCCGAAGCGAAGGACGACGCCGCAGAGTTCGGCTTGCCGGGCCGGACCGAGATGGTCGGCAGACGACAGATCCGGCCGTCCACGAATCCCTTGCGTGAGTACTCATTGACCAGCAGCTCCCCCATGGCTTTGAAAGCCCCGTACGTCGAATCGGGCTGTTCGGCCCAAGTGTCCTCGACGATTTCCGGCATCTGACCACCGAAGACGGCCAATGAACTCGTGAACACGAAACGGGGCCGATTGCCTGCCCTCCGGGCCGCCTCCAACAGTTCGCGCGTCCCGTCGAGGTTCACCCGCAGAGCCAAATCGAAGTTCTCCGCCGACCCGCCCGACAGCACCGCGGCCAGGTGGTAGACGGCAACCGTGTCCTCGCCAATGATCTCGGCCAGCAGGTCCGGGTCGGCGAGGTCCCCGACCGCCGAGCTCACCCGAGCGTCCTCGCTCCGATTCTCGGCCAAGTCCAGAGACACGATGCGATCGAAACGAAACCCAAGGTTCCCAGCATCCTGTCGCTTCAGCAGCTCCGCAATGACCCTGCTCCCAAGGAACCCTGCGCCCCCGGTCACGACGATCTTCATTCCGTTTCCTCTCTGACGGCTCCCATGGTCTGGCGCATGTGCGACCTCATGGCCTCGCGCGAGCCCTCTTTGTCTTTGTTTTCCAGCTTTTTCAAAATCTCTGTATGCCAATGGATCGCGTCGTTGCGCACTTTCCGCGTCGACGAGGTCTCCATGCGCACGGCGCGCAGAACCTCTTCCAGCGGACGGTAAGTCGCGGCAAGATATTCGTTGCCTGCGGCCTCAATGATTACCCCGTGAAATGCGATGTCCGCTTCCACAGCGCGAGCGACGTCGGGTTCGCCGTCGCTGTTCTCGACCTCGACCATAATCTCGACCTGCTCCCGCATGAGCTTCAGCTGTTCGTTAGTGATCCTCGCCGCGGCGAGTTCGGCTGCTCCGATTTCCACGATTTCGCGGACCTCGGTCAACTGCTCCACGAGGTTTCGACTCTCGCCGCGCATCCGACCGCGCAACTCCATCAGCTCCACGTTGAGCAGATCCCAGTTCTCGACGGGGGCAATCCGATTCCGTTTGCCGTGTTTCACCGTGATCACCCCTCGCCCGGCGAGCGTCTTGATCGCTTCGCGAATGGTCAGTCGGGAGACGTCGAGTTCGTCGGCCAGGACGCCCTCGGGCGGCAATTCGTCTCCCACGGACACGACACCTTGGGCAATCCGGTCCAGGATCGATCGACTGACGTGGTCGGCGAGATTCTTCACCACTGGTGACTCCTTGGAAGACGCATGTGTGAACTGGTTGACAGTATTGCACAAAAAGCTACACTTATCAGATATCTGATCACAGCCAGTGATGGCTCGCGTCACTCTGGCCGGAAGTAGAAGTCGATGGAGATTTCATGTCCCCGGTAACTCTCGTCCTTTTGGGATTGGCCGCTGTCGTCGTCATCCTGGCGCTCATCATCAAGGCAAAAGCCCACCCGTTCCTCGCATTGCTCCTGGTCTCGGTCGGCCTGGCACTGGCCGCCGGAGTTCCTCTGGACAAGATCGTCCCCATGCTGGAAGACGGCATGGGCTCGACCCTCGGGTCGGTTGCTCTCATCGTGACGCTCGGTGCCATGATGGGTCGCATTATCGAGGTCTCAGGCGGAGCCGATGTCCTGGCCAAGATGTTGCTCACCAAATTCGGTCCCAACCGAGCTCCTTGGGCACTCGGGGCGGCCGCTTTCATCTTCGGCATCCCCGTGTTCGTCGATGTCGCCCTCATCGTCCTCATGCCGATCATCTTGTCGGTCGGACGCCGTCTTCAAGGCAACATGCTCAATTACGCTCTCCCCACCGTCATGGGCCTCCTGACGGTGCACGTGGTGCTTCCTCCGCACCCGGGCATCGTGGGCGGAGCGCAGGTCATGGGCGCGAATATCGGCATGGTGCTCCTCCTGGGACTGGTTCCGGCAATCATCATGTGGTTCGCCTCGCAACTGATGATCCCGTTCATCACCCGCCGTGTATTTTCTCCCGTCCCGGCCATCTCGGCGGCGGAGATGCAGGAAGCCGGTGAGGATTTCGACGAGGAATCGACCCAGTCTTTCCCGAAGGTCGACAATCCGCCGCGCGCTTGGGTCGTGATTCTCATGATCCTGATCCCGCTGGTTCTGATCATGTCCCAAACCATCACCTCCATGACTCTGCCTGCGGACAACGGGGTCGTTCAGTTCTTCTCCTTCGTGGGGGCCTCTCCGATGGCTCTCGTCATCGGCGTCGTCATCGCAACCGTCGTCCTCGGCTACCGTAGAGGCTGGGGGCTGACCCAGGCCGAGGACGTCATCAACTCCTCCCTTCCGCCGGTAGCAGCGGTCATCCTCATCACCGGAGCCGGTGGCACCTTCGGGCATGTGCTCCAAGAAACCGGAGTCGCCGACGCCGTCGCCAATGCCCTGGCCGGTACGGGTCTGCACATCTTGGTGATGGCGTGGTTGATGTCAGCCCTGATTCGCGCGGCCCAGGGTTCCGCAACCGTGGCGACCCTGACCACCGCGCCACTCGTCGCGCCTCTGGTGGCATCGCTCGGTCTCGCTCCGTTGCAGGTAGCACTCGTGGCGGTCACCATCGGCATCGGCTCGATGGCCCTCTCCCACGTCAACGACTCCCTGTTCTGGGTGTGGTCCCGATACAACCAGGTCAACACCGCAACGGGGCTCAAGTCCTACACGGTTCTGACCACGGCAACATCGATCGTCGGCTTCTTCGTGGCCCTGGTCATGTGGCCGGTGGTCTCCACCCTCGCCTGATTTCTTCTCCGAAGGAGTTTCACCATGCTTAATTCACCCCGACGATTGCTCGTTCTCGACGACGACCCCACCGGTTCGCAATGCGTCCACGATGTTCCCGTCGCCTTCGAACAAGACCCCGGAATCCTCACGGGGTCTTTGGAACAGCCGGGTTCCACGTGCTTCACACTCACCAATACTCGGGCCTTGGAAGAGAACGCCGCGGTCTCGCTGAACCGCAGGACTCTGAGTGAATTCTTGGAAGCCTCGCCCCAGAGTGATGAGACGCCTCTGCACGTGGTCTCCCGGTCGGACTCCACCCTCAGGGGTCACGTGGTTGCGGAGCCCAATGCGCTGGCCGACGTTCTCTCCGAGCACGGCGTCGACGTCGACGCGTTCCTGTTCTGCCCCGCGATGATCGAAGCGGGCCGCTTCACGGAAGGCAATGTCCACTACGCCAAGGTCGACGGGGCAGCGCGAAGAGTCGAGGACACAGACTTCGCACGGGACGCAACGTTTGGCTACCATCATTCCGACCTCACGAAGTTCCTCGAGGAAAAATCCGACGGTACGGTCCAGGCTTCCGAGGTCCTCAGCCTCTCGCTCGACGACATCCGCTCCGGAGGGCGGGAAAAAGTTGCCGAGATTCTCGCCGGAGCCTCGAACAGAACGTGGGTCGTCGTCAACGCGACCGATTACTCGGACATGGAGGTCGTCGTCGACGCCGTGACCGAATTGGAAGCTCGTGGACATCACTTCGTCACACGGTGCGGTCCGTCTTTTGTCCGCCCTCTCGCCGGTCAAACCGAGCCCCGCATTCTCGGGCCGTCGGACATATCCCTGAGCGGCGACAGACTACGTCACGGCCTTGTGGTGGTAGGCTCCCACGTCGGCCTCACCACGCAACAGCTCGAGGAAATTCAGCGACGCGGGAGCCTGACCGAAATCGAAATCGATGTGGAACAGCTTCTCGATCCGAGCCGACGGGACCACCACCTGAACCGGACGGTCCAGACGATCCGAGAGGGCCTGAAGAACAACGACGTCGCCGTCTACACCAGCCGGAAACTCGTCTCGACTTCGGACCCGGCCGAGTCCCTCGACATTGCCAGAAGCGTCTCCGATGCGGTGGTAGAGGTCGTGGAAAGGAGCCGCGATGCTCTCCCAGCCTGGATCGTCGCCAAAGGAGGAATCACCTCCCATGAAGTTGCCCATCGGGGCCTGGGTATCCGCCTCGCGAGGGTTGAGGGCCAGTTCTTCCCCGGTCAGATTTCGCTCTTCAAACCGGAACACGCTCCCGAGAATGTTCGAGACTGCCCTTATGTGGTCTTCCCCGGAAACGTGGGCAGCCGCGATGCTCTCGCGGAGGTCATCGAGCGCCTCCAGGCCGCCTCACGCTGAACAATCGCCACGAATCACAGAACGGACAACATGAATCAGAAAAGTTCCATCGGTTGGATTGGACTGGGCGCGATGGGCGCCCCCATGGCCACGGTCGCGGCCCGAGCAGGCCACGCGGTCACGGCATTCGATCTGAATCCGGCCGTGCTCGAATCGGTCGCACCGCTCGTTGATACCGCGAATTCGGCCCGTGAGGCTGCCATGGGTGCGGACGTTGTCGTCATCATGGTCGCGACGGGACCTCAGTTGGATGCGGTGCTGTTCGGCGAGGACGGCATCGCTGATGTTCTTTCGTCCGGGACCACGCTCCTCATCATGTCCACGGTCGGCCTGGCCGCTGTGCAGCGTGCTGCACGGGCTCTGGAACCGTTGACCCAACACATCGTCGACGCGCCCGTCTCCGGCGGCGTTGCCCGTGCCGGCACGGGCGACCTTCTCATCATGGTGGGCGGCAGTGACAAAGACGTCGCTTCCGTCAAGCCCCTGCTGGACGCCCTGGGTTCGAATTGCCCGGTGGTCGGACCGGAGCCGGGCGACGGCCAGAAGTTCAAGGTCGTGAACCAATTGCTGTGCGGAGTGCACATCGCCGCCGCGGGGGAAGCCCTGGCTCTCGCGGATTCGATGGGGCTCGACGTCGCTCAGTGCCACGAAGTGCTCAATGGCGGAGCCGCTCAATCCTTCATGTTCCAGGATCGGGGATCTCGTATGGTCAACGAGGAGTTCGACGAAGCCCGGTCCGCCCTGAATATTTTCGTCAAGGACATGGGGCTCGTGACCGACGCGGCCCGGGCCGCAGACCAGCCGGTTCCGCTCGCTTCAGCGGCGGAGCAGGTGTACTTGAGAGGTCGCCGGGAAGGGCTCGGCCGCAAGGACGACTCCGTGGTCTACCAGATGCTCCGTGAACGGGACCGCTGAGCCCTAACCGTCGGTCAACTCCCCCCACAGGCGATCGACCTGTGCGGCGGTCTCTTCCTGGCTTCCTGAATTGTCGATGGTCCAGGTCGCTACGGCCCGCCGTTGGTCGTCGGTCGCTTGGGACCTGATGCGGGCTCGGGCGTCATCCTCGCTCATCCCACGCGTCGAGACCAACCGTTCGATCCGCACATGCTCCGGAGCCTCGACCACGATCACACCGTCGAATTTGTCTCCCTGGCCGGTCTCGACGAGAAGCGGAATGTCCTGGACGATGACGCCGGAGAACCCCGATTTCGAGGTCGACTCATCGACCAGGCGCTTCGATTCGGCCCGGACCGCTGGATGCACAATCCCGTTCAAGCGTTCGCGCGCGGAGTCGTCGCCGAACACGATACGGGCCAGCCCGGCCCGATCGAGTGAACCGGATTCGTCCAGGACGTCAGGACCGAATTCTTGTGCTACCTCGTCCAGAACCGGCGAGCCGGCGACCATGAGCTCACGGGAGATCGCGTCGGCGTCCACCAGGACGGCCCCGTGGTCCGTCAGCAATCGCGCGACGGTCGACTTGCCGGAACCTATGCCGCCCGTCAGGCCCACGTGCTTGACCGAATCTGTCATTGGTCGCTTCCTCTCCTACCGCGTACTTGCGTTCCCCACCTTATCCGTCGGCGGGCACGGTAATCCGAATCGACCGGAATAGACTGGATGAGTGACCGATTCTTTCGAAACCCGCGCCCGCATGTACACCGTCCTGTCCGGAAACGGGCCGGTCGAGACCGTGCTGGAGATCAAGAAGAGCGAGTTCATCGGACACGTGGCCCGCGTCGAAACCGAGGAGCAGGCCCGCGCGTACATCGAATTGTTGCGAAGGCGGTACCACGATGCACGGCACGTATGTTCGGCCTTCGTCCTCGGAGCGGACCGTGAGATCCAGCGTTCTTCCGACGACGGTGAACCGGCAGGTACCGCGGGGATCCCCATCCTCCAGGCACTGATTTCCCACCGAACCAGGCAGGACGATGAGTCGGTGACCGATCTGTCCGACCTGTGCGCGGTGGTGGTCAGGTACTTCGGCGGAATCAAGTTGGGTGCCGGCGGTTTGGTGCGAGCCTATACGGACGCGACCGTACGGGCGCTCGACGCCGCGCATTTTGCTTCCAGGCAGAGACTTCGGCAGGGTCGGATCGACATGCCTCACGCGGAGGCTGGCCGCCTCGAGAATGAGCTTCGCGCATCTGCAGTCGCGGTTCTGGGAACCGACTACGGCGCTTCCCATGCGACGCTGAATATCGCGGTCACGGACACAGAAGCCCAACTCAACGAGGCCGAAAACCTTCTCGCATCGGCGTCGTCGGGGGAATTGAATCTGGTGTGGGGCGGCACGGAATGGGTCGATCGGTAGATAACGTCCTTCGCACCGCGACCGCTCATTCGGCTGGAGGATGCATCCAGTGAAAAAGACAAGGAGCGGAACTGTCTCTTCCGCCGGCCGTTGAGTTTTGCCCCGGGAACGCGAATGGCCCCTCACCGTACGGTGAGGGGCCATTCGTCTCAGCAATCCCGCTACGGGAGCTTTACCGGTTTAGTTGTTGCCGGTGAGCTTCTCGCGCAGTGCAGCCAGTGCCTCGTCCGAAGCCAGTGTGCCGGAATCGGCTGCCGGAACCTCGGAGGAGTAGCTGGACGGAGCCGGAGCTGCATTCGAGGAGGAAGACGACGAAGAGGAGGAAGACGAAGCCGAACCGGTTGCGGCGGTTGCTGCTGCGTCGGCATCTTCGGCCAGGGCCTTGCGGACCTGCTCCTTGTGGGCTTCCCAGCGAGCCTGAGCGTCAGCGTACTGCTGCTCCCAGGTTGCGCGCTGAGTCTCGTAACCCTCGAGCCATTCGTTGGTCTCGGGGTCGAAGCCCTCGGGGTACTTGTAGTTGCCCTGCTCGTCGTACTCCGCGGCCATGCCGTACATGGCCGGGTCGAACTCGGTGCCGTCGGGATCGACGCCCTCGTTGGCCTGCTTGAGGGACAACGAAATGCGGCGGCGGTCCAGGTCGATATCGATGACCTTGACGAAGAGCTCATCTCCGACGGAGACGACCTGCTCGGCCAGATCCACGTGGCGGACAGCCAGCTCGGAGATATGCACGAGGCCCTCGATGCCGTCTTCGACGCGAACGAACGCACCGAAGGGAACCAGCTTGGTGACCTTACCGGGAACGACCTGACCCAGCGCGTGAGTGCGGGCGAAGGTCTGCCACGGATCTTCCTGGGTTGCCTTGAGCGAAAGCGAAACACGCTCGCGGTCCAGATCCACCTCGAGAACCTCGACGGTGACTTCCTGACCGACCTCGACGACCTCCGAGGGGTGGTCGATGTGCTTCCAAGACAGCTCGGAAACGTGAACGAGTCCGTCCACGCCGCCCAGGTCCACGAATGCACCGAAGTTGACGATGGAGGAGACAACGCCCGTGCGGACCTGCCCCTTTTCCAACTTGTTGAGGAACGAGGAGCGAACCTCGGACTGGGTCTGCTCGAGCCATGCACGGCGGGAAAGGACCACGTTGTTGCGGTTCTTGTCCAGCTCGATGATCTTGGCCTCGATCTCCTGGCCGATGTAAGGAGCCAGGTCGCGAACGCGGCGCATCTCCACGAGGGATGCGGGGAGGAAGCCACGGAGACCGATGTCCAGGATGAGGCCGCCCTTGACGACCTCGATGACGGTGCCGGTAACGACGCCGTCCTCTTCCTTGATCTTCTCGATGTCGCCCCAGGCACGCTCGTACTGAGCGCGCTTCTTGGACAAGATCAGACGGCCTTCCTTGTCCTCCTTGGTCAGGACGAGAGCCTCAACCTCATCACCAACGGCAACAACTTCACCGGGATCGACGTCGTGCTTGATGGAAAGTTCGCGGGACGGGATGACGCCTTCGGTCTTGTACCCGATATCCAGCAGAACTTCGTCGCGGTCAACCTTGACAACTTCGCCAGAAACAAGGTCGCCGTCGTTGAAGTACTTGATGGTCTCGTCAACGGCCTTGAGGAACTCTTCTTCGGTTCCGATGTCGTTGATCGCGACCTGCGGGGTGTTGGTGGTCATGTAGTAGGGGCTCCGATGTGGATAGATTACTTACTCGGTCGACTCCGACCCGCCTTGCGGCGGTCTAGGGACGAAGCCGAACATTTATTGGACTGCGCGCACATGGTGCGCCCACTAAGTCTATGGCTTGACGCAAGTCGGGTCAACGCGTAAAAGCCCAAAACACGCCGATGTCTGCGGAACCTCCCGGAGGATTCGGCGAATGATTGCTTTCCGCGAGAAAGATCCGTCTCGTGGGCGTCGTTAGAAACCGAAATCGCAGTACGGTTCGCTCTTGACCGCGAACATTTCTGCGGCTTCTTCGGCCCCTTCTCCGAGCACCACTCCGTACTGAGCCTCAAGAGCGCAGCCCCGGAATACCGCAGAGGCCAACCGGTCCGCGGGGAAACGCACCCTGGCGGCAGAAGGCGAGAGGGCACAATCGTCCTTTGCGTGGTCCCCACGCTGGCCCGGTGTCCCCAGACCGTCGGCCGGAGTCACCTTTGCCGCACCGTTGCGGATTTCAAGGGCATAAGCGCCGGTGATCAGACCCAGCGGATCATCAACCAGCAGGACGATCTCGCCGTCACGACCGTAATAACGTGCCTCGAGAACCTTGACCACGTCCAGAATACGGGTCCAGATGAGATCGGCCTCGCCCTTGGACCTCACGGCCCTGGGATCCTGCAAGATCGAGGACAATGCCATCCCTGGAGCGTCTTTGAAGTCGACGACGTCCAACAGATCCACCGTGAAAAGGTGGTTCCATAGACCGACCGAAGCGGCTGACGTGGCGGCTTGGAAGTCCACGATCTTCGCCCTAGGAGGGTCCGACTCATACCCCTGGTGCTCAAGGACCAAGAAGCCCTCGGGCCCCGAAACCCCGCTATAGACGAAAGCCTCTCGGTTACGCGCCACCTCGATCGAGTTGTTGTGCAGATCGACGATTCCCAGGGTGTCCTTGATGTGAGTCCGAAGCCGATTCACCTGGCCCGGGCGGATCCGCACTATCCTCTGCGCCAGCTCTTCCGCGAGCCCCAACATTTTGAGCGGTTCGGCTTCGAGGACGCTGCCGCGGATCGCTCCGGTCGACTCCAATGCGCTGGCCAGCACTTGCGGGCGACGCCGAATATCCAACTCGTAGTCGCAGAACCGAGTGCTCACCCCGTACCCGAAGCGTCCGTAGATTCCGCCTTCCGAAGCGGTCAACGCCGAGAGAGCAAAGCCTTCACGCTGGGCAGTCTGGAGTTCTTCGGTCATCATCGTCCGCAGGAGACCCCGGCGCCGATGGGAGGAAGCAACACCTACACCCGAAATAGCCCACGTTCCAATGGTTGCAGCGCCTACGTTCATGGCCCGGGGAAAGCCGACGATCGTCGAAACTGGCCTCGGGGTCGTACCGGCCCATTCGGGTGCCGGATCTGTCTCTTCGTATCCTCGGTAGACGAATCCTTCGTGCTGATACTCCTGTGCCTGGTAGTCCTGCACGTCTCGCGTTCCCGGGTCTTCGTGGAAGCCGCGTTGCACCCGCCCGTGGAAACGCCGGTAGGCCTCGGTGGCCTTGCCATCGGCACCGAGTGCTTCTCTGATCTCAAAAGGCTTCAAACTCATGTGGTTCCTCTTCGATTGACGGTTCAGCTAGTGAGCGGCGTCGTTCCAGGAGCGTCCGTGACCCACCTGGACCTCGAGGGGCACCCGGAGTGTGACGGCGTTGGACATTTCCTCGCGGAGAATGGCCTCCGCCGCCTCGTATTCCCCTTCGGTGACCTCGAGGATGAGTTCATCGTGGATCTGAAGCACCATTCGGGTCGAAAGCTTTTCCTCGCGCAATCGCCGGTCAACGCCAAGCATCGCGATCTTGATGATATCGGCGGCCGAGCCCTGGATCGGGGCGTTGAGCGCGGCACGTTCCGCATTGTCCCGCACTTGACGGTTCGAGGAATCCAAGTCCGGAAGGTAGCGCCTGCGGCCGAACATTGTCTCCGTGTAGCCGACCTTCTTGGCCTCATCGACTACTTCACGCAAGTATGTGCGCACTGCGCCGAAACGTTTGAAGTAGTTGCTCATCAACCCGCGCGCCTCGTCCACGGAAATGTTCAGCTGCTTCGACAGACCGTAACTCGACAGACCGTAGGCCAGCCCGTAGCTCATGGCCTTGACCTTCGAGCGCATTTCCGAGGTGACGTCTTCCGGGGCGACACCGAAAACCTGCGAACCCACGAATCGGTGGAGGTCCTCCCCCGATTTGTAGGCGTCGATCAGACCCTCGTCCTGGGACAGATGTGCCATGATGCGCATCTCGATCTGGGAGTAGTCCGCCGTCAACAGAGTCTCGTATTCGGCACCGCAGACGAACGAATTGCGGATCCGTTTGCCCTCGGCCGTCCGGACCGGGATGTTCTGGAGGTTCGGATTGATCGAGGAGAGCCGTCCCGTGGCCGCCGTGGTCTGGCCGAATGTCGTGTGCACCCGATTCGACGCCGTCGTCGCGTCCTTGAGCGCGGTGACGAATTGCTGGAGCTTGGTGAACTCGCGGTAGCGCAGGAGATACCCCATGAAATCATGGCCCTTGGTGCCCGGCTCGAGTTTGGTCATGAGCTCTTGCAACGAAGACGCGTCGGTGGTGTACCCCGAGGAGATCTTGCGCGTCTTGGGCAGATCCAGGGTCTCGAACAGGACCGTCTGCAACTGTTTGGGCGAGGAGAGTTTGACGGCTTCTCCGACCACCTGATCCGCGTTGCGTTGCGCGGTGTCGATCTCAGCCTGAAAATTCCCTTGCAGGGTGTCCAGCTCTTGCACGTCCATCGCGATCCCGTTGGTCTCCATGTCGAGCAGGACATGCGACAACGGGACCTCGATATCATCCAAGATCTTTTTGGCCCACCCGTGCTCGGCCAGGCGTTCGGCTATTACATCTGCGGCTTCGTGCATCAGCCAGGCAGCAGAGGCGAAACGATCGAGGCTTACCGAGGTGTTCTTCTCCCTCGATTCCTCGGATTCCTTTTTCAGCGCCGCGGCGGTCGGTTTCTTGAGTTTGGTACCGAAATCGTAAGTCGTGAATTCGGCAGCAAGTTCCTGAGGGCTGTATCCGCGTGCTCCGGGGCGCAGGACGAAAGCTTCGAGGGCGAGATCCCGGCCGGCGTCGGGAAGCTCGTAACCGAGCTCTCGCAACGCCTTGACCAGCTCTTTGAGGTCGGAGACCAGCAGGTCGCCCGCGCGGTCGTTCAATGTGGAAGACAGAGCCTCGGTCAGATTGGCATCGGCCTGTTCCAGACGCACAGATCCGACGGACTCACGCGTGGCCAGGAACAGGACATCGCCTGCCCGGTAGTCCTGCTCGAGCGTCAGAGCCAGAGATGTTCCCGGCTCGGCGACGACCTGCGCCAGTTCGTCCGGCGTGAGAATTTCGTGACGCCCGGGTATCTCGATCTGAGGTTCCGGTTCGGCCTTGACCAGGTCCACGCGGACCCGCTTGCGGAGGCGATTGAATTCGAGCTCGTCGAACAGTTCATCCATCGCCTCGAGGTCCGGCTCCCGACGCTCCATCTGGGCGAAGGTGACGGGCAAATCGACGTCGCGCTTGAGCTCGTTAAGACGGAAGTTGCGACGGACGTCATCGAGGTGGGCACGGAGGTTCTCTCCAACCTTCCCACCGATCTCGTCCGCGTGGTCAATCACGGACTGCAAATCCCCGTACTGATTAATCCACTTGCTGGCCGTTTTCGGTCCAACCTTCGGTACGCCGGGCAAATTGTCTGCGGTTTCCCCCACCAGCGCGGCGACGTGACGGTACCTGTCCGGCCCGACGCCGTATTTCTCCTCGATGTCCTCTGCCGTCCTCGGCGGGATATCGGAGATCCCCTTGGTCGGGTAGAGCACGTGAGTGGTCTCAGAGATGAGCTGGAAAGCGTCCCGGTCGCCCGAGACGACGACGGTATCGGCATCCGCGTTCTCGGCCAATTTGGAGCCGGTCGCGATGATGTCGTCGGCTTCGAATCCTTCGACCGTGATCCACGGGATGTTCAGGGTGTCCAGTACCTTTTGGATGTACTCGATCTGCCCGGAGAATTCCTCGGGGGTCTCGGCACGTCCTCCTTTGTATTCGGTGTACTCCTCGGACCGGAATGTCGGCCCGCTCAGGTCGAAGGCCACGGCCACGTGAGTGGGTTGAAGCTGGCGGACCATGGTGAGCAGCATCGACGTGAAGCCGTGGATTGCGTTGGTGTGCTGCCCAGCGGAGTTGGAAAAACGGTCCACGGGCACCGCAAAGAATGCACGGAATGCCATGGAGTGGCCGTCGATCATGAGGAGTCGTTTGCGCTCCCCTGCGTTCTCGGCGGGATCGGCGGGTTCAGGGGTATGCTCGGCCACGGTGGCCTCCTCGGCGGGCGTTGTCTCGGATGCGGAAGTCACCTACCAATCCTAATCACAGGCAGTGACGAGTTTGAGCGAGACGATGACGAATAACCCCTATACCGATTCTCTGATCAGGGCAGGAGTGCCGGAACAGTACCATTCACGCTTCGCTCGGAACGGTTTGGGCGGTTTGGCGGAGAAGTTGGGGATCGTCTTCGAAACCATGGGCCCGGACCTCATGGTCGCCAAGTTCCCGGTTGAGGGGAATGAACAACCGTTTGGGCTCCTCGACGGCGGGGCGCATTTGGTTCTGGCGGAGACTCTCGGTTCTGTTGCGTCAGGTTTGGCCGGAGGAGAGGGCAAACAGCCCATGGGCGTGGATATCAACGCAACGCACCAACGTGCCGCTTCGAGCGGATGGGTCACCGGCACGTGTACGCCGATCCACGTCGGGCGAACGCTCTGTATCCATGAGGTCGTGATGACCGACGATGCCGGCCGTCGCCTCTCGACGGCACGGATCACGAACTTGTTGGTCGACCGCCGCTAGAACCGAGATCGCACGAGCCGCTTGACGCATAGCGGGCTACGGCCCTGGCAATCCCTGATCAGGTAGCTCAAGCGACCTGGGAAACGATGGTCTCCGCAACTTCTCGCATGGAGAGCCTGCGATCCATCGAGGTCTTCTGGATCCAGCGGAATGCTTCCGGTTCGGTGAGGCCCATTTTGGTGGTGAGCAACGATTTGGCTCGCTCGACCAACTTCCGGGTTTCGAATTGTTCCTTGAGACCGGTGACTTCTTTCTCGAGTGCCTTGATCTGCTCAAAGCGGCTGACTGCCACCTCGATCGAAGGAATCAGGTCATTCTCGGTGAACGGCTTGACCACGTAGGCCATTGCCCCCGCCTCCGTGGCCCGATCCACGAGTTCTTTCTGGCTGAAGGCGGTCAACAACACCACGGGGGCGATGCGTTCCTTGGCAATCACTTCTGCGGCGCTGATGCCGTCCATCTTGGGCATTTTGACGTCCATGAGCACCACGTCGGGCTCATGTTCTTTCGTCAGTTCCACGGCCTCTTCCCCGTTGCCGGCCTCGGCAACGACGTCGAACCCTTGGTCCTTGAGAATCTCCACGATGTCGAGCCGGATCAGGGCTTCGTCTTCTGCGACGACGACCCTGCGCTTGTCGACCTGCTCCGCTTCCGGAGCGGGCACTTCGAGGTCCAGATTCTCCTGATCGGGCGTCGGCTCTGTCACCTTGTTCTCCTCTAACGTCACGTAGTTGTCCGTGCCGCCGTGCGGCTCGGACTTAAAGTCCTTACTCAAACGCTAGTTTACGTCCAACTGGTCAATCCGTGCTCGTCAGAGTGGCTGCCTGTGAACATTGCTTCACGCCAAGGGGCAGCGAACGCAGAGAACAGAGCCCGGTGCCGCTTCGTTCGAAGCGGCACCGGGCTCGTGATCCTACCCAAAAACTTGAGTCGGCAGGGTTATTCGCCGGAGACGGCGTTGGCGAGCTGTTCGAGAGACTCCTCCAACTGCTCCTGGGAAACCAAGGGCATGCCCAGCTCTTCGGCGGCCTTGGGATCCATCTTGGACCAGTCGTAGGTCAACGTCACGTCGGCCGATGACGAGCCCGTGGATTCCAGGCTCCAGGTCCATTCCCAGCCCGGAGGCTCCTCACCGGCAGGTGCCGTCTGCCAGGCTACGAGCTTGTTCTCGTCGAATCCCGTGACGTAATTGTCCGTCTTGTAATCGCCGCCCATGTGCGGGCCGTTCATATTCATACGGAAGACGTCGCCCGTCTTCTGAATACGGTCGGTCTTGTCGTCGGAGACGACGTAGCCGGATCCGTCGAATTCATGGTGGCGCTCCGGATTGCTCAGGAGGTCGAAGATCTTGTCGGATGGCTCGTCGATGGAGCGGGAAACGGTAATCGAAGTCGTCTCGGACATATGGTTCTCCTCTGCTTGACTGCAGTGGCTGCCGCGTCGGAATGACCTTCGGCGGAAACCTGGACACCATCAACCCTAGTGGCCGCCACCACGCTTGACGATCAGCCAAGAGCTGATTTCCAGGGCGAGAGCCTCGGCGACTGCGGCAGTGACGGGGTCCGCGGGGTGAGCCGCTGCATTCGGCTGACGCATCGGGATGAACCAATCGGACAGCCGATACCCCCCGGACACGACAAAAAGAGTTCGTGTCAGATGCGGTTTCCGGCGTGTCCTGCCCATACACTTCGAATGTCCCTCACTTCACTTGGAGCCACCCATGTCTTTGCATAGATCCCCCCTGCCCGAATTCGCTTCTCGACACGGTCGCGGAATGCGAATCGCAGGCGCCGGCGTCGCCCTTGTTCTCTCCCTTGCCGGTTGCGCAACGGGCGCTTCTTCCGAAGCCGCCGCGGAGTCATCGGCAGCTCCCTCCACGACGCCGATCGTTGAGGTCTCCGATGTCCAAGCAACCGGCGACGACGCCCTCACCGCACTTGAAGCCCTACCCGTGAAGGGCAAAGCGCCGAAGACGGGTTACAAGCGCAAAAAGTTCGGCCGCGCGTGGGCTGACACCGACCAGAACGGATGCGATACGCGCAACGACGTTCTGAGCCGCGATCTGTCCGCGGTGTCCTACAAGCCCGGCACACAGGATTGCAAAGTGACCTCGGGCAACCTGGTGGACCCTTACACCGGCAAGGACATCGCCTTCACTGCCGGCAAGTCCACCAGCAGCGCGGTCCAGATCGATCATGTGGTCAGCCTCTCGAACGCATGGCAGACAGGCGCTCAACAACTGACCAGCAAGGAGAGGAAGCAATTGGCGAACGATCCGCTGAACCTCCTCGCCGTCGACGGCCCCACGAACCAAGGCAAGAGCGACGGTGACGCCGCCACCTGGTTGCCGTCCAACAAACAGTTCCGATGCGACTACGTTTCGCGGCAGATCGCGGTAAAGACCAACTACCATCTGTGGGTCACGAAGGCCGAGAAGGACGCCATCGAAGGCATTCTTGAAGGATGCCCCGGGGAAGTCCTGCCGTCCGGTACCGATGCTCCGGAGGTCGGGCAAACGGCAGACCCCGCGCCGGAGGAAGTGCCTGCATCAGAGCAACCGACACCCACCGAAGCACCGGCTCCGGCTCCCGCTCCGGTCGAGCCCGCCGCACCTGCACCCGCGGAACCCGCTGCACCCGCGGAACCTGCTGCACCCGCCCAGGAAGGTGCCTACTACGCGAATTGCACGGCGGCTCGAGCCGCCGGAGCAGCACCCCTGTACGCCGACTCCCCCGGATATCGGCCAGCCCTGGACCGCGACGGCGACGGCGTCGCATGCGAGACAAAAGGCTGATCTACTGCATTTCTCCTGGTGGAATGGGGGCCCATCACCTTCTTCGGAGGATTTCGCGGCGGCAAACAGGGACCCATCGAGTGCTTTTGATCGCATATCTATATATTCAGCATTTGATCGTATAGCTATTAAATTTTTGACTATCAAAACTTCTTCCGTAAAGTAGATTCGCCATATGGGCGAATACCACTGGAAGGATTCCATGAAAACACGTGCCAAAAATATAGTTTCCCGAAGGGTCCTAGCGAAGGGGGCGATGTGGGCAGCACCCGTAGTGGCAGCAACAGCTTTTGTACCTAGTCACGCAGTTTCCAACGCACAACCCACCCCACGGGTCAGCGGGAATATGCAGGTAAAGAGTGAGTGCTTCTTCAATACCGACAACATCATCCGGATTTCCAACGTCGCGAACTACCCCAGAGGGGGATTTTGGGTCGAGGAGGCACAAGCCTCAAGCAAAGCCACCGACGCCAAGATAATATTTTACTTCCCCACGAACCTCGGCGACCTTAAGTGGAGAGCGCAGCGGAACAACGGTTTATGGTCGACCCCGACTTACGATTCCACTGCACCCACAATTAACGGATTCAGAGCCTATACCACCACCTATCACGGGACCTGGGAGTACAACGGGAGAAACCGCATCTTATTGACCACTTCCGGGATGGAGTTCGTGGCCAATGGGCCTCAAAACCTTTGCAGGGCCACAGTAACTACACACGCCATAAGATCGGTCAAAGTCGACGGAGTGGTGCGCACAAAAAAAACAAAGAGCACACTTACTTAGTCCCACAAATAGGCGTATTTCAGGACAGTACGACTCAACAAATCACTATATCGCTACGGTCCGTTTGTCGGAGCACGAGGCCTGCACAAAACTGGCCTCTGGCTCCGACATATAATTTCCCAAATCGAGTTTCGGTCAGACATACAACCCAAGGGGCGAACGGGCTAGAAGGTATTCGAGCAATCGAACAGCATGGCGGATCGACCTTGCGGTCGTCGCTTCCCTCCCCGTGGCGTGCCGACGCGCAGCCGACCTCGGAGTTTACCCGCATGGCCCAGCGAGCGCGTTTCTCCCTCTGACACGGAAACTGACAGCCCGATATTCACGGCGTGAGCAACAGCGAAGCCTAGGAGTCCCGATTCCAGACCTCCCGGACGCGACCTCCCCCGAACACGCACCCCTGACACCCCATAATCAGAAGATCCGCATTGTGGCCTGGATTACCCGGAAATTTAGTTATTTATGCAATCAGAATTTTAAGAAAAAGATTCCTGTTCTGTACATTGCCGGGTGGTCGGCCTAGATTGCCGTGAGTAGCCATCACAATCTTCGCGCATCAGAGAAGAGCAACGATGTCCATCGTTTCCACCGCGGTCGTCGCTTCCACCGCATTGCAGATCCTTGGCGCGACCCGCAACCGCGCCCAGAGCTGGCGTTCGAAGGAAATCGGAACCTAGATCGCGATCTCACCGAGGATGCGCTGAACAACCTGGGAGACGCCGCCTCGAACCTCGGCACGTACTCCTTCGAACGGACAATCACCGCTATCAGATCGGGCCGGCGGGAAAATTGGCCCCTCGCTCCAGAGATCTCGTCGGTGCCTGAAATTGTTTTCGAATTCCTTCGAACCGACAAGATGGACGGCTGGCTCTACGTCCGAGAATCCGACGATTACCCCCTCCAGGCGCTCCGTCAGGCGTTCGTCGCCTCATGTGCGACTCATCGCACCTCCGAGGCGCTGGCCGCGTTCATCGTGACCATTTCCGGCTTCGACCTCTTCAATATGCACACCGCTTTCTGGGGCTTACTGATCAGATGCGTGACATCGCGCTTCCTCGAGCCTGGAGATTATTCAACCGCGCTCGACCCGTCGGACCCCGCCAAGGCATCTCCGTCGAGCAGATTGTCCTCGAACGAGAAAAGCGAATCCCAGCGGGAACCGTGCGCCGGCAGCCACAGCGGTATCCGCGAATGCTGGAATCAACCCCCGCTCCCCCAAATCGGCAGTCACTGAACTTGTCCCGACCCTCTGAATCCTGAAAACCTGCAAACTGAGTCCCACCGAACGGGCCGGCTTCCTACGGGGGCCCGCCGTGGCCTCGAATCACCGCACCGCGTCGTCAGTCGACACCAGATATTCCTTGCCAGGGACCTGGCCACGTATCCGCTTTGGTCAAGATCGCACTCAGCGCGATTCTGATTCCGGCGGTCAACGAGGACTCCGTGACGAACACACGTCAGGTGACTCCTCGACCGGACCATCGAATGCCACGCCGCCTTCCCATCACGTTCAATAAACCAACAGTAAAGTTATCAAAATTCCTAAAGTCAAAAATTGACAATATATAATGTCTATTCTATTTGTGAACGAGCCACACGACACACCAATCACACCAATCACACCATTCAGGGAAAGTTAGATTATGCTCATTCTCGCGGGCCCCGCCTGGCGTGGCCAAGGCCCAGCACATAGCTCGGTACGACAAATACAGCATTGGAGTTGATATTTATGAAATGGAAAATCACTTCGGCAATTTTCTGTCTGACCCTTATTGTTCCCATTGCGACGTCCACGCCCACACAGGCTTACACCCAATTCGAACCAGATAGCGTTCACGATCAAAACAGTAAGACAACAGTCTACACCGAGGAACCGTCCCTTGAAGACCCCACCATCGACCGTCACGGAGTAACCTGGCCAATATTCGAAACGCCCCGACACCATTTTAAAGACATAACTTTCCCCATGATCATTAAGGATTCACCCGATCTTCGCCAGTTCTTCTTCTCAAATGAATTTCAATACGCCGAGGCCGACAGCACCGGGTATTTCGGCCTGCAACCGATGCAACCGACCAAGGACGGCCATCGCCAAGTCTCCGTCCGGTTCAGTTCCTTCAACGAAAACGCCGCTCCGGTTGACACCGATCTCTGTCGCCCCGGGGCCGACGGTGATGATGGTGTGACCTGCGCATCGGATATCCCATTCACCCCAGGCGCACAATACGATTTGACTCTGACTTTCACGAAAGAGGACCACACCTTCCGTGGCAAAGTCATCGACACCGTTACCCACAAGGAATACAGCGCTGGCGCCTACAGAATCTTAGATGAGACAGCAGGCATATCCTCCACCGACATAGAATCCTGGCACGAGGACTACCGCCGACATCCCCAAAAAGGAAAGTGCAACTCAAAAGCGTTCCCCTACTACGAAGTATTGCTTAAACGCCCCCAGGCAACCACCGAGGACGGCACCAAAGAGACAGCAGTATTCAAGGATCTCAAGCTCAAATTTCAAGACATCTGCCCGAACGGGGACCATTCCTCCGTCAACCCAGATGGCACGGCCACCTGGCGTCTCGGATTCAAATAGATTCAGGGCAATCAAAACAAACTGGCGTGAATAAACGCCTCATGGGCTGAATTCCGTTTGAGAGAATCGGACCCAACCCCATGTTCTACCGAGCAGGGCCCTTCCCCACGTCCGGCAAATTTTATGCAAAACTGAACCACCGCCGTCAGGTTGAGGGGTCTCATCAACAGACGTTGAAGCGAGAAAACAGCGCTGACGCTACAAAATGAAAAGAGAACAAGGGGTCTCCCGCGCGCTCAACGGGCCAGGCATCACTTTTGATTGCAGATTCGGCCATTGGATCGCCCTCATAACACAGTGCCCCAAATCACCGAAATATATAGGCAACTTGGGGTAATATATTACCGTCGTCTCGGGGAAGTCGGCTATGTGTCAGCTTGACTTCCATGTACCGAGTCGACATCTCGTGTGATGCCGGGTCCCCTCCTCAGCGCGTAGAGAGGAGGGGACCCACCGACACAGTGCCAATTTGGCGATTTACCACCCTGTTGGCTCATGTTAGGGCCAGATTGGCACAAAAGACCCCCTTGCGCCAAACGGTGCATGGGGGTCTCTTTCATTGGCCAACCCCATGCTGTCAGGGTCCCTTGAAATCACCGCCACCAAGACCACGTTCTGGTCTACAAGCGCCTGAATCCAGGCCATATTTTCTGTGCCACACATGTCCACTCACGCGGTTTGCTGCGCCTCAATTCCGTGTGGTTCCGGAGTCAACATCGCACCGCGTCGCCCGCTGCGACCGTCGTCGAACCGGCAGAGGCTTTCGGTCGCCGTCGCCTCAAAAGGCATACAGTCTCCATTTACTCGGCACACTGCTTATACTCAGATTATTATCCCTCTACACCTAGGAGACACCAAGTGGGAACCTACCCCAACGAGCCTCAGAGCAACCAGTCCCCCAACCAGCAATGGCAAGGACAAAACGGCAACTACCAACCGCCGAAGAAGAAGCGCAAGGGTCTATTTGGTTGCCTCGGCTGCCTCGGACTCATCGTGGTTATCGCGATCATTGGGGCAATAATCTCCGCAATAACAGGCAACAACTCGAGCGATTCCGGCAACAAGACCTCCAGCTCCCAGTCCGCTGCCTCATCCTCTGAGACACAAGCGCAGTCCACTGCCACTGATGAAGCAGAAGCCCCCCAGGCGACCAGCGAAGCCAGCGCACCGAGTGAGGAATCGACTCCGTCGGACAATTCCGGCTCATCAGTTCCGAAGGAATACAAGTCGGCGCTGAAAAAGGGGGAAACTTACTCAAAGATGATGCACATGTCGAAGCAAGGAATCTACGACCAGTTGACCTCAGAGTACGGTGAGAAGTTCTCCCCGGAAGCCGCACAGTATGCCATCGACAACATGAATGCAGACTGGAATGCCAACGCACTGGCAAAGGCCAAGGACTACCAAACTCAGCAGAACATGTCGCCTGAAGCGGTCCGCGATCAGCTGACTTCGGAGTATGGCGAGAAGTTCACGCAGGAGGAAGCAGACTACGCCGTACAGCACCTCGACCAATAGGCACGTTCAACACAAAGACCCCCACCCACCAATGAAGGTGAGTGGGGGTCTTCAATATTCAGGCGTTAGACAAGCTCAGCAACAGTCTGCCCTGAAGCAGCTCGATCCAGGTTGAGCTCAGTTGCCGGCAGAAACTCTTCAATTCTTGCCTGGACGTCTCCGTCCTTGAACCGGACGACAACGCTCGCAGCGTGTAAGTCGATGCAGTGTCTATCAAACTCTGTTGGGGTGGTTTCGCCCATATAGCGTCCTGACCAGCTCGCTCACGCCAGGGCCTCTTGAGGACTCGATGTTGTCACCGTGACGAGCAGTCTACCGAGTCGATGTTGGGTCGATCACGCATGTTGGGAAGTCTGTTGAGGACACCGAAAATCGGGTCAGCCCTGACGATGTACGGTTTCGCACAATCCCGGCCAAAGGGAGTGGGAGAAGATCCTCGAACTCGCAGAGCCGCCCCCATACCGGTTGCATGACACGAGCCATACGGCGACGACGGTGATGTTGGTGCAGGGCGTCCCGGCCCATGTGGTGTTGGAGGTTCTCGGGCATTCGACGATTCAATTGACGATGAACACGTACTCGCACGTTCTGCCAGAGCTGTCGAGGGAGGCGGCCAACGCGGTGGAGAGGGCGATCGGAGAGTAGCCGAATGACTAACTGAGACAAAGAAAGCGGGCCTTGCGTAGTAAAGTTTGTACCACGCTATGTCCGCTGTTTTATTGACTAGTACCCAAGGTGGGACTTGAACCCACACTCCGTGAGGATCCGCATTTTGAGTGCGGGAAAGCGGGGTTTCATTATGTCTCAGGGCGTCCAATACGCCCGAAATATCAAGGTTTTATTCGGGTCACGTCTCACCATGTATCACCCGTGTGACCGTCACGTGACCGTCAGACGGTCACGCCCACTTTCCCGTCACCCTCGGAGCCCCCCCCCCCCC
>NZ_NOIR01000001.1:0-975077 GCF_004136585.1 Rothia uropygioeca | reverse complement strand
ACCCCAGCCCCCTTAACGCAAAAACCCCCTCCCGCACGAAGCGGGAGGGGGTTTCCGTAGGAGCGGATCGCCCAGCGTGCCTTACTTGGCGCGCTCGACGATGTCCACGATCCGCCAACGCTTGTTGGCTGACATGGGACGGGTCTCCATAATGCGCACGAGGTCGCCAACGCCGGCGGCGTTCTGCTCGTCGTGCACCTTCACTTTGTGGCTACGACGCATAACCTTGCCGTACAGACCGTGGGTCACGTGGTCTTCGACCTCGACGACAACTGTCTTGTCCATCTTGTCGGAGACGACGTAGCCGCGACGGGTCTTGCGGAGATTACGCTCTTCCGTCTTCTGTTCACTCACTTGGCATCACCTTCGGTAGCGCTAGCCGTGTCGGCCTTCTTCGCTGCCTTTGCAGCCTTCTTGTCGGCCTTCTTGTCAGAGGCATCGTCCGAAGACTCGGCCTCGGGTCGGATGCCCAGTTCGCGCTCACGCAACACCGTGTAGATGCGCGCGATATCGCGCTTGACAGCCTTGAAGCGGCCCGCATTCTGGAGCTGCCCGGTGGCCTTCTGGAAACGGAGGTTGAACAGCTCCTCCTTGGACGAACGCAGCTTCTCGGTGAGAGCTCCGTTGTCCAATTCAGCCAGCTGCTCGATGGACTGATCCTTGGATCCTACTGCCATTTCTATTCACCACCTTCGCGACGCACAATGCGTGCCTTCATGGGGAGCTTGTGGATTGCCAGGCGCAAGGCCTCTTTGGCGACTTCATCGCTCACGCCGGCCAGTTCGAATACGACACGACCGGGCTTGACGTTGGCAACCCACCACTCAGGCGAACCCTTACCGGAACCCATGCGGGTTTCGGCAGGCTTCTTGGTCAGCGGGCGGTCCGGGAAGATATTGATCCAGACCTTACCGCCACGCTTGATGTAGCGGGTCATGGCGATACGAGCAGCCTCGATCTGACGGTTAGTCACATACGCGGGTGCCAGCGCCTGAACGCCCCACTCACCGAACGAAACGGTGGTGCCGCCCTTGGCGACGCCGCTGCGCTTCGGGTGGTGCTGCTTGCGGTATTTTACGCGACGGGGAATCAGCATTTATGCCTCACCGTTTTCTGCAGTCTTGGCTTCGTTGGCGGGGGCCTCCGAAGCGCTGTTCTGCTGCTCGTTGCGTCCACCGCGACGACCTGCGCCACCGGCGGTGTTACGACGACGACGTTCACCGCCTCCGCGACGATCGTTACCGCGGCGGTTGCCCTGTGCGGCCTGCTGAGCAGCAAGTTCCTTATCGGTCAGATCACCCTTGTAGATCCACACCTTGACACCGATGCGACCGAAAGTGGTCTTGGCTTCGAAGAAGCCGTAGTCGATGTTTGCGCGGAGGGTGTGCAGGGGCACGCGGCCCTCTCGGTAGAACTCCGAGCGGGACATCTCGGCACCGCCGAGACGACCAGCGCACTGGATACGGATGCCCTTGGCTCCGGCCCGCTGAGCGGACTGGATGGCCTTCTTCATCGCGCGGCGGAAAGCCACACGAGAAGCGAGCTGCTCGGCGACTCCCTGCGCCACCAGCTGAGCGTTGACCTCGGGGTTCGAGACCTCGAGGATGTTCAGCTGGATCTGCTTGCCGGTGAGCTTCTCGAGCTCGCCGCGAATGCGGTCGGCTTCGGCGCCACGACGGCCGATCACAATGCCCGGGCGCGCAGTGTGGATATCCACACGGACGCGATCACGGGTGCGTTCGATCTCGACGTTGGCGATGCCTGCGCGCTCCATGCCGTTCGACATGAGCTCACGGATCTTCACGTCCTCGCGGATGAAGTCCTTGTAGCGCTGGCCTTCCTTGTTGGAGTCAGCGAACCAGTGCGACTTGTGGTCCGTAGTGATCCCCAGTCGGAATCCGTGCGGGTTAATTTTCTGTCCCACTTAGCGGTCCTCCTCATTATCCGGGGTAGCGAGAACCACGGTGATGTGGCTGGTTCGCTTGTTGATGCGGTATGCACGACCCTGAGCTCGCGGTTGGAACCGCTTCATGGTCGGGCCCTCGTCGACGAACGCTTCACTGATGAAGAGTTCTTCTTCCTTGAAAGCGACGCTATCGCGATCAGCGAGCTGGCGGGCGTTGGCCACTGCCGACTCGACGATCTTGAATACCGGTTCCGAAGCACCCTGCGGGGCAAACTTCAGAATCGCCAGTGCCTCATTCGCCTGCTTGCCACGAATCAGGTTGACGACGCGCCGGGCCTTCATAGGCGTCACGCGAACGTAGCGCGCAGATGCCTTGGCTTCCATTGCCTATCTCTCTTTCGTCTATTGCCGAAGAGTTACACGCTGCTAAATCGGTCCGAACCGATTTAGCGACGCTTACCCTTGCGGTCGTCCTTCACATGGCCGCGGAAAGTCCGCGTGGGAGCGAATTCGCCGAGCTTGTGCCCGACCATCGACTCGGTGATGAACACGGGTACGTGCTTGCGTCCGTCGTGCACGGCGATCGTGTGCCCGAGCATGTCGGGGACGATCATCGAGCGGCGGGACCACGTCTTGATGACGTTCTTGGAACCCTTATCGTTCTGAGCGGCAACCTTCAGGAAGAGGTGCTGGTCAACGAAAGGGCCCTTCTTCAAACTACGAGGCATGTTTCAGGCTCCTTAGCGCTTGTTCTTGCCAGTACGACGACGACGCACAATGAGTTTGTCGCTTTCCTTATTGGGGCGACGGGTGCGTCCCTCGGGCTTGCCGTTCGGGTTGACGGGGTGACGACCACCGGATGTCTTGCCCTCGCCACCACCGTGGGGGTGATCGACGGGGTTCATGACGACACCGCGAACGGTCGGGCGGATGCCCTTCCAGCGGTTACGGCCGGCCTTGCCCCAGCTGATGTTGGTCTGCTCGGCATTGCCGACCTGACCGACGGTTGCGCGGCAGCGGACGTCGACGTTGCGGATTTCGCCGGAAGGCAGACGGAGCTGACCGTACTTGCCTTCCTTCGCGACCAGCTGGACCGAAGCACCGGCTGAACGAGCCAGCTTGGCACCGCCGCCGGGGCGGAGCTCAACGGCGTGGATCACGGTACCAACAGGGATGTTGCGCAGCGGCAGGTTGTTGCCGGGCTTGATGTCCGCGTTGGGGCCGGACTCGACGACGTCGCCCTGCTTCAGGCGGTTCGGCGCGATGATGTAACGCTTGGCGCCATCGACATAGTGCAGCAGCGCGATGCGCGCCGTGCGGTTGGGATCGTACTCGATGTGTGCGACGCGAGCATCGACACCGTCCTTGTCGTGACGGCGGAAATCGATCAAACGGTAGGCCCGCTTGTGTCCACCGCCCTTGTGACGGGTCGTGATGCGACCGCTGTTGTTTCGTCCGCCGTTCTTGGACAACGGACGCAGCAACGACTTCTCGGGAGTCGATCGCGTGATTTCTGCGAAGTCGGCAACGCTCGAGCCACGGCGGCCCGGCGTTGTCGGCTTGTATTTACGGATAGCCATAATTTAGTTCCTCGTTAAAGTGGTCTCCGCGGGCGCTAGGCCTGCGGACCGCCGAAGATATCGATGGTGCCTTCGCTCAGGGTCACAATCGCACGCTTGGTGCTCTTGCGGGCTCCCCAGCCGAAGCGCGTGCGCTTCCGCTTGCCGGCACGGTTGATGGTGTTGACGTTGGAAACCTTGACGCCGAAGATACGCTGAACGGCATCCTTGATTTCCGACTTGTTCGAGCGAGTGTCGACCTCGAAGGTGTACTTGCCCTCGTCGATCAGCCCGTAGCTCTTCTCCGAGACGACAGGCGCAATGATGACGTCACGGGGATCCTTGATGGTGGCGCTCACTTGGCGTCCTCCTGGTTCTTTCCAGCCTTGCTGGCGATTGCCACAAACACGTCGTAGGCATCCTTCGTGAAGACCACGTCGTCGGCGCGCAACACGTCGTACGTGTTGAGCTGGTCCGCGTACAGGACGTGGGCGAACTCGAGGTTGCGAACGGAAAGGGCGACGTTATCTTCCTTGCGGTCGATAACAACCAGCACGTTCTTGCGAGAGGTCAAGTCCCTCAGGGCGGCCTTGGCTGCCTTGGTGGAGATCTCAGTGACGAGCGAATTGACCACATGAATGCGGCCGTGGTTCGCACGGTCGGAGAGGGCACTGCGCAGAGCTGCGGCCTTCATCTTCTTGGGCGTGCGCTGCGAGTAGTTGCGCGGCACAGGTCCGTGCACGACGCCGCCGCCGGTGTGCTGAGGCATACGGACCGAACCCTGACGGGCGCGGCCGGTACCCTTCTGCTTGAACGGCTTGCGTCCTGAACCGGAGACCTCGCCGCGGTTCTTCGCCTTGTGGGTGCCCTGGCGGGCAGCGGCCAACTGCGCGATGACGACCTGGTGCATCAGAGCCTCATTGGGCTCGACGCCGAAGACATCGGCCGGCAGATCAACCTTTACGGTTTCAGTAGCCATTGGAGTTAGGCTCCCTTCACAGCGGTGCGAACCAGAACGACGCCGCCCTTGGGACCAGGAATGGCACCCTTGATCAGCAGAACATTGTTCTCGGTGTCGACACCCTGAATCGTGAGGTTCTGGGTGGTGTGGCGGTTGTTGCCCATACGTCCAGCCATACGCATTCCCTTGAATACGCGGGCGGGGTAGGACGCGCCGCCGATGGAACCCGGCTTGCGGTGGTTCTTGTGCTGGCCGTGCGAAGCACCGACGCCCTTGAAGCCGTGACGCTTCATAACACCTGCAAAGCCCTTGCCCTTGGTCTTGCCCACGACGTCGACGCGCTGGCCGGCTTCGAAGAGCTCGACGGACAGTTCCTGACCGAGGGAGTACTCGGAGGCGTCCGCGGTGCGAACCTCGACGAGGTGGCGGCGCGGAGTGGTCCCGGCCTTCTCGAAGTGTCCGACGAGGGGTTTGGTTACCTTGCGGGGGTCAATCGCACCGAAACCGATCTGAATGGCGTTGTAACCATCGGTGTCCTGACCGCGCAGCTGGGTGACAACATTGGAATCGGCCTTGACGACGGTGACCGGCACAAACTTGCCGTTCTCGTCCCAGACCTGGGTCATGCCAAGCTTGGTGCCCAGCAGGCCCTTCACCTGGCGCTCGAATTTGGTAGTCATTGGGATGCGATCCTCTTTACAGCTTGATTTCGATGTTCACGTCTGCCGGCAGGTCCAAGCGCATGAGCGAGTCAACAGCCTTGGGCGTGGGGTCGACGATGTCGATCAGCCGCTTGTGCGTACGCATCTCGAAGTGCTCGCGGCTGTCCTTGTACTTGTGCGGCGAGCGGATTACGCAGTACACGTTCTTCTCGGTGGGCAGCGGCACGGGGCCAACAACCGTCGCACCAGCGCGCGTCACCGTCTCAACAATCTTCCGAGCCGAAGAGTCGATGACCTCGTGGTCATACGACTTCAGCCGGATGCGGATTTTCTGTCCCGCCATCTGTCGGACTCTCTTTCTTCAAGTACTTCCCTGTGTAGGGACCTCGAGGGCCCCTCTGTATGGCGTCTTCTGGCAGCAACCGCTCGTATTCCGGACGATGGACACCGTCCAGATTCCGTGCGGATTCCTGGCGCCGCCTCACACGAACTGAATCCGGCATTCCCGGGTTCCTCAATTCGTTGAAGCACCGACCCCCGAACTCGGGCGTGTCGCGAAGTGTTCGCACACGTCAATCCAGAGTCGTTCGGACCGGGTCATTTTGGGCTTGGACGGACCTGCTCCGTATCCCTGGGATTCGGGCAGGTCAACGCCAACAAGCGCTTGAACAACGTTGTCTATCCTGCCAGAGGCTCTCAAGGACGCGCAAGCCCGGATTCTCGAAGTGGCCAAAGACACTCTCCACAGCGATGGTCCGGGGCCGACCATATCGATCGGTCCCGGACCATCAAGGAGATCATGACAGCCAACGGTCCAAGGTGTCAGAAGACGCTCGTGAACGGTACGTGCCCAATCCTGAGACTGTTGTCGTCGTAGTCCCCATCTCGCTCATCTTCCACCCAGGCCGCCACCAGCACATTGAAGGCTACATGCACGAAGGGTGGGTTGACGAAGTACCGCAACGGAATCTCTAGACTCTGCCCTGGTCCGAGCTGGCCAGCGCACTTGTACGTGAACCTGGCGCCGGGTCCAGATGCCGCTCCCCTCCCGTCTTCGGACCAGAGAACAGCCGGGTTGGTCGTAACTGCCTTGAGCCTATTCGCACCCCAGGGCGAGTAGTCCGAAATATAGTCGCGGATGGTGATCTCGACGGTGCCGCTAGGATTCACGGCAGTCACACGTCCGACATTCGTGATCCGAATCCGAGGAGGTAGAGATCCCCGTCCCGCGATACGGTCACCCGTTGATTTTCTGTATACGGGAATCTCTTGCTTCGGCTCCCATTTCTCTAGATCGTACGGTGGGTCGATGACGTCGATGGCCAGATCGGTCTTCCAACTGCTGGCCATCGCAGGCACGGCGCTCGTCGCCGCGATGACGGGCACGGCCCAGGCGGTCGTCATGAGGGTCCGGCGCTTGAGACGTGTATGGCGATGTTCTGCCATGGTGTCCACCTCTGCTAGAACCGTTGCGCCGAGACCAACCGGTCCATATTGCGTTCTGCGAGGGCCGTGATGGTCACGAACGGGTTGACGCCGATCTTGGCCGGAATGAGGGAACCGTCCATGACGAAAAGCCCCGGGACACCTTTGACCTCCCCCTGGAGATCGGTGACCTCCCCCAGCACCGCCCCGCCCAACGGGTGATACGTGAAGTAGTCGGAGTATGTCTTGTTCTGTTCGAAGAGATCGGCTCGGGGCCCGGTACCCGGGTTGGCGAGATTGATGCGGTTGAACAGCTTGCGCGCCGCTCGCACGGACGGTTCGGAATGCCCCGGACCCCAATCGAGCTCCATCTTGCGGCTTCCACGGTTCCATGTGAAGGTGCCCGTGTTCGGATTGTTGGTGATTGCGAGGTACACCCCGGTCCTGAGATCGATTCCCGCCGGGAACGGTGCGATTTCGGCGAACACCGAATCCACGGAATCATCCCAGTTGGACAACCCCATCACGGGAATCGTCGACTGACGCGCACCGGACCATGTCCTGAGTCTGCGGGCGTGCATTGTATTGCCGTTCGGCCCCCATCCCCGCCCCAGGGACTCCGACATGCCTGTGATAGCGCCCTCGGCCTGCGCGGAGAGAAGCAGCCTGGTCGTACCGACGGAACCCGCCGCCAAAACCACGCGGTCGTAATCCCTCGTACGCTCTTCGATGAGGTTTCCGTTGAAGTCGATGGTCTTAGTTCGGAGCTGGAAGGTTCCGTCCGCCTTGCGCTCAATGGACTGCACCTCCGTCATCGGGATGAGATTAACCCGCCCCGTGGACAAAGCCTCCTTGAGTAGCGTCTTGGGCAAGGAATTCTTGCCGTGGTCGTTGCCGAAGATCACCTGCTTGTCCAAAGCAGACCGTGGCACCTGGCCATAGACTTCCTTCCGCATGTAGTCGAAGTCGTAGACATTGGGGACCATAACGTGGTCGATGCCGGCCTTTTTGGCCTGCGCCGCACTGACCCTGGCGAACTGGTACCACGGAGTGTTCATAACCAGGTCCATCGCGGGATCGTGCACCCTCAGGTCGCTGTTCGCACGGGGGAAGTACACGTTGTACATTTCGTCCGCGTCCACTTGGGGCAGAACCATTTTCGAAGAAGGAACGGCGCGGTGTCACGGCCATGCCCCCGTTGACCAGCGACCCGCCTCCAACGCCTCGACCGACGTAGACCTTCATGTTGGCGAAGTACTCGATGTCCAAGGCTCCGGCACCCGGGTCGATGCGCCGATTGACCAAGTCCATGCCACCGAGATAGCTGAAGGGCATGTCTGTACGGGCTTTGAACCACATGGAACGTGAGGAGGGTGCAGTCATCGTGGTGAAGACCCGCCCATTGATCGGCTTCATCTTCTCCCAGTCGGTTCCCATTTCGATCAGGTCGACCTGCCTGCCCATCGAAGCCAGCTTGCGCGCGGCGACCGCTCCCCCATATCCGGAGCCGATGATCGCGATTCGCGTGGATCCCTCGGTTGCAACCGCCGGCTGTGCGGCTCCGGCAACGGCGGGAGCAGCGGCGGCGGCAACCGCCGTTGCTTTCAAAAGTGTTCTGCGAGTTATGTTGAACGACATAGTTCCACCCTTAGAAGTGCGAGTAATAGGTGAATCTCGTAAGTAACGAGCCGCTCTCATTTTATACTTTTCTTGAAATCTTCACTTCAGGTCTTCTTTTTCAGAATCCTGGCAGGGCGGGCCTACAACGCCCGCGAGGAGGCCAATTTCCCTCCCGTGGCTAACGCTTCGACGCAGAATCTGACCAGTTTCGTGGACACGAATTTCATCATTTCCCGAGGTGACCGAGACAATACATCGGAGAGCAAAAGAAAAGGGCCCCGGCAAAAGCCGGGGCCCTTTCTAGGACGGTCATCGCAATATCACGCGCTGGCCGCCGGGATCACAAAGAAATGTTACTTGGTGATCTTGGTAACGCGACCCGAACCAACGGTGCGGCCACCCTCACGGATAGCGAAGCCGAGGCCCTCTTCCATAGCGATGGGCTGGATCAGCTCAACGGTCATCTCGGTGTTGTCGCCGGGCATAACCATCTCGGTGCCCTCGGGCAGAGTGATGACGCCGGTAACGTCCGTGGTGCGGAAGTAGAACTGCGGGCGGTAGTTCGAGTAGAACGGGTTGTGACGGCCGCCCTCATCCTTGGAAAGGATGTAGACGTTCGCCTCGAAGTTGGTGTGCGGGGTGATCGAACCCGGAGCAGCAACAACCTGGCCACGCTCGACATCGTCACGCTTGAGACCACGCAGGAGCAGGCCGCAGTTCTCGCCGGCCCATGCCTCGTCGAGCTGCTTGTGGAACATCTCGATACCGGTAACGGTGGTCTTCTGGATCGGGCGGATGCCGACGATCTCGACGTCCGAGTTGAGACCCAAGGTACCGCGCTCGGCGCGGCCGGTCACAACGGTGCCGCGACCGGTGATCGTGAAGACGTCCTCGATCGGCATGAGGAACGGCTTGTCCTTGTCGCGAACCGGGTCCGGAATGAAGTCGTCAACGGCCTCCATGAGGTCCTCAACCGACTTGACCCACTTCTCGTCGCCTTCGAGGGCCTTGAGAGCGGACACGCGAACGACGGGAGCGTTGTCCCCGTCGAATTCCTGCGAAGACAGCAGCTCGCGGACCTCCATCTCGACGAGGTCGAGAAGTTCCTCGTCCTCCACCATGTCGGCCTTGTTCAAGGCGACGAGGAGGGAGGGGACGCCAACCTGACGGGCGAGCAGAACGTGCTCGCGAGTCTGGGCCATGGGGCCATCAGTAGCGGCGACCACGAGGATAGCGCCGTCCATCTGGGCAGCACCGGTGATCATGTTCTTGACGTAGTCAGCGTGACCGGGGGCGTCAACGTGAGCGTAGTGACGCTTGTCGGTCTGGTACTCAATGTGAGCAATGTTGATGGTAATGCCGCGCTGCCGCTCCTCAGGAGCGGAGTCGATCATACCGAAGTCCTGCTTCTCATTCAGGTCCGGGAACTTGTTTGCGAGAACCTCGGAAATTGCAGCAGTCAGCGTGGTCTTACCGTGGTCAACGTGACCGATGGTACCAATGTTGACGTGCGGCTTGGAGCGCTCGAACTTTGCCTTAGCCACTATGTTCCTCCTAGAACGTTTGATGGAAACTTGCGCTGGCTTTCTGCGCAGTCCGTGGTTGAAGACGGATTCCTGATCAACAATAACGGAAAATTCATCCCGTATGAAAACCAGCGCAAGCTTCCGAGGCTTTGTTTATTTGGGTTGGGAAGGCGGCCCGGAAGAGCCGCCGTGCGGAGAATTACTCCCCGCGGCTCTTCTGGATGATCTCCTCGGCAACTGCCTTCGGGACCTCTGAGTAGCTGTCGAAAGCCATCGAGTACACCGCACGGCCCTGCGTCTTGGAACGCAGGTCGCCGATGTAGCCGAACATTTCGGACAGCGGCACCAGGGCTGATACCAGCTTGACGCCGGCAACATCTTCCATGGATTGGATGTGGCCACGGCGCGAATTCAGGTCACCGATGACATCGCCCATGTACTCCTCGGGAGTACGAACTTCGACGGCCATCAGCGGCTCGAGCAGCACCGGGTTGGCGCGACGTGCGCCTTCCTTGAATACCATCGAACCGGCGATCTTGAAGGCCATCTCGGATGAGTCGACGTCGTGGTAGGCGCCGTCAACCAGGGTGGCCTTCACGCCAACCACGGGGTATCCCGCGAGGATGCCGAGCTGCATCGCACCTTGGATGCCGGCATCCACCGAAGGGATGTATTCACGGGGCACGCGGCCACCGGTGATCTTGTCCTCGAACTCGTAGAGCTCTTCGGAGTCAAGAGCGATCGGCTCGAAGTTGACCTGCACCTTCGCAAACTGACCGGAACCACCGGTCTGTTTCTTGTGGGTGTAGTCGACCTTCTCGACGGCCTTCTTGATCGTCTCGCGGTACGCAACCTGCGGCTTGCCGACGTTGGCTTCCACGCGGAACTCGCGCTTCATGCGGTCCACCAGGACGTCCAGGTGGAGCTCGCCCATACCACCGATTTCGGTCTGGCCGGTCTCGTCGTTGAGGTTGACCGTGAAGGTCGGGTCCTCAGCGGAGAGCTTCTGGATAGCGGTCGAGAGCTTCTCCTGGTCACCCTTGGTCTTGGGCTCGATGGCCACGTAGATCACGGGCTTGGGGAAGGTCATCGACTCGAGGACGATCGGATTGGCCTGATCGCACAGCGTATCGCCGGTCGTGGTCTCCTTGAGACCGATCGCGGCGTAGATGTGGCCGGCCTGGATCTCCTCGACCGGATTCTCCTTGTTGGAGTGCATCTGGAAGAGCTTGCCGATGCGCTCACGGCGACCCTTGGTCGAGTTGAGAACCTGCTGACCCGAGCTCGCGATACCGGAGTAGACGCGAATGTAGGTGAGCTGTCCGTAGAACGGGTGAGCAGCGACCTTGAAAGCGAGGGCCGAGAACGGCTCGTCCTTGGCAGGACGGCGAGTCAGCTCGACCTCTTCGTCCTTCGGATCGTGACCGATCATCGGGGGCACGTTCAGCGGGGACGGGAGGTAGTCGATGACCGCATCGAGCATCGGCTGCACGCCGCGGTTCTTGAACGCCGAGCCACAGAAGACCGGGTAGGCCTCGTTTTTGACGGTCAGCTCGCGGATGCCGGCCTTGAGCTCGTCGATCGTCAGCTCTTCGCCCTCGAGGTACTTCTCCATGAGCTCTTCAGACGTCTCCGCGACCTGCTCGACGAGCTGGTTGCGGTACTGCTCAGCACGCTCCTGAAGATCCTCGGGGATCTCGCGGGTTTCGTACGAAGCACCCAACGTCACGTCGCCCTTGGAGTCGCCAGGCCAGACGTAGGCCTTCATCTCGAGCAGATCGATGACGCCGATGAAGTCGTTCTCGGCACCGATCGGCAACTGCATCACGATCGGGGTAGCACCGAGGCGCTTCACGATGGTGTCGACCGTGAAGTAGAAGTCGGCACCCAGCTTGTCCATCTTGTTGACGAAGCAAACACGGGGAACCTCGTACTTGTCAGCCTGACGCCACACGGTCTCTGACTGGGGTTCAACGCCCTCCTTGCCGTCGAAGACGGCAACGGCGCCATCGAGCACGCGCAGGGAACGCTCCACCTCAACGGTGAAGTCGACGTGGCCCGGCGTGTCGATGATGTTGATCTGGTTATTCTTCCAGAAGCACGTGGTAGCCGCGGAGGTGATAGTGATTCCGCGTTCCTGTTCCTGGGCCATCCAGTCCATCGTGGATGCACCGTCGTGGGTCTCACCGATCTTGTGATTAATACCGGTGTAGTACAGGATGCGTTCGGTAGTGGTGGTCTTACCGGCATCGATGTGAGCCATGATGCCGATGTTGCGGACCTTGTTCAGGTCGGTAAGCACGTCAAGTGCCACGATGTTTCCCTTTCAGGTGGATCAACCGGATGGCCCACCCGCACGGAGCGGGCCAGCAGGAAGAAATTACCAGCGATAGTGAGCGAAGGCCTTGTTGGACTCGGCCATCTTGTGGGTATCTTCGCGACGCTTCACAGCGGCACCGAGACCATTGGAAGCATCCAAGATCTCGTTCATCAGGCGCTCGGTCATGGTCTTTTCGCGGCGGAGCTTGGAGAAGCCAACCAGCCAGCGAAGAGCCAGCGCGGTCGCGCGGCCCGAACGGACCTCGACCGGGACCTGGTAGGTCGCGCCGCCGACGCGGCGGGAGCGAACCTCGAGCGAAGGCTTGATGTTGTCCATCGCCTTCTTGAGGGTCGTCACAGCATCGGTATCGGTCTTCTGAGCCACGCCTTCGAGCGCGCCGTAGACGATGCGCTCTGCGGTGGACTTCTTGCCGTCCTGCAGGACCTTGTTGATCAACTGCGTCACGAGCGGGGAACCGTAAACCGGATCGACCACGAGCGGACGCTTGGGAGCGGGACCCTTACGAGGCATTACTTCTTCTCCTTCTTTGCGCCGTAGCGGGAACGAGCCTGGCCACGGTTCTTGACGCCCTGAGTATCCAGTGCGCCACGAACGATCTTGTAGCGAACACCGGGGAGGTCCTTCACACGACCGCCGCGAACGAGCACGATGGAGTGCTCCTGGAGGTTGTGTCCCTCGCCCGGGATGTAAGCCGTAACCTCGACGCCGCCGTTGAGCTTGACGCGGGCGACCTTACGCAGAGCGGAGTTCGGCTTCTTGGGGGTAGTCGTGTAAACACGGGTGCAAACGCCGCGCTTCATGGGGCTGCCCTTGAGTGCGGGCGCCTTGGTCTTCACGACCTTGGGAGTCCGGCCCTTGCGGACCAGCTGCTGAATTGTAGGCACTTTTGAGTTCTCCGTTTGATCTTGGCTTCCCCGGAAGGAAAGCCTTGAAATGTATGCCTCGTGCGGAGTGGCCGCGCTGAGAGCACTGATAAACCGGTCTAGCGTTTCTTGGAAAATGGGCACAATTAACCGATGGCATTTTGACACAAAAAAATAAAAAAGTGTGTCAGAGGACCGTATCCATACCTGCCATTGATTCCGAAGCCCATCCCGGTCGCATACTGTGAGAAGGCTTCCGAGCTCGCAACGTAGAAGAATCCTAAAAAACCGACGTCGCACCGCTCAGACACACTACACACAGCACACTCGCACTGAGACTGAGTACTTCGTGGTTAACAGTACCCCAGGATCAGCGTCTTGGCGAATGGATGTGGCGGACGTGACCCTTCTCAGCTCCACTCAGGAAGGGAAGCTGAGCCCGGCTCCGGAACGATAGGCGTGACCGATCCTGAGCGAGGTCTCCCGCAAGCGAGGCAGGATCTTCTCCTGAAGTCTCTCGGCGCGCGCATTGTCGGTTCCGACGCGCATCGAGACGTTGACCGCAGCCACGTGCCGGCCTTTTGCATCGAGCACAGGAGCGGCCACCGAACGAAGTCCGAGTTCCAATTCCTGGTCGACGATTTCCCATCCCCGCTTCTGTACACGCAGGATGCGCGCGCGCAGTTCATCCACATCCGTCACGGTGTATTCCGTAAATTCTTCGGGCCCCTGCCGATCGAGATACTCCTCAAGCTGCTTCTCCCCCAGCCCGGCCAGAAGCACACGTCCCATTGAGGTCGCGTGCGCGGGGAAGCTGGTCCCCACACTGATGGCGACGTGCATGATCCGACGGGCGTGGACCCTGGCGACGTATATGATGTCGTCACCTTCCAGAACCGACATCGACGTGGACTCCCCCACCCGGCCGGACAGCTCTCGCAGATGCGGGTATGCGAGATCCGGCAGTGACAGGCTGGAGAGGTAGGAATAGCCGATGCCCAGAACGGTCGGGCTCAACCGAAATTCTTTCCCGTCCGTGTGTACGTAGCCGAGTTCCACCAGGGTGTGGAGGAAACGCCGGGCCGTGGCGCGAGTCAGCCCCGTCTTCTGCGCAACTTCGGACAGGGACATGCTCGCGTGATCGGCGTCGAAGGCTCGCAGGACCGATATTCCGCGTGCCAAGGACTGCACGTATGCATCGCTCATGGCCGCGCCGAACCCGTGGGTTCCGATGCACCGGGTTTTTCGTCGCGGTCCGAGAGGGGACCGTGCAATTCAAGGTCGAGCTCTTCGGCGAGCTCCTCGGCATCAATCCCGAACGTCTCGCGAACATGGACTCTCCCTCGGTCCAACTCGAAGATCGCTACATCGGTGTACGCGCGCGAAACGCAACCGACCCCAGTCAGCGGGAACGTGCACTCCCGGACCAACTTGGCAGAACCGTCCTTGGACCGCAGATTCATCATCACGAAAGTCTGTTTGGCCCCGATCGCCAGGTCCATCGCACCGCCCACGGCCGGAATCGAACCGGGCGCGCCCGTAGACCAATTCGCCAGGTCCCCGTTCTCGGCCACCTGAAAGGCCCCAAGGACACAAATGTCCAGATGTCCTCCACGCATCATCGCGAAGGAATCCGCATGGTGAAAATAGGACGTGCCCGGTGTTTCCTTGACCGGGATCTTGCCGGCATTGATCAGGTCTGGGTCGATGTCCTCGCCGTGTGCCTCAGGTCCCATGCCCAACATCCCGTTCTCGGTATGCAAGGTCACGCCGTTCTCCGGATCGAGGTAGTCCGCGACTTTGGTCGGCTGTCCGATTCCGAGGTTGACGAACGCTCCCGCGGGGATGTCCTGAGCTACCTTGCGGGCCATTTCCTCCCGGGTCAGGGGCTTCTCGGTGATTCGAGGGGTCTGGTGGAGTGAGCTCATGAGCCTGCGCCTTTCGTTGTGACGTCTGCGATCTTCACGACCGTGTCCACGTAGATTCCGGGGGTCACTACGGCTTCCGGATCAATGCTTCCGGTCTCGACCTTCCGAGCGACCTGGACGATGGAATGGTTCGACGCGGCAGCCATAATCGGCCCGAAGTTTCTCGCGGTCTTCCGGTAGGTGAGATTCCCGACGCCGTCGCTTTCCTCGGCCTTCGTCAAAGCGAAATCCGCCCGCAAAGGGTATTCCAGAACGTAGTGGACACCGTCGATCTCGCGCGTTTCCTTGCCTTCGGCCAATTCGGTTCCGTAGCCGGTGGGAGTGAAGAATGCTCCGATTCCGGCGCCGGCGGCACGGATCCGTTCGGCGAGGTTCCCCTGGGGCACGACCTCGAGCTCTATTTCGCCGGAACGGTATTTTTCGTCAAAGTGCCACGAATCCGTCTGTCGCGGAAAGGAACAAATGATCTTTTTGACTCTCCCCAGCTCTATGAGCCGGGCAAGACCAACGTCACCGTTGCCCGCGTTGTTGTTCACGACCGTCAGACCGGCCGCACCGTTGTCGATCAGGGCATCGATCAGCTCAACGGGTTGACCCGCGACCCCGAAGCCACCGATCATAATCGTCGAGCCGTCCGAAATGTGGCTCACGGCCTCTGCAGCTGTGTTCACGAATTGCGTCATCGACTCTTACCTTCCCTCGTCGTTCTCCAGCACCACGGCCAGTCCTTGCCCGACGCCAATGCAGATCGCCGCGACTCCCCAACGGGTTCCGGATTTCCTCATCGAGCGCGCCAACGTGCCGAGGATCCTGGTACCGGAGGCGCCCAGCGGATGGCCGATCGCTATGGCTCCACCGTGCGCGTTGACGATGCTCGGATCAATTCCCCACGCGTTAACGCACGCCAGGGACTGGGCGGCGAAAGCCTCGTTGAGCTCGACGGCTCCCACATGAGACCAGCCGATACCGGCTCGCTCGAGGGCCCGGTTAGCCGCTTCGACCGGGGCATAACCGAAGTATTGGGGCTCATTGGCCGCCGATGCCCGGCCCGCTATGCGCGCGAGCGGATCGAGACCGATCAGATCGGACGCCTTTTCGCTGCCCAGGAGGGCGGCCGACGCCCCGTCGTTAAGCGGTGAGGCGTTACCGGCCGTGACTCGACCATTGTCCTTTCGGAACACGGTGCGCAGAGACGAAAGCGTCTCGGCTGTACTGTCTGGGCGCAATGATTCATCCCGCGTCAAGTCGGTGCCGGGCACCTGCTCGACCAGGTCATCGTAGAAACCTGACGCCCACGCCTCCGCCGTCAGCCGGTGCGAACGCGCGCTGAATTCGTCCATCTCTTCGCGTTCCACGCCGTACTTCTCGGCCAACCGCTCGGTCGCTTCACCGAGTGAGACCGTCCACTCGTCTTTCATCTGGGGATTGACCAAACGCCATCCGAGGGTTGTGGAAGCCAAATTCAGATCACCGGCGGGAAATGGTTTGCTCGTCTTCGGCAGGACCCAGGGGGCGCGGGACATGGATTCCACGCCGCCGGTGACCACGACGTCGGCCTCGCCCACGTTGATGGCACGGCTAGCTTGCATTGCGGCGTCCAGGGAAGAACCACAGAGTCTGTTGATTGTCGTGCCCGGCAAGGACTCGGGCAGTCCCGCCAGAAGGGTTGCCATCCGAGCGACGTTCCGGTTCTCCTCCCCCGCCCCGTTCGCGTTGCCCAGATAGACCTCATCGACTGACTGTCCGTCAAGCCCCGGGGCTCGCTCGACGAGTCGGCGAACCACGAATGCAGCCAGATCATCGGGACGGACGCCGGACAGTCCTCCGCCGTACTTTCCAAAAGGGGTGCGAACCGCGTCGTAGACATACGCAGAGTGCAAGTCGTTCATTGGGGTCCTTCCAGGTGTTCGTGAGCGTGGTATGTGGGTCTTAGAGGTCGCCGAGCCCGTCCAGGACTTCGTGAGCCCTGGCGAACGCCGTGTTGGCTGCGGGGACACCGCAATAGATGGCCGATTGCAGGATGACCTCCTGGATTTCTGCGACGGCGACGCCGTTACGACGCGCGGCCCTGACGTGCATCTCGAATTCAGACCAGTGGCCCAGAGCGATCATGGCCGTCAGTGTGATCGCACTGCGCGTTTTCCGGTCGAGACCCGGCCTGGTCCAGATCTCGCCCCACGCATATCGGGAAATGAGATCTTGAAAAGGAGCCGTGAAGGCGGTCGTCCGTGTCTCGGCCCGGCTCACGTGCTCATCGGACAAGACTTCCCGCCGCACCTTCATCCCTGCGGCCTTCACGTCCGCGCGGCTCATGGTCTGGTCCGGCAGGATCGGCGACGAATCCTCGGCACTTCGGGTGGAGTCCTCCGCAGACCCCGGTGACTGTGAGCGGAAGAAGTCGACAATCTCGTTCGCGGCACGCTCAGGCTGCTCGGCAGGCAAGAGGTGTGCGGCCTCGTCGAAGACCACGGCCTTCGAGTCCTGGACCGCGTCGGCGATTTGTCGGAGGCTCTCGGGAGGCGTGGCGACGTCGTGCGACCCCGCCAAAGTCAGAACCGGAACCCGGACGTCGCCGAGGCGCTCCCGTACATCGAATCGGGCCAGAGCCCGGCACACGAGACCGTAATTGTGTCGGTCGGCCTCTTGGAGGCTGTGCAGGAGTTCGGTGCCGACCACGTGCTCTTCACCCAGGAATCCGGGTGCGAACCATTTCTTGGCCGATCCGATCACTTGGGTGGGGGTACCCGAGGTCTCGACGAGCTGCGCGCGCTCGATCCAACCGGATGGATCACCGATTTTGGCCCCCGTGCAGATCGCGGCGATCGCCTTCAGCTCATCGGGGTGGGCCAGTGCCAGGGCAAGTCCGACTGCGCCGCCGACCGAAACCCCGGCGTAGAAATACGCTTCGGTCGGGGTACCGCGTTCCTCCTGGACACGGCGAGCAAGCACGTGCACGCTCTCGGCCAGCTCTTCGACGCTGAACTCCTCCTCGACGACACCGCCCCGGCCATGACCGGGCAGCTCCCACCCGACGAGATCGTATCCCTCCCTCAGGTGCTCAGCGGCAGGCGCCCACAAAGGCGTCACGGAAGTCCCGAGCGAGGGCCCGAGGACCAGCAGCGGCTTGGCGCGTCGTATCTGTTCATCCTGACGCGTTCCCTCGAGGTTCTCGCCAAGGGCCACTGGGGTAAGTTCCGGGATGCTCATTGGTTCTCCTTTGCGTGCTTCCATCGACGTGCGGCGGTGCGAGCTTGGTCGGCGCTGTTGCCGATATTCCGCTTTTCCGGTGCGTCGCTCCCGTCCAGGCACAGATTGGCGTTCATGGCATCGGCGTGAACCTCGAGGTCGGACACCAGATCGGACAACATCGTGCTCGCCACGATCCCGTGCTGGGCGACCGACCGAACAGGTTCCCACTCCAGGTGCCACGCGAGTTCGGATCTTTCCTCGACGGCGAGGGCCTCGGATTCCAACAGCGCGCCCATGGATCGGGCAGCCACGACCGCCGAGCGTCGGATGAGGATCGACATGCTCGGATTCCGTTTGTGGGGCATCGACGACGATCCACCGCGTCCAGCCGCGATGGGTTCCGCGAGTTCGGCGATCTCGTCCCTGGACGAGATCACGATGTCGCCTGCAATCTTGCCGCAGGCCGTTGCCGCTTGCGCCAGAGGTTGCACCGCATCGATCATCGGGCGACGACGCGTATGCCAAACCTGCTCGACCGCGGGGCCGTTCAAGCCAAGTCGTTGCGCCCACATCAGCCCGAGGCGGTCTGGAGCGGGCATGTTCAAGGATTCGTCATCGTGAAGGTTCATCAGGTCGAGAACCGCCGCGTTCGTTCCAGCGGCGCCACCCCCGGAGACCGGAAGCCATAGAAGTCCAGGATCCGTCGCCCATACCGCGGCCGCGACAGCGTCCAGCCATCGGCCCACCCTGGCACCGAAAGTCGTGGGCAAGGCATGCTGACCCAACGTCCTGGCCGCCATCGGCGTCTCGGCGTGCATTTCGGCCATCGCGGACAGATCGTCCGCGGCCTGGCACAGTGCCGCATGGGTTTTTCCCAACGAGTCCCTGATCACAAGCATCAGGGCCGTGTCCAGGACGTCCTGGCTCGTGAGCCCCCGGTGCACCAGAGCTGTGCCTGAGTCGTCCCCGTTCGGCGAAGCCTCTGCGACCTTGGACTTCAGCGCTTTGACCAGGCCGATCACGGGGTTGCCGCCGCCCTCGGAGCCTTCGGCGATCTCCGGCAAGTCATCGTGTAGGCAGGATTCGATCACCGAAGCGATCCGCACGGCGCTCGGGGCATCCGCGAAACCCGCGTCGGCCTGCGCAAGAACCCAGGCGGATTCCGTGCGGACCAGAGCGTGAAGGATAGCGGCATCCCCCACCACGGACTCGGCACGGTGACCTCCGGGGACCAAAAGATCCGTGAAAGACATGCCCTAGCTCTCGATTCCCGGGAACTTCAGAAACACGGTTTCGTCCTCGCCCTGCAGGCGAATGTCGTGGTGCAACGACCCGTCGTCACGTCGGGTGGCAATGAGGGTTCTGCGGCGGTCCGCTGGCAGGGACCGCAACAGCGGATCCGCAGCCAACGCTTCGTCGTCCTCCGGAAGGTAGACGCGTGTGAAAAGGCGGTTGAGGAGACCACGCGCGAACACCACCATCAGGAAGTACGGTGCGTGACCGCGGCCTGTGGCCCCGGGATCGACCGTCGTGAAATTGTACGTCCCCAATCGGTCCACGGCGTGGCGCCCCCATCCGGTGAAGGTGAATCCGTCACGGTTCAGCGACCCCGTCTCGAAAGGAATATTCCCGTTTTCGTCGGCTTGCCAGATCTCGATCATCGCGTCGGGGACGACCTCGCCCTCCCCGTCGAATATTTGACCGAAGAGGCGCACGGAATCCGGACGCGACTGACTCACGAGCTCATTGCCGCCTCGATAAGGCAGGCCCATTTCCTCGTGAGCCGTCGCGTATCCGAAGAAAGGTCCGATCGTCTGTCCGGGCGTCGGTGTGAGGTCCTCAGGCGCCTCGTCAACGGGTTGGCCGTAGCTGACAGGAATTGCGGTTTTCTCGCGGTTCATCACTCTGCATCCTCCGGTTCCATCCAGGTGCGGTTGCTGCCACCCAGTACGATGTCCCAGTTGTAGCCCAGCAGCCATTCATGTTCGGATACGCCGTGGTCGTAGGTTGCGACCAAGCGTTCGCGTGCCTTCGGATCGACAATGGACTGATATATCGGGTCCAGGGCAAAGAGCGGATCTCCCGGGAAATACATCTGCGTGATCATGCGCTGTGTGAAATCTGTACCGAACAACGAGAAATGAACATGCGCGGGTCGCCAGGCGTTGCGGTGGTTCTTCCAGGGGTAAGGTCCCGGTTTGATGGTTGTGAATTCGTAGGAGCCGTCCTCACCAGTGATGCATCGCCCGACCCCGGTGAAGTTCGGGTCAATCGGCGCCGGATGCTGATCGCGCTTGTGAATGTACCGACCCGCGGCATTGGCCTGCCAAATCTCCACGAGTTGATGGCGCACGGGACGTCCGGCCGAATCCATGACCCGGCCGCGGATCTTGATCCTCTCACCAATGGGCTCGCCCCCGCCCTGAATCGTCAAATCGGATTCCAGCTCGTGTATGTCACGATGGCCGAATGCCGGCGAGGTCAGCTCGATCAGTTCCGGATCGGTGTGATGCAGGTCCTTGGTCGGGTGCCGCAGGACCGAACTGCGATACGGCGCATAGTCGAGTCGCGGCTGGCTTTCCTCCGCTCCCGATGATTGGTACTGGTCCTTTTGTTCCCGAACTTGCCGGTTGATGAAGTCTTGGCTGTCCGCAGCGGCGTCGGGGTTCGTCACCGTCCGTTCGGTGAAGTTTTCTTCGTCCAGATTTTTCTCGGCGTGGTCTTCGACCGCCATGTCGATCTCCCTTCCGCAACGGGTGTGATGCATAACCCGTTCAGTGGTCAATCTACCGGCTGCCCGTTCGTAATGTGACTCGGCGTACGCAATGCGAACGGGTGCACAACACCTTGTGAAAGCTCGATTCGCTGTCCGTGGTCTGGAAGCCCTGACACAACGACGATGGCCGGCCCTCTCCATCGGGAGAGAACCGGCCGTCGTCAAGCGTGGGGCGGACTCAGCCGCTCACGTGCGTTTTATATTCAGTTGCTGCCGAAATCGTAGTCATCCAAAGGGATGGCCTGGAACTCGGCCGCCACGGAGGAGTCGTTCTCGGCCGCGTAGCTGAAATCACCGAACCCGGTCGAGTTGGCGTACAGCTTCTCGCGAGCTTCCTCGGTCGGCTCGACCTCGATGTTGTTGTAACGATCGAGACCGGTACCGGCCGGGATGAGCTTACCGATGATCACGTTCTCCTTGAGACCGACCAAGGGATCCGACTTGCCCTCCATCGCGGCCTGGGTCAGGACGCGAGTGGTCTCCTGGAAGGAGGCCGCGGAGAGCCACGAATCCGTCGCCAGCGAAGCCTTGGTAATACCCATGAGCTCCGGACGACCAGCCGCGGGACGCTGCTGGTTGACCATGGCCTTCTTGTTGGCCTGCTGGAATGCGACGGTCTCCACGAGCTCACCCGGAAGCAAGGAAGTGTCTCCCGACTCGATGACCGTGATACGACGTGTCATCTGGCGGATGATGACTTCCACGTGCTTGTCGTGGATGCCCACACCCTGAGACCGGTACACACCCTGGACCTCGTCCACCAGGTGCTTCTGCGCCTCGCGGGGACCGCGAATACGCAGAACTTCCTTCGGATCCACGGCGCCGGAGACCAGCTGCTGGCCGACCTCCACGCGGTCGCCGTCTTCAATGAGCAGACGCGCACGGCGGAGGATCGGGTAGGCAATCGCCTCGTCGTCCTTGTTGTCCGGGGTCACGATGATCTTGAGAGCCTTGTCCGTGTCCTCGATCGACACACGGCCTGCGATCTCGGAGATCGGCGCGACGCCCTTCGGGGTACGAGCCTCGAAGAGCTCCTGAATACGAGGCAGACCCTGCGTAATATCCTCTGCCGAAGCAACACCACCAGTGTGGAAGGTACGCATGGTCAGCTGGGTACCGGGCTCGCCAATGGACTGGGCGGCGATAATGCCGACGGCCTCGCCGATGTCCACCAGGTTTCCGGAAGCCATCGAACGGCCATAGCATTTTGCGCACACGCCGACCGCAGACTCGCACGTCAGTACCGAGCGAACGCGAACGTTCTGAATGCCCGCCTTGTACAGCGTCCGGATCACGGTGTCCGACACGTCATCGCCCGCGTTGGCTAGAACGTTTCCGTCCTCGTCCTTCACATCGACCGCAAGAATACGACCGTGGATCGAGTTCTCGACGTCCTCGTGCAACATGACCGAGCCGGTGTCCTCGTCGATCTGGACGAGCGGCAGGTTCAGTCCGCGGCGCGTCTGGCAATCCAGCTCGCGGACGATGACGTCCTGCGAGACGTCGACCAGACGACGCGTCAAGTAGCCCGAGTTGGCGGTACGCAGCGCGGTATCCGCGAGACCCTTACGGGCACCGTGGGTAGCGATGAAGTACTCCAGAACCGACAAGCCCTCACGGTAGGAGGACTTGATCGGGCGGGGCATGATCTCGCCGCGGGTGTTGGCCACGAGACCACGGATACCCGCGATCTGGCGAACCTGCATCCAGTTACCGCGAGCTCCCGAAGACACCATGCGGTTGATCGTGTTGAGATCCGTCAAGTTGTCGCGCATGGCCTGGGCGACCTCGTCGGTCGCCTTGGTCCAGATGTCGATCAACTCGGAACGGCGCTCGTCGTCGTCGATCAGACCCAACTCGTACTGGCCCTGGATCTCGTCGGCCTGCTTCTCGTAACCGGCCATGATCTCCGGCTTGGCCGGAGGTGTCGCGATATCGGAGACCGCAACGGTCACGCCCGAGCGAGAAGCCCAGTAGAAACCGGTGTCCTTGAGGTTGTCCAAGGTGCGAGCGACGTCGACCATCGGGTAGTTCTCCGCCAGATCGTTGACGAGCTGGCCGAGCCCCTTCTTGTCAGCGATGCCATGGAACCACGGGTAATCGGCAGGAAGGGTCTCGTTGAAGAGAACCTGACCGACGGTGCATTCGACCAGAACGGGCTGACCCTGTTCCCAACCCTCGGGAGCTTCCCATCCTTCGTACGGGACGAAGTCATCGAGCACGATCTTCACGCGTGAGTTCAGGTGAATCTCTTTGCGTTCCATGGCCATGAGCGCTTCGGCCAAGGACGAGAACGCGTGGCCCTCGCCCTTTTCGCCTTCGCGCACCGTGGTCAAGTGGTAAAGACCGATGATCATGTCCTGGGACGGAACCGCCACGGGACGACCGTCGGAGGGCTTGAGGATGTTGTTCGAGGACAGCATCAGAACACGCGCCTCGGCCTGCGCCTCGGGGCTCAGCGGCAGGTGCACTGCCATCTGGTCACCGTCGAAGTCGGCGTTGAACGCGGAGCACACGAGCGGGTGCAGCTGGATGGCCTTGCCCTCGACGAGTTGCGGTTCGAATGCCTGAATACCCAAACGGTGCAGAGTCGGCGCGCGGTTCAGCAATACGGGATGCTCAGTGATGATCTCTTCGAGAACATCCCACACCTGCGGGCGGAAACGCTCGACCATTCGCTTGGCCGACTTGATGTTCTGAGCATGGTTCAGATCGACCAGGCGCTTCATCACAAACGGCTTGAAAAGCTCCAGGGCCATCTGCTTGGGCAAACCACACTGGTGCATCTTCAGCTGGGGCCCGACGACGATCACGGAACGACCCGAGTAGTCGACGCGCTTTCCCAAAAGGTTCTGACGGAAACGTCCCTGCTTGCCCTTCAGCATGTCGGACAGTGACTTCAGCGGACGGTTGCCAGGTCCGGTGACCGGGCGGCCGCGACGGCCGTTGTCGAACAGCGAGTCAACCGCTTCCTGGAGCATGCGCTTTTCGTTGTTCACGATGATCTCGGGGGCACCGAGATCCAGCAGGCGCTTGAGACGGTTGTTGCGGTTGATCACGCGACGATACAAATCATTGAGGTCTGAGGTCGCGAACCGGCCGCCGTCCAGCTGGACCATCGGGCGAAGCTCCGGGGGAATGACCGGAACCGCGTCGAGGACCATGCCCAAAGGCGAGTTGTTGGTCGTCAGGAATGCGTTGATGACCTTGAGGCGCTTGAGCGCACGGGTCTTCCGCTGCCCCTTGCCGTTCTGGATGATGTCGCGCAGCGCTTCCGCTTCGCCGGCCATGTCGAAGTTCTCGAGACGGTTCTTGATGGACTCGGCGCCCATCGACCCCTCGAAGTACATGCCGTACTTGTCGACCATGGAACGGTAGAGCGCCTCGTCGCCCTCGAGGTCGCTGACCTTGAGGCTCTTGAAGCGGTCGAAGACCTGATCCATGTGTGCGATCTCGGCATCGACACGCTTGCGCACCTGCGCCATCTGGCGCTCCGAGGAGTCGCGCAGCTTCCGCTTCTCGGCGGCCTTGCCGCCTTCGGCCTCGATACGGGCAAGTTCTTCCTCGGTTTCCTTCGCGATTGCCGCAATATCGGCGTCGCGCTCGGTCTCGAGAGCTTTCTTGTCCTTGTCGTGTGCCGCCTGGAGATTAGGCAGATCGTCGTGACGACCTTCCTCATCGACCCAGGTGATCATGTAGGCGGCGAAGTAGATGATCTTCTCGAGATCCTTCGGCGCCAAGTCGAGCAAGTAGCCGAGGCGTGAAGGAACGCCCTTGAAGTACCAAATGTGTGTCACGGGCGCGGCCAATTCGATATGGCCCATACGCTCACGACGCACCTTGGCACGAGTCACCTCGACGCCGCAGCGCTCACAGATGATGCCCTTGAAGCGCACGCGCTTGTACTTGCCGCAGTAGCATTCCCAGTCGCGGGTCGGACCGAAGATCCGCTCGTCGAACAGGCCTTCTTTCTCCGGCTTCAGGGTTCGGTAATTGATGGTCTCAGGCTTTTTGACCTCACCGTATGACCAGTTTCGGATGTCTTCCGCGGTGGCCAGGCCAATCCGCATCAGGCCAAGTGAAGATTCGTTGGACATGGGGTCCTTTTCTCTCAAAAACTCTTGAAGGATCTGGTGTGGATGAGTGAGATTTAGACTTCCTCAACCGAGCTGGGCTCGTTGTGGGAGAGGTCAATACCCAATTCATCTGCAGCCCGGAATCCTTCATCCTCCGAGTCGCGCATTTCGATCGCATTGCCTTCGGTCGAGAGAACCTCGACGTTCAAGCACAGAGACTGCATTTCCTTGATGAGCACCTTGAAGGACTCGGGAACACCCGGTTCTGGGATGTTGTCGCCCTTCACGATGGCCTCGTAGACCTTGACGCGTCCGTGGACGTCGTCGGACTTGATGGTCAGGATTTCCTGCAGGGTGTAGGCGGCGCCGTACGCCTCGAGTGCCCACACCTCCATCTCGCCGAAACGCTGTCCGCCGAACTGAGCCTTACCGCCCAGCGGCTGCTGGGTAATCATCGAGTAAGGACCGGTCGAGCGGGCGTGGATCTTGTCGTCCACCAAGTGGTGCAGCTTGAGGATGTACTGGTAACCCACCGAGATCGGCTCCGGGAAGGGTTCGCCGGTACGACCGTCGAACAAGAGTGCCTTGCCCGAACGGTCGATGAGACGTTCACCGTCGCGGTTCAGATTGGTGTGATCCAGCAGGTCGAAGATTTCCTCTTCATCCGCACCGTCGAACACCGGGGTTGCAACCTTGGTCGGGCCGGATTCCTTGGGGAAATTCGGCAGGTTGTCCAGCCACTCAGGGTTGCCCTCGATCTTCCAGCCCTGCTGGGCCAGCCAACCGGTGTGGACCTCGAGGACCTGACCGATGTTCATACGTCCGGGCACACCCAGCGGGTTCAGGATCACGTCGACAGGAGTTCCGTCGGCCATGAACGGCATGTCTTCGACCGGCAGGATCTTGGAGATGACGCCCTTGTTGCCGTGACGGCCGGCGAGCTTGTCGCCGTCGGTGATCTTGCGCTTCTGAGCCACATAGACGCGGACGAGCTGGTTGACTCCGGGAGGCATGTCCTCATCGTCTTCGTCCCGGTCGAACACGCGAACGCCAATGACCGTACCGGACTCGCCGTGCGGAACCTTCAAGGAAGTATCGCGAACTTCACGAGACTTCTCGCCGAAGATCGCGCGCAACAGGCGCTCTTCCGGTGTCAACTCGGTCTCGCCCTTGGGCGTGACCTTGCCGACCAGGATGTCGCCGGCCTCGACCTCGGCACCGATGTGGATGATGCCTCGCTCGTCGAGAGCCGAGAGGACGTCCTCGGAGACGTTCGGGATGTCGCGGGTGATCTCTTCCGCGCCCAGCTTGGTATCGCGGGCATCGATCTCGTGCTCCTCGATGTGAATCGAGGTAAGAACATCCTCGGAGACCATGCGCTGGGACAGAATGATCGCGTCCTCGTAGTTGAGGCCTTCCCAGGACATGTAAGCGACCAGCAGGTTCTTGCCGAGAGCCAATTCGCCCTGATCAGTCGACGGACCATCGGCGATCAGACCGCGAGCACCCACGCGGTCCCCCTCGGAAACGACAACACGGTGGTTGTAGCAGTTGCCCGGGTTGGAGCGCAGGAACTTGGCGATCGGGTACGACGTCGTGGTGCCGTCATCGTTGGCGATGACGACCATGTCGGCCGAGACCTCGCGAACAACACCGGCCTTTTGGGCCAGCACGGAATCGCCGGAGTCCATCGCGGCGTAGCCTTCCATGCCGGTGCCGACGATCGGGGATTCCGATTCGAGCAGCGGCACGGCCTGACGCTGCATGTTGGCACCCATGAGGGCGCGGTTGGCGTCGTCGTGTTCGAGATACGGGATCAGTGACGTACCAACCGACACCATCTGGCGTGGGGAAACGTCCATGTACTGGACATCGTCGGCCGGCTTGGCCTCGGCCTCGCCGGAACCGTCCGAGGCACGGCACAGCACGTATTCCTCGACGAAGTGCTGGTCATCGGTCAACGGCGCGTTGGCCTGAGCGATGATCTTGCCCTTCTCGTCGTCCGCGGTCAGGTAGACAACCCTCTCGGTCACCTTGCCGTTGATGACCTCGCGGTACGGGGTCTCGATGAAGCCGAACGGGTTGATGCGCGCGAAGGTCGCGAGTGAGCCGATAAGGCCGATGTTCGGGCCTTCAGGAGACTCGATCGGGCACATGCGTCCGTAGTGGGACGGGTGCACGTCGCGGACCTCCATGCCCGCACGGTCACGGGACAGGCCGCCGGGGCCGAGGGCGTTGAGACGACGCTTGTGCGTCAGTCCAGCCAACGGATTGTTCTGGTCCATGAACTGCGAGAGTTGCGAGGTGCCGAAGAATTCCTTGATGGAGGCGACGACGGGGCGGATGTTGATCAGGGTCTGCGGCGTGATGGCCTCGACGTCCTGAGTGGTCATGCGCTCACGAACCACGCGCTCCATGCGGGACAGACCCGTGCGGATCTGGTTCTCGATCAGCTCGCCGACCGCACGGATGCGGCGGTTGCCAAAGTGATCGATGTCGTCGGTGTCGACCAGGATGTCCTGCTCAACGCCGTCGCGCTTGCCCTTGATGGACTTGCCACCGGCGTGCAGGGTCACGAGGTAACGAATCATCGCGACGATGTCTTCCTGGGTCAGGACCGAGGAATCGTTGTCGCCAATGGGCTTGTCCACGCCGAGCTTGCGGTTGATCTTGTAACGACCGACCTTGGCCAGATCGTAACGCTTCGGGGTGAAGTACATGTTGTCGAGCAGCGACTGGGCCGCGTCGACCGTCGGCGGCTCACCCGGGCGAAGCTTCTTGTAGATATCGATGAGAGCTTCGTCGCGAGTCTCGACCGTGTCCTTCTCGAGGGTTGCACGAATCGAATCGTACTCACCGAATTCCTCGAGAATCTTGGAGTCGGTCCAGCCGAGTGCCTTGAGCAGTACTGTCACGGACTGCTTGCGCTTGCGGTCCAGGCGCACGCCGACCTGATCGCGCTTGTCGATCTCGAGCTCGAACCAGGCACCGCGCGAGGGAATAATGCGCGCTGAGTAAATGTCCTTGTCCGAGGTACGGTCCACGGCCTTTTCGAAGTAGGCACCGGGCGAACGAACCAGCTGGGAGACGACGACGCGCTCGGAACCGTTGATCACGAACGTGCCGGACTCGGTCATGAGCGGGAAGTCACCCATGAACACGGTCTGCTGTTTGATCTCACCGGTTTCGTTGTTCATGAACTCGGCCTTGACATATAGCGGGGCCGAGTAGGTGGCATCACGATCCTTGCACTCCTCCATGGAGTACTTCGGATCAGCGAATTCCGGTTCCGAGAAGGACAGGGACATGGTGCCCTGGAAGTCCTCGATCGGTGAGATCTCTTCGAAGATCTCCGTCAGGCCGGAAACACGGGAAACGGAGTTGTCGTCGGTCTTGTCCGCTTCGGCAACGCGCTGAATCCAGCGGTCGTTGCCAACCAGACGATCGAAGCTCTCCGTCTGCAGGGCCAGCAGGTTGGGAACGCTGAGTGGTTCGTGAATCTTTGCGAATGAAATGCGTGAGGCGGAACCGTCGTGCGGGTTTCCCTCCGCTTGAGCGGCATCATAATTGGAGGTGCTCGAGGCGACCAAGATTGGATCCTTCCACAGACCTGTCTGTACACGAAGGCTTGCCCGGATCCACGGTTTCCCACGTTCCGGCGGGCGATCTTAGGCACACGAGGTTCGGCCCAGAAATGGGCGATCTCTGTGAGTCGGTGGTCGTGGTTGCCTGGAAGCGTGAGCTGGATCCATCAGTTGTACCCACCGCTATATGAAGGCACAAAAATTTAGGGAAAGCGCAAATTTTTACTCTACACGGTTCCGGCAGTTCTGTCCACCCGCGATGGTGCCAGTTCGTCGCCGTAAGCTGGAAGCTCTGCTCGGTCGGCGACGGTGGCATCCGGCCGAATTGCCACCTCGAGGGGAATTCGCTCCGTCAGCACTCGACCACGTTGACGGCCAGACCGCCCTGAGAGGTCTCTTTGTACCTGTTGGACATGTCGACGCCGGTCTGCCGCATCGTCTCGATGACTTGGTCCAGGGAGACCCGGTGTTCCCCGTCTCCGCGCATCGCCATCTTCGCTGCGTTCACGGCCTTGGCCGCGGCCATGGCGTTCCGTTCGATGCAGGGGATCTGGACGAGACCACCGACCGGATCACAGGTCAACCCGAGATTGTGTTCCATCGCGATTTCGGCGGCGTTCTCGACCTGCTCGACGTTGCCACCGAGAACCTGCGCGAGCCCCCCGGCCGCAATCGACGAGGCCGAGCCCACTTCGCCTTGGCAACCGACTTCGGCCCCGGAGATCGACGCGCGTTTCTTGTACAGCGTTCCGACCGCGGACGCGGCGAGGAAGAAGTCGATAACCGCTTTCTCGCGGACTTTTTTCCCTCCGTGGCGGATCGCAGGAATGTAGTTCACCGCGTAGTGGAGCACCGCCGGCACGATTCCGGCCGCACCATTCGTCGGAGCCGTGACGACTTTGCCCCCGAAGGCGTTTTCCTCGTTGACCGCGAGCGCAATGAGATTGACCCAGTCGATCGCGTACTGCGGATCCTTGTTGGGATCTTCATCTAGCAGTTCCCGATGCCAGCGCTGGGCCCGGCACCGGACCTTGAGGGCACCTGGCAGATACCCGATGCGCGTCAGCGAGGATCCGATGCATTCACGCATGACGCGGTAGATCCGAAGGATCCCGGCCTCGACGTCCTCGCGAGAACGCGCCGTCATCTCGTTGGCCATCTTGAGTTCCGCAATCGAAATGCGTGCCTCGTTGGCTTGTGAGATCAATTCCTCGGCGGAGTCGAACGCGTACGGAACGTCCGTGAGGCTGTCTCCCCCGGCGGCCTCTTCTCCTTCTTCGATCACGAATCCGCCGCCCACGGAAAAGTACGTCCTCTCGTCCAGCATCAGCCCGTCCGCGTCAGTCGCGGTGAATCGAATGCCGTTGGTGTGCCGTTCCAGGACGGTCAGCGGCCGCAGCACCATCGCCGCTTCGCTGACCTCGACCTCGGGTCCGGATACCAAGAGGTCCCGGCCGGCCTCGGACGGGGCCACCTCGGGGCCGAATCCAGCGAGCACGAGTTTTCCGGTTGCCTGGTTCTCGGAAACTAGCCTTTCCGCCTCTGCGACGTCAATGGTCTCCGGGACCCAACCCACGAGTCCCTTGACGACCGCGGACATGGTTCCGTGTCCTGCGCCGGTTGCGGCCAAGGAACCGTAGAGGTCGACCTTGACCCCTGCGACCTCGTCGAGGCGGCCGGCACCGATCAGTTCGGTGACGAATCGGTTGGCAGCCCTCATAGGCCCCACGGTGTGGGAGCTCGAGGGACCCACACCGATGCTGAACAGGTCGAAAATGCTGATATCGGTGGTGCTTTTCATGGCCTTCCACACCTCCCCTGGTACTTGTGCTCCGGCGGAACCGGAAGTCACGGAATCTATTTCGATCGGCTGTAGAACGGCAGTTCCACGACCTCGAAATCATTGGATTTTCCGCGGATGTCGACCGCGATGGTTGTTCCCACGTCGGCTTGTCGGGCCTCGACGAAAGCCAGCGCTACAGGGTAGCCCAGGGTCGGCGACGGAATCCCGGAGGTGACTTCCCCGATCTCCCGACGATCGTCCCCATCGCCTTCGATCAGGGTCGAACCGGCACGTGCGGGCCGTTTGGACAGGCCTTTGAGCCCGACGAGTACCCGATGGTCTGCGTCCTCTGCGGCGCTTTTCGCCTTCTCCAACGCGCTCTTGCCGACGAAGTCCGCCTTGCTCTTGAGCGCGCTGTCGACCATTCTTCCCAATCCCGAGGTATAGGGAGAGATATCGGCTCCGAGCTCGTGGCCGTAGAGCGGCATGCCCGCTTCCAGTCGCAAGGAGTCGCGGGCAGCCAGGCCCGCAGGCACGACCCCTTTGTCCTGCCCCGCCTCTTGGAGAAGTTTCCAAAGGACCTCGGCCGACTCATTGGGTACGTACAGTTCGAATCCGTCCTCACCCGTGTACCCGGTGCGGGCGAGCAGAACGTCGACGCCGCCCACGGTCGCGGGCGCGGACGCATAATACTTGAGTCCGGAAAGTTCTGTGCCCCCGTCGGCGAGGTGGAGTTCATCGAGGACATTCTCCAGGACTTCGGCCGCAACGGGTCCCTGCAATGCAACGAGCGAGGTGGCCGCGGTTTCTTCGTGGACGCTCGCATCGAATTCGGTTCCACGGACGGTGAACTCGCGGAGGACGGCGTCCGCATTGGAGGCGTTGGGAACGACGAGGTATTCCTCCTCGGCCACACGATACGTAATGAGGTCATCGACCAACCCGCCTTGTTCATTGGCCATCACGGAGTACTTCGCGCGGCCGACGGTGAGCTTGGAGAAGGAAGAGACCAGCGCATAGTCGAGAAGCGCGGAGGCATCTGGGCCCGTGATCCGTATTTCGCCCATGTGGGACAGGTCGAAAAGACCGGCGGCCTCTCGAACCGCTTTGTGTTCGGCGACGTCGTTGTCGTACTTCAGCGGCATTTCCCAACCGCCGAAGTCGGTGAAGGACGCACCGAGGGCTTCGTGAACGCCGTACAGGGCCGTCTTGCGGGGGCTTTCGGGGTTCGGAATGTAGTCCTGGTTCTGAATCGTCATGGCAATGCTCGTTTCTCTTCAGGAGTGGTTACTCGGAGGTGGATTCGGCACTCGTTGCTTCGAGGTCGAAGGCCTCGATCGGAGGGCATTCGCAGACGAAATTGCGGTCGCCCGCTGTACCGTCGATTCGGCCGACCGGTGCCCAGTATTTGTGGCGACGCAAGCTCGTCACGGGGTAACCGGCCTTCGAGCGTGAATATTCCCGATCCCACTCATCGGCCGAGAGCATCTCAGCCGTATGCGGCGCCAACCGCAAGACCGACTGCTCGGCGTCAACCTGTCCCTCGGCCACCTCGGTCATTTCGGCGTGGATTTGGGCCATTGCCTCGATGAACCGTTCAAGTTCCTCGAGGTCTTCGGACTCGGTGGGCTCGACCATGAGCGTCCCGGCCACGGGGAAGGCCAGCGTCGGAGCATGGAATCCGTAGTCGATGAGGCGCTTGCATACGTCCTCCGCGGTGATCCCCGAAGCTTGCGTCATGGGTCTGAGGTCCAAGATGCACTCGTGGGCAACCAAGCCGGACGGACCCGTGTACAGCACGGGGAAATATTCGTTGAGGCGTTTGGCCAGATAATTCGCGTTGAGGATCGCAACCTCGGCCGTTTGCCGAAGCCCCTCGCCGCCCGTCATCGCAATGTACATCCAGGAGATCGGAAGAACCCCCGCAGAACCGAAGAAGGCCTGCGAAACGGCCTCCACCCGCTTCGAGTCGGCGCCCGATTCAGCGTCGAGCTCGGCGGCATCGCCCGGCAGATACGGAGCCAGTTGTGAGGCCACGGCGACTGGCCCGACTCCCGGGCCGCCCCCGCCGTGCGGGATGCAGAACGTCTTGTGCAAATTGAGATGAGAGACGTCGCCGCCGAACTCGCCCGGAGCGGCGAGGCCCACCAAGGCGTTGAGGTTCGCGCCGTCGACATAGACTTGACCGCCTGCATCGTGGACCAGCTCACAAACCTGGGTCACGGTCTCCTCGAAGACGCCGTGGGTCGAGGGGTAGGTGATCATGATGCCAGCGAGCTGCTGTCTGTATTTGTCGATTTTGGCCTTCACATCGTCGACAAGGATCGATCCGTCTTCCGCAGTGGCCACCGAAACGACTTTCAGCCCCGCCATCACGGCCGAGGCCGCGTTGGTACCGTGCGCCGAGGCCGGAATCAGCACGACATCGCGCCCGGATTCTCCTCGGTCACGGTGGTAATCGCGGATTGCCTGAAGGCCCGCGTACTCACCTTGTGATCCGGCATTCGGCTGGAGCGAGACGGCCGAGTACCCAGTAATGGCGGTCAGCCAGTCCTCGAGGTTCTTGATCAGCTCGAGCCAGCCCTGAGCCTGGTCTCTGGGCGCGAGCGGATGAATATTCGCAAACTCGGGCCATGAGATGGGTTCCATCTCCGAAGCAGCGTTGAGCTTCATGGTGCAGGAGCCCAAGGGAATCATCGTGCGGTCCAGAGCGAGATCCTTGTCGGAAAGCTCCCGAAGGTAACGCATCATTGAGGTCTCACTGCGGTGACTGTGGAAAGTGGGATGGCTCAGGTAGTCGTCCTGGCGCAGCGACTCAGCGGGCAGGTCGAACTCCCCCGGCGCATCCGAAGGAGCGGAGCCGAACGCGGACAGCACCGCGTCGAGCTGCTCAAAAGTATGAGGTTCTCCGAGGCTGATGCCTACGCGATCGGCATCGACCCTGCGGAGGTTTATGCCCTTGTCCAAGGCGGAGGCCACGACGTCATCCGCACGGCCGGGAACAACCGCCGTCACGGTATCGAAGAAGACCCGATGAGCCAGCTCGATCCCTCCGGCTTCGAGTCCCGCGGCGAGGTAGGCGGCCTTGTCGTGGATTTCCTCCGCAATCCGACGCAGTCCTTCCGGACCGTGGTACACCGCGTATGCGCCGGCGACGATTGCGAGCAGCGCCTGCGCTGTACAGATATTCGACGTCGCCTTCTCGCGTCGGATGTGCTGCTCGCGGGTTTGCAGCGACAAGCGATACGCAGGACGACCGGTTGCGTCGGTGCTGACTCCGACCAACCGCCCGGGAAGCGAGCGCTCCAGCCCCCGGCGAATCGCGATGAACGCAGCGTGCGGTCCGCCGAAGAAGAGAGGCACTCCGAAACGCTGGGAACTGCCGATCGCAATATCGGCCCCCTGGGATCCCGGCGACGTGAGTAGAGCGAGCGCGAGGGGGTCCGTCGCGATCGTGACCAGAGCATTGCGCTCGTGTGCCATCTCGACGAGGTCGGTGTTGTCGATAATCTGCCCGTCCGCACCGATCTGCGCGGCGAGGACCCCGCACAGTTCGCCGTCCGGCAGCCCTTCCGAAAGGTCGGTCGTGACGATGTCGATCCCGAGGGTAGACGCCCGGCCTTCGATAATTCGCAGAGTCTGAGGCAGCAACCGCGAATCCACGACGACCTTGCCGGCCTTGACCTTGCGGTTGGCCCGGCGCATCATGACCACGGCTTCGGCTGCGGACGTGGACTCGTCCAGCATTGAGGCGTTGGCGATGTCCATCCCCGTAAGGTCCATGATCGCGTTCTGGAAATTCAGCAAGGCCTCGAGGCGACCTTGAGAGATTTCCGGCTGATACGGGGTGTACGAGGTATACCAACCCGGATTTTCCAGGATATTGCGACGAAGGACGGCTGGGGTGATGGTCTCTGAATACCCTTGACCGATCATTTGGACCTTGACCTGATTGCGGTCGGCGAGGCACCTGATGCGTGCGGCGGCCTCGTGCTCGCTCAGGGCTTCGGGTAGTCCGGGCAGTTCGAGTGATGCGGATTTACGGATAGAACCGGGAACCGCGGCATCAGCCAGGGCGTCCAGGGATTCGAAGCCGAGCTCCTCGAGCATCGAGGTGACGTCTGCGGTACGGGGGCCAAGGTGGCGATCGAGGAAGGACATGATCTCTCCGGGGTCGGCGGAACTATCCTCCCCGCTCTGTGCCTTGACCTGAGAGTTTTCAGCCGCGGAATCTCACGCGGCCTTGCCCCTTCGGCGGGACCATGGAGCCCCTTTCCAGAGTTGCCTGGCACTACGGTTCATTGGCCTGAGAGTTTCCCGGGGAGGGTTTGCTCCTTCGGCGCCCGGTCCAGCCGAGGCTCTCCCGCAGTGCTTGAGCGGCAATTTTCCTTAAGTGTGCCACATCCCACGGGCACGGGCGAACATCGGCCCCCGGCATCGTCGAGGTGGCGCTCTGACAAGGGAAGAAGCCCTTTTTCTCGCAAGACTGCCGTCTCGTGGCCCAGTGACGATGTGGTCCACTAGCCGGATCTGGATAGCAACGTTATGTTTGTCACCATGAAGTCAATTACCAGCTTGATCCCAGCTCGTCTGGACCGCCTGCCGTGGAGCACATTCCACACCATGGTGATCGTTGGTCTGGGAACCGCATGGATTCTCGACGGTCTCGAAGTCCAGATCGTCGCGGCCAATGGCTTCGCGCAGACCCTCAACATGTCCACGACCCAGATCACCGGGGCGGCCACTGCTTACCTCTTGGGTCAGGTCCTGGGCTCGCTGTTCTTCGGCGCTCTGACCGATCGGATCGGTCGGAAGAAGCTTTTCATCCTGACGCTTGCGGTCTACCTGATCGGTTCGGGCATTGCAGGACTCTCCTTCGCCCCGTGGTTCCTCTATATCTGGCGGTTCGTGGCAGGCGCCGGCATCGGCGGCGAGTACAGCGCGATCAATGCCACTATCGACGAACTGATCCCGGCGAAATATCGAGGTCGCGTGGACCTGATCGTTAATGGGACCTACTGGGGCGGTGTGATGATCGGGGCGATCGCGACGATCTTCCTGCTGGATCCCAACCTCTTCCCGATCGACTGGGGCTGGCGCATAGGGTTCTTCATCGGCCCGGTGCTGGGACTGATCCTCATCTTGATACGTCGCCACATCCCGGAATCCCCGCGCTGGATGCTGACACACGGGCACGGTGAACAAGCCGAATCGGTTGTGGATGGCATCGAGGACGATGTCCGCTCTCGCGGTCGGGAGATCCCAGAGGTCGACGAGAGCAAGGCTTTGCGGATCAAGCCCGAAGAGAAGCTGCCGTTGAAGTCACTCGCCCACGTGTTCCTCAAGCAATATCCGACTCGCACGGTCCTGGGTATCACTTTGATGGTGACACAGTCCTTCCTCTACAACGCGATCTTCTTCACCTATGCGATCGTGCTGGAGACTTTCTACGGGGTGAGCCACTCGGCGGCCGGCAAGTACATGATCCCGTTCGCACTCGGGTCGCTCCTGGGGCCAATCCTGCTGGGGCGACTTTTCGACACGATCGGGCGCCGCAAAATGATTTTCGGAACCTATGGACTCGCTGCGGTGATACTGGCTGCTTCCGCGATCTTGTTCTCCATGAACGTCTTGGGACCGATCACTCATACGATCTTCTGGTGCGTGGCCTTTTTCTTCGCGAGCGCCGGCGCCTCGGCCGCATACCTGACCGTCTCGGAGATCTTCCCGATCGAAGTTCGTGGCCAGGCGATCAGTTACTTCTTCTCGATCGCGCAGGTCGCCGGCGCGGTCGCCCCACTCATTTACGGTGTTCTCATCGGCACCGGCGAGCACCGCGGGCCTTTGGTCTGGGGTTATCTCATGGGCGCGGTAATCATGATGGCTGGGGGCTTGGTCGCGTGGTTCCTCGGCGTCGATGCCGAGAACAAAGGGCTGGAAGACGTGGCAGAGCCCCTGACCAAGGAAGTCCCGACGGTCCACCCCTAGGGGACGAGGGTCGGCATCGGACTGTGGCGTGCTTTTCGGGCCATCGCACGATCCGATATGCCCGCCGTAACCCGGTTCACGCACGCCCTGGTCTTACAGGCCTACCCAGTCGACCGTTCCGTCGTCCAAAAGCTGTTCTTTCCAGATCGGCACTTCCGCTTTGACCGTATCTGCCATGTCTTCGCAGGCCCGAAAGGCGGTTCCGCGGTGAGCCGCGGCCGCCATGATCGTCAGAGCCGATTCGCCGATTTCCAAGGGACCGATCCGGTGAACTGCCCACAGCCTGACTTCGGGGTTCCGTGAGGAGACCTTCGCGGCCACCTCCCGCATCATCTCCCCGACCTGCGGATGCGCTGTATAGGTCAGCCCCTGGACACCACGTCCCTCGTCGTGGTCCCGGACGACGCCGTCAAAGACCACGAGGGCCCCCATGGCGCGGGTCAGGGTCGCCGACCGTGCTTGGCCCGCCAGCGGTTCGAGAGGTTCCTCGATCACATCGGCCCTGACCACGACGCCGGTTTGCTCGGCCACGTACGCCGGGTCCCTGGAATGTTCAGTGGTCATGACGATCCTCCAATTGATCCAGAACGTGCCGGTAGATTCCATCCAAAACAGCGATTCCATCCTTGACTCCGCCCGGGGAACCGGGAAGGGTCACCACAAAGCTGCGGCCGATCACTCCCGCGACGCCTCTCGAAAGGATCGCGGTCGGTGTCGCCTCGAGCCCCTTGCGCCACAAGGCATACATGACGCCCGGGATTTCGTAGTCCAGGTGCGGAGCGACCGCCTCAACCGTTCGGTCGTCGGAGCTCAGACCCGTGCCCCCGGATGTGATGATCAGCCGTGGCCTCGCGCGCTCATTGGCAACCGCCGTCTCGAAGACTTCCGCAAAGTGCGCGTCCTCGACCACCATCGGATCCGGACTCGAAAAGCCCTCGGAGCGCAACCAGTCGACCAATTTCACGCCCGAGCGGTCCTCGTAGACTCCTCGCGCCGCCCGAGTCGAGGCAACGAGCACCAGCGCCGTCCGTCCGGTCATCGGTCCTCCTCGATGGACCAGGAGCCGGATTTACCGCCCGACTTGGCCAGTACACGCATGTCGGTGATCGTGGCATGCTTGTCAACCGCTTTGATCATGTCGTACAGCGCGAGTGCGGCCGTACTGACTGCGGTCAGCGCCTCCATCTCGACGCCTGTCACTCCGCGGGTCTTGACCCTCGCCTTGATCCGGACGCCGTCCTCGAGACGATCGAAATCCACCGTGATCTTGCCCAGAGGCAAGGGATGACACAAAGGAATGAGGTCCGGGGTCTTCTTGGCACCCATGATTCCGGCTATTCGTGCCACGGGCAATGCGTCGCCTTTGGGAAGATCCGCGGCATATATGAGTCCGACGACGTCAGGGCGGGTCCGGACGGTGCCGACCGCGGTGGCTTCCCGACTCGTCTCCTCCTTGCCGGTCACGTCCACCATATGTGCCGAACCGTCGTCGCGGACGTGGGTCAACTGGTCGTTATGTTCTGTCATGAATTCTCCTCAAGGTGCTCCAGAGCCGGGGTCAACGGATGGACTCGTACGGCGGACCCGCGGGGCAAGTCAGCTTTCGGCGGCACTTCGATCAGGCAATTCGAGGCAACGGATTGCGCAAGCAGATGTGAGCCCGGTCCCCCGACGGCCTGGACCCAGAAGGTGGCGTCGTCGCGAGCTTTGAGGAGGCCACGTCTGAACTGAGTCTTTCCCTGAATACCACGAAGTCCCTGGGACACGAAGGCAGTGACCGGGTGCCGTTCGAGCGCTGCCTCCCACATACGGGCGGCCAAAGGAGCGACAAAGAGTCGGAAGGAGACGAGGGTACTCACAGGATTTCCCGGTAGCGCGACGACGGGGACACCGGCGAGCGCGGCATAGCCTTGGGGGCCGCCGGGTTGCTGAGCGACGTGTCCGAACCAGGCGTGGACCTCCGACTCCAGGACCTGTCGAACGACCTCGAATTTCCCGTGGCTAATGCCTCCGGAAGTCACGATAAGATCAGGCTGAACTCGTCTGGCGGCTTCCGTCAGGCGGGTACGCAGCTGGTCGGCGTCGTCGCCGGTCACGATTTTCTCGGCGACCTCCAGGCCGTACTCCTGGCACAGTGCCTCGAGCATTGGACCATTGGCATCCGGGATCTGGGCGTTGTCCAACGGCGCCGTCGAATCCGCGGAGACTTCTTCTCCCCCAGTACAGATCATCACCCGGGGCCGGGCCCATACCTCGACCGTCGCGATACCTTGGCTCGCCAGAACCCCGATGGCCTGGGCGCTGAGTGGTTTGCCCGCCGGGACGAGGGTTTCTCCCCGAACGAGGTCCGATCCGGCCATACGGAGGAACTGCCCGTTCGGGACGGCAGGAACCTGCAGGTGTTCTCCGGTGGCCACGAATTCAGTCGGATTACACTTTTCCACCGGCACGACGGCGGCCGTTCCCTTGGGCAGCTTGGACCCGGTCATGATCGGGCAGACGAGGTCGGCTCGATCCAACCCTCTGGGATAGTCGCGGGCGGGGTCGGTCCCCGCGGGCAATACGGGGCCGGCAACGAAAGTACGATCCTGTGACCGGTTCGCCTCGGCACTGAGCGCGTAGCCGTCCATCTGGGAGTTGTCGAACCGCGGCGAGTCCTCCGAGGCAATGACGGGAGCCGCGTGGATACGCCCATATGCCTTACCGAGAGCTAAATTTTCGCTCCGTGGGCTCGCCCCGAGGGATGCAACCAACCGGGTCAGAGCTGTCAGGTGCTCGCCCGGTGAACGCGGTGCCGAGTCATGCATAGGAGTTCCCCGCCTTTCGAACTTTTCCCAAGAATCTCGCGAGGAGCATCAACCCCACGACCAACAAGTACAGCGCCAGTAGCATGATGCAGCTGCCGAGTGCCGCGTCGACGTCGTTGGAACTGAGACCGATCTCTATGTTGAGCGGAATGGTCCTGGTCGTTCCTTCGATATTTCCGGCGAAGGTAATGGTCGCCCCGAACTCACCGAGCGCCCGCGCGAAACTCAGGAGACCAGCGGTCAGAAGTCCAGGCCCCGCCTGAGGCAGCAGGACCTTGCGAATGATCTCACCGCGCGTTGCCCCCTCGGTGGCCGCGATCTCCTCGTAGCGGCGAGGTATCGCGGAGAGCGCCGTCACCGCCGTCGAGACGAAGAACGGCATCGACACGAATACCTGGGCCAGAATCACGGCCCACGACGTGAATGCGATGGTCACATCCGCTTCGGCGAGTATCTTTCCGAACAGTCCGTTGCGACCCCAGAAGAACATCAGGGCCAAGCCGGAAACCACGGGCGAGAGCACCAACGGCGCATACACGATGAAGGCGATCGGGCCGCTGAATGCGGATGCGAGTCCTGCCGTCCCTATGCGGCCGGATTCATTGGTTCGAGGCCGGCCGGTGCGGGTCAGCATCAGCGACAACGGAATTCCGACGACGACGCAGCACACCGTGGAGACACAGGCCGTCGTGACCGATAGCTCGAGGGCTTCCATCGCGGAAGGCTCCGTCAGGAGGTGACCCGCCCGCGACCACGGGATCTTGACGATCAGTCCGACCAGCGGCCCCAGGACCAACAGCAGTGCGATCCCGGCCGGGACGTACATCCATGCCGGGAACGCATAATTCGAATTATTCGTCCGAGCCAAAGCCGTACTTCTCGAGGATCTGTTTGGCGTCATCGCTCTTGAGCCACTTGTAGAAGTCTTTGGCCTCGCCGTTCTTCTTGCCGGTATCCGTCAGGGCCGCAGGGTACTGATTGTTCTGAATTCCCTTGAGGTCGATCGTCGAGATGTCCTCGTTGTTCTTCTGCATGTTCAGCGCGTCCGTGGAGTACACGAATCCGGCGTCCACTTCTCCCTGGCTGACTTTGGTCGACACGGCCGATACATTGGCTTCTTGGCTCGCGTTGTCGAGTTTGACGCTCGCCGCATCCAGGGCTTGCTGGGCCAAGGTCCCGCACGGTACCTCGGCGGCACAGACTGCGACGGGTTTGTCCGCGGCATCCTGAATAGAATGGACATTGCCCGGGTTGCCGGGCGCAGTCACCAACTGCAGTGTATTAGTCGCGATCACGGACGTGTCGTGGGAATCCTTGAAGGCGTCGAGTTTAAGGGCCTTGTCCATGTTCTGCTGGTCTGCAGAGACGAATATGTCCGGGGAGGCTCCCTGGTCAATCTGCTGCACCAGTGCCGAGGAACCCGCGTAATTCCACTTGATATCCGTGTCGGAATGGCTTTCCTTGTACTTTGAGGCCAATTCGTCCCCCGCTTTGTTCAGCGAGGCCGCCGCGAAGACATTGATGGTCTTGTCGTCGGCGGAGCTCGAATCATTGGATTGGCCTCCACACCCGGTCAGGAGGATCAGGCCGACCGCGGACGTCGCGATGGCTCCTATCAGTCGGCCTCGACGGCCCCGCAGACGGGCCGAGTTCTGGACATCAGTGTTCCGGTGGGCTTTCATACTTCGTCCTCCATTGGGTGCTCGTCGTGGCCATGGCCCTGACAGCGAATGTACCGCAGCACGAGGGTCCGTTGGCGGTCTGTGGCGTGAAGCCAGCTCCGCGTCCCTCCGTTATAACTCGTAGTCAACGGATGATTCGGGAGGTTCGGCGAGTTTCCCGCAATCCGACAATCACGAGTACCGTGGGAACTGAACGCTCTACGCGAGGAGGCGGCATTGGGACTCTTGGAAGACCAGTGGGGACGTGTGGCCAATGATCTCCGGCTGTCCCTCATCGACAAATGCAACCTGCGGTGTACGTATTGCATGCCCGCGGAAGGCCTCGATTGGCTGGGGAAGAACGAACTCCTGAGCGCCTCCGAGGCGGTTCGGATTGCCGACATCGGCGTCAGACTCCTGGGTATTCGAGAGGTGCGCTTCACCGGTGGGGAGCCCTTGGTCAGGGCTGATCTGGCGAACATCATCGGTGATCTCCGCGGCCTTCATCCCGATCTGCCGATGTCGATCACGACCAACGGCATCGGTTTGGAAAAGAAAATCGACAAATTGGTTGACGCGGGTCTGAACCGTATTAACGTTTCCTTGGACACGGTCTGTCCGGAAACCTTCGCGAAGATCACCCGGCGAGATCGCCTGCCTCACGTTCTCAGGGGGCTCGAAGCCGCGGCTGCGGCGGGAATACACCCCATCAAAATCAACGCTGTCCTCATGCGTGGGGTCAACGACGATCAGGCCGGGGAATTGCTCGATTGGTCCCTTCGCCACGGCTTCCAGCTTCGTTTCATCGAACAGATGCCTCTCGATGCCGACCACGAGTGGACTCGCAGTGGCATGGTCACCGCAGGGGAAGTTCGAGAACGGATTTCCGAGGATTTCGAGCTGAGGCCGCAATCGGAGCCTCGCGGCTCCGCGCCGGCCGAATTATGGGACGTACGTCCCTTGGCGGCCCAGGGTTCGGAGGAAAAGGCCGACGTTCTCGGCCAGGTCGGGATCATCGCATCCGTGACCGAGCCCTTCTGCGAAGCCTGCAGCCGTACCAGAGTTACCGCGGACGGCAAGATCCGCAGTTGCTTGTTCTCCCACGAAGAGACGGATTTGATGGCCGCTCTGCGAGACGGGTCGAGCGACGAGCAGATAGCCGATATCTGGCGCGCGGCCATGTGGGCCAAACCCAAAGCCCACGGTCAGACCAAGGTCGGACTGGGTACACCAGGATTCGTCCAGCCCGACCGCAGTATGAGCGCGATCGGGGGCTGAGTAATGGTCGCGATTCATTATTTCGCGGCTGCCCGAGCGGCCCGGGGCCAGGCCCTTGAGACCGTGGAGCCGGTTCATGCAGGGGTCGGGACGCTCGGTGAGCTCGTGGACTGGTTAGGCCGCGAGCACACGCAGCATAGAGCCTCGGACATGACCCTCGCCGAGGTCTTTCCTCGCTGCTCGTTCTTGGTGGACGGGCGGCGGGCAAGCCACGAGGCGTCTTTGGACGGCGTCGAGCGGATCGACATCATGCCGCCTTTCGCCGGAGGTTAGCCCATGGTCACTGTGCACCATCCAGATTTCCTGGCGCTCGTTCTGGCCGGCGGACGCTCGTCGCGTCTGCACGCGTCGTCACCGGCGTCCTCCCCCGACAAGCCGTTGCTGAAGAACGGCGATCGCACACTGTTGTCCGCAGTCCTTTCGGAATTGGAAGAGCACACGAGCGCGGGACCATCCGAGTCCGTCGTCGTCGGGCCGGACGATTTGCCGGTCCCCCTGGCCTCCGGAGTGGTGCGGGAAGACCCGCCGTTCTCGGGTCCGGCCGCAGCCATTCGTACGGGTCTCCGAGCACTTGCCGAACGCGGTCATGTCAACGCCCGCGGCACGTGGGTTTTTCTGGTCGCATCCGACATGCCTCGTTCCGGCCCCGGGCTCCAGGCCCTTGCCCGGGCCGTCGAGGCCGGTCCGGAGGAAGCCTCGGCCTACATCGGGTCCGACAATGGCCGCTTGCAGCCGCTCTTATCAGTTGTTCTCCTCGAGGCTGCGTTGAAAGTCTTCGACGGAACGCCGGCCGACGCTTCGGTCATGTCCCGTTTGAAGCGCCTGGATCCCGTCGCGGTGGAGATTCCCGACGGGTCGAGCGCCGACGTCGACACGTGGGAAGACGCCGTGGCTCACGGTTTCACGGCCATGAGCAAAGGGAGCGACCGATGAAACGCGATTGGTTCGACGTGCGCGAAGCCTTGCATGGACTCGCCGGTGACATCGGTCGGTCCGTGGACAGGCCAGAGGACGTCCGTCTCGAGGACGCTTTGGGTTCCACGACGTCCAGAGCCGTTGCGAGCCCTATACCTGTGCCGCACTTCGATTCCTCGGCCATGGACGGGTTCGCCGTGGCTGGTCCGGGACCGTGGCGCCTGACCTCGGACCCCGTCCGTTCTTCGGGCGAACGCAACATCCACCGTCGCACCGGACAGATCGAGGCCGGAGAGGCCTGGCCGGTTCTGACCGGTTCCGTGCTGCCCGAAGGGACCGAGGGGGTGGTCCGCGCCGAGCACACCGAGACCCTTGGGTCGACCGTGCGTTGCCTCCCGGGACATCCCTACATTCCCGATCGGGACATGCGGCGCCGCGGCGAGGAGATGGACCGGGGCACCGAGCTGGTCGCGGAAGGAACCGTGCTCGGCCCCCGACACCTCGCTCTGCTCGCGGCCTGCGGCATCGACATCGTCTCTGCGCACCGGCCCATGACAGTCAGCATGGCCTTCACCGGCAACGAAGTTATCCCCTCCGGAGTCCCGCAGGCCGGAGAAGTTCGTGACGCCTTTTCCGCCCAGTTTCCGCACCTGTTGCGGGGTTGGGGAGCGAACGTCACCGAACGAACGAGGCTCCACGACGACCGCGGCGTCATCCGCGAATGGATCTCCTGGGCGAGCGGTGACCTCGTGATCCTCACGGGAGGTTCGGGCTCCTCACCCCAGGATTTCGTGCGTCAGATCCTCGAGGAGATGTGCACTGATCTCGTCGCTACGTCGATAGCCGTCCGCCCCGGGCACCCGACGATCGTCGGCCGCCTGCCCGGCGACCGGATCGTTCTGGGACTGCCGGGGAATCCCCTCGCTGCGCACGCCTCGCTCTACAGTCTTGCACCGGTCGCTCTCGCCGGATTCCTGGGACGGGATATGCCGAGCCTTCGACCCGCCGTTCTCGGCCGCGACCTGCCACCTTCGCGCAGGGGAAGCACGAGCCTCGTTCCGTGCACGCTCAACGGCAACGTCGTTCGTCCCTGCCCAGGCACGCAAGCCCACATGCTCTCGGGCCTTGCCATAGCCGACGTCCTGGCTGTCGTGCCGCCGGACGGAGTCACGGAGGGGCAGTCCGTCCCTTGCCTGCTCTTGGATTGATGTCCCCGGCTGAGAGGCTGTCTCGGCGTCCTGGCACAATCCCGGATACTGCTGACGCAGACCTAACGGATCATTGCCTCCGTATGGCCTCGCTGGTGGCAAAGAGGGCCTTCCAGTATTCTCCCGTTTGTCCAGCATGGCTATGCTGATCACGCTGTTCAGAATATCGACATGATCCACGTCCGGATAGCGGATGCCGACGACGTTCACGACGTGTGCTGCATCGCTCATGTCGTCCTCCATATCGATCGATGACCCGCCGGATCCTCATTCCAGGATTCGCAGTTGAAGCGCAGATACATCGGCAACCTACGACGGGAAGGGCGCGCTATACCCGGGGCCAGCCAACTCCTTTGCCTCTGACACATCCCCCTATCAATTTAAAAAGAAGAAGGCTCCCCCACCAGACGGTGGGAGAGCCTTCTACCAAAGAAATTCCGGAAGGAATTACTTGAGGGTGACGGTAGCGCCTGCGCCCTCGAGCTGCTCCTTGGCCTTGTCGGCGTCTTCCTTAGAAGCGCCTTCGAGAACCGGCTTGGGAGCGCCGTCGACCAGGTCCTTGGCTTCCTTGAGGCCGAGGGAGGTCAGGGCACGAACTTCCTTGATAACTGCGATCTTCTTGTCGCCGGCCGACTCGAGAACGACGTCGAACTCGGTCTGCTCTTCAGCAGCATCGGCACCAGCGTCGCCACCGGCGGCCGGAGCAGCAGCAACGGCGGCGGGAGCAGCAGCGGTGACGTCGAAGGTCTCCTCGAAGGCCTTGACGAAGTCGGACAGCTCGATCAGGGAGAGCTCCTTGAAAGCCTCAATGAGTTCTTCGGTGGTCAACTTAGCCATGTGTTTGGCTCCTTCTTATGTCTTGTTGCAGAGGTTTCCTGCAACGGATCTTGGATTCTCCTGCTCCCCAGGCTGAGGTGCAGGGCCAACGGATTCCCGTTGATGACGTCCGGGGACGTCTTAGGCAGCGGATTCTCCACCCTGCTCCTCGACCTTCGCGCGCAGAGCCTCTGCGGTACGAACGGTCTTGGACAGCGGTGCCTGGAACAGCGCAGCGGCCTTGGACAGGGTGCCCTTTGCGGCACCGGCGACCTTGGCCAGCAGCACCTCGCGAGATTCAAGATCCGCAAGCTTCTTGATGTCAGCTTCATCGAGAGTCTTACCCTCAAAGTAACCACTCTTGATGACCAGCTGGGGGTTGTCCTTGGCGAAGTCACGCAGGCTCTTGGTCGCTTCAACCGGTTCCCCGGTGATGAAAGCGATAGCGGTGGGGCCATTCAGGTCATCGAAGTTCAAGCCTTCGATGCCGGCTTCCTTGGCCGCGATGGCGGTCAGCGTGTTCTTCACCACGGCATATTCAGCGTTCTCACCGAGTGAACGACGAAGCTCTTTGAGCTTGGCCACGGTGAGACCACGATACTCAGTCAAAACAGCAGCGTCCGAGTTGGAGAAAAGCTCCCTCAACTCCGATACAGCGGCCGCCTTTTCCGGTGTCGCCATGGTACTCCTTCCGGTCTGATTGCCGGGCGCCCATGAGCTCACAAAAAATGCCCCGCACAGATGGCGGGGCACAGCGAAACCTCAACATGCATCTGAATGCACGGAGTCCAGTTGTGTCACGTTCACCTGCGCTGGCGGTTCCTTGGGAGAACTCTTATGGCGGATAAACACACCCGAGGGGCGTGCAAAACCTACGACCGGCGGTCTTTGGTACCTCAAGTAAACCACACGCCCGCCGAGCGAGCCACCCCGTGTCGTTGATTGCGATACACCTCACTCCATCCGCAGCCCACCGCGGTTGCTAGCCGATACGTCGCCCCGTGCCTTTCTCGAATTCGTGCACGTGTTCCGGATGAACGCGCAACCGTGCGGCATCCCCGGCCTGGGGCGGTGCGCCTACCCGGCCTTCCACCCCGGAAGGCACCAAGGCCCGCAACGGGCCGAGATTGGGTTCAACGGGGTCGAAGTCGACCAACGTGGCTTCCCCCAAGAATGACGACGTCGCGACCGTGCCGTGGAAGCTCAAGCCGCGGTCCGACGGAGGATCAGTCTTTTCGAGATGATCGGCGTCCTTGACCACGACGCAGTTCTCGGGTCTGAACCCCCGGATGACCTCCCCTTCTCCGGCAACGAAGTTCATCGGATAGCTCCCTAAGAAACCGGCGACGAAATGAGTCGCGGGGCGGCGCCAGATCTCGTGGGGCGTACCGACCTGTTCCAGACGGCCCTCGTTCAAGATCGCGACAGTGTCCCCCAGGGCGAATGCCTCTTCAACCTGATGCGTTACGTAGAGCATCGTCAGCCCAGTCTTGCGCTGAATTTCTCGGAGGTCTTCCCGGATTTCGCGAGCCAGTGATTGGTCGAGATGGGCCAGTGGCTCGTCGAAGAGGTACAGCCCCACATCACGTACGAGCGCACGGGCGATTCCAACCCGCTGTTTCTGCCCTCCGGACAATTCATGGATGCGCCTCGGGCCCAGGTCCGGGATGTGCATCATGTCCAGGACTGCCTGGGCCGCTTCACGCTGTCCCCGTGAGTCCCTGCGAACCCTCGAGCCACCCGCTGATTTCAGGCGAAGGGGGAACAGGATGTTTTCCATGACGGTCAGGTGCGGGTACAGGGGCGTGTCCTGAAACGCGACCGACGCGTCTCCCAGACGAACGGAGGTGCCGTTGAGCGTCACCGCTCCAGAAGTAGGAGTTTCGAGGCCCGCCGCGACCCGCAACATCGTGGTCTTCCCTCCACCCGAAGGGCCCAAGACCGTCATGAGCGTGCCCGACTCTAGCGTCAGGTCGAGGGACCTGAGGACCTTGGCCCGCCCGAAAGACTTCGTCACGCCCTCAAAGACCAGACTCATGGCGGTTGCCCTCCCTCGATGCAAAAACGATCATGCCAGTTTAGCCCTCAGAAGGCGGGCAGTGAACGCGCATGGCCCCGCACCGTCGCTCAGGACGGCACGGGGCCATGTGTTCACTGAGATCTTGAACGATCGGTCAGATCGCGCGAGATCACAGACAAGAGAATTTACTTCTCCGCCGCGGAAGGATCCACGGGGACGCCGGGGCCGAAAGTAGTGGCCACGGTCATCTTGGAAATGTAACGACCCTTGGAGGAGGAGGGCTTCAAACGAACGATCTCTTCGAGCGCCGCACGGAAGTTCTCTTCGAGCTTCGCAGCGTCGAAGGAGGACTTGCCGATGATGAAGTGAAGATTGGCGTTACGGTCGACACGGAAGTCGATCTTGCCACCCTTGATGTCTCCCACGGCCTTGACGACGTCCATCGTGACGGTGCCGGTCTTCGGGTTGGGCATCAGGTTACGAGGACCCAGAACCTTGCCGAGACGACCGACCTTGCCCATCATGTCCGGGGTTGCCACGGCGGCGTCGAAGTCGACCCAGCCGTCGGCAACCTTCGCGATGAGCTCGTCGGAACCGACGTAGTCCGCGCCGGCTTCTTCGGCCGCTGCGGCCTTGTCCCCCTGGGCGAAGACGACGACGCGGGCGGTCTTGCCGGTGCCGTTGGGAAGGTTCACGGTGCCGCGAACCATCTGGTCTGCCTTGCGGGGATCGACCGAAAGGCGCATTGCAACCTCAACGGTTGCATCGGCCTTCGAGGAGTTGATCTCCTGCGCGAGGGCGATCGCATCGGTGATGCCGTACAGCTTGTCCTGATCGATCTTCGCTGCGGCTGCCTGGTACGCTTTGCTGCGCTTTGCCATCTGCTTATTTCTCCTTGTGCAGTTGTGGTCTATCGGACCGCGCTGGGCCCTGCCACCGACCCGTTCTAGGACGGGCCTCCCGCGTCCGGCGCGGGCTGAATGAATTATTGAAGAACTGTCGATTTATCCCGGAGGATTATTCGACGGTGATGCCCATCGAACGGGCGGTGCCGGCGACGATCTTGGACGCTGCGTCCATGTCGTTGGCGTTGAGGTCGGGCATCTTGGTCTCGGCGATCTCGCGGACTTGGTCCATGCTGATCTTGCCGACCTTGTTGGTGTGCGGAACACCAGATCCCTTGGCAACGCCTGCGGCCTTCTTGATGAGTTCGGCGGCCGGAGGAGTCTTGGTGACGAAGGTGAACGAGCGATCCTCGTAGACAGTGATCTCCACGGGGATCACGTTGCCGCGCATGGATTCGGTTGCGGCGTTGTACGCCTTGCAGAATTCCATGATGTTGACGCCGTGCTGACCGAGCGCGGGGCCGACCGGAGGTGCCGGGTTAGCGGCGCCTGCCTGGATCTGCAGCTTGATAAGGCCTGAGACCTTTTTCTTGGGAGCCAATTGAGGTCCTTTTCTTGAATGGGGCTTACCGACGCACAGGAGCGTACGACGGCGGTGGGTCGCCGTGGCGCGGCGACCTCACGTGCGCACGCCAAAGCGAACGAGCACACGCGATCACAAGTCTAGCCCCGAATGCGAAGGTTTCTCCACTTGACGGGACCAAACTCACTCCGGTAAACGCAAATGCGCGGTCTGCCGTTGACAGGCAACACCGCGCATTGCGATACGGGTCGAATGGAATCAGATCTTGGTGACCTGGTTGAAGCTCAAGGTCACGGGGGTCTCGCGCTCGAACAGCGATACAAGAACCACGAGCTGTTGAGCTTCGGGCTTGATTTCGGAGATTGTGGCCGGAAGAGTTTCGAACGGCCCCTCCTTGACGATGACGGATTCCCCGACTTCGAAACCCACGTTGAGCTGGGGCGCAACCTCTGCGGGGATCGGCTCCCCGGCTTCCTTGGCCGCCTCGGCCTGCTCGGCCTCGAAAACGGGAGCCAGCATGTCGACAACTTCGTCCAGACGGAGAGGAACTGGGTTGTAGGCGTCCTGTCCCACGAATCCGGTCACGCCCGGCGTGTGGCGGACGACGCCCCAGGACTCGTCCGTGAGGTTCATGCGCACCAGGACATAGCCGGGAATGCGAACACGCCTCACGGTCTTGCGCTGGCCGTTCTTGATCTCGACGACTTCTTCCATGGGCACCTGGATCTCGAAGAGGTCGTCTTCCATGTTCATGGACTGGGCACGGGTCTGCAGGTTGGTTTTGACCCGGTTCTCGTACCCGGCGTAGGTGTGAATCACGTACCAGTCGCCCTCTTGGCGGCGGAGTTTGGACCGGAATTCCTGCATCGGGTCGACGTCGGCATCCCCCTCAGAGGCTTCGGAGACCTGCTCGACGGTGTCGTCGAAGTTGGCGGACGCATCTTCGGAATTCTCTGAATCCTCTTGGGCAGCAGAGACCAGGGTGGACTCGGTCTGCTCGAAGCCGGATTGGCTGGACTGCTCCGCGGCGTCGGCCTGCTCTGCCTGCTCGGGAGAGGTCTCCTCGACCTGGTTCTCCGCGGCGGAGTTCTCGAGTTCCTGCTCGGACACTGCGTTTCCTGCTTTCTTGGGGGTGTTCTCACCTGCGCGACCGAGCGCTCGGTCACGCGGCGGGTTCGTCTGAAATCTCAGTCTAGCCTTGGGCGCCCGTGGGCTTCTGACCGAAGCTACCATCGCCGAAGAGCCAGAAGGCTCCTTGGCCGAACAGGTAGTCGAGGCCGAAGATCAACAACAGCATGAAAGCGACGAACACCAGGACGATGATGACGTAGTTCAGGAGTTCGCGCTTGGTGGGGCTGACGACCTTTTTCAGCTCAGCAATGACTTGTTTGAAGAAGAGAAAAATACGTCCGAAGAAGCCGCGCTTCTCGGTGCTGGCATCTTCCTCGGCGGCTCCCGCAGCGGCAGCTCTAGCCATTCGGTACCGCCCCTTTCGTTCGTTATGGCTTGGACGTTATGCAACGCTCTCGACTATATGCCACGAATTGGGTCTTCGTGAGGGGATGATAATGCAGGGCAGACAGGACTCGAACCTGCAACCTGCGGTTTTGGAGACCGCTGCGCTACCAATTGCGCCACTGCCCTTCGGCGGAAAACCACCATTCGCCTTCAGGTACGCATGTGCCGCACGGGCATACGCAATCCTCGGTGGCGAGCACCGAACGTCAACTTTAGCGGCTTTGGCCAAGCACCGCAATTTATGAATTCGCATTCGCCTCACTCCCTGCTCGCCGGCCTCGGAACCTTCGAGGCTCTCCGGCAGGAAACTTTCCACAAGAACCACTCCGGGCGTGTTTCCTGGACGGCACGACGCATAGGATTGTCCGTAGCACCGACGCGCCGCGCAAGCCGGTGCGGCTATCCGGAACCGTCTTCGACGAAAGTGAGCACCATGCCGTCCCACGAACGCATCTCCGCGCGCATTGCAGCCATAGCCCCATCCGCCACTCTGGCCGTGGACTCGAAGGCCAAGGCACTCAAGGCCGAGGGACGGCCCGTGATCGGCTTCGGGGCGGGCGAGCCAGATTTTGCGACCCCCAGCCCCATTGTGAATGCGGCCCGCGAGGCTTTGAACGACCCCGCAAACTTCCGTTACACGCCGGCCGCGGGCCTTCCGGAATTGCGCAAAGCCATCGCGGAGAAGACCTTGAGAGACTCGAAGTACTCGGTGGATCCGTCCCAGGTGATCGTGACCAATGGCGGGAAACAAGCCGTGTACGAGGCCTTCGCTGCCGTGATCGAGGAGGGCGACGATGTCCTGTTGCCAGCCCCCTACTGGACCACGTACCCCGAGGCGATCCGCTTGGCCGGCGGCAATCCCGTCGAGGTCTTCGCTGGCTCCGAGCAGGAATACAAGGTAACGGTCGACCAGCTCGAGGCAGCGTATTCTGACCGCACCAAAGCCCTCATCTTCGTATCTCCGTCCAATCCCACGGGCGCCGTGTACAGCCCGGAAGAAACCACGGCGATTGGACGTTGGGCCGCCGAAAAGGGGATCTTCGTCATCGCGGACGAAATCTACGAGCACCTGACGTACGATCAGACGCCCTTCACCTCGATCGCGACGGCGGCACCCGAGTTGGGTGAGAACGTCATCGTCCTCAATGGAGTAGCCAAGACGTACGCTATGACCGGCTGGCGTGTGGGATGGATGATCGGCCCGGCCGACGTCATCAAGGCTGCTTCGAATCTCCAGTCCCATCTGACGTCCAACGTGAACAACATTGCCCAGAGGGCCGCATTGGCCGCGATCACCCAACCGATGGATACCGTCGAGGAGATGAAAGAGGCTTTCGACCGACGGCGCCAGAGCATCGTCAAGGGCCTCAACGCGATCAATGGAATCACATGCCCCACCCCTAAGGGCGCTTTCTACGCTTACCCTGATGTCACGGGCCTCATCGGAAGCACCATTGCGGGCAAGAAGATCAATTCTTCCACCGATCTCGCCGAGGTCATTCTCGAGGAAGCCGAGGTTGCCGTGGTTCCGGGCGAGGCGTTCGGCCCCTCGGGGTACCTTCGCCTCTCGTATGCACTGGCGGACTCCGACCTCGAGGAGGGCGTGACCCGCATCCAGAAGCTGCTCGCGGGCGCACAGCGCTGAGTGCCCTCGTCGCGACTGCGGAACGGACAGACTCGAGCCTCTTGCCCGGAAAAACAACATAAAACAACATAGCCATAAACAGACCGCCCCGATGACCCACATATATCGGGGCGGTCTAGGCATTTCTTGTGCGTTGGATATCCACAAATTCCCAACTGTTCGCTACACTGAAAGCAGACACTTTGGTTGGCTCGTAGCGAGGAGACCCCATGAAAATCGGACTTCTGACAAGCGGTGGCGATTGCCCCGGACTCAATGCCGTGATTCGAGGTGCGGTGCTCAACGGCGTCAAAACCTACGACGACGAATTCGTGGGTTTCCGGGACGGCTGGAGAGGTGTGGTCGAGGGCGACATTATGGATCTGCCGCGCACGCGAGTCCGCGGATTGGCCCGCACCGGCGGAACTATCTTGGGTACGTCACGGACCAATCCTTTCGACGGACCCAACGGTGGCCCGGACAAGATTTCCATCATGCTCGAGCGCAATGCGATCGACGCGATCGTCGCGATCGGCGGCGAGGGGACTTTGGCAGGCGCGAAACGTTTGGCCGATGCCGGGCTTCCCGTCGTCGGGGTGCCCAAAACCATCGACAATGACCTCAGCGCAACGGATTACACCTTCGGTTTCGACACGGCCGTCTCCATCGCAACGGATGCCATGGACCGACTTCGCACAACCGGGGAGTCTCACCACAGGTGCATGGTCGCGGAGGTCATGGGCCGACACGTTGGCTGGATCGCGTTGCATTCCGGGATGTCGGCGGGCGCCCACGCCGTGCTCATCCCGGAACAGAAGGTGCCCATGACGCAAGTAGCGGACTGGGTGCGCGAGGTTCATGAGCGAGGCCGTTCACCGCTCGTCGTCGTCGCCGAAGGCTTCATTCCCGAAGGATTCGACGAAGTCGTGCATGAAAAAGGCCTCGAGAAGGACGGCCGTCCCCGATTGGGTGGGATCGGCGAGTACGTCACGCACGAGATCGAGCGTATGACCGGCATCGAAGCTCGCAATACGACGCTGGGGCATATCCAGCGGGGCGGCGCCCCCACCGGATTCGACCGCGTCTTGGCCACCCGCATGGGTATGGCGGTCGTTGACCTGGTGCACGACAAAGAATGGGGCAAAATGGTTGCCCTGCACAGCACGGACATCAACCGCGTTGACTTCGCCGAGGCCCTCAGCGGTCTCAAATCTGTTCCCCAGAACCGCTGGGACGAAGCAAAGGTCCTCTTCGGTCGCTGATTCGTCATCAAAAAAGACACCAAGCGCCGCACCCTCAAGGGTGCGGCGCTTGATTTTTTGTTCCTAGGAAAGTCCTCCTGCCGGAGAACTGCGGGGCACGGCCGGCTAATCAGCGCAGAAAATCGTTTCGATTGCGTCGCCCGACCGCTTGCCCGGCATCGGGACTGACCACAACGGTCTGCGCGGCTGCGTACTCGACCGACACGGGTTCGGCCTCCCGATCAGGCGATTCCCCGGGCGCGACGTGGGAGGACGTGTCACGGACGATCAGCCGGCAATCCGGGTCCACGCTCCGCTTGACGACGGCCAGAGCGATCGGACCCGACTCATGGTGCAGGGCCACGCTCGTGACCCGACCGACAGAGCGCCTACCGCCTTCCACGAAGATCTCCGAGCCTCGGACAGGAAGCGTGTGTTCGGAACCGTCCAGATCCAAGAACACGAGGCGGCGAGGAGGATGGCCCAGGTTGTGGACCCGAGCGATCGTCTCCTGGCCTTTGTAGCAGCCCTTCGACATGTGCACCGCCGTTCGCATGAGATCAAGCTCATGCGGAATCGTGCGTTCGTCCACCTCGGTCGCGAAACGGGGGCGCCAAGCTTCGATGCGCAATGCTTCCAGGGCCCAGATGCCGACCCACTCGACGTCGAGAGAAGCCAAGTCGCCGCGGGGTATCAAGGTCTCCCAATAGCTCCATGACTGACCGGGATGATTCTCGGCCTCCGCATAGGAGGTGCCGCCCGGGCCTACCCTGGGCCACGGGTCCTCCCAGACCGGAGCGTCTGAGGCGATTCCCGACCTGCCTCGAATATCCGATGTCGAGCCGATCACCGCGAAGTCGTCCGTCTCGTCGGAGACCTCTACACGAAGCATGAACCGCATCGAATCGAGGAAACCCACAAGGCCTTCTTGCTGTCCCGCCTCGACGATCAGCCAGACCTTTTCCGGGCCGACCACCACATGGGGCTGGTATTCAATGCGTCCTTGCGCCGAGAGAAGGGTGGTCTCGGTGCTCGCTCCAGCCGGCAATCCATCGATGACCTGGGATGAAAGAGTCGTGAGCCAGCTGGCTCGGTCCTCGCCCGCGACTGAAACCACTCCCCGATGGGACAGGTCGACAACGACCGGGCGCTCCCCCGAAGACCGTTCGAGCCAACGTTGCTCCCTCGTGGGGTCTCCGTAGTGGGCGGCGACGCCGTCGTCGCAACCCGCGGCTTCGACCGCGCCGTGCACCTTCAGCACCGGTGATGAGTAATTGGTCATGAGACCTCCGTCTTGCGAAGTCGAGCCGAAGCATGCGAACCCATTTTCTGCCCAGCCGCAGCCATGTCCCATGCCCACATCAACTCCCCGTTGACGAGGCCGAACATGCGCGACGCCGCAGTGTATTCCTTGGCATTCGCTCCGCGCATCACGGCATCGGTCGCCATTTGGACGCGGGGCCCCTCGATGGCTCCGACATACAATTCGCTGACCCCGCCCGGGTGATTGATAGTTGCCAGAATGTCGAAGCCCTGGTCCGCGTTGCGGAGCTTCTCGACGTCGGCAGCAGTCGACAGGGCGGGCTCTTCCGCACCAGGAAGCAGGCCCGGGCCTAAGTCCTTCTCTCCCAGCTTGCGATCCAGCTGCCAGAACCCGGTCTCCACTGTGATGGGGCGAGTTCTGTTTCCCTCGTCGTCCAGAAGATAGGACTCAGCCCTGTACTCGAGATAAGGCAGGCCACTATGGCTGAAGTCGACGATCTGGCCGAATTGGCGTTCCTCGGCGTCGGCGTAACCCAGCACGCCCACTCCCTCCCAATGGCCGAGGAGCCAGGCGAAAGGGACGAGTTCGGGGGTTAGATCCGTGGGGATTTCAATAGGCATGAGTCCATCTTAAACGCCAAAAGCCCGAGCATCCATGCCCGGGCTACTGACGATAAATGTTGCTTTACTTCTGGCCCCGGAAAAGACCGCCAATAACGAGCACAGCGCAACCTGCGATCGACAGCGATGCCAGTCCCAAGAGAGCCAGGAACAGGATTTCGAGTGCAATGATCATGAAACCCAAGTTATCACGCGATTGATGAGGAACGCGCCCGCATAACCCAGAATCCCCAAGAACGCGACCGGGGTTACGCCCAGTGTCATGGCACCTCGTCGAGGACCGTCTTCCGGCCCTGCCGCAATCATGCGGGCCCCGACGGCTCCGATGCACAGCGCGAGGACCAAACCGGCGCCCCACACGATGACGCTCGCCTGTGCTTCATGATGAAGCAGTGACATACCGACCCAGCCCGAGGCGCTCACGGAGGTTAGCACCCCAACCGCAGCGGTGATCGTTGATTCGAGACGGGCGGGGGCACCTTCGCCGCGAGCGAGTTCGACCATGAAGGCCACGACGACGCCTATTGCCACCACTGCGGGAAGCAGCGTGAGCAATTTTCCCATGGGGGCTAGGAAGACCAGAGCACAACTGGCCCAACCGCAAGCCGCGAAAATAGCGCTGTGGGACAGGACGTTCTTGCGTCCTCTCCACTCAGCGATACCCGAGGCGGCAGGCCAGCCCCAGGCTATGATCGCGACCATCAGCACGGTCGCGAAAAGCGAGACCCAGGGTTGCAGGATCGCGCCCAACAGGGAAACGACGAGGGCGACGACGCTCGATGCGGCCACGAGCCAATAGCGTTGCTTGCCCTCCGTCCCAACGGTTCGCAACGCGTGGGTGCCAGGAGACACATCGCTGTGCGCCACAAATTCCTCCAGGGTCTTTCAACGGCTTGCCGGGTTCGGCAGGTGTAGTCGTCGAAAGCTGCCGATCGGTCTTTCGTCCTCAGTCTAGCCACCGGTTGGGTCGGGGCAACGAAACGTAGCATGGCGGTTCCTGACGGAGACTTGCCTATACTGACCGACAAAAGGCAACGGAGCCCTCTCCCGCGCGGTGGACGCATATTGTCGGTATCGCGCTTTGACAGAGCGCTCCCGGACAGCCTTATCCGGTGCGCATGAGTAATCCGGAAGGACGACGCCGATGGTCAAGATCCTCGTGTTGAGCGATGCGACTGGTCCCTGCTCGGATATAGTTCCCTCGCTCGGGCTTCTCGCGCATGAGACCGAGGTGCGTCCGACGTCAGCTTCGGTTTCGGAGATCGAGTCCCGAGCGGCCGACCTGGTTTTTCTCGATGGCCGGGAAGCCTTGCTCACCGCCCGCAATACCGCGCAGTTGCTCAAGGGAACCGGTCTCGAAAACCCCATCATCATGGTTCTCAGTGAAGGCGGCATGGCCGCGGTCTCTCCCTCATGGCTCGTGGATGACATCCTCTTGGCCGCTGCGGGACCCGCAGAAGTCGAAGCGCGCATACGCCTGGCGGGGGTCAAAGCAAACGAAGGCATCCTGGATGAAGACGTCATACGCTGCGGAGACATCGTCGTGGATGAAGCTTCCTATTCGGCCAAGGCCGGATCCCATACCTTGAATCTGACCTACAAGGAGTTTGAACTACTGAAGTTCATGGTCCAGAATTCCGGACGAGTTTTTACGCGGGCCCAGCTGCTGTCCGAGGTCTGGGGGTATGACTATTACGGCGGAACCAGGACGGTCGATGTCCATGTTCGCCGTTTGCGCGCAAAACTTGGACCTGATCATGACCAGCTGATTACCACGGTCCGGAATGTGGGATACAGCCTCACGGAATTGCGGCATCCGGCCGAGGAATAGGGTCTCTCGGCCGTGGTTGACGCCAGGGCCAAAAAGTTCATCCACAGTTGAGCGTTCAGGGCATCGCGCGTCTGCGGGGCTAAAGGCCCTGCTTGTAGAGTGGAAGGTGACACGGCGGCGTCACGACACCGCCGATAATGAAGCGACTCGGATTGGGTAGGTACGCGGTGAATTCAGCGCCCGGAAATGCGACTTCTCGATACTCCGTGGATAGAACACGTCCGTATCCGGAGCTTGTCCGGCACGTGGAGGCCCTTGTCCAGCGTGTCCATTCACAGGACGGTGCCAACCCGTTCTCCGAACAGACCCTGGTTCAACTTCGGCGGGCTGCCGAACAGAACCGCCAGGATGCATCGGCCCCCATTGTCATAACCGCTTACGAAGACGAGAACCTCGTTGGTGTCGCGGTTGCAGCAGCCCCCGACGAGGCTGAGTCGAACGGCACGGTCGAGGGTGCCGTCGCTCCGGGCCATCGCGGAGAAGGCCTCGGCCGAGCCATCGCGGAGTTCCTCCTTGGAGACCAAGGACTCGGGGAAGACGTCAACAAGTATCGGGTGTGGATACACGGGTCCGGCGTCGCCGACAAAACCCGTGACTACTCAGCACCTTTGGCCGCAGTCTCTCTCGCCAACAGCTTCGATTACGTTCCCGTGCGTGAGCTCTGGAAAATGCGCCTCAACCTCACACCGCAGTCACGACGTTCCATCAAAGAGGAAGCCGAGAAACACGCACCGGAACCGCCTGTACACATCCGGACCTTCCAGGATTCCGATGCCGAAGCATGGGTGCGCCTCAACGCACGTGCTTTCGCGGACCACCCGGAGCAGGGACAACTCGGGCTGGAAGATCTTCAGGCCCGCCAGAAAGAATCATGGTTCCGCCCGGAAGGTTTCTTCCTCGCCGAGTCCGAGCAGGATTCCAGCGGAAAACCCGCGCTCTTGGGATTCCACTGGACCAAGATCGAAGAACAAGCCGATGGGTCCCGTGAAGGCGAGGTCTATGCCGTTGGGGTCTCCCCGGATGCACAAGGAACTGGTCTGGGGCGGATCCTGACCCTGGTCGGGATGGACTACCTGGCGCAATTCGGCGAACAAGACGACCCCTCGGAAACGCCGCTCGATGCCATCGTTCTCTATGTCGACGCTGACAATTCCGCGGCAGTTGGACTGTATGAGTCACTGGGTTTCCGTCCGTGGGACGTCGACACCATGTATGCGCCGTCCTCGGCCGTTTCGGACGAGGAAGAAACCCTCGCGAAGCCCGAGCCATCCACCGATTCGGGTCAGAACAATCTGACCCAGCCGGGCCAGTCCACCAACATCGCCAAGATCGAACGTGCGGAAACGCGTGGGGATCGCATCGATGCACCGGAACAATTTTCGACGCCGTTGCTTCAGGGAGATTTCGGCCCGGAACGATTCGCTGACCGGGAAGCGTCGTGGCTGGACTTCAACACGCGTGTCCTCGAATTGGCCGAAGACCCCTCGCTCTACTTGCTGGAGCGGCTCAATTTTCTGTCGATCGTCGCGTCAAACCTCGACGAGTTCTTCATGGTCCGTGTTGCAGGACTCAAACGTCGCATTGCCACAGGTATCGCTGTCCCCTCGGCCTCAGGGCTTACCCCGGACGAGCAGATGGAGCTGATCAGCGAGTCCGCTCACCGGCTGCAACAGCGCCATGCCGAAGTCTTTCATCAGAAGGTTCTTCCCGAGCTCGAGAACGCGAAACTCCACATCGTCGGTTGGGACGATCTCGAGGGCCAGGCCAAGGAGCGACTCACCGCCCAATTCCGGGAGAGAGTCTTCCCGATCCTCACCCCGCTGGCAGTGGACCCGGCACACCCTTTCCCGTATATCTCCGGCTTGTCGCTGAACCTGGCGGTCATCGTTCGGAACCCTCAGACCGGCAAAGAACTGTTCGCGAGGATCAAGGTTCCGGACCAATTGGATCGGATGATTTCCGTCGATGGCTCGAGGAACGCCAATTCTCCGTCCAGAACCGCGCGGTTCATCCCCCTCGAGGCCATCATCGCCGAACATCTCGATCAGCTTTTCCCGGGCATGGAAGTCGTCGGGCACCATGTCTTCCGCGTCACGCGCAACGAAGACCTCGAGGTCGAAGAGGACGATGCGGAGAACCTCCTCCAGGCCCTGGAGAAAGAGCTTCTGCGTCGCCGTTTTGGGCCGCCGGTCCGGCTGGAGGTCGAAGACACCATCAACCCGGCAATCCTGGATCTTTTGGTCTCGGAACTCAGGGTCGACGATTCCGAGGTATACCGCCTGCCGGCGCCCCTGGATCTGAGGGGCATGTCCAGCATCGTCAAGGTCAATCGCCCCGCGCTGCACTACCCGAAGCACATCGCTCATACCAGTCGGTTCCTCAATGCGGCGGAAACGGCCAAGGCGGCAGACGTGTTCTCGGCAACGCGCGAGCACGACGTACTTCTCCAGCATCCTTATGATTCCTTTGCCACGAGTGTTCAGGCTTTCTTGGAACAAGCGGCCTCCGACCCTCAAGTCATGGCGATCAAGCAGACGCTCTACCGGACTTCGGGCGACTCCCCCATTGTTGACGCACTCATCGAAGCGGCGGAAGCCGGCAAACAGGTCTTGGCCGTGGTTGAGATCAAGGCTCGATTCGATGAGCAGGCAAATATTTCCTGGGCTCGCAAGCTCGAGGAAGCCGGCGTTCACGTGGTCTACGGGATCGTGGGGCTCAAGACGCACTGCAAGCTCTCCCTTGTAGTTCGTCAGGAGTCCGACGGCCTGCGCCGTTACTGCCACATCGGGACGGGAAATTACCATCCGTCCACCGCGCGCTTCTACGAAGATCTGGGACTGCTGACCTGTGACTCTCAGGTCGCAGAAGACGTCTCGCGCTTGTTCAATCAGCTCTCCGGTTACGCTCCCAAGACGGCCTACAAATCCTTGTTGGTTGCGCCCCGGTCCTTGCGGTCGGGACTGATCGACCGCATCAATCGCGAGATCGCCCACAAGCGCGCTGGATTGAATGCCCAAATTCAGATCAAGTGCAATTCGATGGTGGACGAGGCCATCATCGATTCGTTGTACCGCGCCTCGCAAGCTGGAGTCGAAGTCAACATTGTCGTGCGTGGCATTTGCGCCCTGCGGCCTGGGGTGCCTGGGCTGTCCGAGAACATCAAGGTGCGCTCGATCCTGGGCCGTTTCCTCGAACACTCGAGGGTTTTCACCTTCGAGAACGGTGGCAAGCCCGTGGCATACATAGGTTCGGCGGATATGATGCACCGAAACTTGGATCGCCGGGTCGAAGCGCTTGTGCGCATCAAGGATCCAGTGCATATCCGGTACCTTATGGGAGTGATGGCCATGTACATCTCCGAGAAGACTGCCAACTGGCATCTCAGCTCGGACGGCAAGTGGACACGCTTCTCACGGGCGGAGGACGGAACACCCCTCCGAGATATTCAGTCCTGGCTCCTGGAGTCCCGGGCCAAACGAGGAATGTACCCGGGCCAGTAGCCGAGGCTCCATCCGAATTCGACCACGCATCACGTTCGCTCCGCACCGAAGGATTCATTCTCGATGTCAGACCATTCGAAAAGTTCCCCGGCAGTCATAGCTGCTGGTGCCATCTGTTGGCGCGAGGCAAGCGCGGGCCTCGAGGTCCTGATCATCCACCGCCCGAAGTACGACGACTGGTCATGGCCGAAAGGAAAACAGGATGACGGTGAATCCATCCCGGAGACCGCCGTCCGCGAGGTGCATGAGGAGGTCGGCCTCAAGATCACCCTGGGTCCGCCCCTCGCCAAGACCACGTACAAGGTTTCGCGCGGCAAAAAGGATGTCCACTACTGGGCCGCGGAGATCCCCGTTGGAAAGAAGGCGCGGGAAGACAAAGGCGAGGTGGACCGACTCGAATGGGTGAGCCCGAGTGCTGCCCGCGAGGCCCTGACCAATTCGTCCGACAGGTACCCTCTCGACCGGTTACTCGAGTTGTACGAGTCAGGAGACCTCCGGACTCGCCAACTCATCGTGGTCCGACACGCCAAGGCCAAGCCCCGATCCACGTGGTCGCGCGCGGAAAGTGACCGGCCGTTGGCCGCGACCGGAAAACGACAGGCGCACGCCGTCTGGCGTTTGCTCGACGCATGGAAACCAGGAAAAATCGTTTCCAGTCCGTGGTTGCGGTGTATGCAAACGGTCGCCGGTTATGCGAAAGCCAATGGGCTGAGCATCAAGGAAAAGAACCGGCTCACCGAGGCGGAGCACAAACGCAAGCCGGCAAAAGCGGCCAAGCTCATGGAAGCGCTTTTCGAATCTCATCATTCGACGGTCCTGTGCACCCATCGGCCGGTACTGCCGACGATCCTCAAAGTGATCAATCACCACCTCCCCAAGGATCTGCGCGATACCCTGCCGGCCAAGGATCCATACCTGACACCCGGGCAGATGTTGGTGCTCAACATCAGTCTGAAGCACCGTGAACGCGTTATCTCCGTAGAAAAGATTGATCCTTTTGACGACTGACTCTCCCTCCGTACCCACTCCCTATGAAGACTTGTTGCGGGACATCCTGGCCCACGGCAACCATCGGGGGGACCGCACCGGAACCGGTACCACATCGGTTTTCGGGCGACAGATGCGGTACGACCTATCGGTTTCCTTCCCTTTGCTGACCACCAAGAATGTTCGGTTCAAGGCCGTGGCACTCGAGTTGTTGTGGTTCCTCCGCGGTTCGACCAACGTTCGGTGGTTGCAGGATCGCAATGTTCATATTTGGGACGAGTGGGCCGACGAGAACGGGGATCTGGGTCCGGTCTACGGTGCGCAATGGCGCTCCTGGCCGACTCCGAGCGGCGAGTCCATCGACCAAATAGCCAAGGTCATCGAATCGTTGAAGGCGAGCCCGTACTCTCGGAGACACATTGTCAGCGCGTGGAACCCCGCCGAGGTCGACGAGATGGCGTTGCCGCCTTGCCACGCCCTGTTCCAGTTCTACGTCGACCCCGTAGAGGGCGGTCCGGATAGGCTGTCCTGTCAGCTGTATCAGCGCTCGGCCGATATGTTTTTGGGAGTTCCGTTCAATATCGCCTCATACGCTTTGCTGACTCGTCTGGTTTCCGACCAGGTGGGTTTGAGTCCCGGAGAGTTCGTCTGGACCGGTGGGGACTGCCATATCTACGACAACCACCGCGATCAAGTGGAATTACAACTCTCCCGCGAACCCAGGCCCTATCCGACGTTGAGCATCTCGCACCGTGACTCGATCGACCTGTACGAGTACGAAGATCTCACGGTTCAAGGCTACGATCCCCATCCGTCGATCAAGGCTCCCATCGCGGTATGAGCGAGAGTGTTCCGAACGACTCAATGCCACGATTATCGGCCATTTGGGCGCAAGCTCGAGGACGAATCATCGGGCGCCAGGGCTCAATGCCCTGGTCGGTCCCTTCTGACCTGGCGTTCTTCAAACGCGCAACCTCGGGCGGGCCGGTCGTCATGGGCCGTACGACGTGGGAGTCCTTCCCTGCGCGGTTTCGCCCTCTGCCCGAACGAACCAATATCGTCCTCACCCGGACTTTGCCTTCCCCTGCCGACCCTGTGACCGGCCTCGCCTATCACGACGGTGCGCTCTGGACCAGTGACCTCGCCAAGGCCCTCGAAACGGCCCGACGAGCTCCCCGTTCTGGGGAGGATTTGTGGGTCATCGGCGGTTCGCATCTCTACGAACAAATTCTTCAGTTGAGGGCTGTGCCCGGAGTCCTCGACGGTCGAGTGACCCGCGTGTTGGTCACCGAGCTGGACATCGACGTCGCGGGAGACCGCAAGGCTCCGGAGCTGGGAGCTGAGTGGCACGTCGAGGAAGCGACCGGCGGCATAGATGAACGAGGCAAAGTTGCCGGTCCCTCCGGCACGCTTCAACCGAGGCCCGTTCCCTTCCGGTTCCTCGAGTACCGGAGATAGTCTCCCCTTCTCTGGCCCTGGGTCCGGAACCAAGGTCACCAGATGACAATCCCGGATTGACGTATGTCACGCACATGAGACCAGATGTCGCGACTCTCGCTACACTGGACAACATGGCTTTTCAGTCCGGAGATTCGGTAGGTTTTGTCGGTTGGCGCGGCATGGTGGGTTCAGTTCTCATGAAGCGCATGGAGGAAGAGAAGGACTTCCAGGGAATCACCCCGGTATTCTTCTCGACGTCCAACGCGGGCGGGCCCGCACCCCAGTATCAGGGCGCGCCGGAGGGCGGCACGCTCAAGGACGCGTACGACATCGATGAGCTCGCCGAACTCCCCATCATCGTGACCGCCCAAGGCGGTGACTACACCAAGGCCGTCCATTCCAAGTTGCGCGAGCGCGGCTGGGACGGTCTCTGGATCGATGCGGCGTCGACGTTGCGCATGAATGACGACTCCGTCATCGTCCTGGACCCCGTCAACCGCGACGTCATCGATCGGGGGCTGGATCGCGGGATCAAGGATTTCGTCGGCGGAAATTGCACGGTCTCCTGCCTGCTCATGGGCTTGGGCGGACTCTTCCGGGAGGGGCTCGTCGAGTGGACCACGGCCATGACCTATCAGGCAGCTTCCGGCGGCGGCGCCCGCCACATGCGGGAGGTCCTCAAGGGCTTTCGGGACATTGCCGGGGCGGTCTCCGCAGAGCTTGACGATCCCGCATCGGCGATTCTGGACATCGACCGGACGGCGCTTGACATGCAGCGCTCCGGTGACCTGGACACGCAACAGTTCGGTGTGCCCCTGGCCGGCTCTCTCATCCCGTGGATCGATGCGGACCTGGGCAACGGTCAGTCCCGCGAGGAATGGAAGGCGGACGCGGAGACCAACAAAATTCTGGGTCTCTCGGACGACGAGCGAGTGATCATGGACGGCTTGTGCGTGCGCATTGCGGCCATGCGCTCTCATTCCCAAGCGCTCACCATCAAGTTGACCGATGACCTGCCTGTCGAAGAAATCGAGCACATCATCGATCAGGACAACGAATGGTCAAGGGTCATTCCCAATACAAAGGAAGCGACCATGGACGCCCTGACTCCGGTCGCGGCGTCGGGAACGCTCTCGATTCCCGTGGGCCGTATCCGCAAGCTGGCAATGGGTCCGGAGTACATCTCGGCCTTTACCGTCGGAGACCAGTTGTTGTGGGGAGCGGCAGAACCCCTCCGTCGCATGCTGAATATCGCTACTGGAACGTTGTAGGAGCTCGTCGTGCCGGACCGGGAACCCAAGGACACTGGGTCGATCACCCCGAAGAACATCGATTGGAATGACGACGCCGCAGCGCGCGAATTCTTTGCCGTTCGCCTGGACTCGGGGGTTCCTCCGTACGCCCAACTACGACGCCGCGTCGTCGAGGCGAGACACACCGGAGAACTCGGATCCGGAACACGGTTGCCACCGGTCCGCAAACTTGCCGCGTCGCTTCACCTGGCCAATAACACGGTGGCCAAGGCCTACAAGGAGCTGGAGGCCGCTGGCGTCGTCGAGACGAAAGGGCGCGCCGGAAGCTTCGTGCGCGCGGGTTCCGGCTTGGAGGAAAAGGCCCTCAAGATCACCCACAAGTTTCTGGCGGATCTGGAGAACATTGGGTTGCACCAGAACGAGGCCGAAGCATTGCTACGACGGGTGATTGACGAGACGTCCCCTCTGGACGAACACCCCTAGACCTTGGGGACACGGCGGATACGCCGTGTACGCCCTTGTGCATGAGGCAGTACCAGCCCAGGCGAACTCGTCGGGCGGTGCGGGGCACAGTTGTGGCTTCGCCTGAACTGAGCGTCCAAGAATTCCTTGTGTTGCTTCTTGGCGATGCGTGCTCGGGCTCTCTGCTCCTGGGTACGCTCACGGCGGAGCGCACGCGCTGCTCGCCATGCAGTGAATCGGTGCCACACCGCGACGACCTTTGACTTGGCCCACTGGTTGAAGCGATGAATGATCGGGTATTCGGTCGCCAATACCCCCAAGCCCAAGAAGATCGCAAGCCAGCCCGGACCCGGAGTCACCAACATGATGACGCCGGCGAGCACAATCACTCCGCCCACCGCAGAGACGACTACCTTGTGCAATAAACGCAGCACGGGGTGGCGACCGGTGAATTCCCGGAAACGGTACAAAGCGTGATGCAACCGGCCCTCTCGCTGGCCTTGCTCGATTTCTTTCTCGATTCCCACGGGGCACCCCCTGCTCCTGGACGGAATTCGGTGCGGTGATCGCACGGGCCCGTCACGGGGCCGCACGCCCCGCGGACCTGCTTTTCCTGTTCTCCAGCTTAGTAGCCAGAACACGAGGAGTCGCCATGTTCGGCGAATCCTTATGCGTTGAACATCGAGTATCTCGTTTTCACCTGTGATTTGCCCGAGATAATGAGAAGAAATTCCCCGAGCTAGAGGTGTGTGCCCACCAGAACGGGCTCTGCTTCAAGGGTTACCCCGAACTTTTCGCGAACCCCATCACGGACAGCGCGGGCGATCGCCACGACGTCTTCCGCGCGCGCTCCCCCGCGATTTGTGATCGCGAGTGTGTGTTTGGTCGACAAGGAAACCCGCCCCCCAGCGACGGACACGGAATCACCCTCCAAGCCGTAGCCTTTGTCGAAGCCGGCGTGCTGAATGAGCCATGCCGCCGAAAGCTTGGTCTTCGACTCATCGACCTGCCCGGAAGGGTCGAGCACCGGGTAACGCGGGGCGTCATCCGGCACCTGTTCTTGAGTCTCTGCCGCGATGATGGGGTTCGTGAAGAAGGATCCTGTACTGAATGTGTCCCGATCCCGGGGGTCGAGGACCATGCCTTTGCCCGCTCGGAGCCCGAGCACGGTTTCTCTGACTGTTTTCGCCTCCGCCCGGTCCCCGACTTCGACGCCTAGGCGCTGGGCAAGCTCCGTGTAGCGAATTGGCTGCGAGAGGGGGTTGGGCTCGAGCGCGAAATCCACGGAGAGAACAACATACCTCGGTGAGCCGTCGTGGATCTCTCGTTTCAGCATCGAAGTACGATACGCGAAATCCAGGTCATCACCCGTAAACGTCAGCCGTTGCCGTGTTTTGCGGTCGTATACGCGGGCGGCACGAAAATGCTGCGAGATCTCTGTGCCGTATGCACCGACATTCTGCACGGGGGTCGCCCCGGTGATCCCGGGGATTCCCGAGAGCGTTTCGAGTCCGCTCAATCCCAATTCCACGCTGTGACGAACCAGACCGTCCCAAGGTTCGCCCGCCGCGCTGCGAAGAGTCACGCGGCCATCGTCATCGGCGACGACGTCCGTGCCGCGCGAAGCGATGTGGAGGACGGTCCCATCGAATCCGGCGTCGCCGACCACCAGGTTGGACCCGCCACCCAGCACGAGAACGCGTTCCCCCGCGTGATCGGCTTCTTGGACGGCGTTCACGATCTCGTCGTCATTTTCTGCTCGCACGTAGCGTCGGGCAGGGCCGCCCACGCCAAGGGTCGTCAATTCGCTCAAAAGGGTCTCAGTCACGCCCTCCAGTCTAACCAGCCTGCAGGTGCATCCCAGACCGCGCAAGGCACGCTAGTCTTCCTCTTCGTCGGCTCCGTCGTGGGATTGCCTCTCGCGAAGAGCCTCTTCCATGCTCATCTGCGGCGCCGAGTTTCCCGGCTTCTCTGTGGTGGGGCCGGCATCGGGCTGGTTGATCCAATGGGCGGTCGAGTCGTCCTCTGAATGTTCAGCGGTCCGCCGGCGAGCCTTTTCGGGTGTGCGTAGCTGCGGCACGAGGCACAGGGACACGATCACCAGAAGGAGTACGACGGCGAGGCCGTTGCGGACTCCGAGGGCTTCCCCGAGGACTCCGAGAAGGGGCGGACCGCCCAGGAAGGCGCCGTATCCGATCGTCGAAACCACGGAGACCCTCGCGGAGGCCCGCACCGGGTCGTCCGCGGCCGCCGACATCCCTACGGGGAAGCCGAGTGCTGCACCGATGCCCCATACGAAAATCGCGACCATCCCAAGCCCGATCCACGGAGAGACAACGAACGTCCCCAAACCGATCACGGCGAGAACGCAAGCAATCCGCATCACCATGATGCGCCCGTAGACGTTCAGGAGTCCGGTGCCAAGAAGCCGTCCGGTCGTCATTGCGGTCACGAAGAGCCCATAGCCGATGGCACCGACCGACGCGCTCGCTCCGTACCCGTTGGTCAGGGCCAACGCGACCCAGTCATTGGCCGAGCCCTCCGCAAGCGCCATGCCGAGAACGAAGATCCCGAGGAGGACGGTCCGCTTCTCGGACCAAGCGTGCCGAACTGAGAACGTCCCGTGGCCGGAGTCGACGATCGCCATCAGGCCGGTGGTCCCCGGTTGGATGTCCTCGCCCTCGTGGCGTGTGTAACGCATCGCCACGGCGACCAGGACGATCACGACCACGTAAACGCTCAACATGTGCCAGAAGACCGAGACGTCCATCGCAGTCATCGCGGTACCGACGACCGAACCGATGACCGTACCGACCGAGAAGCAGCCGTGCATCAACGGCATACGCTGCTTCTTCAGTGCACGCTCGACGGCGGCGCCTTGCACATTGGCCGCGACGGAGAAGGTGGCTTGGCCCAGTCCGAATAGCGCCAACCCGATTCCAGCAACGAGGACGGAGTGCAGGAAAGAAACGCCCACGGCGAGACCAAGGCCCCCGAGCATCATGAAGACGAACGTTAGCCAGAGCGTCTTCTGCGCACCGAGCTTCATCACGACCATGCCCGAGGCCGATACGGACAGGAACGCGCCGAGAGTCTGGGACAACAACAGAATTCCCAGCGGACCTGCGCTGAGGTCGAGCTCTTGTGCGATCGCGGGAACGCGCACAAGCCAAGCGGAAATGGACAGCCCACTGGCCAAGTACACGCCGAGAACAGCATAGAACCAGGAGCGCGTGGAGATCTGCTGAGCCTTGATAAGCGAGCCTCTTTCCGTGCGAAGCGCGTGCGGATGGTGTGATGGAACGCGAGAAAAAATAAACGTGCCGCCCCTGGCCCCCTGCGAGAAAGAGTCTTACAACCTTCAAGGGGAAAGGGCCGGCACGTTATCGCGTCGGTTCTTAATTCCAGACGAGCGCCCCGTGCTCAGTCAAGAGGCATCGGATATACGGCGAAGTTTTACAAACGAACGATTGCTTGGGCCTTGACCAGGACCTTCTGGGTCTTGCCCTCCACGTCGGGGGCCGAAACCGCGAGGTCGACACGAGCCGTACCGTTTTCTGCGTCCACGGCCCCGATCTTGCCTTCCACAGTAATGATGTTTCCGCCGGTGTCCGGCGTATGGTCGCCCTGCGCGTCCGGGACGAGAACGGGCTTGGTGAATCGGGTCTGGTAGTCGACGATCCGGCCAGGGTCCCCTACCCAGTCGGTCACGATCTGCACCGCGGCTCCCATCGTGAACATACCGTGAGCGATCACGCCGGGCAGCCCGACGGAGCTAGCGAAGCGTTCGTTCCAGTGGATCGGGTTGAAGTCACCACTGGCCCCCGCATATCGGACAAGATCCGCCCGGGTCACGTGGATCTCGCGCGATCCGATGACCTGGCCCTTTTCGATGGACTCAACAGTCGGCTTCTGCATAGCTACTCCTCACCCCGGACGAGAAGTGAAGAAACCGCGGTAGCTACCGGTTCGCCCTTCTCGTCTACTATTTCTTCGCGCGTGGTCACCATTGCTCCGGCCCCCATGCCCCGGACGGCGTCGACGTAGACAGTTGCTGAAAGCTCGTCTCCGGCGACGATGGCGCGGTGGTGCGTAAAACGCTGGTCGGCGTGAACTACTCGTGAAAAGTCGATCCCGGCGGTCGGGTCCTGGATGAGTTCGGCATCGGCGGCCTGACTGACGATAATAGCGAAAGTCGCCGGCGCGACCAGGTCCGCATACCCGAGTTCCCGAGCCGACTCGACATCGAAGTGAGCGCGGGACTCGGCTTTCACCGCCCGTGAGAATTCGCGGATCTTTTCCCGGGACACCGAATAGACCGGAGCGTTCGAGTAAACACGCCCCTGGAGGTCTTCGGCAATGCCCTGATGTTCAGACATGGTACTCCTTGCTGAAGTGGTGCGTAGATGGTTATCGAAAACCACATTACCGGCAGCTCGTACCACCGCTTCTTTGGACTCGTGGTTTCTGCGGAACTGTCGCACACCGGAGTTCGTGTCCGCCCGCGGCCGCCTTGACCGTTCCGGTGAAGGGCACCGGCCAAAGCCTTGGAATAACCTCACAAGAAATCCGGAGAGGTCATGGGCTAACCGGCATATCAACAAAAAATCCCGTCCGGACCGGCTGAGCCAGTCGAACGGGACTTGTTGTAGCGGTGGACGGGCTCGATCCGTCGACCTCACGATTATGAGTCGTGCGCTCTAACCAGCTGAGCTACACCGCCAAGCATGAAAGCGCCCACGTAAAGCAAGTGCTCCACGCAGGCCCTCAACATGAGAGCCCCGACCGGGAATCGATCCCGGGACCTCCATCTTACCAAGATGGCGCTCTACCACTGAGCTATCGGGGCAACGACATAAAACTATACAGTCAGGCGGATAGTCCGACAAATCCGTACAGAGTGCCGTTCCTCACAGGTCCGTGAGGGTCTTAAAACTTCCTGAATCCACCCTTGCGCGCACCCCGGTCGTTCCGGTCGCTACGGAAGCCACCACGGTCCTCACGAGGGCCGCCACGGCCCCCACGGTCTCCGCGGTATCCGCCGCGTCCTCCGCGGTCGCTACGGAAGCCACCACCACGGTTTCCTCCGCCTCGGTTCTGACCGCCACCACGATCCGGTTCAATGTCGATCGTGTTTCCATTGATCTGGATATTGCGGAATTCGTTGATGTTCAGGTTCTCGGGCAAGTCGACCAGCGAGAATCCGCCACGGATGTCGATGTTGCCGACCTGAGAACCGTCGAGGCCGCCTTCGTTCGTAAGCGCTCCCACGATCGAGCCGGGTGAGACTCGCTGCTCGTGTCCGACCTGAATCTTGTATGTGGTCAGGCCTTCGTCACTACGTTTGCGTCCACCGCGCTCCGGGCGCCCTCCACGATCACCACGATCGCCGCGTTCTTCGCGCCCACGGCTTGCCGTCTTGGTCGGCAGTTCGTCCACGAGGAAAGAACGGCCGTTCTGAGCGATCACTGCAATGGCGGCCGCAATATCCTGCGCCGGAACATCGTGCTCGTTTTCGTACTTCTCAACGAGTTCCTTGAAGACGGTCAGGTCTTCGGACTCGATGGTGTCGGTGATCTGCTGTGCGAAGCGCTGCAGGCGATTCGCATTGACATCGTCCGCGGTCGGCATGTGCATCGGCTCGACCTTTTGGCGCGTCGCCTTCTCGATCTGGCGCAACAGGTACTTCTCGCGTGGCGTCATGAACAGGATCGCCTCACCCGCACGGCCCGCACGGCCGGTACGACCAATACGGTGGACGTAGGATTCGGTGTCGTGCGGGATGTCGAAGTTGACCACGAGGCTGATGCGCTCGACGTCGAGGCCGCGAGCCGCAACGTCCGTCGCAACGAGAATGTCCACGCGTCCGTCACGCAACGACTGCACGGTGCGCTCCCGCAGGTTCTGCGGGATATCGCCGTTGATGGCGGCGGCCTGGAATCCACGGGCCTTGAGCTTCTCAGCGACCTCTTCGGTTTCCTTCTTGGTACGCACGAATGCGATGACGCCGTCGTACTCCTCGACCTCGAGCACGCGGGTCATGGCATCCAGCTTGTGGGAGTGCATGACCTGCATGTACCGCTGACGGATATTGGCCGCGGTGGTGGTTTTGGACTCGACGCGCACCTCAATGGGGTCATTGAGGTACTTTTCCGCGAGTTTGCGGATGGTTTTGGGCATGGTCGCCGAGAACAGAGCGACCTGCTTGGTCTTGGGGGTTTTCGCCAGGATCTGCTCGACGTCTTCGGCAAAGCCCATGCGAAGCATTTCGTCCGCCTCGTCAAGCACAAGGTGCTTGATATTCGAAAGGTCGAGCGACCCGCGCTTGAGGTGGTCGATCACACGACCGGGGGTTCCGACGACGACCTGCGCACCGCGGCGCAGTCCGGCCAGCTGAGGGCCGTAAGGAGATCCGCCGTAAACCGGCAGAACCGTGAAATCAGGCATTTCGCTCGCGTAGGAGGAGAACGCCTCGCCAACCTGCAAGGCGAGCTCACGGGTCGGAGCGAGGACGAGCACCTGGGTGTCGCGGTTGGGGCCGTTCACATCAGAGAGCTCGGCGAGATGGGACAGGGCAGGGACAGCAAATGCTGCGGTCTTGCCGGTACCTGTCTGCGCCAGGCCGACGACGTCGCGCCCTTCGAGCAGCAACGGAATCGTCTCGGCCTGAATCGGAGAAGGCTTCTCGTAGCCGACCTTTTCGAGCGAGGCGAGCACTCGGCCGTCGAGGCCCAGGTCAGTGAATTTTACGGAGTTGTCCTCGGCTTCTACCGTCTCGGCAGCGGTGTTCGAGGAGATTTCGGGCAGGGTCTGGTTGGTTTCAGTCACCAATTGGTCCTTATGGGGTTGGGGTTGCACGCACCGTCCCTCATGGACGGCGGCCGGTTATGTCCCCTTGAATCTGCCCGCGAACACGCCCTGAGTTTTCAGGGCCGAATGTTCCTCCTATGGGCGCACCTCTACCGATCTCGTAGATCAGTGAATTTCGGTGAGCACGGCGGCGAGCTATTACACGTCATGCAACGGCCGGGTCCTTCTATCAGTTCAGGACTGACTCGGCACAAAACGGGGAATCCCGGTATTGATGTCTACTTTACCGTATTGAACGAGTTTTGCCGCTCGTTGGTGACGTATCGCTCACCAAGAGCGCTGGAGCACCACGAGCCCATCGTTGTCAAAGGCGATCGTGTACTCCGACCCGTAGCGAGCCTCGGCCTCAGTTGTCGGCCCCTTCGAACCGGGGCCGTTCCAGGTTCCCGACGCCTGGTCCAGGACGATGAATTCGGGGGCCGGGTCACCCTTCGTCCCTATCCACCGAACGTCGTGCCGAGGGACTAAGTACGTGAGAACCGAAAGATCGCTGGCCACGCTCGTGCCCTCGGGAACCACACGGATCGCGCGCTGTTTGGCGTCGACATTCTCCGGCAGCGGCGCCTGTGCAGTCTCGATCGTCGCGGCCAAGGGAGAATACGGCACCAGAACCAGCCCGACCACTGCGGACAGAACCGGTCCCACGGTTGCCATGCGTTCAACAGCTCGTCGGAGCACACCCCCTCGTACCGCCCTGGTCCGCAACGCGGCGTCGAAAACCGCTGCGAAGAGGATAGGCATCAGTACAAGGTTGTAATGCCATGTCGGATCCCAGTAGCCCGAATTGTTGGACAGAAATCGCCACGCCAGCGTTGGAACGCCGACCCAGACGAGCGGCGAACGAAGAAAGGCTCCGGCTCCTGTGACCACAAGGATCATCAGGGTTTGTGTTTTGACCCAAGGGTAGAACATCAGGCCGAAAGACTGCAGGGGATCGGCGACGGCACCCACAATGTCCACTTTGTCCCCGTACGCAAATTGACCGTGCGGGTTCAGCCAAGGAAGGATCACGAAAACCGCGAGCGCACTCCAAGCGAAGCCCCAGAGCATGAGCCCCATCCCCCGTCGGGCATTCCCTGTGCACAACGTCCGGATATTCACGATGCGGCCCGCCCGAACGCCGAGCCCTCTTCCGCGGGCCGATCGTGCCGTGACGAGCAGTCCGATCATAGCCGTCGAAACGCCAAGGTCCTCTTTGACGAAGACCAACGGGACGGACCACAGAACCGCCGCTCGCAACCGCCCCGTGGACAGGTAGCACAACGCCAGGCTCATCAAGGGTATTGCGAAAGATACCTCATGAAACTGCACGCGGATTCCTTCGAGTACACCGAAACTCAGCGCGAAGCCCAGCGAAAGGCACACGCCACGCAGAACGCCCAAGTGGCGCGTTCCAAACCAACCGAAAACCGCCACAGCAGTCGCCAGCAAGGCGTCTTGGACGACCATGAGGGTAAGGCCCGATGGCGACATGGCGTACAGAGGCCCCAAGAGGACAAGAATCGGGTGGAAGTGATCCCCCAGCAGGTTGAACCCGGCCCCCTTGATATCCACGATCGGGGCTGAGAAACTCGCATACTGCTTGGCCGCTTGGGCGAAAATAGCCAAGTCCCAGGACGGCGTCTGCATCCTCCCCCACTGCTGCAAGGACATGAATACATAGACAGCCAGGGAAACAGTTCCCATCAGAGCGGCGACGACCTTGGGGTGCCAACGCCCCGGTGTACGAGGCATGACTCGCGATACGGAGATTCGACGACCGACGGAGCGAACCGGCGAGGAACTACTCATCGTGGATGACCTGCAGACTGTCGTGGATTCGGATCTCTGGCGCGTCGGAACAGACCGTTTCGTCATGCGATGATGGACCGCATGTCCACCGTATATGCATCCGAACGGCGCCTGGTGCCTCAGGCACCCGCGGATCTTGCGCGGACTCTATCGGTCCTGAGGCGCGGGACGCACGATCCGACAGTCTACGTGGAATCCGCACCTGGCCGGACTCGGGTATTCATGACCGCGCGCGCCCCGGAGCACGAAGGCTCAGGCGTCGCCGCGGTCCTCGAGCAGGTCGCTACCTCGGGACTGGTGGCTTGGGCGCCGATCGACATCGTCGCGTGGGGCGAGGAGCCTCGAGAAGTCGAACAGTTCCTGGCTTCCGCCGATCGCCTCACCGGGCTCGACGACGACTGGTCGACCTTTGCCGCATCTGCCGAATTCTCACTTATTCCGCGCCACGCTCGCTCTGCGTATCGTCTCAAACCTGGTTTGCGGCTCAGCGCTACGGGGTGGGTTTTCAAACAAACGGTCACGGCCGTTTTCGAACAGAGAGTGACCGGAAGCGAAGCAATAGGCGCTTGGCAACGGCTCGTTCGCCGAAACGGTTCCGCCCCACCGCCCAGCCCACCGGGGGTCGCCTCATTGCCCGAAGGCATGTCAGTCTTCCCGACTCCCAGGAAATGGTTGTCCATTCCATCGTGGGAGTGGCGGCGGGCCGGCGTCGACGGACACCGGGCCGATGCGATACGGCGCGTCGCCGATAACGCTCCCGCCCTGATCGACCTGACCGCGACGGCAGACCCGGGGTCCGTAGCCCGCGGACTGGCAGGAATCCGCGGAGTCGGGCCATGGACCATTGCGGAAGCCATGCAAAGGTCACACGGATTGGCCGACGCCGTCAGCGTAGGTGATTACCATGTGGCGCACGGTGTCTGTTTTGCGCTGGAAGGAAAGCGGGGGGACGACACTCGCATGCTCGAGCTCCTCAAGCCGTGGGCCGGGAACCGCCAACGAGTTGTGCGGATGCTCGGGCTATCCGGCGTTAAAGAGCCCCGGCGAGGACCGAGGGTTGCCCCTCGGTCTCTCGCCGGTTGATTGAAGTCTTTGGTCACCGGGGCGCAGGCGCCCCTGAATGGTTAGGCCTGGCCGGGGTCCCCGCCGGGCTGGCTCTCCTGCTGGGCCGCTTCCTTTTCGGCTTGGGCAATCTGCTCGCGGACTTCGTCCATGTCGAGGCCTTGGACGGCCTCGATGACCTGCTCCAGCTGAGACCCGTTGAGGGCACCCGGCTGTGCAAAGACGAGCGTCTGCTCGCGGAAAGCCATGAGAGTCGGAATCGAGGTGATCCCGGCTGCAGCTGCCAGCTGCTGCTGGTCCTCGGTATCGACCTTGCCGAACACGACGTCCTCGTACTTCTCCGAAGCGGACTCGAAGACGGGGGCGAACTGCTTGCAGGGCCCACACCATTCGGCCCAGAAATCGACCAGGACGATGTCGTTGTTCCCGATCGTGTCGTTGAGATTCTCTTGCGTCAGTTCAATAGTCGCCATGGCGTAGACACTACATATTGCGCGCCAACCGGCCCAAAGACTTTCACCAATAGCTCACAGAACGGCGGGGTAGCAAAAAACCGGGTGGCGATATGCATATGAGCTTCGCCCCCGGCCGCGCGGGCGATGTGGGCGTTAAAAGCAAACAAGCCGTGAACTGACGATCGAGTTCACGGCTTGTGCGCAGCGGTGGCAGGTGAGGGATTCGAACCCCCGTAGGCAGTGCCAGCTGATTTACAGTCAGCCCCCTTTGGCCGCTCGGGTAACCTGCCGAGCATTCCCTCGATCCCAGAAGGACCGTAAGGAACCGCGCTCCCGTCAACGGGAGCGGGTTCAACAGTACCCAAAGACTCGCGAGATACACAAACCGCCTACCGTATTCCGAAGGCTTTGTGATCAACCACACTCTTGCGGTCCCGCGTCAGGGCCTCCTGCCGGCCACGGATTCGCCCCAATCTAGGCGGTCGGGGACGCGGCCTGCTCTTCCAGAAGCCGACTCTCCATGCGCGCCAGGAACTTTTCGAGTTGGTCCTGGGTGATCTCTCCTCGGGCCAGTGAAGCTTCAAGATCTTCACGAACCCCGGCGAGCCGATGAAGGAGCTCGGGATTGACGAGCCTCTGCCCAGCCTCGCCATCACTCACGACGGACCTGCGACCATGCGAGATGATGACCGAGCGGTTGGACGTTGAACGGTATGTGGTCAGATCCGAGACATACCGTTTCGTGACGTTGGCACGCGAACCACGGGGGCCGCCATTGAATCTCGAGGTGGTGTTCATGATTCCAGTCTGGGACGCATACCTGTGAGGACCACCGGAATCAGATGACGATTCGATAACGATTCAGTCCAGGTTGTCTCACAGTGCGGCATCGTCACTTTGAAGCCGTCCGAGCACGGGGCACATGTGCTTTAAGCTGGGACCGATCCCATTCCTCGACGATAGGAGTCCACCGTGGCCAGCGAATCCTCATTCGACATTGTCAGCAAGGTCGACACGCAGGAAGTGTCCAACGCTCTCAACCAGGCAGCCAAGGAGGTTTCCCAGCGATACGACTTCCGCGGAGTCGGAGCCTCCATCGATTTTTCGGGAGAAAAGATCCTGATCAAGGCGAATTCAGAAGAACGCGCCAAGGCGGTCCTCGACGTCTTCAAGTCCAAGCTCGTCAAACGCGGAATATCACTCAAGTCCCTCGACGCGGGCGAGCCGTTCGCTTCCGGCAAGGAGTACCGCATCGAATCCTCAATCAAGGAGGGTATCGCTCAGGACCAAGCGAAAAAGATCTCCAAGCTGATCCGGGACGAGGGCCCCAAAGGTGTGAAGGCGACCATTCAAGGGGACGAGCTGCGAGTTTCGTCCAAATCTCGGGACGATCTCCAAGACGTGATGGCGACCCTCAAGTCCGCGGACCTCGACGTGGATCTTCAGTTCGTGAACTACCGGTAGGTATCACCGGCATTTCGGCGTCAACGCCTCGCGTTAGTTATAACGCGGGGCGTTTCCGCCGTAACCAGCCATATTCTCGAGTCGGGCAATGCGCTTGTCCATCGGAGGGTGCGTTGAAAACAGATTCTGGGCTTGGGCCATGCGGAACGGATTGGCAATCATCATGTGAGCCGCATTGACCGTTCTCTGGTTCTCCGGGTCCATCGGGACCTGCTGAGTTCCCTGCTGAAGCTTTCGGAGCGCCGAGGCGAGCGCCAACGGGTCATCGGTCAGCTGAGCACCGTCCTGGTCGGCGTCGTATTCACGGGTCCTGCTCACCGCAAGTTGGATGATCGTCGCGGCCAAGGGCGCCAGAAGCGCCATAAGGATCGCTGCAATGGGATTTCCACCGCGTTCACGGCCGCCGAATGCCCCGCCGAAGAACATCATGATTTGGGCGACGGAGGTGATCACACCGGCTATCGCCGCCGAAATCGAAGATGTGAGGATGTCCCGGTTGTACACGTGCATGAGCTCGTGGCCCAGGACCCCTCGGAGTTCCCTCTCATTGAGCAATTGCAGGATGCCCTCAGTGCAGCACACGGCAGAATGCTCGGGATTGCGACCTGTCGCGAAAGCATTGGGCGACATGGTCGGCGCGATGAACAACTTGGGCATGGGCTGGTTCGCCTTGGATGAGAGCTCTTCGACGATCCGGTACATACCCGGCGCTTCTTCTCTCGAAACAGGGCGCGCCTGCATCGACGCGATGGCGATCTTGTCACTGTTCCAGTAACTGACAGCGGTCGCGATCAGGCCGCCGATGGCAAACAACCAGATGAAGATGCTGCTGCCACTACCTGCAGAGAGGACGGCACCGACCGCGAGCAGGACGCCGAACATCCCGCCCATGAGAAGGACGGTTTTGAGTCCATTGAAATGATTGTGCATGTTTCCGCGCATCTCCTTGCGTGGCCGTGGGTTCTGGCGCGCTGAGCCCTGGGCGCAATAATCGCCCAGGGACTCGAGATGGTTCAACTGTAAAGCACTTCGCGCCCTGAAACGACTGTGTTTTCCGAGGGCCAACCGCAGAGCTTGCCAAATCTGGACTTGGCTTGGGCACACGTGGACACGATGAATTTCCACAGGGAATTCTTATTGTGAGCGACTCAAAATAACGCTAGACTGAGGAACATGACATCGGTTCAGCCAAATACCAGCAACGCGCCCGAGGGCAGCTCCCTCGATCACTTGCGCGCCGACTGGTCCGGCGAACTCCGTTCCCACGGTCGGCGGGTTACCAAGCAACGTCTAGCGGTGTTGTCCGCAGTTCACCGGAACCAGCATTCCCCCGCGGAGGACATCGTCGAATACGTGCGGGACGAACTGCCGAATATCACCGTCCAGTCCGTGTACGTCGTTTTGGCGGACCTCACGGAGATCGAATTACTGCGGAAATTCCAGCCGCCGAGCACACCGGCACTCTACGAGACGCGAGCATCCGACAACCATCACCACGCCCTGTGCGTGGTCTGTGGCCGCGTCGAGGACGTGGACTGCGCTGTCGGCGAAGCGCCTTGCTTGGCTCCAAGCGATGCCCACGGTATGACGATCATCGCGGCCGACGTCGTCTACCGCGGAATCTGCGCCGATTGTCAGTCCGAACGGGCCGCAACCGCTGCGAACGGTCCACACTCTGCGGCAGCGGCCGCGGGTCCACATCTGTCCGGGCTCACCACTCACTGAGTCCGGCAATCACCACACAACCACGCACATTCAAAAGAAGGAGATCACAGATGACTGAGTTCGTTTCGAACCAGAGCACCACGGATCCGACGAAGCCCTCGACCACCGAGTCGGGCGCACCTCGCGAGTCCGATGCCAATTCATTGTCATTGGGCCCCAACGGCCCTCTGATGCTGCACGATGTCGCCCTCGTCGAGAAGCTCGCACGCTTTGACCGCGAGCGCGTGCCGGAACGCAGCCCCCACGCCAAGGGTTCGGGTGCTTTCGGCGAACTCGAGATCACCGAGGACATCAGCCGCTACACCAAAGCGAAGTTCCTGCAGAAGGGTGCCAAGACGCCGATGCTGGCTCGCTTCTCCACCGTGGCCGGCGAGCTCGGCTCGCCGGATACGTGGCGAGACGTCCGCGGCTTTGCGCTGAAGTTCTACACCGAAGATGGCAACTTCGACATGGTCGGCAACAACACCCCGGTGTTCTTCGTCCGCGACCCCATGAAATTCCCCGACTTCATTCACTCCCAGAAGCGCACCCCGGACTCCGGCCTGCGCAGTGCAAACATGCAGTGGGACTTCTGGAGCCTCTCCCCCGAGTCGGCCCACCAGGTCGCCTACCTCATGGGTGACCGTGGTCTGCCCCGCAGCTGGCGCAACATGAACGGCTACTCGTCCCACACCTACATGCTGGTCAACGAATCCGGCGAGAAGTTCTGGGTCAAGTACCACTTCCTCACCGAGCAGGGTGTGGAGAACATGACCAACGAAGAAGCCGAAGAGCTCGCAGGCTCCGATGGCGACTACCACCGTCGTGATCTCTTCGACGCGATCGCACGCGGCGACTACCCTTCGTGGCGAGTCGAGATTCAGATCATGCCGTACGAGGACGCCAAGACCTACCGGTTCAACCCCTTCGATCTGACCAAGATCTGGTCGCAGAAGGACTACCCGCGCATCCCCGTCGGCCGTTTCACCCTGACGCGCAACCCGCGGAACCACTTCGCGGAGATCGAGCAGGCTGCCTTCAGCCCCTCGAACACGGTTCCGGGAACCGGCGTATCCCCCGACAAGATGCTGTTGGGACGCGTGTTTTCCTACCCGGATGCACAGCGTAACCGCATCGGAACCAACTTCAATCAGTTGCCGGTCAACGCGCCTCTCGTGAGCACCAATTCGTACGACAAGGAAGGCCAGATGGAGTACCACCACAGTGGTGACGCTCCGGTCTACGCTCCGAACTCTTACGGTCGTGCATATCAGGACGAGCAGGGCCCGGTGGAGAATGGTTGGGAATCCGATGGCGAGCTCGTTCGGGCCGCCTACACTCTTCACTCGGAGGATGACGATTTCGGCCAGGCACACACCTTGGTCCGCGAGGTCTACGACGAGGGCGCACGCGAGCGCCTGATCGAGACCGTCGCCGGAATGCTCGGTGATTGCGAGGAACCGGTTCTCTCCAACGCCATCCAGTACTGGAAGAACATCGACCAGGAAGTCGGCGAGCGCATCGAGTCCGCAGTCAAGCAGAACGAGGGCGACGACGTCCCCGGCGCATAATGACGCGCTGCCTCTGAGCGTGGGCTGAACCGCCCGAAGACGAAGCGGGGCTTCCCACCATGTGGTGGGAAGCCCCGCTTTTCATGGTCACGGGCGTCGTCTCCCGGCGAAACCTAGGAGCTTTTGGTCCGCAACTTCTCCTGAAGCGCCGCGATCTCTAGCAGTTCCTTAACCTGCGCCATCGGCAAGCGTGCGCTGGGGCCGAAGGCATTGATCATGACCTCAGTCGCTCCGGATTCCACCGCCAGTCGCATGGCATCGAGGGCCGGGACCGAGCGCACCTGCAGACGAGGATCGAGGGCAGCGACTTCGGGGGCGGAAGTAAACAACAGGAACGTATGGGGGTCTTCGTCTCCCTCGGTCTGGGCGAAGACGGGACGCAAGCCCTGATCGTTCTGCCTCATCCCCAGGAGCAAGACGGATGCAGGTCCCATGAAGGAGCCGATGAGTTGCTGCATTTTCTTACCCAACAGAGCATTCTTTGCAGCATCGTTACGTGGTGTATTCATGGCCCATTCGACCTGGGGGCCTTCGATGCGGCAAGAGTCCGGGGCATTGGGTTCGACGATGATGTCCGAGAGGGTCTCGTCCGCGACGAAATTCTGCAGAACGGACACGCCCGGTTCCCTCCTGAGAACAAGGTCTTTGGCGTTCCGACCCGATCCGGAGATGACTCGGCGGGCGGTTTCCTCACGAAGATACACGGCCAGTGAACGTCTGCCGTCATTGCCGAGGACCGCTTGGACACGGACCTGGGAGCCAGGTCCGACTTGCTCGCCGTTGGGCCCCGGGACCAGATCTGACCCGGAGATGTCCAGAAGAACCTCGCCTCCCATGAGGCACCGCAGAACGTTAGCGATCGTCTGTTCCGTCGGTTTCCGTGCGAAATGGGACAAAGCACGCTCCACCTGAGGGTTCACGGCCTCACTCGGCCGTTCAGACACCGAGAATTCGTCCTCGTGGAACTGCGAAGCCACAGATGGTCTCTGTTCGTGACCAGGAGTCTCGGTGGCCGGGGCGGCCTGGTCCTCGGGCAGATAACCTCGTGTTCGCTCAACCATCCACTCCGGCAGGTTAATTCGATCACGGGGAAAAGTTTCCCAATCACTCACGAGGTCCTCGGCAGCCAGCGGCGACTCCTGGCCCCAGGTATCCGGCTCGTCGTCGAAGTTGAGGTCCGTTCCTACCTGGTATTCGGGATCCGGCCACCCCTCCGCCTGGATAATGAGGCTCGCCGACAACCAGGCACCTTGTGCCCGCGTATAGGTTGCTTCGCGGAGTTCACGCAAGATCGGGACCACTGTCGAGTCCTCGTCGACCAGACCGGTAGACCCGGTCACTTCTCGCTCTCCGCGAAGTTCAGTAATGCGAGCGAGGTAGGAGCCTGGCTCCCGACGCGAAGGCTTCAGATCGGCGATGAGTTGATCCCAACCGGGTTCGGTCGTGGTCGAAGACAGCAACCAGTGCCCCAAGCGGTTGACCGCTTCCCCGGTGCGTCGTTGCCGTTCCGCCTCAGGCAGTTCCTCCGCCGCGTGGTCGTGGGCTGTACTTGGCATGCAATGTTCCTTAGCTGGTCAAGTGCCGCGTCGCCGTCCTGTGGCGACCTTTGCTGATTCGAGCCTACACAGTCGAGTCGGACTCATGAGGCCGCGGCACTGGCGTTTACTTGCTAGCCTGTTTTCATGACGAAAACTCTGCAGGACTTGATTGACGAATCGATCTTCATCTCCACCGAATATCAGGCACGGCTCGCCGAGCTCAGCGGCAATTCCGACTGGTCGGTGGATTTCTCTGCCCCGTCATTCACTCTTGAGTCCGACCCCTCGGTATCCCTGAGTCCCTATCTGCTCGGCACCGAGTCCGAGCAGCGCGGCTCGTGGATCTGGTCCTGGCAAGAGCTGGGGCACTTCCCCGACGTCGTCGTAACCTCGGCCGTCCAGGCCCGTGAGGCCGGTGAGCATTTGGGGGTTCAGGAACTGACCACCGACGAATTGGTTCTTTCGGAAGGGCTTGCCCGCCGGCTGACTTTGGCTGCCAAGGCCGTCACCGGTGTATTCGCCCACTACCCGGCCGTTGCCGGCGGTGGCGTGCGCGCTTGGCTGCTGGTCGATGGACCAGAGCTCGAATTGCCGGAACCCACGGTCAACCGTATGGGCCGGGTCATGGCCGAAGCGCTTCAGACCAATACGGCCGTCCACCACCAGCGCGCGGTCGACTCCTACGCACGCCTTCGCGGCGCTCACATCTCGTGGGATACGGAAGCGTGCGCCGTCGTCACGGCCACCGATGGGGCCTTGCGCTTGTGGTTCGACGAGAACAAGATCTCCGGAATCGAGCCGGCCGAACCCGCCGTCGGCCAACGTGAACTGGACCGCGCGGCACAGGAAGCCGACCAGCATCGCCAAGCTCTCCGAGACGAAGCGCGTCGCGCGCTCAAGATTGCACAGCGCGAATCCGAGCAACAGCGTCAGGCTCGTGAGGAGGCGGAGGCGCAACGCGTTGCGGCCACGGAAGCCGCGGTTGCCCCAGGGGCCGAACAGCAGCCCGCAGTGTCTCTCGAGGACACGGAAGGCGTCGAACGCACGCATCCCGAAGGCCAGGACCTGCCCTTCGATCAGGAACCCCGCGAGAATGCCGAGCCGGGCCTCGTCTCGACGCACGTGGTCACGGAGGAAGAGGCTCCCGAGCCTGCCGTTTCCCCGCAAGTCAGCCAAGATGAAGCGGTCACCGATACACACCCGATTGTCGAGAAGCCCGCCGAGTCCGAGCCTTCTGAGGCACAGGATGAGCAGGATCAGCCATCGGCGCTGGAACGTCTGCGTGCCGAACAGGCGCAGAACGAAGCCGCCCGCGTAACCCCCAACGCGCCTCACGAGGCAGAAGGATCGGAACCGGCAGAGACCGGTTCGACCGCTTCCTCGGAGCTACCCTCCGCAGGCGAGGAACGCGTATCGGCCCGCAGCGACGTCGAAACCGACGAGTCCCAGGACCAGGAAGATCAGGGGACCAAGAAGAAGGGCTTCTTCAGTCGCTTCTTCGGTCTGTAGAACACATCGGGCGGTGACGAGCCGGTATCGGTTCGTCACCGTCTTCGCATGCGCCCGGTGTCGCTGAATGTCGCGGGCGACACAACTTTGGTGCTCTGCGGCACCCCTGATGAGCGGCCACAGCTAGCTAACGGTATTCGGCGTACCTCGCGGGCCTGCCTGCGGGTGACCGTAAACTGCGGCTCATGTCCGCTGATTGTCCGTGGAGGCATCGTCTGAGCCTTCCACGAGAATGGACTGGATCGCAGGGCCAACCATTGCGACGATCGATTCGTGATCAGCAGCGGCCAACGTCGGAACGCCAATGATCCGACGGCTGGTGATAATGCCGACCAGCATAGCCGAGGCCATGCCTGCTCGCATCGCCCGGTCCTGGCTGTCTCCCATCTTTGCTCCGCGTTCGAGTCGGGACTGGATGAATTCCCGCAATTGAGCCTTCGCGTGTTCGTTCACGATTGCCCCTCGGAGCATGGCCATTAGTGGTTCGGATTCCTCGGCCGGTCCTTCCCAGGCCCTGAGGTATGCGCGGACGACCCGTTCCCCAAGCTGCTCGTCCGGTCCGTCGAATGCCGTATCGAATCGGTCGAGTGCGGATGCGGGGACGTCCATGACGGCGGCGAAAAGACCATCTTTCGAACCGAAGAACTGCATCACCAGCGAGGCGTCGACCCCAGCATCGGCGGCAACGTTTCGAATGGTGGTCGAGGCGTACCCGTCATTCGCGAAGCGCGCCTTCGCAGCGGCCAGTACAGCCAGGCGCGTATTGCTGGGGCCGGAACGTCGCCCGATGCGCGGCGACTGCTCATTCTTGTGTTGGATTGCCATAACCAAAATCTATCGTGGCCCAACCTTTTTCTCAACAGGTGTTGAGTTTTTAGGGGGTCGGTCGTACGCTCAATACAACAGCGAGATCACACAGGCTTCGGCACGAAGGAGATCACGATGACCGATCAGAAGATGTACGTACCCTCCCACCCCCTTCCCGACCAGCGGACAGGTTCTCTGACGCCTTTCGATCCGGGTACTCGGACTTTCGAAGCGGGGTTCCAGATCGCTCCACAGTTCAAGCCGTTACCGGTCGACATCGTCTTGGACAAGGACGTCGCCGTACAGTTGCGCGATGGCACAACCCTCTATGTCGATGTATTCCGCCCGGTCGGCACCGAACCGGTACCCGTGATCGTCGCGTGGAGCCCGTATGGCAAAGGTCAGGGCACCTCCCCCAGCGTGACGGGCGTGTTCGGGCTGGTGGGTCTGGATAATGCGAAGGTCTCCGGGCTCGAGAAGTTCGAAGCGCCAGATCCGGCCTACTGGTGTGCCAAAGGCTATGCGATTTGCAACCCTGACATACGCGGCGTGGTGGACTCGGAAGGGGACAGCGTCATTTGGGACCGGCAGGAAGGGCGCGACTGCTATGACGTGATCGAATGGCTCGCGGAACAGGAGTGGTGCTCCGGCAGGGTCGGAATGAGCGGTACTTCCTACCTGGCTGTCTCACAATGGTTTACCGCCGCCGAGCAGCCGCCGCACCTCGTCGCGATCAACCCGTGGGAAGGTGTCAGCGATGTCTATCGCGACCTGGTGATGCGCGGTGGAATGCCTGATACCGGCTTCGCTCAGCAGCTTCAAGAAGGAAGTTTCTTTGGGAAGAATCAGAAGGAGGATCTCCTCTCCGAGGTCGAGCGCTACCCTCTGATGACCGATCTCTGGGAGAACAAGATTCCGGAGTTCGAGAAGATCACCGTACCCGCGTACGTCGTGGCCAGTTATTCTAATACTCTGCATACCGCCGGGACCTTCCGTGCGTGGCGACGGATTGCATCTGAGGAGAAGTGGCTTCGAATCCATAATGGTCAGGAATGGCCCGATTACTACGATGAAGCGAATGTCGAGGACCTGCGTCGGTTTTTCGACCATTTCCTGAAAGATGAGAACAATGGATGGGAGCAGACGCCTCGCGTGCGGTACTCCGTGCTCGATCTCGAGGGCGGAGACCAAGTCAGGATTCCTGCGCAGTCGTTCCCGCCTGAAGGCGTCGAATCGAGGAAATACTATCTCGACGGTCGTACGCGGACCTTGGCGACTGCCGCTCCGGCAGAAGCGGTCGAATCCTCATATGCGGTAGACGCGAATCCGAACGCGGTGTCCTTCATCACCCGATTCGAGAAGGAAACGACGCTGGTCGGATACCCGAAGGCTCATCTCTACGTCGAAGCTCGCGGCGCCGAGGACATGGATCTGTTCGTCCTCGTACAGAAGCTGGACCGATTCGGTACACCCCTGCAGGCGTTCACGGTTCCGAATCAGAGCGCGAGGGCCCACGATCTTACCGACCATGGCGCAACAATCCTCCGGTACAAGGGTTCCGACGGGCGACTTCGTGTATCGGCACGGCATCTCGACGAAACGCTTTCGACCGACGATGTGCCCGTGCACAGTTTCGACCGCATCGAGAAACTTTCTGCGGGCGAGGTGGTCGAGATCGAAATCGACCTGTTGCCGATCGGTCTGGCGTTCTATCCGGGCGAACAATTGCGCTTTGTCGTGAGTTCCCGGAACTTGCTCGGTACGCTGATGCCCGCGATCCGTGAGTATGTCGGCGCCAATGAAGGACAGCATGTCCTGCACACCGGTGGCAATCGCCCGTCTTACCTCCAGTTGCCTGTCCGAAACAGCTGACACACATCCAAAGTTGCCGGCACGAAGAAACTCAGCATTTCTCGTGCCGGCGACGTCAACCGACTGTAGAAAAGCAGCCGCCGAAACCCACCCGTATGCACTGGGAGCACGACCCTGATGAATTTTGACCTGCCCACAACCGCCCCGCGCCTCACCGAACCGAGGGTTCACCTCTCCGGTCAGGACAGCGACCGGAGCATTGACGAATTCGAGCGGTTCTCCGCACGGCGGGCGCTAGGGCTCATGAAACGACGGCTCGGTCGCGAGCGTCTGTTGGAGCTCCTGAGCGAAGAGATCGAGGCAGGTGAGGCATTCCTGCGAAGCCACCTTCAGCGGTCCGAGGGAGAAGAAACCACCGGAACGACGACGTTGCGCGCACACGGCATCACGGCCGCGGAGTTCGGCATCTGGCTCGCGGGCGCCTTTGCTCGCGAGGATGTCATGATCGCTGGCCACCCCGAGCACTACTCAATCCACGCCGAACCCGGCCAGAGTGTCAACATCGTAGAAACCCTTGACGAGTACGTCTGTTCGTTCTTCATGCGCCCATGGAATGACAGCGTCGTTCGTGGCCAAGAGTTGCCTGGCCTCGCCGAGGAACGTCCGGCCGAGCGCCGGTCACACATCCTCCTCGCCGACGGGACCGTGATCGGTTCGATCGCGAACGCGTTCGAGGAAGAGTCAGACGGGTTCACCGCGAGACTGTCCGTCACGCTGCCCTCGACGTGCGCGCCCGACGTGATCGAACAACATCTCGAGCACTTCGCTGTCGAGTTCCGATTCTGGATCTTGCAGGCAGCTGCCGATCTGGCCGCCTAGAAGGTTGGCCGGCAGATGTTCATATCTATCGCTGGCGCTATTGATAGCGACAAGGCCGGAACAAGGCTTTCGCCGAGGTGCGAATTCCAAAGATCACGCCTGGGGCAATCGGCCGCACCGGCACAAGGCTAGAAAGGAGAGCTTCATGAGCGCTCTGGTAAGACAACTCGAGCACGTGTGCATCACCGTGCCCAAGCTCAACACGGCGCTGGCGTTCTATCGGGACGTCTTGGGTTTCCAGTCCGTGTTCGAGACGGAAAATGAGACCGCGGATGGCCGACTGCTGGGATTTGATCAGGATGGAATAGGCATCGCTGCCCATCACATCCTCACGGTCGGCGCTGACCCGAAGATAGCCACTGCGATCAACCTGGTCGAATACACCGAACCCAAATCGGTCGTTGACGATGGCCCCTACCCTCCGATGAATCACACTGGACTGAGCCGGATGTCTTTGGTCGTAGACAGTGTGCAAGATGCGTTCACGACGATCCGGTCTTGTGAAGGTGCTGAAATCGTTTGCCCACCCCGAGAAATCTCCATTCAAGAGCCAGAGGCCACGTTCACCTCACAGTGGTTCAGTTTCAGAGATCCCTTCGGAGTGTTCATCACGATGACGGAGCCCCTCCCTACCGATTAGTTGAAAAGAAGGAGAAGACTAGTGGCACAAGAAATCAACCGACTCTTCCACGTCTGCATCGCGGTGCCTGACATCGAGAAGGCGCTCGAGTTTTATCAAGGAGTGCTCGGTCTCCAATCCGTGGGCAGCCTGAGGAACGAAAAGTCCGACGGCGCGATGCTTGGATTCCCCGGAGAGGAAATCGAAATACACGCCAACCACCTGTGCGGCAAACAAGCCGAGAACGCTACCGTCATCGACCTGATCGAGTTCGTCAACCCGACCACCGACGTCGACGAAGGTCCGTACCGACGTATGAATCAGGTCGGCATCACGCGAATAGCCTTCGACGTCGACGATGCCGATGCAATTTACGAACGCCTTCGTGCACACGGCGACATCGAGATCCTAAGCGAGCCGGCCACCGTCCAGGCTCCCACTGACGGATTCTTCCGGATCGTGACCTTCAAAGACCCCCACGGCATCGTGCTGGAAGCCATTGAACACCGTCTGGATCCCTTGATTCCAACAAATCGACAAGCGTGAATACGACGAACCTCGGCTCTCTGACAAAAGCTACAGACTACGAATGTTGAAGGGCTCTGACGTCAGACCTACTGACCGCCCTGAAAGGTGCAATTAAAATGGTTGAAAACGACAAGGCAGCAATCATTGAGGTGCTGAACCTCTACGCCCTCGCACTCGACGCACACCAATGGCACCTGTTCGACCGGGTGTTTACCGAAGACGTCAGCGCAGATTTCGGGCCTGCTGGGGCCGAATGGACCGGACTGGAGAATTTCAAGAAGTCCTTCGCTGAGTTCCATGACCGGCTCGACAGCCATCAGCACACGATGATGGGCCAGCTGGTCCATGTGAAAGGTGACATGGCCTACGCGTTCAGCTACGGGAACTGGCTCCTCATTCGAGCTGACGCCGAGGGAGGCCCAAGCTGGGTGGGCAATGGTTGGTACGACGACGTGTTGGTCCGTACTTCAAGGGGGTGGCGTATTCAGAAGCGCGTTTGTCGACTGTTGGACTGGACGGGAAATCCTGCCGTCCCGGAGCCGCACAAGGAACACCAACCGGATATGGACACCAATTCCCTTCACCAGTTCGCGGAGGCGAAGCAGGTCAGCTTCCTGGAAGCTCTCGACGAGAGATAGACAAGCATGTTTCGCCACGGACCGGTTCTTCCGACCACGGTGAAGCGCGCGTGACCGGAGATACGAGAAGGACCGGTTCTAGACAGATGCAAGCTCTCGGGAGCACGCATCTGGTACGGAAACAGCCTCCCGCGTGACCTCTGGCGACGCCACAGGACCGGGTGCGATCTGTAGTACGCCCGAACCTGTTCCGGTTCCGTGTCTAGGATGTGATGGCCGCTGCCGGCATGAGGTTCGATTCCCGTGCGCCCTGCAATGCTTACCGCGGAACGGTATAGATGGCACCGGTCGTGACGTCTTCTTCAAGTTCCTCGAGGGAACGCCCACGGGTCTCGGGCACAAATTTCAGGACGAAAAGGAAAGAGAGCACGTTCGCGATCGCGAAGAGAATGAACAGGCCCATGCCCAGGGTTCCGACAATCGACGGTACAAGCAGAGCAAGAGTGCCGTTGGCCACCCATAGGACGAATACCGAGATGCCCATACCGATTCCTCGCATGTGCAGGGGGAAGACTTCAGAGAGATAGACCCACACTGCGATGTTCAAGAACAGCTGAATCGAACCGATCAACACCACGATGAGGGCAAGAAAGACCCAAGGGCGCGCCACGTTACCGACGGGCAGGAGCGTCATGGCGATTGCGATGAGCACGTGGGACAGGGCGGTCAGGCCAGTTCCGTAGAGGAAATTGGTGCGGCGGTTGATTCGGTCCATCAAGGAGAGCGCGATGGCTCCGCCAATGACCGCGATCACTCCGGGAGCGATATTGACCCAGCCGAGCATCGACTCGCTAAAGCCCGATTCCGCAAGGAGTCGCTGACCGTAATACATGATCGCGTTCACGCCCGAGAACTGTTGGATAACGCCCAACACACAACCGATGATCAGGATGAGGACGAGGTTCTTGTTGGATAGCACGGCCTTGAGGCCGAGCTGCTGGGTGTGCTCCTCCTCCGTGGTGACCTCTTTGACCGTGACAATCTCCGCCTCAGCACGTTCCTTGGGGCGAGCCGTCTTCAGTACCGCGAGAGCTTCGTCGTTGCGATCCTTCTCAATAAGCCAGCGGGGAGATTCGGGCATACGGAGCATACCGAAGAACAGGACGATGGCGGGCAGGGCACAAATGGAGAACATAACGCGCCAGATGCCGTCGATGTGCCCCAAGGTGGCAGCGAGGATGGCGTTGACGACGAAGGCGGCGAGCTGGCCAATGACGATCATGAGTTCATTGCGTCCTGCCAGTGACCCTCGGATCTCGAAAGGCGCCATCTCCGCCAGGAAGACGGGGACTACCGTCGATGCGCCTCCGACCGCCAGCCCGAGCATAATGCGCCCGATAACGAGGACTGCATAACCCGGAGAGAAGACAACCGTCAGTGTGCCGAGGAAGAAGAGTACGGCGAGGGCGATGATGGTCGGACGCCGTCCAATCCGATCTGAGAGCCTACCTCCGATCATCGCCCCGAAGGCAGCCGCGAAGACGAGGGAGCTGAGAACCACGCCGACCTCCAGGTCGGTCAGGCCCAATTCCGTCTGCATCGGGCGCTCTGCTCCGTTGGAGACGCCGGTGTCATATCCGAAGAGCAGGCCCCCGAAGGTGGCGACGAGGGCGACGAGGCCGAGTCGCTTTTTGTGCGGACCGGCAGTAATCGGAGGCAAGGGCGTGGTGTTATTCGCAGATGAGGCTGACATATACACTCCTCAGGTCATATCACCCCACATCGGAGTGATTTAGTTAGTAATCGGATTCTGATATTTGAATGATGGAATTTTTTGTTTAAATAACCCATTCTGAGTGATTTCAGTTGGATACAGCTCTATTTTTCCGCGTGGCCGGACATTGCTATCAATAACGGCAGGACGCTAAAACCTTGGGTGATGCTCGGTCGTAGTGCATTGTGAATCAGAATTGTGCGGGGCCTGACCTTCGGCATCTGAGGTCTGAGCGGCCAACCAGCCCCCGAGGTGCTTCAGCAAAGATGTTCCCTCCTCAATCTTCGCCTCGCGCGGGTCCGGTCCGAAGACACCCCAGAGTGGTTGGCTCTGCTCGTGACGGTATTCGCCGTAGGGATCGACTCCCGGGCCTTCTGTGCTTGGGACCCCACCGGCCGGAAGTCGCTCCAGATGTACAAGCTCCGGCGCAATTCCAGCCAGAAGTGTCGTCTCGAACCGTCCCGCGTGGTCTGGCGGCAAGGGGGCCGTGTCACATCTGTTGACTGCCGTACCCACCAGCCGGAGGGAACCCGAAGCACGGTCGCGCCATACGCTCGTCACATCGTCGACCATGTCCAGTTGCTCGGGGGCGAAATGTCCGCTGAAGACGACGGCGGTCTCGACGCCCAATTCCTCCAGGCGCACGAGCGTCTGTAGCAGGTGCCTCGAGATTCCGTCCCCGTCAGACATCATGATTGTCCAGGGATAATCGCGATGCCCACCTCCGAAGCCCTGAAATATCGGTGGGAGGACGATCCCTCCGGTGGTCCGGGCAGCTTCGAGACATACGCCGTGTGCGGTGAGGGCGTCCAGCCCGATGGGCAGGTGCGGACCGTGGAACTCCAATGTCCCCAGGGGGATGTAAGCGGTCGGCGCCGCATCGATCAGCGTCTGGACCTCTTGATAGCTGAGGAATTCTGCGCGTGCGTATCGAGGCCGGCTCATGTGTAGTAGTTCCTGATCCATCCGTGCTTGGCCAACTTCAGACGCAGTTCTTCGGGGAAAGGCTTACCGTCGGAATAACTGATGTTTCGCCGAATGTTCCGGGAGCTGCTCATCCCGGCGATGACGGTGGAGACCTCCGGTGAGGAAAGGACGTATTTGATAGCAGCTTCCGCCAGGCTCGAGTAGTAGGGCCTGACCACTTCTTTTAGTGCCTCAACGCGTTGAAGTGTCTCAGCGAATCGCTCTCCCCGGAACATCTCTTTCTGCTGCGAGCCTTCTTCCCAGGAGTCATAGGTCTGGGGAGTCCAGAGCCCGGAAAGTGAGCCCGAATCGAAAGCCACGCGGTCGATGATTGCTGTATCCGTGGTAGCTGCTGCGGGAAATAATTCCTGAGCAGGACGTTGCTCGAACATATTGAAAATGACCTGGATCGAATCGACCAGACCGAGTTCGGCCAGCTGTAGCCCTTCGTCAGGCCGGTAATCGCGAATGGAGACGCCGATCTTGTCGATTTTCCCTTCAGCACGCAGCTCGTTAAGGGTTTCCATCCAATCAAGTTCGCCGATACCGGATCGTAACCAGCAGTGGAGTTGGAGCAGATCGAGTCTCTCGACGCCGAGTCGATTCAGCGAATCCTCGACGCTTTCACGCAGGTACCAAGCGGGATAGCGTCCGCGCATTTGAGGGTCGTCATGATCGGGCGCGGGCCACTGGATCGGCTGAACCTTGGTGGCCACATAGATCTTCTCTGTCCCCCACTGACGCAGGGACTCGCCGATGATCTTCTCACTATGGCCGGATCCGTAGAGCTCTGCCGTATCTACGAAGTTGATTCCTCGTTCATAGGCTTCGAGGAGGGCATCGACGGATTCTTCGTCGTCGACGTTTCCCCATTGACCGCCTAGCTGCCACCCTCCGAAGGAGATCTCGCTGACCTTCCAACCGGTGCGGCCAAAGTTACGGTACTGCATATATCCCTTTCGATAGTCGTTCTGTGCCGAATTCCGCCGGATGCCCCCGAGGGACAATTGTTAGAGGGCGCAAAGGATCCCCCGGGCGATAAATGTCCCCCAGGACGAACGCGCCGTCGTCCGTGAGAGTGACTTTCTCGAAGACCAAGCGCTCGCCGGGGCCTTCTCGGCCGTTTGATAACGTGGCGATGCAGCATTCTGCGCCATTCACGTGTGCGCAGACTTCCTGATTGCGATGGATCCTGAAGTCTTCGAACATGACGCTCAGCATTCCGCGGTGTCCCCCGAACCGAACGAAGCCGGTGCAGTGGATATCGCCGGTAGGCTGCAGTATCCCGGGGAACAGGAAGGCGTGGTCCTCGGAACGCTGAGCGCCATCACCGACCTGCACTCGCCCATCCGGTAAGGCTTCGACATAGGACACGAAGCTGCTCCGTATACCCCACTCGATGACGACGTTCCGTGACGTATTCATGATGTGAAGACAACCGGAAGCTTGCCGAATCCCCGGACAAGCTGCTTTTTCCAACGCTCGGGGGTTCCGGTCACCCGAATTCCAGGACCATTGACCAGCTCCTCGATGAGAATGCGGGCAGCCAAACGGGCGAATGGCGCCCCCATGCACGCGTGAATTCCGTCGCCGAAGGACATGATCCGGTTGGCCGGTGTGAAAATCCTGGTCAGGTCGAAAGCATCAGGGTTCGGGTAGACTCTCTCATCCCTGTTGGCCGACCCTTGCAGGAACATCACCCGGGAATCTTTGGGGATAGTCGTTCCCGCGAATTCGAGATCTTCATTCGTCTGGCGCGACAGATTCTGGCCTGGGGTCTCGTAACGCAGCGACTCCTCGACGAACTGAGGAATCATCGATGGGTTTTCCTTGAGGAACGGTTGCAGTGCCGGGAAGCGGTCCAGGATGGCAATGCAGTTGGTCATCAACGAGGCCGGTGCGTCGCTGGCAGCCGAGAGGACCAGGTGAGCCAGACCCTCCTGTTCCTCAGGGAGTACCTTTCCGGCGTGCACTGCATGCAGGATCTGCGTGAAGGCGTCCGAGCCCTTGCTGCTCGCACCGGACTCGGCCTGTTCTCGCCGGGCGGCAAATCGGTCGGAGAGTATCTGTTCGGTTTCCCGGTTCGCTGCCGCTGCATCGGCCGGGACCCCGTACTCTCCCACGATGCGGACCATGGCCCGCTCGAGGTGGTGGGTGAATACTTCGTTGTCTTCCTGGGGAGCTCCTAACAGCGTGATGCCCATGCCGATGCCCATTGGTATCGCGACATCCGTGGCGAAGTCTCCGCCTCCTCCATCCCATATTTTTCGCAATAGCTCGCGGACATAGGCACGGACGTCGTCTTCTTTCTCGAGAATGGCCCTGGCAGAGAAAGTCCGGCGAATCGCCGCCCGGAGCGCTGTGTGGCGCGGTGGATCGAGGGTGACGAGCATACCTTCGCCGTATGAATCGTGGGTCCCGTCAATGTCGTTGCCGAAACGGTTGGAAAGCCTCTCGTGGTCACCGAGCCCGGCTCGCACATCGGCATACCGGGAGACCACGTACAGGTCTCGTTCTTGGTTGTAGTAGACGGGTGCGTCGTCTCGGAGTCTCTTGAAGAGGTCGTACGGATAGTCGTAGTCCGCATAGGAAAGAGGGTCGTAGTGGACTGTCAGGTCCGGAGGAATATCGACTTTTTGATCGGCGTGGGCTGTCGTTGTAATACTCATATCAGGCCACCGCCTTCAGATTGATCTCCTCCAGAACTTCCTGCGCCCACGTCAGAGCCTCCTCATTCGGCAAGGACCCATCGCCTGCATCGTGGCGGCCATAAGTGCCGATCCGCGTTGCGCCCAAGGCGGTGAGGCGTTTGTCGATATGCTCACTGCCTTGGCTATAGGTATCCTCGTATGTGCTGTCGCCCAGGCCGAACATCGCATAATTCATTCCCGCAAGTTCAGGACGTTCGGCGTCGAGCAATTCGGCAAAGGGAACCGCGCTGGAGGGAAGGCCGCCTTCACCATGGGTGGAGCAGACCACCATGCAAAGAGTCTCAAGGGCGAGATCTTCAAGACCAGCGTCGGTCATGTCGATGGCCCGGATATCCACCTGATCGGAAAACTCGTCCACGATGTCGTCGGCCACCGTCTCAGCATTCCCTGACTCAGTTCCATAGAGAACTAGTACATTCATGACAATCTCCTTCATCCGTTGATCGCTGTGGTGTTGTTGATGCTTTGTGCGTTGGAGCGCTCTTGGTCCTCGACGATCGAGTCCACGACCATGCGGGCATCTGCACGGTTGTCGGGGATAGTCCCAATAGGTCCACGGCGATACCATCCGACGCAATAGATTCCGTCGGCGAGTTTCCCCCGGGAGATATCGGAAGCAGCAGTTTCGAGTGTCCTACGGCTCAGAACGTCGTCGGCGATTTCGGTGAACCCCACCGCGGTGCACACAGAATCGGCTTCCAGGCTCAATCTCTCCGGGGTCCCCGCGGTTCTCCGAAAAACTGCCTCGCTCACCCTGTTTTCTCCCTCCAGGTGATCCGGAGTCCAGCCGAAATGTAGATTGACGTGCCGGGACGCGCTAGAGGGGGATCCCTTGATCAAGTCCGCAATGGCTTCGGTCTTCTCGCCAGCGGTTTCCTCATCGGCCGACGAGAAATTCGAAAGATCGCACCCGAAGCCGACATCGGGCATTTTCCCTAGCTCACGGATCATGGTGGTATCGAATTTCGCCCGAGATACCGCAGATCTACCTACGACGTCGATGGATGTGATCTTTTCCACATCGAGTGCGGTGATGACGTCAGCGGGGACTCCGAGCTGGGCGAGCCTCACGGGCGGAGTAATGAGGAGTCGCACCAGATCGACGGCCACATTGCCGTTCCCGACCACCACAACATGCCGGCCCAGGCGTACATCGTCCGTCCGGCGCTCAGGATGCCCGTTGATCATGCGCGTGATAGTCCCTGCCCCGTAGACGCCTTCGTGACTCGGCGCTCCATCCGCGCGGTGAAAACCATCGATCTTGCGGTCGGCCCAGAGCCCAGTGGCCAGGACGACGACATCGTATTCAACGGTCAACTCTTCGAGGGAGATGTCACGTCCGACCTCCACGCTCCCCTGAAACCCCACTCGTTCTTTGGTGAAAAGCCGTTCGAACTGATGAGAGATCGCCTTGGTACCCAGATGGTCGGGGGCGACCCCGTAACGAATCAACCCATATGGAGAATTCAGCCTATCGAGCATATCTATCTCGGCTTCACGCCATTTCTTGCGCAAGAATTGGGCGGTATAGCAACCCGACGGACCGCTTCCCACAATAACGATCCGCGGCTGTTGAATAGCCGCCTTTATCTCTTGATTGGGTGATTCCACCACTATTCTCGCAACCTCCTCAAGAGCCGGAATGCGACGGTTTGAAAACCGTTCAGTGGACAAAAATGTATCTCACGACATACGCATATTGTGCCCTAGCACATAATTCGGACCGGTTCACCTAGAAAGTTAGACCGGTGAGGTCGGTAGTTGTACAACATTCCATACAGCTCAGAACCCCGATGAAGAGGGGCGACGATCGCCTTATGCCTCAGACCGCATGATCCGGCTGGAGGGCCGCTCGCTCCAGCCGTTGTGCGTCAACCAGGAGCGAAGGTGCCCCAGCGGAGAGGCGACCGCCAGGACGAGGATCGGGGGGCTGGCAGGAGCGGAAAGGGATATTGTCAGAACATGGATTCATTCAGCATCGACCCGGAGTCGCCTCTAAGCACATGGGGACAAGTGCAAAGAGATCTACAGAGGCGTATCGAAGCGGAAGAATTTCAACCGGGTGACCGCCTGCCTTCAGAAACTGACCTGGCTGCCTACTACGGGGTAAGCCGAATGACGGTCCATCGTGCCGTTCAGTCCCTAGCCCGGCTGGGGGTTCTGGAGTCCAAGCGCGGGTCAGGAATATACGTGGCGTCGAGGCTCGATCAGGCCCGCTACGATGTCAATCTGCTGCGCCCTTGGAGGGAGCAACTTCTCGCGGGCGGGCATGTGGCCAGGTCTCGTTTGCTGGAGCGTTCGCGGGAATGCCAGGTCCACGACAGTCTCGCGTATCTCGTCGAGAACGACAGTGTCGAACAATTCACCTTCGGTCTCCATCTGCAAGAGGTGGACGGCACGCCGATCGCCATCACAAACTCTTGGGTTCCGTCCCGCGAACAAGAGATCGTGGTGGAACAGCCGGCATCCGCTCTCGCGATAGCGGTGGGCACTATACAAATTTCCTACGCCACGCGCAGCCAAGCGCATCTATTAGGGATTCCCCGGGACACTGCCCTGCTTGCCCTCGTCACATGCAGCAGGTTGAGAGAGACCGGGGAACTCATCGAACTGGCCAGGACCAGCTGGGTCGCCAACAGAGTTCGATTGAAATACGGTCGATCACTGACAGTAGGTCAGATCGACATGTCAGAACTACTCAGATTTCCCCAGGCCGGTGAAACAGCACCCACTCGCAAACGGCCACGTCCGTGACTGGCGCCAAAACGCATCCTGCCTTTGCCGTATGTGAGCGTCCAGCTGCTCAGCGGCTTTCCGGCGAGCCGCTTAAGGTCGGTTCCGTGCCAGGCTTTCTGTTGAGGAACTCTCCGGTCCCAGCGCCGACGCGGTCGTTGAAAATAAGTCCCTTCGACACCATGGCCGAGGCCCTGAACATGATTCCAGGGGCCCTTCTCATCGGGCACCGAAAACAGCGCAATTCACAACAATTAGTAATGCGGCTCGTAGGGCCGTGGGCGGGGAACCGCAAGGAACCGTCAGGATTCCCGGTGCACTACGGCTTCTGCGAAGGACTTGAGAGCTTGCTTGACGGTTGTATCAGGCAGAGAATTCAAAGCACCGATGGCGTCGTCGGCCCACCTGTAAGCGATGTCCCAGGCCATGCTCGTGGCCGGATGGGCTCCCAGTGCCTCGACGGCCCGGGCCAGCGCCTCGTCCGTGCTGAGGTCGGCATCCATGAGATCCACCACGCGCTGCGCTTCCTCATCCCCATCCGAAGCAGATTTGCGCACCAGAATCGAGGGAAGCGTCGGAACCCCTTCGCGAAGATCGGTTCCAGGTGTCTTCCCGGAGGATTGGTGGGAAGCGGTGACGTCGATGACGTCATCGGCAAGCTGGAATGCGACCCCGACCAACTCTCCGTAACGAATCAGGGTTTGCACGGTTTCCTCGCTAGCACCCGCCAAATGTGATCCGTACTCGCAAGCGGCTGCAATCAACGAACCGGTCTTGCCTTCAATGACCTTGATGTAATGAGCCAGTTGGTCTTCGTCCGGATTCGCCCCGGCCGTCTCGTACAGTTGCCCGAGCACCAGCCGTTCAAAAGTCTTGGCCTGAACCGCCAGAGCCCTAGCCCCGAGGTCGGAGACGATCAGTGAAGCCCGCGAGAAAATCAGGTCGCCGGTAAGAATCGCGACGGAGTTTCCCCAAATCATGTGCGCGGCATCCGCCCCGCGACGTTTGGTGGCGTCGTCCATGACGTCGTCGTGGTACAGAGTAGCCAGGTGTGTCAGCTCGGTGACGACCGCGGCCTCGATGGCGTCGTCATTGATTCCCCCCGAAATCTCCGCGGCCAAAAGGGTCAGGAGCGGCCGTACCCGCTTTCCTCCGGCTTCGAGGAGATGACGGGAAGCGACGTCGGCCAAGGCATCCGTGTAGTGGACGGCCCGATCGAGACGTTCTTCGACTTCACCGAGGCTACGAAGGATCTTAGGACCAAGAATCTCGTCACGAGCGATCAGCTCGAATCCAGACGGCAATTGCATGTCTTCATACCCCGCGAAGGCTTGCGCGAAAGCGCTCTCGGGCTGGTCGTCATGCTGTCCGGGATGTGTATCAGTCACGGGCTTAACACTAACCGTTTCTCTCGGGGCCAAGGGCCGTTGGCTGCGGGCGGGATTCACCGGGTCGATGTCGCCGGGGTCAGGGATTCCACAAGGTGAACCACCCTGTCTGCCAGATGTCGCGGATCCTGAGGGGTCAGATCCGCCATGACGTCCACGACGATTTTCATCAAGGCGGGCCATCGCATGCCCAGCGACACCGACGCCTTCATGAGCGCGGGATGACCTATCAACTCGGCACAAGCACGGCCCAAGGTGAAGTGCGAACCCCAGGTCTGGCGAATGATGTCCGGGTATCGGTTAAGGATCAGCTCTCGCTGCGCCGGACCGTTGGCCGTGGCTGCATCCTCGATGACCCCCGCGGCGATTCGAGCCGACTGCATCGCGTTGGCAATGCCTTCTCCGTTGAAAGGAGAGACCATGCCACCCGCATCGCCCAGGAGCATCAGCCCCGGGATATAGTGCGGGGTGCGATTGAAAGCCATGGGTAGCGCCGCCCCAAGGACCCGCCCCGCCCGGTGCTCCGGATCAAGGGTCCACTCATCGGGCATGGCGCCGGTCCAGTCCGAGAGAACTTGGCGGTAGTCCAATTTCCCGAATTGCTGGGAAGTGTTCAGGATGCCGAGACCTACATTCGCCGTGCCGTCGCCGACTCCGAAAATCCAGCCGTAGCCAGGAAGCAACTCGGGTTTGCCCGAGGACTCGCTGCGATCGCCTTCGAGTTCGAGCCAGCCCTCCATCCAGTCGAGATCGCCGAGGGGTGAGTCATAGTAAGCGCGAACGGCAACTCCCATGGGCCGGTCGTCACGCTTTGCGAGTCCGGCGGAGACTGCGGCCCGAGTCGAGTTGCCATCCGCAGCCAGCACGAGGTCCGCGTAGAACTCCCGCGTCTGGCTGGTTCGGCGTCCTCGCTCGTCGTGAAGCTGCGCTCGGATACCGACAATACGGTCCGGCTGGCTCAGAACGCCAGCGGAGACTCCTTCCGGAGCCGACTCCAGTTCCTGGGCGCGAATAACCTCGTGGCCTGCGTGCCCTTCCAAGACGACGGCGCCAGCCGCACGAGCGTGCTCCGCCAGCTCTTCGTCGAAACCATAGCGTGTGCGAACCAGTCCGTAGCCGGGAATGTCGCCGGCAGATTCGAAGGGAACCTCAATGCTTCTGCCGGAAGCTCGCAGGCGCAGACCCTTCTGCAGGTGATAACCCTGCTCCGTGCCGTGCGGCAGCCCCATGAGGTCCATTTCCCGGACCGCGAGGGGCGTCAGCCCATCGCCACAGACCTTTTCCCGGGGAAACCGCGTCTTTTCGAGCACGGTCACCTCGTGACCTGCCTGCCCAAGCCAATATGCGGCCGTGGCCCCGGCAGGGCCCGACCCGACGACGAGTATCTTCATGTGCCTATGCCTTGAAACCCCTATGAAGCGCCACGATCCCACCGGTCAGGTTGCGATACTGAACCCCATGCCAGCCCGCTTCCGCGATGGCCGAGGCGAGCTGCTCCTGAGCCGGCCAATCGCGAATGGTCTCGGCCAGATAGGTATAGGACTCGGGGTTGGAAGAGAAGATGCCAGCGGCAGGGGGAAGCGCTCGCATCAAGTATTCCTGGTAGATCCTGCGGAACGGCGGCCACGTGGGCGTAGAGAATTCACAGATGACGAGCGTTCCGCCGGATTTGGTCACGCGATACAGTTCGCGGAGAGCTTTGGGGTATTCGGCGACGTTGCGCAAGCCAAACGACATCGTCACGGTATCGAATTCTTCATCTTCGAACGGCAGATCCGTGACGTCGGCACGGACAAAGTCGATCTCGGGATGACGGCGGCGTCCTTCGGCTAACATTCCCTCGGAAAGGTCCGCGGCGACGACGTCGAGCCCGGCCTCTGCATACGGAACGGATGAGGCGCCGGTGCCGGCCGCCATATCCAGGATTCGCTGACCGGGTGCAGGCTCTGCGGCTTTGACCGTGGCCTTTCTCCAGCCACGGTCCTGCCCCAAGGAGAGCAGTGTGTTCATGAGGTCGTATTTCGGCGCGACCCCGTCGAACATCGCGGAGACTTCCTCGGACTTCTTATCAAGATCAGCTCGGTTCACGCTGTCCATTCTGTCAGACGGCAGCGCGCCCCAGAACCGGGTCTGTGGAAATGAGCCGCAATACATAATGTGGCTTCGTTTCATTGCACCCAGTGCACCGACTCTTCTAAGCTCATCCCATGTCTATCGTCCCGCCGCGCGTTCAACCTGCCTCGACCCGTGGCGCCACGCAAGATCGTCGGAGCCTGGTGCGCGAGCAGAACCGACACGCGATCGCCGCGGCGGCCGCCGCGCTCGTTCGTCGCGAAGGGCCGCAGAGCCTGAACGTGGATGAGCTCGCTGCACGGGCGGGGGTTTCTCGCAGGACAGTGTTCAATCATTTCTCCTCGATCGAAGAAGCTGCGTTCGCCCAGATCAATGACGACTTCGATCGGCTCGCGGATGGGTTCCGGATCGGCCCGGGGCACAACGAGGAATCCATGACCTCTCATGTCACCCACGCCTTCACCGAATTCGTGCTGCGGCCCGAAGTACTTGAGAACATACGGGAGAGCGTCAGCACTGCCAGCCAGATGGTGAACTACCAGGGACTGGCGACGTGGGGACAGTCCTCGATGCAACGCATGATCAACCGTTTGATCGAGATCGTTCGCGGGGCATATCCATCTGTTCCGGTCATGCGGGTCCACATCCTCTGCCGGGTACTGCTCGACACCATCTGCGTGGCACTGCACGAAGCGCTCGGCGATGACGGCCTGGGCTCGACGACCGTCGAGACGCAGGACAAGGTCCGCGAAGCTCTCGACTACCTGACGACCATTTCATTCGATTCCGTCCTGAAGGGACCTGCCCATGGCATCGCTGCTTTATAAGATCGGACGCTTCTGTGCCCGAAAGGCCTGGCTCGTGCTTGTGGTGTGGCTCGTTGCCCTCGCTGCCGCGGGCGGCAGCTTCGCCGCTTACGGCGGCCAGCTCAGCAACGCCTTTTCCCTGCCCGGTTCGGAAACGGAGCGGTTGCAGAACCTCTTGAAGGACAAAGTCCCCGATGCCAGCCACGGCATGGGACAGGCCGTCGTCTCGACCAAAGATGGCAAACCTTTCACAGAGTCGCAGAAATCCGAGCTGGCGGACGCATTGTCGGATGCGGGCAAGGTCGACGGCGTCGCGTCGACGACCGATCCCTTCCAGACACAGAGCTCGCTCAAGGATTCGAAGTCCCAGCTCGATGATGCAGCCCGCAAGATTGAGGGCGCATGGCGGCAATTGGGCGACGGACAGAAGCAACTCGACGACGGGTACCAGCAGCTGAGCCAGGGGCAGACAAAACTGGACGAGGCCGCGAAACAAGCCTCTGGGGCACCTGATCCGGGGTCCGCCCAGGGGCAATTGGAATCGGAACAGCAGAAGCTGGATGATCAGCGCAAAACCTTGGACGGCAAGAAGGACGAACTCGACAAGAGCCGAGATCAGCTCCGGGACCAGCAGCGTGAGTATGACCGCAATCTGAAACTCTTCAAGCTATCCGAATCGGCGGCCATGGTTTCCACGGACGGGTCGACCGCCATCGCATCGATTTCCTTCGACGAAACCGAACAGAACATCAGCCAAGAAACCAAGGATTCGCTGCGACAAACCATCGATGATGCCGGGATCCGGGGCGTAGATATCAACTACAGCCAGTCCATCGCCCAGGATTTGGGCGCTTTGGCCGGGCCCTCGGAGATCATCGGCGTCGTGATTGCGCTCGTGGTCCTGCTGATCATGCTGGGGACCATCATTGCCGCGGGTCTCCCCCTCGTCACGGCACTGATCGGTGTGGGCATCGGTGTCCTGATCACCATGGCCCTATCCTCGGTCATCGAGATCCAGCAGATCACACCGATGCTCGGGCTCATGTTGGGGCTTGCCGTCGGAATCGACTACTCCCTGTTCATCCTCAACCGGCACCGAGTCAACCTTCGGCAGGGTCACGCACTCTCCCAATCCATCGCCTTGGCCAATGGAACCAGCGGAAATGCCGTGGTGTTCGCGGGCACGACGGTCATTGTCGCTTTGCTGGCCCTGAACGTCGTCGGAATTCCATTCCTGGGCATCATGGGCACGACCGCAGCCATGTGCGTGCTGATCGCGGTTCTGGTGTCCGTGACGCTAACCCCTGCCCTTCTGGGGATCATCAAATTGCATGTCCTGAACAAGAACGAGAGGGCCACCTACAACGGGCATGCCGGCAAACACGTTCACCCCAAACGGCTCGACGAGCCGCGCGGCTGGGCCAAAACGGTCACGCGCCACCCCGTTCTCGTCATCTTGGGCGCTATTGTCGTGCTCGGAATCATTGCGATACCCACCGCCTCAATGCGACTCGGCCTCCCGGACGCCTCGACCGAGTCCGTGGATTCGACCGACTACAAGGCGTACAAGCAGGTTGAGGACAAATTCGGCGCCGGGGCCAATGGCACCATTCTCGTGGTGGCCGAACTGCCGTCGGACACAGATCAGACCGCCGCACAAGATCTTCAGATCAAGCTGGCCGAGAAGATCCAAGATCAAGACGACGTCAAAACCGTGGTCCCGGGTCCCATCGCAGAGGATGAATCCGTGGAAGTCTTCCAGGTAACGCCTGACGAAGGACCCGCCGCCGAATCCACCGAGAAGCTCGTCAACAGTTTGCGCGACCTCTCCTCGGACACCGAGGCCCAGGACCATGTCACATTGGGCGTGACCGGCCAAACCGGGGGAAACATCGACATTTCCCAGATCCTGTCGAAAGCACTTCCGGGGTACATCGGAATCGTGCTCGGCCTGTCGTTCCTGATCATGGTGTTGGTCTTCCGATCGATTCTGGTTCCTCTCATTGCGACACTTGGTTTCCTGTTCTCTCTGTTGGCATCGTTCGGCGGCGTCGTCGCGATCTACCAGTGGGGTTGGCTCGGGCAGATTTTCCAGGTCCACGATGCTTCGATCGTGCTTTCGTTCCTGCCGACCCTGGCGGTGGGAATCCTGTTCGGGCTGGCCATGGACTACCAGATGTTCCTGGTCTCCGGAATGCGCGAGGCATATGCCCACGGAGCACCTGCTCGCAAGGCTGTCATCATGGGATACAACCAATCAGCTCGAGTTGTGGTGGCGGCGGCGATCATCATGTTCAGCGTGTTCGGCGGGTTCGTCTTCTCCGAACTGACCATGATCCGCCCCATCGGCTTCGGCTTGGCCTTCGGCGTACTCCTCGATGCCTTTGTGATTCGCATGACCCTGATCCCCGCAGCGATGCATCTGCTCGGCGAAGCGGCGTGGTGGATGCCTCGCTGGCTCGAGAAGATCCTGCCGAATGTCGACGTCGAGGGCGCTTCCCTCGAACGGAAGACCCAAGAAGACCGGCAGTAGCGATTGGACGTGCCCAAGGACACACGAGGACTCGTTGATCCTCAAAAGAATTTGCAATTACTGTAAATACATGAGTACTTCGACCCTGCCGACCGGTGACCGCCGCCATGCTCGGCGTGAGGCCACTCGCAAGGCGATTCTCGATGCCGCGGAGACCATCGTGCTCGAGGATGGGTTCGAGGCGCTCAAATCACGGACGCTGGCCGAGCGGGCTGGGATCTCCGAAAGGTCCCTCTTCAACCATTTCCCCAACCTTCACGATGTCATTCTGGCCAGAGTCAGCTCGTACCTCGTCCGGCTCCTGGACGAACCGAGCATTCCTGCGAGGTTGTCCGCGCACGAAATTCCCGAGGCGCTGGATCGGAAGTTCCGCGAGAGCTTCGATCGCCCCGGTGCCGACGAACTATTCGCAAGATTCTTGGCGCTGAGCATGCGACTAAGCCCGGACATGCTCGACATGTTGGGCCAACACATCCTGCGGACTCTGGCCAGCGTCGCCGAACAGCTCATGGAAGCCCTCGCCGAGAACTACCCCTCCCTGGATTTCGAACAGGGCGTCAAGATCCAGATGTATGTCTTCAACCTGACCACGGGCATAGCCTTCGGTCTCCTCCACGGCGTCAACCGGTTGGGCATCCTGGATGCCAGCCGATCCGGGCCGTGCTCAACGGGCAAGGCCCGTGTCACTCAAACCATTCAGGGAGCCGAGGCAATCGATCTGCTCACCCTGGAAGTCCTGCGCGAAGACCTCAACTGGGCCTTCGCGCAGGTGGCCAATGGCCGCCCTCGCATCTGACACTGAACCATCAACCATCGAGAGAAGTCATGGCAAAACTCCTATACCGTATCGGCGGATTCGCCGCGCGCAAGGCATGGGTGATCATCAGTCTGTGGATTGTGATCCTCCTGGCTTTGGGCGGGTCATACGCCGCGTTCAAAGGGGATCTGAGCTCCAACGTCACGATCCCTGGCACCAAGTCCCAACAGCTCCAAGACGAGCTGAGTGACAAATTCGACCTCAATGCGAACGCCGGTTCGGGCCAGGCAGTCGTCAAGACCGCAGACGGCTCCGCGATTTCCGACGAGCAGAAGCAAGCCCTCGCCAGCGCTCTCCAGAAGGTCGGGAAGGTCGACGGCGTCGAGTCGACGACCAACCCGTTCGACGAGCAGAAGCAGATCGACCAGGGCAAGGCTCAGCTCCAACAAGCCGCCCCGCAGATCGAAGACGGCCAGAAGAAACTCGACGACGGTCAAAAGCAGATCGACGAAGCTCGCTCGAAGCTCAAATCTTCCAACGCGCCGTCAGATGCCTATAAGGAGATTGACGACAAGCAGAAGGAACTGGACGCACAGAAGTCACAATTCGAGCAGAAGAAGACCGAGTTCGACCAGAACAAGGCCAAAATCGACATGTCGAGCCAGTACTCCTCCGTCTCGGACAACGAGTCGGCGGCCCTGGCCAGCATCAGCTTCAAGGATGAGATCAACTCGGTCTCTCCAGACACGCTTTCCGAGGTGCGTTCGGACCTTGCCGACGCCGATCTCAAGGGCCTCGACGTCCAATTCGATCAAAATCTCGAGGGCCAGCCCGATATGAAGCCCACCGCCGAAATCATCGGCGTCATCGTGGCCTTCATCATCCTGCTCATCATGATGGGCACATTCATCGCCGCCGGACTTCCGATTCTCATGGCCCTCGTCGGCGTGGGCGCGGCCATGCTCGGCACGTTCTCGCTATCGGGCGTCGTCGAAATGAACTCCACGACGCCGGCCCTCGGATCGATGCTGGGTCTCGCGGTCGGCATCGACTACTCACTGTTCATCATCAACAGACACCGCAACAACCTGGTGCGAGGCATGGGCATCAAGGACTCGGTTGCGCTGGCGACGGGCACCAGCGGCAACGCGGTGGTCTTCGCCGGCACCACAGTCATCATCGCCTTGCTCGCGCTCAACGTGGTAGGGATTCCGTTCCTGTCCGTGATGGGCAATGTCGCCGCGGCGTCGGTCCTGTTGGCCGTCGTGGTGGCCGTGACTCTGACGCCGGCCATGCTCGGGCTCATCGGCCGAAGGATCATTACCAAGAAGCGGTGGCAGACGATACAGCGACGTGCACGGCTCAGGGAGAATGCCCAGAGCGAGAACCTGGTCGGTGACGGGCAACTTCAGGACCGTGCCCATAAGGCGCATCTGGAACACGAGTCCTCGCCGCACGGGTGGCTGAAATTCGTCACCAAGCGTCCCATCGTCACCGCCATCGTCTCCGCCCTGGTGCTGATCATCATCGCCATCCCGATGACTCAGATCCGACTGGGACTGCCCGATGCCACGAGCTCCAGCCCTGATTCCGGCGCCTACAAGAGTTACAAGACCATCGAGGAGCAGTTCGGTGCGGGCCGGAACAGCACCATGGTCGCGGCCGCTCAGCTTCCGGAGGGAACCACCGAGGATCAGGCCAAGCAATTGCAGATCGACGTCGGACAGGATCTGCAGAAGCAGGACGATGTGGAGACCGTGGTGCCCGCCGCAATCTCCAAGGACAACAGCATGGTCATGTACCAGATCGTTCCGAAGGACGGGCCCAGCGACGTCTCGACCAATGATTTGGTAAACGACCTGCGTGACCTCAAGGTCCACACCGACGACGGAGACGTGACCTTCGGCGTGGCGGGGCAGACAGCGATGAACATCGACATCTCCGAGAAGCTGTTCAAGGTGCTGCCCATTTACCTGGCCATCGTCTTGGGCCTCTCGCTTCTCGTGCTGATCCTGGTCTTCCGTTCAATCCTCGTACCGCTGACGGCGACCCTAGGGTTCCTGTTCTCGCTCTTGGCTTCGTTCGGCGCGACGGTCGCGGTGTTCCAGTGGGGCTGGCTCGGATCCCTGTTCGGGGTCACCGACCCCGGCCCGATCCTCAGTTTCCTGCCGATTCTTGCGGTTGGCATCCTGTTCGGACTCGCCATGGATTACCAAGTCTTCCTGGTCTCGTCGATGCGCGAGGCGTACAGCCACGGGCGCGGAGGCAAGAAGTCGGTCATCATCGGCTTCAACCACAGCGCCAAGGTCGTCCTGGCAGCCGCACTGATCATGGCCGGGGTCTTCCTCGGCTTCGTCTTCAGCGGCGAAGCCATGATCGCCTCGATCGGCTTCTCACTGGCAGCGGGTGTGCTATTCGACGCTTTCGTGGTTCGCATGACGCTCATCCCCGCGCTCATGTACCTCATGGGCTCGAAGGCGTGGTGGTTGCCGCGTTGGGTCGACAAGATCCTGCCGGACGTCGACGTCGAGGGCGCTTCACTGGAGCGCAAGGACTAGGAGCGTTCGAGCCGGGTGCGGGGGCGTTTGCCTGTCGTGCGCGGGGTTATTCCCCTGCGTACGGCAGACAGACGCCCCCGTTGTCGTACGGCCCCGAATCAGACGCGCTCCTTCCAGAGGACGCGCTCGTCGGCAAGTCCCTCCCGTGTACCCCGGACCTCGATCAGGGTGATACCGCGAATCGGAGAAGACAGCGCGCACCTCAGCGCTTCGGCGTCGTCCGCGCGGACATAATGGTGATGATGCACGGCAGCAAGGCGTTCCAGGTCCGCCATCTGCGGTGTCCCGAAGAAACGTTCCACGGCCCCCGACCACCCCTCATCCCGGGCCACGTTGCCGTGCTCGAGGGTCGAAAAGATCCCGCCGCCCGCGTCGTTGAACACAATGATCTGTAGGTCGGGCACGGTTTCCCCCGGCCCGATGAGCAACGATCCGGAATCGTGAAGGAGCGTCAGGTCTCCCAGGAGGAGGCGGACCGGTCCTTGCTCGGCCAGCGCGATGCCGCTTGCCGTTGCCACTGTGCCGTCGATACCGGCAAGCCCGCGGTTCGCGTAGACTGCCGCTTCACAGTCCACAGTCTCATCGATGGGGGCAAGGTCGAGATCACGGATGAGGTTGGATGACCCGCAGACGAGGGTTATCCCGTCCTTGTCGGTCGCTTCCCTCACCAATCGAGCAACGCCAGGCCCGTTGAGAACGCCGTTGCGGGCTTCGGCCTGTGAGAAGAGACCGTTGAGGGACCGGTCGAGGCGACGATCTTCACTTCTCCACTGTTCGAGCCAGGAGGCAGCGCATCGACCCGCGAAATTCCGGGCGTCCTCGAGGGTCTGTACAGGACGTTCTGGACGCCGATCGGGGCGGGCCCACGCCACGGGACGAGGCAGATAGATGATCGACTCGATGTCCTGGCGATGGAGAAGACTGTCCACAGACCGGGACAAGGTCGGGCGCCCGAAGAGGACCACACGCTCAATGAGTTTCCCGAGTTTTCCGTCAAGGAGCAATTGGTATGTGCCCAGAGCATTCGGACCGCCCCGGGCGCCCGAGGAGGGTTCTGCCAGCAACGGAGCTCCCACAGTTTCCGCAAAACGCCTGGCAATGGGGCCGGCTCCGTCTCCTGCGACCACTACTGTGCGCTGGGTGGGCCCTTCCCGTGCCCCATCCGCTGCATCCTCGGCGAGGACGTCGAGGACCGTGCGGTCAACGAGCCGGGGTGCCACCGGGGTGCGCACATCTGCCAATGACGAAGCCCACGCACGCAAGGTTTCGCGCATCCTCGCGTCCGGAGCCAACGGAGCATCGAAGGCGACGTTGATGTGCGCCGGCCCGAGCGGCCTAGGCGACGCATCCTCCCAGGATTCGGGGTCGCGCCCGGTCAGCGCGGCGAGGCAATCGGTGAATGCAACCGTCTGCTCCCCCGGCTCCGGTTCTGGGTAGGACGTGAGGTCGGCCCAGGCGCGCACGTGAGTGCCGTAGAGACCCGGTTGCCACGTGGTCTGGTTGGCACCGGTATCGCGTAGCCGCGGCGGGCGATCCGCGGAAAGAACCGCAAGAGGGACTTCGGAATGGTTTGCTTCCATCACGGCCGGCAACAATTCGCCGACCGCGGTACCCGAGGTCGTCACGACGCCGACCGGCCGCCCCGTGGCTTTGGCCAGACCGAGCCCCGTAAACGCGGCAGACCTCTCATCGATTCGGACATGAACCTCAACAATCCCGGCCTCCGAGGCGGCAGCGAGGGCATACGCCAGGGGTGCAGACCGGGACCCGGGAGCCAGAACTACCTGCCGCATACCGGACCGAAAAAGAGAGTCCAGCACGGAAACCGCGGTAAAAAACGCGTCCGGCTGGGAGTCTGAAGAAGTCATCAAAATTATTTTACGCCGGACCGTCTCACATGAAGCAGGCGTCGACTCAGGAGATCGCGTGGGGACGCTTTGGGATTTTAGATGAGAATGATTATCATTTACTTCTGATGAATCCTTCACTCGCCAGAATCACTCCACGACGCCAAGTGCTGCTGGCCTTCGGGCTGGCGGCCGTGCTCCTCGTATCGGTACTGCTCGCCATCTCGTGGGGCGCCGCCTCGATACCCTTGGACCGTACGACGGCCCACTTGTGGGCGGCCGTCACCGGCGGGACCATCGACTCCGCCGACGTAACTGATTACACGGTCGTCATCGACATTCGCACGCCGAGGGCAATCATGGCAGCGGTCGTCGGTGCAGGACTGAGCGCTCTGGGGATTGCCGCACAGTCCATGGTGCGCAATCCGCTCGCGGATCCCTTTATTCTGGGCATCTCTTCCGGTGCCTCGGTCGGTGCCAGCGCCGTGGTGTCCTGGGGACTACTTTCGGGGCTCGGGGTGTACGCGCTGTCCTCGGCGGCATTTGCCGGCGCATTGGCAGCATCGTTCCTTGTCTACGGGCTGTCGAGATCGTCGGGAGGTATTGCACCTGTACGGCTGATCCTGACCGGCGTCGTTCTGTCTTTCGGATTCCAGGCCCTGATGTCCGCGATCGTCTTCTTCGATGCCAAGGGCGACGCCGCCCGAACAGTGATGTTCTGGATGCTCGGTTCTTTGGGCGGGGCAACGTGGAGTCAGCTTCCGCTGGCCGGGGTCGTCACATGCGGGTGCATTGTCTACCTTTGGCACCGCGCCCCTGATTTGGATGCCCTGTCCATGGGCGACGGCTCGTCCGCGAGCCTCGGCGTCGATCCGGAGGCACTCAGGCGTCGGCTCTTCTTCCTGACCGTTCTCGGAACGGCGACCTTGGTCTCGGTCGCCGGAACCATAGGCTTCGTCGGATTGGTCATCCCTCACCTGACACGGATCGTGCTCGGTCCCGCGCACCGGACCGCTGTGGTCCTGGCGCCCTTGTTCGGGGCCGTGTTCATGGTCTGGGTCGATCTGATCAGCCGCATCGCCGTGCCTCCGCGTGAGCTCCCCCTCGGCGTGGTCACGGCGCTCATCGGCGTGCCGGTATTCATCATTCTCATTCGCCGTCGAGGTTACGTCTTCGGAGGATCGCGATGAATGCTCGGATCGGTCTCAGCCTTCAGGACGTGACGATCGCAGTCGCGGGCATCGAGGTGGTGCACGAGGTTTCGCTCGGTATCAGCCCGGGTTCGGTCGTCGGTCTGGTTGGTCCCAATGGTTGCGGGAAATCGACTCTGCTCAAGGCGCTTTACCGCGCCCTGCAACCCTGCCACGGTGCGATTCTTGTCAACGGCACTGATCTGGCGGGACTGCCCTTCAAGAAGTCCGCCTCGCTCATCGCAGCCCTCCCGCAGGAAGAGCGCGGAGAACTCGACTTCACGGTCGCCGAGGTCGTTTCCCTGGGTTCCCTCGCCAACCCGACGGCAACTCGTGAAGGAGGCAATCAGGCGGTCGAGAGCGCGATGGCCCGCACTGGTGTTGCGGAATTCGCCCACAGAAGTTTCCTGGATCTTTCTGGCGGCGAGCGCCAGAGGACCCTGCTCGCCCGCGCCCTGGCCCAGGAGACCCCGTATTTGCTTCTCGACGAACCGACCAATCACCTGGATCTGAGACACCAGGTCGATCTGGTCCGGGATTTGAGGAGCCACGCTCATTCCACGGAAAGCGCCGACGCCCCTGATGATGATGCGTCCTCGCCGTCCGACGAGACGAGGAGACCCAGCGTCGTCATGGCCCTTCACGATCTCAATCTCGCCGCCAGCTCATGCGATCGAATCATCGTGATGGACCGTGGCCGCATTGTCGCCGACGGTCCGCCCGCCGAAACGTTGGATCCGGACCTCGTCGAGAAGGTCTACAAGGTTCGTCCCATGGTGACGGCCCGTCCGGATACCGGGGCACCCTATTTTCTGTTTCCAATGTAATGCTGCCGCCCTCCTGAACACCCCGCGGCTGCACCACATGAATATTTCGATCAACCGACCAGAGGAGAACCCTATGAATCGCACCCCGACGCCGTCCAAACGCAGGCCCACCCGCTGGCGACACTCCGGAACGCTGTGTTCGGCCGGACTCGTGGGTATCTTGCTTCTCTCCGGTTGCGGAGCCTCAGTCCGGGAGGATTCATCCGATGCCTCAGAGAGGACCATATCCAACTGCGGTCAGTCGGCTACCTACCCCACGCCGCAGAAACCGGTCGCCTACGATGTATCCGCGATCGAGAAAATGTTCTCGCTGGGACTTGCCGATAGGATGCGCGGAATCGTCATGCCAAAGACGATCAGCAGCGTCGTCGACAAGTCCCCCTACCGTGATGACTATTCCAAAGTCGAAACCATCTCGGACACGGTTCTGGGACAGGAAACGTTGGTCAGCGCCAAGGCCGATTGGGTGTTCGCAGGTTGGCAGGCCGGATTCAGCGAGGAGCGCGGGGTAACGCCCGACTCTTTGGCGAAAGTGGGCATCCAGTCGTACATGCAGAACGAGACGTGCTTCAACTACAAAGGCGACCGGTCCAACCCAGAACCGTTGGAAGCCACCAACCAGGACCTCAAGGATCTCGGAAAGATTTTCGGGGTCGAGGACCGCGCCGAGAAGTTGGTCTCGGACCTGAACCAGCGCAAGGACAAACTCAAGGATGCACCCCGTCCGGAAAATCCGAGTCGGGTCTTCATCTACGATTCCGGGACCACCGAGCCATACACCGCGGGGCGTCGGACTGCCGCCAATTCGATCGTGGACCTGGCCGGTGCCCACTCCGTCACTTCTGATCTGGATGCCCGCTGGGACACCGTGGGCTGGGAATCGATTGTTACCGCGAACCCGCAGGCGATTGTCGTCGTTGACTACAACAAACAACCGGTCGAGGAGAAGATCAAGTACCTCAAGGAACAGTCTCCGGTCAGGGACTCTCCTGCCGTCAAGCACGACAACATTTATGTGATGGATTACGGCGAGGCCGTGGCCAGTCCTCGAAATATCGAGGCGGCCGAGAAATTGTCCGAGTACCTGAACGGAAGGGGTCTGCGATGAGCCTCGTCAGTCCAAACGAAATTCTCTCGACCGAGGACGTCATTCGAAAGGCAGCCGCTCAGGAAGACCACGCCGCGGCTCCTGCCGTCGCCCGAAGCGTTTTCTATGTGCAGCACGGCACGCGTCTGGCCGCCGGAGAACAGCTCTATCGAAATCAATACGTACTCGTCCGGGTCGACGGCGCGTTCGGGGCCTGTGCTTTCGAGGCCGGGGAACTCGGCCCGGAAATTTCCGAGCTGTCCGGCAGCCCGGTGCGAGAACTGCTCGAACACGGCTCGGCCCCGATTCGATTGGCGGCACTCGACGCGTGGCTTGCCGCCCGAAACCCGCATCGCGACGATGCGAGGGCGCGGCTCGTCCGGCTTCCCACGGGCACTCCCGACGAACGGGCCGCCGCACGCGACCACGCGGTGGCAAGTCTGCTCGACATAACCGCGGGCGATCGGGTCGCGCTGATCGGCGTGGTCAACCCCTTGATCGCCGCGATCAGGCAGCGCGGCGGAGAGCCACTGCCCTGCGATTACGGAATGCGAACCACGCAGTGGGGAGATCCTGTGAGCCGTGACATGGAAGAGGTTCTGGACCGGGCAGATGCGGTCATCGCCACGGGAATGACCTTGGGAAACGGGAGCTTCGATCGCATTCGAAACAGGTGCGTGGAGCGTCGGATCCCGCTCGCGGTCTACGCCCAATCGGGATCCGCAGTGGCCAGAGAGTTCTTGGGATGCGGGGTTTCGGCCCTGAGTGCCGAGCACTTCCCCTTCTCGCAGTTCAGCGCCGAGGAAACCCCTCTCTACGTGTACAAGGCGCTATGACAGAGGACCGAGGAGCACACATGCACCACGAGCACCCGACCGATTCCGATGCAACACTGACTGACCGAGCGATCGTGGCCAGGATCTGGCCGCTTCTGGGCGCGTGCGCCCTCGGACTAGTCCCTTTCACCGTTTATTCCAATTTTCTCGTCGAGATCACCCGGGACAGCGGTCACCACGCGACCCTGATGGGGAGTCTGCGCGGTGTAGGGGGCGTCGCCGCACTCCTCGTCGGGCTGACGTGCGCGCCTCTTCTGGACCGTATCTCCCGGCGCATGGCCACGATCGTCTCATTGGTCCTATTGGCGTCGGCCTGTTTGGTCGGGATCATCGGCTCGCCCTGGGCTTGGGTAATCTTCTGCCTGTTCGTCGGAGCAGGCACCTCGATCCTCAATCCGGCAGCCTCCGCAATGGCCGCCGACCGGTTCCGCGACGAGGCGACATCTGGACGGGCCGCAACGCAGGTCTCGTCCGTCATGACCTTGACTGCGGTGTTGTCGGCACCCCTTCTGGCAGTCCCGGCCGCGTGGTGGGGCTGGCGAGGAGACCTCGTCGCCACGTCGTTGCTCTGCCTCGCACTGGCGTGGTCCCTGAAGTCGGGGATCGGTTCCACGTTGGAAGACCGGTCCCCGAGACAGGAGGGCCTGCACACCGGTTACGTGCAATCGCTCAAGATAGCCGTCGGGCTGCCTTGCATTCCGGCGTTGCTGACAGCTTCGATGTTGCGGACGGCGGCCTTCATGGGGCAGCTCGCCTACCTGGCCGTCCTGTACAACGAGCGCTTCCAGGTTGGCCCAGGGCTCTTTTCCTTGGTCTGGACGCTCTCCGGGTTGGCATTCTTCCTCGGTAACTGGTTCGGCGGTGTCGCGCTGCGCAAAATCTCCAATTCGGTCATGACCGCGTGGATCGGCGCGATCGCTGCGGCACTCGGAACCGCGGCAATCATGTGGCTGTTCGGGACCCATCACGTGGCTTCGGCCCTGGGCGCCACAACGCTCTTGGGGGCGTCCCATGCGGTTCTGGCCGCCACGGTGACAACCCTGCTTGTACGCCAATCAGGAAGTCACCGTGGGACGGTCCTCGGGCTCAATGGTGCGGGCCAAAGCCTCGGAGTATGCATCGGAGCCTCGATTGCAGGGCTGGGCCTGGCCCTCTCCGGTTGGAACGGCGCGGGGATTGCCTTGGGGGCGGTGACGGCGTGTGCAGCCGTTGCGGCAGCCAGGGCCGCGTGGCATCTTCGCGCAGTCCGCGAAGGAGCGAATCCATGATTGATCCTCTCCTGCCTCACAGCGGGTCTTCTGCCAAGCTTCCCGCGCCTCGCCGGGAACATGCCTCCGTCTCGGCCCCCGAAGTCGATCCCACGCTGATCACCGGCCGGGGATCGTGCATAGGGCACCACGGCGAATTGCTCCAAGGAAGCTTCTGGGACCGATCCCGCGGCAAGTACGTTCCCGGCCTGCTGACCCTTCCGTTACCCAGCAGGCGGGCCTACGCGACCTTTCGCCCCCGGGATTCTCAGGCCGGTGTCCGTGTGCAGGGCGCCCATTCGAAATCGGCGAAAGCAGCCGAACTGACCTTGGAACTGTGTTCCCGGCGAGGCCTCAACCGGCCTACGGGCGGGCATTTGCACCTAAGCAGTGACATCCATCGAGGTTGGGGAATGGGCTCTTCGACGGCCGACGTCGTGGCAACGATTCGTGCTGTCTGCGATTGTTGCGGCCTGGTGCTGGACGAAAAGGAGGTCAGCGCGATCGCTGTGCGTGCCGAAACGGCTTCCGACCCCCTGGCCTTCGACACCACGCCGGTGCTCTTCGCACAGCGCGACGCTCACGTCCTGCAACGGTGGGAGCAACCGCTGCCGCCTCTGTGGTTGGTCGGGTGCAGACTCGACGTCGAACCGATCGACACGGTTTCCATGGGACCCACACGGTATTCGACCTCTGAACGAACCGAATTCGATCGTCTACGGGGCCTCTTGGATCGGGCCGTTCGCCGGCGTGATCCCAAGGCCCTGGGGAGGATTGCGACGCGCTCGGCACTCATCAACCAAAGGCATCTGCCCAAACCCCATCTCGGGCGGGTGCTGGATATCTGCGGTCGGACGGGTGGTGTGGGAGTCCAGATCGCACACAGCGGGAACGTCTGTTCCATCATGTACGACGCCACCGACCCCGGCGTCGCGTCGCGCGCCTTCGAAGCCCGCCGAGAACTCACCGACTTAAGCTTGCCGACAACCATCCACGAACTTTGGGAGAATCCGTGATCGACGAGGCGTCACCGAACAATGCCGACATTCCCCGAGCGATATCGAGGCACGCGGGTCAGTCGTTGGGTGCCCCCGACCTGATCGAGCTGGCGCCCCAGTTGTTCGCTCTGCGATTCGAGGTGATGAAGGCACGCTCGGCCCGTGCGGCTCTGGGTCGTCTCATGCAAGACGGCACGATCCGGGCCGGTTCGACGGTCATCGACTCGTCGAGCGGCATCTACGCGTACGCCTTGGCTCTCGCATGTCACGAGCTCGGAGTGCACTGTTACATCGTCGGTTCGACCACGATCGACGAAACTCTGCGCATACAGCTTGACCTCCTGGGGGCCGAACTCGAGCAGATGCCTCCTTCCGAATCATTGCGGGCCGACCAACACCGCCGTGTATCGCGAGTCCAGGAGCTGGTCAGCGCTCATCCTGAGTGGCACTGGATGCGCCAGTACCACGACGCGGTTCATTACCTCGGGTATGAACCTGTCGCTTCTGCTTCGGGCCGCCTCCTGCTCGAGAGAGGTTATCGGTCCGTTGATCTCGTCGCTCCCGTGGGTTCGGGGGTTTCCAGCGGTTCGCTCGCCCTCGGTCTGGCATCGTCGGGGCTCGATGTGCGACTCGTCGGTGTTCAGCCCTTCGGCTCGGTCACTTTCGGCTCGGAAGGAGTCGAAGATCCGGACATGCTCATCGCCGGGATCGGCAGTTCAATCGAATTCGAAAACGTCCGACATGATATGTATCACTCGATCCATTGGATCTCGTACGAGGTGGGACGGTCGGGCACCATATCTCTCTGCCGGGAGCATGCGCTCTTCGCGGGACTCAGCTCGGGAGCGGCTTACGCAGTGGCGCGCTACCTCACGCAGCATGAGGATCCTCAGGAGCGTTGCGTTCTGATGACGTGCCCGGATACGGGACATCGCTATCTCAAGGGAGTCTACGACAACGCCGCGAAAGTTCGGGAGGTCTCCACCTACGAACCTCACCGCCTGGTCTCGCCCGGAGAACGACCGAGGCTTCCGTGGTCGTCGGTTCTTTGGGGAGGCAAAGTCAGTCCCGTGGAATGACCATCCCCATCGATTGGGGCATCGCGTCTCTGAACCCCATGCTGTAATACAGCGCGCGCCCTGGTTTGTCCGCCATCAAGGTGATGTACGGGTCAGCCGGGGCGTGCTGTCGAATTCTTCGGATCAAAGAAGAGATCACTTCCCGACCGATGCCCCTGCCCTGGTGGTCGGGCAGCGTCGCCATATCGGCGATGTGGAAGTACCATCCGCCGTCGCCCAGGACCCTGCCCATGGCCACAACCTCCTCCGATTCCACGTGCCTCACGTGCGCCCAGGCCCACGAACCGGTCAGTGCCGGAGCAGCCTGTTCCGGGGTCTTCGGAGACAGTCCCGCTTCCGCTCTCAAACGCACGTAGTCCTCGAGGTCAGGCGCATCCCCGATCAGACGGTAGTCCTCTCGCATCTCATTCCTCCTCGCCATTGGGTTGCCTCCGGACGTGTCCGGTCTTCTCGGCCAACCGGGCGTAATTGTCTCGGAGCCGGCCCATCCACCAGTCACGTCGGTGTCCGGGGGCTCGGAATTCTTCGAGTCGTGCCGGGTCGGGGGCTACTCGTCGGACCGGCAGATAGCCGTCCTCGGGAATCAACGGCTCATTCGTCAGGTCACCGGCGAGCAGGGAAGCCGTTCCCAAACCACAAGCGTGCTCCAGCTCAGGAATCGAAGCCGCGAGCGCAAGACCCGCACTCATTCCGACCGACGTCTCCAGGGCCGAGCTGACAACAGCCGGAAGACCAGCGTCGCGGATGATGCCCAGTGCATTGCGCGGACCGCCCAGCGGCGCGGCCTTGACCACGATCAAATCCGCTGCCCCCTCTTCCGCGACCCTTAACGGGTCCGATTCTTTGCGCACGGATTCGTCCGCCGCGATCCGCACGCCAAGACCTTCGCGAGCAATCGCCTGGCGCAATCTCGCGAGGCCGTCGATCGTGGGCACGGGTTGTTCAATGTATGCAGGAGCGAATTCAGCGAGCGCTCGGAGGGCATCCAACGCGGATTCGTGGTTCCATCCGCCATTCGCATCCATCTTCAGAACGGCCCCAGGAACGGCTCGTTGGACCGCACGCACTCGGGCGACATCGTCGTCAAGTGACTGTCCTTGCTCGGCCACTTTGATTTTGACTTCACGCACTTGACCGCGAGACCGAGAGAGTACCTCGGGGACGCGTTCCGGCCCGATGGCGGGAACGGTTGCATTGACAGGTACCTTGTCCCGGCGCGCGGCGGGGAATGGTTCCCATGCGGACTCTATGGCGGATGCCAGCCAGCGGGAAGCCTCGGTCGGTCCGTACTCCAGAAAAGGACAGAATTCGCCCCAGCCTTCCGGCCCTTGGAAAAGCAGAGCTTCCCGGTGATCGACGCCGCGGAACCGCACGTTGAGCGGCACGGAAACTACCGTTGCGGTGTCTTCCAATTGTTCAAGGCTGGGCCAGTCTCGCTCGGTCATGTCTCCACTGTGCACCTTTTCCTCGCGCAAGACTATGCAATGACATGGCGCTCAGGAAACGTTCAGGGAAATTCCGACGAATGGGCAGGTGATACTGGCATCCTGAACTGAAATGGGGTGGATTGATGAGCAGAAAGGGGGCCCGAGCCGTATGAGTACCGAGCCAACGCGAGAATTGGGCAACGGCCCTGAACGCGATTGGCCGTCGACGCATCGGAGACCGTTTCAGCCGCCAACTTTCGGAATCGTCGTCAAACACCTGGTCGTGATCGCGGTCATGATCGCAGGTTTGTGCGCAACGATCTGGACTTTCCTCTACAGCTATTCGGGCCAGTGGATCGACCAAACCGCACTCTCGGAAGTCAGCAACAACTTCCGCCAGTACAGCAAAGGTTCCGACGATCTTCTCAATGCCCTTCCAGTGATCTCCGGAGTGCTAGCGGTGATCGGCATCGTCCTGGTTCTCGTGCGCCGGCACAGATTCCTTCCGGCGTTGATCGGCCTCCTGATGGCGGTCGGCGCAAATGCCACGACGCAAGTTCTGAAATCTTTGATCCTGGACAAGCCCGATTTGGGGGTCCAGGAAGCGACCATGAATTCTCTGCCTTCGGGTCACACGACGTTCGCCGCCGCGGCCGGGGCCGCGCTTTTCCTTGCCGCACCCAAGAAGTGGCGGCCGTTCCTCTCGCTGATCATGTTCCTGTTCGGCACGCTCACCGGCGTTGCGACTGTCATCAATGAGTGGCACCGGCCAGCCGATGTGGTGGCCGCGCTCTTCGTGGTGGGCACGTGGACCGGACTCGGCCTGCTGGTTCTGCGATTCATCCCGGCCGAGGACCACGACACATCGAGTACACGCCACACGGGGATGCTCATCATCCCCCTGATGGTCATCTCCGGCCTCTTCCTGGCTTTTTGTGCGATGGCTACCTACATGATCGCCACCCAGCAGCACTTCACAGGAGCTGCCCTCTTGGGAAGCTTGTGTCTGATCTTTTCCGTGGGCTTGCTGACCACCGCGCTAAACGTTTGGCTCCTGCGCCGCAAGCAGCCCGCGGACGAACGTCCGTATACCAAGGTCTGGACCTACTAGAGGCATGTTCCTGCAGACAACATGACGAAAAAGCGGCGGGCGCTGTACCCGCCGCTTTTTTGTCATGGAAGATCAAACCTACTGGGCGTGCTCTCCCGTGGTGATGGGACCGGTAACTCCGGTGGGTGTGTCCTCCACGGACAGGTCCTCGCCCATCATTCCCTTTTCCTCCAGCCATGCCAGCCGGTCCAGGAGGATACGCGTGACCCCGGCATCGTACGGCAGCTTGTACATGGCCGCCGTAGTCGGGCCGGCATCCGGGTTGGAGGTCGAAGCCGCGATGCGATCGATCGCCTCACGCATGGTCTCCGACTGGCGCTGCACGAATGTTCGTTCGACCGGGGTGCCGTGCCCGGGAACGAATACGTGGTACCGGTCCAGTCCGGCAACGGTTGCCAGGGTTTGGACCCATACCTCGGGGAAAGAATCGTCGAATGCGGGGTCCGCGCCCTGTTCGACGATGTCGCCCGTGAAGAGGATTTCGTCCACCCCCGCCAGGACATCGTTGTCGGTGTGCCCCAAGCCCAGGTAGAACAGCGTCACGGCGCGGTCTCCGAGATCGACGCGCGTGAAAGAAGCACGACCGCCATCCCCTGGGAGTAAACGCGTCGGCGGGACGATATCCGTGTTGGGACCCTGGTGATGAGCCATCTCCGGCTCGAGAGTCTCTACATAACCGCGCTGACGGTCCGCGTAACGTTCCATTGCCCTTTCCGCATTCGGATGGGCCCAGAAATCGGTAGCTCCGTCCGCCGCGAAAACGGCATTTCCGAAGAAGTGGTCATAATGCGCGTGCGTGTTGACGACCACGAAGGGAAGGTCCGTGATTTTGCGGGCAGCACGGAAGATTTCTGCGCCTTGCCGCGGTCCGGCACCAGTATCGATGACCATGGCCTTGTCCGCGCCAAGGATCAATCCGGTGTTCAAACGGTAGTCATCCGTCATGATGACATAGATCCCGTCGGCAATTTCCTGTGTTCGAGCCATATACACACGGTACTTGATCCGAAGTGATTCGCGGGGCATCCCGGCGGGGAAACTCGTCAGCCCAACGCGATCGCCCACTTGCTCCTTCTCGCTACTATGGGAGCATGTTCACCCCATCCGACCAGCACATTTCCGCCCAAGGAGCGGGGCGTTACGCACCGTCGCCTTCCGGAGATTTGCATCTCGGCAATCTCCGGACCGCCCTTTACGCGTGGCTCTTTGCGCGGTCAACCGGTCGCCGCTTCGTCCTGCGCGTCGAAGACCTGGATCGCGTGCAAGAAGGCTCCGCGCGGCGCCAGTTGGACGATCTCGCGTCCCTCGGCATCGATTGGGATGATGAGCCGCTCGTGCAGTCGAAGCGCACCCATGCCTATGACGTGGCTGTAAGTGAACTTCGTGCCAGGGGTTTGGTCTACGAATGCTTCTGTACTCGTCGGGAGATCCAGGAAGCGGCCTCGGCGCCCCACGGGGCTCCGGGCGCCTACCCCGGAACCTGTAGGCAACTGACGGACGAGCAACGAGCCGAAAAAGCCCTGTTCCGGCCCGCAGCCTTGCGCCTCCGAGCCGAGGCCAGCGACTGGACGGTATGCGACCTCTTCGCCGGTCGGTACACGGACACCGTCGACGACATGGTGCTTGTTCGCAACGACGGGCGGGCGGCATACAATCTCGCGGTGGTGGTCGATGATGCGCATCAGGGAATCGACCAGGTCGTCAGAGGGGACGACCTTCTTTCATCGACGCCTCGGCAGTCCTATCTTGCTCATTTGCTGGGCCTCGACGAGATCGTCTACGCACATGTTCCGCTCGCCCTCAACCGCGACGGCAAGCGACTGGCCAAACGCGACGGCGCCGTCACGATGGCCAGACTTCGGGATGCGGGGCTTTCCTCCGCCGATATCGCGCGGATGATCGCCCAGTCGATGCCGCTCCGACCCGTACGCGGCTCCACCGGTCCGCACCTGCCGGAAACCGCGCAGCAGATGCTCGAGGTCTTCTCGCCGGATGCGATATCCCATGATCCCTGGACTGTCCTCGATCCCTTGATGGAGTCTTCCTGTGCCGCTTGTTGACCGCATCTCACCCCGTCACAAAGGCACCACGGCGTTGCTCGCGGTGCTCGTGGGTTCAACCGGCATCCAGATCACAGCCGCTGTCGCTTCGACACTCTTCGAAAAATTCAACCCCGTTTCGGTCTCGGGTCTGCGCATGACGACGGCCGCGGTCGTTCTCCTGCTGATCGCGCGACCACGCTTCTGGCGGTTCACCCGGAAAGACTGGCTCTCGGTCCTGGCCTACGGGGTCGTCTCATCCTTGATGAATGTTTTCTTCTACCTCGCGGTCGATCGCATTCCGCTGGGCGTCGCCGTCACCATCGAATACCTGGGCGCATTTACCGTGGCCATGATGGGTGTCCGCAAGATCAAGGACGGCTTATTCGCGCTCGGAGCCCTCGCCGGTGTGGTTCTCATCGCAGGTCCGACTTTCGGCAACACCGATTTGCTGGGCTACGTCTTCGCCTTCATGGCCGCCGCGTCCATGACCGGATACACATTCCTGTCGGGAAAGATCGGCAACGGTACCGAGGCGACCTCCGGGATCCGCGGGCTGTCGGTGTCCATCGCTATCGGAGCGATCCTATGGTCGCCCGCCACCGCGCTCGCGGTGCCGAGAATGAATCTGGGGGATTGGGGCATCGCAATATTCATCGGTGCCGTGGGGCTTGCATTGGCTTTCTCGTGCGATGCCTTCGCAGCGACGCTCACCAATCCTGCCGTTGTGGGCGTATTCTTCTCCCTGGACCCGGTGGTTTCCTCGCTGGTCGGTCTTGTGCTGCTCGGTGAGCTACTGGCCGTTCCGGCCTACGTGGGTATCGCGCTGATCGTCGTTTCGGGCGCCGCCGTGACCTGGCGCGCCAACCGCTCCGCGGCGATGATCACGACGCATACCGAAGCCCTCCAGGTCCTGCATACCTCTCAAATGCCCAAGGCTCCCCGGAAATAACACCGACGCCCGTACCGAAATACCGTGCGCTCATCTATCTCATATTTAATATAATCCCTGTGATCTGGCATACTAAACGATTCAAAGTCTGCCCCGAATACCTTGGGGGCGGATTGCGACACTCATCAATCCAGACGCACCGGAGATTTTTTGATGTCAGATCAGACATTTCAGTACATAGCCCTGGGGATATATTTTCTGGGGATGATCGTGATCGGCCTCTGGGCCAGCACCAAGAACACCGACAACGAAGACTACATGCTCGGCGGTCGCTCTCTCAGGCCAGGGGTCGCCGCCTTGTCCGCCGGTGCGTCCGACATGTCCGGCTGGCTCGTGATGGGCCTTCCCGGGGCGATCTACGTCTCCGGCCTTCTGGACGCATGGATCGCTATTGGCCTGACCATCGGAGCATGGGTCAATTGGAAGCTCGTCGCCCCACGTCTGCGCGCTTATTCGGAGGTCGCAGGCAATGCGATAACCATTCCTTCCTTTTTCGACAATCGCCTCAAAGCCGACGGTCTTTCAAGCCGCGTGCTGCGCGTAACGTGCGGAATCATCATTCTTGTATTCTTCATTTTCTATGTCTCGTCGGGCATGGTAGCCGGGGGCAAGTTTTACCAGACCACGTTCGGTGGAAACTATCTGCTGGGCATGATCGTCATTGCCGCGATCACGGTGCTTTACACGTTCTTCGGCGGATTCCTTGGGGCTACCTTCACGGACGTGGCACAAGGTCTGCTGATGCTGATCGCGCTCATCATGGTCCCGGTCGTCGCCGTCATTCAGTTCGGCGGCCCATCGCATGTTCTCCATGCCGTCTCGGAGGCGAATCCGAACGCTCTGTCGCTCGTCAGTGGCGCTACAGTCATCGGCGTCATCTCCTCTTTGGCCTGGGGCCTCGGATACTTCGGCCAACCCCACATCGTGATCCGTTTCATGGCCCTCCGGGCCCCCAAGGACGCACCGACCGCCCGACGTATCGGAATTTCGTGGATGGTCCTCTCCGTATTGGGCACCATCGCCACGGCCCTGACAGGTATCGCGTATTTCTCGACGCACCCTGAGGCAAGCCTCACGGACACCAAATCCGCCGAAACCGTATTCTTGGATCTGTCCCAAATCCTGTTCCATCCTCTGGCGGCAGGCTTCGTCCTTGCGGCCGTGCTCGCCGCGATCATGTCCACGGTTTCGTCCCAACTCGTGGTTTCGTCGTCGGCCGCGGTCGAAGACCTGGCCATGTTGATCATCAAGCGCAAGCCTTCCCCCAAGGTCCAACTGTGGATGTCCCGGGGCGCTGTCCTGACGGTTTCGGTCATCGCGGCCCTGATCGCTCTCGACTCGGATTCCGCGGTGCTCGAGCTCGTGGCCTTCGCCTGGGCCGGCTTCGGTGCGGCCTTCGGACCGCTGATGCTGATGTCCCTGTTCTGGAAAAAGCTCACCGCAACTGGCGGACTGTGCTCGATGATTGTCGGCGCCGTGGTGACGATCGTGTGGCGGTACGTGTTCCAGGACCCCGAGTCCACGGGCATCCTCGCACTGTACGAAATCGTCCCCGGCTTCTTGGCCGCGCTCGTGGTCGGCATCGTGGTGTCCTTGACGACCCACAAGCAGTCGGAACGCGTCGAGCGAGAGTTCGAGGAGGCCAAGGAACTGGCCTCGGCCCGCTGACCTGCACCGCCCCCGATGTCCTGCCCACGTGGTCCTCCCCGCGGGCAGGACGCGTAGAACACGGTTAGAATCGCAAAGATGACTACGCGCGAGAACTTCCCAGTGCCCCAGTCCGTTTCCGACACCTTCGATCCTCACCGGTGGCGTGAGGTCGAAGGCTTCGACGACTTCCAGGACATCACGTATCACCGGCAGGTCGAGCGGGACGCGTCGGGCCAGGTGGTTCGGGACCTCCCTTGCGTCCGCATCGCCTTCGACCGGCCCGAAGTTCGCAATGCTTTCCGCCCCGGGACCGTGGACGAGTTGTACCGGGCCCTGGACCATGCACGCATGACCAGTGACGTGGGAACTGTATTGCTGACCGGCAACGGCCCTTCGCCCAAGGATGGCGGCTGGGCCTTCTGTTCGGGCGGTGACCAACGCATCCGGGGACGCGACGGGTACCGTTACGCCGAGGGCGACACTGCAGATTCCATCGACCCGGCGAGAGCGGGCCGCCTCCACATCCTGGAGGTTCAGCGGCTGATTCGCACCATGCCCAAAGTCGTCGTTGCAGTGGTCTCGGGCTGGGCGGCCGGGGGCGGGCACTCTCTCCACGTGGTATGTGATCTGACCATCGCTTCTCGAGAATTCGGCAAGTTCAAACAGACCGATGCAACAGTCGGCTCTTTCGACGCCGGTTACGGTTCGGCCCTTCTGGCACGTCAGGTCGGTCAGAAGGCCGCGCGCGAAATTTTCTTCCTGGCCAGGGAATACGATGCCCAGCGCATGTACGAGATGGGCGCGGTCAATGAGGTCGTTGCACATGCCGACTTGGAAGAGACCGCTCTTCGATACGCCGCGGACATTGCGAGCCAATCCCCGCAAGCGATACGTATGCTGAAGTTCGCGTTCAATCTGCCCGACGACGGAATGGTCGGCCAGCAGGTCTTCGCGGGTGAGGCTACCCGCATGGGGTATATGACGGACGAGGCGGTGGAAGGGCGAGACGCCTTCTTGGGCAAGCGTGATCCCGATTGGTCCTCCTTCCCGTACTACTTCTAGTCACGGGGTGCACCGGAGCGCAGGGCTAGGCTGGAGGAGTCATGGATTTTTCTTCGCTCTCCCCTGCGCCCCCACCCTCAGCGGTTTCCGATGCCGCTCTTCACCTCGCCGGACCCGGATCCATCGGGCCGGAAGAGTTGTACCGAGGTCTCGGCGCGATCATCACCCGAGAGACCAGAGTCGGGGAAGAGGTCGCCGCGCTGGTCGTCGGGACCTCGGGCTCCACGGGACGCCCCAAAAAGACGGTGCTGAGCGCCCGGGCCCTGCGTTCCTCCGGACTTGCGACCGAGGTGGCCACGGGAACCGATGGCGGTGCCCATTGGTTGCTCGCGCTTCCGGTTCACTACGTGGCCGGGGCGCAGGTCGTGGCTCGTTCGATCTTGGCGGGTACACGACCTGTAACGACGGAATCCATTGTTTCCGGAAGCCATTTCACCGCACGGGACTTCCTCGACGCGGTCGACCGTCTCGGTGCGGGCAACCGAATGACCTCATTGGTGCCCACCCAAGTTCATGCTTTGCTCGAAGAGGTCGAATCCGGTGCAGTCCCGGAAACGGACATGCTCGAAGCGCTGCGCAGTTTCGATGCGATCCTGCTGGGAGGGGCCCCCGCGTCGTCCATGCTCTTGAGCCGTTGCGACGAACTACGGATTCCCCTCGTGCTGACCTACGGAAGCGCGGAGACAGCCGGCGGATGCGTCTACGATTCCCACCCGCTGCCCGGAACCCGTATTGCCATCGAGCCCTCCGCAGATGAGAGCGGTGCCGGACGAATCTGGCTGGGTGGACCAACCTTGGCCTCTGGGTACCTGGAGGACAGCGAGCGTACGGCCGAGTCATTCCGACGCGATCCAGAGGGGGTCTGGTGGTACCGGACCGACGATCTCGGAAGGTATACCCCGGAGTCCGGCCTGCGCGTCATGGGTCGAGCGGACGACGTTGTGATGACCGGCGGTGTCAAAGTCTCCGCTCGTGCAGTCGCGCGTGTCCTCGAAGAGGATCCCACGGTACGCGAAGCAATAGTCGTCGGGGTGGAAAGCCCCCAATGGGGCCAGGAGATTCGTGCCGCTGTTTCCCGCAGGCCGGAGCGTGACCCCGACGCCAAAGCTCTGACCGAACTCGTACGCCAACGATTGGGGCCTGCGGCGGCGCCCAAGGAAATCGTCGTATTGGACCAGTTGCCGCAGGCCAGTACCGGAAAGCCTGACCAAGCCGCGGTCCGGCGGCTGCTGGAGGGCTCCTCCGTCCAGTAACGATTCTCGCTCGACTGGCGCGTTCCGGCCTCAGTGAGACAATGAATTGTCATTCCATGCATCTCGCCTGGCGCTCGTGTGCCCGGCTCGTCCGAGAGGAACCATCGTGGCAACCATTGCACAATGGGTCGAAGGCGCTCGTCTGCGCACACTTCCCCTTGCCGTCGCCCCCGTAATCGCGGGGACCGCAGCCGCGATCGAACTGAGAGAATTCCGCCCGGTCTGTGCCGTCTTGGCGTTGCTCGTGGCCTTCTTCCTGCAGGTCGGCGTCAACTATGCCAATGATTATTCGGACGGCATCAAGGGCACCGACGATTCACGGGTCGGGCCCATGCGCCTGACCGGTTCAGGCGCGGCCCCCGCCAACCACGTCAAATTCGCGGCCTTCGGATGTTTCGCCGCAGCCATGGTTTCTGGGCTGGCCCTCGTCGTGATCACGGGTCAATGGTGGTTTCTGCTCATCGGCCTCTCGGCAGTCTTTGCCGCGTGGGGGTATACCGGAGGAAAACACCCGTACGGATATATGGGGTTGGGCGATGTTTTCGTCTTCCTGTATTTCGGGCTCGTCGCGACGATGGGAACAACCTTCGCGCAGGCTTCGCAACTGTCGATAACGGCCGTGGTCGCCTCGGTTTCCATGGGTCTCATAGCGTGCGGTTTGCTGATGGCAAACAATATTCGGGATATTCCCACGGACACCGAGGCAGGAAAACACACCCTTGCAGTCCGACTGGGCGATTCACGGGCACGGCTGGCCTACGCGATCGAACTCGCTTTGGCTTTTGCTCTGATGCTCTTCACCGTCCCTGAGAACCCGTGGAACCTCTTGGTTCTGCTGGCCATACCCCTGGCCTTGCCCGCCACGCGAACCGTTCTGTCCGCGACGGACATGAGAAAACTGATCCCTGTCCTCAAGCAGACTGGCTTGCTCAGCGTGCTTTTCGCGCTTCTGCTCCTGGTCGCTTCAATCATCGGAGCCTGACTCATTGACCAATACTCCCGAGAATTCTTCTTCGGAACCAAGTGACGGCGCCGACCAGCCCGGATCCGGGGCCACGGCGAGAATGCCGGGTGCTCACCGGGTCACGGCCGCGTGGTGCATCGTCGTCCTGCTGATCGCATCGTGCTTGAGGCCCGCGCTGACCACGGTAGGGCCGGTTCTGACGCAGATCGGCGACGACACAGGCTTGGGCTCGGGCGGTTTGGGTCTCATCGGTGCGCTTCCGCTCTTGGCCTTCGCGGTTCTGTCCCCCATCATCTCGATCCCGGCGCAAAGGGTCGGCATTGAGAGGGTCGTTCTTGTTGCCCTCGTGGTTCTGAGCTTGGGGATTCTTCTGCGGTCAACGCCCGGTATCGCGTGGCTCTGGGTCGGAACCCTGCTGGTGGGCGTCGGCATCGCCATAGGCAATGTGCTGGTGCCCGTCATCGTCAAGCGCGATTTTGCGAAGCACGTGTCTCTGATGACGGGGCTGTACACGGCGGTTCTGTCGGTGGGCGCTGCTACGGCCTCGGGAATCACCGCTCCCCTGTCACACAGCCTTCCCGGTTCGTGGCGCTCGGCCTTGGCCCTCTGGGCTATCATTCCGGCAATCTGTGCGGCATGGTGGTTCTACCTGACGCGCAAGGCTCGCAGGAGCGAATACGAGCGCTCTGGTTCACTGGCGAAGGCGATCACGGGCTCGATTCCCGCGGTCCCTTCCGCAGTCGAGCCCAACGCTTCGAGAAAGGTATCGCTCTGGAAGTCTCCCATCGCGTGGCAGGTCACGATGTTCATGGGATTCCAGTCGCTCATCTTCTACACCGCGGCGAATTGGCTCCCGACGGTCGAATCGACGATCGGCATCGGCGCGGCCACCGCGGGGTTCCACCTCTTCTTGCTGCAGCTCCTCGGAATCCTGGGCAATTTGAGCGTGAGCTTCCTGGCCGAACGCGGCGCGTCCCAGAGCTGGCTCGCAATGGTTCTCGCGGGATTCCTCATCGTTGCCCTGGCGGGAGCACTCGTTGCTCCTCAAGCGGCAGCCTTGTGGGCCAGCTTCATCGGCATCGGCTGCGGCGGCAGCTTCTCACTGTCCCTCGCCATGATCGGTCTCCGGACCAGCAGCTACGCCCAGACCATGAAACTCTCCGGAATGGCCCAGTGCTTGGGATATCTGATGGCCGCTCTCGGCCCGTTGCTTGCAGGTTGGTTCGCCGAAGCCTTGGGCGGGTGGGAGCTCGTTCTCGTGATCCTATTGGTTCTTATGGTCGTTCATTTCATCGCGGGTGCATTGGCCGGGCGCAACCGCAAGATCGGTACCGTCAAGAAATAACGCACGGGACACAGGACCGTGTGCCGGTCGCTGACCGGCGAACTTTGCGGACCCCGGTATTCCGTCGGGGCTGTCAGCTCCGAGACCGGTTCTATTCTGCGCACGGTAGGGCCTCGCCTGCTTCCATGGGACGTGGCTCCCCCGGCGGGGACCACCCGCCCGGCAGCAAACACAGACCACGCCATACGGTCGCGCAGGCATCCGGCCATCCCAGCTTCCTCAAGGGAATCCTCTCGCTGCATTCAATGACGATCCGGCCGCACAAGAAGGCAACTACCAGGACAAGAAGTATGACAATCGCCGACACCGCGGCGAGAAACAGTAATGCGATGAGCTGATCCATGATGGCCCTTGATTCTTCTCAGAAACGTTTGTCGGTATCAGCTTCCGATGTCCGTGCTCGGTGGACCATAGTCAATTCCCGCACAATCATTCGGACGGCCCGAACGATGACGCCCCGTCCGGCGGCCGGTGTCTTACAGTAAGGACTGTCCAACCCTTCGCGAGCACCTGGAGTATACAGATGAGCCTGTCGCCCGATCTCCACCGACTGCGCCTGTTTCTGGCCGTGCTCGACTCAGGCTCCGTCACCCTGGCAGCCCGGAATCTGGGATTCGCCCCGTCGACCGTGAGCGAGCAAATGCGTACTCTGAGTCGTGAAGCGGGAGGAGAGCTGTTTCGTCGAGATGGAACAGGCATTGTCGCAACCGAACTCGCGCGAGTCCTGGAACCACATGCGCGGGCTCTGCTCGACCGATTCACCCGGGCCAACGCCGAGCTCCGGGTTCATCATCAGCAGGCCACCTCGAGAGTCAGCGTCGAGTTCACATCCAGCGTGGGAAGCTCAATACTGAGCCCAGCTGCTGCGGCATTTTCCCGGATTCATCCCGAGGTGAAGCTCGAACTCACTCTGCAGACGGACGCTCTCGCGTCTGCGGACAAGGTTCGCCACGGAGAATTGGATCTGTCCTTCTCATTCGTCCGGTTAGAAGACCTTGGCCCCGGCCTTGCCGCGCAGGCGGTTTTGTTTGATCCTTTTGTTGCGGTGGTTCCCGCGGACGATCCTTTGGCAGAAAGAAATGACGTCACTCTCGAAGAGCTCGGGCGCAGACCGTGGATAAGTCATGACCATCCGCTCGGCTCGTGCTCCCAAGGCCTCGTCGAACAGTGCCGAGGCGCGGGCTTCGAGCCTCCCTACGAGATCGCAACCGACACTTTCGAAACGGCCCTGGACCTCGTCGGCGCCGGACTCGGTATCGCGGTCATCCCGGCCCTTGCGCTGGCCCGGCCGCGCGAGGACGTCCGACACATCACGATCAGAAAGGGTCATTCCGAGACCCAAGTCCCGGGACGTTGCATGGTGATCCTCCATCGGCCCGATGCGTCTCAGCACGCCATGGATTTAAATGATCTACTGCTGCGCACGGGGCAAGAGTTCCTTGCTGACCGGCATTATCTCTGAGGACAGAAGTTCAGACGTCTCGGCCTTCCTGGCGGAGCTGCTCGTCGACGTACTGGTCCTCGACCTCGACGTCCTCGTCCCCAACCGTCTTCTTCACGCGCTTGCCACGGATCTTCTGCCAGAACCGACCGAAATCGCGACTGGCCGCATTGTGAAGCTTGGGGAAGGCCAAATAGGACACGGCGAAGGCAATCAGAATTGCAAACACCCCGGCCAGGACCAAACCGGTCTTCAGGAAGAGGCAGACCACGAAGACCACGGCCATCATGCCGAAGCGAAGCAGGGTGTAGTACAAGAAATTCACGGTGTTTAACTCTACTCTCCGGACCTGAAGGTCCGCTCGGTGTCACATGGTCCAGCCGCCGGTAAGCTGTATTCATGCGAGCAGTTCTGATCATCGTCGCGGCAGCCGTCGTCGTCGGCATGACCATTTACGCCCTTTTGGATATCTCCCGTACGGAGAAGCACCATATCGTGGCTTTGCCCAAGCCCGTGTGGTTCGTCATCGCGCTGGTGTTTCCGGTCCTCGGGCCCGTCCTCTGGTTAATCTTCGGCTACAAACGGCGGCCTCCCACACGTGGTGAGGGCCCGGCACCCTCGGGCCCACGCCCCGGAGCCGCTCCCGATGACGACGAGGCTTACCTCCGGTTCCTGGACCAGCAGACCGAGCGCCGCAAACGCGATGAAGACCGACGCCGCCGTGAGCAAGGCCGTGAACAGGACGGCAACGAGGGCGCCGGCTGAGACGGGTCCCTCCAAATACAAAAAAGCGCTGCGTGAAAAAGACCCCACAGTGGACGGTCTCTTTCACGCAGCGCTGTTTTACGGACGGGTTCTACAGCCCCGAGTAGGAGTGCAACCCGTTGAAGACCACGTTGACCGCAGTGAAGTTGAAGATAATGCACCCGTAACCGATGATCGACAGCCACGCAGAACGCGGGCCTGTCCATCCGCGGGTCGCACGCGCGTGCAGGTAGGCAGCGTAGACCACCCAGATGACGAACGTCCAGACTTCCTTGGTGTCCCAGCCCCAGTAACGGCCCCAGGCCTTGTTGGCCCAGATCGCGCCCATCGCCAAAGTGAACGTCCACATCACGAAGCCCACGGTATTGAGACGGAAGGCAAAGTTCTCCAGAGCCTGGGAGGAGGGAACGAGGCGCATGAATCCGAGCCCGGTCTTCTCCCCTTCGATCAGTTTGCGTTCGCGCCGGGACTGGATGAGCTGGAGCACCGCCATAGCGAAGGTAATGGTGAACACTCCCGAAGCCATGACTGCAACAGACACGTGGATGACGAGCCAATAGGACTGGAGAGCAGGTTTGAGGTGCCCGACCGGTGTGGGGAAGCCGATGGTTGCCGCAACCATCATGATCAGCGCAAGACCCGTAACCAGCGAGCCGATAAATCGAAGGTCGCGGAAAATCAGGGCAATCAGGAAAACGATCGAGACCACGAGCGCGCCCGTGGTGCAGAATTCGTACATATTTCCCCACGGCACGCGACCCGCCGCCAGGCCGCGCGTCACGACACCTACGACGTGGATCGCGCAGCCGATGATCATCACGGCCACCGCAACGTTTGCTGCTGGGCGACGCTCGCCCGTGTAGGTCATGGAATCGTCAGCGACGTAGGAACTCAGTTTGGCCCTCGTCTGGGCGTTGTAAGCACGTCCGCGACTTCCGCCACCTCCGCCTTCGATGAGGGCCGTCGAAACACCGGATCTGGAACCGGTACCCGAGGACGCGGCCCCGCTCTCGGCTGCACCCACTCCTGCGCCGGCCATGACCGGGGCCTCCTCAGGCGCTCGCTGCGCGGCGGCCTCAGCCTTTCGTGTGGCCTTCGAGTGGGAGGCCAGGTCCCATGTGAAGGCCACGAAAGACACCAGATAGGTCACCGCGGCCAGGAGCATGAATGTCTCGCTCCACTGGCCTAGGTTCTCGTTGATGGTCATGCTTCCCTTTCTGGGCCGGTAAGTCGTGCCGAGCGCCGATACGGGTGCTCGCGCGGTTGTTCGGCCCGATGCGAGAAAATTACCCCTCGCTGAATTCTAGTCCCCATTCCTGGGCGAAAATCTCGGTCAATTTGTCGGCTTCTGATGCGAGCCGCGGGTCTTCACCGCGCGCCAGGAGTCCGTATTCGACAACGACGGCCTTGCTTCCGTCGTCGAGCTGTGTCTCATGGGCCTTGACCCACAGGCGGCGCCTTGCCACGAACAACGAGATGATCAGACCGCCGAAAGCCAAGAGGAACGACACCAGGACCACGGGCTTGCCCGGGTCGTAGTGGATGTCCAATCCCGCGTAGCGTTTGACGCCTTCGAATTCGATGCTGCCCTTTCCGTCGGGAAGATCGAATTTGTTGTTGTCCTCGGTCAACACGATGCCACCGTGTTCCGATTTCATCGAGTTGAGCTCGTTCAACTTATTCGTGTCGAGCACGTAGACGTTCTGCGGGTCTCCTTTGTCCAGTCCCAAGTCGCCGGAGTACGAAGACAGGACGAGCGCGGGATTCGCCGGCGCGGCGTCGGCAGAATACGGCATCTGACCGGACTGGATGACGGCGGTGGGCAGGAACATGCCCACGAATCCGAGTTGGTCGGGACCGGCGTCGGGAACCTTGAGGACCATGGACGAGGTGAAGACCTTGTCCGTAGGCAACGTGACCACTGGGCCCTCGTACGCGACCTCGCCGTTTCCACCGGTGACCTTGACGACCGGAGCGTACCCGTTGCCCGAAAGGTATACGTTGTTGCCGTCGATATTGAGCGGCTCGTTGACCTTCAGGGATTCCTTCTTCGCCTCCGCGTTCGGGCTATCCTTGACGGTCATCTGAGCGTCGTAGCTGAGGTCCTGTCCGTAGGTCGACGATGTCTTGTCGCGGTCGTAGGTGACGTTCAATTTGTCCAACGAGACCGAGAAATTGCGGAGCCAGTCCGGGTTGTAGTTGGTTCCGGGTTTGAACGAGTCGTAGCTGATCAACGTGTTCACGTGGGAATCTCCCTCGGTCACGATCTTCTGACCGCTGTAACCGAACTGGCCGCCGATAGCGACGCCGACCAGGACGCCGATCATCGCGGCGTGAAAGATCAAATTCCCGATTTCCCGGACGTATCCCCGCTCGGCCCCGACGCTCGGGTAGGCCCGATCCTCCCGAATTTCCGTGCGGTAATGACGCTTGCGAAGGATTTTGTTGGCCGTGCGAACCGCGGTATCGGCGGTGAGTCCGCCGTCGACGGAGTCGACCGGGATCGTCAGAACACGGTGTTGAGGCAGTCTTTTCAGATTGCGCGGGGTTCGAGGCGGCTTCGCCCCGTAGGCCTTGGCGTGTTTGATCGCGCGTGGTATCACGCAACCGATCAGCGAGATGAACAGAAGAATATAGATTGCCGAGAACCAGGCCGAGGAGAAGACGTCGAAGAGCTGGAGTTTCTCTGCGATGGGTCCCCACGTCTTGTGCGAATCCATGTACTCCTGGACCTTCTGAGGGTCCTGGATGTTCTGCGGGAACATTGATCCGGGGACCGCCGCAACCGCAAGCAGCAGCAAGAGGAACAACGCAGTATTCATCTTGGTCAGCTGGGTCCATGCCCACCTGAGCATGCCAATGGGCCCCAGTACCGGAGCGTCTTTCTTGGCTGCCTTCTTCTTTTTACTCATGCCATCCATTTTCGGTAGCGGGTTTCTGCCGTAGTGAGCTCGGGTTCTCCCCGAGTCCGATCACACCGGGAGCTCATATCCGGGACTGGTTGCCTGGAGCCAGGACATCATGTCGGCCCACAAACCGGTCGCCATGAGCACCCCGACGACGACGAGCGCAAGGCCGCCGATCACCTGCAACGACCGGCGGTGCCGTTTCAGGAAGTCGAACATGTCCGCCGACTTCCGGAAGCCAAGGGCGATGACCAGGAACGGGATCCCGAGGCCCAGACAATACGCTAGCGTGAGGCCGATGGCCTTCAGGCTGTTGGGACCTTCGATGAAGACCAGGGCCTGAACGGCCGCAAAGGTCGGCCCGATGCAGGGCGCCCAACCGAGTCCGAAGGTGATCCCGAGGATCGGGGCGCCCCACAGCCCGGCAGGGGGTTTGGAATGAATTTTCCGGTCTCTCTGGAACCACGAGAAACCGCCCATGAAGACGATCCCCAGGACGATGACCATGAGCCCCAGGATCACCTGGATCCAGGTTTGTCCGCGTAGCCACGGGGCCGCTCCCAGCTGCGCCAGGACCACTGACATCAGCACAAACACTGCGGAGAATCCCAGGATGAACAGCGCGGTTCCGGCGAACATGCGTCCGCGACGTTTCCGTTGCAGGTCGGTTCCCGTCAGGCCCGTGACGTAGGCCAAGTAGCCCGGAACCAAGGGAAGTACGCAGGGCGAGGCGAAAGAGATCAGTCCGGCGAGTGCGGCCAGCGGGATCGAGGCCCAGAGAGACCCCTCCAGCACTACGGAGCCAAAGGACGAGGAATCGGCGGCTAGATCCAATGCTCAACCTAAGAGTTCTTCGAGGACGAGGAGTCTTTTCCGTCGACCTGGTCCTGGAGCAGAGTACGGACCACGGATTCGTCGATCTGTCCGAGCACCCGGGCAGCGACTCGCCCCCGTGAGTCCAGAATGAGCGTCGTCGGAACGGCTTGCGCCGGAACGTACTGGGACAAAGCCATTAGGACGCCACCCGAGCGGTCCTCCACTGACTGGTACTTCACTCCGAAATTGCGTTCAAAGGCTTCCGCAGTGCCTTGCTCGTCGCGCAGGTTGATGCCATAGAAATTGGCCTTGTCGCCGAACTGGTCGAATAATTTCTGCAGATGAGGCGCTTCGGCCCGGCAGGGCGCGCATCCGGCATACCAAAAGTTCAGCAAGCTCGGTTTGTCGGTCAGGTCCGAGCCTTTGAGGGTCGTGCCGCCGAAGAGTTTGCCGTCGAAGTCAACGGGATCGCCACGGTCGGCTTCTTTGAATTCCGTGACCGAACCATCACCCGAAACATATCCCTTGCCGTCGGCCGAATTTGCTTGGTTCGCCAGATCGGAGTTGTCGTTGTTCGAACACGCGGTCAGGGCGGCCAGCCCAAGCACCGAGGCTGCCGATAGCAGGCCCCGGCGAGTCAGCGGGTTGGGATGAGAACTGGACATGGTGACTCTCTGAAAGATTGAGCGATGTTGTTATCGGCTCCGACCCACGGATCTGTCGGTCGGGCTCCGGACGGTTCGGACCTGCGCAAATTCACGCGACGAAGTACAAGTCCAACCGTTAGATTATGATCCGGGAAGCTGAACGACCCCTGAATACAACTCCGAAGCCGGTTCGCAATACGCGATGCTCGGACGCTGCCCGGCGCCGATGTCGTCGAAGGTGAAGGAGGTCAGAGACGCGAGATTACACTGTCGCGTTCGAGGGTCATGAGGCAGCATTCGTCCCTCAACGCTGGATCTCGCCATCCAGATGGGAAGCTGATGCGACACGATGACCGCCTCCGCGCCGTCTCCTCCTCGGGCGACGGCCCGGACCGCGGCATCCTTGATCGCTGCGGACATCCGCTCAACTTGTTCCCGATACGGCTCTCCCCACGAGGGCCGCAGAGGATTCAGCAATTTCGGCCAGTGTCGGGGGTTCCGTATCAGTTCGGACTTGTTGACGTGCAGGCCCTCGAAATAATTTCCGGCTTCGATGACCCGTTCCTCTGGATGGATCGGCAGACCGAGCTTCTCCGAGATCGGGCGCGCCGTCTCCTGCGTCCGAGTCAAAGGCGACGCCGCCAAGTAAACGATCTCGGCACCGTTCTCGGCCCTGCGCGCAAGTTCGCGAGCCGCCAGTTCTGCCATGGCCCGGCCGGTTTCGGACAAATGGAATTCCGGGAGGCAACCATAGACGATGCGGTCCGGGTTGTGAACTTCACCGTGCCTCAATAGGTGAACAGTTGCGCTAGCACTCATGTCTTCAGTCTTGCAGATCCGGCATCCGGCGGCCATTCTATTGCGGATTTGTGGAAGGAGCTTTCCCTCATACATCTTCCGGATCGGACCCGGCGATCAGTCCGCGGAGAATCCGGTCAAGGCGCCGCTTGTCCACGCGCCAGAAATCACGCGGAATCCCGTTGACCCTGACAACAGGAATGTCCTGTGCATGTTGTTTGAGAAGATCCAAGTGTTCCTCGACGTTGATCTGCGTCCATTCGATGCCGAGCGGCTCGGTCACCTCCGTGAGGTCGGATTTCGCCGCCTCGCAGAGATGGCACCCAGGGCTCGTGAGCAGTTCAACCGAGATCTCCCGAGCGGCTTGCGCGGCGTCGTCGTGTTCTGCGGCCATGCCGTGACCTCCAGTCGTGTCGATGGGTGTGTCCGGATACGCATTCGGCCGCCCCTCGCGCTATGGAGGTGGCGGCCGAAGATGCTGGGCACAAGAAGTGTCTACTTCTTGTTGCGGCGCTGGTGGCGAGTCTTGCGAAGCAGCTTGCGGTGCTTCTTCTTCGCCATGCGCTTGCGGCGCTTCTTAATAACTGAACCCATAGGATCCCTACCTTGATAGTCGTACATCGATGGCAGACACGCTCAAGCGCGGCAAAGCCACCGGATGGCGTCCTTGTCCCCCGTACCGAGGACGGCGGAGGCTTGCGGTCAAAACGTTCGCTCACAAAGTTTCGTGCGGGCAAAGACAAGCCCAATAATGCGAAAACGTTCCTCCCATACCCTACAAGGTCGAGTCAAATTTCTTCGAATCGTCCGAACTCCTTCCGTCACCCGTCGGAGGACTGGACGAGGAGCCCCCGTTCTGCCCGTTATTCTCGACCGGTTCCATGGAATTCAAGGTTTCCGCGACGGTCGGGGCGGTATCGGGCATATCCACGTCCCGTTCCTTGGTGTCCGCGACACTGTGCGCCAATGTCGAAGAAGGCTCCAAAGGATGCACTTCCCCGTCCTCATCGGTCTCCGGCTGAACGAAGACCGAGCCCGAAGACCTTTGCTTACGATCCGGGTCCACACCGGCCTCGAGGTAATGCCCCTCGATGTGTTCGGCGACCATTCGAGCGGCGAGTTCGTTGTCGCCCGCCTCGATTGCCGCGTAGATCGCCCGATGTTCCGCGCACAGCCGTGTGGCGGTCGTCGACCACAACGGAACGTAGCCCACGAGCGACAAGGTGTACTCGTAAATCGAGTCCCTCAATGAGGTGATGAGACCTGTTACCAACGAATTACCGGCCAACCGGGTCAGTGCGACGTGAAAAGAGACTTCGAGGTGGTGAAAATCCTTGAGCGACAGATCGTCCCGAGCCATTTCGTCCATGATCTTGACGAGTTCCCGCATTGCTGGGTGTTCTCGGTCTGCACGGCGGAGGGCCCACGTTTCGAGTAATACCCGGGTGTGAACGATGTCCCGCAGGGGGTATTCGGCAGTAGCCATATGAAGTTTGAGGGCAGGACCTGCGCTTGCGGCGGGTTCACGAACCAGCTGCGCTATCATCTGGTGTCTCTTGCCTTCGTAAAGCCGGACGATGCCCATCGATTCGAGATTTTTCAGCGCCTCGTGCGTCGCGTTGCGGGAGGCCCCGACGGCATCAGAAATTCTGCGTTCGCTCGGCAGCTCTTGCCCAAGGACAAGGTTCCCGTCGAACAGCTCGTTCTCCAGCCATTGGAGGATCTTACGGTCGGTAGCCATGCGGTGATGAGTCTTTCACTGTCGTCAACGATGAGGTTCCAGGACGGAGAGGTCACCCCTCCTATCGCCCACGCTTTCTAGCAAACAGATTAGCCAAAAAACCTGATTGTTTGTTCTCTGCGGCCACGTGTTGAGCGCCCGAGACCCCTTTGGTGCGGCGCACTTCGGGGTCCAGAGGCTCCCAGCTCGTGGATTGCGTCGAGCCCTCCGTCTCCTTCTCCGAGGAGGGTTCGCCCCCGGGCAGTTCCGCGGTCGTCTTCTCGGTCTCGTGGTTGATAACGGCCGGCGTCAGGTCCGAGGTGAACTCCTCGACGTCGTCACCGCCCGCAGGCTGAGCACTCGCACTCAGAGGCGCAAGAGGGGTGAAGACAACCCCGTGGCGCTTCCTAACGACTGCAGGCCTTGTGGCCTCATGGGCGTCCACGGTGTCAGGTTCTGCCGGGGTGGCTTGTGAAGAAGTTCTTTCGGGACCGAGGTCACGGCGTTCCGAGACACCGGCAGAAACATTCTCCTGTGCCTGCACTCCGGGGTCCTCGGTAGAAGCCGATTCGGCGGTCGACTCGGTGGCTTCGTTACTGTTTTCTTCTTCTGCAGGGGCCCCGGTCTCCGGTCCCACAGCGTCGCCCTCTTCGGCGACCAGCTCCTCCGTCCATTCGCGAAGGTCGCGAAGCGGCTCGGGGTTCAGCGAGTAAAGCCTCCTCTGCCCTTGCGCCTTCATGGTCACCAACCCCGCCTCCCGAAGGACTTTGAGGTGCTTCGACACGGTCGGTTGACTCACGCCCAGTTCCGTGACGACGTCGTTGACCGGGTGCGGCCCGTTCTTCACGACTGTCAGAATCCGCCGGCGGGTAGGGTCTGCTACCACAGCAAACACGTCATTGCTCATGCCTCCACCATAACGGTGTATGCCCTATGACGTATGCATACACGCCCGCTTGGGTCCATTGAGAACTCTTGAGTCAGTTCAGGGACAGTCGATTCCTCAGTCAAACCAAGGGTCCAGCCCCCAGAGTGGGAAGACTTCCTTGCGGGTCGCCATAACCGATCTGTCGAGGACATCGGCCGGGTCGAACCCGATCTCCCATGAACGCCACCAGATGTCCGCTTCGTCACCCATCATATGGGCCGCACGGACGCCGTACTTCTCCGTGATGTAGGACCGCCAGCTCTCCGGAGTGGGCGTCGTGGTCTCGACAGGATGATTGGCCACGATCCCGATCAGATGCGCCCAAGCCCGGGGCACAGCGTCGAGGCAGTTGTATCCTCCGCCGCCGGTCGCGATCCATCGGTCTTCGCAGAGCTCATTCGCCAGGTCGGCGATGGACAAGGCCGCTTCGCGCTGAGCATCCACGCTCAACCGCATATGCGTCATGTCGTCCTTGAAATGCGAATCACAGCCGTGTTGCGACACGATGATTTCAGGGTCGAAAGCGCGTGCCAATTGAGGAACGATCGCATGGAAGGCCCGCAGCCAGTCGGCATCGGCCACAGTGGTCGGCAGGGCTACGTTGACCGCGCTTCCCGTGGCAGGACCATCGGCTCCGATCTCTGCGGCGAAGCCCGTACCCGGAAACAGGGACATCCCTGTTTCATGGAGCGAGATGGTCAGCACGCGCGGGTCGTCCCAAAAGATGCTCTGGGTCCCGTCCCCGTGGTGCGCATCGACATCGATGTAGAGAACACGCTCGACGCCGTGGTCCAGGAGGTACTGGATTCCCACCGCGCAGTCGTTGTACACGCAGAACCCGCTCGCGTGGTCACGGTGCGCGTGGTGCATTCCGCCGCCGAAGTTGACGGCGCGCGTGACCTCTTGGGCCATCACCGCCGACGCCGACCGCAGCGTCCCGCCCACGAGCCTGGCCGCGGCCTCGTGGACGCCTAAGAATCCGGGCGTTTCTTCTCCGTCGAGTCCGCTCCCCGGAACCTTGAGAGCCGGGTCCGCACTGACAGCCTTGACCGTGTCCACATACTCGCGAGAGTGAGCAGTCAACAGGGCGGCGTCATCGGCAATCTCGGGCCTCTCGATTTGAAGATGAGGAAGGTCGAAAAGCCCCAGTTCCTGGGCCAATCGCGCAGTCGCATCGAGACGACAGGGGTTCATGGGATGATAATCGCCGAAGAAATACGAGGTCATGGCGGGATCCCACGTCACCATCGCCGTCGGATCCGCTCCTTGCCCACTTTCCTGAAAGTTTGTAAGTGACGTCACAGGGATATTGTGGCACGGGAGCAGGCAGGTCACGTACTCGGGCCGGTCAGATATCATGCCTACCGCTACGCTAGGTAGGGTCAAACATTCGTCGTCAGGAGTTCGCGTGCTGAGCAAGGACACGACCCTGACCGCGGAGCCTCGCCGGCCCGTGGATCAGGTGAAAGACCTGGTCAACCGAATCTTCGGGACCACGCCCGCACGGATTTCGATCACGTTGTTCTTCCTCGTGATCGTGTTGTGCTCACTTCTGCTGATGTTGCCCGTCTCGAGCAGATCGGGTCATCCCCCGGCCCTGGAGCAGGCAACGTTCACGGCGACGTCAGCAGTCACGGTCACGGGCCTGACCACTCTCACGACCTCGGCCCAGTGGACTCTTTTCGGGCAGTTCGTCATTCTTCTGGGCGTTCAGATCGGCGGTTTGGGCACGCTCACCATGACGTCTTTGCTGTCGATGGCGCTGGGACGCAAATTGGGACTGCGCACGAAGCTATTTGCCCAAGAAGGACTCAGCATTACGAGCAAGCAGGGGAAGCTCGGAGAGGTCGGATCTCTCCTACGCACCGTGGTCCTGACATCGGCCAGCATTGAGGCGACGATTGCCGCTATCCTGACTCTGCGACTGATGACCCTCGGGGAAAACCTTCAGCAAGCTCTGTGGCACGGAATCTTCTACGGTATATCCTCGTTCAACAACGCGGGTTTCACACCGCACACAGATGGACTCGTACCCTACGGCAACGACTGGTGGATTCTTCTTCCGCTCTGCGCGGGCGTCTGGGTCGGGTCCCTCGGATTCCCCGTGATCCTCGTCGTCAGGATGTTCGGCCTGCGATTGAGGCACTGGAACCTCAATGCTCGCATCACGGTCTTCGGCTCCCTGCTGCTCGTCGTCTTCGGGTCGATCCTCTGGGGTGCTTCGGAATGGAACAACCGGGACACGATTGGCAACGAAGGCGTCGGCGAACGCCTCCTTCACTCTTTCTTCGCCTCGGTCATGACGCGTTCGGGCGGGTTCAACCTCGTCGACATGGACCAGACGCACTCGATCACCAAGCTCCTCAGTGACCTGTTGATGTTCGTCGGAGGCGGATCGGGTTCGACCGCAGGCGGCGTCAAGATCACCACAATGGCCGTCATTTTCATCGCTATCGTCGCCGAAGCACGAGGAGACCAGCATGTGATCGCTTTCCGTCGCACTATTCCCGATACCGTTCTGCGCATTGCCATTTCGGTGGTCATGATGAGCGCAACGATCGTCATGCTCGGTACGGCGGCCCTGATGCTGATCTCGAATCATCCGCTGGACGAGATCCTCTTCGAGGTCATCTCTGCCTACGCAACATGCGGTCTGTCCGTAGGATTGTCGTCAGAGTTACCGGCCGCGGGATTGTACGTTCTGTCCGTCCTGATGTTCATCGGCCGTCTCGGAACCATTACCGTGGCCACGGGTTTGGCGCTGAGGACTCGCAGCCGTCTGTACAAGTATCCGGAAGAGAGGCCCATCATTGGCTGATCGTTCACCTCACAACGCCCCGGTTCTGGTCATCGGGTTGGGACGCTTCGGCGCCGCCACGGCGCAGCAACTCAGGCGTCAGAACAAAGAGGTCCTGGCCATCGAACGGGATCCGGATATGGTCCAGCGTTGGTCCGGGCTTCTTACCCACGTAATCCAAGCGGACGCCTCGGACATCGATGCCCTGCGTCAGGTCGGAGCGGGAGACTTCACCTCGGCCGTCGTGGGCGTAGGAACCTCGATCGAGTCGAGCGTTCTCATCACGGCAAACCTGGTGGACCTCGGTATAGAGAGAATCTGGGCCAAGGCGATCACCCCGGCCCACGGCAAGATCCTCTCTCGCATCGGGGCCCACTACGTGATTTTCCCCGAAGCCGACGCGGGTCGACGTACCGCACACCTCGTCTCCGGCCGCTTGCTGGATTACATCGAATTCGACGACGATTTCGCGATCGTCAAAATGTACCCGCCCAAGGAAACCCACGGATTCACGCTCCAGGAATCGGATGTCCGGAACCGTTATGGCGTGACCATTGTCGGTGTGAAATCGCCGGGCGAGGAATTCACGTATGCGACGGCGCGCACTAAAGTCACCTCGCGCGATGTGCTGATCGTCTCGGGCCAAGTCGATTTGATCGAACGCTTCGCGGCTCGCCCTTAGCTTCCCACCCGGTAGACGCCGCCCCGGTCCGGGAGCCCAAGGCGGCGTCGTGGGTCAGCAACCGGAAGAGGTCACCGACGGAATTCCTCAACCATTTCGGCGTTTCGGTGTGCCGAGGCCTTTGCGGCCTTCTCCGTCAGCTCGATCAGCCCCCCGTCCGCGAAGACATCGATGGCCCGCTCCGTGGTTCCGTTGGGGCTGCACACTGCTTTACGGAGCGCTTCGGGGTCGGCATCGTCGGCGTGGAGCAATTCGCCGGCACCGGATACCGTCTCCTTGGCGAGGAGACGAGCGGTTTCGGCGTCGAGACCCATGGACTCACCGGCCTTCTGCATCGCTTCAGCGAGGAAAAAGGCGTAAGCCGGACCGGAACCCGAGACGCCGGTGACCGCATCGATCTGATCTTCCTCGACGTCGATCACGGTGCCAGAGTTCTTGAGAACATCGTGGGCCAGATTGAGCTGCTCCGCAGTGCAGTGCGTGCCGGGGGCCAAAGCGATCACACCGCGTCCGACACGAGACGGCGTGTTGGGCATGGATCGGATGACCGGCTGGCCATCTCGCAACTGGCCTTCCAGCATCGACAGGTCGATTCCGGCCGCGACGGAGATGACCAAGGCCTCATCTTTGAGGGCGTCCTTGATTTCGGCCGCCAGATCCAGAATGCCCTTCGGTTTGACGCCGAGCAGGACGACGTCGGCGTTCTCGACGGCATCGAGGTTGGCGGAATCGCTGTCCTCACCCGAATAGATGGCGACTGCCCGTTGGTCTTCCGGAAGTGACTCCTCGAGCTTGCGAGCGCTCTCAACGGAACGGGTGGTCGCACGGACCCGCTTCGGGTCGGTGCCACCGGCGAGCAACCCGGACATGATTGAGCCGTTCATGGATCCCGTTCCCAAGAAGGCGATGATGGGCTCGGACATTTGGTCCTCCTGTGAGGTTGCGGTCGTTCGTTCTTCCTCTACGTTAGCGAAGGCCAACACAGACTTTCATTCCCAGGGGACCTTGAGACGCAACCAAGTCGGTGCACATCCGAAGCGTTTAACGTTGTCAGTACCTCATAGGTGCGAGTGATAAGCGGATTTCAGGGGTGAGGACCCCTACTTCCCCAAGTGCCGGTGAGCGAATTCGAGGGTTTCAGACAACCATTCGTCTCGCTCACCGGCATTTTTGGCTTTGCGCGTGGAAACCTCGACCGCGACCACACCTTCCCACTCGGTCTCGACCAAGTGATGCAGGGTCTGAGCAACCGGTTGAGTCCCATGACCGGGGCGGGCGTGCTCGTCCATCACCGATTTGCCGGAGCCGTCGGTCAGGTGCACGTGGCCCAGACGGTCACCCAGCTGTCGAACTGCTTCCAGCGAATCCGTCCCAGACGCCGCGGCATGGGAGAAGTCCCAGGTCACCCACTCGTAGTTCTGGCCGAGAGGGGACCAGTGCGGGGCGTACATCAGAACTTCTCGTCCTCCGAAGCGCCACGGATACATGTTTTCAACCGCGATTTTCACGCCTTCACTGTCCGAGATGCGACGTACACCCTCCGGAAACCCCTTGGCGTATCTCCTCTGCCAAACAAACGGCGGATGGGCCACCATGACGTCCGCACCGACGCGCCTGACCATCTTCGCGGCGAGACGAATTTTGTTCCACGCGTCGCCCCAGACGTGTTGCGTCAGCAAAAGTGTGGGCGCGTGGATCGCCGAGATGGGCAGCTGGTATTCCTGCACGTAATCGAGAAGTTCGTCGGGATCACGGCTCAAGGGATTGCCGGTAATCATGATCTCCACGGAGTCGTAGCCCAGATCTCGCGCGATCGCGAAAGTGTCTTTGACGCCCAATGGAAAGACCGATGATGTCGACAGGGCCACGGGTCGCTGAGGCAGCTTCATTGCACCTTCCATGGCCCTCCCGGAAACCGATTCCTCCACGGCACTTACTCCTTTTTGTTCGGCGTCAATGACTTCGGGTCAACCATAGCCGCCGAATCTTGGGAATTGAGCCGATCCATTCGTCGCAGGATCAGGCCCTCTCGCAGTGCCCAGGGAACCGAACGCATGGTGTTGATCCCGTACATGTCCAACGCCGTCTCCGCGACGATTCCGCCCGCCAGGATTTGGGCTGCGCGCTTGGACGAGACTCCAGGCAGATCGGATCGTTCGTGGGGTGTCATGGCTTCCATCCTCCTGGTCCACAGACGAAGGTCTTCGAGATGGAATTCGCGTTTGACGTACGGACCGGCCGCGTAGGGGGCGGCGCCGCAGATACGGGCCAGTGATCTGAAGGTCTTGGACGTGCCCACGACCATATTCGGAGACCCCGCTTTCTTCACCGTCTCCACGGCCGGCCTGAGCGTCTCCTTGACGTGTTTGCGCAACGCTTTGATCTCTTTGGGCTTTGCCAAATCATGGTGAATGAATTGTCGAGTCAAGCGACCAGCACCAAGCGGGGTAGATACCGCGACATCCGGCAAGGCATCGATACCGAGGGCCATCTCGAAGGACCCTCCACCGATATCCAAATCCAGGATCCTGCCGGCGCCCCATCCCTGCCAACGACGCACCGCGAAGTAAGTGATCGCGGCTTCCTGGTCACCGGAAATCTCCGTGAGGTTGACTCCAGTCGAGGACTTCACATGGTCCAGGACTTCTCCTCCATTGCCGGCTTCTCGGATAGCCGATGTGGCAAATGCCAAGAGATCCTCGGCGTCGTGGTCAGCAGCGAAATCACGCGCTTCGGTGACAAACTTGGTCAGCGCGTCCCGTCCTGCGTCGGAGATATCACCGTTCTGATCCAAGTACTGCACCAGCTGAAGCGGCATTTTGTGGGAGGCGTACGGTTCTGGACGTGAGCCCGGGCGCACATCGAGCAGGAGCAGATGAACCGTATTCGACCCCACGTCGAGAACCGAGAGCCTCACCTCAGTTCTCCTCTGATTTCACTGTCTTGGATCCTGAACGGGAGGGCGTCGACTTCTTCGCAGCGGAAGTCTTCTTGGATGCCGTCGTTTTCTTGGCAGCCGGAGTCTTTTTCGACGTCGACTTCTTGGCGGTCGACTTCTTCGCGGTGGATTTTTTCGCCGGCCCCTTGGCTCGCTTCTCCGCAAGTAGTTCTACGGCTCGCGTATGCGTCATGGACTCGATGGTCTCCGAGCGGGGAACCGTGACGTTGGTCTCCCCGTCCGTTACATACGGCCCGAACCGCCCGTCCTTGATCACGATCGGTTTCTCGTTGCTCGGATCCTTGCCCAGCTCGGCCAAAGGCGGCTTGGCGGTTGCGCGCCCACGCTGCTTGGGCTGTGCGTATATCGCGAGCGCTTCGTCGAGAGTGATCGAGAAGATCTGCTCCTCCGTACTCAGCGAACGCGAGTCCGTGCCCTTCTTGAGATAAGGACCATACCGGCCGTTCTGGGCGGTAATTTCCGTGCCTTCCTCGTCCTTGCCCACGACACGCGGCAGGGAGAGCAATTTGAGCGCGTCCTCGAGTGTGACCGTCTGAAGAGACATGGACTTCAGAAGTGAAGCTGTCCGGGGTTTCTCCTTCTTGGGTTTCTTCGGCGGCTTCGGCTTGCCGTTCTTGTAATACTCGACCGGTTGGTTGGCCAGCTCTTCCTCGGTAAGTTCAGGAACGACCTCGGTGACGTAAGGGCCGAACCGACCGTCCTTCGCCAAAATCGTCCGTCCGTTCTCGGGGTCTGTTCCCAGCTCACGTCCGTCGGCTTTGCCCTGTTCGATGAGCTCGGCAGCCTTCTGAGCGGTCAGTTCATCCGGGGCAAGATCGGCCGGGACGTTGGCGCGGATCGGATCCGTGACTTCGCCAGTCTCTTCATCAACCGAGCCGCCGGTCTCCAGGTACGGACCGTAACGGCCGACTCTCAAGGTCACGCCGTCGGTGATCTCGATCGAGTTCACCGCACGGGCGTCGATCTCTCCGAGATTTTCCACGATCGGCTTGAGACCGCTTTCGGCGTCGTTGCCGAAATAGAAACCCGTGAGCCAATCGACCCTTTGTTCCTCGCCCCGGGCGATTCTGTCCAGATCGTCTTCCATCTCGGCCGTGAATTCGTAGTCCACATAACGCGAGAAATGTTCTTCGAGGAGTCGCACCACGGAAAACGCCGTCCACGATGGCACCAAGGAACCCGAGCGGTTGTTCACGTAACCGCGGTCCATGATCGTCGAGATCACAGCGGCATAGGTCGAGGGCCGACCGATTCCCAGCTCATCCATGGCCTTGACCAGAGACGCTTCGGTGTATCGGGGCGGAGGTGAGGTCTCGTGTCCGTTGGCCTCGATATCGCGGCCGGTCAGCACATCGCCCTCGACCAATTTGGGCAGGCGTTTGTCGTCGCCGTCCTTCGCATCGTCTGCGTCTCGGGCGGCGTCCTTGCCTTCCTCGTATGCGGCCATGAAGCCACGGAAGGTGATGACCGTACCCGAGGCGGAGAATTCCGCCGTGCGCGAGTCGCTGGTCTGCGCTTCGAGTTTGATGGAAGCCGTCTGCCCCTTGGCGTCAGCCATCTGCGATGCGACGGTCCGCTTCCAGATCAGCTCGTAGAGCCTGAACTCATCGGGTGAAAGCTTGGACTTGACCGCCGACGGAGTGCGGAAAGAGTCCCCTGCCGGTCGAATGGCCTCGTGCGCCTCTTGGGCGTTCTTCGACTTCGAGGCATACAAGCGTGGCTTCGACGGTACGTATTCTGAGCCGTAGAGTTCAGTGGCCTGATTACGCGCCGCGTTGATCGCCTGATCGGACAATGCCACCGAGTCGGTACGCATATATGTAATGTGCCCGTTCTCGTACAGGCGTTGGGCAACCTGCATCGTGGACCGCGAGGAGAAACGAAGCTTGCGGGCCGCTTCCTGCTGGAGGGTCGACGTCGTGAACGGCGCGGCCGGGCGGCGGGTATACGGTTTAGTCTCGACCGACGAAACCGAGAATTCCGAGCCTTCCAACGCGGAAACCAGCCCGCGTGCCGCTTCTTCATCGAGGTGGGCGACCTTGGCGCGGGCGGCCGACTTCAAATCGCCGGAATCAGAGAAATCCTTACCCGTTGCGACCCTCATCCCGTCGAGGGATGAGAGCTTCGCCTTGAATCTCTCGGACGACTTGGTCTCGAAAAGGCCGGCCAAATCCCAGTACTGCGCCGAACGGAACTTCATCCGTTCCCTCTCCCGCTCGACGACGAGCCTGGTCGCGACAGACTGAACACGTCCGGCGGACAGTCCCTGAGAAACTTTGCGCCACAACACTGGCGAGAGTTCATAACCATAGATGCGGTCGAGCACACGCCGCGTTTCCTGCGCATCCACGAGAGAATCGTCGATGTCTCGTACGTTCTCGAATCCGCGTTCGACTGCTTCCCGAGTAATCTCAGGGAAAGTCACCCTATGCACGGGAACCTTGGGCTTGAGCACTTCGAGAAGATGCCAGGCGATGGCCTCGCCTTCGCGGTCCGCATCGGTTGCGAGGTACAGAGCGTCGCACTCTTTGAGCAACCGTTTGAGCTCGGTAACCTTTTTCTTCTTGTCAGGGTTGACGACGTAATACGGCGCGAAGCCGTGATCGATGTCCACGGCGAATTTGCCGACCGGAGTCTTCTTCAGCTCGGCGGGCAGCTCGGAAGGCTGGGGCAAATCCCGGATGTGTCCCATTGAGGACTCGACGATATACGCGTCCCCTAGGTAACCTCCGATGGTTTTGACCTTGGAAGGAGACTCCACAATGAGGAGACTCTTACCGGTCGTCTTGCCCTTGGCCTGTGTTGGCACGTCGCTCCTTGTGTCCGATCTGGTGGATACGCCCCCACAATAGCCGAGGAAATGAGACGGCTCGTCACGTATCCACAGACACGGTGAGATACGCCTCTCTCCGCCAAGGGGTTCTCGGACCACGCTACCGGTTTGCGTAATGTGCCGTGGCCCTCGCAATCGGCTTGGTCACCCAACCCACTTTTCTTGGGGCGCAGAGGTTCACCCTGCCTCGTGGAAGTCGAGGAACCCACCCTCGATCATTCGTCTGACATGGGACAAGAGGGCAACTGAGGCGTCCGGTGCTTCCCAGTCGAGCAACGCCGCGAGCGCGTCGATGATCTGACCGGCCGTCAACTCACCATCACATGCCGAGACGAAACCTGCGGCTTCGGTCGAGAGAAGCTCGGTCCGACGCAACCCGGCTCCCTGCCTGAGCACAATTACTCCCGGATGCTCGGAACCGGGCCTTTGATGCCGCTCCTCGGTCACGTCGTCGGCAACCGACAGGTGACTCGCACGAAGTTCGTTGTCGCTCAGTGGGGCGAGAGTGTCTTGGGCCTCGATGGCTCTGGTCACGAAGGGCGCGATCGGTTGTTGGATAGGATGCTCTATTTTCTCGAATCGTAGAACCGAGGGCGTTCCGGTCGGCCGTCGAAGCCAGATCATCCCGAACCCGATGGAGACGACTCCCCTTGTCGAGAAGTCCCGCATATAGTCCAGATAAGCTTCTTCGAATGCCTGCGGGTCGCGATTCTGACTGGCGTCACGCAACCAAGTCTCCGCGTACTGCTCCGGCGAGGTCTCTTCGCGCTGGATGAACCAGGCCTCACAGTCATCAGGCAGCCACTCCCTCGGGCGCAGGTCCCAGGACTGTTTCCCAGTTTCCTCGTGAGCGTCTTCCAGAATTTCCCAGTTGCCCAGCATCTGCGCTCGTCCGTCGCGGTTCAGAACCTGCGGAATCCGGCGCACTAGGGTCGAGACGATGTCATCCCCCGGCAATCCGCCGTCGCGGTAGGTAAAACGATCATTCTCTCCTTCGCTCTCGCGCCGAGGCGTGATGACGAACGGCGGGTTCGACACGACGAGGTCGAAGCGATCCCCTTGGACGGGCTCGAGCAGACTTCCGAGGCGCAAGCTCACTCGCTCCTCCAGGTTATCCGGGTCAATGCCCAAAGCCGGTGCGTTGAGGACGAGGTTGAAGCGTGTGATCCCTAGAGCCCGTGAGGAGATATCGGTCGCGGTCACGTGACGGCAGTGCCCCAGCAAATGGAACACCTGAATTCCGCACCCTGTGCCGAGGTCCAAGGCCTTGTCCACGGGCCGGCGCTCTGTGAACTGAGCCAACGTGAGGGAAGCCTGTCCCACGCCCAGAACGTAATCACGAGGCAACACCCCATCGGTCTGGTGCGCGCCCAGATCGGAGACGACCCAGAGGTCGGTTCCGTCGTCGGCCGAATGCGGTCGCAGGTCGAAGGCCGCGCGGAACATGGAGGAGCCTTGATGTGCCGGTGCGGACTCCGGGATCAGTAGATTGAGACGATCGAGTACGTCATAGGCACCCTCGCCCAGGGTCGCCTCGAGAGCCTCAGCGCTCGCAGCTCCTCCCAGCATGAAGAAATCGACGACACCTGCAAGTCTCCGCCGGCCTGGTTTCGCGGAGGCTCGTCCGCTCAAAATCTGCCGGATCCGGTGCTTGGCCGGAACCACCTGTTCCCTGACCATTGCTTCGAACGCTCCGTCCCCCAACAGGGAAAGGATCCCCTCATAAGAGAAATCGACCGCGGCCAACGCCTCAGCGAGGCTTTCCACGGCCGTGCCGTCATAGCTGTAAGGGGTTTCGGGCACGCGAGAGAATTCCGGTTGTGAAGTCACACCTCTAGCATACGAGGTGCAGAATTGGTTTACGGAGCAACCATTCGGGGGCATAGTGGGACTATGGAACAGAACCAAGATAGCCATTCCACTCGTGGGTCCTATGTCACCCAAGGAGAAGAATTCACCCGGGACACCAACTACATCGAGGACCGGATTCTTGATGGAACGGACCTGCCCGCTGGAACCGAAGACCGCGATCGTGGGGTTTGGCCGGTTGAAGCAGAACGTTATCGCCTGATTGCGGCACGCGCGTGTCCGTGGGCCAACCGAACGATCATCGCCCGCAGGCTTCTCGGTCTGGAAGACGCCTTATCGATCGGCATGCCCGGACCGACACATGACGCCCGTTCCTGGACATTTACATTGGACCCGGACGGTAAGGATCCGGTGCTGGGAATCGAAAGGCTCCAACAGGCGTTCTTCGCGCGCTACCCGGATTACCCCCGGGGCATCACGGTCCCCGCTATCGTGGACGTCCCGTCGGGAAAAGTGGTCACCAACGACTTCCCGCAGATCACCGAGGATTTTTCGAAGCAGTGGACCGCGTTCCACCGCGAAGGTGCCCCGGATCTGTGGCCCGAAGAACTCGAGGAGGAGATGCGTGAAGTCATGCAACGCGTCTTCACCGAAGTGAATAACGGCGTGTACCGTTGCGGCTTCGCGGGCTCGCAAGAAGCGTACGAGAAAGCCTATCGGAGGCTCTGGACCGCGATGGATTGGCTTGAAGAGCGCCTGTCCTCCCGGCGTTACCTCATGGGCGATCACATCACCGAGGCTGACGTCAGGTTGTTCACCACCCTGGCGCGATTCGATGTCGTCTATTTTTCGCATTTCAAGGCGAACCGGCAAATGCTCTCAACCTTGCCGAACCTGTGGGGGTACGCACGCGATCTCTTCCAAACGCCCGGCTTCGGCGACACGGTCGACTTCGAGCAGATCAAGGAGCATTACTACGGGGTGCAACGAGACATCAATCCGACGGGCATTGTGCCCGTAGGCCCTGATACCTCCGGTTGGCTGACCGATCATGGACGGGAACGTCTCGGCGGAAGCCCGTTCGACACCGAGAACGGAGCGACGCCGCCCGGGCCGGTTCGTGCAGACGAGAAGGTTGCGGCGGGTCACAACCCGCTCTATCCCGTCAGCGCCTAAACGGAGGAGGTCTGCCGGCCCTGGCGGGCGGTGGCGCAGCCGCTGGGACAGGTGAGGTTCTTCGCCGCACAGTCAGGGCACAAGAGAATAAGCTCCCGGCAGTCCTGATTACTGCAGTTCTCGAACTTGTTCGAGGCTGATCCGCAGGCTTCGCAACGACCGATCATCACGGCCTCCGGGGAGAACTCGATGTGCATTCTCTGGTCGAAAACGTAGAGGGAACCTTCCCACAACCCCGCGTCGCCAAATTTCTCGCCGTAGCGAACGATTCCGCCGTCGATCTGATAGACGTCCTCAAACCCCCGATTTTTCATGAGGGCCGAAAGGATCTCGCAACGAATCCCACCGGTGCAGTACGTGACAACTTTTTTGTCCTTGAGGTCATCGTATTTTCCGGATTCGAGCTCGGCCAGGAAGTCGTGCGTGGTTCGCGTGTCCGGCACCACCGCATTCTTGAATCGCCCGATGCGAGCTTCGAACGCGTTCCGGCCGTCGAAGAAGACGACATCGTCCCCGTTCTGCTCGACGAGTTCGTTGACTTGCTCCGGGCTCAAGTGGGTTCCTCCCCCGACGACGCCGTTCTCGTCCACCTTGAGTTCGTCCGCGGCGCCGAACGCCACGATCTCTTCGCGTGCTTTGACGGAAAGCCGAGGGAAGTCCTCGGCACCACCGTCGGACCATTTGAATTCCATGTCCCGGAATCCGGAAAACTGCCGAGTGGTGCGGACATATTGTTTGACCGCGCTGATCTCACCGCCGACGGTTCCATTGATGCCGTGTTCGGATACGAGAATACGACCTCTCAGCCCCCATTTTTCGCAGAGAGCGCGTTGCCAGAGCACGACGGACTCGGGGTCCGCGATGGGAGTGAACTGGTAATAGAGAACGATGCGAGAAAGAGCCACGAAAGTATTTTAGGCGATGCCCGCCCCGTGGTGAGCGTGATCTTCGGCCCGATGCTCCGGCGCCGGGCTCAGTCACCTAGCCGGAACCTTCGACCGGTGATCTCGGTCGGCGTGATCTCCACGAACTCAAGCTTCTCTGTGCGCACCCACGGGAACAGGGGCATCGCGGCCACCCGGTCCGTCTCTGCCGGATCGGTCAGCAGACGCGCGCTACCTCGCACTACGACGCTGTGCGCGACCGCCCCTTCAATTTTGTCCGTTTCCAAGGCCACATTCGGGTTCAGCTGAAGCTTGGTGAGTTTGCTCCCGGGAGCGGTTCTGAAATAGATCCGCCCGTCCGAAGCGAAGATGTTCAGTGGCGTGATGTCGATTTCGCCTTCGTCGACGGTGACGAACCGTGCGATTCGCGCTCGGGAAAGGACCTGCCAGCTCTCATCATGGGTCAGTTCCCGGACCCGGGGCCCATCATCATACGAACGCTTCTCACCTGAGATATTCATCGGCATGTTCATGGCTTCAGTTTGCCACGAACAGTTGATTTTGTGGCCACTTCGCGGCCTAAACACCGCGGCTACGGACGCGGTCGAGATGCGGATCTGCGCCGCGATGACAAGGGTGTCACAATGGTCTAGTGCCGCAGCCCAATCACCTCCTCCGAGCGCTCAACCGAGGCGATAATCCACCGGAGGTCGTCCATACCCGCGTCCTACCCGAACGCGATGCTGTGACTTCGTCCTGGCCGGATTGGCTCCATCCGAACGTCGTCGACGCGTTTCAGGGCCTCGGAGTTCCAGAGCCGTACCGCCACCAGGTTCTCGCGGCCGACGCCGCTCATTCGGCCCAGGCTCGATCTGTCGAATATGCAACGGAGTGCAGATCCGCCGGAAGGCAGGTCTCGACAGGAAGAGGGCACCACGTCATCGTCGCCACGGGGACCGCTTCTGGAAAATCCATGGCGTACCAGATGCCGACGCTGGACGCGATCGTCCGAGGCTCGGTAGAGCCTGGTTCAAGGCTGCATTCAAGGGAAGCCACGGTACTTTATCTAGCGCCAACCAAGGCTCTTGCGGCCGACCAGCTGGCCTCGGTGCGATCTTTGGAAGTGCCTCAGGTTCGTGCGGACACGTACGACGGAGACACGGAGTTCGGCGAACGGGCCTGGATTCGCGATCACTCGAACTTCGTGTTGTGCAATCCAGACATGTTGCACGCGGGAGTTCTGCCGAACCACGAACGCTGGGCGAGGTTCCTGCGCCAGCTGCGTTACGTAATCGTCGACGAGGCTCATGGATATCGCGGAGTGTTCGGCGCTCACGTCTCGATGGCCTTGCGACGACTGAGGCGCATCTGCGCACTTCATGGTTCCTCCCCGACATTCATCGGAGCCTCGGCGACCTCAGCCGATCCGCAGCGATCATTCTCAAAGCTCTTGGGGGTCGAGGAACCGAGGGTCTCTTCTTTCGTCCACGACGATTCGCCGCACGGGTCCGTCACGGTGCTTCTCTGGGAACCGCTTTTGGAAGAAACAGTCTCCCGCGACGGACTTGCCCCGGGAGTACCTCGTGTGCCCGACACGACCAGCGCACTGCCGACGCCGTCCTCCCCAACCTCCCCCGTGCACACGCGCGGGTTCAACGGTGCGGGTCCGACGGGCGCTGGAGAAAACGGCGCACCGCGTCGTCGCTCGGCATTGTCCGAGGCAGCCGAGATGCTCACCGATTTGGTCGCGGAACGCATTCGGACCATTGCATTCATCAAATCCAGACGCGGGGCCGAAACAATGGCCGGTCAGGCTCAGGATTATCTTCAGGATATAGACCCCTCGGTGGCCCACAGGGTCTGTGCCTATCGTTCGGGATATCTTCCTGAGGAGCGGCGCGAACTCGAGCGCCAAGTCCGTTCGGGGGAAATGCTGGGTGTGGCCTCGACTCCTGCTCTCGAGCTGGGGATCGACGTCGCCGGCCTCGATGCGGTTCTGGTCGCGGGTTGGCCGGGGACGCGGGCTTCGTTCTTCCAACAAATCGGCCGTGCCGGCCGTGCCGGCCAGGAGTCCCTCGCGGTGTTCGTCGCAAGCGATGATCCCCTTGATACCTATTTGGCACATCACCCTCGGGATATTTTCGACACGACCGTCGAGTCGACCGTTTTCGACCCGAGCAACCCTTATGTTCTTGCACCTCATCTCTGTTCGGCCGCCGCCGAGAGGCCGCTGCGCCTGGAGGAGTTGAGCTTGTTCGGGCCGACTGCCGAGTCTGTGCTCGATACTTTGGTCCGCGATGGCTACCTCCGTCGACGACCGACCGGTTGGTTTTGGACACATCCCGAATCTGCCGCTGAAATGGTGGATATCCGGGGCGGCGGTGGTCATCGGTTACAGATCATTGACGCCGAGACGGGCGGAATCATCGGAACGATGGAATCCAGCCAGTCGCACTATCAGGCACACCCCGGGGCCATTTACGTGCATCAAGGAAAGACCTGGCACGTAGAAGAGCTGGACGAGGAGTCAAGAGCGGTCGTTGTCAGCCGCGCGCACCCCAACTTCTATACCCAGGCCCGGGACGTCACGGAGGTGAGCGTCCTCGAGACCGAAGACAGCAGGAGTTGGGGGACCGTGACTCTCAACCGCGGCCTTGTCCGAGTCCGAACCCAGGTGGTCTCTTTTCAGAGGAAAGCGTTGTCGAGCAATGACCTCATCGACGAGGAGCCCCTGGATCTCGATGCGCAGGAGCTCGTGACACGAGCCGTCTGGTGGACCATTCCCCCGAATCTCATGACCACCGCCGGCGTCGTCGAATCCGACGTTCCCGGGGCCTTGCACGCGGCCGAGCACGCTTCGATCGGTCTGCTTCCACTCGTGGCAACCTGTGACAGATGGGATATCGGAGGCCTCTCCACCGCGCTGCACGTCGATACCGAGCTGCCCACGATCTTTGTCTACGACGGGTATCCGGGTGGTGCAGGCTTCACCGAACATGGTTTTTTCGTCGCGCGTTCCTGGCTCAAGGCGACGCTCGAAGCGATTGTCTCGTGCGAATGTGAGAACGGATGTCCCTCGTGCGTTCAGTCTCCGAAGTGCGGCAACAAGAACAATCCCTTGAGCAAATCAGGCGCCGTTGCCTTGCTCCGGGGCATGCTCGCTGAGGCGGCCCCCGATCTCCTCGGAAGATGAAGCTGCTTCCTCTTCTTCGGACGGAGGGGGGCCGGCACGAGAGATCCCGCGCGCCGGGCCCAGGACCGCGAGCATGGGGTGCAGCGAGACTTCGACTTCGACATCGACGACGTCACTTCTTTCCGGTGCTAGCGCGCAGTGAACGAGCCTGGCCCCGTTGTCCGCGCCCAACGAACGCGCGATGTCGCAAGGTTCCCCCGGGGTGATCCCTCGGGCCGCATCAGCCGCGGCAAGGGCTGCGAGGTCGGCAGACTTGGCCGCGCGATGGTTCATCAGGGCCACGTGGCTCACGCCCGAGACCAGCATCAGAAGGCTGATGACCATCATGACGACGACGATACCCATGACGGCCGCCGATCCTTGGTCGTCATCGCAATCACGGACCTGCCGCACATCGAATCGGATGACGCTCACGGCTCGGTACCGGTTTCCCGCTGAGCGTGCGCGTGCGAGGTGAGAACGAGATTTCCCCAGCTCCCGAGGATTCCGGGGGGCCGAGCTGAAACGCTGATCTCAATGTCTTGTCCGGACCGCTTGATGTCGACGCGAGCATCATCTCCCGCTATACCCCGAGCTACGTGTGACGTTTCTTCCCACGGTTCACCTCGCGCGGCTGACCTGGCCGACATCCGTGCGGCTTCTTCGACTTTGACGGCGCATGCTCCGACAGCTCCGGCACCGACGACGAATGCAACCAGAATGATGACCACCGGCATGACCACAGCGAACTCTGCCGTTATCGTTCCGGATTCGCCGTCTGGATTCAGAAAAGCTCTCGCTCGTGGGCAAGAGACCGATACATTTTTTCGGCGGCGACCAACGGCCGAATGCAACTGGTTACCCGAAGCGGCGTCTTTTCGTCCTATCTCCACTAGGTTTCCTTCCTGCACATGCGTGGTTTGATGCGTGGCTTCCTGAGTGCGGCATGAACGACGAGGGCGCCGAGAAGTCTTTAAACGGCTTCACGGCGCCCTGTTGAGGCCCCTATCCAGTCGAGAGTGCCGTTCGTATCACGCCGAGCAGGAGTTCCTTGACTTCTCCACTCTTGAGGATCACCACGAGGAGGCCGGCAAAGCCGACGGCAGCAAGCATCACGATTCCGTATTCGGCTGTCGTCGCGCCGAGATCCGGGTCGTCGGGCTCTCCCGCTGGCGCGAGAACAGTTTTCGCGAGTGCTCGTTCCGGATTGCCCGGAGCATTCTCCTCGATGAATCCGGTTTGGTCGGTCAACTGGTCGTGCATCTTTTCTTTCCTTTCTCAGCCGGCTTGTCGGTTGCCGGAGTCCAGCCGTTCGCAAGATCTGGTCATCGCCAAGTGGTCGGCATGAGCCCAATCAGTACGGGTATTACTCCCAAACAGATGAATGCGGGCAATGAGCACAGGCCCAAAGGAAGCACGAGCCTGACGCCGAGTGCCGCGGCCAATTTCTCCGCTTCGCGATGTTCCGAACGACGCATTTGCCCAGCCCTCGCCCGGAGCAAGGACGACGACGGCGCACCGGTGCGGACCGCGAACCCCAGAACCTCCCGGAGCACCGCTGCGGTCTCCGTTGCCCGCCCGGTCCCGACCACACTCCACGCGTTGTCCCATGAGATTCCGAGCCGGAGCCTCTCGGCGGCAGAAACGAAAGCCGGGGACCCCTCTATCCTGGCAACGATGCCAACCGCTTCGGTCAGCGGCAGCCCTGCGTCGAGAATGGTTGCGACCAGTTCGAGACATACCCGAGGACTCAACTCATGGGCTCTCTGGCGTACAGAAACGAGATCACCCTGGATCAATCGCGATGATCGGGTCCCACCCAATCGATAGAGAACGCAACCCACACACAGCACAAGCACAAGCACAATCGTCACGGATTCCACCTTCGGGGCCCCAGCAATTCTCTAGCGGCTCTCGCAAGGGCTCCAGGTTTCCATGCAAGCAATCCGGAGAGGTGCGCCAGGAACGGCTGCTGGCTGTGTTCTCCCTGGGCCATGAGGACTAAGCGTCTGCTCCAAACCATGCCGATGAAGCCCAGAGTGATCCCCGCGGCCAAGGCCGCCTGCCCCCAAACTTGGCCGATGAGAATGCCGAGAGGATCGGTGCCCATCAGGGCGCCCAACCCCAGGCCCACTATGGGCAACGCGGAAAGAATTCTGGCCGTGGCACGCGGTCCTGCTAGCGCCGCCTCCCTGGCCGCCCATGCATCCAAATCATCCTCAACAGCCTCAGCGATCCTCTCCAGGACCTCTGCGAGCGACGCTCCCGTCTGTTGGGAAACCGTCCAAGCGGCCACGAGGGTATCGATGATCTGCCGCGAGGCGGTCGAACCGAGTTTCACCGACTCGAGAGCCCTCATCGGGTTCATTCCTGCCCCTGCGGCCCGGGCGGTCTGTTCCACAACGGAAGTAATATCTTTTTGCACGCGACTGGAATCCCCGTCAGTGACATGGGCGGGTCCGGCAGCCCGCGATTCTGCCAGTTCCAGCCACACCCGCTGTGTCGGTGCCCCGGCCCTGAGCAGTGCGGCGAGTTGTCGGATGGCCTCCGGCCAGAGCACCAGTTCCGCTTCCATCGGACGAGGCCGACAGGCTCCATTCACCAGAGAGAATATTCTGCTCTTCGCCTTGTTGTCTGGATTCGAGAGGCACGCCCACCTCGAGTTTCGCGCGAGAGATCTGCGGCCCATCCAATACAGGCCACACGCGCAGGCAATCGTCGTCAAAGCGTCCATCATCTGCCGCACTCCCCTCACGTCGCGGTGTTGGACTTCTTCGTCTCATGACCTGCCATGTACCGGCGTAGTTCCGCGCTCTGATCCGCCAACGTGAGCAGGTCGGACCAGGCCCGATCGTGTTTCGCCCCGCCATGATCGTCAAACTCTACGGCGATTGCTATCGCCAATTCACTGCCGCGGCCCGTCAGCACCCCGATGTGCCGAATCCACCGCTGCGACGCTGAACGGGACACGTGGACCACGACGTCGATCGCGTTGGCTGCTTGGCGTCCAACCGCATCCGGGCTGAGTCCGGCCAGGGCCCCGAGTGCCAGAAGCCGAGAAGGGACAGACGAAGCAGAATTGGCGTGAAGGGTTACTCCGCCGCCTTCGTGGCCAGTATTCATAGCGAGAAAGTAATCTTTGATTTCAGGGCCACGGCATTCCCCGAGGATCAACCGGTCGGGCCCCATCCGCAACGCCTCGCGGATGAGGTCGGTGAGCGACACCGCGCCTTGGCCTTCTGCATTGGAATGTCTGGTCCGGAGCGAAATGACATGAGGATGCGCCGGTGACAATTCCGCGGAATCTTCCAAGAGGATCAGCCGCTCCTTCGCCGGGCACAATTCCAGTAAAGAATTCAGAAACGTGGTCTTGCCGCTTCCGGTCGACCCGCTGATCAGAATTGATCGTTTTTTGGCCACGAGCGCCCTGAGCAGTTCCCCGGTTTCGGCAGTAAACATCCCATTGCGTTGCAACGATTCGAAACTTGGGCGGTTCGCGGGCTGGACCCTGATCGACAGATGCGTATGACTGGGCACGATGGGAGGTAGGACAGCGTGAATCCTGTAGCCGTTCGGGGACTGCACATCGGCACACGGATGGCTTGCATCCAAACGCCGGCCCTCGGCCGAAATCACTCGCATTGCGAGTGCACGAACTGTGTCCTCGTCGGGAAAACGCAGATCTCTCCTCTCGAGCCCATCAACACCATCCGTCCAGATCTCATCGGGAGCGTTGACGTATATGTCCGTCAGGCCAGGTTCTTCGAGCAAAGGCTCCAAGACCCCCAGTCCTTGGAATTCGGCCCTTTTCGATTCCCACAAGGCAAGCTTTTCCCCTGCCGCAACCATCGAAATCACGCCCCATTTCTCTGCAGCAAATGCTCACGAGTCAGACAGGACCCCTGGCTGCCTCGGGTCCGGACGAGCTCACGCCCGGGTCTCTGCCCTGAACGCCCCTCGAAACGTCGTCGAGCAGGAAGTGCAATTGACGCGAACTGCTGGTCCACCGAGGGAACGACATGCCTTGCAACGTTTGAAAAATCCATGATCGAGTCCTTGAGGGCATCCACGATCTCTCCAAGAGTCCGGCGCAGGGGGCGCCTGTAAGCGACCTCGAGGAGGTGACCTGATTCATAGGCATCGTGCACCGCGATCACGTGAGGTATCGCGGTGGCCAGTGGCATTCCGATGGCCTGAGCCACATCCGAGTCAGAAACGTCGCACCATCGTGGGCCGGTTCCGACAGGAACAATCGGCAAAAGACGAGACCAACGCTGACAAGCGGCCTTGGCCTGGCACAATCCACGAAGGGTGAAGGGAACCAGGAGCAAGAGAGCCGAGCATCGAAGGACAGCGGTCGTCTCCAGGCAAGACCAAGACAACGGAACGGCACCGAGGTCAACTACCGGAACGGCCTCTCGAGCCAAGTCTTCGATCGTCTCCCACAGTTCAGCCTCGGAAACGCCGACCTCATCTGGCTCGTCAGGATCACCCGAAAGAATCGGCAACCCATGCGGGCTGGGAACGGCTGCCACTACTCCAGCCGGGTCGGGACGTTTCGGAAGCCTCCGAATGTCCTGCCACCTCAGTCCGCGCAGAGGATCCGGTGCCACGCAAGCCTCAAGTGCCGTACTTCCGGGCACTGCGTCGACAATGATCGGCGAATCGCCGTCCTCCAACAAACGCGAGCCGATCCACAGCGATGTAGTCGAGGTTCCGATGCCGCCGCACGTCCCGAGGACGCCGATCGTCGGGTGCTGACGATCAGTGCGTTGAGCACTCGCGAGCCGATCAGCGAGCCAGGCCCTGCCTTGTGGAAGCATCACAACGTCAGGCTGACGCCAAAAACGAGCGATTTTTCGGGCGGCGTCCCACGGATCTTCTCCCCCATCAAAGCCGGCCACAACCAAGGGGCCATGAGGCCCTGGAGACGAGGAGAGGTCTTTTTCGGCGCGTCCAGACAATGTCAAGGCTTGTTCGGCTTCCATGACCATCGCATCCAACGGTCCGATCAGCGGGTTCTCTCCCGGTCCCACTCGGCGGAGACCTATGTCTGCCGCTCGTGCCACGTCCTCGGTAATACGCATGAAGATCCGACGATCGCCCCAAGCGACCAGTGTGCGAGTTACGCCATTCGAAGGGTCTTTGTCCGGAGCCCGATTGACCAGTTCGTGAACAAAGGCTTCCGAGTCCTGGATGCAAGTGGGGCGATCAGATCGGTGGTTTTGGATGTCCATGACGACATCCTGGCGCAGTTCAAATGCGGTGCCTCCACCAACTAGTTGGTAAAAACCTACGTTGTGGGTTCTATCCGCAGAGCCTCCGCCAATTGCTGTGCTGTGGACGATCCGAGCCACGCAGCAACGCTCCCCTGGATGCTCTGCTACTCGATCTCAAAATACAGGTGATAGTGCAAGGCACAACGTTCGTTGAAATCCGAACCGCACCGAGGACAGCAACTTGCAGATATGTAATCGTGAATCGGCAATTCCGAGTTGCAAGCACCGCACAAAATCGCTGCCGTCTGACGCTCGTCGACACTCCACTGACTGGCTTCGTGGGATTCGGCCTCCGCGTGGCAGAGATGACATGGGTAATACCGGTCGCAACACTTGAAACGAATTGCAATGATGTCTTCTGGTTGGTGATAGTGCACGCAACGCGTCATACGGTCTACGGTCCGACCATAAACCATGGGTTGTATCGAATCGCCGGAACTATTTCTCGCGTCATCCACAGGCTTAAACCTACGCCTCGTGTAGAGCGGGATAATAGTTGACATGCTCATCGTGATTGGCCCCGAAGACTCCAGTACTGCTCCGGATACGGAGGCAGCAGCCTGGCGTGCCATCACGGTAGAAGACGGAAAGAGCGGTTCTACTCGACGATTCGGGCCGGAACAGTTGCCACAATTCGTCGGAGCGGTTCTTCGAAACTCTCACCGCCCGGACCGAGTGCGATGGGTCTGGTCTTCCACTGCTGCCGTGTATCCGGCCCTTCTCCGGGCCGGTGTCTCAGTGTCGAGATGCTGGGATCTGGCGTTGGGCCAAGAGATCTTGGGCAATGCCGCAACTCTGCCCAGTAACGGCATTGACTACGCTCCGGTCGTCGATATCAACAAGGACTCCGGTCCTCTACCTCCCGGCCGCTTGTCCGTTCCTCGCATCGACCCGCATCAGATCTCGCTCTTTGACGCGCCCTCTCCTTCCCAAGCCCCACACGAAGCCACCGTTGACGATCTTCTCGCGGAGTTCCAGGCACAGTATCGAGCAGTCGAGGAAGCACCGGAGCGCCGGCGCCTTCGACTCCTGCTAGCGGCAGAATCGCAAGGTTCTCTTATTGCCGCAGAGATGTATCAGGAAGGGTTGCCGTGGAACGCCGAGATACACCGGCAAATCCTGGACGACCGTTTGGGGCCGATGCCACCCGAAGGCCAGCGTCCGGCCCGGATGCAGGAGCTCGCAGAAAGCATAGGAATAATGCTCGGATCGAGCCATCTCAATCCTGATTCTCCCCAAGAGCTCCTACGCGCGCTCAATTCGGCAGGGGTCGAGGTGACCTCAACCCGGAAATGGGATCTCGTGGCTTGGGCGGAGCACGGTGGAACACGTGCGGAATCGCGCAAAGAATTTATCGCCCCGCTGCTCAAATACAAACAGCTGTACCGACTCTGGACCGCAAATGGTTGGCATTGGCTGGATGAATGGGTTCGGGACGGCAGATTCCATGCAGCCTATGTAGTAGGAGGCGTCGTCACTGGTCGCTGGGCCGCACACGGCGGCGGAGCCATGCAGATTCCACAGACAGTCAGAGATGCCGTCCGGGCTGATCCCGATCACGTTCTAACCGTCGCGGATGCCTCCCAGGTCGAACCTCGTATCCTCGCGGCCATGTCCGGCGATGGCGCTCTGGCCGTCGCCGGACAAGGTAAGGACCTGTACGTAGGAATTGCAGAAATCGGTCGGAGGACGGGTTCGGCGCTCAAGGACAGACCGGCGGCCAAGATAGCCCTTTTGGGCGCGATGTATGGAGCCACCTCGGGGGAAGCCGGGGCGCTCGTCCCTCATCTCAAGCGCTTGTTCCCGGAAGCAATCGACCTTGTCGAGAGAGCCGCCACTGTGGGCGAACGGGGCGGTCAAGTAACCACGTGGCTCGGTCGTACTTCTCCGCTGCCGGACCAACGATGGTTCGACGCCGTCCGAGACGTCAGTACCGCAGCTTCGGAATCGCGTTCCCGAGCCATGTCCCGGTCGCAAGGCCGATTCACGCGTAACTTCGTCGTTCAGGGGACGGCGGCCGAGTGGGCCATGTGCTGGATGGGCGAAATCCGACGTCGGTTGCGGTCCGGAGGAGAAGGAGGCTCGCCGCTGCGCACCTCACTGGTCTTTTTCGTTCACGACGAAGTAGTCCTCCACGGCCCGGTGGCAGAGGCCGACAGCGTGGCACAAATAGTCACCGAGTCCGCGGGTGCAGCCGGGAGGTTGTTGTTCGGCAATGCTCCGGTGGATTTCCCTCTTACGGTCGCGACCGTCGGTTCCTATGCGGACGCGAAATGACTCGGGCCCCGGCGGCTCTCCCGACGCTGCCGGGAATCGGTTCTGCCCGCAACGACGCATCCATCACATGGGGGCCGGTACCGTTCGGGCTCGGTCCCAATCCTGGTCCCAACCGAGTTCGTGAAGAACGCGATCCAGAACCACTCCGGTAAACCCCCAGATCGTGACAGGCCCCGACGCCGAGGCTACGTCAAAGGCTGGTGATCTGTAGGTTTTCGGACCCCGGGTCACGGTGGCGTAATGCCGATTCTGCGGATCGATCAGGTCGCGCACCGGAACTCGGAAAACCTGCGACGACTCCGCGCTGTCCACTACCGCAACACGAGACGGGTCCTTCCACCAGCCCAGCACCGGCGTGACCATGAAATTACTGACGGGCAACGGTACCGGAGCCAGTTTCCCCAGAACCTCGACCCCGTCACGGTCGAGCCCCGTCTCCTCGACGGCTTCCCGCAGCGCCGCCTCAACGAACGAATCCTCTGCTTGAAGGTCTTCGGGGTCGACTTTCCCTCCGGGAAAGGCCGGTTGCCCGGCATGTTGGCGCAGGGAACCTGCCCGAACCACAATGAGGACATCGAGGTCGGCACCAACGCCGACGGAGGCGCCCGTGGTGGACGTTGCCGGCGCGTCGTCAAGCACGCCGAAAAGAATGAGGACGGCAGCATCCTTGGCAGTTTCGGGCTCCATGCCCCCGATTCGCCACGGTTCTCTGTCCTCCATGACGATTCCATGTCCTCGTACACCCAGACGCCGGAGGGCATCGAGAGCGGATTCCTGAGGCGAGCGGATAGGGTCATACCCCAAGGCTGTATCCTTCCTCACGCAGTTGGCGACGCGTCGCGCCTTCCAGGAACCGGCGATGAAGTTCTTCACGCCCGGGCGCAAATTCGTACTGGAGCAATTCCACCGCGGCGTCTTCGTCGGTTTCGCCCGAGCCGTAGGACGGGCAAAGGTCCGCGATCGGACACACACCGCAAGCTGGCACACGGGAGTGGCAGATGCGTCGACCGTGATAGATCAACCGGTGGGACAGCATTGTCCAGTCCCGCGGTTCAAATAATTCGGAAATATCGCGCTCAACCTTGGCCGGGTCCTTCTGATCGGTAAATCCAAGTCGGCGGGCCAGGCGCCCGAAGTGCGTGTCGACTGTCAGACCGGGAAGGCCAAAAGCATTGCCCATGACCACGAATGCAGTCTTCCGACCTACTCCGGCGAGTTTGGTGAGCTCATCAAGGGTTCCGGGGACTTCTCCGTCGTATTCGTCGACGATCTGTCCCGCAAGTTTGATGATCGAGCGTGCCTTGGCACGGTAGAAGCCCAATGGATGCACGATTTCCTCGATGGCTTCGTGGTCGGCCGCCGCGAGCGCTTGTGCATCCGGATATGCCGCGAACAGCTTCTGCGTCACCAGGTTGACCTTGATGTCGGTGGTTTGTGCGGACAGGACCGTCGCGACCACAAGTTCGAAGGCGTTCTCGAAGTCCAATTCGGCAACCGCGTACGGATACGTCTCCCCCAGGATCCGATTGATTTTTCGTGCTCTGCGCACCAATCCCAGCTGCGTCTCCTGTTTGCCGAGTCGACGACGTCGAGCCGCGCCTGCCCGCGCCTTGTCCTCAGGTACGTATCGAATTTCAAGGCTGGGACGGGACTGGTTGTGTGCAGTGGTCATATTGGTCAAGCCTACCCAGAGCAGTGAGGCTCGGCGAAGCGAGGCAACGGCCTAGAGGCCGGCTGATCAGGGGATTTTCCTGCCTGCGAAACGCCGCCGCCCCAGTGATCCCAGTCACGAGATCTCTATTACAGTGGTTGCAAGGAACTTTCGCGGTTTTCCTGACCGCTTCGACCAGAAAGGAAGAAAAGTGAGCGAGACTCCTCAGACTTTTCCGCCCAACCAGGACTTCGCCGCACAAGCAAATGCTGGGGCTGACCTCTATGACCAGGCTTCTTCGCAAGGCACCGATTTCTGGGCCGAGCAGGCGAAGCGGTTCCTGCATTGGGACAAAGAATTCACGCAGACCCTCGACTGGACCAACCCCCCATTCGCCAAGTGGTTCGGGGATGGCGAGCTCAACGCCGCATATAACGCAGTCGACCGGCACGTCGAGGCCGGGAACGGCGACCGTGTGGCGATTTTTTTCGAAGGTGAGCCGGGCGATAGCCGCACTTACACTTACCAAGATCTCAAAGACGAGGTCTCGCGGGCGGCCAACGCGTTCCAGGAACTCGGCATAGAGAAGGGGGACCGCGTCGCGGTCTACCTCCCGATGATTCCGGAGGCCGTCATCACGATGCTCGCGTGCGCACGCATCGGCGCGGTACATTCGGTGATCTTCGGAGGATTCTCGGCCGACGCAATTCGCTCGCGTGTTGAGGACGGTGAAGCAAAACTCGTGGTCACCGCGGACGGATCCTTCCGCCGAGGCCAGCCGACACAGCTCAAATCCACCGTGGACAAGGCCCTGACGAAGGGCGGAGGCAGCGTAGAGCATGTCCTCGTGGTCAAACGCAACGGCGCGGACGTCGACTGGTCCGACGGTCGTGACGTCTGGTGGCACGAGACGGTCGAGAAGGCTTCCTCAGAACACCAGCCGGTCCCAAATAACGCCGAGGATCCGCTCTTCATCCTCTACACCTCCGGTACGACCGGCAAGCCCAAGGGAATTCTGCATACCACTGGCGGATATTTGGCGCATGCCGCTTACACGCATTACAACGTATTCGACATCAAGCCGGAGACGGACGTGTACTGGTGCACCGCCGACGTCGGGTGGGTCACCGGGCACACCTACATCACCTACGGCCCGCTGCTCAACGGGTCGACCCAGGTCATTTACGAAGGGACCCCGAATTCTCCGCACCGTGGCCGTTTCTGGGAAATCGTCGACAAGTATGGGGTGACGATCATGTACACCTCCCCCACGGCGATCCGGACCATGATGAAGTGGGGCGAGGAAATTCCGGAACAGTACAAACTCGATTCATTGCGGCTCCTCGGAACCGTCGGCGAGGCCATCAACCCCGAGGCCTGGTTGTGGTTCCATCGCGTGATCGGCAAGGAACGTTGCCCGATCGTCGACACTTGGTGGCAGACCGAGACGGGAGGCATCATGATCTCTCAGCTTCCCGGCGTCACGGAAGCCAAGCCCGGTTCGGCTCAACGGCCGTTGCCTGGTGTGAGTGCCGAAGTTGTGGACGACTCCGGACAGAAGCTCGAGAACGGAAATTCGGGCCTGCTCGTCCTAACCGAACCCTGGCCGTCGATGTTGCGGACGATTTGGGGAGACGACCAACGATTCGTCGACACGTACTGGTCACGTTTCGACGAAAAAACCTACTTCGCCGGCGACGGCGCCAAACGTGACGAAGACGGCGACATCTGGGTTCTTGGCCGTGTGGACGATGTCATGAACGTTTCCGGTCATCGACTTTCGACACCGGAGATCGAGTCGGCACTTGTTTCTCATCATTCTGTTGCTGAGGCAGCAGTGGTCGGAGCCACCGACGAGACGACTGGACAAGCCGTGATCGCCTTTGTGATTCTCTCGGACGAAGCCGCCGCTGAGGGCCGCGATACCGAAGAGCTTGCAGCGGAGATCCGCGCTCACGTCGGCGAAGAGATTTCCCCTATCGCCAAGCCGAAGAAGGTACTGATTGTCCCCGAGTTGCCGAAGACCCGTTCGGGCAAGATCATGCGCCGGCTTCTGAAGGACGTGGCAGAAGACCGCCCGGTCGGAGACGTCTCGACGCTCGCAGATCAGACGGTCATGGACCAGATCACCCAGACGCTCAGCAAATAGAAGAGATTAGCTTCGATGCCAGGCGGCCGTGCCTCGTTCATGACGAGGCACGGCCGCCTGGCTGTGGGACGACGTGAAAGAATGACGGCATGAACAAACCGATCTTCGTGCTCAATGGCCCCAATCTGAATCTCCTTGGCGTACGCAAACCGGAGATCTATGGATCTACGACTCTTTCGGATATCGAGTCCACCGTTCGAAAGCGAGCGCAGGAGCTGGGCCTCGGGATCGAATTCATGCAGTCAAACCACGAGGGCACTCTGGTCGACGAGATTCAGCGGGCGCGCTCCGAGGCGGCCAGCATCATCATCAACCCGGCCGCATTCACGCATTACTCCGTCGCGATTCATGATGCCTTGGAAGCCGCAGAGCTCCCGGTCGTCGAGGTGCACCTTTCGAATGTTCACCGGCGAGAGGAATTCCGACACCGCTCCTTCGTCTCGTTACAGGCCGAGACCGTAATCGCTGGGGCCGGCGCATTCGGATACATCATGGCGCTGGAGTATCTGGCACAGCGTTAGCCTCGCAGGCTGCTCGCCACGCAACCACCCTGCCCTGAATCAGCCAGTCGTGCACTGCCCCGTCGGGACCGGTTCGGTCAGGGAATCAATGCTGTCCAGGACCGGAGCGAGTTCCGTCATGGAAAGCGCATAACCGGTTTCACCCTGCGTGGCCTTGGCGAAGATGACTCCGATGACCTGGCCCTGACTATTCAGAAGGGGCCCGCCTGAGTTGCCTTGCTCGACGTTGGCGGCCAGTTGATAAATCTCACGGGGCTTGCTGGTCGACCCGTCTTCGGCCGTCGTGGCGTTGTAGCCGAGGCCCTGGATCGAGGCGGAGCGCGACGTAAAAGGCCCTCCCAAGGGGTAACCCATGAAATTCGCCAGTTCCCCGGCCTGCCCGTTGTCTCCAGCCTTCAGGGGAGAAGCTTCGAGGCCGGGAACGTCAAGAACTGCCAGGTCGGTCGAAGCATCGTAGTAGACGGTTTTACCTTCGAAGCTCTGCCCCTGCCGGGTCTGAACCAGGGGGTTGCTCACGCCGGCGACGACGTGTGCGTTCGTGACGACTTTGTTCGGAGCGGCCACGAAGCCTGATCCGGACTGGTTCTGCGCACAAGCCTCGGCGGTCCCATTGATCTTGAGGACTGAATCCGATGCATTGCGCAAAGAATCGGTATCCGGCGTTTCTGACGGGGCAGCCTGCTGGGGGAAGAGTTGCTCGTCGAGACGAGGTATCCCGGACTGTTGCAGAACGGCGGCCCTTGCCTGCGCGATAGCCTGCTGAACTGGAGTGGGTGTCGCGGATTCCAGACCGGAGATCACCTTGGAATTACCGATCGTCGTGGTGATCGCCGAGACTCCCAGTTGGGCTGCGGAAAAGCTGAGTACAACAATCACCAATGCGCATGTCAGAACGTTGAGCAGGGCCCCGCCGATTCGATCGATGATGCCGAGGCCCGTTTTCTCGGTGAGCCTCCGCAGCGGACGGCCGATGGCCATTCCCAATGCCTGCCCGATGAGGATCAACAAGCCGATGCTGGCGATCGCGACGACGATCTTCCAACCTCCCTGGACGTGCTCCACCAACAACGGAGTCACGTAAAAAGCTGCAACTGCACCGAAGGCGAATCCGATCACGGACCCCAGAGTCATGAAGAAGCCGCGTGAATAGCCCGCGATGAAGTAGGCCAGCAGGATAAGGATGAGGATCCAGTCCAGAATCGTGAGGTCGGTCAGCATGATCACCAATCGTCGCGGTCACACCCCGAAAATCACGGCGGTCGGGGTGGCTCACAATGTTAGTCGCCGCTCCTGGAAAGAACCTAAGCCAATTCGACGTTCAGCAACCTTTATGCGAGGATATGGGCTCGTCTGTGGCGGATTCGACACACAACTTATACAGTGGATTTTGGATACGTTGAATTTGTCACACGAGTAGCCGACGTCGCGCCCATCCCGATTGAACATACGAGATGGAGTGGACGCGTGCGGCGGGCATTAAAGACCCGGATCAATGAGGAGAATTATGGATATCGAGGTTCTGCGCAGGGCGCCCCTTTTCGCAACACTGGATGATGAAGCTTTCGCCGCGCTAACCGAGGAATTGACCGAGGTGGACCTGTCCCGCGGTGCGACGTTGTTCTACGAGGGCGATCCGGGTGACCAGCTCTACTTCGTCGTCTCCGGCAAGATCAAATTGGGTCGCACGGCCTCCGACGGCCGCGAAAACCTGGTCGCGATCATGGGTCCGGGCGAGATTTTCGGCGAGATGGCTCTGTTCGATCCGGGCCCTCGCTCGACGTCGGCGACCGCAGTCTCCGAGTCCCGCTTGGCCGGTGTCAAGCACTCCAGCCTCAAGAAGGCCATGGACCGGAGCCCATCGATCTCAGGCCAGGTCCTGCAGGCACTCGCCCGTCGCCTCCGCCGCACCAACGAGAACCTTGCCGATCTGGTCTTCTCAGACGTCCCCGGCCGCGTCTCCAAGGCGCTCCTGGACCTTGCCGATCGATTCGGTCGTCCGGCGACTGACGGCATCCTGGTCGCTCACGAGCTCACGCAGGAAGAGCTCGCACAACTCGTCGGGGCTTCCCGCGAGACCGTCAACAAGGCCTTGGCCGAATTCGTGCAGCGCGGCTGGATCCGACTCGAAGCCCGCGCCGTCGTCATCCTCGACCTCCAGCGCCTGCGTCAGCGGAGCCGCTAGAGGTTCCACGGGACGTGCTTGAGCGTTCTGGTGCTGAAAGGGGGCCGGGTGTATATGCACCCGGCCCCTTTTTTATGCGGAAATGCGGACTACGAACCTTTTGCCCTGGTCTTGACGGCCTCTCGCGGTGGGGTGAAGGCCAACATGAGCTGTCCGTCCTTTTCTACGAGTTCCGGTTTCTTGACGTGGACCTGACGTTTCTTCGTCAGAAAGGCAATAGTCGTTTGGCAGGTCGCAACGGATTCGAGGACGGACAAAGTCCCCGGCGTCATCAACTCTTCAAGTGATTTTCCGCGGGTGTCCTCAAGATCGATCTCGTTCCCCAGCGCCGTCGACGTTTTGTCGGAGACCAATTCGCGTGCGGGGACCCAACGTCCCCACATGCCTTTCGACGCCAGAAGTTTCGGGCGTTGGCCCACGGGAACCACGGAAGCGAAGAAATGCGTGTCGAATCGCCGATGGGAGAAGTCAGGCGTCTGCCACCGTCCGAGGGGCTTCAGGAGATCCGTCCGGACTTTGAGTCCCCCGCGTTTGAGATAGGCGATGAAGCCCAGTTCGTGCCCAGCGATCGCTTCCCGCGAGGCCATCGTTTCGCTGGCTTCCGTATATTCGACGGTGTCTTGCTCATTCGGCCCGGCAAGCAGGACACCGACTTCCTCGAAGCTTTCGCGAATAGCCGTAACGACCGCGCTCCTGGCCTCGACAACGTCGTTGTGCCCCAGTTTCTGTGCCCACTGCGCGGGTGTCGGCCCGTACCATCCCACGGGATCGTGGTCCTCCGGCTCCACGGCACCGCCGGGGAAACAGATACGACCCAGAGGGGACGCCGGTGTCGTCCTGTAGGTGAGAAACGTCTCAAGCCCGTCTTTTCCCTCGCGGATATAGACGACCGACGCAGCCGTTTTCGCCTGGCAGCAAGCAGACCTGTCTTCTTCCGCCATCCACGCTCGCGCGGCGGTGGCCTCACGCGAGGTCAGCGGAAAATAATAGTCACCGGCGGGCTTCGGACAGGATGCTGGGCCGGTTTTCGCGGTTACCCGGTTGACGGGCAGTGCGAGAGGATTAGGCAAATTCAACGATGAGTTCCACTTCAACGGGTACGTCGAGAGGAAGGACGGCGACGCCGACAGCTGACCGGGCGTGAACCCCGGCCTCCCCGAAGGCCTTACCATACAACTCCGACGCGCCATTGAGAACCTGAGCCTGGCCCGTGAATTCCGGAACGGAACTGACGAAACCGGTGACCTTGACGATCCGGCGCACTCGGTCGAGATCACCGATCGCAGACTTCACCGCGGCCAGGGTGTTGAGGGCGCACACTCGAGCTTGGTCCTGAGCGTCTTCAATGCCGACCGTTCCCGGCTCGCCGCCGTCGGAGACCTTGCCCTTGAACGCGAATTCGCCGTTCTGGACCGGGATCTGGCCGGAAGTGTAGACGTAGTTCCCCGACACCACCGCGGGCACATAGGAAGCTACGGGGACGGCAACGTCCGGAACCACAAGCCCTTCGGCTGCCAATCGTTCCTCAACCTTCGACGTAGCCATAGTCTTAGCCTTCCTTGGGGCGCTTGAAGTAGGCGATGGGGTTCGCCTGTGTCGGCGCGACCATATTGCCCGAGGGAGCATCGCCTGCCGGCGCAGCCCCCGGGAGGACCGTAACGAGTTCCCATCCGTCCTGACCCCAATTATCGAGGATCTGCTTGGTTGCGTGGATCATGAGCGGCACTGTCGCGTATTCCCATTGAGTCATGGTCCCAGCCTATCCACCCCCGCAACGCCGCGCTATTCCTGAGCGTCCGCGTTCCTGAAAGGCATATTGCCCGGCCCGACACAAAGTGGACTTTGGGTGCTCTCCCAGCGCTCATTCAGCGCAGTCTTGGACACGGAGTGATTTGTCCCCAGAGGGGGCCCAGAGGCGTACGTTTTCCTATATCGACTTGTATGCTGTTGGAATGGCTTCACCCAAGAAATCCGCTCGGCAGCGTGACCGACGAACTCCGAGCGACTTCATTCAGTTCCTTGCCCTCAGTATTGTTGCGGGGTTCGTGACCGCTGGCCTCCTCATTCCGCCGGCGGCCACAGCCGGTTTGACCGCGAGCGCCTCGATCAACTGGTTCAAAGGGCTCCCTGATGATCTCTCCGCTGGCCCTCTGTCGAAACCGTCGACGGTTCTGACGAGTGACGGGCAGAAGATCGCGACGTTCTATTCAGAGAATCGCAGCGAGGTCCCTCTGGACCAGATCTCCGACAACATGGTCAACGCCCAGCTGTCCATCGAGGATGACAGCTTCTACGACCACGGAGGTGTGGACGCGTTCGGTATCGGACGTGCCCTGTTGAACAACATCGTCCACCCTGGCTCGCGTCAGGGCGCTTCCACGATCACCCAGCAATACGTGAATAACCTGCTGATTGATCAGGCGACCCAGAGCGGTGAGGACGCCACCACGACCATGGGTGCCAACAAGGGCATGCTGGACAAGATCAAGGAAATGAAGCTCTCCATCTCGATGGAGCAGAACAAGTCGAAGGACGATATCCTCAACGGCTATCTGAACCTCGTCAATTACGGCGGAAGCAATTACGGTGTCCAGGCGGCCGCGAAGTACTACTGGGGCATCGACGCGAAGGACCTCAACGTCCAGCAATCAGCGTTGTTGGCCGGAATGGTTCAGTCCCCTGCTTATTACGATCCTCAAGCCAATCCCAAGGCCGCCACGGATCGGCGCAATACCGTGCTGCACACTATGCTCCAGCACGGAAAGATTTCGCAGGACCAATACGATCAGGCCAAGGACGCACCACTGGACTTGGACATTCACACCACGGAGTCGGGCTGTGAAGCCGCAACCGACGCCCCGTACTTCTGTGATTACGTCCGCAATGAGTTCCTGCAGGACAAGCGGTTCGGGGACAACAGTGACGAACGTCGGGCATTGTTGACGCGTGGTGGTTTGACCATCAAGACGACCTTGAAGAGCAAGGACCAGAAGACTGCCCAGGACCAGGTGAACCAGACCCAGCCGACTGACGACAACCCTGATTCTGTGAGCACCTCGCTCGTCTCGGTTCAGCCGGGTACGGGGAACATCCTTTCGATGGCCCAGAACTCCAACTACAACAATGGCAAGGGAGTCGGGAACACGGTGTACAACTACAACGTGGACTCTGCCATGGGCGGCACACCAGGGTTCCAGCCCGGTTCGACTTTCAAGGCCTTCTCCCTGACCGAGTGGATCAAGGAAGGCAACGGCGTGAACTCGACGATTGACGCTTCCAAGTTGAGCTATCCAGCGGGAACCAAATGGAGAGCCAGCTGCAAACCCGGCGGTTCGGTGGAGAACCCCGGCGCCAATGGGGCTTGGTCGTTCCAAAACGCTGAGGAAGGCTACAACAAGCCTATGACGGTCAATGAGGGCCTCTACAACTCGATCAACTCGGCCCTCTACGCGATGGACAACTATCTGGATCTCTGCAATATCGGCAAGACCGCTCAGGACCTTGGCGTGGTCAAGGGGGACGGTTCCGGAGACCAAATCCAAACGCAGGATTCCCTGGCCTCGCTCATTGGTACGGAAAACGTTGCTCCCATGGCTATGGCCAATGCTTTCGCGACCTACGCCTCGGAAGGCAAGTACTGCTCACCGCGTTCGATTGAGAGCATTACCGACCGCAAGGGCCAGGCCATGGACGTGTCTCCGGTTTCGTGCAACCAAGCCATCGACCCTGACGTCGCCCGAGGTGTGAGCTTCGTTTTGAAGAACGTCTTGACCAAGGGCTCTGCCTACCAACGAGGGATCGGCTTGGAGAACGCTTCGGCAGCCAAGACGGGTACCACGGACGATTCCACCCAAACCTGGACCGTGGGTTACACCCGCGGCGTCGCGACGGCATCGTGGGTCGGCAACGTGGACCTCGGTTCGCGGTCCCTCAATGGGCTTCGGATCGGAGGTCAGACCAAGGATTACGTGGATGGTGCGACGTACGCGGGCCGACAGTGGCAGGACTACATGAAGGCCGTATCTCGCGACTACAACACGGACCCCTTCACCAATCCTTCGGACCAGGTCCAGAGTGACGACATCAAGTCACAGAAGGCGGAGTAGCCAACGGTGAACCGATTTCGCCTTTCGGCGGCCTCCGGCACAGCTTCGATCCTCCCCACGGCCTTCAGGAGCGCGGGAATCGGGGTCGCGACGGGGGCCGCCGTCGTTGCGTACGGCCATTGTGTCGAATTGAACCGATTCCAGGTCAGGGAGGAAACCTTGCGGGTGCTCCCTGCCGGTGCCCCATCCCTCCGGGTTCTGCATATATCGGATATGCACATGATTCCGGGACAGCGGCGAAAGACCGAGTTCGTACACTCCCTGGCCGACTTGGATCCCGACCTGGTCATCAATACGGGAGACAATCTCAGCCATCTCGACGGCCTGCCACCGTTGTTGACTGCATTGGATCCGCTGTTGGAGTTCCCGGGAGTCTACGTACCCGGTTCCAACTGCTATTTCGCTCCCCGGCTCAAGAATCCCGCCCGCTACCTGTGGAAGCACACAGGAGATGAAAAGCGGGATGAGCGTGCTCCGGATGTCCTGCCATTTGCGCAGATGCACCAGGCCTTTGACGACCGCGGCTGGGTAGGTCTGATCAACCGGGCTCGCAGTCTTCGCATCCAGGGAGTTCGCCTGGATTTTTCCGGCGTCGACGACCCTCATTTGGGTTACGACAGTCATCCGGGCTTCGTTCACCCTGATGGAGCACGCGAGGAACCCTCGTTACGCATTGGGGTGATGCACGCCCCCTATATGCGCACGATTCGTCGTTTTGTCGATGACGGCGCGGAGCTCATGGTGGCTGGCCACACCCATGGGGGCCAGATCTGTCTTCCAGGGGGCCGTGCCATCGTCTCCAACTGTGATCTCGATCCTTCGCGAGCCAAAGGAATCTCTTACGAGGAGGGCGTCCCCCTCGAAGTCACGGCGGGTCTCGGTACCTCGAGATACGCGGCCGTCCGGTTGTTCTGCCCTCCGGAAGCAGTGCTGCTTCATCTGACCGCCCGACCGGCCTAGCAGCGACCCCTCGACTCCGGGTTCCCCCGAGGCGAAACCAGGTCTGACTGGCAAAAACGAAGAGTATCGTTTGCTTCGTGCAGCGTAGTCAGAGCCCGGAAGCCCAACAGTTGTTGTCCGGGTACATCGAACCTATTCGCACCAAGCTCGTCCTGGGCATCATTTCTGCCGTGGCGGCAACTTTGATGGGGCTGGCGATTCCTCAAGCGCTCCGCTTCGTGGTCGATGCGATCCAGAACCACAGCTCCGGTGCGGCCTCGGTGTGGGGCGGTGGAGCACTCGTCGCCGCCCTAGGCTTCTTGCAAGTCGTGTTCATCTGGCTGCGTCGCTACCTCATCATGGACCAAGCACTCCACATGGAGATGCGCATGCGCGAGGCGCTCTTCGAGAAGCTTGCCCGCCTCCCAGTCTCTTTTCACGATCAGTGGTCTTCCGGCCAGCTGCTCTCCCGGTCGACGTCGGATCTCGGCCTCATTCGTCGCTGGTTCAGTTTCGGAATCCCCAATCTGACGTTGATCGTGGTCACCGTCGTCGTCGGCGTCGGGCTCATGGCGTTCGACGCCTGGCCGCTCGCGCTCATCTATCTGCTTTGCGTCATTCCTGTCCTCGTGATCATCGCTCGGGCCATGAAACGTGTCCGAGCACTGACTCGAGAAGTCCAGCAGAGGGCAGGGGACCTCGCAACGTCCGTCGAGGAATCCGTGCACGGCATCCGGGTCCTCAAGGCACATGGAAGAGGCGAGCACTCCCTTGAGGAATTCTCCGATCAGGCGCAGGGACTGCGTCTCACGGAGATCTCCCGGACCAAAGCAATGGCGTCCCTCTCCGCCCGGACATGGCTCGTTCCCGAAATCATGATGGCAATATCCCTGCTTGTCGCAGGGTGGATCTACATGAACGGTCTGCTGAGCGTGGGTGACGCGGTGGCTTTCCTCGGGACGGCGGTCATCGTGACAGGACGCTTGCGCAGCGCAGGCATGATCATCAATCTCTATGAGGCCTCCCATGTTGCGGCGGAGCGACACCGACAGGTCATGGCCCAGTCGGATGAAGAGTCCGTTCCAGTTCTCGGCGTCACTCACCCGGCTGCGGGCTGGAATCCTGATGACCTGGATGCTATCCCTCCGCCCGCCGCATCCCTGGCGTTCGACGGAGTGAGCTTCGCCTACCCGAAAGACTCCGGAGGGGGCCGCATCCCGTTCGACGCGTCCGGGGCAGGTACGGCGAACGAGATCCCGGCACCGGAGAGGGCAACGATGGTTCTCGACGACGTCTCCTTCGACGTACGCCCAGGAGAAACCGTCGCTCTGGTCGGAACCACCGGTTCAGGAAAATCCACGATTCTGTCCCTCGTGGATCGTCTCTACTCCCCCTCGACAGGACGAATACTGGTGGACGGCATGGACGCGGCGGACTTGGCTCTCGATGAGCTCCGTTCACAAATCGCCATCGCTTTCGAAGAACCCACGCTGTTCTCGACGAGCATTCGGGAGAACGTCCTCTTCGGCCTGCCTGAGCCTGTGGGCCGTGACCTGGAGCCCATCGATTGGGAAGACCTCGACGAATCCCATCGAACCAACCGTCAGAAAATCCTGTCCGAAGCCCTCCACGTCGCGGACGCCGCATTTGCACTGACCCTTCCGAACGGCGTCGAGACCCAGATCGGGGAAGAAGGTCTGAGCCTCTCCGGCGGGCAACGTCAGCGCATCGCCCTGGCCCGGGCGATCGCGGCCCACCCGAGGATCCTGCTGTTGGACGACCCGTTGTCGGCTCTGGACACCAAAACCGAGGAGACGGTCGTGAGACGACTGCGTGAGACGTTGACGAATACGACCACGCTTCTCACGGCGCATCGCCCCTCCACCGTGGCGTTGGCGGACAGGGTCGCGCTCTTGAACGAGGGCAAGATCATCGCTTACGGGACGCACCGAGAGCTCATGTCGCGGGCCGAGTACCGACACGTCATGACGGCAGAAGACACCCTCGAGGAGGGCTACCGTGAGTGAACGACGCACCGCAGGTTTAGGTGTCCGCAATGAGGACAAAATCAATCTAACCAAGAGCGAGAGCAAGGCCGTTCGCAAACGCTCCTTCCAACTGCTGGCCTCCCTGGTCAAGCCGGTTCTCTGGCCGGCTGTAGGGACGTTGGCCTTGGTCATCGTGTCCGAGGGCTTGGGCGCATTGGGCCCCGCGCTGACCGGCTGGGGCATCGACATCGGATTGCCTCAACTGAAGCAAGGCCATCCGGCAGCGCTGATTGCGATAGTCGTCGCATATATTGTTTCGGCGGTGATATCTGCCCTGACGGTCTATCTGAACGAGACGATCACCGCCAAAATCTCTCAATCGATCCTGTACCGGATCCGGCGTAGAACTTTTGCGCACGTCCAACGGCTCAGTCTGGATTTCCACGAGAAGTACACCTCGGGCCGCGTCATTTCTCGCCTCACCTCGGATTTGGAGACGATGCGTGAATTCCTGGATTCGGGGCTCTCGCAGATCGCCTCCTCGTTGTTGTCGATGGTCATGATGGCCGTCATCGTGATCGCCCTCGACTGGCACACCGCTATTGTGATCGGAATCGCGCTGATACCGATGATCTCGCTGACGGTCTGGTTCAGAAAGAGATCCGAGGTCCAGTACAGAGCCCAACGCATCTCATCGGCCCAACTGATCGGCAACTTCACGGAAACCATGACGGGTATTCGCGCCGTCATGTCCTTCCGCCGCCAGCCGAGTGCGCGCCGTTCCTACATGAAATTCGCTGATCGATACCGGCAACAGAACCTCAGATCGGTCCGCCTCTTCGGCATATACATGCCGGGAGTCATGCTGCTATCCAACCTCACGGTGGCTGTGGTTCTGGTCGTCGGAGGCTACAACGTTCTGCACGGTGTTATCGCGGTCGGGGCCCTCTTGTCCTTGGTGCTCTATACGCAACGAATTTTCGACCCGCTGATGGATCTCTCGAGCTTCTACAACACTCTCCAGTCCGCTACCGCTGCACTCGAAAAGGTCTCCGGCCTTCTGGAAGAGCGTCCCAGCGTGGCAGACCCTGACCGGCCGCGCACTCCGGGAGGCACCTCAGAGATTCGTGGCAGATTACAATTCGACCAGGTCACGTTCAGTTATCGCGAAGAGGCCACCAACCCGGTCCTGCCCACCCTCGATTTGAGCATTCCGGCTGGCCAGAAAGTTGCCCTCGTCGGCCAGACGGGCGCAGGCAAGTCCACCATCGCAAAACTGATTGCCCGGTTTTATGACGTCAGCTCGGGGAGGATTCTTTTGGACGGCGTAGACCTGCGGGACCTGCGAGATACCGATCTTCGTCAAGAGGTTGTCATGGTCACGCAGGAGTCCTACCTCTTCTCGGGTTCGGTGGCCGACAACATCGCCTTGGGACGCCCCGGCGCGACCCGCTCGGAGGTTATTCGGGCGGCTCAACAAGTGGGCGCGGACGAGTTCATCCGCAAACTGCCCGAAGGGTATGATACGGATCTCAATAAACGCGGCGGACGGGTTTCGGCAGGTCAACGGCAGTTGCTGTCATTCGCCCGCGCTTTCTTGGCGGACCCGGCCGTCCTGATTCTTGACGAGGCGACCGCGTCCCTGGATCTGCCTTCCGAGAGGCTCGTCCAGCGCGGTCTGTCTGAGTTGTTGGGCGGCCGAACCGCCGTCGTCATCGCCCATCGTCTGTCGACCATCTTGGATTCGGAGCGCGTGCTGGTCGTCTCCGACGGTCGCGTGGTCGAGGACGGATCTCCTCAGGCCTTGATCGATGCGGGCGGACGATTCTCGGAGCTGCATGAGGCATGGCTATCCTCCGTGGAACGGTGATTGTCAGCCTTCTAGGATGGAAAACATGAGCTCCACCACACCGTTGACACCGCTCGCACATTCCCCGCTCGCCGTATCGGAGGCCCCGGCGAGCCCCGAATTCGAAGCCCTCGCGGTCAGTCTCGAGGCCGGATCCAGCGCCGCGGCGTCTTCGAAGGAAATTGACCGGCTCGCGATGGCGCATGACGCTTCGCATTATCTTCTGGTCCCTCAAGGCATTGTGCGACCGAGCTCGGCGGACGACGTCGCCGCCGTCATGTCCTCGGCTTCGAAAGCCGGGTTGCCCGTCACTTTCCGGTCGGGCGGCACCAGCCTCTCCGGCCAGGCCGTCTCCGACGGGGTCATGGTCGACACTCGCCGGGCCTTCCGCGGGCTTGAGGTGTTGGACGATGGACGGAGAGTTCGCGTGCAGCCCGGCGCTACCGTCGGAGCGGTGAACGGCGCTCTTCGACGGTATGGACGGAAAATCGGGCCTGACCCTGCTTCCTCATCCGCGTGCACGATCGGCGGAGTGGTCGCGAACAATTCCTCGGGGATGTCCTGCGGAACCGAGTTCAATACGTACCGGACCCTGGATTCCATGGTCTTGATCCTTCCTTCGGGGACCATGATCGATACGTCGGAGGCCGACGCGGATGCTCAATTGCGTCAGCAAGAACCACAAATCCACGAAGGGTTGCGAAGATTGCGACGCCGTGTGGTCGACAACCCGGAATCGCGCCGCATCATCGCGCATCAGTATTCGATGAAAAATACGATGGGTTACGGGATCAACGCATTCCTCGATTTCGAGGAACCGGTGCGCATTCTCGAGCATTTGATCATCGGTTCTGAAGGAACCCTCGGCTTCGTGGCATCAGCAACATTCAGAACCCTGGAGATACTTCCCGCCGCGTCAACCGGGCTCTTGGTTTTTCCGGACCTCATCTCGGCGACTTCCACGGTTCCTCTCCTCGTCGAGGCCGATATGGCGACCGTTGAGCTCCTCGACTCGACCTCGATTCGCGTGGCCCAGCGCTCAGGTAAGGTCGCCGACGCTCTGGCCCAGGTCGACGTCGACCAGCACGCGGCGCTCTTGGTGGAGTTCCAGGCCACGACCTCCAAGGAAGTCGTTGAAAGGTACGAGGCCGCTCGCTCGATGCTGGAGTCCTTGGATCTTTCATCTCCTGCGGAGATGACCACGGATTCCGGGCAACGCTCTCTCTTGTGGGCGGCTCGGAACAACTTGTACGCGACCGTGGCGGGCAACCGCCCTACCGGAACCAACGCACTGCTCGAGGACGTTGTGGTCCCCGTAGGGAGCCTGGGTGAGACCTGCCGAGACCTCGGCACCATGTTCGACGCGCACGGTTACGAGGATTCGGTGATCTTCGGTCACGCGAAGGATGGCAATATCCATTTCATGCTCAACGAGCGCTTCTCGGAGCCAAGCAAGCTGGAACGCTACCGCGAGTTCACCGAAGACATGGTTTCGCTGATCTTGGGAAATCGGGGGTCGCTCAAAGCCGAGCACGGAACGGGCCGCATCATGGCTCCATATGTGCGCCGTCAGTTCGGGGACGAGTTGTACGGGGTCATGTGCGAGGTCAAACGCTTGATCGACCCGGGCAGCATGCTGAACCCCGGCGTCGTCATCAACGACGATCCGGATGCGTATGTGCAGAATCTCAAGGTTGCGGAGACCGTCGAGGAAGAAGTGGACCGTTGCGTCGAGTGCGGCTATTGCGAGCCGGTATGCCCTTCCAAGGACCTCACTCTGACTCCTCGGCAACGAATCGTGATGCGTCGGGAGCTCGAGGCAGCACGGGCACGAGGGGATCACACACTCGTCCGGAAGTTGGAGGCCGACTGGGACTACGAAGGCGAACAAACGTGCGCCGTGGACGGCATGTGTGTCACCCGCTGTCCCGTGGACATCAACACGGGCGACTTGATTCGCCGTTTGCGCTCGGAAAAACAGCAACCCACCGAGAGCGCAGGGTGGAAGGTCGCAGCCGAGAACTGGGGGGCTGCGAATAACGCGGCCAATTACGGACTGCGTGCCGCCAAGCGCCTCCCCTGGCCCATGCCGGTCGCCGCGACGAAACTGGGGCGGAAAATTCTCGGCGAAGACGTCATACCCCAGTACAACAAGCACTTGCCTTCGGGCGGCCGACGCCGTGCGAGTCGCGTCGATGATGGAGCCTCTTTCGTTTTCTTCCCGGCCTGCGTCAATTCGATGTTCGGTGCGGTGGATGGGATTGGGGCACCTGCCGAGGAGAGCGCGACGTCATCGCTGATGAACTTGGCGCATCGAGCAGGTTTGCGGTGGAACACGCCGGAAGGCATCGATTCGATGTGCTGCGGAACCCCGTGGAAGTCCAAGGGGTTCACCGATGGTTATTCCGTGATGTCCGATCGGGTGCTGGAAGGTCTCTGGTCTGCGACCCGCGGCGGAGAATTGCCTGTCGTTTGCGATGCGTCGTCGTGCACCGAGGGGCTCGAAACCATGAAGTCCAAGGTGCTCGACGCCGCGGCCACCGGCCCTCAGCAGGCTCCGGATGGCGAGGTTCGGGACTTCTCACGAATCCGTTTCGTGGACTCGGTCGAATTCGTCGCGACGGCGATTCTGCCGCTCCTCGAGATCCATCGGAAGCTCGACTCGCTGGTCCTACATCCGACGTGTTCGCTGACCCATTTGGGTCTGGGGCCTCAGCTCGAGGAGCTGGGGAACGCCGTTGCCGAGGAATGCCACGTTCCGCTCGAATGGGGCTGTTGCGCCTATGCGGGCGACCGCGGGATGCTCCATCCTGAGCTCACCCAGTCCGCAACCCGCGCCGAAGCAGCTGAGGTCAATGCGCGACGCTACTCGGCCTATGCTTCGTCGAACCGGACTTGCGAACAAGGCATGACCGAAGCCACCGGACAGACGTACCAGAACATTCTGCAGCTCGTGGAGTGGGCCAGCCGATAACCGGGTGGAAGGCGACGTGCCCGGGGCCACTCTTGGCCGGTTTGCCGGGCTATGGCGGATCCGCTATTCTAGAGAAGTTGCTTGACGCGATATTCGGGTTTCCCGTGCGGACAAGTCAACATCGGGATGTGGCGCAGCTTGGTAGCGCGCGTCGTTCGGGACGACGAGGTCGCAGGTTCAAATCCTGTCATCCCGACCAACAGTTCGAGCCGCGAGATCATCAGCATGATCCCGCGGCTCGAACTTTTTGAGACCGTAGGTCCATCGGAGATGAACCTACGGTCTCTTGCTTTTCGGGACCCGTATCCGGCTACGAGGCGACGCGTTCTTCCCGACGCCCTTGCACCAGGTCGCGAATGCCGATGCACCCGGCGAGGATCACCACGACCGCAATCACGAGAAGCCCGACGACCATCGCCGTCGACCAATCGGACTTGGCAACCAGGGCGAAAACGATTCCGGTGATCGCCGCGATGCCGATGGACGTGCCCACGCGTTGCCCGGTCTGGAGGACGCCGCCAGCCGACCCCGCGTAACGCATCGGAACATCGGCCAAAGTCAGCGTCTGATTCGGGCTCACGACGAGTCCCTGGCCGCCGCCGACGAAGGTCAGGCTGAGAAGCATCCACCACTCGCTGAGGCCAATTCGTCCGTGGAGGAAAACCAGCAATGCTGTCACGAGCAATCCGAATAGGACCGAACTCATCCCGATCAGAACCAGGGGTCGGCCGATTTTGACAATGTATCGACCGGCGACCGGTGCGCTGATGGCACTCGCGGTTGCCGCGGGGAGACCCATCATGCCTGAGGCCAGAGCCGTGTGTCCCAGACCTGACTGCATGTAGAGGGCAACCAGAACCCAGATACTGGTGACACCGACGAAGTACAAACCGATCAGCATGGTTCCGTTGGCGAACGATCGGGTCTTGAACAATTCCATGTCGATCATGGGTTCGCCACCGTTCCTCCGGTAACGCCTCTCCCAGAAGGCCCAGAAGACCAGCAAGGCTACAGCCACGACGATGGACCCCCAGATCCACGGTCCGACCGATGATTCCACGAACGGGAGCATCACAAGAAGCACGGCAAGGCCGAAGGTCACCAGACCGACCGGATCCAAATCGGCTTTCCGTTTGGGTGCGGCACTCGTCGGGTCGATGACTGGCAACGACGACGTCGAGTGCTCGGGAGGAACCGGTTTCCAAGCGGTATCCGGAAGCCAAGCCCTGGCGAGCAAGAGGGCCACGATACAAATCGGAACGTTGACGAGGAACGCTGCCCGCCAGCCGATTTCCTGCCCGAACAGGCTGATCAGGATGCCGCCGAGCACGGGGCCGATGGCCACGGAGACACCGACGACGCCGCCGAACATTCCGAAGGCTTTGCCTCGTTGAGTTCCCTTGAAATATTGCTGAATGAGCCCGATGGCCTGTGGGTTGAGGAAACCCGACCCCAGCCCCATCGCCACTCGCGCGATATTGAGCACGATGGCCGATGGCGCGAGCCCGGACACCAGAGCCCCCAGACCGAACAGGCTGACACCTAAGATGAAAAGACGCCCCCTCCCGTACACATCCCCGGCACGGCCTGCCGCTACCAAGAGGACGCCGAATGCCAGCGCGTAGCCGGAGAGGACCCATTGCAATTCGGAGCTGCTGGCACCGATGGATGTCTGCACGGCGGGAAGTACGACGTTGACGATGGACACGCTGAGCAGGGACATGAAGAGAGGCACCAGGGTCAGTGCCAGGATCCTCTTCTGCTCGGTGTTGAACTTTCCTGGGGAATCTAAGGGCATAACTTCTACTTCTACTCGGGCCAGTCCGACACGTCCATGCCGGGTCGCACATCCCGAGTCACAATTCTGAGGAAACTCACACCCAATGATGCGTACGGCGAACGGCCCAGACATCACGGAGACATAGCCGTAGATTTATACGTGATTCATCTAGTACGACTTCAGGAGGCAGTTTCATGCCCATTTCAGTCAAGGCTCTCCAGAAAACCGGCCCGGACCAGCCGTTCAAGGTCGCCACGATCGACCGTCGCGATCCCCGGCCTGATGATGTCCTGATCGATATCAAAGCAGCCGGCATCTGCCACAGTGACATCCACACCATCCGCAACGAATGGGGCGAGGCTCATTTCCCGCTGACCGTCGGTCACGAGATTGCGGGTGTCGTCGAGGCCGTGGGCTCCGACGTGACCAAGTACAAGGTCGGAGATCGGGTCGGCGTCGGCTGCATGGTCAATTCCTGTGGCGAGTGCGAGGAATGCCGCGACGGACAGGAACAGAACTGCACCCGTGGCGGAATGGTCGGCACGTATAATTCCGAAGATGTCGACGGCAGCATCACTCAAGGGGGTTACGCCGAGAAGGTCGTGGTGAACCAGGACTTCGTTCTCCGCATCCCGGATGCCCTGGACTTCGACGTCGCCGCTCCGCTGCTGTGCGCCGGCATCACCACCTACTCGCCTCTTGCGACGTGGGATGCGGCGCCGGGCAAGAAGGTCGCTGTTCTGGGGCTCGGTGGCTTGGGGCACATGGGCGTCCAGATCGCCGCCGCGAAGGGCGCCGAGGTGACGGTGTTGTCGCGCACGCTGAAGAAGGAACAGGACGCCAAGGAGCTGGGCGCGACCCGAACCCTGGCCACCTCGGAGGAAGATTTCTTCAAGAATCATCGCGGTGAATTCGATCTGATCCTGAACACGATCTCCGCATCCATTCCGGTGGACAAGTACATGAGTTTGCTCAAGCCGCGGGGTGTCATGGCAGTCGTCGGTTTGCCGCCCGAGAAGCAGGAGTTCAGCTTCGGTTCGGTCATCGGCGGGCGCAAGGCGATTGCCGGTTCAAACATCGGCGGCATCCCCGAGACCCAGGAGATGCTCGACTTCTGCGCCGAGCACGGTTTCGGGGCGAAGATCGAGACGGTTTCGGTTCAGGAGGTGGACGACGCTTACGATCGCGTCGTCGCCGGTGATGTGAAGTTCCGCTGCGTCATTGACACTTCCACGTTCGACGACGTCGAGGTCGAGGCCTGATCGCCGATACGCTGAGGCGGTGACGGTCGGCCTGCGATGCGGACGACTGCATGAGAGCGCCGCGTGAATGAGACAGCCCTACGGGCAGTCTTGTTCATGCGGCGCTCCTTTTGTACGCCGAGGCCTCCTACCGACTGAGCGGGCGGAAATCGACGAAAGACGCAGTCTTCCCCAACCAGCGCTGATTTGTGGTCAGGCATGCACTCACCGAAGCACGTTTTTGGATATACCTGACTTCCGCATACGGCAGAATGGAGCAGTAGAAATCGAGCATCGGGAGCAGTTCACGCATGAAACCATTGGTCATCGGCATTGCCGGAGGCACTGGATCCGGTAAGACAACCTTGACCCGTGAGCTGGTCGCCAGCTTCGACAAACACGTCTCTGTGGTCTACCACGACAACTACTACAAGCGCCGCGACGATCTGTCCTATCAGGAGCGGTGCCAACTTAACTACGATGCCCCAGAAGCCTTCGACAACGAGCTGCTGATCCACCATGTGGATCAACTGGTTGCCGGGAAGAGCATCGAGTGCCCGATGTACGACTATGCGGCTCACAATCGGGCCGACGAGACCACGATCATTGATGCCCAGCCGATCGTGATCCTCGAGGGAATTCTCATATTCGCCGAGGACGAGATCTGCGAGCGCTGTGACATCAAATTATTCGTGGACACGGATGCCGACGTCCGCATCCTTCGCCGCATCAAGAGGGACGTTTTGGAACGCGGCCGTTCGGTGGAATCGGTGGAGAGCCAGTATCTTTCAACCGTGAAACCCATGCATGAGCTGTACGTCGAACCGTCCAAGAGGCGTGCGGACCTGATCATTCCCGAAGGAGGCGGTAATCTGGTCGCCTTGGACATGCTGATTCACCGGATCAACCGTCAGCTGGAGACCAGCCGCTGACGGCGTGACGGATACCGACGTCGTCCGACTCCGAGATCAGCACATGGCCAGACCCGTCATCGGACCTTCGAAAGCAGCGAGAATTCCTTCCTCGCCGCTCGATCCGGGAAGCGGGACCACTCGGATGGCCCCGGACAGGTCCGAGACGAATACCGTCTCGCGTTCGACGTCAACGGCAAGACCGATCGCTTCCTGGAACCCTTGGGCAAGGATCTCCGGTTCCTCACCCTTCTTGGCTGGCTCGGGGATCGCACCGCGGTTGAGGGTGTTGCCCTCCGGCCCTGCTCCCCTGTCGGTCCAGTAGATGTATCCGTCACTGAGTTCGATATCGATGGGTTCCGGCAGGTCTTCCCACAGCGTCTCAACGTCGGGCAGGTCTGCTCGGCCGTCAGTCCGGTTCAAAGGCGCACGCAGGATCCGCCCGAGGCCTCCTTTGGAAGGACCTTTCTGTGTCCAGTAGATCCACCCGCGCTGCTCGTCGACGGCCACGCCGACGCATTCATCGAGTTGGTCCCCGGGCTCTTTCGACACTAGATCCGCCAACTTAGTCCCGTCCGTCCGACACCTCGTGACACGGCATCCCTCGCGGTCGGACCAATAGAGCCTGGGGCCGTGTCCCGTGAGTTGTTTTCCGGTCGTCAAGCTCCCGTCGGGGACGAGATCGCGGAATTCGGTTCCATCCAGACCAATGGCGTGGAGGCCGCCGTTGCTCCGTGAGAAGTCGAGACCGGTTTCATCGGCGAGGGAGAAGTCCCCTGCGGGCTCTCCCATAGTCGTCCAGTACACCGTGCCGTCCAATACGACGATGCCGTCTGGGAACGGTCCGGCGTCCTCGACGAGAACTTCTGTTTGCCCGGTCGAGGTGTCTATGCGGAAGATCCTCGAGGGCACAAGCTGAAGGGCCAACAAGTGCGTCATCTTTCGTTTCCTCCGATCCAATGTGGTTTATGAGATCCTCGTGGGATCAACGGGTAGGCGTATGCCCCGGGCGTTCGAGACATGCTGACTTGTTCGGCGACACCTTGGTAGCGCCCGAGAGGTGTTTCCGTGGTGAAGGTTTTCGGCGGCAGGTATTCGTGCCCTGGCGCCTTTCCCGCGGTCGCTTGGGCGTAATCCTTGTCGAAGATCCCGAGGCTGCGCATCCAGAGGGCTGTACGGGTCAAGGAGACGGACACCTTGTAAGAGCCTCCGTGCTCGGCTCGCAGCATGAGCGCCCGCAGGATTCCGAGTTCCAGGAACCACGAGGTGATGTAGTCATTGACCACGGGCACCTGAGGAAGCGATGGCACCCCGTCCTGGCCCTCATCGATCAGGACACCGGCAAGTGCCCCGGCTGTCTGGTCGAATCCAACGCGCCCCGCCCAGGGGCCGGTCTCACCATTGAGGTTGACACTCGCGTGAATGATTCCGGGCCGCGCAGCTGACGCGTTCTCGGCGTCCAAGTTGTGTCGACCCAAGTACCCTGGTCGGCGGTTGGCAAAGAAGATGTCCGCACCGCGAAGAAGATCCTGCATGGTTGCCGCATCGTCCTCGCGTTTGAGGTCCAAAGTGGTCGAGCGCATGCCGACATTCGACGTTCCGTAGAGCAGCGGGAGCTCGTGTTCGTTCGGATCCCATACGTTCAGGACATCTGCTCCGTGAAGGGCAAGGGCTCGTCCGGCTCCGGCGCCCGCGATGATGTGGGCCCGGCCCAGGGCACGCACGCCCTCAAGGGGGTTCTCGATGCCACCGGGGAGGGGTTCAGGGTCACTATCCCCGATCTTTTCCACCACGACGGGAGGCATATTGGAGAGGACTTGGTCGTACTGTTGGGTCGCAATCAGCTCGTCCGTGGTCCTGCACATCGGCATGATCACTCCGGCCTTTTCGCCGGCCTCCTCGAGATCAAGGGCCTTCCACTGCGATATCGCTTCTGCTACGCGATCCCGGCTCTCCGGTACGTCCAGTAGCTTCGCGGTATCGTGGCGAAGTTTCGGATAGGGCCCCATGGGGTGCATCCAGCGCCCGTCCGCGGTCCGGTAGAAGCTCGAGGTTGAGAATGCGTCGCTCACGGCCACTGGGTCGCCCATAGGGTATCCATTGAGCAGTTCCCACCGTTTCTCGTAGAACGGGCACAGTCGGCGAGGCGCGGTACGCAGATCCATCGAAATATCTTGGCCTCGGCCGCCCCTCATGCGCCATAGTGCCGCAACAGCGACCGATTTGGCGACGAGAGCTATCGAAGTGCCGCCAGCCAAGCGCAAAACGTCGGGAAGCACGGGATCGCTTCCCACGAAGTCGATCGTCCCGCCGGAGTCCTTCGGGGAAAGCCCCACACATCCGAGGAGGTCTGTCAGAGCGGCATGCGGGTCGAAATCATCTCCTGTTGCGGGGGCGCTTCGCAGGCAAGCCGTCAATTCGTTGTGGGCTGCTCGGCTCATCGGGTTTCCTCCTCGTCACCGCACCTGGTCAGTGCGTCGAGCACCGCTCTGGTCCGGCGGTCCCGCCTTTCCATCAATTGAACGTACGCAGCGTCGCCGACCCCGTAGGCATCTTCGACTGCTTCGTGAAGTTCGCCTTTGCGAGTCGGGTCCGGATGGCCGGTGCGGAAATCCATCTGTGCTCCGACGTGGGCGTCCAGATGTCGAATGCCTCCTGGTCCTCCGCCGAGGTGGCGGGATTCGAACGGCCCGATGGTCGACCACCGCAACCCGAGCGAGTTCCGGACCAAGGTGTCCAGCTCGTCGGGGGCGATGATGCCTTCCTGGACCAGATAGGCTGCCTCATCATTGAAGGCCTTCTGCAGCCGGTTCCCAACGAAACCGCGAATTTCTCTTTTGAGACGCACGGGTTGGCGCCCGAGTTCGCGGTATACCTCTATAGCGCGTTGGATCGATTCCTCAGACGTGCTCGCCGAAGGGACGACCTCGACCAAGGGCATGAGCTGCGGTGGATTGAAGGGATGGCCGACAAGGATTCGTTCGGCGGCCGGATTGCCCTCACCCATGGCCGAGGGCAAGAGAGAAGAAGAGGACGATGCGAGGACCGCGTTCGGGGCCGCGTGCTCGGCGGCTGCCGCGAAGAGCTCCTTCTTAACTTCGATCCGTTCGGGTCCATTCTCCTGAACGAAGTCAGCGCTCTCCAGGGCACGGGCTAGATCCGGCTCAGCTGTCGCGCGGATTCCGGTCAGGGCCTCCTCCAGGTCGGGTCGTGGATCGGATACGCGCACTTCCCAGCCGGCATCCGAGAATAAGCGCGCCCAGGACTGACCGATGACCCCGGCCCCGATAATCGTGACAATTGACAATTCTTTGTGCTCCTTCCAGCGACGGGAGCAAAGGCACTCGACCGGGTCCGTCCGTTACGATGGGCGCCGCGTTTCCTCTCGCTTCCGGTACTGAATCTAGGCCGCTGGCGTTTTCGAGGGAATGACCAAGTTTGCGGTCCGATTATGATCAATGCGATAACAATGATGTGGACGTCAAACATTTGCGCTATTTCCTGGCTGTCGCTCGCGAGCTGAATTTCACCCGAGCGGCCCGTTCTCTCTACATCTCGGTGCCTCCGTTGTCCCAGCGAATCCGTGAACTGGAAACCGAGCTAGGAAGCACCCTCTTCGAACGCAACACGCGCCACACCAGCCTCACTCCGGAGGGAGAGCGACTGTTACCCTTGGCCGCACGTATCGTCGCGGATATGGATCGCGTTCCCGAAACCGCACAGGGCACGGATCGACGTGTGCACGTGAACCTTGGCATACCCGACCTCCTGGGCATGCCCCAGCGGAAACGGCTCGGGGAGCTCATGGATAGGACATCACGAGACTTCGACGTCAAAGTGCGACACACCGCTTCGCTCGATATCGACAGGGCGCTGATAACCCGCAGTATCGACGCGGGGCTCTCCAGGGTCCGCTCGACCCACCCAGATCTCGCGGAAGAAGTAATACTTTCCGAACGGTTGTCGATCGTCTGCGATGCCGCTCACTTCCCCGAACCCCAAACCATCCGTCCTGCGGACCTGACCGATTTCACCGTGGTGGAGGGCCCTCCGTACTGGGATCTGAGAACGGAAGCGGAACGCGCACCTCTCCGCAACGCCGGCATCCGATTCGATCCTTCCCTCACATACACGGATCTGGGCGGAATGCTGCTGTTGCTGCGGAAACATCCGCGGTTCAGCATCGTCCCGACGGACGCCGACATGATCCGCGGTCTGGACCCGGACGAGTTTTCCGTGCATCCACTGAGCAAGGATGTGCCTCCGATGACGCTGAGCCTTGTACACCGCAGGGCGGACGACTGGCTCCAGGACTTTGCGAGACGATGCGTGATCATGCTCCGTGACAACGAAGGCTGAGAGCCGGTACTCGGGGCAGTCCCCCAAAACCTTGAGAATCGCTTGCTTTTCTTCGGGCGTTACGCTCAGGCTGTAACGGGCCTTGATCTTGAGCTGCCGCGTCACATACGGGCAGTGAAATTCTCGGCGCGGCGGAAGCCAACGAGATGCATCGCTACCTCCCTTGTCCTCGTTGGCGCGGCCGTCCACGGCCAGGAGGTTATCGGGGTCGTTGGCGAAAGTCCGTCGCTTCTCGTTCGTCCACTCCGATGCCCCGGAGGCCCAGGCATTCGACAACGCCACCACGTGATCGATCTGGACTTTTCGCGATTCCTTCCCTGCGATGAATTCGATGGGCTGACCCGTGTAGGGGTCCTCAAGCGTACCCTTCTCGACGACGCATAGCCGCCGATCACGAAAAGTCACCCTGGCCAGGTCCCTGGCCAGAATGTCATTCCGCGTGTCGCAGCCGTTGTGGTCCTCATCCGACCATGCCCGCCCGAAGGATTCTCTGTGGTACGCGTCACGGGGCTTATGGTTTTCCACGGATAGGGCGGCCAAGTATCCGGCCGAATCCTCCGAGAGGACGACGGTTCCCGCCCCGCCCTGGGTCCATGTGTGGACCCTTTTCCTGAGTCCCTCTCCCTCACGGCCATTGAGAACCCCCAGGCAAACCAGCACCACAACAGCCAGAGCGACGACCACAGACCAGACCGATCCCCGGACGGCCCGATCGCGAGACTTCAAATTTTTCGACCTCATGGCCAGAAAGATTCCACGATGCCGGGAATCGGACCTTCAGATCGTGCCGATATGACCGCCTCCTGTGTGCGCAGGGCAGCGATCGCCAATTCCTGAGGGTCTGTGGAGGCATCTCAGACAAAACACCGCCCCCGATCTCTACGGCTTCCAAACTGCCGTGACCGGGGGCGGTGCTCTTCTTCTCACGGGAGATGTGCCCGCGCCTGACCTATCTATCGAGAATGATCACGTCCAGGGTCCTGGGCCCGTGGACCCCCTCCACGCGCTGAAGCTCAATATCCGAGGTCGCCGAGGGCCCGGAAATCATGGTGATCGGGCGCTCCTCGTTGACACGGTGCAAGGATTCCGGGATCAGCTCGACAATCGTGTCCGCCGGGACCACACAAATGTGATGGTCAGGTACCAGAGTAATCGCACGGCGCCCCTCGGAATCCGAGGCGTTGAGAAAAATCGTTCCCGTCTCCGCGCAGGAGACGGTCGACGAGGTCACCACCGCGTCGACCGCGTCCAGTTCACGATCGGTCAACGACCCGGCCTTCTGACCATTCCCCGAGTCAACGAGGTGGCGTCGGGCGGCGCTGTCCTCGGGCAACCATGCAAGGTCCAGCCCCTTGGGAATCACGTACCGGGACGACTTCCCCAGGAGCTTCTCGATGCGTTCGGCCACCGTCTCGACGGTTTCCTCATAGACGTTCGCCTTGTAGTCGACCAAACGGTCGACCAGCATTTCACGGACTTCCTGCGCGGATTTCTCCGATTCGGTCCGGTATGCCCGCGTGGCAACGGGCGCCACCGGGCTATCGACCAGCGATGCCCGGACCCGCCTCAGAATCTCTGCCTTTGCTTCCGACATGGTCAGTCGCGCCCTTCCTGGGAACCTTGGGCTTTGCCCTGGTTTTCTGCCGAGTCCGTTTCAGTGTCCTTGAGCAACTCATTCTCCCGCCGGGCGATCTCGGGGTCGCGCCGCTGCTCCTTCTTGAGCTCTTGGGCTTGCTTCTCGGCCCCTTCGCGTTGATCCTGAGCCTCAGAGGCATGCTGATTGTGCAACTGATCTGCGAGTCCGGCGTTCTTCGCCATCAGAGCGTCGATATCAACCTTTTCGGATCCCGCACGCTGCTTCGAACCGTTCTTCTTGTTCTTCTTCCACCAGTGGCGGAAGGCCTGCTTGGGCGGCTCCGGAATGTCTCGGTATTTCGTCCAGCCACCCACGAGGCCCGGGAGCCAGTTGATCTTGTGATCGCGTCCCGCCGCAAGACGCCCCGCCGGCAAACCGCGTTCTGCAAGACCGAGAAGTTTAGAGTTGGAGAACATCGCCTTGGCACCGGCCATGATCGCGTCCATCTGGTCGGGTGCCTGACGCTTCGTGCCTTCTTCGCCCTTGCCGTGTTTGGCATCCACGTCTTTGCCGCGCAGGTGAACCAACACATCAGGGATGTTGATCTTGACCGGGCACGCCTCGTAGCAAGCACCGCACAACGACGATGCGTAAGGAAGCGAGTTGTTCTCTTCTGCTTCGACTCCGGTCAGCAACGGCGAAAGGATAGCCCCGATCGGGCCCGGGTAAACCGACCCGTAGGCATGTCCGCCGGCCCGCTCGTAAACGGGGCAAACGTTCATGCAGGCCGAGCACCGGATGCAGTGGAGCGCTTGACGCCCCATCTCATCGGCCAATGCCGCCGTGCGACCGTTGTCCATGAGAATCACGTGAAGATTCTGGGGCCCATCCCCCGGAGTCACACCGGACCACATCGAGGTATAGGGGTTCATGCGCTCGCCCGTCGAGGAACGGGGCAGAAGCTGCAGGAAGACCTCCAGATCCTGGAAGGTCGGGACCAGCTTCTCGATGCCCATGAAAGAAATGAGTGTGTCCGGCAGAGTCAGGCACATACGCCCATTGCCTTCGGACTCGACGATGGTCAGCGTGCCGGAATCAGCAACGCCAAAGTTGGCGCCCGAAATCGCGACCTTGTTACGGAAGAATTTCTCACGCAGGTGGTGGCGGGAGGCCTCGGCCAATTCCGCAGGGTTGTCCGAAATATCCGGATTGACGCCCGGCATCTTCTTCAAGAAGATGTCACGGATCTCCGAGCGGTTGCGGTGGATCGCGGGAACCAGGATGTGCGATGGCTTGTCCTCGCCCATCTGCACAATTTCCTCGGCCAAGTCAGTCTCGACAGCGGAGATGCCTTGTTCTTCGAGGAACTCGTTGAGGCCGGTTTCCTGAGTTGCCATCGACTTGATCTTGATGACTTCTTCGACTTCTTGTTCCCGGATGATATCGAGAGCGATCTGATTCGCCTCGTCGGCGTCCCGAGCCCAGTGAACGTGTCCGCCGCGCTCGGTGAAATTCTTCTCGAACTGCTCGAGGAGCTCGGGAAGACGAGCCATGACGTCTTGTTTGATCTCGGATCCGGCGGTCCGCAGATCTTCCCAGTCGGGAAGTTCCCCGACGACGTTGGCGCGCTTCTCGCGAATCGTATGCGTCGCAAAGCCAAGGTTGGCGCGCAATTGCTCGTTCTTGAGCTCCCGACCAGCGAAGGACGTGAAGGATTCTTCGGCAACGATATTGCCGGTTCCGTGGAAGACCTTGGGCATGCCCAACTGTGTAACGGTCATGGCTACTTTCCTCCTGTAGTGGTGGTCATCGCCACCGGGCCGGAGACTTCGAGCGGGTTTTCTTTGGTGCTGGCAAGGATCTCGGCGAAGTGGAGGGTCGTGACGTCGGATCCCTTGCGCGAGAGGGCCCCATCGATATTCATGAGGCAGGAGACGTCACCTCCCGCGCACAACTCGGCGCCCGTCGATTCGATGTTCTTGACCTTGTCCGCAGTCATTGCCCCGGACGTATCAGCGTTCTTGAAGGAGAACGTACCGCCGAAACCGCAGCACTGGTCGATGTCGGGAAGCTCAGCGAATTCCAGACCCTCCACGGTACGCACCAGGTCCGATTGGCGCGTGCCCAGCTTCATGATCCGCATGCCATGGCAACTCGAATGGAACGTGACCTTGTGCGGGAAGTAGGAACCGAGTTGCTCCGCGGCGTTCGTGATCCCCAAGACGTCGATCAGCAGCTTTGACAATTCGAAGGTCTTGCCTGCAACCTCTTCGGCTGCAATGGCTGTTCCCTCGTCACCGGCGTGCCGAGCAATCATTGGCTGCTGGTGTCCCAGGGAAACCACGCATGAGGCCGAGGGCGCGACGGCGACATCGTAGTCCCAGTCCGAGAACGACTCGACGTGGTTCTTGACGATGGGGTACGCGTCGTCGAAATAGCCACTGTTGACGTGCATTTGGGAACAACACGTCTGGCCGGGAGGGAAAATCACGTCGTGGCCGAGGCGTTCCAGGATGTCCACGGTCGCCTGGGCGACCCGCGGGTACATCGCGTCGACGATGCACGTTGAGAAAAGTGCGATCCGCATGGCGTCTCCATTTCAATAAGTGCGGGCCATTCTCCTCAGAATGGGACCAGGAGGATGCCCGCAAGACGCTCCCCACCTTAGTGACAATTTATTAACGACCTCCAATAAGGAGCACCTAAGTTACTCGAATCGCACCTGGGAAACCTTAACTGGCGCGTCATTTCAGGAAACACGACCGAATTAGAAAAGGTTTTTGTAACCTAAAAGCCTACTGCGCGACTACCGTGCCCGCGTCGCACTCCATCCACACTTACTCCGGTTTTGATTTCGTCAAGAACATCGGTATGGTGTCGGTCTGACCACAGAGTAATGCGGGACACACACCCCTATGAGCTCCTCAGCATTAGTGGCTTACTTCACTCACTGCATCAGCGTTGATGCTCGTCGAAACGCGTGCGTCAACCCACTCCAAGGAGACCGCGTGGACACATTCACAGCCACCACCAACGCCGTCGGCGGGTCGATAGGGCTCTCGGCGCTCGTCGCGATACTTCCACTCCTGGCCTTTTTCATCATGCTGCTCGGAGTCAAAGCCAGCGCGCATATCTCTGCACTCACGGCCCTTCTCGTATCCATCATCGTCGCGGTCATCGGCTTCAACATGCCGTTGGGACTGACCTTGATGTCGGGGACCCAGGGACTCGCTTATGGCGCGTTCCCCATCGTCTGGATCATCGTTACGGCGCTGTGGTTCTACCAGGTCACGGTCGAGTCCGGACGTTTCGAGGACCTTCGTCTGACCTTCGACCGCATCGGCGGCGGAGACATTCGCATCCAGGCAATACTGATCGCCTTCTGCTTCGGCGGGCTTCTCGAGGCCCTCGCCGGTTTCGGGGCCCCCGTCGCGATCACCGCGACCATGATTCTTGCCCTGGGCGTCAAGCCGCTGCGAGCAGCGGTCACCGTCCTGGTCGCCAACACCGCGCCGGTGGCCTTTGGCGCTCTGGCCATTCCGATCACCACCGCCGGAACCCTTACCGGTGAGAACCCGGCACATATCGGCGCCATCGTCGGCCATCAGGCCCCATTCGTCGCCGCGATCGTTCCGTTCATCCTCCTCTGGCTCCTCGACGGATTCCGAGGAGTTCGGGAGGCCTGGCCCGCAGCCCTGGTCATCGGTCTCTCCTTCGGCATCGCACAGTGGTGGTCGGCGACGCACTTCTCGTATGAGTTGACCGACATCGTGGCTTGCCTCGTGTCCCTCGGCGTCGCCGTGTTGTTCCTCAAGGTGTGGAAGCCGCGCGGCACGGAGGCATTCCGTGAACGCTTCGGCATCAAGGCCCCTCCGGCCTCAGAGAAGCTCAAGCCTGTCCGGGTTTGGATGGCGCTGCTGCCCTATCTGGTAGTCGTCGGTGTCTTCGCGATCGGCAAATTGTGGAAGGCAGGAGTCAGCATTCCCGCGGCTCTGGCGAAGACGGACATCAAGATCCCGTGGCCCCTCACATCCGGAAACATCGTCACCGCGGCCGGCAAACCGATTTCCGGCACCACCTTCAACTTCCAATGGCTGTCCAATCCGGGAACCATGCTGCTCATAGCAGGCTTGATCGTGACGGTGCTCTACGGCATATTCAACGAGAAGGGCCGTTACAAACTGGGCTTCGGCCACGCTATAGCCCAGCTCTGGTACTGCTTCTACCGCATGCGGTGGTCGGCTCTGACGATCGTTTCGGTCCTTGCCCTCGCGTACGTCATGAACTTCTCGGGACAGACCGTGTCCATCGGAACGTATCTGGCCTCGTTGGGCGGGATCTTTGCTTTCCTCGCGCCCACACTTGGCTGGCTGGGAACCGCGGTAACCGGATCAGACACCTCGGCCAATGCGCTGTTCTCGAACCTGCAACACACCGCGGCCTCCAACGCCGGGCTGGACCCGAACCTCATGCTCGCGGCCAACACCAGCGGCGGTGTCGTCGGCAAAATGATCTCTCCGCAGTCCCTCGCCATTGCGGCTACCGCTGTTGAAATGGAGGGCAAGGAATCGGAAATCTTCAAGAAGGTTGTGCCCTGGTCCCTCGCCATGCTCCTGATCATCTGCACCCTCGTGTTCTTGCAGTCCAACGTCTTGTCCTGGATGCTGCCTTAAACACCTAGTGACGATGCGAAGCTAGGGTTGTCTTCTGTGGAGAACAAGACCTACAGCATCGTGCTAAAGAACATCGAGGACCGGCTGCGCAGTGGCGAACTTTCCGTGGGCGACCGGCTCCCCTCGGAGCGCACTCTCGCGGAAGAGTTCGGCATTTCTCGGGCTTCTGTCAGAGAAGCAATTCGAGTCCTGGACGCGATGGGCCTCGTCCGTTCAGGCGTCGGCTCTGGCCCCAGCGCAGGAGCGGTTGTCGTTTCCGAACCTTCCGCCGCCCTTGGCTGGGGCCTTCGCATGCACTTGGCGTCCAACTTCCTGCCTGTGCGAGACGTGGTGTCGACCCGCGAGCAATTGGAGTCCCAAGCCGCGGCGGAGGCCGCGACCCGCTGGTCGAACACACAGGACAAAGTGGTGCTGACCAAGGCAAACCGCTTTCTCGACGAGATGGACGACCCCCTGTTGCCGGATGCCCGCTTCCACGAGTTGGATGCGCAATTCCATTTGCTCATTTCAAGCCTCGGAGGGAACGTCGTGATCACCACAATCTTGGATTCCCTACGTCAAGCCACCGTCGGTTACGTTCGAGAAGGAGTTCCTCGTCTCGGAGATTGGCCCAAGGTTCGACGCCGTCTCCAGGAACAGCATCGAGGCATCCTTGCCGCGGTTCGCGAACGCCGACCCGAAACGGCTGCCGAGCGCGTTCGCGAACACATCCAGTGGTTTTATGGGGTCGCTTACGCGGAGAATTCGAGGCCGGTCAATTTTTCGTAGGCCTCGACGTAACGTGCGCGGGTCTTGTCAACGATTTCCGCAGGCAACTCGGGCGGCGTCGACGATCCGTCCCATCCAGAAGCTTCGGAGGACAACCAATCCCGCACGAATTGCTTATCGAAGCTGGGTTGCGGCCGTCCCGGGCCCCACTGTGCGCCGTCCCAGAACCGTGACGAATCCGGGGTGAGGACCTCGTCGCCCAAGGTTACTTCCCCGCGGTAGGAGTCCAGCCCGAACTCAACCTTGGTGTCCGCCAGAATGATTCCGCGTTCACGGGCTATTTTTTCTGCGGTCCCGTAGATATAGAGCGTCAGTTCCCGGATTCTCTCGCCCATCGCGCGGCCGACGGCATCCGTCATTTCTTCGTATGTGATGGCTTCGTCGTGCTCACCGACCTCAGCCTTTCCCGTAGGCGTGAAAATGGGTTCTTCCAGGCGGGATCCGTTGACCAAGCCGTCCGGCAACTCGATTCCGCATATTGCGCCGGTGCGCCGATATTCCTTGAGGCCCGAGCCCGTCAGATAGCCTCGGGCGATGCACTCGACCGGGAACATCGACAGCGACTTGCAGATCATTGCTCGGCCCGCCACTTCGTCCGGGACATTGGTCGAGAGCACGTGGTTTGGTACCTGATCGAGTTGCTCGAACCACCAGAGGCTGAGCTGGGTCAGAATTTTTCCCTTGTCAGGGATGGGCGTAGCCAGGATGTGATCATATGCGCTGACCCGGTCCGTGGCCACGACCATGACGGACCCAGCGCGAGTCTCGGCGTTGTCGGCAAAGGAACAGCCGATGACGTCGTTGCCCTCCTCGGGGACGTAAAGGTCCCTGACCTTGCCAGAATAGATGTGCTTCCAGCCCGGAATGGTGGTGGGCTCTGGGGACATGCGCTGCGCTCCTGGGTGTGTGATTGATGTGCAGCCCCACGCCGCACGCGCGAGGCCCGATGCGAAGTGAAATCTATAAGGTAGGCACTTGGATCTGGCCTGCCGCGGCTTTCTGCGCGATATCTCGCCGGTACTGCGCGCCTTTCCAAGCGATCTTCTCGGCTCCCCTGTAGGCCCTGCTTCGGGCGTCTTCGAGGTCCTCCCCCAACGCAACGACGGCGAGAACTCGTCCCCCCGAAGTCACCACGGATGTGGTCCCGCTCAGCGACCGCTCGCGCCGGGTGCCCGCGTGCATGACCGAAACGCCCTCCAGGGCTTCCGCCTCCTCGAGTCCGGAGATTTCGTCACCCTTGCGCGGAGTATCGGGGTAATTCTCGGCGGCCATGACCACGTCGACCGCGGTGCGAAGGTCCCACCGGAGGGATTCCCGCCCGTCGAGTTCGCCTTGGGCTGCGGCAAGAAGCAGTTGGCCCAGGGGCGTCTTGAGACGGGCCAGCACCGCCTGGGTCTCCGGGTCTCCAAAGCGAGCATTGAATTCGATGACTCGGATCCCACGACTTGTCAGGGCCAATCCGCAGTACAGCACGCCCACGAAGGGAGTCCCACGGTCCGCCATCACGTCAACCGTTGGCTGGGCGACGCGCCGGACGACCTCTTCGGTGAAGTCTTCGGGAAGCCACGGCAACGGGGTGTATGCCCCCATCCCTCCGGTGTTGGGGCCCTCGTCGTCATCGTGGATTCGTTTGAAATCCTGCGCCGGACTGAGCGGGACCGTTCGTTGCCCATCGCAGATCACGAACAGTGAAACTTCTGGACCGTCCAAGAATTCCTCGATGACGACCGACGAGCCGGCGTCAAAACAGGATTGGGCGTGAGCCAGAGCCTCATCGCGATCCTCCGTAACGACCACGCCTTTGCCGGCAGCAAGGCCGTCGTCTTTGACGACGTACGGCGCACCAAAAGCGTCAAGGCATTCCCTGACGGTCGCGGCGTCATGAGCGACGCGGGCCATGGCAGTCGGAACATTGGCCTCGGCCATGACTTCTTTGGCGAAGGCTTTCGAACCTTCCAGCTGGGCGGCGTCGGCGTTCGGACCGAATACCGGGAATCCGGCTTCACGCAGGGCATCGGCGACTCCTGCAACCAACGGAGCTTCGGGTCCTACGACGATCAGGTCCGCGTCCAGCCTTTCCGCCAGGGCCGTTGCCTCTTCGGGGCTGTTGGCGTCGATGGCATGAGTCGGAACGACAGCGGCGATTCCCGCATTGCCGGGAGCCGAATGTACTTCCGTGACCGCCGGGTCGCGCAGGAGCGCAGCGATAATTGCGTGTTCACGCCCGCCCGGGCCAAGCACCAAAACCTTCATAGAGCAACAATAGCGAATAGGTAACGACGAGTACGCATCGCGTGCTATCGGGCCCGGCTGGAGCGGTTAATACAGCTACATCCTGCGAAGACTAGATGAGTCCGTCGGACTCGAGCAGGGGCCGAACCCCTTCACCGAACCAGAATGCTTCTTCAAGGCACGGATACCCGGAGAGCACGAATTCGTCGAATCCGACCGATACGTATTCCTTGATCAAGTCGGCCACCTCTCGGTGGGATCCCACCAGTGCCGTTCCGGCTCCGCCGCGGACCAGTCCGACACCGGCCCACAGCCCGGGGTGGATCTCCAAGTCGGAGGAGGAGCCTCCGTGCAGATCAAGCATCCGACGCTGGCCCTCCGACTCGGATTTTCGCAGGGCCTCTTGCTGCTTCCGAATCAGTGCGGGGTCGATATTGGCCAGCATTTTCTCTGCCACGGCCCAGGCCTCGGCCGAGGTATCCCTCGAAATCGTGTGCAATCTTATACCGAACCGGACCGTGCGCCTTTGTTCCTCGGCCAGGCCCCGGATCCAATCGATCTTCTCCTTCGCTTGCTGCGGCGGCTCGCCCCAGGTGAGGTACACGTCCGAGTGCGCCGCGGCAACGCGCCCTGCCGCCGGAGACGAACCGCCGAAGTAGATTTCCGGGCGCGGCTCGGGCGGGTACGCCAACCGAGCTTGTTCGACGCGGACATGCTCACCGGCGTAGTCGAAGGGTTCTTCGTGATCCCACAGCCGGCCGACGACATCCAGGAATTCACCGGTTCGTTCATAGCGGCCCTCTTTGTCATTGAAGTCGCCAAAGGCTTTCTGCTCGGCCGATTCGCCACCTGTCACGATGTTGATATTGAGGCGGCCCTTGGTCATGTCCTGATACGTGGCCGCCATCTGAGCGCCCAAGGTCGGCGAGATGGCGCCCGGCCGAAACGCGACCAAGAACTTCAGCGTCTCGGTGTGCTGGGAAATTGCGGCCGTGGTCAGCCATGAATCCTGGCACCACAAGCCCGTTGGCGTCAGGACGGACTCGAATCCGTTGTACTCGGCGGCTTGAGCCACTTGAGTCAGGTAGCGCAAGGAGGGAGGACGGATCGCAGCCGTACCCTGGACTTCCGCACCGTGGCCGCCGCCGACAACGCCCCGGGAGTCGGAGCTCGTCGGCAAGAACCAATGCAGTTTTATCGCGCCCATGGAATTCCTTAGGTTCGTGATCTTGATTTGCTCGACACGGTACGCCCCCACGTACACGGCCGAAATCACTGACGACATGCGGAGAAAAACGGCGTCATAAATTACACCCAATTCCGTCTTTTCCATTTCTTACCTGCTTATTGATGTGGGAGAAGCGGATTCGTATTGTCTATTTTCAATAATTATCGGGAATCTGAATATAGATGAGCCGAGTCGTATTCAGGCACCCTGCAAAACCAGTTGATACCAATTTCCGTGGAGGAGAACACCCATGGTCGCCCCAGCTACTCCCCCGAATTCCCCACCCGGCCGCCGCCTTATCGGAAGGCGAAGGGCTTTGTCGGGCCTGGCCGGGTTGGCCGGAATCGCTGCCACGGCGTCGCTCGCCGGTTGCGGGCAGTCCTCCCAAGCCGCAGAGGCCAACCGGGTGGTGCGATATCAGGGTTGGCCCCAGACAGTGCTGTTCGCCGAGCTCGCCCAGGATCTGGGGTACCTGCCCATGGCGGAGCTGAAGTACATCGGCAATACGACGAGCGGACCACAGGACATACAGACCGTTGCGACGGGAGATTCCGACATCGGGCACGCCTTTTCCGGAGCCGTGATCAAACTGGTCGAGGCAGGAATTCCAATTCGGGCGGCATCCAATTATTACGGCTCAGACGAAGAGACTTATGTCGGGCTCTACTCTTCGAATGACGGAGACATCAAGAACCCTCTGGACCTCGTCGGAAAAACCGTAGGAATGAATACTTTGGGCGCACACTCCGAAGCTTTTATTTTTCAGTTGTTGGAGCATTCCGGCGCCACCCCCGAGCAGGTCAAGAACGTCACTTTGGTCCCCATCCCTCCCAGCGACATCGAAATCTCCATTCTTCGGGGTCACATCGACGCGGGTGTGATCGACGGCATCGCGCAGGATCTCGTCCGAGAGCACGGAACCCTCCGTGAGTTGGCCCGCGATGTCGACCTTTTCGGCAAATTTCCCGCTGGCCAGATGGTCATGCGCCAGGAATGGATCGACCAGAATCCGGACCTCGCCCGGGAGGTGGCCCACGGCTCCGACCGAGCCGTTCGCTGGGCCACCGAACAGCCTCGCGAAACGGTCGTCGAGCGCATGGTCAAGATCGTCAGCAACCGAGGCCGGGGCGAAGATCCCGCTCCCCTCCAGTATTGGAAATCCACGGGACTCACCCAGGGCGGAATCATGCAGGACAACGATTTTGCCCGGTGGGAAGAGTGGCTCCGTACTCGGAAAATCGTCAGCCAGCCGGTCGAGCCGGGAAAGTACTACACCAATGATCTCATCCGGCAGTCTTGAGGAGTCCCATGAGCGAGCATGTACCGAAAATAGAAATCAAAGGTCTCGGCAAGGAGTTCTCCACGCCAGGCCAGTCTGCGTCAACGCCCACGATCACGACCGTTCTGGACAATATCGATTTCAGTATCGAGCAGGGTCAATTCGTCACTCTGGTCGGCCCCTCCGGGTCTGGTAAAACGACGATCCTCGACCTATTGGCCGGGTTGACCTCGGCGACTACGGGGCAGATCTTGATCGATGGAAAGCCTCTTCGGGGGCCGGGACGCAATCGCGGCGTCGTTTTTCAGCAATACGCGTTGTTGCCGTGGAAGTCTGCCCGGGACAATGTGGTGTTCGTTCTCAAGAACACCGTGGACAAAGGTTCGCGTCTCAAAGCGCACGACCTACGTGTCAAGGCAGACCGCTTTCTTCGGTTGGTAGGTCTGGACGGATACGAAGACCGGTATCCGCATCAACTGTCCGGGGGAATGAAGCAGCGGGTCGCAATCGCGCGGGCGCTGTCCTACGAGCCGGAGATTCTCCTGATGGACGAGCCGTTCGGCGCGCTCGATGCCCAAACCAGGGAGACTCTTCAGAGCGAGTTGATCCGCATTTGGCAGGACACCGGGACGACGGTCCTGTTCATCACCCACTCGGTCGAAGAGGCCGTATACCTGGGCCAGCGCGTCGTCGTCCTGGAATCCCGGCCCGGTCGGGTCAAAGACGTCGTCGAGGTCGGAAACCATACGGTCGAACCCGGACGGGACGTACGTTCGAGCGAAACCTTCGTCAGGGCACGCCACGAGGTGTGGAGCCTACTGCACACTTCAGCGTCCGAAAAACCGGCCTCCCCGGAGGCCGAGACAGAACCCGCAACCGCCGGTACGCGTTAGGAATCCCATGAGCACCATAACTGCGCAAGCATCTGTTGATTCCGCATCGCCCACGTCACCGGACGCGGCCCGTGCCCCTTCGCCCGGCGGCCGCCCCCGTGGGCCGGCTAAACGGCGGCCGAGGCTCCGGAAAACTGTTCTGGGTTCCATTCCCATCGTCCTTTTCGCTGTGCTCTGGGAATTCGCTCCGCTTCTCGGAAGCCCAACCTTCCAGGTTTTCCTTCCGCGATTCCATGTGGTGGTCGGCGCGTGGTGGGATCTTCTGGTATCGGGCGAACTGTGGTCGCATTTCTCGGCCAGCCTCGCCCGGTCGTTGGTAGGATTTGCGATCGCCACGGTCCTCGGAATCGCATTCGGTCTGGTCATCGGCTGGTACCGGGCCGCCTACGAGATGCTGAACCCGCTTCTGGAGATTTTCCGAAACACGGCCGCACTGGCTCTGCTGCCAGTCTTCGTTCTGCTTCTGGGGATCGGAGAGCTGTCCAAGGTGGTCATTGTCATCTACGCGGCGTTCTTCCCGGTTCTGCTCAACACGGCGGCCGGTCTCAAAACGGTGGACCCGCTCTTGATCCGTTTCGGAAAGACGCTCGGGCTGAGCCAAGCGGCACTGTTCCGGCACATCATTCTCCCCGCGGCCGTCCCGACGATCTTCACAGGGATTCGCATCGCGGGTTCGGCCGCGATTCTGGTGCTCATCGCGGCGGAGATGGTCGGGGCGAAGTCCGGTCTGGGGTTCCTCATCACCTCCAGTCAGAACAGCTTCCTGATCCCGCAGATGTATTCCGGCGTCCTGACCATTGCGCTGCTGGGACTGATCGTGAATTCGCTGTTGGTTGGGCTGGAATCGCGCTTCTCCCGGTGGCGCACGGATCAGTAGGATCGGACCGTCAAGCGGGCCGATCGGGCGGCCGGGATCGCACCGATCATCACGGAGCAATCAGGGCATATCTGGATGCTTGACTCGCCGTTCCCATCCGGCAACACATTATCGAGGCCATAGCCCCGTACCGATGACCCTCCGCAACTGCGCGCGGCATTCGCGGTAGACATCTACTGGTTCCTTCGCTGTCCCCTGGATAGCCAATTCGCCCCATTGTCGCCAGGCTACGTGCCACCCCATCAGGGCCGTCTCGCAGATCAGGAGCCCTTGAAGCCCTACGTAGTCGGGAAGCTGTTCCCTGAGTCGGTCGAGGAGTCGCTCGAGGAGCTCTTTTTCCTGTCCCGTGGCCGCCATATTGAACTCCGGGTCGGTCGCCAAGAGCCGAGAGATCCGACGGTGGTCCTCGATTTCGGACGCGGTTGGTTCGGACAGGGTCGCGTCCATCATGGCTTCCACAGTTTCGAGGACCGCGGTCGGCTCGGAGGCCGAGAATTCCACTCGGTCGATGGCCCGCACCATGGTGCGTTGGATCGGCAACGCGGCTTCTTCCTTGGTCGAGAAGTAACGGAAAAAGGTGCGTGGAGAAACACCTGCTCGAGCCGCGATCTCCGGAACTGTCGTCGCCCGGACGCCTTGCTGTTCGAAGAGTTCCAAGGCCGCACGGTGTATCTCCCGTTCGGTCTGCAGCTTGCGTCGAGTTCGCAAGTCAACCGTCTGATCCATGGGGACCTCCTTCGACATTACGGCCATGTCAAATATCACACGCCTATGGCACTTACGCCAAAGTGGCACTCCGTGACATTATCGGTGTTCACCCCTCACAGAAATCAGGTATGTGCATGTCCCCTGGTCCTTCGCCAGCGAGCCCGCAAACAGGGCAATTCTCGGAAGTCGTCGCCGCCGAGGCGCGAGCCACCCCCGAGGAACAACCCGAGGCGCTCCCGACCAAACACATCGTTGGCGTATTGGCTGTACTCGTAGTCTCCGCCCTCATCATGATCCTCAACGAGACGGTCCTGACCGTCGCCCTGCCGGACATTATGGCGGACTTCGATATCAGCGCCGCCACCGCGCAGTGGCTCACCACCGGATTCCTCCTCACGATGGCCTGCATCATTCCGACGACGGGCTGGATGCTCGAGCGATTCACCATCAAGCGTCTCTTCCTGGTCGCACTGTCGCTCTTCGTTGTGGGTACGGCAATGGCCGCCTTCGCACCGAATTTCGCGACGATTCTTGCCGGACGCGTCATTCAGGCGGGTGGCACGGGCATTGTTCTGCCTCTCCTCATGACCTCCACACTGATCATGGTCCCCCCGGCACACCGAGGAACCGTCATGGGCCTCAACTCGGTTGTCATCGCGGTGGCCCCTGCCGTTGGCCCGACTCTCTCCGGAATCATTGTCAACGCGCTGAGCTGGCACTGGGTTTTCCGCATGATGCTCCCGCTGGGCGTCATCGTCCTGCTCGTCGGTTTCTTCCTCCTCAAGCCCACTGGCCACACCCGGAAGCTCCCCTTGGACCTGGCTTCCGTCGTACTGGCAGTTCTGGGCTTCGGTGGCATCGTGTACGCGATGGGCTCCGTGAGTGCAATCGCAAAGGGCCACTTGACCCCGCTGATCGGTTTGGTCGTCGGCATCATCGCGCTGGTCCTCTTCGCCTCACGCCAACGGAAACTTCAGAAGGCATCCGGATCGGCTTTGCTGGATCTGCGCCCCTTTGCAGTGCACAACTTCCGGCTAGCGGTTTCCGTGCTCATGATCGCGATGGCCGTGATGTTGGGATCCGTTATGGTCCTGCCGATCCTGATGCAGTCCGGTATGGGCATCAATGTGATGACGGTCGGGCTGGTCATGTTGCCCGGCGGTCTCGTGCAAGGTCTGTTGTCACCGCTGATCGGGCGCGTTTACGACAAATTCGGGCCTCGTCCCATGGTCATTCCCGGCACGGTCATGCTCACCGCCGGGCAGTGGCTCTTCTTCCTGATTCACCCGGATACCAGCGTCGGATTCATCGTCGGGGTTCACATTGTCTTCAGCCTCGGCATGGCCATGATCATGACGCCGATGATGACCGTCGCCTTGGGATCTCTGCCTCAGAGCCTCTATAGCCACGGTTCGGCCATCATGAACACCCTGCAACAACTCGGTGGGGCCACGGGCACGGCGATCCTGACCGCGGCTCTGACCGTGGGCACCGGAATCGCCGTCGCCGCAGGCTCTTCGGCCGGTGAGGCACAGGTCAGCGGCTCTCACGCGGCCTTCTTCGTCGGAGGGGTTCTGGGCATTGTTGCGGTCATCGTGGCCCCCTTCATCCACAAGATCAGGGAAACACACCTCCGGATCGACTAGTGCGGCGTCCGATAGAGATCGGGGCGGCATCGACGCGGACAGACTTCCACCACGATGCCGCCGGCCTTTGTGTTCACCGGACGGGTGGGCACAGCCGTTGCACGGGCGGCCGTGGAACAATGACTTCTATGCAGACTTTCAGCTGGGAAAATGCGGCCGAGCTGGCCGTCGTCGAGCGGAGCGGCTTCGTGGAGTCCCGCCACATTGGCGCGGCCGCGGTGGTCTCACCCGAAGGCGAAATCGTCCACGCTGTCGGCGACGCCGATGCCCCGATCTTCCCCCGCTCGACTCTCAAACCGTTTCAGGCCATCGCCTCGCTCAAGGCGGGCGCTCCCTTGCGCGGCGCGGAGGTAGCCATCGCCGCAGGTTCGCACGAGGGCTCATTCGAACAGATCCAAGTGGTCGCGGACATCCTGCAGGATGCGGGGCTCTCGCCGCGCGATCTGCAGTGCCCCGAGGCCTTCCCCAAGGACGAACGCGCGCACTCCTACTTGCTCACGCATGACATGGGAAAACAACGTATCGCGTTCAACTGCTCCGGAAAGCACGCCGCATTCCTTGCGGCTTGTGTCCACAACGAGTGGGACACCGGGACATATTTGGAACCGGACCACCCATTACAGCGACTCGTTATGGAGATCGTGGAAGAGTTCACGGGCGAACCGGTCCAGACCATCGGTGTGGATGGATGCGGCGCACCCGTTCCGGCATTCAGCTTGAACGGTTTGGCGCGGGCATACGGAACTCTGGGCGAGGGAATACGCAACATCAAGGCGGATGCCCGAACCGCGACCTTGGCGACCGCCATGGCCGATTATCCGGAAATGGTCCAGAACCACGGCAAACCCAACACCCTCGTCATGGAAGAGCTCGACGTCATCGCCAAATTCGGCGCGGAAGGGGTCTTGGCCATCGGCACTCGGGACGGCGCGGCGGTAGCGGTCAAGTCGTTGGACGGATCCTTCAGAGCTGTCACGCTGGTAGCCCTGACTCTCCTGGCTCGGCAGGGCTACATCGCCCAGGATTCGGTCGAAGCGCTCCTGCCCCGCGTGCTCCAGCCCATCACGGGCGGAGGCAAGCCGGTCGGCCAGGTGCGGCTCGGATCCGCGTTCGAGGAGGCTTGACCCATGGCACGGCGCAAGATCACCGACGACGTCGGCCTGGCAGCGCTCCGTTCGTGGGAATCCGACCCCACGGCGACGGACCGTAAGACCAAAGCCGCTGCCGTCCGATACGCTCTCGAGGAATTGGCTCACCGCGCCCCCGGCAATTCGGTCGAGGTCCGAGTCCCGCCATTCGGCGTCACTCAGGCCATCGAAGGCCCGCGGCATACCCGCGGCACTCCCCCGAACGTCGTCGAGACTACTGCGGATACGTGGTTGGGCCTTGTTACCGGCCTCATGACTTGGGAAGAGGCCCGCGCAGGCGGCACGGTGGATGCGTCTGGGAACCGTAGCGACCTCTCATCCCTCCTACCCCTCTTCTCAACCCGGACCGCGATGAAGCGCGCCTCGGAAAAAGGTAACCTGAAGCAATGACCGAATCCTCTTCTGCTCACCCAGAATCCGACGAGCCCTTGGCCCCCGGGGAGTCTCCGAATCCTGACCGTGGTCCCTCCGAACGCGAGGTGCTCGTCCGTCGCGCGCCCTCGGTCATTGCCTTCCTCATCACCGGCCTGGTGCTGGGCCTGATCGTCGCCGCGATCTCAACTTTCTTGGGCCCGGCGGACCAGAAATACACCCTTGGCGCAATCTTCGGCATGATGGCCGTCATCTTCGGAACCCTGGGCGCAGTTCTCGGCGCCGTTGTCGGGCTGATCGCCGACAGAATTTCCCGGAAGAAAGCCACAAGGTTCCGCGCGGTACGCATCGACGACGATCCTGAAGACTGATTCACCTCTCGCAGGACGGCTGGTTCCGGATAGACTTGGACTCGTTCCCGCTGCTCAGCGCCGGCGGCAACGGCGTTGAAGAACACTGACCGCACATTCAGGAAGAAGCTTTCGTGGTTCGACCCGACGGAAAACTGTCACACGACCTCCACCCAGAGGACAAAGGCCCCCAGGACGAATGCGGTGTTTTTGGTGTCTGGGCTCCGGGCGAGGACGTAGCGACTCTCACCTATTTCGGTCTTTACGCATTACAGCACCGCGGGCAGGAGTCCGCGGGCATCGCGACGAGTAACGGCGAACGCATCTCGGTGTACAAGGACATGGGCCTGGTTTCGCAAGTATTCGACGAAACCATCCTCGGCACGCTCGGCGGGCACATGGCAATCGGTCATTGCCGTTACGCCACCACCGGCGCGACCACGTGGGCCAATGCCCAGCCGACCCTCGGATCAACGCCGCATGGCACCGTTTCTCTCGCGCACAACGGCAATCTCACCAATTCGGCGGATCTCTACGATCGGCTCATCGACAAGTCAGGTTTCCCATCAGCAGGTGAAGTCGCTCAAGGAAATACCACCGATACCGCGTTGGTCACCTCGCTCCTCGCAGAGCACCCACACGATTCGCTCGAGGAAGCAGCAATGGAGCTGCTCCCCACCTTGCAAGGCGCGTTCTGCCTCACTCTGATCGACGAGAACACGCTTTATGCTGCCCGTGATGCTTACGGCGTCCGTCCACTCGTTCTCGGCCGCCTCGATCGCGGGTGGGTCGTGGCCTCGGAGTCGGCTGCTTTGGACATCGTAGGTGCAACCTATGTCCGCGATGTCGAGCCCGGTGAATTCATCGCGATCGACGAAGACGGCGTGCGTTCCCGCCGATTCGCCGAGCCGACGCCGGCAGGTTGCGTGTTCGAGCACGTGTATCTGTCGCGTCCGGATGCGGTGATCAACGGCCGCGCGGTGTACGAGTCTCGCGTCGAAATGGGCCGCCAGCTAGCACGAGAACATGGCGTCGAAGCCGATTTGGTCATGCCCACCCCCGAATCCGGAGTCCCTGCTGCCATCGGTTTCGCAGAAGAATCAGGGATTCCGTACGGAAACGGTCTGGTCAAGAACTCGTACGTCGGCCGAACCTTCATCCAGCCGACCCAGACGATGCGGCAAATGGGGATTAAACTCAAGCTGAATCCGTTGCGCAGTGTCGTTGCGGGTAAAAAACTGGTCGTCGTCGACGATTCGATCGTTCGCGGCAATACTCAGAGGGCTCTGGTGCGGATGCTCCGCGAAGCCGGTGCAGCCGAGGTCCACGTCCGTATTTCGTCCCCGCCGGTCAAGTGGCCTTGCTTCTACGGGATCGACTTCGCCTCCCGGGCCGAGCTGATCGCCAACGGTATGTCCGTCGATGAAATCGGCAAGTCCCTCGGCGCGGATTCACTCGGGTACATCTCGGAAGACGGAATGATCCAGTCCACCGAGCAGCCCAGGCATCGGCTGTGCACCGCGTGCTTCACGGGCGATTATCCCATTGCTCTGCCCGACGCCGATCGTCTGGGTAAGAACTTCTTCGATGCGCATCGTTCCTCGTCCACGGGCCCGACGGCGTCGGCGCGGGCCCAGCGTCCGGCCTCGTCCGACAACTCGGCGTCCAGAGACACGCAAGAAGACGAGCAGGTGATGGCCGAGAACTCCTCGTGCGAACCCGGCCCGGACTCGGACCTGGAATCGCTGGTTCTCCCCGAAGACCGAGCTCCGCACAAGAACTGACAGCACCCCACCGATCTCAAAGGACCATAGATGGCTCAACCCCACCAGACCACCGCGGGCCTGACGTACGCGAGCGCAGGCGTCGATGTCGAGGCCGGCGATCGTGCCGTCGAGCTCATGAAAGAAGCCGTCAAGCAGACCCACAAACAAGGCGTCGTCGGCGGTGTCGGCGGCTTTGCGGGACTCTTCGACATCTCGGCCCTGACGCAATACCGGAAGCCATACCTTGCGACGTCGACGGACGGCGTGGGAACCAAAGTGGCGATCGCCCAGGCTCTGGATATTCACGACACGATTGGTTACGACCTGGTCGGCATGGTAGTCGACGACATCGTCGTTGTTGGTGCCAAGCCCCTGTACATGACCGATTACATAGCCTGCGGCCGCGTGGTTCCCGAGCGCATCGCGGATATCGTACGAGGAATCGCTTCTGCATGTTCCGTGGCAGAAACCGCCCTGGTCGGCGGGGAAACCGCGGAGCATCCGGGCCTCCTGGGCGAGCATGAGTACGACGTCGCCGGTGCGGCCACCGGAATCGTCGAAGCTGACGAGCTTCTCGGACCGGATCGCGTGCGCGAGGGCGACGTCGTAATCGGCATGGCTTCTTCCGGCATCCACTCGAACGGCTATTCACTGGTCCGCAAGGTCATCAATCTCGCCGGCTGGTCCCTGGACCGGGAGGTCTCCGAATTCGGCCGCACCTTGGGCGAAGAGCTGTTGGAACCGACCCGGGTCTACGCCGCAGACGTTCTCGATCTGGCGCGCACCTTCCCGGTATTGGGCGAAGACGGCCAGCTCGGTCACGGCGTCCGCGGATTCTCTCATGTCACCGGCGGGGGCCTCGCGGCCAATCTGGCCCGCGTTCTCCCGCAGGGTCTCGAGGCCCGCGTGGATCGGGCCTCTTGGGAGATCCCCGCGATTTTCCGCGTCATCGCCGAGTTGGGCAAAGTTCCGGAACCGGACCTGGAACGTACGCTGAACCTCGGTGTGGGCATGATCGCGATCATAGATCCGTCCGTGGCGGACGACGCCGTGAGGCACCTCAACGATCGCGGGGTGAATTCGTGGACGCTGGGAACCGTCGCTCAAGCGGATCCGCCCGCAGACAAGGGGCCCGACTACGTCCAGGGAGCCAAAGGCGTCAACGGTGGCGCGGTCCGCATGGTGGGCTCCTACAGCTAGACCTCAGACCCGCTTCGCGGACGGCGCTTGCACCATTGTGGTGGGGGCGCCGTCTGCTGGCTCGGCTCAAACAGAATATTAAACAGAAGCGCACCGGTTGACGTGGTCAACCGGTGCGCTTCTGACGATTGGGTGGCAGGCGCCAACGCCCGAATGAGCTTATCGATCCTCTGCGGAATCGTCACCGTACTCGTCTGCATAACCCGAGTACTCGTCCTCATTCGAGTGGACATCGTCTCGCTCGGCTCGCCGATCCTTCGCCGCGCTAAGTTCTCGTTCGAGCGCCGAATAATCGGTTTGCGGGCTGAAATATTTGATCTCCCGCGCCTGCCTCGTTGCCTTAGCCTTCTGACGGCCGCGCCCCATGGCGTGACCCCCTCTTATCGCTCGCTCCGGCGGCGGCACTGTGATGGGCACACAATGCGGCACCGGAATATCCGTCAATCTTCCGTCTGTTAAGGGTACATGGTTTGTCAGTAGTATGCTCACCGAGGAACGTACGTGACACGGGCATCCGGTTCAGCCCTGGAAGAAAGCGCTATAGTCCCAGCTCATCGAGCAGCGAGAGAAAGGCCGGTTCCACCGGGCTCCGCCAGAGGTAAGTGGCCCTCGTATCCGCGCGCCCGGGGCCACCATTGATGACGGCCAATGGCTTTCCTTGCCGCAAACCGTCCAGGACGATGCGCAATCCGCTCATGACGGTCAGCGACGACCCCGCCACGAGAACGGACGTGCACGCGGCGAGCATCTCACGAGCGGCCTGCTTCCGAACGGTCGGCACGGGCTCACCGAAGTATACGACGTCGGGCTTGAGGAGCGTCGAGCCGCATACGATGCAACCGACCATGTGAAAACGTTCGACCCATTCCCCCGTGAGCTCGACGTCGCCGTCCGGGTTCACCAGGCTCGGATCCAGGGTAATGGATTCCAGGTAGCCCGGATTCGCATCCTTGAGGCGGAGGTCGAGGGCACGCCGATCTTCCGTGTGCCCGCAGACGAGACACGCAACCCGGCCGAGGTCCCCGTGCAACTGCACGAGGCTCTTGCTGCCGGCCTGCGCATGGAGCCCGTCGACATTCTGTGTCACGACGCCACCCACGAGGCCTTCCTGCTCGAGCTCCGCCAGGGTGTAGTGAACAACATTGGGTGCGGCTTGATTCATGAGGCGCCAGCCGACGAATGATCTGGCCCAGTAGCGGTGCGACGCATCCGGGTCATGACGGAATTCCTGGTACGTCATGGGGCGATGTCGTCGGAGGGAGCCCTTCGGTCCCCTGTAGTCCGGTATCCCGGACCCCGTCGAAACCCCGGCTCCCGTGACGACCAGCACCGGCCCCTGCCGGAGAAGGTGGGCGATGCCTTCGCGGGCTTCTCTCTCCGGTGTCGCCGTTGCCGTTTCATCCACCACCCTGGCGATGGAACGAAGTGCCGCTTGATGCGCGTTGCCGAGGCGATCCGCGGCGTCGGGGGCTGGAGAAGTCACACTCCCACAGTATCGGACGTCCATGAGCTCCTCACAGGTGTTTGGCGCTGCGCAAAGACTAGGGTGTAAGCCCAGACCCGCTCGAGGAAGAGGAGAGCCATGTCCATGAAATCCGCCACGAAGAACCGTCTGGCCCCGCTGACCAGGCAGTTCCCGGACCGTCAGATGCTCAAGGATTTCATTAAGCTCGAAGGCCTGCGCGTGGACAGACGAGCTCACCGCCTCGAACGTGCCCAGGATATATGGGACCTTCGCGAGATCGCTCGCCGCCGCACACCCAAGGGCCCCTTCGATTATGTGGATGGCGCGGCAGAGCGCGAGCTGTCCCTCGGTCGGGCGCGGCGGACCTATGACGATTTGGTCTTCCACCCGCAGGTCCTGCGCGACGTTTCCGATGTGAGCCTCGCGACGACCGTCTGCGGCTCCGAGGCCTCGATGCCCTTGACGATCGCACCGACTGGTTTCACGCGCATGATGCACAGCGAAGGCGAAATTGCGGGCGTGCGTGCAGCCCATGCGGCTGGGATCCCGTTTTCGTTGTCGACGATGGGAACCGAGACGATCGAACGCGTCGCCGAAGCGGGCCAAGACGGGCGCACATGGTTCCAGCTCTACCTCTGGAAGGAAGATCGGGATACCTCCTTCTCACTCGTGGACAGAGCTGCACAAGCAGGCTTCGACACCTTGCTCGTAACGGTGGATACACCGGTCGCCGGTGCACGCCACCGCGACGCGCGCAATGGCATGTCCTTTCCGCCCAGGCTCACACCCAAGACATTCCTCAATGCTTCCTACCGGCCGGAGTGGTGGATCAATTTCCTGACCACTGCCCCGCTGGGCTTCACGAATTTCGGAGGGACACCGAGCCACAGCCTCGCAACGATTGGGGACATGTTCGATCCAAGTCTCGACATCAGCGAATTGAGGTGGCTTCGTTCCCAGTGGAACGGGCATTTGATCGTCAAGGGCATCCAGACCCCGGAGGACGCCGAGCGTGCGGTCGAGGCTGGGGCAGACGGGATTGTGCTGTCGAACCACGGTGGCCGTCAGCTGGATCGCGCCCCTGTTCCGCTCCTTATGCTCCCCAAGGTGCGCCAGCGCCTGGGCGAAGACGCAACCATTCTGATCGATACGGGAATCATGTCCGGCGCGGACGTTGTCGCGGCCGTCGCTTTGGGTGCCGATGCCGCCCTGATCGGCCGCGCGTACCTCTACGGCCTCATGGCTGGCGGTGCGGAAGGCGTCGAGCGCGGACTGTCTATTTTCCGTAACGAGATGCAGAGAACCCTCCAGCTCATGGGCATCCCGGATATCAATTCGGTCGGCCCCGACCACGTCGGAATGCACTGGCGTACCCTCTAAGCTGCTTCGAAGCAGAGTCGATCGACAACAAACGTGACGAAGGCACCGGTTGCGGACACAACCGGTGCCTTCGTGCCGATCGAATGTTACTGGCGGCAAGAGACCAGCTCTGCCTCGGTCTGCTGGCGGGCGGGATCCTAGCGGCTCGACGTCACCGTTAGCCCGTCCGCGGCGACGTCCGGATTGACGTCCACGTGGACGACGTCGCCGTCGTGAATGTCTCCGGACAGGATTCCCTTGGCCAAACGGTCGCCGATTTCCCGTTGCACCAGTCGGCGCAAAGGCCGCGCGCCGTACGCCGGGTCGTACCCGGTCATCCCCAGCCATTCGGTCGCCGCGGGCGTGACGTCCAGGGAAAGCCTCTTGTCGCCCAGGCGTTTGCCCATCGCTTGGACCTGGAGGCTCACGATCTTGGACAGGTCCTCGCTCGAGAGCGGATCGAACATGATGATCTCGTCCAGTCGGTTCAGGAACTCGGGTTTGAAGGACGCGTTGACCACGTTCATGACGGCCTCGTGCTTTTCCTTGTCGTCCAGGGTCTGGTCGACCAAGAATTGGCTCCCGAGGTTCGAGGTCAGGATCAGGATCACATTCCGGAAATCGACGGTTCGGCCCTGGCCGTCGGTCAGGCGGCCGTCGTCGAGAACCTGAAGCAGGATGTCGAATACCTCGGGGTGGGCTTTCTCCACTTCGTCCAGGAGAACCACGGAATACGGACGACGTCGCACGGACTCGGTCAGTTGCCCGCCTTCCTCGTATCCGACGTATCCGGGAGGCGCACCGACCAAACGGGACACGGAATGCTTTTCCGAATACTCGCTCATGTCGATGCGAACCAAAGCGTGTTCGTCATCGAACTGGAATTCCGCGAGCGACTTCGCCAGTTCCGTCTTGCCTACACCTGTAGGCCCAAGGAACAGGAACGAGCCGATCGGACGATCCGGATCCGCGACACCGGCACGCGAACGACGAACGGCGTCTGCCACGGCGCCCACGGCAGTCTTCTGCCCGATGAGACGCTTCCCCAGTTCGGATTCCATATTGAGCAGCTTCTCGGATTCGCCCTGAAGCATCCTGCCGGCCGGGATTCCCGTCCAGTTGGAGATGACCTCCGCGATGTCGTCGGCAGTGACTTCCTCGGAGACCATCGTTTCCTTGGCGGTCTGCTGCTGATTCTCTTCCTTTTGAGCCGCATCGAGCTCCTGCTGTTTCGCGGGGATCTCCCCGTACAGGAGTCGGGAAGCCTCGGCCAGGTTGCCTTCTCGCTGCGCCACTTCGGCTTGCGAGCGCATCTCGTCGATTTGGGTCTTGATGTCACCCACACGGTTCAGACCAGCCTTTTCGGCCTCCCACCGCGCGTTCAGCGCCGAGAGCTCTTCTCTCTTGTCGGCCAGGTCCACACGGAGAGCCTCCAACCGCTCGATCGACGCCGGATCCTTCTCATTGGACAGAGCCAGCTCTTCCATGGTCATGCGGTCCACGGCGCGGCGGAGCTCGTCGATCTCCTCAGGGGCCGAGTCGATCTCCATCCGCAGACGCGAAGCGGCCTCATCCACGAGGTCGATCGCTTTGTCCGGCAGCTGACGCCCCGTGATGTACCGATTCGACAACGAGGCGGCGGCAACCAGCGCGGAGTCGGCGATCTGCACCTTGTGGTGGGCCTCGTAGCGCTCCTTCAGCCCGCGAAGAATCCCGACGGTATCTTCCACGGTAGGCTCACCCACGTAAACCTGCTGGAATCGACGCTCGAGCGCGGCGTCCTTCTCGATGTTCTCCCGGTACTCGTCCAACGTGGTTGCACCGATGAGGCGCAGCTCCCCACGGGCGAGCATTGGCTTGAGCATATTCCCGGCGTCCATCGAGCCTTCGCTCGCACCGGCACCCACGAGGGTGTGCAACTCGTCGATGAAGGTGACGATCTGTCCTTCGGACTTCTTGATCTCGTCGAGAACCGCCTTAAGACGTTCTTCGAACTCGCCACGATATTTGGCACCGGCGATCATCGAGCCGAGATCCAGGGAAATGAGACTCTTGCCCCTCAAGGACTCCGGCACGTCACCCGAAACCATCCGCTGGGCCAGGCCCTCCACGACGGAGGTCTTCCCGACGCCCGGTTCACCAATGAGCACGGGGTTGTTCTTGGTACGGCGCGACAGAACCTGCACCACTCGGCGGATCTCGGAATCGCGTCCGATCACCGGGTCCAGTTTTCCGGAGCGCGCGACGGCGGTCAGGTCCGTACCGTACTTCTCGAGGGACTGAAACGTCCCTTCCGGATCCGGCGACGAAACGTTCTGGTCCCCGCGTACGGAGGGAAGGGTCTTCTCAATCGCGTCAACCGTTGCACCAGCATCGGCCACGGCACGGGCGGCCTCGGTATCTGACACCTGGGCCAGACCGAGGAGGAGAACCTCCGTGGAGATGTAGTCGTCACCCAGCTTGGTTCCGGCCTCCTGCGCATTCTGGATCGCTTTGAGCGACTGGCGCGAGAATTGCGCTTGAGCGACCGAAGACCCGGAGGACGAGGGCAATTTCTTAATCAGATCACTGGCCTGCGCCGAGAGCGCGTCGATGTCGATGCCGAGAGATTTGAGCACCGCAACGGCAACTCCTTCGCGCTGGTCGAGAAGCGCCTTGAGGATGTGTGCTGGCTCGATCTGAGGGTTCCCCGCAGTCTGAGCGTTCATGTTTGCGGCGTTCAGAGCCTCTTGGCTCTTGGTGGTGAATTTAGTATCCAAGATGGGCTCCCTTGCTAGTCACTAATGGATTGCGTCTGAGGTGTTCAGCTAACTTGAGTCTACTACGCTCAAGTTCGGCTGTACAGGGATTCCCAAAACGTTTTCCACAGGTTTTGCAGTGATTCGGCGGGATTCTCGGGTCTTCACTCCTGCCGACACCGCGCTCTTCAGTACTCGCCGTCGTTGTAATTCATCGCGTCCAGAACCTCGTCCTCTGTCGCGGGCCGACCGCTGGATTTTCGGGCGCTGTATCGCTCATGGTTGATCGCGATGATGAGCGTCGCAAATGCTCCCACGAAGGTCAGAATCGCGAAGGTGTTGCCGAATCCAGCCGAAAGCCCAACGAGGTCATGGCCGAAAACTTGGGAGAGGGCAGAGACAGTCTCGCCGTTCACGCGGTCAGGGATCAGGAATCCGAAAACCCCGGCCAAGATCCAGGTCAATGCCTGGATCGAGGCGAGCATCCCAGACGTCGAGCGAGCTTCGTACCGATTCGCATCCGTATACATCCGCCATGACGCCAGGAGCATGACCACCAGATACAACGGTCCGACGCTGACCAGGAAGGTCCCGACGAGCGTGCCACCGGCACCGAAGAGCGATCGCCCGGTCGTGACCCAGATGGCCCCGACCAACGCCATCGGGAATCCGATCCAGGACGATATGCGCAGCAATGCTGCATCCCGCCTCCCGGGCAACTGACCGGAGGGGGCTAGGGCTTCAGCGGGACGGGCAACGGATTCGGCAGAACTCACAAGACCAGTGTATGAGATGCGGCTCCGGCACGGAGTGGCAGATTCGGGTATTCAAACGTCCACGAATCGCGGGATCCTCCTACCCCATGTGGGTGATACGGGCACCAGTAGGCTATTGGCATGACTTCTTCTCTCCCCGCAGCAATTTTCTTCGACCACGACGGCACTCTGGTGGACACCGAGCCTTTGTGGGCCCAGTCCAAATCTGACCTGGCCGTCCAGTTCGGCAAGACATGGACGGAAGAAGACACCCTCGCTTGCTTGGGCCGCCCGATGACGGACACGCTCATTCGCCTGCAAGAACTCGGCATTCCCCTGTCCAAGCCGGAGCTACTGGCACGATTGACCACCGACGCCCGCGAGATCATCTCGCAAACCGAGGTACCGTTCCTTCCCGGCATCTCCGATCTTCTCGAAGAACTGGCCCAAGCACGGATTCCGACGGCGATCGTCACCAATGCCACCGCGGAAATCGCGAATATGACTGCGGGCCGGGCCCCGGAAGGTTTGATCCGCACCGTGATCGGTAACGAAGACGTCACCGACCCCAAGCCGAATCCGCAGCCCTACCTCATGGCCGCGCAGCGTCTCGGCGTCGAACCCGAAGACAGCGTCGCCGTGGAGGATTCCCCCTCCGGTGTCGCGAGCGCTATGGCGGCAGGGATGAAAACGATCGTCGTCCCGGGGATGCAACCGGTCGGGCCCGATCAAGGGAGCATTCACCTGAACCACGAGGACCTGACCCTCGAAGCACTCCGCGGTCTGTTCGCCCCACGTCCGGCCTGACCCAGACCGTGTGACGGATTCCTAACGCGACCGTGCGGCCACGGTATAGAGTTGGAATCAGGTGGGTTGCGTCAATATAAACACTGATCAGCCCGGACCTATAAACCTTAAGAAAGGAAATGATCATGGCCTTTTCCCTCCCCAACGCGGTTCTCCGCGCTGTTCCCGGTGCATTCATCCTCAACTCCGGATACGGCAAGCTGAACCTCGACGAGCAGACCGCCGGCCAGTTGCAGTCCATGGCCGCCAACGCATTTCCCGCCGTCAAGGATCTTGACGCGGCCACGTTCGGCAAGGCCATCGCGTACTCCGAACTCGCTGTCGGCGGCGCACTGGTCACCCCCGTGATCCCCAGCCGCCTTGCCGGCCTGGCTCTGGGCGCATTCGCCGGTGGCCTGTTGGCCATGTATTTCAAGACCGAGGAGATGACCGAGGACGACGGCATCCGCCCATCCCAGGCTGGTACCGCCGTTGCCAAGGATTCGTGGATCGCCGCGATCGCCCTCGCGCTGATTCTCCAGGGCAAGGGCAAGAAGAAGGCCAAGAAGAAGTAGCCTTAGACGTCGACGACCCAAGACGCCGCCCACGCGTTTTTCGGACAGCAGTTCGGGAACGTATGGGCGGCGTTTTGTGTGCGCGACAGGCCCAGACACCCGAACGACCGCACAATATGGGCCGGGCCGGCAAGTATTGCTACCCTCATATCAGCCTGCGAAAAGCGTCGGAAAGTGTCGCTGACTAGCGACTATATCGAGTATCTTGCCTGGAACGAGGAATTCTAGTGGAACACATCAGTTCCATCATCAACGCGGTCGACAACTTCGTCTGGGGCCCATGGTTACTCTTGCCGCTTCTCCTCGGTACCGGAGTGTTCCTGACTTTCAGACTTTCGGGTATCCAACTCCGCTATTTCGGAAAGGCGATGTCGCTGGCCTTCGGACGACGTAGCCGGCAAAGCGGGGAAAAGGGCGAAATCTCCTCCTACCAAGCCATGGCAACGGCCTTGGGCGCTACGGTGGGCACGGGCAACATAGTAGGTGTAGCACTCTCGATCCACATGGGCGGTCCGGGCGCCCTGTTCTGGATGTGGGTGACCGCGCTGGTCGGGATGGCGTCCAAATACAGCGAATGTTTCCTCGGAGTACGCTTCCGCACCCGGGACAAGAAGGGAGAGCTGACGGGAGGGCCGCAGGTTTACCTCGTCCGAGGCATACCCAACAGATTCGGGTGGCTTCTCTCCGTCACATTCGCTGCATGCGCCGTCGTTGCGACTTTCGGCGTCGGCAACATGACGCAGTCCAATGCCATTGCGGCAAACCTGGACAATACTTTCTCCGTGGCGCCATGGGTCACCGCCGTGGTCATCGGGATCATGACGCTGATCGCCCTGCTCGGAGGCATCAAGTCCATTTCCAAGATCACGGTGTTCTGCGTGCCTCTCATGATTGCGCTCTACGTCTTCGGGGGCCTCTACATCATTGGCGTCAACTACGAAGGGATCCCGCAGGCCATCGCCCTGATCTTCGGAAATGCTCTGACTCCCCACGGCGTCGGAGGAGGGATCGTCGGTTCTCTGCTGATGACGATCCAGATCGGGGTCGCCCGCTCCTTGTTCTCCAACGAGTCAGGCATGGGCACGGCATCGATCCCCTCGTCGATCGCGCAAACTTCCCATCCCGTCCGCCAGGGCCTCGTCTCGATGACGCAGACTTTCGTGGACACACTTGTTGTTATCTCGATCACTGGATTCGTGATCATCACCACCGGCGTGTGGGAGAAGGACGATCCTGACGTCATGACCTCTCATGCTTTCGCGACGGGTCTGCCAGGCAACTGGGGCGGAGTGGTGGTGACTGTCTGTCTGGTGCTTCTGGGGTACTCGACCGTTCTGGGTTGGGCCTACTACGGAGAACGGTGCATCGAGCGCCTCGGCGGGGGCACCTTCGGGATCACGACTTACAGGGTCATTTTCGCTATTGCCTGCGGTTTCGGAGCAGTGGCCCCCTTGACTCTGGTCTGGAAATTCTCGGACGTCATGAACGGCATTATGGCGATCCCGAACCTCATCGGACTCATTATTCTGTCCGGCCTCGTGGTTCGGGAGACCCGCCATTATCTGCGGCACGACCCGGATTTCGAGGCCAGTACCGCAGAGATTGACGAGTTCATGGGCTCCGACCTCGGTGCCCTGGACGCGCAGATCGACCATCAGGTCGATTTGTCACAGAAGCACTCGACCCTGTCCCACCCGGAAGCCCCGGAGGATGCGAGCGAAGAACCCGCAGGCGTCGGGGGCGGCTGAAGGGCGTGCGATAAGCTGATGCGGCGGCCCGGTTGATCCACGGATCCTTCCGCGACATACGTCAGCGCGCGGGAGCTCATCGGGCCACCGCAACCCTGCCGCCCCATCAGATCACCGGAGCATCCTTGAGCGACGTCCCCCAGAAATTCCATCGCCAGCCTTACTCTTTCGTCCGACGAGGCGACCGACTCACTGCTCGCCGCCAGAAGGCATGGGACACCTACGCTCCGACACACGTCCTGGATGTTCCTCGTGAGATAACGGATACATCGGTGGCCGAGTCCGCCGAATTCAACCATGAAGCGATCTACGGGAGAAAAGCGCCTCTCGTCGTGGAAATCGGTTCCGGACTGGGCGAGGCCATCGTTCACGCTGCGAGCGAGCATCCGGAGAATGACTATCTTGCCGTCGAGGTCTACAAACCCGGAATCGCAGACTTGCTCCTCAAGATGGGACAGGCCGAGATCACCAACGTCCGCTGCGTCCAGGCGAACGCTCCCGAGGTGCTCGAGAATCTGCTTGAGCCGGATTCAGTGGACGAAATCTGGGTCTTCTTTCCGGACCCCTGGCACAAGTCGCGCCACCACAAGCGCCGCCTGGTCTCGCCCGGATTCACCGAAAAAGTCGCGCGCGTTCTCAAACCGGGCGGTATCTGGCGTCTGGCCACCGATTGGGAAGAGTACGCCTGGGTGATGCGCGAAGTCATGGAAGCCGCACCGGACTTCGACAATTTGTATGCAGGCGAAGGCGCAACCGAAGAGGATCCCCACGGCGGATGGGCTCCACGCTGGGAAGGGCGCGTCCTCACAAGTTTCGAACGCAAAGCAGGCGAGGCCGGACGCAGAGCGCACGACCTCGCCTATCGTCGTCGTTGATGAGGCGGCACCGCCTGTCGATTCTCGACGCTGAAGCCTTACCGATACGGAAGCTGGGGCCTAGCGATAGCCAGCGCCTTACTGGGTGTTTTGGCGCTGGGACGTTGACCACGGCCCAGCTTCACGACGTCGCCGCCGATCGTCGCGGCAAATACCCGGGAGGATTCTTCCAGTCGGTCCTGGGCGTCCTGCAACTCCTGCGTGAGCTCTCTGACTCGGGCTTGCAACGCGTCGACTTGGTTCTCCAATTGGAGAACCCGCTTGATTCCCTCGAGGGAGACCCCTTCGTGGGACAGTTGCTGGATCTGCCGGAGCCGGACGACGTCCTTCTGCGAATAGCGTCGCGCGCGCCCCGGTAGCCGCGACGGTGTCACCAAACCGAGCCGGTCATACTGCCGAAGCGTTTGCGGGTGCATCTCCGCGAGCTCGGCCGCAACCGAGATCACGAAGAGTGGTTGGTTCACGTCGCCGAATTGCATGGGTTACACGACCTTTGCCTTCTCCGCCAGGCCGGCCCTCGGATCGCCTTGGGAGGCCAGCTCTGTGAATTTCTTGAGCGCCTCTTCGGCCTCCGGGGACAGGTCCTGGGGCACCTGAATCTCCGGAATCACGTAGAGGTCGCCGGTGTGCTTCTTCGTCTTCACGCCTCGGCCTTTGACACGCATTCTGGTGCCGGGCTCCTGGCCGGCCTTGAGACGCAGGCGAACTGTTGATCCGTCGGTGGTCGGCACGGACAGGACCGTGCCAAGTGCCGCTTCCTCGTAGGAAACGGGAACACGGACCGTGAGGTTGTCTCCATCCCGTTCGTACAACTCGTGCGGGCGGACGTGCACCGTGACGATCAGATCAGACTTGCCGCCCGGACCGATGCTTCCTTTGCCGCGAAGGCGGACTTTCTGGCCATCACGCACGCCCTCGGGCAGACGAATAGTCGTGCTGCGTTGATCGGGACGGTTGACCTTGACTTTGGCGCCCTCCAGGGACTGACCGAAGTCAATGGTCACGCTGGCCTCGACGTCGGGGTTACGGGGCGCCTGTTGTTGGGCGCCGAACGGGTTCTGGCCACCGAAGTTGCCGCCTCCTCCGAACAGGTCCGCAAAAGGATCCCCACCGGAGGAGCCGTACTGCACGCGAGGCCCGCCCGCGCCGCCGAACGGGCTGCCGCCGTACGTGGTCCGCGTTCGGCCGCCACCGAACATATCCCCGAAGAGGTCCTCGAACCCACCGGCACCGGCAGGTCCCCCCGGGCCGCCTTGCCCGCCAGAACCAGCGCTGAATCGAGCTCCCGAGCCCATGGCACGGATGGCATCGTACTGTTTGCGCTGTTCGGGGTCAGAAAGGACCGTATTGGCCTCGGAGACCTCTTTGAATTTTTTCTCTGCGGCCTCGTCCCCGGGGTTCTGATCCGGGTGATACTTGCGCGCGAGTTTGCGGTAAGCCTTCTTGATGTCGGCTTCGCTGGCATCCTTGGAGACGCCCAGAACCTTGTAGAAGTCTTTTTCTAGCCAATTTTCGCTAGCCATTGACGCCTCCTTTCAAAGCGTTGCGTGGTGTGTTCTCTTCCGCTCTTGTATATCTCAAAATAGTGGAAACGAACGACGCCGAGGCCCTCCCCCGCCACAGAGGCAGAGGTTCGGTGCCCCGGCGTCGATTCGCTGGAGGCGGTGCGGCTGGGCCGAGACCGCCGGTCGGGCCTCTGGTCAGCCCTCGGCTACCGCCACAGCAACCTGGGCAGGACGCAGAACGCGGTCCTGGACCCGGTATCCGCTGCGGAAAACCATGGACACGTGGTCGGGTTGGACCTCGCTCGTGGGCTGCTGCATCACGGCTTCGTGGACCTTGGGATCGAACTCTTCGCCGGTATCGCCATAACGCTCCAAGCCGTGCTTCGTCAGCGCGTCCTCGAACTTGTTGGCGATCGACGCGAACGGCCCGTCCTCCAGATCGCCCGCCTTGCGAGCCGCATCGATATCGTCGATGACGGGGAGCAAGGAACTCACCACGTCGGCGACCACGAACTGTCGAAGCTGGTCCCGTTCTTTCTGGGACCGGTTCTTGAAGTTCACGAATTCGGCTTGCAGACGGCGCAGATCCTCGAGGCGCTCGTTCGCGGTCCTCTCAGCCTCCGTTGCAGGGTCCTGTATGGGCTCCGCCTCGGAGGGGTCCGCAGCGGCCTCCGCCGCGGACCCGTCCTGACCGTCAGCCTCAGCACCTACACCCTCGGCGGTCTCCGCCTCGGGAGCTCCTTCCGCGTCGGGAGCGTTGAAGGCGTCCTCCAGCGGGTCGTTTCCCTCAGGGTTATTGGTGTTGTTCGGCTCAGTCATTAGTTCTTCTTTTCATCCTCATCGTCAATGACCTCGGCGTCGACGACATCCTCGTCATTGGCATCGGCGTTCGCCTCGGAGGTGTCCTCCGTCTCGGCTCCAGCCTGCGCCTGCGAGTAGATCGCTTCGCCGAGCTTGGTCTGAGAAGCCTGAAGCTTCTCGAATGCGGACTTGACCGCGTCGTCGTCGTCGCCCTCAAGGGCCTTCTTGACCTCGTCGACGTCTCCCTGAACCTCGGTCTTGATCTCCTCGGAGACCTTGTCCTCGTTGTCCTTGAGGAGCTTCTCGATCTGGTAAGCGCTGGACTCCGCGTTGTTGCGCAGATCTGCGGCCTCACGACGGGCCTTGTCCGACTCGGCGTTGGCCTCTGCGTCCTTGACCATGCGGTCGATGTCTTCCTTGGACAACGAGGTACCGCCGGTGATGGTCATCGACTGCTCGGTGCCGGTGCCCTTGTCCTTCGCGGAGACGTTCACGATGCCGTTGGCGTCGATGTCGAAGGTCACCTCAACCTGCGGGACACCACGAGGGGCCGGAGCGATACCGGTCAGCTCGAAGGTGCCGAGCGACTTGTTGTCACGGGTGAACTCACGCTCACCCTGGAAAACCTGGATCGACACGGAGGGCTGGTTGTCCTCTGCGGTTGTGAAGGTCTCGGAACGACGCGTCGGGATGGCCGTGTTGCGCTCGATGAGCTTGGTCATCACACCGCCCTTGGTCTCGATGCCCAGCGACAGCGGGGTCACGTCGATCAACAGGACGTCCTTGCGGTCGCCCTTGAGCACACCGGCCTGCAGAGCAGCGCCCATGGCCACGACCTCATCCGGGTTCACGCCCTTATTGGGTTCCTGGCCGCCGGCCAGCTTCTTGACCTCTTCGACGACCGCCGGCATACGGGTCGAACCACCGACGAGCACGATGTGCGCAATATCAGCAACCTTGATACCGGCTTCCTTGATGACGTCGTTGAAAGGCTTCTTCACGCGGTCCAGAAGGTCCTGAGTCAGGTCCTGGAACTTCGCGCGGGAAAGCTTCTCGTCCAGGTGAACCGGGCCGTCGGAGGTCACCGAGAGGTATTGCAACGAAATGTTGGTCGACGAGGCCGAGGACAGTTCCTTCTTGGCCTGCTCGGCTGCCTCGCGGAGACGCTGCAAAGCAATCTTGTCCTTGGACAGATCCGCGCCTGTCTTGGACTTGACCTGCTCGAGAAGCCAGTCGACGATGCGCTGGTCCCAGTCGTCACCGCCAAGGCGGTTGTCACCCGAAGTCGAGCGAACCTGAATCGTCGAAAACCCGTCCTCGTCCTTGCCTACTTCCAGCAAGGAGACGTCGAAGGTGCCGCCACCGAGGTCGAAGACCAGGATGAGCTCATCTTCGTTGCCCTTGTCCAGGCCGTAGGCCAGAGCAGCCGCAGTGGGCTCATTGACGATACGCAGGACATTGAGTCCGGCGATCTCGCCGGCTTCCTTGGTGGCCTGGCGTTCGGCGTCGTTGAAGTACGCGGGAACGGTGATGACGGCGTCGGTCACGGTGTCATTGAGGAAGGACTCGGCGTCGCCCTTGAGCTTCTGCAGGGTACGTGCCGAGATTTCCTGCGGGGTGTACTTCTTACCGTCGATGTCGGTGTTCCAGTCGGTGCCCATGTGGCGCTTCACCGAAGAAATGGTGCGATCCACGTTGGTCACTGCCTGGCGCTTGGCGATGTCGCCGACCAGGGTCTCGCCGTCCTTGCCGAATGCAACAACCGACGGAGTGGTGCGAGCGCCCTCGGCGTTCGCGATGACGACGGGCTCGCCGCCCTCGAGTACGGCAACCACAGAGTTGGTGGTACCGAGGTCAATGCCTACTGCACGTGACATATGGTTTTTCTCCTTACGTAGTCCGAAAACCGGGGCACATTCCGGCACTCACGACACTGCTTCCGCAGGGGAGGCCATCGATCTTGCGCACCCGGAGGTCTCACTTCTTGAGTTGTCCTGACTCAAGTCTGCCACTTCTCAGAAGAAAGTCAAGAGACTTGAGCGAAGTCGACTCAACTTTATTTACAGAAGACCGCCCAGGTTACGGACGTGGCCGGAAACCGATCACCACTCCTTCCCGCCGAGCTCCTTCTTGGCATCATCGGCCGTTCCGGCATTGCCGATGGCGGCCCAGTGGTTACCCTCGAGACCCCATTCGCCTTTGTCCTCATCCATGACCGGGGCATTCAGTGCATCGCTCAATGACGACTTCACATCGGCCTCGTGTTCGGAATAGATGCCGACGATGAGCTTGCTGTCCTCCTTCGCACCAGACAGGGCCTGGAAGTCGCTCAGATCGATATTCGAGCAGACATACACCTGAGCGTCATCAGGGAAGTTCTCCTTAGGCAGAACAGAGTTCAGCAGCGTCTTGTCCAGATCACTGCATTGCCCCGCCCCCTGAGCGGATCCAAGATTCTGCACCTTGTCCCGAAAATCGCCCTCATCATTGATCTTGCGCCCGCCCAGCACTCCGGCGAACACGAGGGCGAGGATGACGACCAGGGCTATGACGATCACGCCGCCACCTATAGACAGACCAAGGATCAAACCTTTGCGAGATTTTCGCTGTCCCTCCCCGTACACCTGACGTCCGGGGTGCGCACCTGGGGGAAATTGCTGAAAATCCGTCGGTGGGTAACCCGTCTCATGCGACGTGTTGGGCTGGTTGGGACCGGGAGGTCGCAACGGACCCCAATTGGGCTCGTTGGGCTCGTTGGGCTCGTTGGGCTCGTTGGGCTCGTTGGGCTCGTTGGGCTCGTTGCCGGGATGATGACTCATGATCAGACCTTTCTTGCCCGCTATTTCGGAGCGATTGTGCATTTTTCCAAGCGTATGTAATCCAAAAGACATCTAACAGTGTTTCGATCTCGCAGACAGGAAATTCACGGCGAGACGGTGATTTGCGACAGTTCAATGAATAGACTGATCACATGGCACTTTTACGCGAGTGACTTGCCTTAACTTATGAGCATTCAAAAGTACAGGGAGTATTGACCATGTCTGATCACGAGCACGAGGAATCAAACCAGCAGGGCAATTCGTCGAATAATGGGAACGGGTCGAGGGCGGACAATTCGAAATCCCATCAGGATCCCCATCAGTCCGACGGACCGTGGCAGCCGCCGCAGAACTCCTCTCGCGGCTACGGACAGGCTCCACACGGTCAGGGTTACGGACAGAACCCTCAGGGTCAGCCGAATTACCCCCAACAGAATGGATATCCGGGACAACCGGGGCAGCCGCAGCAACAGGGTTACGGCCAACCAGGCTACGGACAACCGCGGGGCCAGGGTGAGCCGGGATTCTTCCAGGCCATGTTCGACCTTTCGTTCCGTCATTTCGTGACCATCAAGTTTGCCTCGGTCATCTACGTCATCGGCTTGGTCGTGATCGGCCTGGGCTGGCTCTTTTCGGTTATTGTGGGATTCGCGGAAAACGCGTGGGTTGGACTCATTTTCCTGATCCTCGGGGCCGTCGTGGCGTTCGTGTACATTATTCTGTTCCGCGTGACCCTCGAGTTCTACGTAGCAATGGTCCGGACATCGCAGAACACGTCCATCCTTGTGGAGCGTGATCGGCGCTGAACTCACATGTCGCCGCCCGGCCCCGGTAACGTGGTGACCATGTATCGCATTGTTACCGTTTGCACCGGCAATATCTGCCGCTCCCCCATGGCCGAATACCTAGTACGCAACGCGGCGCAGGACGCCGGGCTGAGTGGCGTTGTCGTCACATCTGCTGGTGTGAGCGACGAAGAACAAGGAAATCCCATCGATCCTCGGGCTCGGAAAGTCATGGACCGGCTGGGCATCGACACCAGCGGCCATTCTGCCCGCCAGGTCACGCGCCAGGATTTGGAGGACAACGACCTCATCCTGGCTCTGGACGTCCCTCATTTCAGGGCTCTCCGCCGCATGGCCGCAGACGAGGCCCAAGCTGCCAAGATCCATCTCATGCGCGAATTCGATCCTTCCGCGGCCGGCGAGCCGGTCGAAAAAATCGGCATCTATGACCCGTGGTACGGCGATGCCTCGGATTTCGATCGGACTTTCGGAATGATCGAGGATTCCGTCCAAGGCGTGATCGACGAGGCATCTCGGCACCCGGAGGCACGGAACGAGGAATCATGACGGTCGATCCTCGCAATTGCGCATACGAACGCCAACCGATCTGGGTCATGTCCTCGCACACGATTCTGCCGAAGGACGAGCAGGACTTATGGAAGGCCATCGGCCAGGCACGCTCGCTCGCGTCGGGCCCTGAACCGTTTGTCGTGGCGATTGACGGGCGCTCCGGTGCGGGCAAGTCGAAGCTGGCTGGACGTCTCTTGGAACGTGCGCGCGCCGAAGACGGATCAGATACCGTCGCACTCTTCCACCTGGAAGACATTTATCCCGGGTGGGAAGGCCTCGAAGACGGCATCGACATGTATGCGGAGCTGCTCGAGCGCTTGATGCGCAATGAGGACGCGACCTGGCGAGCCTGGGACTGGACGCGGAATCACTATGCGGAGGAAACGCAAGTATTGAGCGCAGACCGATCGCTCATCATCGTCGAAGGCGTCGGTTCGACCGCGCCGGGACATCCAGAAACGCGCCCTCACTTCGGGGTTTGGCTTCATCTCGAGGCGAATATCCGCAAGTACCGTGCCCTCAAACGCGATGGCGACATGTACCGGCCCTATTGGCAGTTGTGGGCCTCGCAAGAGGATAGGCTGTTCGCGCGGTAATTCGGCGGCACTTTCCGCACACGGGCAACAGGGTGCCCCGTGAGGCGCCATCAACCTGAGAAACGTGAGGTCAGATTGAACCCCACCGCATCGCGCATCCCGGTGCCTCTCCTCATCCTGCTGGGGACGCTCACCGGCATAGCGCCTTTGGGTACAGACATGTATCTGGCGGCTTTCCCCCAAATGACGCAGGACCTCGGAACGGCGGCCTCGCTGGTCCAGCTGACGCTCTCAGCATTCATGGCTGGCCTGGCGATGGGCCAGATTATCATCGGTCCGCTATCAGATCAGTGGGGCCGGCGGCGTCCCTTGGTGATCTGCTCATTCATTTGCGTGCTGGCCACCATGGGGTGCGCGCTGGCACCGACTGTCCACCTCCTGATCGGCTTGCGGTTCTTGATGGGATTCACCGGTGCGGCGGGACTCGTTCTGGCTCGTTCAGCGATCACCGACCTCACGGAAGGACATCAGACTGCCCGATACATGAATTTCATGATGATGATCAACGGGATCTCACCGGTCCTGGCCCCGACTCTGGGTGGCATCATCCTGGGATTCGCGCCCTGGCGCGCCGTGTTCTGGGTCCTCACGGTGATGACCCTCGTGATGGCCATCGGAGTGTTCTTCCTGTTTCCCGAATCGTTGCCGAAGGACCGCCGGCACGGAGGAGGGCTCGCGGCTTCCGGCCGCGGCATAGCCTGCGTCGTTCGCCGCCCTGCGTATATGGCATATATGCTCGCGTTCGTCTTTTCCTTCGGAACCTTGTTCTCCTACATTTCCGGTTCCACCTATGTGCTGCAGAACAACCTCGGGCTCACGGCCACCCATTATGCTCTGGTTTTCGCGGCCAATTCCTTCGGGATCCTAGCTTTCTCCTGGGTTTCGAATCTCTTGCTGAAAAGATTCCGTCCTCAAGGAATTGGGTTAGGCGGCATTGTCATCTCAAATGTGGCGACACTGTCTTTTCTGGTCCTCGCACTGTGCGGGCTCTCCCTCGTTCCAACGCTCGTGTGTCTCTTCGTCACCGCCGCGGCCCAAGGACTGGTCTTCGGAAATGCGACATCGTTGGCGCTCGGGCACGGTCGAGATTACGCAGGGGCGAGTTCGGCATTGGTTGGCGGACTTCAGTGCACAATGGGCGGGATCGTTTCCCCGCTCGTCAGTGCCGCTGGCGCGAATGCGGTGATCCCCATGGCGGCAATGATGGTCGGTTGCAGTCTGATTGCCTTGGTTCTTTTCCTGCTCGCGTCCCGAATTTTCGAACCGCGAATCTGAAGATCCGCGCGGGTCCTCGAACAACGCTCTTGCGGTATGGCGTTTAATGAGGTGTATGACACCCACGGTTGTTCGCATAGATCAGAATTCTCCGACCGGAACGGTCCTCAACGCCTCGACTCCCCTGATTCGAATCGACGACGAAGGCTATACGCGTGGAGACGGAGTGTTCGAAACGATGCTGGCCGTAGACGGTTCGATTCGCAAATTCGATCTCCATCTCACGAGGCTCGGGAACTCAGCCCGCCTCCTTCACCTCCCGAATCCCAGCGAGGACTCGTGGCGATCGGCATCGGCCCTGGCTCTCAAATCCGCAGGAAACGGCACACCATCTTCTCTGGGAGCCGAGCACACGGTGAAACTCCTCATTAGTCGCGGAACGCCGGAAGACGGTCCGTACGGGCTCGTCGTCGTGAGTTCCGTACCGGACTCGACCATCGCTCAACGCGAGGAAGGCGTCAAGGCGCTCCTGCTTCCACGCGGACACGATCCCGCTGAAGACACGGCCTACCCATGGCTTCTGGCCGGCGCCAAAACCCTTTCCTACGCGGTCAACATGGCCGTCCTGCGACACGTCAGGTCCCTCGGCGCACAGGAAGCCATTTTCACGGCTTCGGATCGACGAATTCTCGAAGCTGCGACCAGTTCCGTGATCATGGCTCGTCAGGAAGGCGACCGACTGCGACTCTTCACCCCGGAACCCAACCGGGGGATTCTTCCGGGAACCACTCAGGGCGCAATTTTCCAAGGAGCGCGGGAGGCAGGTTGGGAGGTCGGCTTCGGACCGCTCTACCCGACGGACCTGATGGAGTCCGATGGTGTCTGGCTCACCTCATCCGTCCGCCTGTTGGCACCGGTGACCCATCTCAATAACCAAGAGCTCGTTCTCAACCCCGGCCTCACGGGTGAATTGATGAATTTTCTTCGTTCCCGCTAGGTAATATGCGGTTTTTCCTTTGACCGGTCATCACGGCGGGCGTAGCCTCGAGGCGTTAGTGTTTTGGATCACAGCATCATTTGGGGTGTGCATGCCGCTGTACGAGTTCCGGTGTCCGCGTTGCGGGGTCTTCGAAGCCCAGCATTCTATGTCCGCTGTCCCCGCCGAGCGGCAGTGCCGCACCTGTGTCGAGACCGCAACGCGCATCTTCTCCCCAGTCGGCCTCTCGAAACTCGGCACGGCCCGGGCGACGGCAATGAGTGAGGCCGAACGCTCGGCCCATGAGCCCGACGTCGTAACCCGCCTCCCCGGTCCGCCTGTCCCCAAGGCCCCACATACCTCCCACGATCCGCGACACCTCAAGCCTCCTCGTCCCTGAGGTCTCAAGCCCCTGTTCATCGTTCGATCGAGAGGAACACCATGCCCGAGGTTCTATTTCCGCTGGACTCCGACAAGCCATTCTCCGAACAGGAGAAAATCGGTCACAACCGGTGGCACCCGGACATTCCTCCCCTCGAGACCCTGAAGCCGGGCGAGACCTTCCGGGTGGATTGCCGCGAGTGGTTCGACGGCGCGATTAAGAACGACGACTCCGCCGACGACATCCGGGATGCGCCCATCGACGTCGTCCACGCTCTTTCAGGACCTTTTGCCGTGGAAGGTGCCGAGCCCGGCGACCTACTGATCGTGGACATCCTGGATCTGGGTCCCATTCCCCAGGAAACCGGCCCGCTAGCAGGCCAGGGCTGGGGATACACAGGGATTTTCCCCAAGAACAACGGTGGGAGCTTTCTCGTCGACCAATTTCCGGATGCCTACAAGGCCGTTTGGGACTTCACCGGCGACGTCGCCACATCGAGACATATCCCCGGAGTCAGTTTCACGGGCATCACCCATCCCGGGTTGATGGGAACCGCGCCGTCCACCGATCTTCTGGCCAAGTGGAACAAACGGGAGGGCGATCTGATCGCAACCGACCCGAACCGTTTGCCGCCCCTGGCACTTCCCCCTGAGCCCAAGAGCGCAATCCTTGGGCAGCTCGAAGGCGCGGAATATGATCGTGTGGCATCCGAAGCGGCTCGGACCGCCCCTCCCCGGGAGAACGGCGGCAACCAGGACATCAAGAACTTCACTAAAGGCTCGCGCGTCTTCTATCCCGTGTTCGTCAAGGGCGGCAACTTGTCGGTCGGCGATCTGCACTTCTCACAAGGCGACGGAGAGATCACCTTCTGCGGCGCGATCGAGATGGGAGGGTACATCGATCTGCGTGTCGATGTTCTGAAGGGCGGCATGGAGACCTATGGCGTGAGCGAAAATGCCATCTTCATGCCTGGCCGCACTGCACCCCAGTACTCGGAGTGGCTTGCCTTCTCGGGAACCTCCGTGACACTCGACGGCGAACAACGCTATTTGGACTCCCAGCTGGCTTATCAGCGCGCAATCCTGCATGCGATCGACTATCTGACCAAGTTCGGATACTCCCCAGAACAAGCATTCCTGTTGCTGGGCGCCGCCCCGATCGAAGGCCGGTTCTCAGGCGTCGTCGATGTCCCGAATTCCTGCGCAACCGTTTATCTGCCCACGGAAATCTTCGATTTCGATGTCAGTCCTCAGTCCTCGGGGCCGGTGCAGATCGATCCTGGAATGGGTGCGCCCCGTTCGGCGAATCCAGCTTAGGACTGTTTCGGCCGCAACCCGCACTACGGGCGCCCCCCCCCAATTCGATCCGAGGGGCGCCCGTCACATCGTCGTTAGGTCAGCGCGAGGGCCCGGACGGGCGATTCCTTGGCTGTCTGGCGCGCGGGGAGTGCGGTGGCGAGGCCGGTAATGGCCAGGCATCCGACGACCACGCAGACGAGCACGGTCCACGGCGGTGTCGGTCCGAAAACTCCGACACCATCGACCGCGGCGAACATGCAGAAGGTTCCGGCCCAACCGTAGAAGAGACCCAAAGGTATGCCCAGGCATGCCGCAGAAAGCGTCAGTTGGGCAGTTTCCCCGAAGATCATGCGCCACATTTGACTCGTGGACAGTCCCACGGTCCGGAGCATCCCCAACTCGCGACGACGTTGCAGGATTGCGGACTTCATATTGTTTGCCACCCCGATCGCGGCGATGACCACCGAGAACGCGACCATTCCGTAGACGAAGAGCAGTGAGTTGTCGACCATCTGGTTGACGACTGCCACGTCCTCGGGGCGGTACTCGCCACTACCGGCCATACGCTGGACCACCGATTTCAAGGTCGAGCCGAGAGTGCCGAACATCACCACGAGCGTGATTCCAATGACCAGCCCCATGGAGGTCCGCGCCGAGCGCAGAGGGTATCGCCGCGAATTGGCGACGGCCATCCGCCCCGAGGTCCCGTGACCGACCACTTTTCCCGAAAGGGCGAAAAAGGGCGGCATAATCCACGCGGATCCCAGGCCGATACCGCCAAAGCTCAGGAACCCTCCGAAGACCGCGGGAAGGACCCCCGCGGGGCCCGTCAGCCCCATCATGAGTCCACCGCCGAGGAACAATGCTCCCAACACGACCAGCGCTATCGAGAGCCCGAGTGTCCAAACTCGCTTGCGCAGAGTCTTCAGGGCCGGTTCGGCGCTTCGGCGCGAGCCTTCGAGAGGAGAGACTGACAGAACCGGACGCGCTCCGTTCCACGCGGCAATCCAACTCGTGAGGGCCACCAGCACGGCGGCAGTAATCATCCACGGGTTGGTTGCTGTGACTTGCAAACCACTACCGGCGCCGTTCGCCTCCGCGGTCAAGGCGATAACCCATGTCGTCACGGCGCCCAGGCCGAGTCCGACGACGGAACCGATCAGTCCGATCAGAAGCCCCTCGCAAGCTACCGCACGCCGCAGCGTCGAGGCTTTCGCACCGATCAAACGAAGAAGCGCCAGCTGCTGTGTTCGGCCCGCGACAACGATGGAAAATGTATTGACCACCACCATCGCCGCGACGAACAGGGCGATCGCGAAGAACGTCATCGAAGTCAACAGGAGCATGACCAACAGCGTTCCTTCGGCCTCGCCTCCGGGATCGAGAATTTTGTGCAGCAGCCCCACGGCCCCGATAAGGCCGGAGCCGAACATCGAACCGATGACCACAACGAGGAGGGTCGATAGGTGCTGTCGAGGATGGTGAGTCAGTTCACGCACGGCATTTTTCACGTCAGTTCACCTCCAAGGAAAGCATCATCTGGGCGATGTCCTCAGCCCGAGCGGAGCTGTTGCTCTGGTGAACAATCTCGCCGTCCGCCAGGTACACCACCCGATGGGCGTGAGCCGCGGCTTTGGGATCGTGTGTGACCATGACGATTGACTGCCCGAGCTCTTGGGCGGCCATTCTCAGCAGCTGGAGGACTTCCAGCGCCGAGCGCGAATCCAGGTTGCCCGTCGGCTCGTCAGCCAGGATCAATGCCGGTCGGGTAGCCAGCGCGCGCGCAATTGCAACTCGTTGTTGCTGGCCTCCCGACAGCTCTGCAGGACGGTGGTTGACGCGCTCGGAGAGTCCCAACCGGTGAAGAAGGTCCTCGATCCACGCACGCTCTTGACGGTCCGGCGAACGCCCGTCCAGGTCAAAGGGCAGCAGGATATTCTCTCGAACGTCCATGGTCGGCATCAGGTTGAAGGCCTGGAATACGAACCCGACACGACGACGCCGAATCTCGGTCAGTGCGGCGTCGTCGAGATGCGTGATTTCCTGCTCTCCGATCCACATCCGTCCGCCGCTCGGGGACTCGAGTCCGGCCATGAGATGCATCAACGTGGATTTTCCCGATCCGGACGGTCCCATCACCGCGACGAATTCGCCTGGAGCGACGTCGAGGTCGACATTGCGGACAGCCGAAACGACGTTGCTGCCTTGTCCGTATGATTTGCTGACGTTCTCGGCCCGAGCGATGGGCATGACGGCCCGGGGCGCTCCACCGGGTGCCTGGGCTTCACGAGTCTGGGGTGACATTTTTCGCTCCAAAGATGCTTGATGGCTGGTGCATCTCTTACTTTTCCGCTGATGGCGTCCGCGGACAGTGGAGCGAGCAGTATTTGGAGGTAGAGCTGGGTCTAGTCTGTCCAGGTGGAGCGCACCCTAGACACGGCCCTAGTAGAAGAAGCGATACGTGCCCAAGGTCAGCGAAAGACCGATGGCCGCAGCGGGAATCCCAAGTCCAATGACCAAGGCGACGGCATCCCGCCACGAGTACTCCGGGCGATGCACCCAGGTTCTCGGTCCAGCACCGAAACCGCGTGCCTCCATGGTCACGGCCAGTCGGCTCGCTCGACGCAAAGCCTGAACGATGAGCGCGAAAGCTTGCGCCGTGAACCCAGTAATGCTCCCGATGACGCCGCGGTCTGCGCCCATACCCCGGGCGCGTCGCGCGGCAGCGAGAGTTTCCCACTCCGTGATCATGATTCCTACCAGCCGGAATGCCGCCACGGCCGAGAGCACGAAGCGCGCCGGCAGTCTGAAAGTCTGGGCCAGCGAATCGCCGATCTCTCTGGCATCCGTGGTCAACAGGAGCAGCACCGAGACCATCGCGAGAGCGCCACCACGCAAAGCGATCGCGATCCCTGCATCCACCGAGTCGGTGGTGAGCAACAGCGGGCCGAAGTCGAGCACGGTCCTGCCGGTCTTGGCGGACAGAAGGGCCGTTGCCCACCCGCTGAATAGCGCCGCCGTAAAAACCGGCCATAGCCGAATGAGGATATTCCAGGGATTGATGCGGCAGCCCGCCATGACGAGTACCAGTGCGATCAGGCCGACGCTCGACGTGACCCAGTCCGCGCTCGCCAAGAAAGCTATGGTCAGAACAAAGAGTAGGACGATCTTGACGGCCGCGTTGACTCGCCCCAACCCCGATTCGGCGGCGCTGGCATTGTTCAAGAGGTCCATGCCTGGTCTCCTGTTCGAACCGCGTGCTGCCGCGTCCCGGCAACGTTGAGGCCGTTCAACCTGTACTCGCTGCCTCCGAGAGCTTCGATGAAGGCATGATCGTGAGTCACCGAGACGACCGCCGTACCCGCGTCCAGGACCTCGCGCAGCAGATCGACCAGGCTGGCCCAGGTGACCGCATCCTGCCCGAAAGTCGGCTCGTCCAGGATGAGAACATGAGGACGAGCCGCGAGCGCAGTACCGACTGAGAGTCGCCTTTTCTCCCCGCCGGAGAGAGTAAACGGGTTCGCTTCCGCAACGTGGCTCAGACCGAGACGTTCGAGCAGCTCAGCCGCCCGATCCTCGGGGTATTCCCCGTCGCTTCCGGAGAAGACGCCGCGCGGTGCCGCATCGCGGGCCAATCGTGCGCCGAGGGCAAGCTCCTCGGCGACCGATGCTTTGACGAATTGGTGTTCCGGTTCCTGAAACACAGTTCCTATCCGCGCAATCAGCTGGCTCGAGCTCCACAGCAGGGGATCCCACGAGGGGCCGCCGGATCGGTCAAGCTCTCGCCTCGCCCCTGCGTATCGGAGTGCATCGGACGCCGCAACATAACCCGCGGCCGGTGCGAGCAGGCCGGCCAGGGTCAGAGCCAAGGTGGATTTGCCGCAACCATTTGGTCCCGTGACCGCCAGATGCTCCCCTCGACGTATACGGACGCAAATATCCGAAGCCGCGACGGTCACTTCCCGGTGTGCCGGGATGGGTCCTTCCGCCGAGCGAGCGGTCGCGCGGCGTCTTTGCCTGAGCCACTTGCGCGCGGGTGCTTGACGAGACACCGCGAGGTCGTGCGCCTCGAGAAGCGCTTCGCCGTTCCCCCGTCCCTGAACCGCCCCCGGCCCCTTGCTCGGAAGCCGGGGAACGTAATCCGGGACCCATACTCCTGCTTGGAGCAATTCCTTTCTCGCCTCATCCAGAACCTGCCGTGGAGGCCCGTCGTGGCTGATTCCCCCGTGCGGACTGAGCACGATCACTCGATCGACGAATTCGGACCAGACCGAGACTCGGTGCTCGACTACGACCAGGGTCGAACCGTATTCCTCCGCAGCGTTCAACACGGCGTCGCGAACTTCGATGACGCCATCTGGGTCGAGGTTGGCCGTCGGTTCGTCCAACAAGATCAGCTGGGGTTCCATGGCCAGAACCCCTGCCAATCCAAGCCGTTGTTTTTGGCCGCCGGACAGCGCCGACGTGGGACGCTCCCACGAGAGATCCAAACCGACCGAACGCAGAGCTCGTTCGCACCGCGGAACGATAACCGCGGGGTCGGCTCCCAGATTCTCCGGGCCGAATGCGAGGTCGTCTCCTACGCGTGACAGGACGATCGACGATTCTGGGTCTTGTTGCATCAGACCGACCGCGCCCCTCGATTGTTCGGGCCCGAGGCCATTGATCGTTGCCCGCCCCAGAACGGCGTCGCCGTCATCGTCCACGAGCACACCCGCCAACGCGTGGAGCAATGTCGATTTTCCTGCCCCTGAGGGGCCTAGTAGCAAAACCCTTTCACCGGCCCGAATATCCAGATTTACACCGTGGAAAGCGGGTGCCTCTCGACCAGCGTGGTGCCAACCGAAGTTCTGGGCCAGGACCCGGGCCCCGTGAACCGTCACGGGCGAACCCTGCTGCGCCGAGCATCACGACCTGCGGCAACGGAACCGAGAACGCCCGTCGAGATCAATGCCCTCATCAGGGCCCAACCCAGAAGTCCCGCGATGACGACGCCGGAAATCGTGCCGCACACGATGTAGACGACCTGATACTTTGCTTCCCAGAAGCCGTAATACATCATGACCTCGCTGACGCCCATGAATACGCCGGAGACGCCGCCGGAAAACATGGCCACTGCAAGCCCGAACCTGCGGTACAGGAATAGAGCGAAGACGATCTCGGCACCGATGCCCTGAATCAACCCTGACAGCAATACGCCGGCGCTGTAATGGGTGCCCAGTAGGGCTTCGATAACGGCCGCGAGAATCTCACAGTAGATCGCGGCACCGGGTTTCCGAATTACTAAGCCGCCGACGACTCCCGCGATGAGCCAGCCTCCACCGATCAGGCCCGACAACGGTGGGAAACCAACCGTCGCGGTCTGCGTTGCCGGCGAAACGGCATTGGACCAGATCCAGAAGATCACGCCGCAGACAACGGCAAGAACCGAGGCGATCACGATGTCGATCACGCGCCACGAAACTTTCCGGCGCTTCGGATGTTTTCCGCTCCCGGTCTCGCTCAACGACTGGACCGTTTGACCGGACTCGTGATGGGATGTGGTGTTCATGGGTCTTCCTCCTGCAATTTTCAGGAGGGGAGGCCGTACCCGTACTGTTCTTGGATACGCCCGAGATCTCGACTCCCTACGTCGGTGCTAACCGCATCAGGTCGAGGGTCTGCTTTCGCACTCTCAGCCTCATCCGAGGCTCCCCTGTCGTTCTTGAACGTCCCCCAGTCTATCTGACTCATTTCACTTCCGGTGAATCGCCCAGCAGATTGGGACAAAGGCAAACTCGTACGATTAGGCTAGAGAGAGCTGAACGTGACCGGCCGCACCGCCGGTGCGAATGAAGAGGAGAGATGGATGAGCAATCCCGTTATCAAGATCGGTTCCACGGTTGCGTCCTTGGCCGGAGTATTCGCGGCCAATAAGGTCATGACGCTGGGCTGGAAGAAGGTTACCGGCAATGAACCGCCGTCGAGCAATCCGGACGCCGAGGAAAGCATCCGCGACATCGTCATTTGGACCGCGATCAGCGGTGTCGTCGCGACCCTCATCAAATTGAGCGTCACGCGGCTGGCCAACAAGATGGAGCACAAGGAAGAAGTCGAGACCGGCGGCCAGGCCGAGGTCTGATAGCCCTCCCCTCGATACGAACAATGGCGGGCGCGTGAATCCTTCACGCGCCCGCCATTGTTCTCACGTCGCTCAGTCCCGCTCTGCCTCCAGGTCGCTTTCGGGTTTGGCCTGCGCATCGTTCCCGAGACCGGCGGCGTCGGCGTCGACGTCGCGCGGCTCGTCGGTTGCTTCAGCAGGAGCCTCTTCTTCTTCCTCTTCACGGTTCATCTGCTCCACGAGGTCGGCAAGCTCGTTGACCGTGAGAGCCGATGCCGTGAAGTGACGATTGCGGAACCCGGAACGTCCTACCATGTGCGAGGAGACGGGTACCGCCAGGATTTGGAGGGTCCACGCCAATACGAGCGCTGGAACCAGAGCCCATGAACGCGCCGCGAATCCGATCCCGGCCAAAAGCAAGAACAAACCGAAAACCTGCGGTTTGGCCCCTGGGTGAAGTCTTGAAAGAACGTCCGGAAAACGGACGATGCCGAGCGCGGCCCCGAGAGACATGAGGCAACCGAGGATCAGGCAGATCCCGGTCAGGATGTCGAATACGAGGTCCATCTAACGATCACCTCGCTGTTTCTTGGTTGTGCCGGGGGAAAGTTTGGAAGGCTTGCGAGAACCAGCAGGCTTCGCGGGCGAAGTGCTCTCTGCCGAACCTGCCCGAGATTCGCGTTCATCCTTGCGTTCGCGTTTGTTGTTTGCGAAGCGAGCAACAGTCACGGACCCCAAGAAACCGACCAGGGATATCACGACGAGCATGGTGATGTTCTCGTAACTGTCCCGGTAGACCATGTCCACTGAGAGCCCCGCACCGACGATAGCCAGCAGCACGTCGGAGGCGATCACGCGATCCAACAGTGAAGGCCCCTTGGCCAGGCGAACTATGGTCCCGATCGCAGCGAGCACCAGAATGACGCCGCAGATGACAATGACGACGGTCATTGCGACACCTCCTCAAGGCTTCCGGATTTCAGGGCCTCGTGACTTTCCTTGGTGCCCATCACCCGGATGACCAAGTTCTCGATGGATCTCACGCTCTCTTGGAACGCGCGCACTTCGTCTTCCGTGTTGATATCGATCACGTGGAAGTAGATCGTGGCACTCCGGCGATCGACCTCAACCACCAGGGACCCCGGAATGAGGGAAACGATATGTCCGACGACGGTAATGAGAAGATCACTGTTGATACGCAACCGGACGGATACCACCGCCGATTTCGGCGCGCCGCGTGGTCTCACCGTGAACCACAGGATCTCGAAACTCGCCTTGGCGATCCACCACACGAATTTTGTGCCCAGGACCGCGCCCCAGAAAACGTTGAATCTTCCCGATAGCTGGACCGGAGGGAGGTAAAAGACCCGGACGATCACCAGAGCCATGATCAGCCCGAAAGCCAGGTTTCCTATCGAGAAGTCCTGCCACAGAGCACCCCAGACCAAAACCAACCAGAAGATCAGGGGCAACTCGGTACGCAGTGTGTTCTTGGGACGCACGCGAGGCGCGCGGTGAGCGGATGGACTCATCTCAGTGGCCCCCTTCCGCAGAGGTTCCGTGGTCCTGCCCCAAGACCGCATCGATGTAGACCTGCGGGTCGCTCAGGTTTCCCGCGGCTTGATGAGAAAGGTCGAAGAGCGGCCCGGCCAAAACGGTGATCGCGACGCCGACCGCCACGAGGCCAATGGTCGAGGCCATCATCGGACGGGGCAGCAATGTCACGTCCTTGCCGCGGTAGCGACGGGACTCGACGTCGAGCTCACCAGAGGTCCTCACCCCGTAGTTACCGTCCTGGTCCTTGGCGAGCAGAATGGGATCCGGGAACTCCGCGTCCTCGGGTTTCCGCCAGAACACGCGATTCCAGATTCGGGCCAACGTCAGCAAGGTCAGCAGCGATACGAAGACGCCGACTCCTGCCAAGGCATAGCCCTGCCATGTACCGGCATGTACGCTCGCGTCAATCAGTCCGACCTTGCCGAGGAATCCCGAGAACGGCGGAATACCACCGAGATTCATGGCCGGGATGAAATACAGAATACCTAGAACCGGGGCAATCTTGGCCAACCCGGCCAAACGGTCGGTATTCGCGGAACCACCACGACGTTCGATCAAGCCGACCACCATGAAAAGACTGGTTTGGATCACAATGTGGTGCGCGATGTAGAAGACCACGGCCATCATGCCTTCCGGTGTGGCCAAGGAGATGCCCCAAATCATGTAGCCGATGTGGCTGATCAGGATGAAGGAAAGAGTTCTCTTGATGTCACTCTGCGTCAGGGCACCGAGGATTCCGACGATGAGAGTGGCCGCCGCGACCAAGGCCAGCAAATTGTCCACCCGGCTTCCCGGGAACAGCAGGGTCTCGGTGCGAATGATCGCGTAGACGCCAACTTTGGTCAGCAACCCGGCGAACACCGCGGTCACCGGAGCGGGCGCGGTCGGATACGAGTCCGGAAGCCACAGGGACAGTGGGAAGACCGCTGCCTTGATCCCGAAAGCAACCAGGAGCATGAGGTGAAGTTGAAGCTGCGTCCCGACCGGTAAGTCAGGCGCCTTGGCCGCGATATCGGCCATGTTCACGGTCCCGAGTGCGGCGTAGATCATTCCGATCGATATCAGGAACAACATCGACGAGATCACGGAAACGACCGTGTACGTGATGCCGGCCCTGATTCTGGGGGCCGAACCGGACATTGTCAGCAGCACGTAACTCGCGGTCAGGAGGATTTCGAACCCGACGTACAGATTGAAAAGATCGCCTGCGAGGAAGGCATTCGACACGCCCGCCAGCAAGACCAGGTAGGTCGGGTAGAAAACCGAGATCGGGGCGTCGGAATCTCCGTCCGCCAGGCCCTGACCGGTCGCGTAAATCATCACTGCGAACGAAACCAACGTGGAAACCACGAGCATCAGCGAGGACAGTTGGTCCACGACCATCACGATGCCGAATGGAGCGGCCCAGGCTCCCAGAGTCACGGATTGTGGGCTCGTTCCCCATGTGGAAACCAACAAGACCGATTCGAGGCTCAACGTCGCGAGCATTGCGATGATCGACAAGAGACGCTGCGCATTGGGGTGTCGGTACAGCGTGAAGTTGGCCCCGGCCGCCATGAGCGGAAAGACAACGGCGGCGGGGGCAAAGTCAACAGCGTTCACGCGTGCCACTCCCCTTGGTCACGGTCGCCACGCCCGAGGTGAGGGTGATGCTCCCCGGCAAAGCCGGGCGACTCGTCGTCCGAGGACGAACGGGCACCCTCTCGTTTGGTTCGCTCGGCATGTTTGCGCTGGCGATAGGCTTCCTCTCGTTGTTCCTCGGAGCCCTCGAACTCAGACGGTTCGATGGGAGCGGCGTCGTCGTCTTCCGGATCGTAATCAGGCTGGGCGGCGACGCGACGGTCCTCGGCGTCGTCCTGGATGTCGTCCCGGCGGGAGAGAACCCAGCTGCGGTAGATCATGCCAAGCATCAGCGCGGTGACCGAGAATGAAATCACGATGGCTGTCAGGACCAAAGCCTGAGGCAACGGATCGAAGTATTCGTCTCCGTCGACCGCCGGGTCGAAGAAAGCTGGCAGCCCAGACAACCCACCGGTGTGCAGGATCAGGATATTGGTTGCGTTGGTAATGAGCATCAAACCCAAGAGGACCTTGGTCAACGATTTCTCGAGGATCAGGTAAACGCCCACCGCGTAGAGGACGCCCATGACCAAGAGCAGTGCAGCATCGATCATTGCGCTCCCTCCCCTGAATTATTCGACGATTCGGACGCCGTTTGAGCCTTGCCTCGTGAGGAAGACTCGTGCACCGGCTCCTCTTCGCTTGTGGCGGTGACCGGTCCCGAAGGAATGACGGAGGTCTGCGGTCCACCCGAGCGCCGGACCTTGATGCGGCGACGCTTCCGGCCAGTGATCCTGGCTTTTTCCCGTTCTTTCTCGCGCTCTTCCTCGAGGACGGAGTCGATTCTGCCTCCGAGGCTCCGGAGCACGTCCAGCACCAGACCGATCACGACGAGGTACACTCCGACGTCGAAGATCGTGGAGGTCACGAAGTGGACCTCCCCGAAGAGCCACAGGTCGAGGTTGACGTTGTACGAGGTGAAAACTGTCCCGCCCCATGCCAGGGGAAGAAGCGCGTAGAGGGCCGCGATGATCATTCCCGAGCCCAGCAGAACACCGGCGTTGAGAGGCGTCGCTTCTTCGAGTTCATAGCGTCCGCCGGCGAGGTACCGAAGGCCCAGTGCGAGTCCGGCAAGCAGGCCGCCCGAGAAGCCCCCACCGGGCAGATTGTGACCGGCAAGCAACAGGTAGACGGACGTGAGCATGATCGTGTGGAACAACAACCGGGTGATGACTTCGAGCATCAACGAACGGTTTTCTGGCGCGAGGGTCCGGCCCGCGACGAGGAAGGGATCTCGTTTCACATTCATGAAGCGCCCGGCGACACGGACCCCGGGGCTCAGCCCGGTTCGCCCCGCGTACCGCTTGGTCACAGCTTTGATGCGTCCCGTGTCGAGGTCAGGATTGTTGCCGCCGCCGTCCTGGCGGCCGGCGATGAATATCAAACTGGCCACGCCCGTGGCCGCAAGGGCGAGGACCGAGATCTCTCCGTAAGTATCCCAAGCACGCATGTCGACGAGCGTCACGTTCACGACGTTCTTGCCGTGCCCGATTTCGTAAGCCAGTTGCGGCATATCCACTGAAATCGGCGCCTCGGTGCGCGAAGAAATCGAGAAAGCCGCCAAGGCCATCATGAACAGGCCGAAACCTGCCGCAATCGCGATGCGGATGGGCTTCCTGGTCGTCTTTCTCTGGCCCATACCGGATGGCAGCATCCGCAAGGCCAGGACAAAGGCGATCAGCGAAATGGTTTCGACCAGGAGCTGGGTCAACGCCAGGTCAGGCGCTCCACGAAGCGCGAAAATCAGGGCAAGGCCGTAGCCGGTGACCGAGACCATGAGGATGGCCAGGAACCGTTTGTTGGCCCGAACCGCGACCAACGATGCACCCACCATGACAGTCGCAATGGCCCACTGCGCGGGTGAGTCCGACCAAACGAAGGAATTCAGCGGCGGAGTCTCGACGATGAAAAGACCGATAGTCGGCACGACGACCGCCGTCACGAGGATGACCGCAAGATAGAAGCTCAAAGAACCCCGCTGCGTGTACCCCGTAATTCGGACGGCCAGGTAATCGATTGCCCCAATGACAGCGCGGTACACGGTGTCCGCGGTCGGGAGGCTCGGCAAAGCGAGTTGGAATCGTTGGATGGGCACGCGAAGGGCGAAGAGCCCAAAACCCAACGCAATAATGACCAGGGAGAGTCCGAGCGCCGGGGTGATTCCGTGCCACAGCGCCAAGTGCTGTTCCAGATGGCCGCCCGATCTCGCGTAGTCGTAGACCATCGCGTGCAGAGGTTCCGGAAAGAGACCGAAGGCGACCGTCAGAACCGTGATGAGCCCCGGGGCCAGTGCGAAGTTGAAGGGGATCACATGGAAGTCGGTCGCGTGAACCGAGCCTCCCTGGATCAGATCCGGATGGGCGTCTCCGGCCTTTTTGGTTGCGAATGCACCCCAAATGAACCGAGCACTGTACGCCAGCGTCAGCACTGAGCCGAGCGCTATGCAGACCAGGACCACCGCGGATTCCGTGGTATTCAGCGTCCCCAGACCGTGGCTCAGTCCCTCGACGCCCAATTCGAGGATGCCTTCCTTCGTCACGAAGCCGGCCAGTGGGGGCAGACCCGCCATGGACGCTGCGGACAGGATGGCCATGACGAACAGCCCTGGAGCCTTCCTCCAGATACCGGAAAGGCGGGTGATCTCACGGGTACCGGCCTGGTGGTCGATAATTCCCGTGGCCAGGAACAAAACCGATTTGAAGAGCGAGTGCGCGACCATCATAGCCAAACCGGTATATATCGCGCCCGGACTCCCGATGGCGACGACCGTCATGATGAAGCCAAGCTGGCTCACGGTCCCGTACGCGAGGATCAGTTTGAGATCGAATTGCTTCAGCGCTTGGTAACCGCCGAACAGCATCGTGAACAGGCCGACCACAACCACCAGACCGGTCCAGGGAGCGACATCGGCGAACCCGGGCGCAAGTCTGGCAACGAGGTAGATACCGGCCTTGACCATGGCAGCCGCGTGGAGGAAAGCCGAGACCGGCGTTGGGGCGGCCATGGCACCCGGCAGCCAGAAATGCAGGGGGAACAAAGCCGACTTCGACAGCGCTCCGACCAGGATCAGAACGAGGGCTGCGCCAACCGCGACCCCGCCACCCGGGGCGTTGATGGTCTGAGGAGCTCGTGCGACGACGTCGGACAGGAGGTAGGAATCGCTGGCGATGCCCAACATGATGACGCCGATGAACATCGCCAGACCACCGGCCGTTGTGACGATCAAGGCTTGGAGGGCCGCCCGGCGAGCGAAGAACCGCACGTGAGCGAATCCGATCAACAGATACGACAGGATGCTCGTGACTTCCCAGAACACGAACATCACGATCATGTCGTCCGCCGTGACCAGGCCGAACATGACGCCGGCGAATAACACCAGCTGGGCTCCGAAAGCCCCGGAATATTGGTTGGTGTGTTTGAAGTACGACGCGCAGTAGAAAAGGATCGGCGCACCGATACCGAGAATCATCGCGGAAAGAATCCAGGACAATGGATCCAACCGGAAAGTAAGACTGATCCCCAATTGCGGGATCCATGGAAAGCTCTCAGTGACGTCGTGCCCGCCGAAAACACCAGGGGCGGTCGTGCAGAGCCATATGAAGGAGACTGCGGGGACAACCGCAAGGCCATAAAAACTGGTGCGGCCCCATCGTCGGAAACATGCCGGGGAGATGAGGGCCGCTAGGCCATGGACCAGGATCACGAAGCTCACGCAGGATCCTCCTCTTAGGGCCTCGGGGTCTGGTCCCCACTAAGAATACCAGCGCAGTTATGTGTCGTTTGCCGGGCAAGCTGAGAGCTGACTATTACGTTATGCAATGCAAATGTTCGAGCACCTGAGCATTCCTCTCCACGATCCGAGACTTTAGGAGTTCGTGGAGGCGCGCGAACCTCCGACTCGCTTGTACCCTGAGCACTATGAGCTATGACACCTCCGCGGAGGTCCCTGCCCAGACCAGGAAACGAAAGCCCGTGCTCCCCTGGGCACTCTGGGACGCGGGGGCCTCGAGCTTTCACGCCGTCATGACGACCTTCGTCTTCAACGTCTATCTGACGAGCGAGCTCTTCGGCACGAAAACGCACACGACGCAGGTTCTCTCCGCAGGCCTTGCGATCGCGGGTCTGGTCATCGCGCTGACAGCCCCTGTCACAGGACAGAGAGCCGATCGCAACGGATCACGTCGGCGGTCCCTCGCCGTGACCACGGCAGGTGTCGCTTTATGCGTCGCTGCGTGCTTCTTCGTTCGCCCCGATCCGTCCTATCTCTGGTTGGGAGTAGGGCTGATCGCGCTGGCCAATGTCTTCAGCGAAATCGCCACCGTGCACTACAACGCCCTTCTTCCCTCGGTATCGACGCCGGAAACCGTCGGTCGAGTCTCCGGAACAGGATGGTCCTTCGGATACTTCGGCGGAATCATCGCCTTGGTGATCGTTCTCTTCGGATTCGTATCACCGGGCTTTCCGGGTCTTCCTCATGAAGATTCATTGAATTTGCGAGCCGTGGCCCTTTTCTCCGCGATCTGGCTCGCCGCTCTGTCCCTGCCGATCCTGATTCGTTTCCCTGGAGTCACGGCCCCCGAAAGCGGATTCGGCTCGGCCACGGGCGAGAATTTCACCGGAGTCCGAGATTCTTGGGTCGTTTCATACCGCCGCCTCGGGCGCACTCTGCGCCGTATGTACCGAGAAGAACCCGTAACCCTCAAATTCCTCATCGCCTCGGCCGTCTTCCGGGATGGCCTGGCCGGGGTGTTCACTTACGGGGGTGTACTTGCCGCGGGGACCTTTGGCTTCTCGACGAGTCAAGTGATCGTCTTCGCCATCGCTGGCAACATCGTTGCTGGTCTCGGCGCAGTACTGGGTGGCCGTCTCGACGATTCCCTCGGACCGAAACGCGTGATCCTGGCGTCGCTCATTGGTTTGCTCATCGCGGCGGCTCCCCTTCTATTCTTCCAGGCCCCCGGCTTGTTCTGGGTCTGCGGTCTGGCGCTCTGTGCTTTCGTCGGGCCAGCGCAGTCTGCCTCCCGTACTTACCTCTCCCGTCTCACGAAACCCGGCGACGAAGGGGAATACTTCGGCTTGTACTCCACGACAGGCCGGGCCATGAGTTTCCTCGCCCCCGCGCTTTTCGCACTGTTCGTCGGCCTCCTCGGGGCCCAGGTTTGGGGGATCCTCGGGATCATGCTGGTTCTTGCCGGGGGCTTGGTTCTTGCCGCGCGGCTTCCAGCTCATCCTGGATGTCCTGGACAAAAATGGTGATGTCCGGTGCACCATTGACCGGGCCACCGGCGAGCAGGCCGTCGGCCCCCAGGAGGACGGCGCTCGGGGTTCCCGTCAAGCCCAACAAGCCCCCCATGAAGTCGCCGACGTCGTATAGGGCCGAGTCCCAGAGCGAGGCGTCGGCGACCGTCTCCAGGATCTCCTTGCGCGACCCGGTGACCAGGTGGACCCCAACCGATGGGCCCAGGGCCTTGGCCCATTCCGGTGCGGAGGCGATGATCTCCGCACATGAACCGCAACCGGGCGAGATGTAAAGGAGCAGGCGCGCTTGAGCCGAGGCCAAACGCGTGAGTGCGACGAGTTCCCCCTCGGAGTTCTTGACGACGACCCCGGGAATCGGATGCCGCACGTATTCCTCGGCGTCGTCGTCCTCAGCGGAAACCGGTTGGGTGGGCGACACTGCGGCGTCCGGGCCCTCAACCGGATGGTGCTGCCGGGCGGAGGCTCGTTTGGCTTCCGCGGCGCGGCGGGATGCCGGGGAGATCGCGAGAAAGAGGATTCCCGCACCACAAGCAAGTCCCACGATCCACAGGAGATCGTTGCCCGAGGCTTGGGCAAACAGCCCGGGCGATGATGTGAAGAATGACGCGACGAGCCAGAAAGCAGAAAGAAGAACAAGCCCTGTATTGCGCCACAGCGTCCAGTGGGTCACAGGATCCGAATTGGCCTTTCCGAAACAATTGCACGCGACGGGCTGATCGAAGCCCAGGGCCTGATATATCAAGGCCCAATACGCTGCGAACAGAGCGAAGGCAATCAAGGCCACGACCGGGGCCAACCAGCCAGGCGTCACGAGAAGAAGAACACCGAGAGCGATCTCGCCCCAGGGGAATGCGGATCGTAGCCACGGTCGGTCCAGGGCCGATGGCACCTTGAGGTCTTTGAACGCCGCGGCAACGCCATTAGGGTCACGGAGCTTGGCGAGCCCTGAAACCCACAGGACGACGGCAAGAATCAGGGCCGGAAAGACAAGTGCGGTCATGCTGATTTCTCCGATTCGATGTGCGGAGCCGTACGCTATCGCGCGTCGACTCGAATAACGGTCTTATCGTTGACGATGTCCGAAAGTATCCGGTTGAAGACACCTTCCGGAGGAGGGCCGTACGTCTCGCTCAGTTTGTTCTCGAGTTCTTGTCGCGTTCTTCCACGCTCCGCCTCGATCCAGAGATCTGCACCGAGCCTCGTGTAAATGACCGTTCGGTTCACGTGCATCAGCAGGACTCCGTCCTCAGTGCCGATTCCGCAAACATGACTGTTCCGGGCAAAAGTACCCGAATTTTCGACCGGCCCGCTGGACTCTGGTCTGGTCTCGGGAAGTTGCGGATCCGGCACGTCCCAATACGGTTCCGCCGGAGGAAAGTATCTCCACTCCTCGGCGGAAGGAGGCTGATCGGCGAGCTCGGACAGCAGTGCGGGGAGGTCGGCCGCCTCCCGATAATCCACGGCCCTGATCCCACCCACTCGGTCGGCCAGAAGCGCAAGGCCTCGGAGACCATCGGGCGTACGGGCCAGTCCGGAGGACTGTTCCGCCAGAGCCTGCAGCCCGTTCAGCAACGGCATATTGCTGACGCCTTGGCCGGATTCCGTTCGTTCGCCGCTACTGCCCAACTCGAGGTTGCTGCTTGCCGCGGACAGCTCGCTTTCGCGCCGCAGAATGACGATGTGCGCGAGCCTGGGCTCGGGTTCCCTCGCTTTCGCCACGGTGCGCAGGCCCAGCTCCGAAGCGGCGATCTGCGCTTTGGGCTCGCCTGGCTGCCGAATGATTGAAAGCGGCTTGGAATACGGAAAGACTCGTAGGGTATTCGGGTCGATCGCGCAGGTCTCATCGCTCAGATAAACCCAGCCGTTCCGGGCAAGAGCCCGAGCTGCCGTAGTCTTGCCCCGTCCAGAGGGCCCTACGAGTGCGACGACTTCGCCGGTTTCCGGATTCATCAACGACGCGGAATGAAAAAGATGTAACTCCACGACGTGATGCCGAATCAGAGCGAGAGTCACCGATGAGGTGAATTCCTGGGCCGCGGTGGCAATATCAGCATCACTGACCACGACCGCCGAAATAGGCTGCCCAGCCGTTTCAGCCAGCTGATGGAAAGGACGGTCCTCCGTGACCAGAGCGATGGTCACATGACCCGGAATGAGGTCGGACGTGGGCGAAGAGGCGCGTTGCGGCTTGCAATCCGCCCAGGATGCGACCAAGGATTCGATGAATCGACTGGACACATCGGATTGAGCGAAAACGTCGACGACCGCCCCCATAGCCCTCATGGTAAACACAAGGGTCTCGGTCATTGTCTGTTTCTAACTCCCGAATACGTCGGTGGTGTGGAAATTCTGATAGCTCCGTGAGGCTGTCGGCCCCCGTTGGCCTTGGTAGCGATTCCCATAGGCCCCGGAACCGTACGGGTGGTCCGTCGGCGAGCTCAATCGGAAGAAGCACAGCTGACCAACCTTGGACCCAGGCCACAACAGGATCGGCAATGTGGCCATGTTGGACAGCTCGAGGGTCACATGCCCCGAAAAGCCGGGGTCGATGAATCCAGCGGTCGAGTGGGTCAGCAACCCGAGACGCCCCAACGAGGATTTTCCTTCCAAGCGGGCTGCGACGTCGTCGGGCAAAGTGACCTGCTCGTAGGTAGAGCCGAGAACGAATTCTCCGGGGTGCAGGATGAACGGTTCCCCGGGTTTGGTCTCGATCAAACGAGTCAGCTCGGGTTGGTCCTCCCGAGGGTCGATGTATGGATACTTGTGGTTGTCGAAGAGCCTGAAGTACCTGTCCAAGCGAACGTCGATGCTTGCCGGCTGCATCATCGAAGGATCGTAAGGATCCAGCTGTATGCGTCCGCGCTCAATGTCCTGGCGAATGTCGTGGTCTGAGATCAGCACGCTTTAAGAATAAGACATCCTCGGCAATCTCCTTATACCGGTTCGCACCGATTCAGACGATGCGCTAGGATGGCTACTGGTCCTTGATGGACTTTGCGGCTGTAGCTCAATGGTAGAGCGCACGCTTCCCAAGCCTGATACGCGGGTTCGATTCCCGTCAGCCGCTCCATAACACATGGCAATGGGCCGCGGATTTTCTTCCGCGGCCCATTCTTCGTATTGCCCGAGACCGGTCGGCGAATGTGTGGGCCTAGCTCAGCAGGCTTGTTCGTTGGCCCTGGTCGTTGGCCGGATTCACGGGTTTGCGGAGAATCGACACCAGGAAATTCGATTCCTGGTCGAAGGGCTCCAAATCCCAGGTTCCCAGAGTCAAACTGGGCTCGAGTCCGGCCGCTTCCGCATCGGAAAAATAGTCTTCGAATGCGTATCCGCGGCCGCCTCCGAAGCCGATCGCGGCCCGTCCCCCGGGAGTCAGCACGGTCCGAAATCCTTCAAGGACTGCACGACGTGTTGACGGCGCCAGGAAAGTCATGACGTTTCCGGCACAGACAATCACGTCGAACGTGCCCAAAGACTCTGCTGGAAGGACCGAGCCCAGTTCCGCGAGGTCACCCGTCAGCCAAGTCGCCGAAGGATGATCACGATTCGCTTGTTCCACGAGTTCGGGATCCACATCGACCCCGACCACCTGATGCCCGCGCCGGGCCAATTCCCCACCCACTCGCCCCGGACCACACCCTGCGTCGAGGATCGCGGAGCTGCGATGCGTCATCGCGTCGATGGTTCGCGCCTCGCCGTCCAAGTCCGCGCCGTTGGCCCGCATGGTCTCAAATCGCTCTATGTACCACCGGGAATGCCCCGGATTCTTTTGTTTCTGGATCTCCCACAATGACGGTTCACGCATATGAAGAGTCTAATCCGCCCCGTGAGTCAGGCCCTCATGAGCGCCCAGGAGCTCGGGCCATATGCCCAGAACGAGGATCAGCGCAAGAAAGATGAGCCCCAGTATGGCGATCAGCGTCGACCGGAACGCAGGATGCAATTCGGTCCAACTCACGAGCCCCTTGTGTTCGGCGGCGAGTTCGGTGACGTTGATCGAGCTGTACATGGTTGTCTGCGGCGTGATCTTGCCCGAGAGTTTGCGGAGGGTTTTGGTATCCCATACACGCCCATCGAAACGCATCAGTGACTTTCCCCGGGAGCCGATGAACCACAGACCTGGAATTCCCCGGTACCTCAGTCGCGCCCAGGTTCCTTCACTCGCCCTCAAGGCTGCTTTGGGCTTGAGTTTCTCCACGAACACGGTATGTTCCACACTGTTCCGCGGGACGGCTTTCCAACCGATCAACCGGCCTCTGAGAATATGCGTGTCCGTCACCACGGCCACAGCTGGCTTCAAAATCGAGTAGACGGCTGTGGCTGCCAAGAGCTCCATGACGAGCACCACGATCACAAATGCCGCCGCCGGACGTTTGAAATACAGAATGGCGAGCAGTGCAATCGCGAGAAGGATCGTCGGGAGAACAGACAGGATTCGGCGACCGTAGGAGTTGATGCGCGGGTAGAACCCCTCTTGGAGCGTGCCGTACTTGGCGGGAACATCCCTTAGGTTTTCTGCCATGCTTACAAGCCTATTCGATGCGCATCCGTCGAATTTTCACGGCCGATATGCTGGTACTCATGTTTCCCCGATCCCCCGTAGCACGCGCACTTGCCACCTTTTGCGTCGGATTGCTCGTCGCGGTAGCTCTCGCAGTGGCCACGATGGCGTTGATCGCCCAGTATGCATTCGGCCCCACCGCACCGGTTCGGGACTATATCCAGGCCATCCAGAACGGGGACGGACGCAAGGCCATGGCTCTGCTGGACGCAGAAGTTCCCGATTCGAATGCTGCCATGCTGGACGGGCGACCGCTCTCGGAAGCAACCAAGACCCTTGACCATGTCGACTACACCGTGCGACAGACCTCCGGCGACTCCGCCGTGATCACCGTGACCTATCAACTCAACGGAACGACGTCGAACACCGATTTCCCTGTCCACCGGACCGGCGTCCACGCCGGATTCCTCGAGGATTGGGCCATCGACTCGACGACCCTTCCCACGGTTGAGGTCTCCGCTCCCAGCGTCGAGACGGCAACGGTCAACCGCCAAAAGGTCGGTGTGCCGGGAAGTGACGAGAAATTCTCGGTCTTCTACCCCGGTGTCTACACAGCCGAATACTCGTCCTCGCTCTTGGAAGCGCCGGAAACCACCACGACAGTAACCAATTCGGATTCGGCCAAGGACGTATCGCAAAAACCGGTTCTGTCTCTGAAGCCGGCACCGAGTCACCATGCCCAGGACTCGATCAAGTCCCAAGTATCCGAGAAACTCGACGCGTGCGCCCAGCAGGATGCTCTGTATCCGAAAGGCTGTCCTTTCGAGTACGACTTCCAGGGGCGTGTCCAAGGAGACGTGCACTGGAGCATCCTCGAGTATCCGGACTCTTCGGCAACGATCGACAAGAATGGCCAATGGAAACTTTCAAACCCTAAGGGAAAAGCCCAAATAGAATTTCAGTCGCTCGACCTCTTCACGGGAAAAGTCAGCACCGTCAAGAAGACCGTTCCGTTCCAGCTGAACGCCGGATTGCAGGTCAACGGTGATCAGGTCACCGTCAACACCAAGTAAAAACCGCCTGGGCGGCTGCTGTCAGTTGACCCCCCGCAGGTCTAGCGTCATGGTGCGCTCATCCTTCTCGTCGCCTGTGACCCGAACCGGGATGCCCCAATCCTGTTGGTAGAGGTGACATGCGGCATGATCCGGGATCTCACCGCCAGGCTCACCATCGCAAGCTGCGGCCCGAGCCGTAACGTGGAGGACGGCGTCAGTGATCTCCGGATTCAACGTCAACGTCCGAGCCAGTCCTTGCTGGGCACCTGAGCCTTCTGTGATGAATTCAGGCGGGGTGGCCGAGATCTTCAACTGCGTGGGATCGCCCCAGCGGTCATCCAGTTTCTGTCCACTGGGAGCCGAGAACCGGGAGACGATCTCCAGAGTTCCTCCCGCCAGAAGAGACGGCGGCCGTTGCGTCTGGGAAGCTCCCTCGTCAACCCGCTGGGCTTCCTTGGGGATGGGCAAGCGAACCACCTGGTGAGCATTCGCCTCGACCACGAGGAGAAGGGGCTCTTCACCTTCCCCTCTGTCTTCGAGCAGAACGTCCGAGGGCTCGGCCAGATCACGGGCCAAGGTAGTCAGTTCGGCCGTCGCAGGATCCCACCGCCGCACGGCGCCATTGTACGTATCCGCGATTGCTACTGACTGGTCCGGCAGAACTGCGACGCCCAGGCAATGCTGCAATCGAGCTTCTTCGGAGGAACCATCGCGGAACCCGAAGTCAAATAACCCTTGGCCGACCGCCGAGGTGACCACCGGACCGTTTTCCTGGAATGAAATTTTTCTCAGTGCCGAGGTCTCCGAATCGGCAACCCAAATGGTTCCGTCCGCCGCTTGAGCCAGGCCGGAGGACTGGGCGAACCATGCCTCCGCAGCGGTGCCGTCGAGCAGGCCTTCCGCTCCTGTCCCCGCCAAAACCTGGACCGTGCCGGACACAGGGTCAAAGGAAAAGATTTGGTGCGTACCGGCCATTGCAACGATGAATGACTCGATGGCATCGGACCATACGAGGTCCCACGGCGAAGATAATGAGACGGATTGGGGGTCGGCCTTGGGATCGATGAAGTTGGGGTCCCCCGTGCGCGCACCCTCCGCGTCGAGTAACCGCTGCACCCCGTTGCCGGCCACCGTGGTAACTTCCCCAGTGTCCAACCGAACACCCCGAAGGCGGTGGTTGACGGAGTCCGCGACGACGACGTCGTACCCGACCTGGGCTCGCAACTCTTCCGGCACGATCGCCAGGCCCTGCGGCTCGTTGAAGCGGGAGTCGTCGGCCGAACCGTCCTGATACCCCTTGGCATTGCCTCCCCACGTCCGGAGCACCTTTTCCAGCGACGCATCCAGCTCGACGACGCGGTGTCGGCCGGTATCCGTAACAAGGTACGTCTGTCCTTGAGCTTCCTGTGCGCGCAATTCGGCAGGAAGGGCATTGATCTTGCCCGGGAAGGAAAGGATCCCTTCCGATTTGGGGCGAGGCACGTAGGGGCCGCTACCCCGGTGCAGAGTCCCTTTGGCCTCGTGTTCCTGGGCCAGCTCGTGAACAAGGGAAACGAGCCCTTGGACGTGTCCCTCACCCGAGAGGTGGGCGACGATGTAGCCTTCCGGGTCCACGACGACGAGGGTCGGCCATGCACGGGCCGTGTAGGCCTGCCACGTGCTCAGCTCAGGGTCGTCCAGTACCGGATGCTGAATGTCGTACCGGTCCACGGCTGCGGCCAGGGCCTCGGGGTCCGCTTCGTGCTCGAACTTCGGTGAATGGACGCCTACCGTCACGAGGATGTCCGAGAACTCCTCTTCCAGGGGCCGCAGCTCGTCCAGGACGTGCAGGCAATTGATGCAGCAAAAGGACCAAAAATCCAGAACGACAATCTTGCCGCGCAGATCCGACCAATTCAGGTCTTTACCTCCGGTATTCAGCCAATTTCGGCCGGTCAATTCGGAGGCACGTACTCGGGGCGCGCGTTCAACCATCGGATCCTCTTTCCTGAAATCTTCCACGGTTCGTTCTGGACTGTTCGTGGGTGCTTGCAGAAGGGTAACAAGCCGTAAGGCGCGGATGTTCCCTGTTTCGTAGCAACGTCATGCGACGGTGGATGGGCGTCATATTCCGGTGATGTACGCCGCCATGGTGGAAGGCAGTTACCGCCGCTCCCCCGGGCGCGATTCGATGCCTTCGTTGAGCTTTTCGAACATCTCGTTGTACGCCTCCAACTCGGCGTCGCCATCGCGATCCGCCTGGCGGTCGAGCCTCTTCGCCAGGCGTCCGTCGGCAATAGACCATTGCACGCCGACGACGACCGCAATCAACATGGTCGGGATCTCTCCCATTCCCCACATGATGGATCCGCCCAATTTCTGGTCAGCGATGGCCGACAGCCCCCATGGACGTCCGAGATTTCCAAACCAGGAGGCCTGCAAAAGGGCGTTGGAGCTCATCAGGGCAATTCCGACGAATGCGTGGTAACCCAGGGTCGCGATGAGAACGACCAGGCGGAGCGCGTATTGAGGTCGTCGAGGAATGGGGTCGATGCCGATCAGGACCAGCAAGAACATGTAACCGGTCAAGAGGAAATGGACCATCATGAACTCGTGCCCCACGTGGAAACGCAGCGCTACGCCGAACAGCGGGGTGAAATAGAAGATCACGATCGACCCTGCGAAGTTGACTCCGGCGACGATCGGGTTCGTGACGATCTTTGCCCAGGTGGAATGCGTGAATCGCAATATCCACTCACGGGGACCCCGAGTACCGTCCTGTCGCGGCTCCAAGGCTCGGAGCAATAACGTTACTGGTGCCCCCAAGACCAAGAAAATTGGAATGATCATGGTCAAGAGCATGTGCTCGACCATGTGCGCCGAGAAGAGGACACGCGCGTATACGGTCAAGGACCCCGAGGTCGCGAATGTCAGGAAAGCGAGCCCCAAGAACCACGAGAACAACCGCAAGGGGTTCCAGGTCCCGCCTCTGGCCCGGACCTTGAAGAACGCCCAAATATAGAACCAGAGAGCAAGAACTGCAATAGCTACCCACAGCCAGTCCCAGCGCCAGGTCGTGAACCACGAAGCCGTCGTCGGCTCCGGCGGCATCTCGTACCACGTGATAATGCGGGCCGGCGAGGCATCCGGCTTCAGCTCTTCGGGAACCGGCGGAGCCGTTCGGGAAAGGGTCACTGCCACACCGGAGACAGTGCCCATAATGATCAGCTCCGCCAGAATGACCTGCCAAATGCCCCGGAATGCGCTGACGGCACCGGATTCGATGCGCGGGATGAGATACATCCGGTGAGCTGCGCCGGCAATACCCAGAAGAATGGTCAAACTTGCCTTGGTCACGATCAAGGCACCATAGGTGGTACCGAGATCCGACAGACCGAAAATGCGGATATCGGCGTTGATGATGCCTGAGACCAGGACCATGACGAAGCCGACCAGCGCGACAGCCGAATAACGGCGAAGGACCGCGACCGCGATCGGCACCCGTCGAGCGTTTGCGCTGAGCGACCCGCGGGTCTTCTCGGGCACGGTGCCCGTCCCGGCGTCGGGTCCGGAGAGCTGACGGGACAAATACGCAAGCACCACGAGGCCACCAAACCAGAGGCTCACACCCAATAGGTGGAGCCCCAGGGAATTGACCGCGCCCATATGGTCATCACCGCCCGAGGAGTGCCCGCTCAGGGCAAGCGCCACCAGAGCGATCATGGACACACCGAAAGTCAACAAGAGGCCCAGCAGCTGGCGCACGGCGAAGATCAAGGTCGTCACGACCGCCGCAACGACGACGATCGTCGTTTGCTCCTGTCCACCTGCGATGCTCTGCATGTAGCTGAGCAACTGCGTCGTAAATGCTTTATCGCTGCCGACGGAACTTCCCGAAACATCGGCATAGGACAGGACGAGCACGGCGACTGCCGCGATAGTCCACGTCATCGCGGCGACCGCGCCGAAGTTCAGAGCCGAGGTGAAGGGCGGATACTCGGCGTTGCTGTTGTCCTCGGCCTGCTTGAGCTCTTCGGCCTCGTCTGCAGACGCATTGGCCAGGGCCTCGACGCTGGCGTCATCCGCATCGGCGGCGCGCTTGACCCGGGCGCCTCGGCGTCCGCGTCGAGTCGCGTCGACAGCGTAGCGGGGGATGAAGAAGACCGTGAACAGCAATGAACCCATGGTCGCCGCCATCGCGACATTGTGAATCGCTTCGGCCACCGGCAGAGCCCAGCGGACGAACGGTCCGGGATCGTTGAGATCCGTCCCGGCCGCGGTGCCCGACAGGATGAGCGAAACGACGAGGAATACGAGGGTCGTACCCGGGACCACGAGCAACCACGGTCTGTGCAGTCCGCGCGCGATTCCTTGCGGTATCTCTCGCCGTGGCGCGGTGGTCTTACCGGCGGCCTTCGGCTTGCTGCTCGTCATCAAATCCTCGGATCGAAAGTGGTGTGTGGGTGTTTGCGCGACCTCGGCCGAGGCCGACCGAGGTCGCGCAGAGCCGGACCTACGTACGGAACAGGAAGTCCCCGATGAAACCGCCCTCTTCGCATCCCGGAGGAATCGCGAAGACCGCGGACCCAATGGGGACGGTCCAGGTATTGAGCATGTCCAACTCGGCCAGACGTTTTTGAATGGGTACGAATTGTTTGACCGGATCGGCCTGGTACGAGGCGAAGATGAGCCCAGTACGGCTCACTCCGCCTTCGCTGGAGCCGGCTTTCGCTAGGCCAGACGCGTTCGAGACCGGTAAATCATAATTGTACGGCCGTCTCAGAATACGTTCGACCGGGGTTTGAGCGGTCGCCCTTCTGATATGAGCGTAATCAGCGATCACCGGAAAACCGACCGGCGTCTTAGCGGAAAGGTCAGCCGGGTCCGTTTCTTTCTGCCCGGTCAGTGGGGCACCGTTGGACAGTTTGCGTCCGACGGAGTCCTCGCGCCCAGGGTTGTCCACCTCATCCCACGTATCCAAGTTCATGTGGATACGGCGAATGACCAACGAGGTTCCCCCTTCGGCCCAGGGTTCGAGCCCGTCAGCCTTTCCGTAGACGATGTCGTCCATGCTGGAGTCGTCCGTACTCGGATTGATCGTTCCATCGACCTGGCCGAACAGGTTCCGCATTGTCGTCCCTTTTTTCAAAGAGCCCGCTGCGTTACGAAAACCCTCCTGTATCCAGTGCACGCTGCCGAAACTGCGCGTGTCCTTGAGGAGCATGCGCTGTGCGTGGGCCAATGTCATTTTGTCATCGCAACAGATTTGCAGCAGGAGATCGGACTCGCCGTACTCGTCGCCGAGTCGATCGATCTGTTCAAAAGCCGGAAGAGGTTTGAGCCAAGACGGTTTGGACTTCGGATCGACCAGGTCAAAGATCTTCTGCCCGAAACCAATGGTGATAGTGAGATTGGCGGCTATTTCAGCGAGCTCGGGTTCCTGATCATTGATCGGGCCTTTCCCGGATGTCAGCGACGCAGCGTCGTCGCTCACGATGCGAAGCATACGGCGAACGTCGGCCGAAGCCACGCCCGGGCGTAAACGAAGCCCGATGAAGTGACCATAGGCCGGCGCCGGAGTCGCGACTCCGGCCTGCCGCTTTCCGTAGAAACCAACTGTTGACGAAGCGAGCGATGTGCCCCCATTCACGGCTTGGGGATTTCCCCCATTGTCTTCGCCCGAAGGCGTCGACGAGCCGCGGTGGCCGCCGCGGCGAGCGAGCTCGACGCTCGCTCCCGCGGCGGCACCTACGGAGGCAGTGGCCCCTCCGACGAGCAGATGTCTACGGCTCCACAGCGAACGCCGTGGCGCCGGAGTTTCCTGTTTGTCGGACATGGGGTCGCTCCCTTACGACGAGCAGCTGGGAAGCTTGCTCGAGCTCGGGCTCATGGACGACATGTCGTGACCGGAGTGATCGTTCATGTCGTGACCAGAATGATCGCTCATGTCGTGATCGGAGGTCTGTTCCGAAGACGAACCGGATTCTTCGGACGGATCGTAGTTCTCCTTGGCCCCCGAGTAGTCCCGGATCGGCGCGTCGACAACAAGGGACTTGTCGTCCGAGGTCTTCAGTGTGACCTTGAGGCTGTCACCGGCCAACATCGAGCACTTCAAGTCCATCAGCATAATGTGGTTTCCGCCCGGCTTGAGGTCAAGCGATTCACCAGGTTTGATCGTGAATCCGTCCTTTTTCTCTTGCATTGACGAAGCGCCGGTTTTGCTGTCGGTCACTGTCTCGTGCAACTGCGCCATGTCAGAGGCCTGAGTTTCCGCCTGGGTCACTTTGACCTCGTGATCCGATGTGTTGGTCAGCGTTCCGAATACTGCAGTCATGCCCGAATCTGCCGCTTTGGCCCACGGGTCCTTGACGGCAAGGCCTGAGTCCGAGGAATTCGCTCCGGAGGAAGCCGAGGCCTTGGAAGAGCTGTCATGACTTGCTTCCTGGGACCCACCGCAACCGGTCAACGCAAGAAGAGTACTCACAGCGAGGGCGGCGGGGACAAGAACAAAACGAGTTTTTTTCATGTTAGTCACCACCGTCAGCGCCTTTCGTCGTTCTTCTTGGCGCGAACCCGCGCGATGAGCAGCACAACGACGGCCAGAACCGCTAGAGCGATGACAGCACCGATGACGGCGCTCACCCATACGGGCAGACCTGAACCCTGCTCCTTCTCGTCCGAGTCATTCGCACCGGCGGAAGAGGAATCATCGCTCGGAGCGGCTGAGGCTTCATTGGTTGCCGATGCCTGGTCCCCTGAACCGCCCTGGCCCACGGTGAAGTTGAAAGCCCCTTCGATCGGGTGGCCGTCTTCGGAAACAACCCGCCAAGCTACTTTGTAGGTTTCGTCCTTGGCATCCGAGGAGACCTTCTGGGTCACTTCTTTGCCCTCGACGGTTGCATCACCGGTGCTCACGGTATTGCCCTCGGAGTCCGTCACGATGACCTTGTTGCCGTTGTGAACTTTGGTGATGTTTCCGGAGAAGGTCAATGTGACGTGGTCAGGGGCAGCGCTGACTTTGTCGTCCTGAGCCGGATCCGTCTGCACGAGTTGGTCGTGCGCTTGAGCCGCCGTACCGCTCATGAAAAGTGCCACGATCACCAGCGCAATTGTCGCTGGCACGGCTGCGATGCGACGTCGCATCGTCGAGTTTTCAAGGTTTTTAGTTCTTGTCATTGTCAGGGCCATGCCTGTACTCTCTTTCGTCGCTGAATTCTCCGGGTGTGGCATGGGCGAAGGCCCAGGCGACTGACCCGGAGTCATTGGATTTATGCGGAGACGAAAGGTACGGGAGGCCCCCGGAGCGCGACGGGGCCGGGATAGGCCTTGTTCACCAGAACCCGAACCATACCGGCCACTGGCAACGGGCGGAACGCAGGAACTACCGCGACGGGTTTGGGCAGGAGGGGAGAAACTCGCTCAAGCCCGATCCGAACGGCCAACGACAGCGCGGCCAAAGCGGCGTCCCCGCGGCGAATAGCGAGGTAAGTCAGCAATGCTGCCGCAAGGTGCATCATGACCATGCCGATCGAAAGGTCAGTTGATTGCCCGCTGACGGACGCGGTCAGAGAACCGCTTCCGTGGGACATATGGGCGGCATGACCAACCATGGGCTCGCCGTTGGCCTGCGTCATGACGACACCATGGCCTGTCTGTGCGAAGAGCCAGTGAAGAATCCCCTGGGAGCAAATAACGCTCAAAGCGGTTGAGAAAACCGACCATCTGATGCCGGAAACCAGCACGCAGACAAGCCCGGACAGTGCCCAGCAAACGGCCACGAGGGCCGGCGGTGGGACATGCCCCATGGCCAGGACGTGGGAAATGACGCCGGCGAAGGTCGCGATACTCGCCAAACTCCAGCCACGAACGAGGCGGGACAAACGGGTCGGCGTGGCACGGAGAGTCACGACGGTCCACCCCCTGAGTTCCTCGACATGACAGCGATCAGCCTGAAAGACGCACTCAGTCTACCAATGGTTTCGCCCTGGGCGATCCCCTAGTACGTAGGATCACACGGCGTCCACTGGGCACAAAGAAAGCCCCGCGTTCCTGAAGAGGAACGCGGGGCTTTCAAGCGTCTGCAGTCGGATGACTACTTCTTGGCAACAGCTGCTTTGAGCTTGGAACCAGCGCTCAACTTGACGCCATGACCAGCGGGGATCTTGATGGCCTCGCCGGTCTGCGGGTTACGACCGGTGCGTGCTGCACGATCGGTGCGCTCCACCGACAACCAGCCGGGGATGGTGATCTTCTCGCCCTTGGAAACCGAGGATTCGAAAACCTGGAAGACAGCATCCAGAACGCCATTGACGGCGGCCTGACTCATGCCCGACTTCTCGGCAACCTCTGAAACGAGTTCGCTACGGTTCTTAGCCATATCTGTGTCCCTCCTGAGACTTGAATTTTCTTGGCTCAAGCCGACTATACCGGCCTACAACCGAAAAATTACCAGCTTGACTTGGTAATTCCCGGCAATTCGCCTCGGTGCGCCATTTGGCGGAAGCGAACACGGGAAATCCCAAACTTCTGGAAGGTACCGCGCGGACGACCGTCGATCTGGTCGCGGTTACGGATACGGATGGGAGAAGCATTGCGGGGAAGCTTCTGCAAGCCCAACCGGGCCTCTTCGCGCTCCTCCGGGGATGCGTTCTCATCTACAAGGGTCTTCTTGAGGGCAGCACGCTTCTCCGCGTAGCGCTCAACGATGACCTTGCGCTGCTCGTTACGAGCGATCTTGGACTTCTTGGCCATTGCTCTTAGCGCTCCTCTCGGAAATCAACGTGCTTGCGGACAACCGGGTCGTACTTCTTCATGACCAGGCGGTCCGGGTTATTGCGGCGGTTCTTGCGGGTTACGTAGGTGTAACCGGTGCCGGCAGTGGACTTCAGCTTGATGATCGGACGAACGTCCTTGGTATTCGATGCCATGCTTAAATCTTCTCCCCGCGTGCAAGGATGTCGGCTACGACCGCGTCGATACCGCGGCTGTCAATAACCTTGATGCCCTTGGCGGACACGTTCAGCGTGACATTGCGGCGAAGGGACGGGACCCAGTAGCGCTTCTTCTGAATGTTCGGATCGAACCGGCGCTTGGTGCGGCGGTGCGAGTGCGAAATGCTGTGTCCAAAGCCGGGAACAGCTCCGGTCACCTGGCAGACGGCTGCCATAGTTTCTCCTCCAAATGTTGACAAAATGACGGTGCGCAGTTGTTGCCTACACGAATGCGGGCCTTCCGAGCGCTCCGTCACCTACTTAGAGCACCGGGTTATTCGCCGGGCCAGAGTGTGGAACAGGCGCCTGCGTGAGATTTTCAGGTCCTGCCCCCGCCGCGGGATAACGGTGAAGCTTTCTTCGGTGCCGAGAGGTGGACTCACCACTACGACAGCGTTAAATACTATGGAATAGCCGTACCAAGCGCAACCTGCCCAGGGCAGAACATGGTCTTAATCACCGGATTCGGCCGCCTCATCAACCCTAGGCTCCGTCACCGTCATACTTTGAAGCTCGGGGTATTTCGGTGACAGTAAATCGCCTGATGAGGTCCCTCTCAGTCTACGCCCGACCCACGGCAACGCGAATTCGCGCACCCAATCGACATTGGCACGGGTCGTTTGCACGCGTGAAACACGACGCATTTGCGGCAGAGGCTCCAAACCGAGATCCACCGCCGGGGTCACGTCCAGCGCTTCAAGGACCTTGCCCGCAAGCTTTCGGTGGCCCCGGGTATTCATATGCAAACGGTCCGGTGCCCAGTAGCGAGCATCCGAGAATTCTTTGCTCATGCGCCAGAAATCGACCAAGATCACTCCGTGACGATCAACGATTTCCCGCAGGAGTTCGTTGTAGATCGCCGCGCGACCCCGGGTTCCCTTGAAGACACCGTAGAAATTCTTCGCATCGAATCCGGTAAAGGTCAGAACGTGAGCCCCGCTCGACCGCAGACGCGAGATCGCATCCTCATAGCCGACCATCAGCTCGTCCACGTCCACGTTGGGCCGCAGAATGTCGTTTCCGCCGCCGTAAATGCTTACGAGCGTCGGCTCCAGAGCCAATGCCGCCTCGATCTGCTCATCAAGAATCGGCCCCATGGTTCGGCCGCGAATCGCCAAATTCGCGTACGTCGTCCGAGGGAAACGGAGCGTCAGCTGCTCCGCAACACGGTCGGCCCACCCGCGGACTCCATTCGGGCGCGTGGGGTCGTCGTCCCCCACTCCTTCCGTGAAGGAATCCCCGAGGGCCACAAATCGGATGGGCTCCCGCTCTGCGCGATCTTCCGATTCCGCATCGGCGACTGTGGACATAACTCTCCAAACCAACGTGTGCTTCCATGGATCACAGGCAATTCTCCCCCATGCGAAGCACCCACACCCACGACGTTATGCCCGCCCACAGCGCACCGCAACACGCCCGGGCAAAAAAGCCGGGCATGGACCTAGGACTCCGCGTGGCCTGCTTTCCAGTAGCCCATAAAGGAAATGCTCGACTTCTCGATATTGGCTTCGTTAACACACACTCGGCGCGCTGCACGAACCACGGAGGCCTCACCCGCCAGGTAAACGTACGTGCTGCCCGGGTCCTCAGTGGTCTTCCACACGATTTCATCCGCGGCAACTTTGACCCCGAGAGGGCTGTCCGCGTCATCCTCGTGCGGTTCGATGCCCAGCGCCTCGCGCAATGCCTGAAGTGTGAGTTTGCCTCGGACCATGCCTTCTCGGCGTTCGAGCCAGTGGAGTTCGACGTCGCCGTGCCGACGGGCTTCCTCGATCAACGGCTGTGCATGGCGGTCCAGTTCAGCGTTGCCCTCGGGGACCTCCAACAGGAATCGGGCATGAGCCCCCTGCGGCAAGGTGCGCAGGACCGACATAGCGGCGGGAACAGCAGTTTCGTCGGCGCAAACGATGACCGTATCGGCCTGCTCGGGCTTCCACATCGACCAGAGCTGCCCTTCACGGGACGGGCCGATAAAGCTCAAACTGTCGCCGACCTTCGCCCGGGAAGCCCAGGTCGCGCCGGGCCCCATCTCGGACGGCTGGTCACTGTCTTCGGATTTTCCCTCCGCAGGATGCAGGACGAAATCGACATCGATTTCGACTCCCTGGCTTCCAGCAGGAGATGTCCAGGTCCGGGAATCCCGAAGGGTGTAGGTACGGATCCAACCGCCGCGTTCCTTGGGATCCGCGGCGAACCAGTCCTTCCGCCAGGTGTCGTTGAGATCCAAGCGCACGGGGCCCGAGAGCTCAGGATGCGGAATGAAGAGCTTCAGATAGGAATCGAGGACCTGACCGCTCCCGTCTCCCGCCGGGGCAGCCAACCTGGTCAGCTGTTCGGATGCGAGCCGGATTCGTACGAAGTCACGGCTCAGGCGTTCCGTCCCCGTGACCTCGGCTTCGAAGAGTTCCATGGGGATGTTGCTCATACCAGTTCCTTTCTGGGGGTCGGTACGACGACGGGTGACCCACCCTCATCCGGGCTAACGACTGCATCGAGGCCGAAGACATCGGCCAAATTTTCTCGAGTCAAGACCTCAGCCGGCCGACCCGACATCTTGATCTCGCCGTTCTTCATGGCCACAAGGTGGTCTGCACAACGCGCTGCCAAGTTCAGCTCGTGAAGGACCAGAACCATCGTGGTTCCCCTCGCGCGATTGAGGTCCACGACGAGGTCGACCAGGTCCACCTGGTGAGCGAGGTCGAGGTACGTGGTCGGCTCGTCGAGGAGGAGGACATCGGTTTCCTGGGCCAGAGCCATCGCAATCCACACGCGTTGACGTTGCCCGCCCGAGAGCTCCGCGACGGGAATCTCGGCGAGCTGATCGGTATGCGTCGCTTCCAACGCCCACGCGACTGCGGCGTCGTCCTCTCGGGATGCTTTGGAAAACATGCCCTGATAGGGATATCTTCCTCGGGACACAAGGTCGGCGACCGTGATTCCGTCCGGCGCCACCGGATGCTGCGGGAGCAGCCCCACGCGGCGTGCGAAGTCTCGCGAACCGTACTTGGACAGGTCTTTGGAGTCGAGGTGAACTCGACCGCCGGCAGGCTTGAGCAAACGAGAGAACCCGCGCAACAGCGTGGACTTGCCGCATCCGTTGGGTCCAATGATCGCGGTGACCTGACCGGCAGGGACCTGGAAGTCCAGGTTCTCAACGATGTTGCGGCCACCGTAATTGAGAGTCAGCGATTCTGCGCACAGACGCAGCTGTTGGGATGAGGAAGAAGTTCGGACTTTGGTCATAAGGATCAGGACCTCTCTTTCTGGGCTGCGGCGACCAGCCACAGCAGAATGGGCGCACCCACGATGCCGGTCACGACGCCGACGGGGAGCCGACCGCCCGGAATCAGATTTGCGGCGACGAAGTCGGCCAGGACAACGATGGTCGCGCCGATGAGCGCGGAAGCAGTCACGGAGTGTCTACCGCCCACGCATTTGCGGGCAATCGGCCCGGAGACGAATGCGACGAAAGTGATCGGCCCCGTCATGGCGACCGCGAAGGCCACCAACGCAACGGCCAGAGCCACGTAGAGCCACCGGGTCACGGTCACGGGAACACCGAGCCCCGAAGCCAGTTCGTCTCCCACCTCCAGAGAGTGAAGGTTCTTGGAGAAAATTGCGATCAGGGGCAGGACGATCACCAGGACGACGCCAAGCATCGAGATTCGCTGCCAATTAGCGGACCCGAGCGAGCCGGTCAGCCAGATTGCGGCATCTGCAGCTTTGTAGATGTTCACGCGAGACAGCAGGTAATTGGCCAGAGCCACCGCGAGGACTGATATGCCGAGGCCGATCAGGATGAAACGGTTGCCGACCATCCCTTCACGCCCGATGGACAGGCTGAAGATTACGACCACGCACACCACGGCGCCGATCAGACCGCCTACGGCCATCCCGGTTCCGGCCGCGCCGAACAAGGAAACCGCGACTATGGCCCCGAGACTCGCGGAAGAATTCACGCCGATAATGTCCGGGCTGGCCAGAGGGTTGCGGAGGAGCAGTTGGAAGATTGCTCCGGCGGAGCCGAAGGCGAGCCCCGCGAAGGCCCCCAGAATCGCATGGGGAAGCTTGTCTTGCAGAACGATGAACTTTGCACCGGCCGCACCCGGAATGGTCTTGCCGGAAAGAATCGAGAAGAAGTCAGGAATTGTGACCGTATAGGTACCGAGGAGGACCCGGACCGCGATGGCACCCAGCAGGGCCACGGCGAGAGCGACGACGGCCACGACAGGTCGCGCGGCTCTGCGGCGTCGCATCGCAGCCACATCGTAGGCCAGGGTGCCTTCTGGCTTCTTCTCGGTCCGGTCTTTGACGGTAACGCTCATAGGTTGACCGCCTTCCGTGAACGGATGAGGTAGATGAATATCGGGACCCCGACGATCGCCATGGTCACGCCGACTTCGATTTCCGTGGGCGGCAGGAGGACTCGCCCGACGACGTCGGCCCACAGGAGGACGACGGGACCTGCGAATAAGCTCAAGGGCATGATCCACCGGTAATCGGGGCCGATCACCGCACGCAGAGCATGCGGAATCATCAGACCGAGGAACGCGATGGGCCCGGCGAGGGCAACCGCACTTCCGCACAAGGCAGTGATTCCCACGAAGATGACGAATCTTTTGAGGGCGACTTTCTCGCCCAAGGACTTCGCCATGTCGTCGCCCAAAGCAAAGTTATTGATCGAGGATGCAAGGCCCACGGTCAGCACGAGCCCGAGCGCGATCAAGGGCAGAACCGTCAGTAGATCGCCGTAGGTCGCCCGGGAGAGGGAGCCGATCTGCCAGTGCCGGAATTCGTCCAGGGTTTCCTGTCCTTGCAGAATCAAGGCGTTCGTCACCGACAACGCGCCCGCACTGAAGGCCGCACCCACCAGGGCCAGCTTGATCGGCGTCGCCCCTTCCCGACCTATGCTTGCGATGGCATACACCAGTACTGCCGCAAAAGCGGCACCGACCAGCGCCCACACCGCATAGGCCGCGGCACCCGAAGCACCCACGAGGGCGATTCCGAGAACGACGAAGCATGTAGCCCCGGAATTGATACCGAGAATCGCCGGATCGCCCAGTGGGTTGCGGGTGACGCCCTGCATCGCGGCGCCGGCGGTCGCGAGGACGGCTCCGATCACGACTCCGATGACTGTCCGGCTGAGACGACCGGACATGATGACGGATTCCGGGGATCCCGAGCTGGGATCCAGGAGAGCGTCAAGTGCGGAGACCGGATTGACGGGTTTTGAGCCGATGAACAGGGATCCCAGGACTGCTATGAGAAAAAGGGCGAGTACGCCGACCAGGACCGCGCCCCTGCGGGACCGCTCTTTGGCCGGCGTACTGTGTCGAAGGGATTCGACTGCTGTGGACATCAACGATTCGAACTACTTCTTGCCGTTCGTCACGGCGTCGGCGATCTGCTTGACGAAATCGGTCTCGTCCAGGAGCCATTCGATACCCAACGGGGTATTGCCCATGCCGAGGCCCTGCTTCTTGTCGTAATCCAGAACAGCAGCGTCCTTGGCTACTGCGGGAATTTGCTTGAGGACATCATTGGATTTGATTTTTTCAATGCTTTCGGCCGAATCGACCCACGAGTACAGCATGTCCGAGCTCAACTCGGATGCACGCTCGTTGGACCAGGTGCCGTAGAAAGTCTCCGCCTTGACGGACTTGGCGGCATCGGACATCTTCATACCGAGGGTCTGCAGGAAGTTCACGCGACCATCGCCTTCCGTGTAGACGCTGATCGTAGGCTGCGCCTCGGACACGGAAAGATTGGACGCTACGAAGGTCGCATCCTTGAGCTGTCCGTACTTGCCGGCCTCATCGCTCAACTTGGATTCGACCTTCTTGACCACGTCTTCGGCGGCGGAGCTTCGCCCCAGCGCTTTCCCGATGGTGCGGGTCGAGTCCTGCCACGGGACCATCCAGCCGTCCTTGTGGTCCTTGTTGTAGACAACCACGGGAGCGATTTCCTTGAGCTTGTCGAAAGTCTCCTGGTCCATGCTGCCGACCGCGGACACGATGAGGTCCGGCGAGAGCTTGGCGATCTCTTCGAAATTGGTCCCATCGGTTTCCGAGAAGCGAGTGGGCAACTCGCCGCCGAGCTCCTTGACCTTGTCGTCGAACCAGTCGGTCGAGTGGTTGTCGTTCTCGCCCCAACCCACGTAACCCGAACCGATCGGCACTACACCCAAGGCGAGCACGATCTCGGCATTGATCCAGCCAAGGCCGACAATTTTCTTGGGCTCGGATTCGATTGTGGTTTCACCGAACGACGACTCAAGGGTTACCGGGAAGGCGTCGGCATCGGCCGAGGACGACCCGCCGGAGGACGAAGAATCCTTGTTGTCGTTGGAACCCGTCGAGCAACCAGCAAGAGCGAGCGCGGCAGCCGAAGCGGCAGCCGCCTTCAGGAAGGTGCCACGAGAAATGGAAACCATAATGTGTTTTATCTCCTATGAAGCTGGGGCCCGAGTCGCCCCCAAATGGGTCCGAACCGCGAGGGTTCAAGTATTGATGAGGATGCCAAGTCAGGCACCAATTCGCCGATGATCTAAGGCAAGCCTCATCATACTATGGCCTGGGCGTAATTAGCATAGGTAATTGTGACGAAAAGGGTATATCCGCCGAGATGTCGGCCTCGGGTTGCTGACGGCTAGCCTTGACAACCTCTGCTCGCATGGACGGCTCCATCCTGGAAGGATGGAGGTATGACTTTCACTCGCCGATCTGCGCCCCTGAGCCCCTCCACTTTTCCCGCCGACTGGACTCCTACCACCGTGGTTTTCGATTGCGACGGAGTCCTCATGGACACCGAGAAATCATGGGTCGCGACCATTGCCCGGGTCAGCCACGACCTCGGACTGGACAGCCCTCAAATCCTCGCCGACAAACTGACGGCCCTGCCCGCCTCGACGATCGCCGAGGCCCTAGCCCGTGAAGAGCTACCCGACGATGCGCCGCAGGCGGAGATCGAAGGCCGCGGATCGGAGATCCTGTCACTGCTGTCCGACTTGGACGTTCAACGCATCGAACAGGGAGTCGATCTCATTCCGGGTGCAATGGAGCTGGTCCGCGAGTGTTCCGAGGTGCTGCCCGTCGGAGTCGCTTCCAATTCCACGCGAGCAATTCTCGACGCCAAGCTGGAAACCACAGGGTTCAAGCATTTCCTAGGAACATGGGTTTCCTGTGACGACGTACCTCACGGCAAACCTGAACCAGATATGTACGTGAAGGCAGTGAAAGACCTCAAGGGCTCGTGCGACCGCGCACTGACATTCGAAGATTCCGGTCCAGGCGCCACGGCGGCCGTTGCGGCTGGAACCCGGGTTGTCGTCCTCGCCGAGGACGTCAGCGCTTCTCCCCCAGCGCACTTTGCGACGTCGAGCTTCGAAGACCCCGAATTCCGTCAGTCCATGCGTACTTGGCTGGGAGCTGCAGGTTAGGACGGACCCGGCATACGCGGATCGCCGTTTAACGAGGCAACACCCGGAAGATTCGAGGCTCGCACTTCCTCGAATCGCCGGGTGTTGCCTTGTCAGGGTAACCAACCCTTCTGAAATTTTGGTGCACCCGAGCTGAGTCGATCCTGAAAATCGAGTTCGCTGCCGGCTACCGGCGCCCGGGTTACAACCCATCGTCAACCGGCCTACCATGGAAAGACAGGATATCCACGACGTTCCGGAATGTCGCAGACGGTCGAAGGGAGTTTCCGGTCATGAGCAGCACCCGAGATGCCAGAAACGGCCCGGAAGGCGAATACGAGGCTCCGACCTACGGCATCAGAATCCCTGAGTCCGAGTGGACCGGCTCGATGCTTTCCCCGACCGGCGAACAGTCCGAGCCACGGGAGCCCCAAAGCCTCCGCGCTCGCGCAACCGCGTACCGACGCATGGTCGGTGGACTCTCCTTCGCCAGCTGCATGCTCGGCATTCTCATGGTCTTCGGGCTCGTTGCGGCCGCGCATCCTCGCTGGGCGTTTGTGGGGATCGCCCCGTTATTGGTAGGTATCGCGGGGCTTGTGTCCGTGCGCTGGCGTCTTGCGCCGGCCTTCCGAGATCAAGAGGGCCGCAAACCCACGCGCTACATGAGCCGATGGTTCTGGGCGCCCGTGATCATGGTTGTTCTCAGCGCGGCGTTCTTCGTGGTCAGCTACATGGTCCCTCGTTGGATGGAGGGCTCCGACGCTGTTCTCGTGCGCAATCACGTCGTAATGTGGTCCGAGTTGGGATTCCTGTTTCTCCTCCTGGCAAGCCTGTCCGCGGGCCTCATTGCGCTGGGCCTGTGGAGCACACCGGATCACGACGACGCAATTCTCCGCCAGACGGATTATGCCGAACGCCGCCGTGCCAAAGACAGCGGCCAAAGCCGAGATCTTTACGATTCCGATTGGATCAAGGGCAACGGATAGCGATACAAACCGTCCTCCGAATGGCCCTGCCATGTGATCTGTACCAATATGGACTACATGGCAGCATCTGCATTCTTCGGTCTCGACGTCGGCACATCCAGTACCAAGGCGGTCCTGGTCTCTCCCGAGGGCATGGTCCTCGACTCACGAACACTTGAGCACGAGGTCGAACGATTGCCCAACGGCGTCGTCCAAATGGACATGAACATCTGGTGGAATGAATTCCGGGAACTCTACGCGGATCTCGTCCGTATCAACGCCGTGCAGGTCCGAGGCATCGGCGTATCCGGGATGGGCCCGTGCATCGGAGTCGCGACCGGTGACGCGCCGATCGCTCCGGCTGCCCTCTACGGGGTGGACTACCGGGCACGCGATGAGATCGAGGAAATCTCCGCAGAGCTCGGACAACTGGAAATCCTCAAGCATTTCGATTCCCAGCTCACGTCCCAGGCAGGCGGCCCCAAACTTTTGTGGTTCGCCAAGCGATACCCAGAGGCATTCGCCGAGGGTGTTCGCTTCTACATGCCGTCCAGCTGGATCATCCAGCATCTGACGGGCGAATACGTTCTGGATCGCCACTCCGCGAGCCAGTGCACACCCCTGTATGACCCGGAAACCCAGGAATGGGACACCGAGATGTCCGAACGCTTCGCCGCCGGTGTGGAATTGCCCCGGCTCGGCTGGAGCAACGATATTTGCTCCAGGACGCGACCCGTCGAGGATTTGCCCGAACTCGAAGAGGGTATCCCGGTGATTTACGGCAGTATCGACGCTTGGTCAGAACAGGAATCGGTCGGAGCCACCGACGACGGCGAGCTGTTCCTCATGTACGGGACCACGCTATTCCTCATCGCCAATTCCCGCGAGCGCCTCCGCCACTCGTCCATGTGGGGAACGACCGGAACTCGACGAGGCACCCGCAACCTCGCGGGTGGATTGGCCACGTCGGGGGCGCTTACCCAGTGGTTTCGGGAGATATCCGGAGTCCAGGACTACGCCCGGCTCATCGAGGCCGCCGGACAGGTCAGTCCGGGGTCGGATGGCCTCCTGACGTTGCCGTACTTCGCGGGAGAGCGGACACCCATCCAGGACCCCGACGCACGGGGCGTCATGATCGGGCTCACCGTCGAGCACGGCCGCGGGCATGTGTACCGATCCCTCCTCGAGGCCACGGCCTTCGCTGTCCGACACAATATCGAGGTTATGGAGAAGGCAGGCGCGAGCATCGAATCCATTACCTGCGCGGGCGGCGGTGTCGGATCGGACCTCTGGCCGCAGATCGTCTCTGACGTCACGGGTCGGCCTCAACGCATCCACCGATACAGCGTGGGGGCTGCATACGGGGACGCCTTCATGGTCGCCCAGACGCTCGGCGTCGTGGCGAATCTCGACGATTGGAACCCTGTCGAAAAAGTCATTGAGCCACACGAAATTCCCGTCTACGACGCCCTCTACGAGGACTATCGCAGCCTGTACGAGGCGACCGCGCAGATTCAGCATCACTTGGCCGGGCTGGGCAGCGGACAAGCCCGCGCATCCGACCCGCCGACCGACTCATAACCCAAGGAGTAGAAATGACCGAGAAATCTTTTGCCGGCAAGATCGCGATCGTCACGGGAGCCGCGAGCGGTATCGGCGCGGCCATCGCCGAGCACCTGGCCGAAAAGGGCGCGCGCATAGCCGGCGTGGATGTCTCGCCCGCTCTCGACGACGCCTTGGCGTCCCTCCCGGGTGAAGGCCACGCGGGGTTCCGCGCCGACCTTTCGGATCCGGAGGAAGCGGTCCGCGTGGTCGACGGCGTCGTCGACCGACTCGGCACGCCGCACATCCTGGTCAATTCGGCTGGCGTGGTCTTTCTCAATCCTGCGACGGATCTCGCCGCCGAGGATTGGAAGAAGACCATCAACATCAACCTGAGCGGCTCGTTCTACATGGCCCAAGCGGCCGGGCGCGTCATGACGACCGCAGGCTACGGGCGCATCATCAATCTCGCCTCACAGGGGGCAGTCGTCGGATTGGACCAGCACGCGGCCTACTGTGCATCCAAAGCGGGAATCGTGGGGTTGACCCGCGTTCTCTCGCTCGAGTGGGCTCCCCGTGGTGTCACGGTCAATGCGGTCTCCCCGACGATTGTCGAAACACCTTTGGGCAAGAAGGCTTGGGCCGGGGAAAAAGGCGAGCGGGCCAAGGAGCAGATCCCGGCGGGCCGGTTCGCGCTGCCCGAAGAGGTCGCCGCGATGGTCGGCTACCTCGCCTCCGACGACGCCGCGATGGTGACGGGATCCAATATGATCATCGACGGTGGCTACACGAGCGTCTGACCGATGCGGGGGGGGGCCGACCTCCCGCCGTGGAGATCCTTCGGAGGCCGGCCCGCTTCGGGTCTCAAACCTCCCCAGGGCTTACTTCGCGTCAGGGTAGAGACGATTGCGGAACTCTATGTACCGCTCGTACACCTCGGGCGTAGGATCCGCGATGACTTCCTCGGTATTCGCGGTTTCCCACACCGGGGGCTCGGTCTCGCCGGAAAGGACCCAAGCAGCCTGGCGGGCAGCCCCCAATGCGACGAATTCGCGGGACTCGGGCAACAGAATGGGGCCGCCGATCACTCCGGCGAGAATCTTCTGGAAGGCCTCGGACTTGGCGCCGCCACCGATCAGCAGGACGCGTTGGGGTTCGGTCCCGGTCTGTTTCTGCACTTTCTTGAGGCACTCGGCCATCGAACAGGCTAGGCCCTCCATCATTGCGCGGGCCATGTTCTGACGGGAGAACTCCGAGCCGAGTTCGAGGAATTGTGCACGAGCTTCCGGCAGATTGGGGGTCCTCTCCCCCGCGAAGTACGGGACGAAGACCGCGCCCCCAGATCCCGGCTCCGCAGCCAGGGCCAGAGCCGAGAGCTCTTCGTGGCCGATTCCCAGAAGGTCTGCGGCCCTGTCGAAGACCTGCGCGCCGTTCAGTGTGGTGGCCAGCGGCAGGTAGCGACCGGACGCGTCCGCGAATCCCGAGATCGACCCCGAGGCATCGTGTGACGGCACATCGCTGACCACGGCCACGACCCCGGAAGTGCCTATCGAGATACTGACATCACCCGGTTTCATGCCGAGCCCGAGCGCGGCTGCGGCGTTGTCCCCCGTGCCCGGGCCGATCAGCGCTCCCGAGGCTGTCTTGCCCACGACTTGATGCGGCTCTGCCAGGCGCGGCAGGCTGACGTCATGCCCGGCGGCCCACGCGGCGACCTCAGGCAGCCATTCGCGAGCGGAAGGATCGTAGTACGAGGTTCCGGAAGCCTCGCCGTGGTCGGTCCAAAGCTCATCCGATTCATTGAGTATCCACGTCAAATAGTCGTGCGGCAGAGCAATCCGATCGATGCGTTCGGCATTTTCCGGTTCATTCTCCCGGACCCATAGGACCTTGGTCGCGGTATAGGAGGCCACGGGCACGCTGCCGGTTCGACGCGCGGCCTCGTCCGGCCCTCCGAGCCACGCAAGCAACTCTTCGGCCTGCGGTGCCGAACGGGTATCGTTCCACAAGAGTGCAGGGCGGATGACCTCGCCGGCGTCGTCGAGTAGAACCATGCCGTGCTGCTGGCCGCCGATCGCCACGGCTGAGGCACGAGGCAGAAGCTCCTCGGTGACCTCCTCGATCGCGCTGACCCAGGCAGCGGGGTCCACTTCGGTGCCCTCCGGGTGGCTCGCGCGCCGCTCGTCGACAACCTCACCGGTCGCCGCATCGACCAGAACGGCCTTGCAGGACTGGGTGGAGGAATCCACGCCCAAGACGTAAGTGCTCATGCAGAACGCTCCTTCACAACAACTTGTGGCATTGAAAGTCCCCGGCAGGTGCATAGTTACCCGCCGGGGACCCGCAATGCCACGGTATATCAATCGGCCAGGAGCTTCTCCAACGTCTTCAGGCTGCCCACCTCATGCAATGAGCGAAGAACCTTGACGTATTCCTCCGTGAACCGCGATTGCTCAGCCAAGTCACCGAAGAAATCCTTGTCCCGCAAGAATGCGAGTTCATCGTCCTTCTGCGCCTGCGCCGCAGCCCGGACTTTGTCTTCGGCGTTGTCCACGATCTTGATGGGGCGTCCTTGCTCATCGATCCCTTCGGCGTAACGGGCCCAACTGGCCACAATGGCTGCCGAAAGACGGACGTCCCCGCCGTCCCGCAAGTTGTCCTGGACCACCGGGATCAACCATTTGGGAATACGATCCGAAGATTCGGCACACAGGCGCGGAACGGTGTCCTTGACGTACTTATTCGTGAAACGGCTGATCAGGGTACGAGCGTACTCGTCGACGTCGATACCTTCCAACGGATCGAGTGTTGGTTTCGCTTCCCTCATCATGTAGGCCATGAGGAAATCGGCAATCAGCGGATTCGAAACGGCTTCATCGACCTTGTGGTAACCGGCCAGATGCGCGAAATAGCACAGTCCCTGGTGCGATGAATTCAGCATCCGAAGCTTGAGCTTCTCATACGGTTCGACGTCATCGACCATCTGCACTTCGACGTCCTCATACGGCGGGCGGCCGTTGACGAAGTCGTCCTCCATGACCCACTGGATGAAGTCCTCGGTGACCACCGGCCACCCGTCTTCGTATCCGAAGGTGTCCTGAACGTACGTCCGGTCTTCGTCGGTCGTGGCCGGCGTGATGCGGTCGACCATGGAATTCGGGAAGCTCACGTGCTCCTCGATCCATCCTGCGAGCTCGGCGTCCAAAGCCCTCGCATGCGCCGTGAAGACGTTCTTGGCCATATCGCCGTTGGCCTGAATATTGTCACAGCTACGGACAGTAAATGGCGTGATGCCACGCTCCCGGCGCAGCTTCAGAGCCTGCGTGACCAGGCCGAATACCGTACGCGGATGCTCGGGATCTGCCAGATCGGCGGCGACCAACGGGTTTTCGAGGTCGTAGGCGTGCGTGACCTGGTTGAAGTTGTATCCACCCTCGGTCACGGTCAGCGAAACGATCTTGATACTTTCCTGGGCCAAGTATTCGACCGCCCCGGCTGGATCCTCCGGCGCCCACACGTAATCGATGATCGATCCGATCACTCGAGTGTCCTCGTGGCCATCCGGGAAGCGCGCGACCAGAGTGTAGAGGTAATCCTGCTCGGCCAAGGTATCGCGCATGAATTTGTCATTGGGCAGAACGCCCATGCCGCAGATGGCAAAATCTTTGGCCTCTCCCTGAGTGAACAGCTCGTCCAAGTACCGTGCCTGATGAGCGCGGTGGAAGCCGCCGACTCCGAAGTGCACGACGCCGACGCTCAATTCGTTCCGGTCATAGGCCGGAATCCGGAAGGTGCTGCCTTCGACGAGGCGGGACTGCGCGGTCCGATCGATCTCCTGCAGGGTGGAATTCTTGAGTTTGACCATGGTTGCGGCCTTTCCGTGGCGAGCGGCTTTTCCCGGCAGCTCGCCCTCGATACTTAAGGGGGACTGTGGCTAGAGGCTCTTGCCGAGAAGCTCGAGGATCATCGACATCGAGATCGCTCCGGGATCCGGATGGCCGACCGATTTTTCGGCTAGCGGGCGGGCACGTCCTTTTTGGGGCCGGAGTTCAGCGGTCTTCTCGGCACTGTCCTTGGCCGCCTCTGTCGCCTTTCCCCAGGCCTCGCTGAGATCGCCTTCCTGGGACTCGAGCGTATCCGCGAAGGGCAAAAGGGCATCCAACAGGGTCTTGTCCCCAACTTTGGCACCTCCCAGGGTGACCATGGAATCGGCGAAAGTGCGGACGGCACGGACCAAGTCTTCGTCCGTGAAGCTCTCGGCGGCGTCGTCGATCGTGTTGGCGGCCGCTTCGAGTGAAGCGCCCCAGAGAACACCCGACGTTCCGCCGGCCTGCATGGCCCAAGAGCGTCCCGCGGCTTTGATCAGCGACGCCGGGCCGGCCTTCTCGGGCGCTTCCTTGACGGTGGTCAGTGCGGCATCGCTGCCTTTGACCATACCGCGCCCGTGGTCGCCGTCGCCGGCGTAGGAATCGATTTCGCCGAGGTACGTCTCCTGGTCGTGCATCAGTTCTGCAACCAAGGCGACCGCCTTGCGAACGCGCTCGGAGATCTCGAGTGCTGCTGGGCTGGCTTCGACGAGAGACTCCTCGTCGAGCGCAGAAACCTTACCCTCGTAGGTCTCCTCGATGGTCTCCAGCGGCGCCGACTGCTTGCGGTATGCAGCGGCGTAGGCGTCCGCGGTCCAGAGAGGCTCCAACTCGTCGTCGAGCCACAGGACGGTCAGGGAGACTCCGCCCATGTCGAGGCTCGTGACCAGCTCGCCGACTTCGGGGTCCACAATCTCGTATCCCGCTTCGCGCAGCAGCGGAGCGATCGTGCGGTAGAGGAGGAAAAGCTCCTCGTACTTGGTGGTCCCGAGTCCGTTGACGATCACGCCGATGCGTCCGCCGGGATTTTCGGGCGCATCCTTGAGCACGGTGCGTACCAGAAGCCGGCCGAGCTCGGCAGCCGAGGGGCGAACGTCGTCGCGTATCCCGGGTTCACCGTGAATCCCGAGGCCTACGCCCATTTGTCCCGTCTTGACCTCGAACAGCGGTGTTTTGGCGCCAGGCATCGTGCACCCGGAGAATGCCACGCCGAGTGTGCGCGTCCGTCGGTTGGTCAGATTTCCGAGCCGCTCGACCTCGTCCAGGCTCTTGCCCGCCGCCGCGGCCGCGCCCATCGCCTTGAATACCGTGAAATCGCCCGCAATTCCTCGACGATTGTCGAACTCAGGGTCGGAAGCAATGTCGTCCTTGACCACCACGACCCGGGTGTCGATCCCTTCGGCGCGCAACATTTTTGCGGCAATACCGAAGTTCATGTTGTCGCCCGCGTAATTGCCGAACGTCAGGACGACGCCCTTGCCCTGGTCAGCCGCTTTGGCCACCGAATACACGTGGGCAGCAGACGGTGAGGTGAAAATGTTGCCGACCACCGCCCCGGAGGCGAAACCGGGGCCCACGAGACCAGCGAAGGCCGGATAGTGGCCGGAACCGCCGCCGACGATCACCGCGACCTGGGGAGTTTTCGGGGGCAGAGAAATCACTCCACCCGGGACCTGAGCCAACCGGTCCGAATACAAATCGACGAATCCTTCGAGCTGTTCATCGGAGAATTCGGCGGGATCATTGTAAAGCTTGGTCATGGGAGCGGTCTCCTCCTGGTGATCTCCGGGTGAGGCGCGAGCCGCTGACCCGGTTGTCAGGTGTGCGGGTGGCCCTGGCGTCGGGCCGCTTCGTGCGGGCCGGAATGCTCCGGCCCGCATTAGGGCTGATTACGGCTGGGGAAGGATCGAGACCTTGATGGACGAGCCTGCCGAATCGGCGACGCTGTCCAGGGCCTCCTGGAACTTCTCCAACGGGAACTGGTGCGTGCAGACTTCATCGAGCGGCAATTTGCCGGACTCGATGAGGCTGATGGCCTTCGGCCACGTGTACGGCCCGAGGTGGGCGCCCAGAACGCTGAGCTCTTTGTCATCCGAAATGATGGACCAATCCACGGACACATCCTGGCCGAAGACCGAGTACTCGACGTAAGTTCCGAGCTTGCGGAGGAGGTTGAGACCCTGCCCGACAGCTGATGGATGACCCGTGCACTCGATGTAGACATCGGCACCGTATCCGTCGGTCATCTCCTTGATCTTTGCAACCGCGTCCTCGTTGGCGATGTTGATGGTCATGTCCGCGCCGCACTTCTTCGCGAGCGCGAGCTTGGCGTCGTCCATGTCCAAGGAAATGATCTTGAGAGGATTCTTCTCGCGGACGCCCATGATCGCGCCCAATCCGATGGGGCCTGCGCCGGCGACCACGACGACGTCCTCGAACTTGATGTTCGCGCGCTCGACTGCGTGGAGCGAGCAAGCAAGAGGCTCGGCGAATGCGGCGTGCTGAGGCTTCACGTCTCTGGAAATCTTGTGAACCCGTGCGCGTTTGGGAACGAGCATGTACTCGGCCATTCCACCATTGAAGTTGCGGAAACCGAACATGTCATGCGGTCCGCACATCCAGTACTCGCCACGGAGGCAGAAGCGGCATTCCTCGCACGGAACGATCTGCTCGACGACAATCCGGTCGCCTTCGTGGACTCCGTGGTAGTTGAAAGCCTGGTCCGTTCCTGAGACCACGGTTCCGGTGATCTCGTGACCGGGGATGATGTCTTCCTGGGCCCACTGCGGACGGTTCTCGTCGCCCCAGAACTTCACGGCCCCGTGATAGCACTTCAGATCGGAGGCGCACACTCCCACCGCCTCGACCTTGATGATCAAGTCATCGGTACCGAGTTGCGGTACCGGTCGGGTCTCCAGGGTGTAGTCCTCGGGCTTATTGCAAACGACTGCTCGCATCTCGGTCGGTAGAGCGGTGGTGCTCATGGTCACTCCTTTGTGTCGCACGCGTATGTCACGCACCACACATTCTTGAAGACCCGAGCACATATGTCAAGCACATATGTTCACATCGTGAGTGATCGGGGTTACGATGTAGCGAAACCTATAGCACTACGAGCGAGTACTTCATGGATGACAAGAAGAACCTCAGGGACCTGTACGACGTCGATCGCCTCTACGCGGTTGCGCGCATGTACTACGAGGAAGAAAAAGGCCAATCCGCCATCGCGGAGGCTTTCAAGGTCTCGCGGCCAACCGTCAGTCGCATGCTGACGCACGCCCGGACCATCGGCATGGTGCAGATCCGGATAGTCCATCCGGACGCCGAGGGTCGCTCCGACCTGGCCGAGAGGCTCCGCTCCGCCCTGCATCTCGAAGAGGTTTACCTCGCCCGAGGCATGCAGCCCTCGACCATGGGCCAGGGAATGCTCCCGCCGGTGCAACGGGCGCTCGACGCCATGCACCTCGCACCGGGCGACGCGCTCGTCATCTCGTCCGGAATGGCGCTCTACGGCATAGCCCAAATGCGGCTTTCACGCCTCGATGGGGTCAAGTTGGTCCCTTCCGTCGGCGGTGTCTCCGAACCGGAGGCCTGGCACCAGACCAACGAGATCGTTCGCATGCTCGCGCAGAGCACGGGAAGCACACATTCCCCCCTCTTCGCGAGCGCAATCCCGTCCAAAAGCATTTACCAAGCCCTGCAAAAGGATGAATCCTTCGCGGAGGTTCGTCGGCTCTGGAGCTCCGCGAAAGGAGCGCTCGTCGGCATCGGCTCTCCGACGACGGGCCGAACCTCGCTGTCTTCCGCGATCCCGAAGGACAGCTTGCCCGATTCGATCGGCGACGTCTGCCTGCACTTTTTCAACAGGGAGGGCCGAGAGCTTACCTTCCCTGGCTCCGAGCGGACCGTCCGCATTCCCACAAAGGACCTTGCCGCCATCCCTTTCTCGACCGCAGTGGCCGTGGGCGAGGAAAAGTGCTGGTCCATCGTGACCGCGGCGTCCATGAAATACTTCCGCCGGCTGGTCACGGACGAAGCCACGGCGACGCATATCCTGCGCGCGCTGCGCACTTAAAACGGGAGGCACCGCCCGGGTCGACCTAGCCAAGCCCCAAAGCAATGAGCTTCGTCGCCGAAGCCTCATGAAGCCGAGGAACAGACCTATTCATTGAAGGGTCTTCGAGCCGGTGCTGAACCGTTGGATTCTCCCTGAAACGGTCCCCGAAGGCTGAGGGCCCCGGGAGAAAAACCCTTAAACGATCGACGCCCATGTGCCACCGATCTGGGCAACACATGGGCGTCGTATCCTCGAACCGTCTAGTCGCGGCTGTCCGGTTGCTGGATTGTCACGTTGTTTTCGTTAGCCTCCTGGATCGCGAGGGCCTGGGTATCGGCCTCCTTGATCTTGCGGCGATGCTCCGGATCGTCCTGCTCGGTGCGCAAATGGCCGACCATGATGAAGGCGCAGGCGTACAAAGCCACGAATGCCCAAATCACGGTGGAATTCTGGGCAAAACTGCTCATGCCCATTGCACCGGTGATGTTCAGGACGATGGCGACCACGGCGGTCCCCAAGAAGGTGGCGCCGCCCGCGGCGGTGGTATACATGGCCATAGCGGCGCCGCGGTGATCAGGGGCGTTGGCCGGCATGATGGCCCCCATCGGCACGAAGCCCGCCAGGAATATGCCATAGCAGATACCGGCGATCACGGCGAGAATGTATCCCCAGTTGGACCCTGCGGGCACCATGTGGGGCACGTACCACCACGCGAGCAACGAAACCGCGGAGGCGAAGACGCCGAACCAACGGACCGTTGTGACCCAGCCGAGGCGGTCGCCCAAGTTACCGAAGAACGCATTGAACAGAATGTTTCCTGCGTAGACGCACACCGTCATCGCGAGCCAGCGAGACTGCCCCCAGCCCAATGTCGTACTGATCACCGCGGGCATGATGATGAACATGCCGAACTCGGGTGCGGTGTTGATCAAACGAACCAGGAAGCCTTGAAGGACCTTGCTGTTGGTGAAAGTCAGGCGAAGGCCCGAGAGGATCACCTGCGAAGCGGTCTCACCCTCGGGGGCAATACGGCGTTTTCCCTTCTCGTCATGGCATCCGAACCACACGAGCAGGAAGCCGACGATGTTGAGAACGCAGGAGAAAATGATCGCTCCGGACTCGCCGACCACGCCACCGCCAAAGGTTGGGATGGCGCCGATGGCGACCAACGAGCCGAGGGTCGGCAGACCACCGGTGAACATCACGTAGAACCAGCCAATGGCGGTACCGGCCTTGGACTTCAACGCGGTGATGTTGACCCACACCAAGAAGGAGAAGGTGAACAATGGCATGCCGAATCCGCGGAAGAAATAGGTGACCGCAACCAGCCAGAAGATCCCGCTGGCCATGGCCAGGAGGAATCCGATCTGGAAGACGGCCCACACGAGGAAGCCGATGAGCATAACCCTCTTCGGCCCAATGAGGTCGGAAAGAGCGCCGGAAAGGTAGCTGCCCACCGCCACGGCCAAGGAATACGAGGCGATAATCCCGGCGACAGCACTCTCAGGGCTGTGCAGAACCTCCACGAGGTGCGGGGTCAAAATATTCGACTCGACACCGAGGCCGGTCATGAACAGCAGGACTCCGAGGAAGCCCCACTTGAGAACCGAAGGTATGCCGATACGGTCGAGGTAATGCCCTTCGACCTTGAGAGGTACCGAAGGATCTGCGGTGGAAGACATAAGGTGCTCCTTCTTGGGGGCTCGACGTCCGTCCCCGTTGACAAACTCCACCTACGGGACCTCGCCGTCATCCGGTGATGGTAAAGAACGTGAGGCGTCCCACAGGCATGCGGTTAGCTTAGGCGCGGATCGCCACTTCGCACAACCGTTCTGAACAAATGTGCACGCGGATAGCGTCCTGGGAGAAGACCGACCTGACCTCCCGGCTGGAAAATGCGCGCCCTTGGCAACGGCGCAGCCCCCGCCTTCCGTCAATATTTCGAATTATGACGCCCCGTGAAAGGTGTGACTACACATCTCCGTCGCTTCAGTTCAGGGTCCGAGCGCGTGTTGTAATGGGGCTGACGCGGAGGCTCCGGGCCATTCCGTCGACCCCAAAAACTCACCGCACCGAGTAGAGAGATTCATAGCCGTGAAGAAAAAACTTGGCGCCCTCCTGGCGATTGTTCCCTTAACCCTTGGGCTTGCCGCATGCGGGGGCAACGACACCCCCAGCGGCCCCGAAACCAAAGACGGCAAGACGGTCGTGAAGGTCGCCATCGCCAAGGAAATGGAAGTCAATACCGCCCTCAAGGAAGAGGCTGCCAAGCAGGACATCGACATCGAGTACAAAGAGCTCGACAACTACACCGAGGCCAACCCGCAGTTGACGCAGGGTCAGGTTGACCTGAACTGGTTCCAGCACATCTCCTACTTGGCCAATTACAACGTCGACAACGACGACGATCTTCAGATCGTCGGGCCCACCGCGATCTTCCCGATGGGCCTCTACTCGAAGAACCACAAGTCCCTCGACGAGATCCCGGAGGGCGGAAAGATCGCAATCCCGAACGACGCGGTCAATCAGGCTCGCGCGATCAACGTCCTGAAGTCGGCAAATCTTCTGAAGCTCAAGAGCGATACTCTCCAGCCGACCGAAAACGACATCGACAAGGACAACTCCAAGGTGACCGTGACCTCGGTCGAAGCGAACCAGACCGTGACCTCGATGTCCTCGGTGGATGGTTCCGTGGTCAACAACGACTTCCTCGATGATGCAGACCTCGATCCCAAGAATGCCCTCTTCCAGGACGACGCATCCCAGGATTCGGCCCTCCCGTACGTCAACCTGTTCGTCGCACAGAAGGGGCAGGAGGACAACGAGACGTACAAGAAGATCGTGGACATCTACCACAGCAAGCCCGTTCAGGACGCCCAGCAGAAATCGTCCAAGAACACCGCCGTCGTGGTGGACACCGACGTCAACAAGTTGCGCGACGTCCAGAAGAAACTCGAGGACGAGAACAAAGAAAAGAAGTAAACCAGAGTTTCACCACTCGTCTCGGTGATCGACGCCGGCCCGACAGCTCAGCTGCCGGCCGGCGTCGTCCGCTCTCACGGTGTGAAACGATCGAACCCCTCAACAGTCGACAAGCAAGGGAATGCACATGACCGAGCACACGAGTCCCGTGTCCGAGGCGCACTCTTCGGACATGGTGGTCCTCGATCACGTCTCCAAGGTATTCAAAACCGGGAAGAACCCCGTCAGAGCCGTGGACGACGTCTCGCTCACGATCAAGCGTGGACAGATCTACGCGATCATCGGCTATTCAGGTGCCGGAAAGTCCACATTGGTCCGCCTGATCAACGGCCTGGAAGCCACCACATCGGGAACCTTGACGGTGGAGAATACGACAATCTCAGGGGCCAAGGAGGCCGACCTGCGCAAGGCCCGAACCAATATCGGCATGATCTTCCAGCAGTTCAACCTCATGAACTCAAAGACCGTTTCCGGTAACGTCGATTTCCCGCTCAAAGTAGCGGGCTGGTCGGGTGACCGCCGCAAGAAGCGGGTCGAGGAGCTCCTGGAGTTCGTGGGGCTGGGTGAGAAGGCCAAAAGCTACCCCGATCAGCTGTCGGGTGGTCAGAAACAGCGCGTCGGCATTGCCCGCGCCCTCGCGACCGAGCCCTCTCTTCTCCTCGCCGACGAATCCACTTCCGCGCTGGATCCTGAAACCACGGAGGAAGTTCTCGGACTTCTGAAGAAAGTCAACGAAGATCTGGGGATCACCGTCGTCGTGATCACCCACGAAATGGACGTCGTCGCCTCGATCGCGGACCGAGTGGCCGTGATGGAGAAGGGCAAGGTCGTGGAAGAAGGCAATGTCTACGACGTCTTTTCGAATCCTCAGACCGCGCCCGCTCGGAGGTTCGTGTCCACGACCGTCAAACCGACCCCTTCCGGCGACCGAGCCAGCGAGTTGATGGAGCGCCACCGTGGCTTCCTCGTCAGCGTCGAGGTCACGGACCAGACCGAATTGGGAGATGTCCTCTCACGGCTCGGTGATCGCAACGTGCGCTTCAACATCGTCGAGGGCGGCCTGGAAACCCTCCAGGGACGCACCTACGGAAAGCTCACCCTTGAGCTGCTGGGCGAGGTCTCCGCGGTCGATGCCGCCGTTGAACAGCTGAAACTCGTTACACTCGTCCAGGAGGTGCGCGCATGATGTCGCTGAATCCCCACTCCCTCATCGCCGCCACCATCGAGGCAAAGCCCAAGACCGACTGGAGCGAGGTCCGCCCTGATCTGGTGCAGGCGACCTTGGAAACCATCCAAATGGTCGCGATCACCATGGTGATCGCGGGCATCGGAGGGTTCCTGATCGGTTTGCTGCTGTACACGACCCGTCGCGGGAATATCTTGCAGAACAGGCCCCTGAATTGGGTCCTCAACCTCGTGGTGAACTTCGTTCGCCCCATTCCTTTCATCATCCTTCTCGTTGCCCTGGGGCCAGTGATGCTCGCGACCATCGGCACCACGATCGAGATGAAGGCCGCCGTATTCGGCATGGTCGTCGCCGCGATCTTCGCCGTCGCGCGGATCGTGGAGCAGAACTTGGTGTCGATCGACCCGGGAGTGATCGAAGCAGCCCGGGCCATGGGTGCCTCAAAGGCTCGCATCATGTTCTCGGTCATCCTTCCCGAGGCTCTCGGCCCGCTCGTTCTCGGTTACACGTTCCTGCTCATCGGTGTCGTCGACATGTCCGCAATGGCGGGTTACATCGGCGCCGGCGGCCTGGGCGATTACGCACTGTCCAAGGGCTACCAGCGTTTCAACTGGGATATCACCATGGCTTCCGTGCTGATCATCATCGTGATGGTCCAGTTCGTTCAGCTTTTCGGAAACTGGCTCGCCCGCAAGATTATGCGGCGATAGTCCGTTTCGGTTCCCTTACGACGACGCCCGCCGTGCCTTCTCGAGAAAGCACGGCGGGCGTCGCCGTAGTTGCTGACGGGCCGGAGCCTACAGCTTCTCCATAACCTCTTTTTTGACCTCACGGCGCAGCGTTTTGCCGAGCATCGAGCGGGGGAAATCCTCCAATTCGACGATGCGGCGAGGGACCTTGTACCGGGTGACTTTGGTGTAGCAGTGCTGACGCAGAGCTTCGGGATCGAGGGCGTGGCCGGCAGCCATGATGACGGCCGCCACCACTTCTTCCCCTCCTCCCTCGGCGGGAATTCCTACGACCGCAGCGTCCTTGACCGTATCGAATGTCTTCAAAGCGGTCTCGACCTCGGAAGGAGATACGTTGAATCCCCCGGTGATGATGACTTCTTTGAGCCTGTCGACGACGAAGAGGAATCCGTCGGCATCCATGGTCACCACGTCTCCGGTGCGCAGCCAGCCGTCCGCGGTCACGGTCTGCCTCGTTGCTTCTTCGTTCTTCCAATATCCGCGGAACACCTGGGGGCCTTTGACCCACAACTCGCCGGCTCGCCCGTCCTCGACGTCCTGGAGCGTTTCGGGGTCGACAATACGGATATCGGTTGAGGGGAAGGGCGTCCCGATGGACCCCGCTCTGCGCGATTCGTTCAACGGGTTGCAGGCGACCAACGGCGCGCATTCGGTCAGTCCGTACCCTTCGACCAAATAACCTCCGGTTTTGGCTTCCCAATCGGCCACGAGCTGCGACGGCAGGTTCATCGCACCGGAAACGGAATACCGGATACCGGAGAGGTCAGTGCCCCGTTCATTGGCCATGTCCAGCATCCGCTGGTAGACGGGTGGCACTGCGGGGAGAATAGTCGGTTTGGACTTCTTCATCGCACCGAAGACGAGGTCGAGGTCCACGGTGGGGAACAGAACGAGCTTGGCCTGGACTGCGACGGCGACCCCCAGCCCGAGAGTCATTCCGTAGGCGTGGAACAGCGGCAACAGAGCATAGATGACTTCCTCGTCGTCCAGTCCGATCCATTCTTGCCCCATTTGCGCATTCGACTCCAGATTCCGGTGCGTCAGCATGACGCCCTTGGGATCCCCCGAGGTTCCTGACGTGTAGAGCAGAAGAGCCGTGTCATGGGCGGTCGGCCGATGATGGTCTTCTGCGATCGGCTCGTTCTTGAGCATCTTGCGCCACGAGGTAGTGTCGGGGGCCGGCCCCTCGAGCTTTTCGCGGGAGTCCTTGGCCTTTTTGAACGGCAATTTCAGGGCCAGCCGCATGTGCGTCGGCATCGCCTCAACCAGGTTGACCGAAACAATCTCTCGAGGGCGGACGTCCGCAGGCTGATGCGTGACTTTGTCCGCGATCTTGTCCCACACGAAAGCGATCTTGGCGCCGTGGTCCTCGAATTGATGCCTCAGTTCGCCTTCGGTGTACAGCGGATTGTGCTCGACCACTACTCCGCCCACCCTCAGAATCGCGTAGAACGCGACGACGTGCTGCGGGCAGTTCGGCAGAATTACGGCGACACGATCCCCGGGCTGGACGCCCAGGAGACGCAGCCCCTCCGCAACCCTGTTGACCTGGTCCCCGAGGGTTGCGTAACTGGTCGCCGCGCCGAAGAACTCCAGGGCAGTTTTGGAACCTGCCGCTCGCACGGATCTCTCCATCACGTGGACCAGTGAGGTCTCCGGGAGATCAAGCTCGGTTGCGGTGTCAGGATTGTAATTCTTGAACCACGGTCGTCGATTCGTCAGGGGCCCTGAGGCGTCTGTCTGGGGTTCTGGCATATATGAGATTCTGCCATGAGGGCCTCTGCACCTGGAATACTGTCCACCATGAGTGCACGCCGCAATACGCAATGGACAAAAGACGAAGTCCGAACAGTCATGAGGGAAATCAACAAAAGGATGCTGATCGGGGTCGGCATCGCGATCCTGGTCGGATTGTTCATCATCGGACTGGCCGCCCTGTTCTCCTGAATTTGCTCTTCCCATCTGGCCGCATGGAAGCGGTCACGGAAAGGTTCCGTCGAATGACCACACCTCAGACAAGTCACGATGACATGACCATGCGCGAGCGCATGCAGGCCGGACTCCCGTACCGGGGCGAGACTACGGCAAACGAGACCAATAACTCTGCCGACCTGACACATCGCACGTCCGCCGAAGCGGCGAGAATGACGGAGCGCTATCACCGGCTTGATCTGGAAGAGGATCCGGCCGCCCTCACCCTCTTGGGCGAACTGCTGGGAAGCATGGGCCGAGATGTTCGTATCCGAGCGCCGCTTCAGGTCGATTACGGGTACAACATCCGCATCGGCGATCGGCTCTTCGCGAATTTCGGGCTCACGGTCCTGGACGTGTGCGAGGTCAGGATCGGCGACGACGTGCAGATCGGCCCGAACGTCCAATTGCTGTGCCCAACACATCCGTTGAACCCGGTGGACCGCAGGAGGGGGTGGGAAGGCGGGCTGCCCATCACGATCGAGGACAACGTCTGGCTGGGTGGCGGCGCAATCATCCTGGCTGGCGTCACCGTGGGCCATGATTCGGTGGTGGGAGCGGGTTCGGTGGTCACTCAGGACATTCCGCCGTATTCCGTGGCCGTCGGATCGCCCGCGCGAGTCATCAAGACCGTAGACCCCGAAGAGCGTTCGGGACAGTACGCCGTCGAGAATTTTCCACGCGCGTACAGGGAACAAGCCGCCGCGGAATCGCATGGCCCTGGAGACACACGAACGACAACAGGAGAGGAACTCGTATGAGGAACCGGAACGAAGGACCGTGGGACGAGGGTCGGGGCGGCGAATCCGATGCCGATGTGAACGACCCGAACCGTACGATCCCCTTGGACGGCGATCCCACGGAGGTGCTCTCCGACCAGCGGAGCCAGCAAATCGACGAGGACCGTACCGAGGTACTCGACGGCGGTCGGACGGAGGTCCTATCGACCGACGATCAGCGAACACAGATCCTGGATCACGGATCATGGGGCTCCTCGGCCGCTGAGGACCCCAATGTCACCCGACCGCTCCCGTCGTACGGTGAGGCATCGACGTCGCCGACCGCGCAGAGGAGCTCCGGCCTCGAATACGACGATCAAGCCTCCGTGCCTCAATCCGGTCCGCGGGAGTTCACCCCAACGGAGTACCCCGGATCAGGCTCCTCGCAAGCCCGGCAGACGGCGGTTCCGCCCGGAGGCCCCGGTCAGCCGGGGGGCTATGCGGGCCAAACACAGGCGCCGTCCGGCGCTGACCTGCGGGCGATGGTGGTGCGACGCCAAAAGGCTGAATACGGCCGGCTCCAGCTCCTCCCGGGTCTCTTGGGGTGGCTCGTCGCGATGACGCTCATCGGTTTCCTGACGTGGATCGTCGGGGCTGTTGCCCCTAGTGCGGCCGGAACCAGCGTTCCCGCTCACGTAGGGGACTCGATGCAGAATCTCGTCCAGGGTTCCGGGAACGGGGCGGTATGGGGCGCCGTTTTCGGTGTGATCTTCTTCGTCTCGTATGTTGCCGGTGGATACGCCGCAGGCCGCGCGGGACGATTCTCCGGGGTCAAACAGGGCGTGGCCGTGTGGCTCTGGCAGCTCATGGGAACCGCAGTGACGACTGTGTTGACGCTGTTTCTGGCGGATCGCATGGGAAACAGCGTGCCGCTCGGCTCGGTTCAGTCGCTCGGAGGTTCGGACTTCGTGTGGGGACTCGCCGCGGCGATCTCCGCGCTCATCGTGGGTCTTATCGGGGCGATCCTGGGTGGCCTGTGGGGCACACGCTTCCACCGCGCGGTAGACCGTTGGGGCTTCGAGGGACGCTGATCTTCGCGGCGGATACGGGTCGCTGAAGAGCTATACCGTCTCGCCCTCTCGAGTCGGGACCCAGCGCAGAAGACGCTCCCTCGTTGCTTCGATGCCGAAAGGCGACGAAGCAACGAGGGAGCGTCTTCATGCGGCTCGCTCCGTGAGACCAGCCGCTTACATGTCCAGCAACAGCGCGGGCTCTTCGAGCACGGCGGCGACGTCGGCCATGAACCGCGCCGAGAGGTCGCCGTCGACGATGCGGTGGTCGAATGACCCGCCCAATGTGGTGACCCAACGCGGGATGACCTCACCGTCGACGACCCAAGGCTTCTGCTTGATCGTTCCGAAGGCGAGGATCGCGGCCTCGCCCGGGTTGATGATGGGAGTTCCGGTATCGATTCCGAGCGCCCCGATGTTGGTGATCGTCATCGTCCCCCCGGACATCTCTCCCGGTTGTGTCTTTCCTTCCCGTGCTTTCTGGGTCAGTGCGTTCAGGGCCACAGCCAATTCACGCAGAGAGAGGTCCTGGGCGTCCTTGATGTTCGGCACCATCAGCCCGCGCGGTGTTGCCGCGGCGATACCCAAATTGATGTACCGCTTGATCAAGATCTCCGAATCCGTCCATTGGGAGTTGACCTGCGGATTCCTGGCGGTGGCCCAGATGACGGCTTTGGCCAGGATCAACAACGGTGTGACCTTCACGCCCTCGAAAGTGGGAGAGGTTTTGAGACGCTTGACGAATTCCATGGTCCGGGATGCGTCCACGTCCACGAAGATCGAAACGTGCGGAGCCTCGAAAGCGGATTTGACCATGGCTTTCGCGGTTGCTTTGCGGACGCCCTTCACGGGAACGCGTTCGACGCGTTCCTCGGGGCCACCGCGTTGGACCCAGAAGTTGGATGGTTTGTGGCTTTCAACATCCTGAGCGTGGGCCGCGTAGTTAACCAGGTCGCGTTGTGTGACTTGGCCCTGGGGACCGGTCGCGGGAACGTCGGCGAGGTCAATGCCCAGATCCTTGGCGGCCTTTCGCACAGGCGGTTTGGCCAAGGTCGGCCGCCGCGGTGGCTCCGTGCCGACGGTACGGTGCGCAGCGGCATGCTCCATCGGCTGGTCAACGGCTCGACCCGGCAATCGTTTGAGAGCCCCACGACCTTCTTCCGCCAGGCGCTTCGCTCGCTCAGCAATCCCCGTGCCAAAATTTCCGCCCTGGATCGGCGCGCGGTTCAGGAGCTGAGTCAGGAGGGTCTCCGACGGCTCATTTCCTTCTCCCGCCGCGCCAACCTGGTCCAATCGGCCCTGACGCGTGGCCCCGCCCCCGATCGGGCGTTTGCGCGCCCGTCTCTTGACCGGATCGGCTTTGGGGCCCGAACCTACGAGCGCGGCGGTCTGGTCTTCGGAGGATGCCGACGTCGAGCGTGAGCTCTCGCCGTCGGTCGCGTCCGCCCCTGTGGTTGAGGCGTCTGCTTGAGCCGTCGGTGCCGCTTGCGCAGCGAAGCTATCGGCTTCCTTTTCCGCGACAGGAACCTGGGAATCCGGTTCGTTGACCGTGGGCGGGCCGATCGTATCGGATTCCGCAGCAGCGCCTTCGGGAGAGCCTCCGTCGGCGGAAGCGGTGGCCGAAACGGAGATCAACGGGGCGCCTACTTCGACGGTTGCGCCTTCTTCGGCGATGATGCGTTCAACCGTGCCCGCGAACGGGGAAGGGAGCTCGACGACGGATTTTGCGGTTTCGATCTCGACGAGCACGTCGTTGACATGGATCGAGCTTCCGGGACGGACCTTCCACGAGAGGATCTCGGCCTCGGTCAGGCCTTCCCCAACGTCCGGCAGATGAAAAATCGAAGACAATGTGAACTCCTGAATTCCGGGGCTGACTAGTAATTCAGCGAACGGTCGATGGCCTCGAGCAAACGGTCGATGCTGGGGAGGTAATCTTCTTCAACGCCGGCCACGGGGTAAGGCATGTGGTATCCGCCGACTCTGAGGACAGGAGCTTCCAGACTGTAGAAGCAACGTTCCGCGATGACCGAAGCCAGCTCCCCGCCCATACCGCCGAAGGTCGGGGCCTCGTGTGTGACGACGAGTCGTCCTGTTTTGTTGACCGAACGCTCGACGGAGTCGAAGTCCAAGGGCGAAATCGAACGCAGGTCAACGACCTCGATGCTGAGTCCGTCCTCGCGCGCCGCATCCGCGGCCGCGAGCGCGACCGGCACGAGCGGACCGTATGCGGCCAACGTCAGGTCGCGACCTTCGCGAACTATTTGTGCACGTTGAGTCGTGGGGACCCGGGCAGCGCGTTCGACGTCGCCCTTGAGCCAGTACCGTCGCTTCGGTTCCAAGAAGATCACGGGGTCCTGAGAGGCGATTGCTTCCCGAAGCATCGAGTAAGCGTCCTGGGCATTCGACGGGGACATCACTCTGAGGCCGGCGGTATGAGCGAACAGAGCCTCCGGGGATTCGGAATGGTGCTCGATCGAGCCGATATTCCCGCCGTACGGGATACGGATCACGACGGGCAGACTGATGGCTCCGCTGGAGCGCGCGTGAATCTTGGACAGCTGAGAGGTGATCTGGTTAAAGGAAGGAAAGACGAATCCATCGAACTGGATCTCGCAGATTGGACGATAACCCCTCATGGCCAGACCTATGGCGGTTCCCACGATTCCCGCTTCGCCGAGCGGGGTATCCATGACGCGGTCGGCTCCGAATTCGTCTTTGAGCCCCTGAGTCACGCGGAAGACTCCGCCCAATGTTCCAATGTCTTCGCCCATCAAAAGGACCTTGGGGTCCTCGTTCATGGCGTCTGACATCGCCGCGTTGAGCGCTTTGGCCATGGGCATCGATTCCACTGCACTTGCCTGTGCTGATACGTCGCTCATGGTCAGCGGCCGCCTTCCTGGGTTTCGGCTTCGTCGAACCCCGCTTCGTACTCGTGGAACCAGGCTCGTTCTTGTTCGACGAGCGCATTCTCTTCGGCGTAAACGTTCTCGAAAGCATGATCGAATTCCGGCGGCTCCATGGCGAGGACCGCCTCGCGAATCGATGCACCGTATTCTTTGGCCTCCGCGTTGGCTTCCTCGAAGAACGCGTCGTCAACGCCTTCCAGGCGAAGATGCTTTTCCAGGCGCACGAGGGGGTCCTTGGTCGTCCACTCGTCTTCTTCGTCACGAGTCCGGTACTTGGTCGGGTCGTCGGCCGTGGTGTGGGCGCCGAGACGGTACGTTTCGGCCTCGATCAATACCGGACCTTCCCCGCGGTGGATCTTTTCCATGGCATAGGCCGTGACGGCCTGGACTCCGAGGATGTCATTGCCGTCCACGCGGATTCCTTCGAATCCGTATCCGGCGGCGCGCTCGGCCAAAGGCAGGCGAGACTGCGTGGAGAAGGGAACCGAAATCGCCCATTTGTTGTTCTGGATGAAGAACAGAACAGGGGCGTCGTAGGAGGCGGCGAAGACCATGGATTCGTGGGCTTCCCCTTCGGTCGACGAACCATCGCCGAAGTAGACGACCGTCGCCGAAGACTCCTCGGAACCCTGCGCAACCTCCTTATTCACGTGCTGGTCGAGTTTCTGTCCCATGGCATATCCCACGGCATGCGGAATTTGAGAGGCCAACACGAAGGAGTACAAGTTGAAGTTGTGTTCCTTGGGGTTCCATCCTCCGGGCGAGTATCCGCGGAAGATCCTCATCAAGTCTTTGAGATCGACACCGCGCTCAAACGCCAGCGCATGCTCCCGGTAGGAGGGGAAGATGTAGTCGCGCTCGGGTATGGCGCGTGCCGAACCGATCTGCGCGGCTTCCTGACCTTTGGACGGAACCCACAGTGCAAGTTTGCCTTGCCGTTGCAGGGAGGTCGCTTCGTCGTCGAAGCGCCGAACTTTCAGCATATTGGCATATGACCCTTTGAGGTCCTCGAGGGTGACGTTCTCGATGTAGGGATCAAAGTCCGGATCCGAACCGCGGTGACCGTTCTCGTCCAGAATGGTCACCCGGTTCAGACGGCCCTCGGTCGCCCCGGGGTGGGGGGTTTCCGCGGTTTCCATGAGTCCTCCCATGTGGCTAGGTTGTCCGGCGCCCGGCTGGTCCGCCGGGTCGCTTTATGCGCAAGTCCCGCGGATCAAAAAATACACCCTTAGCCTACCTGCCGGAGTTGCCCAGGAACTCTCCGGCGATCCGAATGAATCTCGAATTCGCCTCATCTTCTCCGATGCTGACCCGGACGCCTTCGGGCTGGAACGCACGCACGGACAACGCGTTCTCATCGGCTAGCTGCGCGAAGTCCTGAGATTTTTCGCCCAAGGGGAGCCATACGAAGTTCGCACGGGTCGTAGGGATGTCCCAACCCTGTTCCTCCAGGGCATTGACGACGCGCGTTCGCTCCGAGACGAGATGCCGGACCTGTTGCTCGACGTCGTCGGTGTGTTCGACCGAAGCGATGGCAGCTTCCTCGGCCAATTTGGTCACGGCGAAGGTCGTGGCCGAAACGCGGAGGTACTGTGTGACTTCCGGGTGCGAAATCGAGTATCCGACCCGCAAACCGGCGAGCCCGGCGGCTTTGGAGAATGTGCGGAGGAGCACGAGGTTCGGGTAGTCGGGGTAGAGATCTATACCCTCCGCGAGCCCGCCTTCGCTTCTTTCCTGCTCGTTGAGTTCGGAAGCCTGGCAGAACTCGAGGTAGGCCTCGTCCAACACAACCACGATGCGGGACGGGACCTTGGCCATGAATTCCTGGACCTTTTTCTTTGTCAGGGCCGGCCCGGTCGGGTTGTTGGGTGTGCACAGGATGACAACCTTGGTGCGATCGGTGATCGCATCGGCCATGGCGTCCAGATCATGCTCGCCGTTGGCCAAATTGGGTATACGCACTTCCTTGGCTCCCGCAAGACCTGTGACGATCGGGTACGCCTCGAAGGATCTCCACGGGTAGATGACCTCATCCTGGCTGCCGTCTTCGTTGCCACCCGCGAAGGCCGCGAGGATCTGGGCGAGAGCTCCGAGGCTCCCCGCACCGGTGACGATGTCGTCCGGGTCGACACCGAGGTGCCGTCCCAGAACCGCGCAAAGCTCCGTGCACAACGGATCGGGATAACGGTTGGATGTCGAAAATTTCTGGATCACTGACTGAACAGCCGGAACCGGGCCGAAGGGGTTCTCATTCGAGGACAACTTGTATTGTTGAAGGCCTTCGACCGCACGGGGAGGCTTCCCCGCGGCGTACTTCGGCAATGCGCTGAAGACATGTCGCGGGGTGATTCTTTCGTCATGGGGGATCAGATTTTCGCTCATGAATTCCACTGTATCCGCTCATTCGAGCAAACGTGTCAACGGTCACGCCAACGCTCTCCGTGCCATGCTTGAGGTCGACCGTCACTTCATCCTGCGGTCATAGGACTCGGATGATGCTTCGAAAGTCAGGGTCTGAACGGATGCCCCGGCAGGAATCGCTTCCTGAATCATTCGTTGCTGTTCTTGCCCCTCGGAGGTCCGCGCCAATTCGCGGTCGGCGACCCGAGCGGCCCGCACATATGTCTCGGCGTCGTGCGTCATCTGGATTGCCCCGCCTTTCCCGACGTTGCTGCTCACGACGACGGCGTGATCGTTGCCTGGGTCGGAGCCCCCGCCGGTCAGGACCGGGACCGGATCGTTCACGTCTGCCAGGTGAAGGACTTTGGTCTTCGGGTCGACTCCTCGGTAGGTGACGGTAGGCGTCCCCGTGGTCACTACCCCACGGATGGTGTACCGCCGCGAAAATTCTCGGTTCGCAGCAAGGCTCATGGCGGTCATTCCGCCTTGGCTGAAACCGGAGAGAATGACGGGGTCCGTGGATCCGGCGCCTGCCTCCTGGAGAGCTCGATCGACCATCTGCATGAGCCCTGGGGACTCCGATAAGGGCGTACCGGGGCTTGTGGTCACGACGTCGAGGATACTGTAGGCGCCGTCAGGATCCGTTCGGCTCGAAAGATTGTCAAAGTCAGTCCCGGGGATCGAGACCACGAAGGATTTCGTGCCATCCGGTCTGTGCACGACCCTCACATCGATATGGGCCAGGGACACGCGGTTCTGGGGACCGTGAGCGGCATCGTGCACGATATCGCGTTCCCCTGCCTTCTTGAGGCCCTCCGCAATAGTAGATACGTTGGCCGCCTCGCTCATCACCGTCATGGCAGAAGACTCGACGCGCCGGAAGTCTCTCAAACGAACGAGCCCCAGGCCCATGCGCCGCCTGAGCTGTTTGACCCGGGCGACGTCCAGGCGCAGATGTTCCAGGGGAATGCCGCTGCCCTTGATCGATGAACGCGTTGCTGCGGCCGTTCCGCGGACCGAGGCGTCGGCCGCGAGAATCGCACCACCCGTGGCCGCGAAGGTTCCCACGGCGGCCAGGAGGCCCAGAGGATTACCTCCGCTGAACATCGCGGATCCGTAAAGATGGCGGTAGGGAAGAGAGTGGACAGCGTCAAAGCCGCTGACCAGAACCTCAGCGAGGTGCTCTGCCTCCTCATAGGACGTCCGGGCCAGATGGAGTTTCGCACCGTACTCGGCCACGGACGACCCTAAGGACAGTAGAAGTTTCTGCGCTTCGTCGAGCTCCTGCGCGGCCACGACCGCTTCCGAGGAAATGCGGGCCCAAAGGTGTTCGATCTCGGTCCGAAGAGCAACGGCCGCGACCACGGCTCCACCGTAGATTTCTCCAGCTCCCTGCAATTCGGCCTCGAGGCGGGCAATCTCTTCGGTGTCGATCCTTTGCTGCGACGTTGACGTGCGCACCGTCGCGCTACCGGCAGGCACTGCGCCCCAACCGACCTGGAATGCGCCCGTTGCTTGGGCCGGGGCGAGTCCGAAGATGCACCATTCGCGAAGGCTGGCGTTCCACGGCGTGGTCATTGTGCACACCCGTGGTTTCCTGCGGCCACGGCGGCCAAGGCGTTTCGGACGAGGGAGGATTCCACGGTGTTCTCGTATGCGCTCCTCAGCTGCCGGACTGCGTCGGAGTCCAGCAGGGCCGCGGATCCGAAAGCGGCCGTTCCCGCCGCCTCTCGGGATCGAGTTTCCGCCTCCGAAGCGACCCGACCGGCGGTTTGCACCATTTTCTCTTCCCAACCCGCCAACTCGTGTGAGATCTGTTCGAGCCGATGACGGATCTCCACGCCCGCCCGCCGTACACGGGATTCTGCCCTGCGCATCGCTTCTTCTGCGGCGTGAGATCGTGCGGCTTGGCGGCGAATGCCCTCCCGGAACAGTTCCGCCGCCGCGGATTCCCACGTGGTCTGGGCCGTCCCCTCGACTCTTGCCCCGGCTGACCGTACGGAAGCCAATTGCCCTGCCAATTGTTCCGCGAGGTCCGTGAGTCTTTCTTCGGCGGCCATTCCCGCACGCCGTACGACCATGGGCGCCACCAGCCCCAGCGCGGACACGATATCCATTTCTTCCCTTTCCTCCCCCGGGGAAGCGGATCACTTGTCCGCTTCGATGCCGAACATCCTGGCCCATGGAGAGTCGGGGCGTCTCCCACAGCGTCCGGTATCCCGCCACCGTGTGGACAGCCGTTGAGTTCCTTCAGTGTTGATTGCCCTGTGGACAAACTCGGAGGGGCGTGGTGGCCGTGCCACAATAAAGGCATGGCCAATTCTTCAGAGAACACCAATCTGTCCAGTTCGACTCTCCCGAACGGGCGCACAAGCCTGACCCAGGTCTCCCCTCCCATTGCCCTCGGGCCTCTGGACGGTCGGTACCAGCCCCAGACCACACCGTTGACGGATTACCTCTCGGAAGCGGCGCTCAATCGCGATCGCGTGCACGTCGAGGTCGAATGGTTCATCTACCTCTGCCGCAATGAGGTTCTGCCCGGTCTTGCCCCTCTGACGGAGGACCAGGTAGCGGGTCTGCGCGCCATCGTGACCGATTTCGACGCCGACTCGATCAAGGAATTGGCCGAGATCGAAGCCGTGACAGTGCATGACGTCAAGGCGGTCGAATATTTCATCGGAAATCGCCTCGATGCACTGGGCCTAGGTCATCTCAAACCGCTCGTGCATTTCGGATGCACATCGGAGGACATCAACAATCTTTCCTACGCCGTGGGCATCCGGGACGCGGTCCACAACGCGTGGGCACCTGCCGCGCGGGAGCTCGTCGGTGTGGTGACCGACCTGGCCGAATCGGCCCGTGATATTCCCATGATGTCCCGGACCCACGGGCAGCCGGCGACGCCGACGACCCTCGGCAAAGAAATGGCCGTCCTCGCGTTCCGCCTCCAGCGGCAGATCAAACACGTGGAAAACCAGGAGTTCCTGGGCAAGATCAATGGTGCGACCGGCACATACGCCGCTCACTACGCTTCTGCACCCCAGGTCGACTGGCAGAAGGTGTCTCGCGGTTTCGTGGAGCACCTTGGCCTGACCTGGAACCCTTTGACGACGCAGATCGAGTCGCACGATTGGCAGGCGGAGCTTTACTCGAGCATCGCGCACTTCAACCGTGTGCTGCACAATCTCTGCACGGATATCTGGTCGTACATCTCAATCGGATATTTCCGGCAGATTCCGGTCGAGGGAGCCACGGGCTCGTCGACCATGCCTCACAAGATCAATCCGATCCGCTTCGAAAATGCCGAGGCCAACCTGGAAATCTCGTGCTCGCTTCTGGACACGCTCGCAGAAACACTCGTGACCTCCAGGTGGCAGCGCGATCTGACCGATTCTTCTTCGCAGCGCAACATCGGCGTGGCCTTCGGCCATTCGATGCTCGCAATGTCCAACGTGACCAAAGGCTTGACCAAGCTCGACGTCGCAGAAGACGCTCTCGCACGGGACCTCGACAGCAACTGGGAGGTCCTGGCCGAGGCAATCCAAATGGTCATGCGCGCGGAAGCGATCGCCGGGGTCGAAGGAATGGACAACCCCTATGAGCGGCTGAAAGATCTGACACGCGGGCATCGCGTGGACCAGGAACGCTTGGTCGAGTTCGTGTCCGGCTTGGGCCTTTCCCCCGAAGCGGAAGAACGACTTAAGAATCTGACGCCCGCAACCTACAACGGGATCGCTGGCCGGCTCGTCGACTACGTGAAGTAGCGAGCCCTCACGGGATCACGCTCCGTTGCGCACATCCGTCTCCGCTGGAAGAGGGTGTGCGCAACGGAGCGGAGAAGAATTACTCGTCCGTCCCGGCGCCCTTGGCCTTGGCGTCTTTGTCTTTCTTGTCAGCGCCGGCCGGGAGATCGCCCGCAAGTGCTTGGGCCTTCTTCTCTTCCTGCGGATCGTCGAACTTCGGTGCCCTGCCGTCCAGCTGGAGAGAGTCCGGGAACAAGGAGGGTGCCTTGCCAAAGGCTTCCTTGGTCGATTTGATGACCTGACGGCCCAGTGCAAGGTTGGCGCCGCCGCCGACGACGGCCCCCAAACCGAACGGCAGGGCCCGGCCGAGCATCGCTCCGGATTGACGGGCCAGGAAGCGCTTGACGAACATATTGCGGATGGTCTTGGAGACGCTGAAACCTTTCCCATCGTCCTTGCCCATCATGAGGCCCCATTTATTGGAGATTCCGGCTGTTCGCCCGGACTGCCCCAAGATCTGCTGCATGAGAACGGCGCCGTCTTCGCCGAGCATGAGGGCCATGACCATGGTGCGCGCCTTCTCGGGGTCCTCCACGTGAGCCCCGAAGAGCTCCGCCATGGACTGCGCGTAGATCGCGGTGCGTTCAAGGTACCCGCCCACCGCCACGACCGATAGGCCGACTGACGTGACAGTGCCGATCCCCGGGATGAACGCAGAGGCGCCCACGGCGCCACCGCCGACCGTGACATCGCGCAGATAGAGCTTTTCCAAACGATGTGCGATCTGCTCCGGGGTTTCATCGGGGTGCTTTTTCCGGAGTTTTTTGATCGAGGTGACGACGAGCGGCCGTTGAACCCGCAAAACGGTGTCCAGGGCCTTGTTCAGAGCCGGCTTTGGTTGCCCGCTGTCGTCGAATGCGTTTTTCATTGCGGAATCAAAGGGAAACTTCGGTGCCATACTCACATCTAACCACGCGCACGCAAGTGCACAACCGCACTCAGCCGAGAGCGCATAAACCACAGGCCACCCTTCGAGGGCGTCTTTACGATCCCAGTTTTCGGGTGAAATCCTGCGTCTGGAGAGGGTCCAGAACCTCAGCGGGGTGCGGCCCTGCTTCCTTCCAGCGCTGCACGAAGTCCCGGGACCCCGTGGACAATCCCGGCCCGGCCGCGAGAATCAAGTTACCTTCCTGACGGCCGGAGATCATGGTTGCATCTGCCAACGTCCAGGCTCCCGAGGCCGTCCCGATCCGAGGGTCCTCGCAGGCGGTGTCTGACAGGAATTGTGCTTGTCTGGCAAAGAATCGAAGACCGGGGTCGTCACCCACATTGACGACCAGAACGCCTCTGTCGGAGAGTGTCGCGAGCGCTTCCGCGTAGAAGTCCCGGCACGCCAAATGTTCGGGTGAATCCTTGCCCGAGAATATATCGACGAAGACCAGGTCCAGCCCGTCACCGCCCTCGGACCTCGCGTCTTGCGTCAGTCTGGAAAGCGCTGCACGGGCGTCGTCGGTCAGCATGTTCAAACGTGTACCGGCGGGAAGCGGCAATTCGCGCAGGACCAATGAAGGCAGCTCGCGCTCGATCTCCACGGCTGTTTGGGGCGATCCCGGTCGGGTGGCTTGAATATATCGGGGCAACGTCAAACCACCGGCCCCTAGATGCGCGGCGGAAATCGGCTCGCCCGGAGGGGCGATCGTATCCACGATATTGCCGACGCGGCGAAGGTACTCGTAGAAGATACTTTCGGGATGATCAAGATCGACATGCGATTGTTCGGCACCCCCGATGTCCAGGACGTAGCCGTTGTCGCTGAAGCCGTCCGGAAGAATCACCGCGTTGAGTCCCGAGAGCCCCAGATGGACGCTGTGGCCTCGGCTCATACGATGAATTCCCCGGCTTCGTGGTCGTAGTGACTCTTCGGTTCGAGTTGGATCGTCGAATGGGCAATCGACACGTCGAAGTGCTCGGAAATGCACTTCTGAATTTCGCAGAGCAACTGCGCGCTCTGCCCGTCCTTGAAGCTCTCGTCGTCCAGGACCACGTGGGCAGTCAGAACGGGAAGGTCGGTCGAAATCCTGCTCGCGTGGAGATCGTGAACTTTGACCACGCGAGGATGGTCCTCGAGGTGCCGTTTCACGTCTTCCATGTCGAGCCCCGGTGGGGCGCTCTCCAGGAGTACGCTGACCGACTCTCGCAGAATGAGAGCAGCTCGCGGAATGATCAGGGCACCGATGAGCAACGCGACCACGGCGTCGGCTTGCATCCAGCCGGTGGAGGCAATGACGAGCGCTGAAATGATCACGGCAACCGAGCCCAGAGCATCGTTGACGACTTCCAAAAACGCGGCCCTGAGATTAAGGTTCTTCTCCCCGCCGAACAGGACGACAATGGCCGCGATATTGCCGAGGAGTCCCACGATGCCGAAGACGATGAGTTCTCGGTCGGCGATCGGCTGCGGGTGGGAGAACCGTTGAATTGCCTCGATGATCACCATGATTCCGACGACGATCAGTACCGTCGCCTGGACCGCGGCCACCAGGATTTCCACCCGTTTCCACCCCCACGTCCGATGGTCCGTGGCGGGCCGGGATGAGAGCACCGCGGCGCCGAGGGCCATTGCCAGCCCGGCGGCGTCGGTCAAGACATGAACGGTGTCGAAGAGCAACGCCAAAGAACCGGTGAGCACGGCACCGATCATTTGGGCAAGGAATATGAGAATCGAGATGCCGAAGGCGACCGCCAGACGTGTGCGCCCCGCACCGGCACCGTGCTGATGACCGTGATCGTGATTGTGCCCCATCGGAACCGCACCTCCATTCATAAGCGTTTACTTATATTTTATCGCAGGGGGTGTGCGTGGTGAAGGGCAGTTCTGCGGTATTACCTCACATCGAATTCCCTGAACTCACCGGTGGGTTCAGGCCTCGATTGATCGACGTCACTGACGTGACCTGCCGTATCTCCGGAAGTCAGCGCGGCATACAATGCGTCCACGCCTTTCCGCGAGCCTTCGGCCACGATTTCCACGCGGCCGTCCGGCAGGTTTTCCGCGTAGCCGATCAGTTCGTGTTCCTGGGCGATGCCGCGAGTCCACCAGCGGAATCCGACACCCTGGACTCTCCCGGAGACCAGCGCTTCCAAGCGCGCCTCCGGGAGGGCTGCGGCGTCGTCGGATCCTGCCGGAGACTGATCCTTGCCTCGGATGGAATCCCAGAATCCCATGGGGCCCCCCTAGGCCAGCTTGTCCGTCGCGGGTGCGTCCGCGAGAGCCTGGGCGATCGGGGTATCACCGTCGGTGAAGGGCAATGCCTTGCGCACGGTGGTCTCGTCCGCGAGGGCGGCCGCCAGGACTCGAGCCACGTTGGCGCGGGATGCCTTGTTTCCGCCTGCTTCGGTGGTGACGTTGATCTTGCCGGAGGGCTCGTCGAGCGAGAGCGCGGTCGGGCCCACGATGGTCCAGTCCAGACCGGTCTCGCGCAAATGCTGATCCGCTTCTGCCTTCGACTGGGCGTAGGCGTAGAAATCGTCGTCCTCAGGAACGCCGTGATCGAAGGAGGCGCCCAGGTAGGAAACCATGAGGTAACGCTTCACGTCGGCATTCTCCGCGGCGTCCATCGATCGGATTGCTGCGTCACGATCGACCTCCCACGTGCGCTCGGGGTCGCCGCCACCCACACCTGCAGACCAGATGATGGCGTCGAAGTTCTGGTCCTTGAAGACCTCGGTCATCTGCTCGGTCGAGAGATCCGAGATGTCCTTGACCAGGGCGTTGGCGCCGGTCTCTTCGACGTCGCCGACTTGGTCCTGCTTGCGGATGATCGAGGTGACGGTGTTGCCTTCGTCGACCAAAAGTGGTGCCGTCAGGAGCGCAATCTTGCCGTGTCCACCGATAATTCCTACGTGTCCCATAGTCAACTCCTTTTGAAAGCATTTGTCTGTCTTCCACCACAACCATCGCACCCACGCATTTATGCCGTAACCCCTTCTGATCGACGGGTCATATGAGTTGGTGGCATCCGGATATCTTCTGCTAAAGTGACATTCGCGCTGTGGAGCGGTCCGTGACCGCAAAGCGTGAGCGCAGGCCTCCTTAGCTCAGTCGGTAGAGCGTTTCCTTCGTAACGAAAAGGTCGCCGGTTCGATTCCGGCAGGGGGCTCCATGTAACAGTAAGGCCCCGGAACCACGCTGGTTTCGGGGCCTTACTGTTGCATCCGTGGACGCGATCCTTCGAAGAAGCTGAATCCGAAGTGGGCCGTTCCCCGCGCCGTCGTTCCGTGAACAGGAAACGACCGAAGGACCCTGGACGCGCGGACCGGAATCAGCACCGCTGGGGTTGGAAGCCCGCAGCACAGGCCGGCACGCCCCTCGCCCTTCAACCGAAGCATTTGCCACAATGAGGACGAAACTGAGTTAACGAGTGAGGTTTTAATTTGACGACTACTTATCATCGCAACGAACGCGCCGCGGACCTCCCAGCACGCCTCTCACGTTCTTGGTTGCTGACTTCTGCCGTGAACGTTGCCTCCTTCGAGCCGAATTACGAGTCGGAAGCGGACTCGATCATCCTCGACATGGAAGACGCGGTCCCGGCCGACCAGAAGGAACAAGCCCGCGAGAACGTCGTCAACGCCCTCAACAACGGCATGCGCGCGTGGGTCCGTATCAACGACATCACCACCAAATTCTGGGAAGACGACCTGGCCGCACTGACCAGTGCCAAAGGTCTTCGCGGATTGGTGCTGGCCAAGACCGAGCATCCCAATCACGTCACCCGCACGGCCATGATGTCCCACGCGGGCACACCGGTCATTGCACTGATCGAGTCGGCCGTCGGGATCGTCAATGCGGTCGACATCGCCAAGGCCCCCGGAACTTTCCGTCTGGCTTTCGGTATGGGTGACTACCGCAAGGACACCGGCATCAGCGATGACCCGTTGGCACTCGCGTATCCGCGATCGGCCTTGGTCATCGCATCCCGCGTGGGAGAGCTGCCGGGACCGATCGATGGTCCCGCCAACGGCGTGGATGACAAGGGACTCTTGGACGCCAGCCGGTTGAGCGCATCGATGGGTATGACGGGCAAGCTCACGCTGAACCCTGCCCAGACCGACACGATCAACCACGGTTTGGCTCCTTCCGAAGAGGAGATCAGCTGGGCCCGGGAGATGCTGGAGAAAGACGAAGGCGGTTCGGTCCCGAAGGACGGTTCCTACTTGCCCCGTCTCGCCCGTGCGCGGAAGGTATCCGAGCTGGCTCAGACGTACGGAATGTGGGGTCGCTGACCCAAAGCCTGACCGCTCCGCCGCGTCACCCGAGCCCGTATGCGTGCAGAAGGCCCCGGACCCTTGAGGGTCCGGGGCCTTTTTGGGTGAGTGGTTAGGAAAGCTTCCCGTCACGCATCGTGACCACCGAGTCGACCTTGTCCAGCAGGTCGGTCTCGTGGGTGACCATCACGGTCGCCACGTTGAATTCCCGGGTGACCTCGCGGAGCAGCTCGACGATCTCGAGGGAACGCTCGTGGTCCAGGGCCGAGGTCGGCTCATCCGCCAGGAGGAGAGCCGGGTTGCCCATCAGCGCACGAGCAATATTGACCCGTTGCCGCTGTCCTCCCGAAAGCTGATGCGGACGGCGATCCCCCGCACCTTCCAGGCCGACCCTCGCCAACAGTTCGTCGGCCGCGCGGCCGCGTTCCTTGAACTTTGCGCCCCGCAGTCCACGAATGTGTTCTCCTACCAGCAGTTGCTCTCGTCCCGTGAGCGACGGAATGAGGTTGGGTTGCTGAAAGACGACGCCGATCTGCTCGCGACGCAACCCTGCCCTCGTCTTCTCCGGCTGCCCGACTGCCTCGATACCGTTGACCTTGACCGAACCGCTTGTGGGTTCGACGAGGGCCCCGGCCACCGCCAGCAGGGAGGATTTGCCGGACCCCGACTCCCCGACGAGCGCGGTCATCGTCCCGCGCTCTGCCCGGAAGGTAACGGCGTCGAGGGCGGTTACGGTCCGCGGCTTGCCGTCCGCAGTGGTGCCATCCGGATATTCCAGGGTGGTTTCGTGAATTTCTAGGGCTGGCATTGATTCCTTCTCGCGATGCTGGGTTCCTGCTACATGTTCTGCGACGTGGGCCATCATGCTTAGTTGCCTCCTAGGGCGATGAGCGGATCAATTTTTGCGACCTTGCGTACTGCGACGAGGGAGCCGAGCATCCCGAGCACCCAGATCCCGGCGGCGGGCAAGAGTGTTGTGCCCGCGCTCAACTGGAAGGGCACACCGTTCTGCGCCAACCAGCCGAGGCCCGCACCGAGCCCGAGCCCGAGGACCGCTCCGACTGCAAGAACGATGCCCGCCTGACCGACGGCGTCCTTGATCAGGTAGCGGCCACCGGCACCGAGAGCGCGGAGAATCGCGATGTCACGAGTCCGCTGGATCGTCCACACGGTCAGGAAGGAGACCGTCACGAGTGCCGAGATCCCGTAGAGGAAGGCCTGCATGGTCAGCAGTGAACTGTGTTCCGAGGAGTAGGCGGGAAGCCCCGAGAAGGAATCCTTGACCTTGGACACCACGGTACCGGTCTTGTCGGCGGCGTCGTTCCAGGCGTCCTTGCTCAGGTCGCCCTTGAGAGCGACTGCGGTGCCGACCACAGCGTCCTCACCCTCTGAAGGGACGTGGGCGACGGACTGCCATCCGGCGGTATCCACCCAAGCGATGGGGCTGTGGCTGTAATACTCGTCCGGGACGACGCCGCTGACCTTGAATTTCTGGCCCGAGATGTTGACCTCGCGCCCGACGCTTGCGCCTTGGTCGTCCGCGATGGACTGGGATACCACCACGCCGCCGGAGCCCGGCTCGGTCGAACCGTCGATGGCCTTCCCGACCGCGTCACCGACGGTGTTGGAATCATCCGGGACGCCGACGACCGCAACTCCAGCGCTGCCTTCGGCCGCGAGCTGCGTCTGGGCGAAGCCGACCGGGACTGCAGAGTCGACGTCGTCGGTTTCCTCCCACTTCTGAGCCTGGCTCTGCGTGATCTGGGAGGCCGAGTAGTCGACCTTCGCTTCATGTTCCGAATCCGAGCCGGAGACGCTTGTTGCCGGAGCTCCGAAAGCGAATCTGTCCGGATTGATGGCGGTGAGCCCCGATGTGTTCTGTGAAGCAAGGCCGCCGGTCAGCCCGGTGAGCATGACCAGCAGAAGCGTGATCAGCCCGACGACCGAACCGATCAGGGCGAACCTCCCCTTGGCGTAGAAGACGTCTCTGATACCGACGAACATCTTGGTTCCTTTCGAGTGGATTTCGTTGGTACCCACTCTTCCGCGCATGCCTCACGCGCACATCGGAAGGAATGCTGAACCTCGGGTCATCCATTCGGTTGATGCCCGGTCAGCCCTTCCCCGCTAGTGTGGGAGGTGTGAGCTCCCCGAACACCCTTGCGCCCCAGGCGGCCCCGAGCCGGGTCCTGCAGACATTGCGCATCGCTCTGCACGTGATGTTCGCTTTCCTCCTGGTCTTCGGGTTGATTCGTTATCTCGGCGGAAGCTCCGACACCCCGAGTACGGTGCCTGCGATCTGCGCGATCTGTTCCGTCGTACTCTTGGGCGCTATCTACCTCACCGGAACCGTGTGGGAGAACAGGTATGCCCGAGCGTTGCGGTCGGGTCACGTCACGACCGCGGCGAATCCGCGCCGTTTTGCCGGGTGGTGGCTCGGAGGCGTCACCGTTGTCTGGATCGCGCTGCTCATCATCTCGGCGAACTTCGTGTGGGTCGTTTTTCCCCTAATGTTCCTTTTCCTGCACCTGCTCAAGCTGTGGCAGGGGGTCATTGCGGTCGGGGTGCTCTGGGCAATGGCATCTTTCGTGCCCCTGTGGGAACTGGCCCGTGCCGACCAATTGGACAGCTTCACCCCGGGATCGCTTCTGGGCCCCATGCTGGGCGCAGGCCTGGCGATCATCATTTCCACGGCATACCGGTCATTGCACGACGAAGCGCTCCACCATCTGCGCGTCGCCGAGGCCCTGCGCATCGCGCAAGCCGAGCTCGCCGAGAAAGAACATCAGGCCGGCCGCATGGAAGAGCGCGAGCGACTGGCACGCGAAATCCACGACACTGTGGCCCAAGGACTGTCGTCCATAGTCCTCATGTCCCGTGCGACCGCCGGAAGCCTCGCCGCGGGACGTCTGGACGAGGCTGGGTCCTGGGTCGGGACCATCCAGGAAACTGCATCGGAGAATTTGGACGAGGCCAGGCGGTTCGTCAAGGACTTGTCCTCCCCCGAGCTGGGGCAATCGCTCCTTCCCGCACTGCGTGTGACGTGCGAAAGGACGCAGAGCCAGGCTGCGGCGTCTGGCCAGTCCTTGCGTTGCGAACTCCGCGTCGAAGGCAAGGACGCAGCCGATCTTCCCCAACCCGTCACCTCCGCGCTCTTGCGCGCCGCCCAAGGAAGCCTCGCCAACGTCGCAAAACATGCGAATGCAGACCTCGCTGTGGTGACTCTTGCGGTCTGGGAGGCCGAAGTCACCTTGGATATCTTCGACGACGGAGACGGCTTCGACCCCGCCGCCGGTCTGAACGATTCGTCAGAAGGCGGTTACGGCCTCATAGGATTGCGTCGTCGCCTGGAGACTTTGGGAGGCAGCCTTTCGGTCGACTCCTCTCCTGGCGAAGGAACTGCTGTCGGGGTTCGTATCCCGCTGACCTCTGCGCACACCGCAAGCGACAACGAAGGGGGAGCATGAGCTCCAAGATCAGGGTTCTATTGGTCGACGATCACCCCGTGGTGCGAGCTGGATTGCGCGCTCTCTTGGACGGATTCGACGAAGTCGTGGTCGTGGCCGAAGCCGGCGACGGCCGGTCAGCCCTCGAGATCGCTGAGTCGAATACCGGAACCGACCAGGCCATTGACCTCGTGGTCATGGACATACAGATGCCCGAGATGGACGGGATCACCGCTACCGCCCGATTCAAGGAGATGCAGGGTCCGCCGGTATTGATCTTGACGACGTACGATACGCAGGCCGACATCGTCGCCGCGGTGCGAGCCGGTGCCCTCGGATATCTCTTGAAGGACGCACCTGCCGAAGCCCTTCGACGGGCCGTCGTGGATACAGCGGCAGGCAAGAGCACCCTGGCCCCGGAGGTCAGTGCGGCTCTCATGGCCAGCATGCAACGTCCCGAGCAGAACCTGTCGGAACGGGAGACCGAGATACTGCGCCTGTTGGCCACCGGGTTGAGCAACCGTGAGCTGTCCAAGAAACTGTTCATTTCCGAGGCGACCGTCAAGACGCATCTCGTGCACATCTACGGGAAGCTCGGCGTCGAGAATCGGACGGCCGCGATATCCAAAGCTCGCGAGAGCAAATTGATCTGATCCTCTCCTCCGAGTTGCCAAAAGGCCCCGTTTCAGTATGAAAACGGGGCCTTTGAACGATGCGAAGTGTCCCTCCGGCAGGAGGGAGTTAGCTTTCCGACTTCCTCTGCTCGTGGAGGGCCTTGCGGCGGTTGTACTCGCGCTTGAGACGCTGCCGAGGGTCACTCTCCGAGCTGCCCTGGGCAGGTCCGATAAACAGCAGGAGGGTACTGACGGCTCGATTCTGGAGTCGGAATCCCAACGAGAACTGATCGCCTTTTTGGGGCTTGCTCATGACTGTCCCTCCATTAGTTTGTGTACAAACTCATTGTACGCAAACTATGACGTCAGGCAATCCGGTTTAGAATCTATTGCGGCCGCGACAGCACACGAATCTCCTCACGGGTAGGGAGCGACACGAATGAACAAACCGGACTTCCCCACGGAAGATCCCCTCGCCTTGGAAAGCCAGGTCTGCTTTGCGATTTCCTTGGCTTCCCGCAGTGTGATCGCCGCGTATCGGCCTGTCTTGGAGCCGCTCAAGCTGACACATCCGCAATACCTGGTCATGCTCGCCCTGTGGCAGCGATCCCCTATTTCGGTCAAGGAATTGGGTGAACGCCTGAGCATCGACTCGGGAACGCTTTCCCCGCTCCTCAAACGCCTCGAGACGCAGGGCTACCTCACCCGAGACAGGAATTCCCAGGACAACCGGTCCCTCGACATAGCCCTGACCCGGACCGGCAAGGAGTTGAGGAATGAGGCCGAGAAGATTCCGGGAATCATGATGCAACGACTCGGCATGGACAAAGAAGAACTACAGGCCCTTCACTCGTCGATGATGAAAGTCGTCAACCACGTACGGGCTCAGGGCTGAGGCGACCGTCCGCCTCAGGCCGCCGGGCACCAGAAACTGCCGCTGGCTCCCCCACCGCTAACGCCTTCACCGACCGAGGAGCCGCTCGTCGCACCGTTCGAGGCGTATACGCACTCCGAGCCCGACCAGAGACTCGGCGAGACTCTAGAGCGCTCGACGAAACACCACAGATCAAGCCCGTTAAGCGGCCGAAACGTCCCCATCGGCAGATTCACCCGAGCCCTCGACGAGCCGGAGGAGCCGAGCAGCCTCCGCAACCTGCTCTTCGACCGTGACTACTCGCCGCTCGACCGACTCAACCTTGGAGCATCCGCCCGCGCATGCACCGTCGCATCGCATCATGGCCAAGGCCTCAGCACACAATGCCAGCGAATTGCCCGCCTTGGACAGGGCCCGGTGCAGATCGGCGTAATGACCTTCCCGCGAGGCCGGAACATCGGTTGAATCGCTGGGCGCCACCCGCTGTGCACCGGTTGCTATCCCTCGTACCTCGGGCAAGAGGTCGGCCAGCCTATTGGCGGCCGGGATGAGGGCATCGAGAGAGGCCTCGTCATCCACCCTCTCCAGAATCTGGTGGAACCGGTCGAGGCCGCGCCGAAAACGGTCATGGGCACGGCGCCATACGCCTTGCCCCATATCGGCGGAGTCACGCCTCCCCTGGACGAAATCCTTGAGCCCCACGGTCCCTCCTCTCGCATGCCCGCCATCAGCGGGTTAGGTCTACCTCACTAGGATACAGGGTCAATGACTTATTGACACACTGTCACTTCACGAAGCCGACGCCAAGATCTTCAGGACAATGCGCAGTACCTTCCCAGACGGTTGGTCCTGAGCGATCGGATCAGACGGCCATGCACTCACGCCTGTCGCACCGGAGATTCCCAGCGAATCGCAACGCGGCGTCATACAGCGGACCTTCTCGATGCCCCAAGGAATTTTCCAGCATTGAATAGTCGTTGAGAGGTCAGATTCACGACTCTCCAGTAACTCGAAAGGTATGCCCGAACATGGCAGGCTTCACGACTCGAACCATCCACGCTCTCGAAGATGTTGAGAAGGGCGCGGTAACGCCACCGGTCTATGCGGCGTCGACCTTTCTCCAGCCGACCGAAGGCGGCGAGGGAGAATACGAATATCAGCGGGGCGGCAACCCTACCCGCGACAACGCGCAGCAGACTCTCGCAGCACTGGAGAATGCCACTCACGCATTTCTGTACGCGACGGGCATGGCCGCAACCGCGGCGGCTCTAGGCACCTTGCGGGCCGGTGAGTCCGTCATCATGTCGTTGCCCGTCTACGGCGGCAACTATCGCTTCGCGACCATTGAGCTGCCCAAGCGCGGGGTAGAGCATCGTTTCGTCAACGATCCCAATGCGCTGACCGATGAGGACTTCGACGATTCCGTCACGATGGTCTTCCTGGAGACGCCGTCCAACCCGACGTTGCGCGTCGCCGATATCCGGCGGATCGCGGATTTGGCGCATCGCCACGGCGCGGTCGTCGTCGTGGACAATACTTTCCTGACCCCTTACCTTCAGCGTCCGCTCGATCTCGGGGCCGATATTACGGTTCAGTCGGCCACTAAATACCTTGCCGGACACGGCGATCTACTGGGAGGCGTTGCGGCAACCAACGACGAGGCGCTCTCAGAAGAACTGTTCAAGGCTCAGCTCATTTCCGGTGGGGTGCTCTCCCCCATCGATTCGTACAGGCTCCTCCAAAACGTCAAGACCCTCGCCCTACGCATGGATCGCCAGCAGGAGAACACCCGACGCGTCATCGAGGCCATCCAGGACCATCCTGCAGTCGCCCGAATTCACACCCCAGGTTCGTACAGCGCCGAGGAATCCGAGATCCAGAGCCGGCAGGCGGACGGGCCCGGCGCGGTGTTCTCGATGGAGATCGCGGACGGCAAGAACATCCAAGCCTTCCTGGGCGCGCTCAGGGTCTTCGGATTCGCCGTGAGCCTCGGCGGCATCGAATCTTTACTGTGCCTTCCCGCAAGCATGACTCAAGGCGCCTATTCTGAGAAAGACCTAGTCACAGCGGAGATTTCCGAAAACCTCGTGCGAGTGGCCGTGGGCATCGAGGACTCGGATGACTTGATTTCCGACCTCGTCGGCGCGTTGGACGTGGCCTAAGGTCGAAAGGAAGACCATGACATCACTACCTACCCGGCGACATGCGCTCGGGCTCGTCGGCATGGGGGCCTTTGGCGCCTTGCTTACGGCGTGCTCATCGGAAAGCTCAGGTGACGACGCCGCGACCACGGGTACCGGTCTGCAGGCCATCCAGAACAACGGAACTCTTCGAATCGGCATGGAAGGCACCTTCCGGCCTTACGGATACCACGACGGCTCGGGCGAACTCGTCGGCTTTGAGAAGGAGATCGGTGACCTGATCGCCCAAGATCTCGGTGTCAAGGCCAAGTACGTCGAGACGCAATGGGACTCGCTCATCGCAGGTGTCGATGCGGGACGCTACGACATCATCATCAACAACATCTCGGCCACGGACGAACGCAAAGCGAAGTTCGACTTCTCGATCCCGTACGCCGAAAGCCAGGGGAAGGTCGGAGTCGTCGAGGATTCCCCGATGAAGACCACCGACGAGATCTCCGGCCATTCGGCAGCCCAGACCGAAACCTCGAATTTTGGTCAGCAGATGGCCGCCGAAGGAGCCAACCTGGTCCCGGTGACCGGCTTCGACGAAGCCGCGATGCTGGTTTCTTTTGGCCGCGTGGACATGACCGGAAACGACTTCGTCACCTTCCAAGCGTTCTTCGAACAACGGCCGGACCACAAAATTCGACTGCTCGATGGAAACCTCGGCGATCCCTCGCAGGCCGCAGTCCTGATGGGCAAGGGGCAGGAACAGCTCAAACAGGCCATCGATCAGTCCCTCAAGAAGCACATGGACGACGGAGATTTGAAGAATATCTATCAGAAGTACGTCCAGACCGATCTGACTCCTACGTCAGCCACCTCGTGAGCGAAGCGAAACCATGAACGAAACTTTGAATCTCTGGGCACAGTCACTGCCCCAGTTGCTGATGGCGACTATCAAGGTCACCATCCCGCTGAGCATCATAGCGTTCGTCCTAGCGCTGATCGTCGCCGTGCTCGCCACCGCGATGCGCATGGGCCGTATACGAATTCTGCAATGGATTTCTCGCTTCTACGTTTGGTTGTTCCGTGGAACACCGATTCTGGTGCAACTGTTCATCATCTTCTACGGGTTGCCCGCAATAGGGATCACGCTTTCGGCCTGGACGTCCGCGATCATTGCGTTCACCTTCAACACCGGCGCCTACGCCGCTGAGACGTTGCGCGCCTCGGTTCAATCGATTCCTCGCGGACAGCTCGAGGCGGCAAAGACATTGAACTTGACCAGTTGGCAGACCCTCCGTCACGTGGTGGCTCCCCAAGCCATGCGGATTGCCCTGCCGCCGCTGGGGAACGACCTGATCGACCTCGTCAAGGGGACCTCGCTGGTCATGGTCATTACCCTGGCCGATGTCTTTCAGGTGGGGCGCCAGATCGCGGCAACCAATTTCCAACCGCTGGCTCTCTACATCGAAGTCGCGGTCATTTACCTGGTGATTTTCACGATCCTGTCGTTGATCCAGAGCCGGGTCGAAAAAGCTTCCTCGCGCTACATCAGGAGCACCAATGCTTGAGCTGAAAAACGTATCGAAGTCCTTTGGGGACAACACCGTCCTGAACGGTGTGGACCTGCAACTGCGTGAGGGCGAAACAACGGTGGTTCTGGGCCCCTCAGGTTCCGGCAAATCGACCCTGTTGCGCATCATGGATCTGTTGGAGGTGCCTGAATCCGGGACCTTGCTCATCAACGACGACGCGGTCGAATTCGGCGGCCGTCTCTCCGATGCTCAGATTCGGTCCATACGCCGGCATTCGGCCATGGTCTTCCAGGGCTACAACCTCTTTCCCAATCAGAACGTATTGAAAAATGTATCGCTGCCACCGGTTCTGAATGGCAAAGTTTCGCCGTCGGAGGGCGAGGCCCGCGCCAAGGAACTACTCCGCAAGGTGGGCCTGGCGGATCGACTCACGGAGTATCCGGACAACCTCTCCGGCGGTCAGCAGCAACGCGTGGCGATTGCACGAGCCCTGGCCGTCGCCCCCGACTATCTGCTCTTCGACGAGCCAACCTCCGCGTTGGACCCTGAGTTGGAGGCCGAAGTCATCAAGGTTCTGGTCGATCTGGCCGAGGAGAAGCGATCACTGGTCGTCGTGACCCACAACATCCAGTTCGCTCGGAAGGTTGCCGACCGCGTGATCTTCCTCGACGACGGTCACCTCGGCTTCGACGGCGCCCCCGATGAGTTCTTCTCTTCCGAGAACGAGCGCATCAAGCGATACCTCAATACGTTCACGGCAATCTGAGGCCGCGACGCCCCCCCGTTAGCTTTTTCGGGGCCTCATCATCCACGAGGATGAAGGCTTAGGTCACCAGCCGGCCCCGGGATGACGTTGCCCACCCCAGTCGCGCATGATCCGAAGGGCCGGGTGTCACCGGGACCGGTTTGGTCCACCCGGATCGCTCATAGAAGATCGGCCCAACTGCCTGGGGCTTTGTAACGTGGATGCGAACAGGCGAACTACCCGGTCACCTCACTCTATTGATGGAACCCACCTCGGAGAAGGCGACCACCGTAGAAGCACTCCCACACAAAAGTGGCGCCCGCCCTTCTCCTGCACATAGGCAGGAGAAGGGCGGGCGCGACTTTTGTGTGCAGCCGCTAGCAACACCTCGCGCCAGGATTGGCTTCCTGGTGGTCGGTCAGCGAACGCCAATATTCTTTCTCGCTCATGGGCGGCTCGGAGTTTCCATGGCGTCGATGGTAGTCCAGGTAGCGTTCGTACTTGTCCGCGCCCAGAACGCCAGAAGCGAACCGAACGATTGCGGACTTTCGGATCTTGTTCATGAGGGTCAAGAATTCTTTCATATTGTCCTCTCCGGACGGAGCCTAATGTTCCCTTGCCGCCGCCGTGGGCTTGTCAGCGCCGGCGTCGTACTCGGCCCACTCTTTTTCGAGGGCTCGCTCCGCCGGGGTCGGGATGAGCCCGGCTGGCGCATAGAACTTCGATTCGACGAAGGGATCCTCGTGGTCCTTGCCACGATGGCCGTTCACCGCCCGGATCGTCACGATCAGGGCCGCGATGACAACGATCAGTGTCAGCACCACGAAGAGGATCGATAGGGTCCCCTGGACGAACGTATTCCGGACGACGGCTTCGATTTCGGCGGGCGACTTGGCGGTTCCGAATTTCTCGGCGCCCGAGTCCAGAGCGGACTTGGCAGCGGAGTAATTGGACCAGTAGCCAACCTTCGGATCGCTCGAGAAAATCTTCATCCACGAACCGGTCACGGTGACGACGACGTCGAAGGCAAGCGGAAGCGCGATGATCCAGAGGTATTTGAATCGGCCCTTCTGCGCCGCGATGGCCAAGCAGACTGCCAAGCCGACGGCGGCGAGGAGCTGATTGGCGATACCGAACAACGGATAGAACGTGTTGATGCCACCCAATGGGTCGGTAACACCCAGGATCAGAATCGATCCCCATCCCGCGACCATGATCGCCGTAGTGACCCATGCGCCGACTCTCCAATGCGGATCCCGGAACTTTGGGATGAAGTTTCCGAGGGTATCGGAAAGCATGAAGCGCGAAACACGTGTACCCGCGTCCACGGCGGTGAGGATGAAGAGCGCCTCGAACATGATCGCGAAGTGGTACCAAAAGCTCATGAGGTTGAGCGACGGAATCATGGAATGCATGATTCCGGCCATGCCAACCGCGAGGGTCGGGGCGCCACCGGTTCGCGAGACGATCGTGTTCTCGCCGACGCCTTGGGCCGTCGCCGTGAGCTGGTCCGGAGAGACGTCGACGCCGGTGAGTCCGAGCGAGTTCACGAAAGCAGCCGCGCCTTCGACCGTTCCACCGGTCGAACCTGGGCCGGCGTTCATCGCGAAGTAGATACCTCGGTCCACAGTGATCGCGGCGACCAAGGCCATGATCGCCACGAATGATTCCATGCACATTCCGCCGTAGCCGATGAAACGGGCCTGACGTTCCTTCTCGACCATCTTCGGCGTCGTACCGGAAGCAATCAGCGCGTGGAATCCGGAAAGCGCGCCGCAAGCAATGGTCACGAACAGGAATGGGAACAAGGAGCCAGAAAAAACCGGTCCGTCAGACCGCGAAGCAAACTCACTGAACGCCGGAACCGAGATCTCGGGCCGTACCACGATGATTCCGACGGCCAGCAGAATGATCGTCCCGACCTTCATGAAAGTCGAGAGGTAATCACGCGGTGCAAGAAGCAACCAAACGGGCAGGACCGCGGCGATGAAACCGTAAATGATCACAAACCATGCCAGCGAGACACGGTCAAGAGTGAAGAGCTGGATCCCCAGTTCCGAGTGTCCGACCCAACCGCCCACGATGATCGCCGCGAGCAGCAAAACGAATCCGATCACGGAGACTTCCATGACCTTGCCTGGTCGGATGTACCGCAGGTACACGCCCATGAACAGGGCAATCGGAATGGTCATACCTACCGAGAAGACGCCCCACGGCGACTCCCCCAACGCGTTCACCACGACGAGCGCCAGGATGGCGGTAATGATGATCATGATCGCCAGGGTTGCGACGATCGCCGCATAGCCGCCGACGACGCCGAGCTCATCACGAGCCATCTGACCGAGTGAACGGCCTCCACGTCGCATCGAGAAGAACAGGACAAGATAATCCTGCACGGCACCGGCCAGGATCACACCCGCGACGATCCAAATCGTGCCTGGCAAGTAGCCCATCTGAGCGGCGAGAACCGGTCCGACGAGCGGCCCGGCCCCGGCGATGGCCGCGAAGTGGTGTCCATAGAGAACACGGCGGTCAGTCGGCATGTAGTCTTTGCCGTCTTCGTTGTACTCAGCGGGGGTAGCTCGCCGGTCGTCCGGTTTGAGGAGCTTGTTCTCGATGTATTTCGAGTAAAAGCGGTAGGCAATGAAGTAACTGCACACCGCCGCGAAAACGAACCAGAGGCCGTTGACGGTTTCTCCCCGGACCAAAGCGACCATGACCCAGCTGAATCCGCCGACCAGCGCGATCAGCACCCATACGAGGATTTTCTTCCAGGTCCAATTGGAATGTTCCTTTTCCAGGACCTCAGGAGCCACGTGATTGGGTGGGCGCCCGTCGGCGGATTCAGGGGGTCGATCGACCGGGTGAGCAGATGCGGTACTACTCATCGTGAGCCTCCATTGCTTCGATAGTGTGAGTGATTTCTGCGACTCAAATCATCTTGGCACATGGCGGTCGTCACGAATTATTTATTTCAATGCATCACCAATACTGTCTTGCCCAGCTGTTCCCCTGAGTCGAAGTACTCGTGCGCGGCTTGGACATCATCGAACGCGAAACGGCGTTCCACGGCCGGGTCGATCAGTCCGTCGGCGATCAGCCACCACACCGCGCCGGCCATGTTGCGCAGAATCTCGCCCTTCTTCTCAGATGTACGACCGCGCAGCGTTGTTCCGCGGACCGTCGCTCGTTTGGACATCAATCGGGCCAGATTCAGTTCGCCTGTAGGACCGCTCTGAACGGCAATCACGGTCAGCAGACCGTTGAGGCTGAGCGACTTCACATTGTCCGAGAGGTAGTCTCCTCCGACGACATCGAGGATGGCCCGAACGCCTTGGCCCTCGGTTTTGTCCTCGATCACCTCGGCGAAATCTTGGTCCCGGTAGTTGATGACCACGAGCTCCCCGAGCCGCTTCGGCTTGGTCTTGCGCTGGTTGGCCTGTTCCTGCCGAGTCGCCAGGTCCTTGACCCAATCGGCTTTCTCCTGGGTGCCGACGGTCGTGAACACGTGGTATCCAAGGGCACGACACAGCTGAACCGCGTGTGCGCCTATACCTCCCGTGCCGCCGTGGATGAGAACTGACTGCTCTCCGTCCTTCTGCTCCGGCCCATCCGGGTTAAGCCCGCCGGGCCCGAATAGATTGGACCACACGGTTGCGCCGACCTCCGGCAACGCGGCCGCATCGACGAGATCGATTCCAGCCGGCGCCGGCAGCACTTGCGCATGATTGACGACGACCTGCGTCGAATATCCGCCTCCGGCCAGGAGCGCCACTACGTTCTGGCCCTGTTTGAGGAACGAAGTTCGGGCGGCGTCGTCTCCCAAGTGCGCAATGGTTCCGGAGATCTCCAGTCCGTAAACGTTCGAAGCACCTTCTGGCGGCGGGTATTTGCCCTTTCGCTGCATCGTATCGGCTCTGTTGAGACCGGCTCCGCTGACGTTGATCAGCACATCGTCCGGTCCAACCTCGGGCGTCGGCTCTTCGGTGATGCGCAGCGCTTCCGGGCCACCGTGTTCGTTCTCTACGACGGCTTTCATCCTCTACCTGCCTTCCAACGGGGTTGCAGTCTTAGACAAGCCATAGCGACTGGCTGTACCATTGACAATCGCGCTATGGAATCGCTCGCCAGTCTAGGCGGGTAACCTGAACGCAGGGAAGCTTGTCCGAGCGGCCGAAGGAGCCGGTCTTGAAAACCGGTGTGCGGCAACCCCGTACCATGGGTTCAAATCCCATAGCTTCCGCAGTATGAGGAGCCCCCGGTTCGTTGCACAAGCAGCGGTCCGGGGCCTTCCTCGCTCGAATACCGATGCCGGCGCAGGCCGAGATGCGCAGCAACGAAGTCGTTGCCTTCTCTCCGATGCAGCAAGGGCCTCAGGAAAGTGCCGAGCGAGTTCGACAATCATCCTTGCGTCACCGAAACCCCGGCCCTTCAGCCGCTTTCCGTTTCATGAGGCACGGCAGCGTACGTCCGCATTCGAAGAGGAATCGCTTATGAGTCAGATAGCACCTGACGGCATCTCGAAGGCGGATCGAATCCTCGTCTTGGGCGTCTCAGGATGCGGCAAATCCACCGCGACACGTCGGCTGGCCTGTGCGATCTCCGCACGACCTTTCGACTTTGACGACCATGTCCTCTGGGCACCGGCCTGCGACGGAGCCTGGACTCACCGGAGTCCGACCCAACAGCGGCAACGGGCCCAATCCATCGCCGCTCATCGTCGCTGGGTTCTGGCAAGTTTGGGGAGCGAATGCGCAGATGTGTTCCTGCCCCGAACAGACCTCATCGTTTATCTCGCCTATCCTCACCGGGTGACGCTGAGTCGTTTACTCCGGCGGACGCTGCGTCGCGTGCTCTTCAATGAGGAAGCCTGCAATGGCAACCGCGAGTCCTTGTGGCGGCTGTTCACCCGGGACTCAATAATCGGCTGGTGGTGGCAGACTCGGAACAGAGCCCGAACCGAAATCCCTCAGTACGACGCCGACCCAGCGGCCCCCGCAATGGTCGTGTTACATCACCCCCGAGAATTGAATCGCTTGACAGAGGTCCTCGCCGCGACCTCGTCCAACGAAGCAACCATTTCCGGCGAATCCTGACCCTACGAAAGTCAGTTCATCATGAGCACCAGCCCCACCAACCCGGCACATGACCATCTGCTCCAGGCAACGTGCGCTATCGTCGGCGGCGGCCCGGCGGGCATGGTCCTGGGGCTCTTGCTGGCCCGCGCAGGCATTGAGGTCACGGTGTTGGAAAAACACGCGGATTTTCTGCGTGATTTCCGAGGCGACACGGTCCATCCGACCACCCTGACCCTCTTGGACGACCTCGGGCTCTTCGACCGTTTCGATCGCCTCCCCCAGTCGCATATCTCCCAGGTGAAGGTCCCAGCCGAGGACGGTGCCGATGTTGTGGTCGGGGACTTTACGAGACTGCCCGTGCGTCACCCCTATATAGCTATGGTCCCGCAATGGGATCTGCTCAACCTCATTTCCGAAGCCGCCTCGCACGAACCGCGGTTCACCCTGCTCACCGAGCACGAGGCCACGGGAACCGTACGCGAAGGAGAACGCGTGATAGGAGTCGATTTCACCGCGCCGCAAGGCAACGGTCGACTACTGGCTGACCTTACTGTCGCCTGTGACGGCCGATGGTCCGCTGTTCGTGCATCGGTCGACCTGCCGACCAAAGAGTTGCCCGTAGATTTCGATGTCTGGTGGTACCGCATCACGACCGAACGGAACATTGGGGAAGCTCTTCTGCCACGCACCCACAACGGACACGCGGTGATCGCAATCCCGCGCCGCGGATACGTCCAAGTCGCGCAATTGGGCCGCAAGGGAACCGACAGCAGCATCCGTGCAAGGGGCATCGAGGTTTTCCGCGCCGAAACTGCGGATCTGCTGTCCGATCTCACGGAAGACGTCTCCAGCATCGAGTCGATGGACGACGTCAAGCATCTCGATGTGCGCGTGGATCGTCTTCGACGGTGGCATGCCCCGGGCGTCTTGTGCATCGGCGACGCTGCTCACGCCATGTCTCCGGTCGGTGGAGTCGGCATCAACCTCGCCGTACAGGATGCGGTGGCCGCGGCCCGACTGCTCGCCGGGCCACTTCACCAGGGGAAGCTTCTGCAGGTTCACGGAGACCAAATACTCGCGCGCGTTCGCCGGAGAAGGCTGGTGGCCACGGTGCTCACCCAGAATGTGCAACGACTCATGCACGCCAAGATCGTCATGCCGGTGCTGAACGGAATGGAAATCCGGGTTCCGAAATTCCTCAAGGTCCTCCTCAGACGTTTCCCGTCCGTGACGACTGTCCCGGCCTACATCGTCGGGATAGGCGTCCGCCCCGAGAAGGCACCTACGTGGGCTCGGCGAGGGGGCTTCTGAATCGAGGTCAGCTGCAATGACCGGGGAATCGATGGTTGTGCCACCAGATATTCACCAGGCATAGATCTCACGCCTTCTCAGAAGGCTTCAACCCGCACGCCACCAGCTCATCACCACAGGACCCGCCGGTCCGCCGGTCCGCCGTCTGACCCTTGCTGACGAATCAGAACCCTTGGGCCACGCGGTAGTAAACGGAGTTCCAGCGAAGAGTTTCCTCGAACCGGTTCACGGTAGTGTCCGCATCGATCTCCGCGAGTTCAACCTGAGCGATTTTGGCAAAATCTCGCCAAGTATCCAGGTCAACCTGCGTCGAAAGCACCGTGTGGTGGGCCGCACCGGCCGCCAACCAGCAGCTGACCGACGTCGGGAAATCCGGTTGGGGTTGCCATACCGCGCTGGCCACGGGCAAGTTCGGCATCTCTTCGTCGGGCTGGATGACATCGACGACATTGGCAGTGAGCCTGAACCGGTCCCGAAGGTCGGACATCGCAACGACGACTCCGGGACCTGAATCCGCATTGAACTTCATTCGTACGGGATCCTCGCGGTCGCCGATACCGAGAGGGTGTACTTCAACGGACGCCTTCGACGTCGTCAGCGATGGACACACCTCCAACATGTGCGCGCCGAGAATCTTCTCCTCACCACCGACCATGTTGTAGCAATAATCTTCCATGAGGCTTGCCCCGCCCGGAAGCCCGAACCCCATGACCTTGGCGATCCTGATGAGGGCACCGGTTTTCCAATCGCCTTCTGCCCCGAAACCGTATCCATCAGCCATCAAGCGTTGCACCGCGAATCCAGGCAGCTGGCGAAGTTCGCCAAGGTCCTCGAAGGTATCCGTGAACGCCGATGCTCCTGTGGCTTCCAGAAAATTCCGTATCGCAGACTCCTGGCGGGCCGCATATCGCAAGGAACTATGCGATGGACCGCCGGGCACCAGCTCAGGAGATACGTCGTATTCCACCAAGTATTCGTCGACGAGACCGTCCACCGTCGCCTCAGGCACGGCCGCCACGGCCTCGGCGAGTTCATTGACGGACCAAGTGTTGATCGACATGCCGAAACGAATTTCGGCCTCGGTTTTGTCGCCTTCAGTGACAGCGACATTGCGCATGTTGTCGCCGAAGCGGACCATCTTCATGTTCTGCGCCTCGTTCCATCCGGCTGCAGCGCGTGCCCACGCTCCTATGCGACGCGTCGTGGATTCTTCGCTGACATGTCCGACCACACTCACTCGGGGGATCCCCATGCGAGTGAGGATGTATCCGAATTCCCGGTCACCGTGGGCCGCCTGGTTGAGGTTCATGAAGTCCATGTCGATCGTGGACCAGGGCAATTCCGCGGCGGCCTGGGTATGCAGATGCAATAACGGCTTACGAAGGGCCTCGAGGCCTCGGATCCACATTTTAGCCGGAGAAAAGGTATGCATCCACGCGACTACGCCGATGACATTGGGTGCGGAACCGGCTTCGAGGATCGTTTGAAGGATGGGCTCGGAGTCCGTGAGGACCGGCTTCCACACCACCTTGACCGGAAGATCGGAGGTTTCATTCAGCGCAGCGACCACTGCCTGTGACTGCTGCGCCACTTGGGACAGGGTTTCTTCCCCGTAAAGGCCTTGACTGCCCGTCAGAAACCACAGTTCCTTGGACGCGAAAGGGTTCTTCATCATGATTTTGGTGCTCCTTGACTTGAACGAATGGGATCGGGAGTCTGTTGGCCGTAAACATTGTGGTAACGGTCGTACAGATGCTCGGCGACGTCGTCGGACAGAACCAATGGCTCGCCGACCTGGCCGGCGACCACCATCGTCTTGGCCACTTCTTCGACCATGACCGCAGCCTTGACCGCAGCCTCTGCTGTGGGGCCTATCGTGAACGGCCCGTGATTCTTCATCAGGACGGCAGGCGACCTGCTGTCCCGCAAAGTTTCGACGATTCCGCGGCCGATGGAATCGTCGCCGATAACGGCGAATGGTCCAACGGGTATCGATCCGCCGAATTCGTCGCCCATCATCGTCAGGGCACACGGAATTTCGCGGCCGACCGCGGCCCAAGCCGTCGCGTAGGTCGAATGCGTGTGGACGATCCCGCCTACTCCTTCCATGTGCCGGTAGACATAGGCGTGGGCCGCCGTATCTGAGGAGGGGCGATGATGGCCTTCCACGAGGTTTCCGTCGAGATCGCACACAACCATTGAGTCCGCGGTGAGATCCTCGTAGCGGACCCCGGACGGCTTGATTACGAAAAGATCGTCCGGGCCGGGACCTTCCCCCGGATTCCGGATCACCCGTTCCGAAACATTTCCGGCGGTCCACACCACAAGGCGCCATCGCGGCAATTCGGCGTGCAAGTGCGCAACGCGCTCCTTGGCCTCGTCAATGGCTTCTCTGCCGGAAAAAACGGGCAAGTTCGGCTGGTGAATCATAGGTCGCAAGCTCCTCGTGCGAATCTCATGGGTCTCAGGGGGTCGTCTCGAAGGAGAACTCAAGGAATGGTTCGTCCGGCAACCATTTGCACATCTAATGCATCGCGATAACGCTGGAGGTATCGCTCAAAGCCAGCAACGTCCGAAGGCCGCGGCTCGGTCCGACGAGATACGGAGGATGCAAAAATGTGCCGTTCCAAATAGTCGGGCAGAGAATCTGCGTTCTCGGTCCCAGCAAAAGCTGCGAGCAACGCGATGCCCCAGGCGCCGCCTTCGCTGGCTTCCTCGGAGACCACGACGGGCGTCTTGGTCGCGGCTGCCAAGAATCGTTGTGCGACCCCGGCCGTCTTGAAGAGACCGCCATGAGCACTGAGCGCCTCCAAAGCCACGTTCTCTTCCTTCAGGATGTTCAGACCAATCACCAGGGGGGCTAAGATTCCGTAGATCTGGGAGCGCATGAAGTTCGACAGCGTCAGACGACTGCCAGACGAACGCACGGTCAGTGGCCGTCCTTCCTCGAATCCCATAACCGGCTCGCCGGCAACATTGTTGAAGCTCAGAAGCCCGCCGGCATCGGTGTCGCCGCTCAGCGCCTCGGTCAGTATGATCGAGTAGGCCTCGTCCAGGTCGATGTGCTCGCGAGTGCCGAATGCGCTGGCCACCTGCGTGAAGAGGCCAACCCATTGGCTGAGTTCGGATGAGCCGTTGTTGCAGTGGACCATGGCAACGTCGTCGCCAGCGGGGGTCGCTACGAGGTCGATTTCGTGGTGCACCTCGGAGAGCTGCTTATCCAGGACCACCATCGCAAAAATACTGGTTCCCACGCTCACGTTTCCGGTAGCCGAACGAACCGCGTTGGTGGCCACCATTCCGGTACCTGCGTCGCCTTCCGGAGGACACAACGGGATCCCGGGGTGCAGCTCACCGGACGGGTCGAGGAGCCGGGCACCAGCCTCGGTCAGCACACCCGCGCGCCGCCCCGCACGAAGACAACGGGGCAGGACTGTTCTGAGATCCCCAGATGGCAGATCACCGCCGAAGGCAGCGTTGAACTGTAGGAGCAGACGCTCGTCGTAACCACCGCCCGTGGCATCGATCGGGAACATGCCGGAAGCGTCACCTATTCCCACGACCTTCTCCCCGGTGAGTCGCCAGTGCACGTAACCGGAAAGAGTCGTCAGGAAGGACAATCGGCTCACGTGGTCTTCTCGATCCAACACGGCCTGACGAAGATGCGCGATGGACCACCGCAAGGGAATATTGATCTGGAAGAGGTCGGTGAGTTCTTCGGCGGCGGCCGCCGTGGTTGTGTCCCGCCACGTCCGGAACGGGACGAGCAGCTCATCCCGGGAATCGAAAGCCAGGTATCCGTGCATCATCGCGGAGACTCCGAGAGCCCTGAATGATCTCGGAGTCACTGCGTAGTTCTCTCTGAATCCGGCGACAAGGTCCGCGTAACTGGCTGCCACACCCGCCCACACGTCGTCGAGGTCGTAGCTCCAGTGCTCACCGACGCGGTGGCTCTCCCAGGAGTGGATCCCGGTACCGATCGTCGTCCCGTCGGACAGGATCGCGCACGATTTGATCCTGGTTGACCCAAGCTCGATGCCCAAATAGGCATCACCGTTCTCCAGAGCTACGCGGGCCGCCGTCCGCGTTTCATCGTTGTTTGCATTCCGGTCGTCCCGTGTCATGTGGAAACTTTCCGTGGTCTTTCCGTTGGGAGGAAACGACGCCGTCGTCGTCCCGCCAGGATGATGTTATCGCTAACATTTGCGACGTAGGTCTCATCCTGCAACAAGTTGCCCACCTTGGCAAGCACCAATCCGTCACATACGGGGCACATCCAGCACCCGCAGAGGCGGGCCCGGACAGCTGTTTCCATTACCGTTGGACTAGAGCACGACCGCCCTCGACCCGCTTGCACAACATTGCGGCCGCTTCGCCGTCGGACAGAAGCTGCCCGCACCCGCGGCGGTCCATGACACCTGGAGAAGAACACCTTATGGCCACATCACACCGTCCGAGCATGGCCGAAGTAGCTCAACTCGCCAAGGTATCCCACCAAACGGTGTCCCGCGTGATCAACGGCTTCCCTGGAGTGCGCCCCCAGACACGGGAACGCGTTGAGCAAGCAATTCGCGAAACCGGGTACCGCCGTAACCATGCCGCGCGAACCCTGGTGACCAACAAATCCGGCCTCATCGGCGTCGTAACGAGTGGATCTGCCCTCTTCGGGCCAGTCAACACGCTGGTGGGAATCGAAGAAGCCGCGCGACTTCGCAACTATTCCACGTTGCTAACAACGCTTCGCGAAGGATCCAAGGCCGAATTCGACGCCGTCGTGGGGCAGCTTCTCGATCGCGGGGTCGAAGCCATAGTCATCATTGCCGCTCATGAAGAACTCGTCCACTACGCAGGGGCCACGACTATTGGGGTCCCGCTCATCGTAGTCGGCCCGAGCCGCACCGAAGCGTCCGATCTGAGCACGATGAGCGTGAACCAGGAACACGGAATGAGACTGGCCGTCCAGCACATTGCTGCACTCCACCACAAACACATCCTCCTCCTGAGCGGGCCTCACCACTGGATCGATGCCCAGCAACGTCTCCGAGCAGCCACCGATGAGTGCACAAAGTTGGCAGTGAGCTTTGAGACAATCGAAGGCGATTGGTCCCCGGAATGCGGGTACCGCATAGCCACGGACCTCATGTCTCGCACCGACAAACCTCAGCCAACCGCCATCCTGTCCGCCAACGATGCGATGGCCCTGGGCGCCTTGTCCGCATTCAGGGATGGAGGGTGGGGCGTTCCGGAAAACATCAGCGTGATGGGCTTCGACGACCTCCCCGAATCGGGATACTTCCAACCCCCACTCACGACCGTCCATCAGGATTTCCGCACTCTGGGCGGGCGTGTGGTCGCCGCCCTGGTCGCCCAGCTCCAAGACGCGCCGGCCGACCCAACACCCGTCGACCCCACACTCGTGATCCGTCGCTCAACAGCATCGCCGAGGGCCTGACCCGCTCATCCAAGGGCGCCCAAAGGAAGCATTGACAAGCCCTAAAAATGTGAACTAGCCTACACATCAACGTAAATGTTAGCGCTCTCATTTTTGGCCAGACTGTCTCCCGACCGTCAAACATCTGCGTACAACATGGAAAGGGCAGTGCGTCAGCGTGGACAACTGCGCGTCAGAAGAGTCCGTCACCGACCACATGCACGGCTTCGGCCATTGTGGGCAGCATCGGTCTCGTCGACGTCGTCGACTCACGATCATGTGCTCCCTTCCTCGACGATGAGAAGTGGGCCGAATGGGCTCACAAGGAGTGAGATCATGCCCGCAGCAGATCACAAGATTTCCAGCAAATTCATATACTTCTTCGGTTCGTTCGGTGGCATCCTCTTCGGGTACGACATCGGCGTCATGACCGGCGCCCTCCCATTTCTGCAGAACGATTGGGAGCTGCACGACAATGCGACAGTCATCGGCTGGATCACCTCCGGTGTGATGTTCGGAGCCATTTTTGGCGGCGCCCTTGCCGGGCAACTCTCCGACCGTTTCGGCCGCCGAAAGATGATTCTGGCTTCAGCCCTGGTTTTCGTGGCGGGATCGGTCCTGTGCGGAATCGCGCCCCACCAGGGAGATTTCTACCTGGTACTGATGCGAATCTTCCTCGGCCTCGCCGTGGGCGCAGCGTCTGCTCTGGTCCCCGCGTACATGTCCGAGTTGGCTCCGGCCAAGCTCCGCGGACGCCTGTCGGGGCTCAACCAAACAATGATCGTTTCCGGCATGCTGATTTCGTATCTTGTGGATTTCTTCCTCAAGGACCTCCCCGAGGCCTGGGCCTGGAGAACCATGCTCGTCATGGCAGCCGTTCCCGCCATCATCCTGTACTTCGGCGTTCTCCGTCTGCCCGAGTCCCCGCGATTCCTGGTCAAGCACGGAAAGGATCAGGAAGCCCTCCGGGTCCTGGGATTCATTCGCAAGGGCGATGACATCACGAGGGAACTCACCCTGATCAAGGAGACAGCACAGCTCGAGTCCCGAGCACAGAAGTCGACGTCCTTTGCGACCCTGTTCAACGGCAAGTATCGGTATCTTGTCATCGCGGGCGTCGGCATCGCCGCGTTCCAGCAATTCCAGGGCGCCAACGCGATCTTCTACTACATCCCGCTGATCGTGGAGACGGCCACGGGAAGCTCTGCCAGTAGCGCTCTTCTGTGGCCCATTGTCCAGGGCATCATCCTGGTCCTGGGTTCCCTTTTGTTCCTGGTGATCGCGGACAAGTTCAACCGACGAACCTTCCTCATCATGGGTGGGCTCGTCATGGGTCTCTCATTCATCCTGCCGGCCCTGATCAACACCGTGTTCAGCGATGTGAACCCCATGATGATCGTGATCTTCCTGAGCCTCTACGTGGCGTTCTACTCGTTCACCTGGGCGCCCCTGACCTGGGTGATTGTGGGCGAGATCTTCCCGTTGGTCATCCGCGGACGTTCGAGTGGGGTCGCTTCGTCGTTCAACTGGATCGGCTCCTTTGCGGTTGGTTTGCTCTTCCCGATCATGACGGCATCCATGCCGCAAGAAGCCGTATTCGCGATTTTCGGAGTCATCTGCATCCTCGGAGTGCTATTCGTGAAGTTCTTCGTCCCGGAGACACGAGGCCGCACATTGGAAGACATCGAGACCAACTCAATGCCTATCCAGCAGATCCGTCAGGAACAGGCGACGGTGATCAACGACTTCGACAGGACGGAAGAGACCACCTCGGACCAGTCTCGTCCGTGACGTTCTTCGGCCGAGTAAGGACCGAGAGCGCGCCATGGCAGCGGCCCGCTCTCGGTCTTTGCTCCGACCATCGTCGCGCACGACAGGCGCGCAACGTGCTGAACGACTGCCCGGGGTCAGTTGGTCTGGATAAGCCTCACACCACGGCCGGTTCACCGCTGCGAGGAAGACTTCTCTGAGCGTTCAGGGACGCTCAAGCAAGTTCACGAATCAACCGCCGAGAAGCCGAGAGCCCGGTCTCTATTGCCCCGTCCACGACGACGCCGCGCCATCCCTGCGCCCAGTCGGCTCCGGCGAAACGCAAGCGGGTCCCGGTTTCGTGGAAATGATGCCACCCATTGGTGAACTGTCCTTTCTTGAGTGTCGCCCATGCCTGACCACTCCATTTGTCAGCGACCCAATCGTGCCCAGTGCAGTCCACGACTTCCAGATCAGGCCGCCATTGATCCACGATCTTTTGGGCCGACTTCGGGTCGCTCACATCGACTTGGTCATGCTGGGAACCGAAGCAGACACAGATGGTATCGCCGTCGGGCAGAAAGTACTCGCTACGTAGAAGCGCTCCCCGGGCAGGGGTCGGCGCATAGCCAAAGATGCTGTGGTGCCCCTTGATCTTGATCCAAGTCTTGCATCCGGTGGAATTCCATTTTTCCTTGAGCACCGACCTCATGGCCGGCGGCAGTCCGGGCTCGAACTCGATGTTCTCCAGAGCGCCTAGCGGAACGGTGACGATCACGGCGTCGCAGGCAATGGATTCACCGTTCTCCAGGGTGACGACGGATGAGGAAGCGTCGTGGCGGATTTTACTGACGGGCGTATTCAGCCGCAGCGGACAGTTCAGGTCTTGGGCAATGTTCTGATAGATGCCGCGCATGCCGTTGGTGAGTTTGAACCGCAGGGTTTGGTCGTCCATGAGGGACTGCCGGTGATCCGACAAGGCGACCCATTGTTTGGCCATGAGCGACGAACCGCGGTTCGGATCGCCGATGTAACCGGCCGACCAGTAGGAATCGCAGAGGTCAATCTCTTCTTGACTGAAGTCCCCTTGGCGCAGAATATCCAGGACGCTCGTCTGATCCGCAGCCAGAAAACGCTGGCGGATTTCCTCCGGGCCGTCGAACTCATTCGACAGTACATGCAACGGATTATGAGGGTACGGGAAGAACTCCTTCGACCCTTCGAAAATCGCGTTCATTGGCCGTTCCATCAAACGGTCGATGTCGGCTTCGCTGCCTGATCGCACTTCACCGTTGGTTACCCAATAGGCCTGATCCGTGTAAGGGCTGGGATAAATCGTTTGGCCGTAGCGCGTTATCTCGCTCCAAACGTGGGGCTGCATCCAATGGACCCACGTCGCGCCCATTTCGAGGGTGTGACCCATCCGTTCATCGGTCCAGGCCCGGCCGCCTATGCGATCACGGGCTTCGACGACTTCGACCTCGAAGCCGGCCGTGTGCAGTTCGCGCGCAGCTACCAACCCGGAGAACCCGGCACCGACAACGACAATATGGGGATTAGTCATGAGAAATTCCTTTCTGAGGGAAGACGTATTTCGGAGGGTCCGGTCACGCGGTCGAGACCTTTGGTCGCCAACCCAGTTTCTGGTCGTCGGCGAATAATGACCTGCCCCCAGATCAGCCCTAGGACGCCCGAGACGATAATGATGCCCGGCATGATGAACACCAGAGCCGAGGGGTTGTCTGGACCTATCATGAGGTCGAAATTCACGAGGATGAGCAGGGCCACAGCCCCTAAACCAAGGGTCGCCAAGGATGGTGCTATGTACCGGGTGAAAGGACCATGCCCTTGGGGATTGCGGACGAACCAAACCAGGATCGCCACCGAGGTAACGGCGAGCAGAAATACGAGCCCGAAAGCTGCAGCATTGGTGAGCCAGGTGAACAGGGTCGTGATGGGAAACATCTCCCCCATATCGGACCCGGCACCGAGGAATGCAAAAATGACGACGACGATCAGTGCCAACATGGACTGTGCCAGGGAGCCGCCGACGGGCGCCCCTGCCCGTCCGGACTTGGCGAGTGGGCGAGGCAGTACTCCCGACCGACCGAGGGCGAAGAAGTACCTCGCAGCCGCATTGTGGAAAGCAATCAAAGCCGCGAGCAAACTCGTGACGAACAAAATGTTGGAGATTTCCGAGAGGGCGGGGGCGAGCTGAGAAAGCCAGACGAAGATCAGGTCGGGTCCGAACTCGGCGGCCTGCTGGTTGATCGCACCAGGTCCGATGCCCATGGCCAAGCACCACGACGAGAAGGCATAGAACACGGCGATAATGCCGACAGCAATGAACGTCGCTCGAGAAACCGTCCTTCGCGGGTCCTTGGCCTCTTCGGAATAGATCGCTCCCGATTCGAACCCCATGAATGAGGCAACGCCGAAAGCCAGAAGGACGCCTATTCCGTTGGTGAAAAAGTCTCCAGGTCTGATGGTTTGAGCTGAGATGCCCTCAGGAGCAGTGAACAGACCGACGACGCAGACGACGATGACGACGAGGAATTCGAGGCTGACGAGCACTCCCAGTACTTTGGCCGACAGGTCCACATTGTTGACACCCAGCGGACCGACAATGAGCCAGCCCATGAGGGCCGCACCCCACCAGGGGAAACTAAACCCTGTCCAACTACTGAGCAAGGTTGCGAGGGAGAACCCGAACAGCCCGTACAGTCCAATCTGCATCATGTTGTAAGAGACGAGCGCGAGGATTGCGGCCCCGATTCCTTGCCGCCCACCAAGGCCCTCCGTGATGTAGGCGTAGAAAGCCCCTGCGTTGTGGATATGTCCGCTCATGGCTCCGTAGCCGATCGCGAAGAGCATCAGAATGATGCCGAGAGCGACATAGCAAAGGGGCACACCGAGGCGCCCCGAGACGGCGAAGCTCGTCGGAACACCACCGGCCAGCACCGTCAATGGAGCCGAGGCGGCAATGATCATGAATACCAGTGAACCGGTGGAAAGATGTCGAGCGCCGAGCCGCGAGGATCTCTCTGTCATGGGAACCTCCCTTGTGAGTGAAGAACACTCCATCAACTGTGCGCCACGACACACCGGTTGCGGTTGTGCCTGCGTGCTGAGAGGTTGGCCGTCAGTGCCCCGCACGCTGTGCGAAAATTTCAGCACAAGGACAGAGGCGACTACCGCAAAGCCACCCTGAGGCCCGCGATGGTCGCCGCAGAGCTGAGTCGCCAACACGTCCGTTGCTTGACCGACGATATTTCTGCCCAAGCGGGACTCATGGACCTGACCATCGACAGATGCGTTCGCGGCTCACCTCGCCAGCGCGATTGCGGCTATGGGTTCCCCGCATGGAACGCAATCACATTCGGCGATCGAAGCACCCAGCGGGGTGCTGGTTTCCGACCATTTGATCGAGAAGTAAAGTGACCTCGAAGGGTGCAGGGCCCGAATACCGGAGCGCCCGGTAGAGATCAAATTGCAGGTCGGTTCATCACGAACACCGCTGACCCACACCGGCCCTTTCGAATACCCCATGCTCGACTTGAGTTTATTCGCCCAGGTGCCCGAGTTTTTGAGAAGCCGCGTCCTCTTGGTCAGTAACCTCTACTTCCCAGCCACAAGTGCAGACCACTTCGAAACCGGTCGGAGACAGAGATTCCGTCACCGGATGAATTTCCACGCCATGGTCCATCCCACGATGGTGTCACAACCTGCTTCCGGAACCATTTCTCTGGATTTAACAATGACGCCCCCCCTTCCGGGCTCTGGGACACGTGCGAGCTCTTTGGCCGTGGTCCACCCGGGGGATTCCCCCGCGAAGCGGCTCCCCTGGCTGCTCGCCGAACACTGTCTTCGATGCCTCAGGCGACCTGTCCAGGGATTTTCACCCCGTCCCTCACCTCCGGCCAGGCCGTATTTCCGGAGAAGCACACTGCCGGAATTGCGACTACATACTGGCCGCCACAGCAATATATTCACAACCCGAAAACAGCCTCGGAACTGTTACCCACTGGTACAGGTACTGACTTATTAGTTGTTGTTACGGACACCAAACGAAGAAAATATGCCTGAGTATCATATTCACAGTGGCCGACAGCACTGAACCCCACGGTAACCAAAGCATGACTAACCAGGAGGATAAGCGTTTTCGACGCCGATTTTTGCTTTCGAGATATAGTTTTTATAGCTCGACGACACAATAACCGTGATCCGTGCGAGGGCAATCTCGGACAAAACATGTGCGCTTCAGTCCGAGCTGCCAGGGTCGAGGAGCCGATCGAGAGAACGATTCCTCGACCCCCTTATATTTAACAGTCATTTCTCAGGCGATGTGAACCTCAACTCGTAAAGGAATTTTTGGGCGAATCGTCGAGGCGGAGACGAATTCGGTCAAGAAAATCCCGGAAGGCGCTTGATAAAGAAGCTGCGAGAGAGTTTCATGGATCATGAAGCGCACAGCCCTAAGAAAAACCTCCCAATATTGGAAAGGGCATGATTATGGCTGACAAAAACAACCCTGGACAGTTCGGAAATCGCGAGGACACCGCAGAACAAGCCCATAGGGGCGGTGAGCAGAGCACCGGAAGCTTCGGAGACAAGAACGCTGCCGACCCGCGAGAAGCTGGTCGGGAAAGCACCGGAAGCTTTGGCGAGAAAAACTCGGCCGACCCGCATGAGGCCGGCAAGGAGGGCGCTGAGGCCCAGTCCACGGAGGACAAGGCCAAGGGGGGCGTCATAGAGGCAAACAGTCCACTAAGCATTCCTAGCTGACAAGTCGGCCGGTAGGGATCCAGGGGTTCCTCGGATTCTAGTCCGCCCGACTTTTCCGGCTTTTTGCGGGAAATTCTCCTCCGGCCCAGGGCCAAGACCAACAGCATCCTGGCCGGTCACATGCCGATCCTCATCACACAGAAGTTCAAGGGCGCAGCCTCCCGGGCGAACGTAGTCTTCAGCCGCCCGACGGAACGGACGCGGTTCCCATTAGGAAGAAGGCCGATCATGAGAGCAGTAACGTGGCAGGGCAAACGCAACGTCAGTGTAGAGGACGTACCGGACCCGACCCTGCAGCTGAACGACGACGCCATCATCCGTATCACTTCAACCGCAATCTGCGGTTCTGACCTCCACCTCTACGAAGTGCTCGGGCCATTCATGGACCAAGGCGACGTCGTCGGACACGAGCCTATGGGCGTCGTCGAGGAAGCAGGGCCGGAGACGAACCTGACCGTGGGATCACGCGTCGTCATTCCGTTCACCATTTCCTGCGGTCGGTGCTGGATGTGCCGGAGAGGCTTGTACTCCCAATGCGAAACGACCCAGGTCACCTCTGCAGGCAGTGGAGCTCAACTCTTCGGCTATTCACGGCTGTACGGATCGGTTCCCGGCGGCCAGGCTGAATACCTGCGGGTCCCGCACGCCGACTTCGGTCCTATTGAGATCGGCAGCGCAGAAGACGGGCGCGAAGCACCGGACGAGCGTTACCTTTTCTTGAGCGACATTCTTCCGACCGCTTGGCAGGCCGTCCAGTATGCTGATGTCCCGTCCGAGGGAACCATGGTGGTCTTTGGCCTGGGCCCGGTCGGACAGTTCGCGGCGCGTATTGGCGTGCACCGGGGATATACGGTCTTCGCAACAGACCCAGTATCGGAAAGGCGTCAGATGGCGGAGCGTCACGGCGTGACGGCCCTGGCACCCACCGACGAGGCTTACGAAAAGATCAAAGACGCCACCGAAGGCCGCGGGCCGGACGCCATCGTCGACGCCGTCGGGATGGAAAGCCACCATTCTCCCGCGGGAAAACTCGCACACCAGGCTTCGAGCCTGCTTCCGGACAAGGTCGCCCGCGGCGTGATGAAGAACGCCGGGGTCGATCGGCTTTCGGCTTTGCACGATGCCATCTCGTTGGTGCGGCGCGGCGGCACGCTCTCCTTGAGCGGCGTCTACGGCGGCCAGGCGAGCCCCATGCCGCTGCTGCAGATGTTCGACAAGCAACTGCAGATTCGGATGGGCCAGTGCAACGTCAAGCATTGGATCGACGACCTCTTGCCCCTGGTCGATGATCCGAAAGATCCCTTGGGTGTGGAAGACCTCGTCACGCACTCGCTTCCACTGGAGCAAGCGCCGGAAGGGTACGAGATGTTCCAGAAGAAGATGGACGGTTGCATCAAAGTCGTCCTCAAGCCGTAGACCTGACGACCGAACAATCACGGGTCAATCAAGGGAAAGGCAATAAAAATGTCACACAATCAACAAGATCACTCGGAAGCACACGAGCCTGCAAAGGGCCAGGAGCCTCAACCGATTCCTACCCCGCCCCCAGGCCGTCCCAACGTCGAGAGTCCTTCGGCCAAAGAGCCGACTAACCCCCAGCCTCCGTGGAGTGTCAGTGAGGATCAGCACAAGGTCGTGCCTCGCACGCCGACGGGAGAAGTGGCCAACGAGGACCCCGATTCGATTGCTCAGCACGGTTCATTCCTGACGACCTCCGCCGGCTCCCGATTGCGGGACACCGATCACTCGCTCAAGGCCGGAGAACGCGGCCCGTCCCTACTTCAGGATCACCACTTCAGAGAAAAGATCACGCACTTCGATCACGAACGTGTACCGGAACGAGTGGTCCACGCCCGTGGTGCCGGCGCCCACGGGTTCTTCGAGGCTTACGGCAATGCGGATTCGGTCACCAGGGCAGGATTCCTGGCTCAGGGCAAGAAGACACCGGTATTCGTGCGGTTCTCAACGGTCTTGGGATCCCGGGGGTCCGCCGACTCGGTGCGAGACACCCGCGGTTTCGCGACTAAATTCTACACCGAAGAAGGCACCTTCGACCTGGTGGGAAACAACATCCCGGTGTTCTTCATCCAGGATGCGATCAAGTTCCCGGACGTCATCCACGCGGGCAAACCGCACCCGGACCGTGAGATCCCCCAGGCACAGAGCGCCCACGACACGTTCTGGGACTTCGTCTCTTTGCACACCGAAGCACAACATCACACGATGTGGAACATGTCCGACCGCGGGATCCCTCGTTCGTACCGGATGATGGAGGGCTTTGGCATCCACACGTTCCGGTTGCAGAACGCATCGGGAGAAACGTGTCTGGTGAAATTCCATTGGAAACCCAAACTCGGTGTTCATTCCATGACCTGGGAAGAAGCCCAGATCACTGGGGGCATGGATCCCGACTTCCACCGCAGAGACTTAGCCGACGCTATCGAGTCCGGTGCCTACCCGGAATGGGAACTGGGAATTCAGGTTTTCGAGGACACTGTCGAACAGATGTATGAAGGAATTGACCTCCTGGACCCCACCAAAATCGTCCCTGAAGAAAAGGTGCCGGTTCAGCTCATCGGTCGGATGGTCCTCGATTCCAACCCGCGCAATTATTTCGAGGAGACCGAACAGGTTGCGTTCCACCCCGGTCATCTGCCGCCAGGAATCGACGTCACCGACGACCCTTTGTTGCAGGGGCGCCTGTTCTCATACATTGACACGCAGCTGACCCGCCTCGGCGGACCGAATTTCAATCAGTTACCCATCAACCGACCGCATGCCCCGGTCAACGATATGTTCCGAGACGGATACGGGCAGCAGGCCGACCATACCGGCGTCGCGCCCTACAAGCCGAATTCCTTGGACGGCAATAATCCATTTGCCGCAACGGAAGCCGATGGGGCCTTCACGGACCTGCCCGTTACGGTTGCCGAGTCAGTCAAGACCCGCGCCGCTCCCGCGAGCTTCGACGACCATTTCAGTCAGGTCAGACTGTTCTGGAACAGTTTGACCGACATCGAAAAGGACCACGTCGTAGGTGCATATTCATTCGAGCTCGGAAAATGCTACGAAACGGCAGTCCAAAAGCGCCAGGTAGAGAATCTCGCCCGGATCGACAAGTCGCTGTGTCAGCAAGTGGCCGACAGCCTGGGCCTGCCCACGCCTGATGCCCAAGGGCTCGCGCAAACCGGCGACGACCGGAGCCCTGCCTTGTCGCAGATCAGGGGCGCATGGCCCGTGGATGGTCGGGTCATCGGCATCGTCGTGGATCCCCAAGACCCTCCGGAAGGATTGGCAGATCTCCACGAGAGCATCGTCGAATCCTCCATGGTCCCGAACATCGTGTCCACCCGCGGCGGCGAAGTCTCCGGCGTACCCGTCACCAAAACTCTCACGACCGTTCGCTCCGTGGAATTCGACGCAATCATCCTGGCGGGTGCACCGTCCAAGAAAGCGGCGGACTCCAAACGTCAGGATGCCAAAACCGGCGTCCGAGCCGGCTCCGGCCTCGATCCCCGCGTGGATCTGCTGCTCGACGAGTCATGGAGACATGGCAAGGCAATCGGCGCTTGGGGACCCGGAACGGATGCGCTGCACGGCGCCGGATACTCGCTCGACGATCCGGGCATCGTCACGGGCTCAAGTCCTGATGAGGTGCTGCGAGGAATGACCGACTTGCTGAGCAAGCATCGCGTGTGGGAGCGGTTCGAGACCACGAGCGATTCCGTCTAAACGGGATCTCCGGAGACAAAAACAACCGATTCTCAGGTGGCCGTTGCCGGCTTTCGGCAACGGCCACCGCTAGTTCTTCCTGGGTCTGAGAACTCTAATCCTCGTCGTTGGGACCGCCCTCAGTGTCCTGTGAAATCCTGACGCTGACCACTCCCGAAAGCTCCGTCAAAGTGGCGACGAGAGAACGCAGTGGCGGGCGCCCCCGAAATCTCGCGCGCAACACTACTTTGTCGCCGATTCTCTCGGTCGACTCGATCTGCGCCGTATAGCCCATCGACGTCGCTTCGGACAAGATATCCCTCAGGATTCCGTGCCCATCAATGTAGGTGAGCCGGAGAACGTTCCGGTCCGACGCCCCGGGAAGCCTCGTCACGATGGGCATGAGGACGGTTGTGGCAATCAAGTACAGGATCGTACCTTCAATTGCGATCCACGGCAGTCCCGCCCCCGCGGCCATGCCCACGGCGGCCGTGACCCAAATGGATGCGGCCGTGGTCAACCCGCGCACAAAATTCTTGCGGGTGAAGATCACTCCCGCACCGAGAAAGCCTATTCCGGAGGCGATCTGCGCAGCGACCCTCGAAGGGTCCAGTACGACGTCGGAGCCCAGCAAGGTCCCGAACCCATAGCCCGAAACGATCGTGAACAACCCGGAGCCTGTCCCCACGAGGATGAGGGTGCGCAGGCCAGCTTGCTTCTGACGAAGCTGACGTTCGAAGCCGATGATGCTCGACAGGACAAACGAGGTCAGGAGCAGGCTCGATGTCAGAGCAAAATTCGATTCCGGCCCCAGGGTCCAGATATCCGTCGCCGCAGCCATCGTGTGCATCCCCTACTTTCCGGCCGGAGCAGCCTCAGCTTCCGTCAGACGTCCACCCACTATCTTCTCAGTTGTTGACGCGATCAGCCGCTCTGCGGGCGGCCGACGCGACGTCGTGGTTGGTGGACAGCTCGGGATGGTGCAGATCCAGTGCAGGCCGTTCCGAGCGGATTCGCGGCAGGGCCGTGAAGTTGTGACGCGGCGGCGGGCAGGATGTCGCCCATTCCAGGGAGCTTCCAAAGCCCCACGGATCATCGACTTCAACCTTTTTGCCGTTGCGGGTCGTGATGTAGACGTTCCAGAAGAACGGCAACATCGACACCGCCAGAATCATGGCGCCGACGGTCGAGAACTGGTTCATCCAGGTGAAACCGTCCTCGGGCATGTAATCAGCATAACGACGCGGCATTCCGTCCACACCCAGCCAGTGCTGGATCAGGAAGGTCGTGTGGAAACCGATGAACAGCAACCAGAAGTGGATTTTGCCCAGTCGTTCGTTGAGCATCTTGCCGGTGAACTTCGGCCACCAGAAGTAGATGCCACCGAACATGCAGAACACAACCGTTCCGAAGACCGTGTAGTGGAAGTGCGCGACCACAAAATAGGTATCGGACAAGTGGAAGTCCAGCGGAGGAGTAGCCAGGATGATCCCGGTGATGCCGCCGAACAAGAAGGTCAGCAGGAATCCGAAGATCCATAAGAGTGGCGTCTCGAAAGTTATGGATCCCTGCCACATCGTGCCAATCCAGTTGAAGAACTTCACACCGGTCGGAACCGCGATCATCATGGACATGAACGCGAAGAACGGAAGCATGACCGAACCGGTGACGTACATGTGGTGGGCCCACACGGTCACGGACAGCGCACCGATGGCGATCGTCGCGTAGACGAGTCCCTTGTACCCGAAGATCGGTTTGCGTGAGAACACCGGGATGATCTCGGATGCGATGCCGAACATGGGTAGGGCCAGGATGTAGACCTCGGGGTGCCCGAAGAACCAGAAGAGGTGTTGCCACAGGATCGAACCGCCATTTTCGGCGTCGAAGATATGGCCGCCCAGCCTGCGGTCCATGCCGAGCGCGAAGAGCGAAGCCGCCAAAGGCGGGAAAGCCATAATGATGAGTATGGCGTTGATCAAGGCCGTCCAGGTGAAGAGCGGAACCCGCCACATGGTCAGCCCGGGTGCGCGCATGCACAGAATCGTCGTGATGAAGTTGACGCCGCCCATGATGGTGCCGAAGCCCTGTAGGGCAAGGCCGAAGACCCACAGGTCGCCACCGACACTCGGGGTGTACGTCGACGAGTTCAACGGCGCATAGGCAAACCAGCCGAAGGACGCTGCTCCCTGCGGGGTGATGAACCCGGCGATTGCGACCAGCGAGCCGAAGAGGAAGAACCAGAACGCCAAAGCGTTGAGACGCGGAAAAGCGACGTCCGGAGAACCGATCTGCAATGGAACCAGCACGTTGGCGAACCCAATAAACAGCGGGGTTCCGAACATCAGCAGCATCAGGGTGCCGTGCATGGTGAACAACTGGTTGAACTGATCCTTGGTTTCCAGGATCTGCATTCCGGGCTGGAACAGCTCGAGGCGCATCACGAGGGCCATGATGCCGGCCAGCAGGAAGAACGTGAAGGACGCGATCATGTACATGTAGCCGATGGTCTTGTGGTCCGTGGACGTGAGCCAATCGACCACAATCCTGCCCCGGGACCGGGGGACATTGCGCGTAACGGCTGGGCTCTCTGAAGCCGAATACTCAAATGTAGACATCACGTCACCTTTCAAACGCCGGGCGAAGAACTGCCGCGGGGACAGGCCCTCGTTCACGGACCGACTCTCGCGGGTACCACTTCAGAATCAGATCAGATTGTCGATGAACCTCCGTTGGCCACTTGTTGTTCTGCTGCCTCGACAATGTGCTGGGCATCGATTCCCGCCCAATCGAGCAGCTCGGCGCTGGTACCGGATCCCGGCATGCCTTCAACTGCGAGATGCGTGACTCGCAGAGGAGAGACCTGTCCGGCAAGCACGGAGACGACCGCCTCGCCGAGGCCACCTTCTGGATGGTGGTCTTCAGCGATCACGACATTCCCGCCCGCGGCGTTCACGGCTCCTCGGAGGGTCTCTGCGTCCAGGGGTTTGACCGAGTAGCAATCGACGACCCGTGCGGAAATTCCCTTCTCGCTCAAGGCGTCCGCCGCGGCGAGGCACTCGTGAAGAGTGACTCCGGCCCCGATGAGAGTTACCTCGTCATCGTCGCCGGCTCGCAATGTCTTTGCACCACCGATGGGGAACTTCTCCTCTTCGGAGTAGATCACGGGCAATGTACCGCGAGTTGCGCGCAGATAATTGATTCCCGAACGGTCCGCCATCTGCGCGGTCAGAGCGGCCGCGCTGACGGCGTCACTGGGGTAGACGACCGTGGAACCGTGCACGGACCGAAACATCGCGAGGTCTTCGACGCCCATTTGGGAAGGACCGTCCGGACCGATCTCGACCCCCGCGTGTGACCCTGCGATACGCAGATCCGCACCGGAGATCGCGGCCATACGGATGAAATCGAAAGCTCGGGTCAAGAATGCGGCGTAGGTCGATGCGTAGGCCTTGTAACCACGGACGTTCAGGCCGGTTGCGGCGGCGATGAGCTGTTGCTCGGCAATAAACATTTGGAAGTAACGCTCGGGGAAGGCTTCCCCGAAATCGTCGGTGTGAGTCGAGTTTCCGACCTCCGCGTCAAGAGCGACCACCCGAGGGCCACTGTGGCCGAGTGCCACGAGTGCGTCGCTGTACGCCTGACGGGTCGCGACTTCGTCACCGATTTCGTAGGACGGCAACTGGACCTGCGTCTCTTCGATTCGATGAGGTTCGCCGGTCTCTTCAGGGGCGAGACCGAGCACTCGGAGGTCACGTTCACCGCCCAGTTCGCTGATCGCTCGGTCCGCCGCGTCCTCGGGCAACGGCTTGCCGTGCCAATCGTCCTTGTCCTCGATTTCGGAGAATCCCTTGCCCTTGATCGTCTGGGCGAGAATCACGGTCGGGCGGCCGCCACCTATGCCGGCAGCGGCAAGAGCGTCGTCGATCGAATGCAGGTCGTGGCCGTCGATTTTCACCGCCGCAGCTCCGAAGGATTCGGCCCGGCGCATATAAGTCTCGATGTCCCACCCGTGTTCGGTGGGGCCCGTCTGGCCGAGCCTGTTGACGTCGACGACGACGACCAGGTTGTCCAGCTCGTAGTAGGAGGCCTTGTCGAGTGCTTCCCATATGGAGCCCTCCGCCATTTCGCTGTCCCCGCACAATACCCAGGTGGTGTAGGGGAGTTTGTCCAGGTATTTCCCCGCGAGGGCGATGCCGACGCCGTCAGGCAGTCCTTGTCCGAGCGAACCTGTTGCCACATCGATCCACGGCAACTCCGGCGTCGGGTGGCCCTGAAGCCGTTGCCCGAACTGCCTGTACCCGGTCACCATCTCATCATCGGATATCTGGCCTGCGGCCTTGAGAACCGAATAGACGAGGGGCGATGCGTGGCCCTTGGAATAGATCAGGTGATCGTTGTACGAGCTCTTCGGATTGTCCCAGTCGTAGCGCAGATGCCGGCTGATGAGAACGGCAAGAACGTCTGCCGCTGACATCGACGAGGTCGTATGGCCGGAGCCTGCTGCGGTGCTCGAACGGATGGAATCCACGCGTAGCTGCGCGGCGAGTTCGGCGATGTCGGAAAAGCTATCCCGTTGGACATTGGTGCTCATGAAATGCCTCCTCATGGGTGCAGTGTTGAGCAAGCTGTCTTTACAGCCATCGACCGTTGCGCTCTGTTCGCGGACACAAGGCCTACTCCCATAGTGTCACTTGGGTCACCGACCCGAAAGGGGCCCTCGAAGTTTGGGTCTTGCTGGAACGGGGCGGACGGCTCGCCGAGAAGATCCATACCGGCGTGCTGCACATGGATAAGCACTCGGTAACTCAGGGGGATTGCCCTCCGGAAGCCGCGGGCGGCCTGACTAGGAACGCGAGCGTACTGCCTGGGGTCTTCAGGGATTCGCGGAGGGGATCTGAAATGACTTAACCATCGAGACGTCAGCTGATCCAGGCAGAGCCAAGGGGGGGGGCTGCAGATACCGAACGCATCTGCGGTCTGCCTATCTCCTGCTCGACTTATTTTTGGCGGTCCAGACTCGCGTAGACCACGTAATTGTCGTCGAAGAGGCCGGAAGAGGCGTCGTAACCGTCGCAGGTGATCAGACGCAATTGGGCGTCATCCGTGTGGCCGTAGACTTCGGCGGTCGGGAATCGGTCCTTCGAATACGCCTTGCCCTTCTTGACCGTGAATCGGGCTTCGGAGCCGTCTTCCCGAGCCACTGTGACCTGGTCCCCTGATTTCAACGACCGAAGGTCCGCGAAGACCCCGTCTCCCCCATCCGTCGCGTTGACGTGACCGAGGAATACGGACGGGCCGCGCTCTCCTGGCGTCGGTGATTGGTCGTACCAGCCTGCCGGTGAACCAGGATCGCCCGGGGGCACCTCGAGTCGATGGTTCTTGTTCAGGCCGAGTCTGAGAGGCTTGGTATCGACCCCGATCGAGGGAATTCGCAGTGAGGTCGGGCGCGAAGATTTCAGGACCGCTCCCCCACCGCCTTGTGTCTCGGTCCTTGTCGGTTCCGGGGAAGTCGGGTCGCTGTGCGTTGGTTCCGGAGTAGATGCCGAGGACTCGTTGTTGGGTGACTGCGATGTCGTCGGCGTAGCGTCGGACGGCTCGGGCGTGGCTGTGCCTTGTCCCGGGTCTGGGGCACAGGCCGATACCAGCAGGACAGCGGCAGCCGCGGAGACCCTGAGGAATCCGCGGCCGCCAGCCAAGAAATCAGCCATCATGCTGTACCGCTTCCGGGCCTAGGCCCGCTGACGACGACGCAGGTACACGGCTCCGCCACCGACAGCGACCAATCCGGCAGCACCGGCACCTACAGTGATCACGGTCGAGGCGGGATCGGTCTTCTGCCCAACGCCGGTATCGGCACCACCATCGGGGACATCACCCATTTGCGAAGCGTTCAGGGTCCCGCAGGCAGCCGGCAGGGTCGCGGCCAAAGGCAACGAATCATCCAGCGGACTCATCTCCTGCTGAGCCGTCTGGCTCAGATTCGCCGGGTCCACACCGTGAACGACCATGACCGCGGTCCCGTCTTTCAGGGCCTGCTGGGTCGCATCATCGATGTCGATGCTCCGTTCGTAGGTGTAGGAGCTACCGCCGGGGAACCGGTCCACGGCCAGAGCAGAATCCGGGCTGGTATCGCCGGTCTCGGTCAGTGACGAGGCGATCATCCCGTAGGCGGGGTGGGCTTCCGGGGTGCTTACGGCGCCGTCACCGTTCTGGTCCAGTTCCGGGCCCGGGCAGGTCCCGGCGGCTCCGATGTGGATGTGCTGGGCGTGGGGGAAGGGGCCGTTCTGGAAGGTCTCGGCAGCGCCTTGGACGGTCATGCTCACGGTGGCTTTGTTTCCGTCGACTTTCACGCTCGCCTCACCGGTGGTCCCGGAGTTATTGAGGCTATCCAGGTGGGCCATGGTCGTCCACGATCCCTCGTCGGTGGTGGTTGATTCCTGGGTGTGGCCTTCGTGGGCGGTGGCCGGTGGGGCCGATAGGGCCAGGGCTGCTAGGGCCAGGGCGGGGATGGTTAGAAGTAGTGGCTGTCGCATGGGGTGCTCCTCAGTGATCGGTGCTCGCTGCGTCCCGCTGATTGCGGTACGTATGTGTGAGCTTCGACACCACAACCCGTGCGGATGGGTATTACCCTATTTTTTTCTGAGAATTCTCGGAGTCCCTGTCTTCGTGTACCTGACGCCGCTCAACCAGCAGTTTTCGGCCGGAATCTCCAAACCGATTTCGGCAACCACCCATCCAAGACCACCGTGGGAACGAAGAGAAGGTATATTTCGACAGTGCACCTGGGGAGATAACCTGTGGCATGGTCCGTGAGGTGGCCTGCCCGCAGGGGGCGAATGATGCCGCGGTACACAGGTGCAACGGCACGACAGTTAGCGAGATCATGTGAGTTCGACGTCAGATACCCCGGGGGATGCTGACGGAGCGCCGAGAAGAGTCGTGAACGATGCGGATGAAGCCTATCGGGCCGAAAAGCTCGCCCGTAGCGCCCAGGGCGATGAATCCGCTTTTGCTGACCTCTACGATGCCACCGTCTCGGTGGTCTATGGTGTCGTGATTCGATTGCTGCGCTCCAGTGACCTTGCCGCCGAGATCGTTCAAGAGGTTTATCTCATGGCATGGCAGCAAGCGGAGAAGTTCGACCCCGCTCGGGGAACGACCAAAGCATGGCTGTGCACCATGGCCCATCGTCGAGCCGTGGACAGAATCCGCTCCAGCACCCGCCGACGTGACCGCGAGGAGCATTATCAGGCCGATGAACAGGCCACTGCCTCCGAGGATCCGACCTGGGAAGGTGTGGAGTCGGGCTTGGACAGCGAAGACGTGCAGACGGGGCTTGCGCAGGTGAGCGAGGTTCAGAGACAGGCCTTGAATCTGGTGTACTTCCGAGGGTTGAGCCACCAGGAGGTGGCCGAGCATTTGAAAATCCCTCTGGGTACAGCGAAATCCAGAATCAGGGACGGATTGGTCAGTCTTCGGACGGTATTGGGGGAACAGTGGTAGATAACAGTGCAGAGGGGCGTGATCAGGGCGGCGACGTCCATTCGGACGCTGCACTTTATGCTGTTGACGCCCTCGAGGTAGAAGAAGCACGTGCTTTCGAAGCCCACTTGACCATTTGCTCTCGGTGTCAGGAAGAGGTCGACTCTTTCCGCGTGACCGCCGAAGGGCTTGCGGAAGCCGTGGCGGTAGAACCACCAGCAGAGCTGAAAACGCAGGTGCTCGGCGCTGTTCACCGCGAATCACGACGAGGCACTGATAGCGGGCGGGCACCGACGGGCCAGACCGCTGCCGAACCCGAGCCCGGTTCACAAGCCAGAGTGTTTCCGCTCGGGACGGCGAGGCCTCGCCGCAGCCGCTGGCTTCTTGCCGCGGCCGCAGTCATTCTGGTGCCTGGTCTGGCGTTGGGAGGTTGGAGCCTAGGTCATCAAGCCGGCCAGGACAGCCAGCAGGTGACCGCAGACCAACAGCATCAGCAACAACAGCAGCAACGCCAGGACGAACTACTGACCGCACCGGATGTGGCCGTCAAACACGTGAGTAAGGACGGGGCCTCCGCGACGGTGGTTACTTCCCGCGAACGAACCGCCGCAATGTTTGTCGGTTCGAATTTCACCGATCCAGGACACGGCAAGCAGTATCAGCTCTGGCTGATGAAAGATGGGGCTCCCGTCCCGGACACGACCTTCAACGGTGGCGACTCCAGCGTTTGGCTGACCGGCGATGTTCGCGACGCCGAAGCCGTGGCGGTGACGGTTGAACCTGAGGGAGGGTCTCAGACCCCGACCAGCGACGTGATGATGGCCGCCGAAATCTAGCGGAGCCTAACTGCTCCCACAAAACCTGGCCCAGGGCCGGTCACGGGTTTAGCTACCCCAGGACTGCCCTGGCGACCTCGTTGGAATCGGCAACGGTACTGGAACCGAATCTGAGCTCTGCGTCCGCCTCCGCCGCAATAGCAGTCCCCCATTGCGTCGAAGACAGTTGTAGCCCCAGAACGAAGATTCCGGCCTCGGTTTCGCCGGAAGCCCTGACGAGTCGGTGAGGCGATTCTGTGACCTCCAGGCCTTTCGAAGGCACCGGGGCCGGGGAATCGGCCAGGTGCATCTGCCACGGCCGTGCAAACCCGTCCTCGAAAAGACGCCCGAGCAAAGGTGACGTACTCACCCGAACGTCGTTGGCCGGTGCCAGGGCCTCGACGAGCCAATCAGCGTGGACCGGTTCGCCTCGCACCCAGGGGGATGATGCGATGAAACATCCTGCATTCTCGTCCGCGCCGAAAACAGGGTCCGGCCCCAGAAAACGTACGACGCCGGCCCGTGCCAACGCCGCCATCTGTTGGATTCTGAGCACTGGCGGACCGGAAGCAAGGCCCTCGACCAATCCACCGAATTTGCGTTCGAGTCCACGGATCCATGACTCATCAGAAATTCCATGATCCTGAACGGCGTATTTCACTATGGCGCGTGCCTGATTCATCGACCCAATAGCCATTTTGATAGGACTGTCTTCGCCCAAGAAGGAGGCGGCGACGTCGCGATCCAAGAAATGAACCACGGCCGCGGCATATTCCTCGTGAGAGTCGAAACTCTGGCCCTCGAACGGCCTCGAAAGGCGCTCCGGAGCCAAGATCAGATTCGGGGCAACCCGGTCCGTGACCAAGCGGTCCAGACGGCTCCACCATGAGCTATGTTCGGTGTCCGACAAGATCGCCTCGACTTGGGCGAGAAATTCGAATGGGTCGCCGTGAATCGCATCTGGCTCGGTACGGACAAGGGTTCGGTAGTAATTCCATTGGGCATCCCTCCGAATCAGCGGCCAGTAGTCGACCTCGAAGTCGATTTCCCTCCCTTCGGACTGCGCCCTTTGCTGGGTTCTGTCCACATAGTCTCTGGTGAAGAACTTGTTTTGCGTGGACCGCGGATAGTAGGAATCCAAAACGGCTTTGGCCCGGTAGGGAGTCCCACGGCGGGATCCGGCCCAGATCTTGGGCTCACGGCCGCTCGGTTGATATGTGAGGCGATGCGGGTGGTCCCCGTCGACCTCGAATGTTCCTCCGCGCCCTTCGGTCAGCTGAGCGAGCACGTCATGGAAGTTCAGCCCCATGCCACGAATCAGCACATCCTCCCCTTCCGGGAGAGCGGCCCACCGAACGTCCGCCGGAATCGCAGGCGGCCAATAGTGCAACCGCCTGCTCGCGGCGAATTCCATGAGGTCCTGCTGGTCATCACGCAATTTGGCATCGGTGTGCCCCAGTGCCAGAACGACGCAATGAGCTGACAAGACGACACCGTCGCCCAGTTCAACGAGATAAGGTCGTCCCGTATTTTGCTCCCCATATGCGATACGCACGGCCTCCTGGGGGTGATAGTTCAAGCTCATGGTTTTCGGCAATCCGGCCCGGAGGCGAGCAAAAATATCCGAAAGATAAGTGCCGTAGAGCTTCCGAGACGGGAATCCTTCGCGTGTCAGAGCATGGACCTCGGCCAGGTCTCCGTCGGAGAGGCCGATGAGCGGGAAAAAGGAATCGGCGGTGACCCGGGCTCGCCACTCTTCGAAGCTGAGGCCCCGCACCGCAGAAATGGGGCGAGGATAGGATCCGTCGGAAGGAGCGGACGTGACCGTGACGTCCGTGGGAACGACCGTCGGGAAAAATGACGGGGTGTTCATCAGAAAGAGTCTCGATTGGTCTGTGCGCCACACGTGCCCCGGCCCCGGAGGGAAGGGGTCCACCAGGTGGACCTCAACGTTCTTGTCGGAGCGGCTTGCCGCGTGAGCTGCCAGCCTCTCGACGGTCGACAGCCCTCGCGGACCAGCCCCAATTACCACGATGCGTTGCGTTCTTCCCATGCTTCCAAGAGTAGTGCTCCTATCCCGGAGACTCGGTTTTGACCATCACGTGCGTTTATCGGTACGCTGTTAAGGCTGTTCGACGGCGATATTCGTTTAACACGAATGAAGCCGTGTTCACCTGGAGACGTGCCAGAGCGGCCGAATGGACTTCACTGCTAATGAAGGGTCGGGGTTAAACTCGACCGGGGGTTCAAATCCCCCCGTCTCCGCCACGCACCCCCGGGGGTCCTTGGAACACCAAGGACCCCGGGGGTTTTCTTTGTCCCCAGGGCCTTTGACTCGACAACGAAAGGTCCCAAGTCTCTGGCGCTCTTTTTGGCCCGTTTCCCGAGCAACTGACATGCACTCGAGGGATGAGGCGAGGCTCATGGGCCACCAGAAGGTGTATCGATACCTCCAGGACAACCGTGAGGCCCGAAAACCAAGGCCGGTACTCGGATCATCTCGATACGCCGCACCCACGGAAACGCCACGGGAGGCCGTCCGGCTATGGACCGGACACACCATAATGATTCGGTGAAAGCCGTCGCGACAGAATCCCATTTTCGTCAATGATTACCGCTGCTGAAGCGATTCCCAGAGCGCCAATACGGTAACGACGACCAAGGGCAAGCAGGCAATACAATTGAGCCACCGATGCTGTTCAACAATTGCAACGAACTCGCGGATAAAAGCGCTCGGAATAAAATAACGAGCTGTCGGAGAGCCAACCACGGCGGCTTTAATTCCGGCCCGACGAGTCAAACTCGCGGCTCGCAAGACATGATAGTTATTGGTCACCACCACACAATCCTGCATCCGCCCCGCATTGGAAATGATCGATGTCGAAAACCGGATGTTCTCCCACGTGTTGCGCGACTTCTCCTCGGGGTACACATCAGCCGGATCAGCGCCGTGCTCAACCAGGTACTCAGCCATCGCTTGCCCCTCCGGCCGCGACTCGTCGCCGCCCTGCCCACCAGACGGCACTAAAATCGGGCGTGCATCTCGGTCTGCACCCAGACGATAGATCTCAAGCGCCCGATCCAGGCGGCTACGCAGCAACGGAGGAACGGCCCCATTGATCAGCCCTGAACCGAGCACAATGATTGCAGAAGGATACAGCTTTCGAGACATTCGACCATACACAACCGAGTAGACCGCAAAAGAGACAAAAGCAACACTGAAGTATGTAGCCAAAAGAGCGATTAAGACGCCCAGAGCAACGGCATAAATACTCAGAGGATAAGGGATCCGGCTCCACCCGAATAATACCCAGAGGAGTATGGGAAGACCCAGCAGGAGCAAACCTGCAAACAGCGAAAGCAGGTTGCCCAGTCGCCTTCCCTCGTATCTCAGCATAACGACGCCGTTTGCAATCAAGGCAATCGACAGAATCACTAAAGCAATCGGCGTCACGACAAACATCGCGACGACGACCGGCCACGCAACCGACTCGTTTCTCGCCAACAAGGTCAGCCCAAGCAGGAGGCAGACGCCAACCCCAATGGTCAGGAAAACCCCATTGCGTATCATCCGAGGGTCTCGACGCCGCCCCCATGCATAGAGGAGGAAGAAAAAACACGCCAGGGCAGAATGAGTCACTTCAATTTCCATGCACCAATTCTCACATGGTTCTCATTAGTGTATCGACCGCCGCCCCCAGGCCGTTACACAAATTGCATAAAACTATCGGCCGAGTCACCAGGAAACCGCCACGAGGAAATGAAGGGTTCACATTTGGGGGAGCAGCTTCTCCACGAAGTGATAGCCCCCTCGAAGCATAAGCCTCATCCCGAGCGTGATGCCCGCAGATTCCTGGGATGCCATGATTCAGGGGACGAGTGTTTCTTGATGCTCATTGCTTCGACGCGGCAACGACATGGCGACGCCGAATTCCGGTCCCGCTCTGGGTCGGAAGAATGAAAGCCCTTGGGCCGCGAAGAACGGCGACTCAAGGGCTTTCATCGCCGCTCGGACGTCATGCAACGAACTCAGCCGGAGACGTGGCTAATCGTCTCGTTGCTACCGGCGGATTGGTCCTTCGCCGGTCGGGACGGCATAAGCTTCAGGCCAACCGTGGCCCCGACGATCCCGACAATGCAGAGGATTTTGAGAGCAGAAACCGATTCGGCCCCGGTCAGCATGCCGTAGACCACGGTAAGGGCGGCACCGATTCCGGTCCAAATGGCGTACGCGGTGCTGATAGGGATGCTCTTGACGGCCCAGCCAAGACCGCCCATGCTTCCGATGAGGGCGATCACGAAGAGGATTGTTGCTGGGTAAGAGGTAAATCCGTGTGATTCTCCCAGGGCTGTTGCCCACACGGCTTCGAGCACCGCGCTGACAAGTAATATGATCCAGGCCATGTTTAGCTCGCCACCTTCAGCCCGACGAGGGAAATAATGAGCAGGCCGAGCAATGAGAGACGACCAAAAGTCGCTCGTTCCTGCCGGGTCACGAAACCCCAGATCAGGGTCAAGGTAGCGCCAATGCCGACCCAAACGGCGTAGGCCGTGCCCACGGGAATGGATTTCATGGCGAATGCGAGGCCTGCGAGGCTCACAACCATGGCGACAACAAAGAGAAGGGCCGGCTTCCAACGTCGCAACCCGTGCGATGCGGACAGCGCCGCAGCCCAAACCATCTCCAGCGCGCCGGAGACGATCAAAACGAACCATGCCACGACAGTTCTCCTCCTTCGAGTCAGTCTTGTCGTGGTGCGGGTACTGCTCCCTCGTCCGCAGGCCTGGGTGGAGACCTCACGTGGAAGATATCAACGTTCGATGAATGTGCGCAATATGGCGTCCGCCCCATCGAGCGCGGCCCACGGTTTCTGCGAGCTCAGCACAGCGAGGCCAGCGGGCGGAAAATTCGACGAGACGCCCATCATGGCTTCGTAGTCCGAGTCCCGGGAGGCCAAGGACAGTACCGCATCCTGCACAGCCGGATAATGAGCAATGACCAAGAGAGAGCGCACCGTATCCGGGGTCCGGCCGATGGCCGCGAGCAGCTCCTGAGTCGGCGCGTTGTATAAGCGATCCTCAAGGCTCGCCGTCGGTGCCTTGTCCCCCAGCTCGTCGCATATCCACGTGCACGTCTGACGCGTTCGCAACGCGGACGAAGTGATGATCATCTCGGGCACGACGCCGTTCTCGACCATCCACCGACCGACCCGCGGAGCATCGGCATGCCCGTTCGCTGTGAGCGGGCGATCGAAGTCGCTCGTTCCCCAGGGCATATCCGCCTCGGCATGACGCATGATCATCAGGGTCTTGGCTTGGGAATGGGGATCGATCAGCGAACTCATGGGGCAAGTCTACAAACTGGTGCACAGGATCGACGTCGACCTCGCTCGTGCACATGCCTGGGCGCAAAAAACCGGGCGGGGCCCAAAGGCCTCGCGCGGAATCACAATAACTGGATGGTCAGATGGAGTACTCCGGTGCGGCCCACACGACGACCTCGGGATGCTCGTAGAAGCGATAGCCCTGCCCACGAACCGTGCGGACCGTATTGGAGAGCCGCCCCAGCTTTGAACGCAGTCGCCTGATGTGAACGTCGATCGTGCGTTCGTTCGGAGTCTCGTCCGCATCACGCCACAAGGATTCGAGAAGCTCCTCGCGACCAGCTGTGCGGCTCGAGTTCTCGACCAAGTAGTTCAAGAGCTCGAATTCCTTGTACGTCAGGTTCAGCACCTCGCCGTCCAGGAAAACCTCCCGGCGGGACAAGTCAATGAGCACACCGGCGGGCTGACTCGGCTTGGTCTCCGCCGCGGGCACATGACCATTCTGCACCCCTTCAGCCTGGCTCTTGGGAGCGGTGGGGTCGCCCAACGCATCCCGAACCACATCGAGGTCGGAACCCTCAGCGCCCGCGGGGGCGATCGCGACGGCGGCATATGACTCGGCCTGCGGGACCAAGGTCTGCGCGTAAGCGCGGATATCCTGGACCATGCGGACCAGGGAGGTGCCGTTCTGGGCCGCTACGTCTTCATTGAGTCCGACGTACAGCACGAACCCACGAGCCTCGTTGTCGGCCGTCACGGGTCGGATGGATGTGCCGTTTTCGGCCTCGTGGCTCGGCACGGAGGGGTTCATCGCACGCAAGGACCGGTAGTCAGTAGGTTCGCCGATGGCTCCGCGGCCGGTCATACCTCCGGGCCGCATCGGAGTAGCGCCGTTCGCACGATTGCGCTGGGAAATGTGCACGTATCCGGGTGCGCCTGACATTAGATCGCCGTCCTTCTACAATTCGGACCTCGCACGGCATGAGCCGTTGGAATGATTGATGACGGTCGCGGTGATGCCCACGACCTACGGACCGACACCGACCGAAGAGACCCGAGCGGATTTCCCCAATGGAGTGATCAGACCTTTGACTCCATGCTCCACCCGTTCTCAACTTCCCGCAAGTAACAATCGGTTGAACCGTCCGAACTGTGAGACAATATGTCTCAAATATGCATTGCAACGTTCGAGTTATGCATACTGCATTTTGCTTCCCATCACGATGTGACCCCCTTGGTCGTCGCAGGATAACCCGCAAACCTGGGCAGACATGAGTCCCCAGAAGCTGGAATTCACGAAAAATATGAATTGTCAAGGGCTCGGTTGCGCATATTTTTCTCGCCCCGCATCTTCCCCAGGTTTTGCCCAGGAACAAGCGGATTTGTCTTGACAAAACTGGCGAGTACGCAACTCGCCTCTTCGGTATGTCGCCCACTCGCCGCGCGAGACGGTTTCATGATGCGAACCTCCGCACGTGCATCCACACACAGCCAGCTCCTCCGGAGCCAACACCACGGACCGCACTTGAGGGAGGTGAACTTTACCGGGAAAGTTATGGCGCGTGGTATTTGTCACAGGGGCCGATTCGGCCCTCAGTCAACGACGCCATACAGCCGGTCCCCGGCATCACCCAACCCCGGCACGATGTACGACTTCTCGTTCAGTCGCTCATCCTGCGCGGCCAGGAACAGATCGATATTGTCCAACTCCCCAACGCCCTCGCCCAAGGCTTCAATACCCTCGGGCGCAGCCAGGATACAGAGACACGTAATGTGATCGGCTCCCCGCTCGCGCAAGAATTTGATGGACTCGATCAAAGTTCCACCGGTCGCGAGCATCGGGTCGAGAACATAAACCTGGCGTCCCGTGAGGTCATCCGGCAGGCGCTCGGCGTAGGTCACAATATCTAGAGTCTCCTCGTGGCGAGCCATACCGAGAAAGCCGACTTCCGCCGTCGGGATCAATCGCGTCATTCCGTCCAGCATTCCCAAGCCGGCGCGGAGAATGGGGACGACGAGGGGTCGCGGTCGTGAAATAACGACACCCTGCGCTTCGGAGACTGGAGTCTGAACCGTTTTGGGCTCCACGCGAATATTGCGCGTGGCCTCGTACGCCAGAAGAGTGACGAGTTCATCGACCAGCTGACGGAACTGCGGGGACGAGGTTTCTCGGTCCCTCAATACGGTGATCTTATGGCTGACCAAGGGGTGGTCCAGAATCTTGACTCGCATGGGTCCAAACTACAGCAGACAATGGATGCATGAAGCACTTTTCGAATCTCCACAACGCGTGGATGGGGCTCGCACTGGCCGAAGCGAGGGCGACTCGCACCAGCGGCGATGTACCCATAGGTGCCGTGGTCATGGATTCCGCAGGAAACGTCGTGGGCAGGGGCCGAAATCGACGTGAGGCCGACGCCGACCCCGTCGCTCATGCGGAAGTGCTCGCCATCCGCGAGGCAGCGGCCCAGGCGGGACGATGGCGCCTGGACGACTGCACGCTCGTCGTCACGTTGGAACCATGTCCGATGTGCGCAGGCGCGATTCTCCTCTCCCGGATCCCCCGGCTGGTCATGGGCGCTTGGGACGACAAAGCCGGGGCCGTCGGGTCCGTCTTCGACATTCTCCGCGAGCGCCGACTCAACCACTGGGTCGAGGTCTTTCCAGACGTCAGGGCCGAGGAATGTGCCCAGGTCCTGCAAGATTTCTTCTCGGAAAAGCGCCTCCCCTAAGACCTCTGGCAACGCCTCGGCAACCGGAGCACCCCAAGTGCATAGGGTCACTTTATTTTAAGGCGTTTTCACTAGAACTGACCGGTCAGTACAACTAGCATGGGAAACGTCAACACGTAGCCCTCCACCCGCCGACCGACGACCAAGTGCGACGACCAAGTGTCCAAGCCCTGTGAGGCTGGCTTCTCATGGGGCTATCCGCATCACCATCGCACCACACGAGGAGTTACACCCGTGCTCGAAGTCGAGGCCATTCAGGCAAAGGGTCGCCACGCTCCATTGGTGGAACCGACCTCATTCACCGTGGAAATCGGAGAATTGATCCTGGTTCAGGCGAACAGCCAGTTGCAGCGCTCCGCATTGTCCCTGGCGCTCACAGGGCGAATGCGCCCAGATGCGGGGAGTGTCTCTTGGGACGGAAGCGACTCCCGAAAAACGCTCCGCCGCAGTTCCTCGTTGATCGACTCCCCGGCCATCAACGAGATGGAAAATCATATGCGCGTGCGCGACTATGTGGCCGAAATGCTTTCCTACATGCCCCATAAGTTGCTCCATCGCCCAAACGCGGCACGTTGGCTCCACGAGAATGACCTCGAGGACCTGGACAACCTATGGGAGGAGCAGCTGACCGGCGATCAGAGAATCAGGCTCATGGTCGCCTTGGCGCGTCATGACCAACAGGCCGATCTTCTCGTGTTCGACACCCCGTCTCGCCACGCCAACCATTCGTACACGTGGCTTCCCAGTCTTCACCGGTTGGCCCGGGACGAGAACCACCGGCGGGCCGTCGTCGCGGTAGTGCCGCACATCAGCGACTCATGGCACGGACTTCGTGCAACGCTCGGCGAGACCACGAGCGAACCGTACATCCCGTCGGGACTGAGCCTTGATGAACTCTTCACCCCACAGATCTCCCAGGAGGAGCACGCGTGACTTCCCTTCGCCTCGCACTCACTGAGCTCAAGCGCATGACCGGAGGGGTCTTCCCCAAGTTGGTCATGGTTGCGCTCGCATGCATCCCGCTGCTCTATGGCGGCATTTACCTGTACTCCAACTGGGACCCGTACGGAAAGGTTGACCACGTCAGCGGCGCCATCGCCATGGAAGACTCCGGAGCCCAGGGGCCGGACGGCGCGTCGGTCAACACCGGCCAGTCCGTCGCGGACAAGCTCCATGACTCCAAGGACTTCGACTGGCACGACGTTTCCTCTCGAGACGAAGCCGTCAAGCAGGTCGAGAAAGGCGACACCGACTTCGCGATCGTGATCCCGAAGGACTTCTCGCAACGCCTCCTGTCGACCTCCGAGTTCAAGCCCAGCGCGGACGGAACCCCGGGGAAAGTGGACCCTGAGAAAGCCGGCCTCGAGTTCGTCACCAATGACGCAAACAACTATCTGCTGACCAATATTGTGACCAAGGCCGGCACCACGATTCGCGACCAGGTAGCTCAGGAAGTCGGCGACGAGACCGCCCAACAGATGCTGGCGAGCTTCACTGATATCCATGGTCAGCTTTCCGACGCGACCGACGGTTCGAAGAAACTTTCCGACGGAGCGGTGAATCTTTCTTCGGCGGTCGATCAGCTCAAGGAGGGCACCTCGTCGCTTGCCAATGGCGCAGTGCAGCTCAATGACGGCTCGCATTCCCTGCTCGACGGCGAGAACCAACTGGTCGACGGCAATGCTCAGGCCGTCGACGGAGCCAAGCAGCTCGACAGCGGCGCCCAACAGCTCAACGGGGGCGCAACGACTCTGGCGGACGGCACGTCCCAGTTGGCCGATGGTTCCTCGCAGCTCAAGGACGGAACGTCGTCGCTTTCTTCCGGCTCATCCCAGCTTGCCGAGGGCACGTCCAAGCTCTCGGACGGCGCCGGCCAACTCTCACAAGGTGTCACGACACTCAACCAGAAGGTTCAGCAGTCCGGAGTCAACGACATCGGGAACGACCTGACCGCGATGTGCAAGGACCTCTCCGAAGTCAACACCTCCGATCCTTCCGGCCGCCTTGGTGAGGACGTATCCAATTCCGTGGTCTCAGAGGTCGGCGCGGCCACCTCGGAACAGGTCCAGCAACTCGTTGACCAGGGTGTGCTGGATCAGGATCAGGCGAAAAAGGTCGTGGATTCGGTCTCCGGTGAGCAGACCAAGTCGCGTGTTTCCAAGGCGACGACCGACCAGCTCAACTCGGTGGAGAACACCGACGCAGGTGCCTCACTGCAGAAACTGCGCGATTCAAGTTGCGCCTCGGACGGATCTTCATTGGTGGCCGGGAAGATTTCCGAGCTCACCACAGGAATCTCGCAGTTGAATGACGGGGCTTCCGGAGTCGCGAACGGTGCGAAGAGCGCCAATGATGCCGCGCAGAAATTGGCTGGTGGCGCGTCGACCCTGGACCAGAAGACCGGTGAACTCGCTTCAGGGGCTTCCCAAGTCAACGACGGGGCACAACAGCTCAAGGACGGAACGGGCACGCTCGCCGGCTCGACCGGAACTTTGGTCGGCGGCTCGCAACAGCTGTACGACAACCAGGTCAAAGCCCGTGACGGAGCCCAGCAGCTTGCCGACGGCACCAGTGAGGCAGTGAATGGATCAACCCAGCTCGACGACGGTGCCGGGCAACTCCAGAACGGCTCGTCAGAGTTGTCCAAAGGTTCCCAAGATCTGACGAATGGCCTCAAAAACGGTACCGATCAGGTCCCCAACCTGAACAAGGACGAACAGTCCTCCCTGGCTTCGGTCATGTCCGATCCGGTCTCCGATGATCACAGCTCCTTGGCCAGCGCCCGCAACTACGGTGAAGGTATGGGACCGTTCTTCATCGTGCTGGCCCTGTGGATCGGCATCCTGATGGCCGGTCAGTTCCTCCGAGCCAATAACGACCGGGCTTTGGCCTCCAATACCTCGAGTTTCAGGGTCGCCCTCGGTTCCTGGGTTCCGTTCGCGGTGGTTGGCCTGGCCCAAACGGTGGTTCTGTTCGCCGTCGTGAAGTTCGGTCTCGGCTTCCAGATGGAACACCCTTGGCTCGTATTCTGGTTCCTGTTGCTCACCTCGACTGCCTTCAGCGCGTTGGGACAGGGGCTGATCTCACTGCTCGGCGCTCCGGGCAAGCTTTTGGTTCTGATTCTCTTGATCGTGCAACTGGTCACTTCCGGAGGCATGATGCCGTACGAGACCCTGCCCGAGTCCTTGAAATGGTTGCACCACGGATTGCCGATGGGTTACGCGATCACTGGGGTCCGCCGCCTCGCCTACGGGGTCAATGAAGGCTCTGTTCCCTCCTTGGTGTTGATCCTCGTGGTCTATTTGGTGGTCGGCTTGCTCATCGGACTCCTCGGATCGGTCAAGGACCGCACATGGACCCTCAAGAAGCTGAACCCGGAGGTAGAACTGTGACGAACGTTGAGAGCCAGAACCTCGGAGAGAATCCGGGGCCGATCAGACGTCGCCCGGGCCGTACCAACCGAACCCAGCTCAAGCTCTTCGAAGCAGCGATGGTGATCATGAGCGAAAAGGGTCCCACCGCGACGACGGTCGAGGAGGTCGCCGCAAAGGCCGGGGTATCGAAAGGGACCGTGTACTACAACTTCGGTTCCAAGAAGTCGATGGTCGACGGTTTGTTGCGGTACGGCGTCAAGTTGGTCCTGGAGACCATCGAGGACGCAGGCGAAGGAATCGCCGATCCCCGGGACCGGATCGCTCGAGGAGTCATCGCTTCGCTGCGCTTCTTGGAGGGACAACCCGGCTTCGCGCGCCTCGCCGTCGCGGAGATGTGGCGGCCTCATGGGGGAACATCGGAAGTCCTGGCGGAACAGCGCTCTGTGATCATCGACCGGGTCACGGATCTGGTGGACGACCTGGACGAGAGCTACGAGACCGCGGAACATCCAGATAGTCGGTCGATTGCCGTAGCCCTCTTCGGTTCAACCTTCATGCTGGCCATGGACCGGGAGATGAATCTGTCGGTGCGGACCACCCAGGACGCAGCCCGTGCGGCGCTGAAGATCGTCGACGGATATATCGTCGGGCGAAGGTCGGACGTGACGAAGACGATACCGTGATGCCCGATGGCACGGCCCCTCAAGTTGAGTCGGCATCGATGAGCCGGTAAAGTGACCGAAGTTGGTGACGTGTCCGAGCGGCCGAAGGTGCGACACTCGAAATGTCGTGTACGGTAACCCCGTACCGAGGGTTCAAATCCCTCCGTCACCGCTCAGTAAGAAGCCCTCACATCCTTGTGTTTACCGCAGGATGTGAGGGCTTCTTGAGTTCTCCGGCAGGTCGCCTGCTTCGGGCCGAAACGTGCATCGGGCTGGTCCTGCTATCCAGAAATGCACGTTTCAGCATGATTCGCGATCGGCTGGCCAGCGTTTCAGACACTCACGGCCGCGCCGCGGGCTCGGCCACGAAGGCCCGCGAGCGCCCAGCAGACGAAGAATCCGGCAACCATCGTAAGAACTATGGTTCCACCGGCGGGAAGATTGATCGACCAGGACATGTACAGCCCGGTCGTGGCGCAGACCGTCCCGAACACGGGGGCGAGGACGAGCATGGAACCGAGTCGCTGGCATAGTAGGCGCGTCGCCGCCGCAGGGATCACGATGAGTGCCAGAACCAGCACGTTGCCGATAGTCTGCAACGAGATGACAACGCTCACGGTCACCACCACGGACAAGAGGATATCCAGCCCCAGAACCGGAAGCCCCGACGCCCGGGCAGTTTCCTTGTCCACGCTGACCGTCACGATCTCCTTGTGAAAGAGCGCCAGGACCAGCAGTAGTCCGGCACCGGCCAGTGTCCCCATCATGACGTCATGGTCGGAGACCCCGACGATAGAGCCGAACAGGAAGTCTTCGACTGAGCCGGAGTAGCCCGGTGCCCGCGAGATGACCACAATGCCCAGGGCAAAGGCACCGGCGAAAAGAATGCCGATGACCGAATCTTCCTTCAGCCGTCGGTTCTGGCTGAAGACGGCGACGAGCACCGCGGTCAGCACACCGGCGACCAGCCCTCCGAGTGCCATGTTCCCGCCGACGACGAAAGCTACCGCGAGTCCGGGAAACACTGAATGGGCCACGGCGTCACCAATGAAGACCATCCCTCGCATCACGACATGGCACCCGACGACGCCGCACACGATCGAGGAGATCACAACGGCCGCCAAAGCCCTCGACAAGAACGTCAGATTCGGGTTGAAGAGGTCACTCGCGAACTCCCACGGGGTAATCATGAGTGTTCCTCCTGAACGTCGGAACGAGTGATTCCACACGACGCCAGGGGACGACCGCGCAACCATGTATTGAGGGAGGCGGCGTCGAGCTCCGACGCCGGAGCATCCACGTCGATGTGCCCCCTCAGCCCGCAGATCCGTGAGCAATCGGTCAGGGCCCCCAGAACATCGTGGGTGCTCATGACGATACCGAGCCCGTCCCTGGCGAGCGCGGTGTACAGCTGGCTGAGCTTGTCCTGGGTCGGGGCGTCGACTCCGGTGAAGGGCTCGTCGAGCAGCAGGAACCGGGGATCGGTCGCGAGCGTCCGTGCGAGGAGCACCCGCTGCCTCTGTCCTCCTGAGAGCTCGCCGATGGAACGACGACGCAGATCGACCAGACCCGTCCGATCCAGGGCTTCATGGACCGCAGCCCAGTCCGCGATTTTCGGTCGACGGAACCACCCGATCCTGCGGGTTCTTCCGATCATCACGGCGTCTTCTACCGTCAGCGGGTAGTCCCACGCGAAGTGGTGCTTCTGCGGCACATAGCCCAATGCGGCACGGGCACGGGCTGGCGCATGGCCCGCGACGGTGATCTTCCCGGCCACCGGTGATACCAACCCCAGTATTGTTCGAAGCAGGGTGGTCTTTCCGGTTCCGTTGGGGCCGATCAGCGCAACGAATTCCCCGGCTCCGACCTCCCAGTCCAGTGAATCGATGACCACACGCCCGCCCAGTGAGACGGTGAGACCGGAGATTTCCAGACGGTTAACGGTCATGGACGCTCCCCGCGTGCCGTCGCCGGTTCAGCGATGCCTTCTTGGCCCGCCGCCCCCTGCCGACCCACAACAGCAGCACGCCTGCCCCGACGAGGATGACGAGGACCAAGACAATCACAGGTGCCGAGAGGGCCTGCGCCTCGTTCTTCGCATCCTCATCGTGGCGGTCCACGTTCTCCGGCGGGCTCGGATCGCCCAGCAGGCCGGCCTTGTCGAACACCTGATTCGGGTCGGTCGAATCGCCGATCGCGAACTGCAGCCGCTGAGTATCGGATACCTCCGTCCCGTCGGAGAGCTTGCCGTGGACCCTGACCGTTACGAAGTACGTTCCGGGTTCGGTGAAAACCCAATTGGCATGGGTGTGTGTGTTGGACGGCACCCAGATGTCCTGAGGTTCCTCCTTGTCGGAATCCCACAGAACCTGGGGGCCTGAAAAATTGCCGTTCTCGAGGTAAAGGTTGAACCGGCCCGGACCTTCCACGCCCTCGAAAGTCAGGGTGGCCCCCGTCCCCAGACGATTCTGTACCTCCGGGTCCTGAGTGTTCCAACCTGGCCAGACGACGCCCTGGGCCTCGGTCTGGGGCACCACGTAAACGTCCTGCCCCGCTGGCACCCCCACGAAGTCGTAGTGGGGGTCGTCCGGGGTAGGCAGCCGAGCCGCGTCCCCGGCGCGGAGCACGACGTCGCTCGGCCGCCGCCATACGGGCTCACGATTGTGGTCGTCGTGGATCATAAGCGCCCACGCGCCGTCCACGAACTTCGGCCCCATATCAACGTGTCCGTGATCGATGACGATCCGCTCGTGTCCGACCTTTTCCTCGGTGGACAGTTTCTGTTCGAGTGCCTTGTCTTCGACGGACTGATTGGCTCTCGCGGAAGGGGTGTCCGACGGATCAGGCAAGGCCAGAGCCTGGCCCAACCCGACCGGGCCGAACGAAAGTGCCAAGGCAAGCACCTGTATCGCGATCTTGTGGTGTTTTCTCATATTCTCTGTGTTCAACGGTTCAGTAGGGAGACTCCCCCGGGTCTCTCAGGGTTCGAGGCACCGGGAAATCGTGGTGGCGTTGGCCCGCATCATGTCTTCGTAGTGAGGCGCCTGCTTGTCCAAAGTGTCCGAATAGAGCTCGCAGACCTCGACGTCGTGCTCACGGGAAACCTGTTGCAGAACATTTCCGCGGCCTATAGTTCCCTTGTCCACGAACACAGCCGGAATGTGCAGGTCTGTGATGGCGCGGGACAAGCGCCGCCGTTGTTGCAAACCGGGTTCGGTGCCGGGGGCCGGTGCCACAAACCCTTCAACTTTCAATCCGTAGGTATCGGCCAGGTAGCCGTAGCCGTCGTGGGTCGTGATCAGGCTGCGGCGTTGCTTCGGGATCGCGTCATAGATCGTGCGGAGTTCCCGGTCCAAACCATCAAGATTCCGCAACAGGTCGCGCGTGTTGGCCTCGAAGAGACTGGCCCGCGAAGGGGCAGCGGCGATCATCTGGTCCCGGATCACCTCGGCGGCGGCCTTCGTATTGGGCACCGAATGCCAGAAGTGAGGGTCGATCTCACCGTGAACGTGTTCGCCGAGGACGGCCTGGGCCAGCAGATAGACCTGCTCGCCCGGGCGACCCAGAAAACGGTACTGGGCGCCTGAGGGCAGCTCCTGCAAGGCCTTGGCCGGAACGGCGATCACGGTTTCGGCCGGGTCGTATTCCTTGGCCCCGTGGTCGGTCTCCGCACGGAGCACCATGCGGCTCTTGGTGAGATCCACGGTGACGTCCACATGGCCGCCGTCGAGTATATGGGCATGCGGCCCGATACTCTCGGCGGCTTCATGCGCGTCCGTGCCCACCGCGAAATACACGGTGGACGGAGGAACATCAACGCCAGGGGCCTGGGCACGGATTTCGACCTCGTGCAGACCGGATTCGGTGAAGCCCCAGGACAGGTGGGTGTGGGCATCCGGAGGCAAGTCGATCGATCCCAAGTCGCCGGTGATGTTACCGTCGGAACGCCGGCGGGCGCCGTCGGCCTCCGAGTCAGCGACCTTCGTGACACGACCGAACGTCCCCGAAACGAACGCAGCCGTATGTCCGCCGCCCTTGATGCGGTCGGTTCGGAACGTCACGCAAGACTCGTCGCTTCTTCCGGCAGAATCCTGCCGCCCGCCTTCTGATCTGAGCCCCAGCCACACTGTGTCCAGGGAGAGGTCCTCCGTCATCGGACGCAGACTCCCCCCGTACTTCTCGATCCTCTCGGCGACGGGGATGGCTCCTTTCGAGCCGTCCGAGAGGTTCGATTGCACCGTGCTACGCAATTTCTGTTGTTCGAGCAACATCCCGTTGGTGAGGGCCAGATCCGCGTACGCAATGTCACGGATGTCCCTCAAACCGGGTTCGTAGGAGTGGGGGTCCGCTCCCGCCGGAACCAGCGATGTCGCACGGGCCTCGCTTCCGCCGATCCTCTGGGCCAGGTCGGCCAGAATGGGTGTCGTCGCGACCACACGCAAAGGCTCGTTACCCGCGGGCGAGGTTCCGGCCGCATTCGGAACCACCGAACATCCGCTCAGCACCCCGCCCGTCACCAGGATCAGAACCGCCACGACTGCGCGAATGCGACCGGTCACGCCCGCCGACGTCCGCCGCGCAGCCCCCACACGATGAGACCGCCGCTGAGTAGCAGCGTCACGCCGTAGAGCGCGTTGACGAGCATGGCGTCTTCAACCGGCCCTGTTTCGGCAAGTTGTCCCGTGCCGGAGGCGGCTTGCTGCGCACCGTTGGTGGAGGCGCTGGCGGCGTTCGTCCCGGAGGTACCGGTGGTTCCGGCTCCGCCCTCCGACGGGCTGCTGTCCGTTCCACCGGTACCCTGCTGGTGGTTGCCGGGATCATGGCCCGCAGCTTTGTTGCCGCTGACTTTGTCGTCACCGGTCCAGCACTCGTCGGGGTAAGCACCGGCACCGGGATTCTTGTGCGCGTCGGTGACGGCAGCCTCGCCGACCGCGAAACGCAGTTTGCTTGTGGAAGTCTTCTGCTCACCGTTCTTGAGCTTCGCGGTGAAGGTCACGGTCGCGGTGTAGGCCCCCGGCTTTGTGAAGACCCAGTTGCCGTGCTGGTGGGTATTGAGGGGGACCTTGTACGCGTTCTGCCCCTTGGTCGAGAACACCGGCGTTGCACCGTTGCCGAAGTTCCCGGTCAAGAAGACGCTCAGATCCCCTGGACCATCGACCGAATCCAGCGACATCGTCACGTCCTCGGCCCCTTGATCGACCAGTGCCGCGTCCTGAGTGTTCCATCCCAACCAGGGCACGTTCGCTTCCTGGCTGGCTCCGATGAGGTAGACCTCCGAGCCTTGTTGTGCAATGTCCTCCATACCCCCCGGCATCTTTTTCTTCGCGGCATCTCCTAGAGCGAATACCAGGTTTTGGCCGGTCTTCCACTGTGCCGGATGGCTCCGGTCATCTTTGACCGCGCTTTTGAGAGTCCCGTCCATCAGCCGGGCCCCGAAATCGAAGTGGCCTTCATGGACGACTTCGACTTCCGGAGCCTGGTTCGACGAGCAGACCTCGGGGCGGTCCGCGGCGATGGCCGATTGCACGGCCAGCGGTTGCGAGACGAGGCCTGCCGCGAGCGCGAGCGAAGTCAGTGAGGTGGCCGCCATGCGACGTCCCCAACGCCGGTTTTGGTGACTGTCATGTACTGAAGATGTGCGATTCATCGAGGTCCTTTCCATGCGACGGGCGACACCGCGGCAGAGAACAGCATGTCGAAATGTTGGCTACTTTATAGTACATAATTAATAAAAATCATTCGCATCTTGAGTTATGGTCGTGCCACTCCCCTTGCGCCACATCGGGTTCGCCGCGGAGAACAAGCGACCGGGCGCGATCTTCCGCCATTTCATCGCAGTCACCCACCTTCTGAGAAAGGACGCCAATGCCCACAGTCAGGAGCCGCTTCTCGGGTCCACGATCGACTCCTCCGCCCTCATCAATGAAAGAATCGACTCGAACGTCTCGCACTGCAAAACCATGGCGTCGAGGAACACAATGGGTCACGGCCTGTTTCGCAGTCCTCGCCCTGGCGCTCGGATCGACGCCCGCGTGGGCGGGTCCCGACGACGGACGCACCGTCACCACCAGGGCGCACGTGGATGCCCCCAAGACGTACTGGAAGAACGGTCATTTCACGCTCTTCAACGAGTACAGGGGACAGGAACTGCCGTTGGAATCGACCGTCGCATGGGTTGGCAAAGGCTGGAACCGCTCCGGAAAGAATCAATACCAGTTCACGGTTCCGGACAGCCCGAACCTCGACTTCCTGAAAGGGGCCGGCAAGACCTGGTACATGGCGCCCGGTCTGCCGATCAACAACCACGACCCCATTTGGATGGGCTTCGGTGCGGACACCGACATCCCAGTGGAGAAATTCCGCGACAAATCGTTCTTCCTCGATCTACTCTCGGTCGATGGGCCGGGCCGCGTCGAAATGCTCAAGTACACGGCCGACAATTACCCTCAAGACGTCGTCCGTTTGCTGAGCTCATCCGACGAAGGGTGGCACTTCCAACGCCTCGTGCCCGGCAGACACACTCACAACGAAACCCTCTACTCCAGACCGGGTCGCTACGAGCTGACCTACCGGACCGTGGCCCGTGGTACGGACGGAAGTACCATCCAGTCCAAGCCGACCACCATGGTGGTCCAGGTCGGCGGGCGGAAACCGTTGGAGGGTGCCACCGCTCCTCTCAAGGAGAGTTTCGACAAAGCCTCGGACGCGGGGTTGGACACCGCAAATTATCGATTGGCCGTTTCTCCCCACGCGGGCGAGAAGAATGACGGCGACGAGAAACTCAGCACAATATCCTTCGAGGCCGGAAAACCGGTCGAGGGCACCCTGACACTTTACAATCAGGGCTACTTCCTGACCGACCTGCCTGTGGAGAACGGCAAGGCATCCTGGGATGAGCTCATGGGTTTCGAGGATTCGTCCCTCCAGGGCATCTTCGTTCCCAAAGACGGTTCCGCGCCGCGTTGGATCAGCCCCGAATTGAAGTACGCCCCCGGCAAGCAGGCCCACGTCTCTTCCGATCAGGGCCACGGTGACTGGCCCGACAAGCACCCTGACCCGGCAAATACCGCATCGCCGACCAAACGCCACACCCCCGAGCGCACCGACTACACGATCGAGTTGACCCCGGTCGAGGAATATGGGCACACCAAGGTCACGGTCCGGTTCAAGGACCCGAAGTTCCGCGGTGTGGTCACCGGCGGGATCTACGACAACGCCGACTCTAAGCATCCGACGTCGACCTTTGAAACTCAGGTCACGGATGGCGTCGGGACCGCGTTCTACGAGACCGATTTCATCGAAGAATCCAGCGTTTTCCGAAGCACCGTCACACCCCACCCGGATATGAACGCCTTCGCCGATGCACGGCTGCTCGAGGGCCCTGTCACCAAGGACAAACCGCAGTCGATCACCGGGTCCCTGACGCTCGACCAGTCCTCCGACACGGATTCCCCGCAACCTGAGCCTTCGGCATCCGCGCCCCCAACCGTCGCACCCGGACCTTATCCTTCGGACCGGCCGGGCGATCCCAAACCGAAAGAGCCCTCGAACGACGACAAATGCGTGGATCCCGACCTCGATCGACGTCTGGCCTTGGACGACGGACACGTTGACATCGTCGGAAAGGGATCGAGCAACGGGCTTTCGATTGCCCTGAGCGACGAGACGGGCCAACACAGCAAAGGCACGGTTGAACGCAACCTGAATGACGTCAAATTCATGGTCTCGAACCATGCCCGCCACAAGAGGAACGGCAGCGCGATGAAGGACCCGGCACTGGATTTCATCGGCCCCGAAGGTTCGGAATTCTATGGTCTGTCCCAGACGCAGAGCCCGGGAATCATCTGGCCCGGGTACAACACCCAAGGCATCGATTTTCCGACCTTCGACCAGAACGGCGTGAACCTGACCATCAAGCCCACCCAGATGCCGAAGGACGCACACTTCGGAATGTTCTCGGACGGAAATCTGGGAGGCAAGGTCAACGTGATGCTCGACTCCACGAAGAACAAGACCGACATCAACATCACCTACGGAACACATGCCCACGCAAACTGGGTCTTTACCAAACCGGGTGTCTATTCCTTTGATGTCTCCTACTCCGGGAAGAGCAGGGGCGGCACGTCAGTCCGCTCGGATACGCAGAACCTGCGGGTTGTCGTCGGGAATCCCACGGGTGATCAGTGCGGTACCGGATCGACCGGTACCGGGGCCGGATCTGGTTATGACCATAAAACGGACAATACCCATGGGAAGGACGCCGAGGGTCAGCCCGATTCCGACCACTCCGGTAGCCACACCGATCATCATGGGGGCGCTTCCTCCGGGGATGGCGGTAAGAGCAATCTGGGGACCAACGGTGACGGTATGCACAATGGCGGCTCCGACAGCGAGGGCTCAGGAAACAGCGGTTCCGGCAGCGGCACTCGCGTTTCCGGCTCCGTGGTCAGTCCGGGGCCGCAGACATCGCTTGGGCGTGCCGCCGGAATTCCGCTAACCACGGCAAATACGTCGGATCCCGCGATGCACGCTGGGAGCAGCCACGTCTTCGATTCCGAATCCGGCACGTCGCTTCCCGAGGGCCACGGAGAATCGGAGGATCACGGGATCGCCAACGGGCACCTCTTCGGCTCGAGGCCGCCACACGGCCCTTCGGCCCAGGCCGGAGGTTCGTTGGCCAAGACAGGCACATCGATCAATATCCCCCGAGCCGTCACGATCTGCACCCTGCTGCTCGGCTCGACACTCGTCGCAGTGACGGCGTACCGACGACGCCAGAACGCTCGGACGGATGCCGAGACCTGATCCTTCGGCCGGCTCCTCGCCAGAGGGGCCGGCCTTTTCGATCGCCCGCGGAATCTCCATCCCTTTTTGAGGGCACACGATCTCCAAGAGATCGGTAGACTCACGTGTGCAGACAGACGCGCTAGTCGGCCCGCAGGCAAGAGCGAGCCGTGGAGGATCAATGTCCGAATTGGCATCGCCCGACATCAGAAACATCAACGCCGAACAAGTGTTGGCTCATCTGCCGATGAGAGCCGCGGTGGACGCCCTGAAGCAAGCGCTTCTCCAGGGTTATGATCCGGCACAGGCGCACCCCCGCACTTCGGCGAAGCTACTCCACGGCGAATTCTTGATGATGCCCGGTGAGTTCGGCGACTACGCCGGCATCAAGATCCTGACTGTAGGGCCGGAGAACCCCAGTAATGGAATTCCTCTGATTCAGGGCAATTACATGCTCTTCGATTCGGAGTCTCTGACCCCGCTGGCAGTGATCGACGGCGTGGCATTGACCGCAATTCGCACCCCTGCCGTCTCGGCGCTGGGCATCGAAATGTTGGCCGCTCCCGGTGCAAGCCGGCTCGTGGTGTTCGGGACGGGACCTCAGGCCGAATATCACGTTCGGGCGGCCGCGGCGGTTCGGGAAATCTCCAGCGTCAAGGTCGTCGGAAGGAGCGCCAACAAGACGGGGCGCCTCGTGGAAACGCTGATAGCTGAGGGCTTCAATGCCAAGGCGGGCACCGCGGAGGATGTCGCCCAGGCCGACATTATCGCTTGTTGCACGAGCGCCAAAGAACCGCTTTTCGATGGTGAAACCGTGCAGGATGGCGCAGTCGTCGTCGCAATGGGCTCGCACACACCGGATGCGCGAGAGACAGACGATGCTCTGGCCCGACGCGCTGCATTCTACGTCGAGGACGTGGAAACGGCGTTGCGGGAAGCGGGGGACGCCGTCATCGCGATCGAACGGCACCTCATCCGCCGTGGAGATCTGCACGACCTTTCCTCGCTCGTACTCGACGGGAAACGCGATCCGTCTCGACCCGCGTTGTTCAAGACCGTCGGAATGGGATGGCAGGACCTCGTCACCGCGAAGGCCCTGTTCGAGAATCTCCCGGGCTAGGTTCACCGTTTTGTGTCGCGGTATCCGAGAGGCACACTGACTCGGTGAGCATCTTCGACCTCGAAACCATGAGCGCCACCCTGCCTGCCGCGGGGCTCTTGCCCTCGCTGGGCACCTCGAGCAACGCCCGAGGAACAATCCGGGCCGTGGTCGAAGCGCCACCGGGTACGGGCAAGACGACTCTGGTTCCGCCGTACATGGCCAATTGGATCCACGAGCAGGCCGTCCGTGGCGAGGTCCCAGAACGAGTCGTGGTGACCCAGCCGCGGCGCATAGCAGCCCGTTCCGCCGCTCATCGCCTGGCGCAGCTGTCGAAGAGCAGCATCGGCGAACACGTTGGTTACACGGTCCGAGGCGAACGCAAAGTCTCCGCCTCAACACGCGTGGAATTCGTGACGACGGGCGTGCTCCTCAGACGACTCATCCACGATCCCGCATTGGCCAATGTCTCCTGTGTGATCCTCGACGAGGTCCACGAGCGTCATCTCGACTCCGATTTGGCCTTCGGCATGCTCAGACAACTGGCTGAGCTCCGTGACGATCTCTCGCTGATCGCGATGTCCGCAACGCTGGACGCCGCACAGTGGGCCAAGCTTTTGGGCGATGACGGCGCCCCCGTTCCGATCGCGTCCGTGGCGAGCACCGCATTCCCGCTCACTGAGTTATGGGCGCCTCCCCCTGCAACGACCTTCGACGCACGCGGCGTGACACCCGATTTTCTGCGACACGTGGCCGCGACGGTCGAACGTCATCGGATCGACGTCGACGGTGACGTTCTGGTTTTCTTGCCGGGTGCCCGAGAGATCGACCGCGTGGCCGGGGACCTCAGGAATCGTTTGGGCCGTGACGCCGAGGTGCTGACGCTCATGGGCAGGACTCTTCCTCGTGAGCAGGACCGCATCTTGAAAGGTTCATTGGGTGGGCCGCAACGCATTGTGCTGTCCACAAATGTCGCCGAATCGGCCGTGACGGTTCCCGGGGTCCGGCTCGTCGTCGACGCCGGGCTGGACCGGCAGCAACGACTCGACGCTATGCGCGGAATGAGCGGCCTGGTGACCGTCGGTGCCTCGAAAGCGGCGATGGCCCAGCGTGCGGGCCGTGCCGCCCGCGAGGGCCCGGGCGTCGTCGTGCGGTGCCTGAGCTCCGCAGATTTCGCGGCACGACCTGCAACGACGCCACCCGAGATTGTCACGAGCGATCTGACCGCCGCGACGCTCGACCTCGCGTGCTGGGGTGCCCCGGGCGGAGCCGGGCTCAGGCTGCCGGATCCGCTTCCGGAACGCGCCCATACGAACGCGCGTGAGGTCCTGCACGCTCTCGGCGCCATCGACGACGGCGAGCGCGCGACCGAACTGGGCCGCAAACTCGCGAGCGTGCCCGCGGACCCACGGTTGGCGCGCGCACTGTTCGACGGTGCGCCGTTGGTCGGTTCGCGCTCCGCCGCAGAAATCGTGGGTGCCCTAGGATCGGATCATCGCGCACCGGGCTCCGACATTTGGCGTCTCATCTGCGCTCTGAGACGTGAAGGGGACGCGACATGGCGGCACGAGGTGCGGCGCCTCGAGAACGAGGTTGCAACCGCACCAGATTCGACTCCAGCGACCGAATCCGACGCCGCTTTGGTCACGGCGCTGGCCTTCCCGGACCGGATCGCTCGCCTGAGAGCGGCGGGAAGCGACGACTATCTCATGGCCTCGGGAACGGGAGCGTCACTTCCTCATGGTTCGTCTCTCAGGGGACAGGAATGGCTCGCGGTCGCGGAGGTCGGACTGGCCAACGGGCACCCGCTCATCAGGGCCGCTTCCGTTCTGGACTTCGACGCTGCCCAGCTGGCGGGCGCTGAGCTCCTCCAAGAGGGTGAAATAGCGGTCTTTGATCCCACCGGGGGCGCTCACAAGGTCACCTCTCGTCGGGTCAAAGCGCTCGGGTCCATCGAGTTGTCCTCGACGCCGTGCAAACCATCACAAGAAGCCGGACGCGCGGCGGTCGCAAAGGCATTGGCCAAGCATGGGCTGCGGGAAGTTCTGAAGCCCAAAGATTCCTTCGATTCGCTTCGGGCCCGGATGGGCCTTCTGCATGCAGTCTTCGGTGCGCCGTGGCCGGATGTCAGGCTCGAGATGCTCTCGCACCGGGCCGAAGAGTGGCTGGGAAACCGACTCGACGTCATCGCTTCCGGCGGATCGCCCCACAACATCGATGTGGCTTCTGCCCTGCGGGGTTTGATGCCGTGGCCGGAGGCCGCGCACTTCGACGAGTTGGTCCCGGAACGCATTCTGGTCCCCAGCGGCTCACACGTGCGGCTCCAATGGCCCGAGCCGGAGGAGCATGACCGTGGGCAGACCGTCCCGCCCGTCCTTGCCGTGAAATTACAAGAATGTTTTGGATGGGCAACCGGTCCCTCGGTCTGCGACGGCCGCGTACCGGTGACGCTGCATTTGCTCTCCCCCGCACGCCGGCCGCTGGCAGTCACCCAGGATCTCACCAATTTTTGGGAACGAGTATATCCACAAGTCCGGGCGGAGAACCGTGGCAGATACATCAAACACCCGTGGCCGGAGGATCCGTGGAACGCACCGGCCACGGCGAAGACCAAGAACGCCTCGCGGAAAAGATAGTTCCGCGCTCCGGTCGGCTGAATGCGCCTTCTCATGGTGTGTCCTCGCGCTGACCCTCGGATTCGGCTCTCACCCCTGCAATGCGAGGGCAAACGGTAGGACTCCGCTCGCACCCGCGCGGCGAACCTCCCTAGCGGCGATGGTCATAGTCCAGCGGGAATCGATGAGGTCATCGACTAGGAGGACCGGACCATTCTGATCGCGGATCCGATCCGCAAGTTCTGGCCCCACGTGGAACCTGCCCCATATGGCCGCAACGGAGAATGCGCTGTTGCCGCCTCCTTGTCCGGATGATGTGGCGGCATCAGGTGCGAGATCGAGCTCCCCCAGGTACGGAAGCCTGCCGGCCTCAGCCAGGCCACGCGCCAGCGATCCGGTCAGACGGGGTCTGGTGGTCGACGGGATGGAGACGACTCCGGCTGGGCGGACGGACCAGTCCCACTCGGCCAAGACCGCGACGCATGCCTTGCCCAAATCTGCGGGAACCTCGGTGTCGATCGGGGCTCCTCTTTCGTCACGCACAAATACCTCACGCAGGCGGTTGCCCCAACCGAGGTCGGTGAGCCGCGCCAAGGCTCGCCCTCTGTGAAACCGCTCGTCCTCGGGGATTTTGCCTTTGTGATCGATTCCGAGTTTGGGCAACCCGCTGGGCCACTGAGCCCGAGGTTCGACCGGAACGCCCACGCGGATCAGGCCGTGCTTGGCTCGACGGGATGCCTCTTCGTCCACATTCTCGGGGTACCAGGGACCGGCGCAGACATCGCATCGTCCACAAGGGCGTGCGGTCCGGTCGTCAAGCTGATCGGCCAGGAACTGCATGCGGCACATCCGTCCGGCCTCGTAGTCCAGCATGGCGTCTTGTTCCCGGCGCCGAGCCTCGGCAATGCGCTCGTACCGTTCAGCATCGTAGCTCCACGGCCTTCCCGTTGCTGTCCACCCTCCCTGCGTCCGCTCGACGGCGTCCTCTACCGCGAGGACTTTCAGCAAGAGTTCCAACGAGGTCCGCTTGACGTTGACCGCCGATTCCAGGGCCGCGACGGACAGGGCGCCCGAGGATTTTCCCAAGGCATCCAGAATGGCCTCCGCATTCTCCCGCGTGGGCATGGACGCGGTGGCGAAGTACTTCCAGATCTCCGGGTCCTCCCGCCCGGGCAGCAGGAGGACGTCCGCACTGTCGGTCGCGCGACCTGCGCGGCCAACTTGCTGATAATAGGCGACCGGGGATGAAGGCGCACCGAGGTGAACCACGAACCCCAGATCCGGTTTATCAAAGCCCATTCCCAGCGCACTGGTAGCGACGAGGGTCTTGACCTTATTGGCCTTGAGCTCTTCCTCGGCCGCTTCGCGCTCGACCGTATCCGTACGTCCGGTGTAGGCCCTGACGTGGTAACCGGACTCGCTCAGGATCCGGGCGGTGTCTTCTGCTGCGGAAACGGTCAGTGCGTAAACGATTCCGCTGCCGGGCAAATCTTTCAAGTGCTCGATCAGCCAGGCGATACGCGATGCGTTGTCCGGCAGAGTCAGCACGCCCAGACGCAGGCTTTCTCGGGACAGCGGCCCCCTGAGAGTGAAGACGCCATCCGCTGGCTTGGTTGATCCGGCCGGCGACTGCGTGGTCACTGCGTTCTCCCCAGGTCCTAGGGGATGTTCGGTTTCCCGGGACCCGAGAGGCCGTGGGGCGTTGACATCCAACTGCTCCTGTACATCCGTTACCACTCGCTCATTGGCCGTGGCCGTGGTCGCCAAGACCGGCACCGACTGAGGCAAGCCGCCGATCACATCCTTGATTCTCCGGTAATCGGGGCGGAAATCGTGCCCCCAGTCCGAGATGCAATGTGCCTCGTCGATCACCAGAAGGGAGCACGTATTCATCAATGTGGGCATCCACTCGTCACGGAACCGGGGGTTATTCAAACGCTCCGGACTGACCAGCAGGACATCGAGTTCGCCTGCTCGAATATGGTCACGGATCTCGTTCCATTCGGTGGCGTTGGCCGAATTCACTGCGGCCGCCCGCACACCGGCTCGTTCGGCGGCCGAGACTTGGTCTCTCATCAAGGCGAGCAAGGGGGAGATGATGAGCGCCGGGCCCCCGCCGAGTTCCCTCATGAGCAATGACGAGATGAAGTAAACGGCAGATTTGCCCCAGCCGGTGCGCTGAACCACGAGAGCTCGTGCACGATCCTGCACGAGAGCGCGGATGGATTCGAACTGACCTGGGTGGAAATTAGCTTCCTCGTTTCCGGTCAAGGCACGAAGATGCTGCCGAGCGCGATCGTAAAGTTCTGAGGCGGAAGGTGCAACGGTCATGCATCCAGTCTGGCAGGTCCGAGAACCCTCCCGAACGCGCCTGTGGACAAGCCCCCGCCCCAGGAGCTTCACGAACCGGCCCACAGTCGGCACACAGGTTCCCTACAGTAGACTGAAGCCTGCGTTCCCCTCGATTCGATACAAGGTAGCTTCATGTCAGCCATTGCGGACCTCAGCATTCAGATGCCCCAGCACCTCCACGCGCTGAGTGCACTGCCGACCCCGAGTCTCGGTCTTCTGGGGTTCAACCTCGAAGATGTTCTGGCCAATGCGGGCCCCTGGGTTCTGGGACTCGTGAGTCTGATCATCTTCATCGAATCAGGGGTGCTCTTCCCATTCTTGCCGGGCGACTCTCTCCTTTTCACAACCGGCCTTCTTCACGAGCAGCTCGGATTGAATCTCTGGATTCTGTTGGTCTGCGTGAGCATCGCAGCGATCCTGGGCGACCAGGTCGGGTACATGCTCGGCCACTACTTCGGACGCAAGATATTCTCCCAGCACGGGAAAATTCTCAATTACGAGAATCTGGATCGCGCGCACAACTTCTTCAACCGTTACGGCGGCAAAGCCCTGGTCTTGGCGCGATTCGTGCCGATCGTGCGCACCTTCGTTCCTTTGACCGCGGGAATGGCCAAATATCGCTATGCCGACTTCGCCAAGTGGAATATCTCGGGTGCGTTGCTCTGGTGCTTCTTGCTGACTTTCGCGGGAGTCTGGCTGGGAAACGTCACGTGGATCCGCGACAACGTCGACATGATCGTCATCGTCCTGGTTCTCGTTTCCGTCATTCCCATCGCGATCGAGGTCATGCGCGAACGTAAGAAAGCCCAGCGTCGCGAGGCTTCATCGAGCAACGACACCAACGGCAATTCCGAGGCCTAGGCCTCTTCCCGCGCACGGCCTCCGACGTTGAGGACGAGACCCCGGAGCCGATAGCCGGCAATCACAGAGTCCCATTCGACCACCGGCTCCTGCACGATCTCGGGATCGAGGGCCAAGAGCCGGATCAGCAGAGCGTCCGTCTCCCGAATGGCCAAATTCTCACCCGGGCATTTGTGCGAACCGGCTCCGAAACTCATTCCGGCGGCCTTGGCCCCGCCCGTGCCTCGGTCGGGGTCTATCGCGAACGGGCATTCGCCGGCCAGTTCCGGATCGACGTTGACCGCTCGGACGTCGATGTCCACGAGGTCACCGTTCGCAAAACCCTCGGGCGCCTCTTCCTCGGAAACAACCCTGCGGTAGAGATGGCCCACAACAGGTTCGAGACGAATGATCTCTCGCAGCATTCGTTCTCGCTCCGGCCGGTTGGCTGCAACGTAGCGGCCCCGCAGTTCTGGGTCGCGCAGCATATGCCAACAGGCCATCACCATGAACTCGCGGGTCGTGACCATTCCAGCGGTCCCGTAGGTCATGGACTCGACCAGGATGTCGAAGCGGCTGGCTCCGGAGCTCATGAGATGGCCCATCACGTCGGGCTGAGGATTGCGCCGGTGCTGTGAGATAGCCGGCGCAACGTCCCAGATGTACAGGGCGGCGACCGCGCGCAGCCCCCGGACCGCTGCCAGCGCCCAGTCCCGACGACGCCGCCCCAGGTCAGGGAGGGAATAGTCCGCGGGCGGTTGGCGGAAGAACAATTCAAGCCTCCGTGCGAGCCCGCGTGTTGACGAAGCCGTGAGGCCAACGATCTCCGCCGCGACGGCGACCGAGTAATGGAGGCTGACGTCATCGAGGCGGAACGTTCCGCGGCTCACCAACGCGTCAATCGCAGCTGAAGCTTTTGCGTCGATGTCCGCGGTGTAGCGCTTGTCGATCGTCGCGGGGGCGAAGAATCGTGCCAATTCGCGGCGTTGTTGGTCGTGCAGTTCCCCGTCCGAGATGAGGAGCGGACGTCTGCGAAACAGTCGATCCGGAATCCGTTCGGCGGTGAAGCCCGCTTGAAGTGATGCGCGCCCGGCCCGCAGGAATCCACGGGCCGCATCATAGGACCCGACCACCACGCGATATTTCTCGCGCCGTAGCCCATGTACCGGGCACCGCGGCTCGTCTGCAGGCCTGGCCCACCTCTGGTTCTCGTCCGCCCTGGAGGCATCACGTTCCGAAAACGTCATGAAACCCTCGAGGCGCTGTACCTGGTCATGTCGGTGAGGGTCGCGACGAGGGCGCTCGGAGCCCCGGAGGAGGCGATACGTTTCTCCAGAGAACACGCGGCGTCGTGGATCAACTGCTCAACGCGATCACGGGCTCCGGAGGCCAGCAAAGCCTCACGGATCGTCTCCGCGTCCTCGGGACGCAGGTCGGGATTGCCGAAATACGGCTCGGCCGCGCTCCACGCCTCATGTGATCGAGCGAAAGCAACCAGAAGTGTCTGCTTGCCTTCCCTCAGATCCGACATCACGGATTTGCCGGTTCTCGACTCGTTGCCGAAAACACCCAGAAGATCGTCCCGCAACTGATAAATGGACCCCAGGTCCCCGCCGATTCGTGCGAGCGACTCGGTGAGCCGCGGATCAGCCCCGGCGAGAACCGCACCGACCCGAAGGGGCAGTTCGAAGGAATAGACCGCGGTCTTGTCCTTCATCATCCCGAGAATGCTGGAAGTAGACGGCGTTCGAGCCGCCATGGTGAGCCACACGTCAGCGTGTTCTCCCCCGGCACTGCGAAGAATGGCCTCGTCGTACATATCCAAGGTCAACAAGCGCCGCTCTTCGGGCACATCGAGGCGCGAGAGAAGGCCTTGAGCGAGAGACAAAAGGATGTCACCGGCCAGGATCGCGGAGGCCTTGCCCCAGGTTTCCGCTTCCTGAGCGGAGCTTCCCCGTGCGGAGGCGTCAGCGTGGAATCGACCATAGATATTCGGCGCCCCACGTCGGAACAAGTCCCCGTCGATGACGTCGTCGTGCGCAAGAAGCGCGAGATGGAGAAGCTCCGAGGCGCAGGCGGCTTCCACGGCTTCCCCAGTATCCTCTCCGCCCAAGTCGTGGAATGCGCGGAGGAGCAGGAGGGGGCGTACTTTCTTGCCGTTGAGCGCCATGGCTTCCATGCAGTCAAAGAGGTCCTTGAAGGGACCCGTCATCGAGGGCACCTTCCGGGCGGCGGCCGTGAGAACTTCTTTGAGGCGCCGGTCGACGGCCTCGAGGTCCCCGTCGTTCACGGGGATCCCACTTTTTTGCCTTTGGCCTGAGCCGGTGGTCGGTGACGCTGAGTTCATTGTTCTTCCGTGTGGTTCATGGTTCAGGATTATGTCCGGTCCCCGTTGGGGGCACGGATCGTGCGCCGCACGGCTATGCGTCACCTCCCCGAGAGCGTGGCCTGCCTCGGGTCACGAGACGACGTGCTCGTCGGCCGGAATCCAGTAGTTTTCTCAGTGTCCGCGGATAAGCGTGCCGGGAAGCCAACGGCGGGGTCCACAGCTCGTGTCCCTGAACCGCCCAACCTTCCAGGAGGGCATTCGCCGCTTGCCACCCCGTGGTCGCGGCCCGCTCCATTAGAGCGACGGGATATTCGCACCGAATCGTGTCTCCCGCCAGCACGAGGGACGGATGTGGAGTCCGAACTTCTGGGCGGTCCTCCCAGGGCTCGAGGCCGACCAACGGACAGTCGTTCTCGATGAGGAGCACATCGTCCATGATCGAAGCGGTGCGCGTCTCCGGGTAGACCCGTGAGAGCTCGTCCCGGAGCCTGCGCTGAAGAGATGGCTCGTCCACGGGCTCGTCAAGCGCATATGCGTGTAGCTCGACGACGCTGCCACCGTGTTCTTCGGACCAGCGCGCCGCTCCTGTCTCGAAGCGTTCAAGGACGCTCACGTTATCCAGCGGCCCGAACCCGGTCGTTCCGAGGAACGCGGGACGATTCGACCCGACCGGCCGGTCCAGCCATAACCTCCACACGGCAAAGGGCGGCGCCTGTCGAATACCGCGCATCCGATCGAACCATTGAGGGGCATCGATCCCCGTGGTCTCCGTGCCCAAGCGACGCGTCGCGGCAGGGCCTGCCGCGAGCACGACGGCGTCGTAGTCCTCGCTCGTACCGTCGCCCATCAGAGCCCTCGCCCCCTGGGACTTCATGTCCAAGGATTCGACGCTGGTCCCGCGCCATTGAACGCCCAGCCCGGACAAATAATCCCGCAGTGGTGACCAGAGTGCCGTATCGAAATCGTCGGAAGCCGTGTCGAAAAGCAGCCCTTCGGATGATCCCAGGAAATAGGTGTGGAACATGGCCAGCATTTCCCCCGCCGCGAATTCCGTGGGCTTGGCGAAGAAACTGCGCGCAAAGACTTCTAGGGCAAGATGACGGGCTCGCTCAGGAAAGCCCAGGCGGTCCAGGAAATCCTGGGCGCTCTGGCCATCATGTTGACGGTAGGTTTCCGGGAAATCGACGTCCAGAAGTGACAGAGCGGCGTCCAGATCCACCCCGAGCAGATCTCGGGCGCGAAAGCTCGGACTCTGCACCACGAATCCGATGAAACTCCAGGGAGGAGTGCGGGGGATCTTCGCGAAGGAATCGGCCAGTCCGTCCGAGGAACGCAGAGGGTAGTCGGGAACGGCACGCAACGGACTCGGGCTCTTGGACGGTATCCGTTCCAAGAGGGAACGCAAGTTGTAGTACTGCCGGAAGAACGCGTGGAAGCCCCGGCTCATGGTGACCGTGCCCGAGGCCCCCTCGACAGTCCACGACCTCACGCGACCGCCGAGCTGGGGCTGCGGCTCGGCCACAGTGACGTGGATGCCTCTTTCGGCCAAGCCCGTCGCGGCGGACAAGCCGGCTATCCCTCCGCCTATGACCAGGACATGCCGCTCGGCGTCGGGACCCAGGGTTCCGGGGGTCGCCTCAATTCGTTGTGCGTGCTTATCGCGAATGGTGGGGGTCATGTGCCGCTTCCTCTTCTCGTGAGCCTGGGCGTGCTGAGCGAGATGAGCCGCTCCGAGAGGTCCATAGCATCAGGGTCAATGTGATGACGGCGAATCCGAAACCGAAATCCTCGATCGGAATGTCGAACGGCCAGCGAATCCCCAAGAATTCGTCCGGTGCATACCGCACGATCGGATTCGACAGACGGGTCAGGAAACCATCCATCGGGATCTGGAAAGAAACCATCACGATGATCGAGAGCCAGTACTTCACGGTGCGGAAGATGCCCGTTCTGAGCCAAAACAGCTCAAGAGCGATGACGACCAACATCGTCAGAACGGTTCCGATGGTGTATTCAAGCACGGTCGCCGCCACCTTTCCGGCGGGCTATCAGCCGACGGATGAGTTCAAGGACTCTCCCGATCGCTTCAAAGGTGAGAATCGCACAAATGGGAATGGCAACGAAGAAGGCAACTTCCTCAAGCGGCAGGGCACCCAAGAGGTCGATTCCCAATGTCTGCACAGGGTCATAGGTCCAATACCCCCGGGCGACTGCCACGGCGTCCCAGATGGAAAAGATGATGACGACCGGAAGCAACGAGAGGATCAATCGAAGCGGACTTCGGTAGACCTTGAGTCGGAAAACGAATTCCAAGGGAAACGTGAGCGCGAGGCACAGCACCAGGACGACGACGTAAGTCCACTCGGCCATTAGGCGCGTCCGTCAAGTTCTTCGCATGACGACGACGCGACAAGCTCCCCCTCGAACCGGCTGGCGTCAAACATAACAACACCGTACCAAATAGCTCCTAGTCAGAAGCCTGTTTTTCGATCCTTCACGATTTCGGGACGAGAATAGGCGTCGGGAGTCCTCCGCATCGCAACAAACACCAGCGGTGACCTCATTCACTCACCAAGGTATCAGCAGGGAACAATGAGAACGAGTGAAAGGAGGGGTCACACGTCGGATAATGCGGCAAGACGCCACCAAGCGCTGTGCGTTTGCCCCGGCTCAATGACCGTCAGGTCTTGGCCCGAGCGAAAAGCGTCGGCCGGCGCCGTCATAGGCTCGACCGCGACGGCCCGCCGCCCCGGCTCTCCCGTGGCCTGATCGTCGGTGTACACCTGAATCCAGTTGACCTCGGGCCCGCATTCCAGAACCACGCCGCCGCCATTCGGCGACGTGAGTTCGCAGGCCGTCCGTCCATCCTCGTTGCGCCCCAGCCCGCCGAGGGCTACGTCGTAGGAGAAATCGTCCAGGCGCCGACCCGACCGGAAATCGAAGTGGGTGTTGTCCACCGGGTAGGTTCCGAGGGGCAGCAACCTGTCCATATCGGCATCGATATATACCGATGCGGGAACTTTCAGGCTCCAGTCATTCAGTGCACCGGATTTCTGGCCGTCAGAACCATCGGCGACAAGGTAAGGGTGCCCGGCGACCGCGTACGGGACGGATTGGTCGCCGAGATTGGTCGCAGATACCCGCCATTCGAGTCCATTGGACGTCAAGGAGTAGACCGCCTTGAGCCTCAGTTCGAAGGGATAACCGGGTTGGGGAACCAGATCCAGTCCCAGAAACACCTCCGCCGCGGTATGGGACAGAATCTCCCACCGTTCCCAGAGGACAAGTCCGTGAGCAGCATTATTGCGCTCGGGCTCGGTCAGGGGCAGGTGATGGGACGTGCCAGCGAATTCATAACGTCCATCTTGAATGCGATTGGGCCACGGAGCCAGGATCGCCCCGCTGCACCCCGGACGCAGGCCCTCGGGCGGTGTCGATCTGACCAGGTGTCCCCTCGGACCCCGCAACGAGGCGAGACTCGCCCCGACCACGGCGATCTCCGCCGAGTAGCCCCCGGCGGAGATCGCACAACGCTTTCCTTGCGGTCCGGACACTAGCCCAGCTTCCCTTCGCCTTCCGCCTTTTTGACCTCGACGTATTCGGCGCTGGCCACGATGTCTTCTGCGGGCACCGGCGCGAGCCGGTCCCACAGGAAGAACAGGCCCGAGACCACAAGCATCGAGATACCGGTCCACAGATTGATATGGATACCGCCCGTCTTGGCCGCATCGGCAACCGGATCCGCGATCCCCATGATCGTCACCAGGATGCCGTAGATCAGGAACAAGCCACCGATGATGCGGCGAAGGTCCGTGCGACGGGTTGAGCGGATCAGGTCCTTCTTTTCCGCCTCGCTCAGCTGCACGAGGCCCGGAGTCTCCTCTGAGTTCTCATTCATTTTGATTCTCCTCGTCAGTGCGAATTCTTACAGGAAGGGCAGATAGAGCAGGACGCATAGGACCAAGGCTACGGTGCCCAGCAAGGCAGGCGACCGGTACCACGCAGCATCGCCGGCGACGACATCGGATTTCACGTCAATGGATCCGACACCGTAGACGAGCCCCTTGAGTTCCTCGATGGGCTTGGCTCGGGTGAAGAATGTGACAATCACCGAGACCACAATGACGGCCACGAAAGAGTAGATCGCTCCGTACATGGTTTCCGCCGTCGCCGAGCCGAAGAGCGACTCGTCATTCAGATACGCGATCCAGACGATCGTCGGCGCAACGATTCCCGCAAGGTAGCCCCACAGGCCGGCTGCCGGCGACATCCGCTTCCACAAGAGGCCCAGGATGAAGACCGCGAACAGCGGCGCGTTGAAGAACGAGAACAACGTTTGCATGTACGTCATGATGTTCCCGAACTGAGCGGCAAGGAACGCGGTTCCGATTCCGACGATGACGCCGATGACCGTGACCCAACGTCCGACGGAGAGGTAGTAGTGATCGGGCATCTTCGGCTTGATGTATTCCTGCCAGATGTCATAGGTGAACACGGTATTGAAGCTGGACACGTTGGCCGCCATACCGGCCATGAACGAGGCCATGAGCCCCGTAACGGCCACACCGAGGACGCCGGAGGGCAGGTACATCTGAATCAGCTTGGGGATCGCCTCGTTGTACGTCAGACTTCCGTCAGCGAACTGATTGCCAACCGTTGCCGCGGCGATCAGGCCGGGAACCACCACGATGAACGGGATGAAGAGCTTCGGGAATGCACCGATCAGGGGCGTACGCCGTGCTGCTGACATGTTCTTGGCCGAAAACGCTCGCTGAACCTCGGTGAAGTTGGTGGTCCAGTAACCGAAGCCGAGAACGAAACCGAGCCCGAGGACGATAGCGAGCCAGTTGGCTCCGATGGGATTGGTGACGTCACCGATTCCGGTTCCCTGCCAAGCCGACAAGTGAAGGCGACTCACACCCTCGGTGTTCATGAGAGCTTCTTTCAAACCGGACCAGCCATGCACCCGGTGCAGTCCGACGATGGTCAACGGGACCAAACCCGCGATGATCACGAAGAACTGCATGACCTCGTTGTAGATCGCACCGGACAAGCCGCCGAGGGTGATGTACAGGAGTACGAAACCGGCGGAGATGATGATCGCGACCCACTGGGGCCAGCCCAGCATCGCTTCGATGATGATCGCCATCGCGTAGAGGTTAATTCCGGCGATCAGAACGTTGGATATCGCAAAAGCAATGGAATTGACTACGTGCGCGGGCTTTCCGAAGCGTCGCAGCATGAATTGCGGAACCGACCGGACCTTGGACCCGTAGTAGAACGGCATCATAACCAGGCCGAGGAATACCATGGCCGGCACGGCACCGACGATGTAATAGTGCAACGTCGCCATGCCGATCTCCGCGCCGTTGGCCGCCATGCCCAGAATCTCGGTAGCTCCGAGGTTTGCGGAGACGAAGGCGAGGCCGGTAATCCACGCTGGCATCGATCTTCCCGAAAGGAAGAAGTCCATACTGGTCTTGACCTTGCGCTTAGCCGCGATGCCGATCCCGAGGACCGTCGCGAAGTAGAGGAAAAGCATCAGGTAGTCGACCCATGAGAGGGACAACCGGATGCCGGAACTGGCGTCTGCAAGCATCATCGCTTGCCTCCTGGAGTGCTCGGGAGCGCACAAAAATGTGCACTGCTGTTCAGAAATGTTGATTTCTGGAGCTTAGCCTACACGCGAGTGTGATGCTGTCAACTATTGACGGAGGGAAACCCCAAGAATCCAACAAAACGACCGTGTTCCTTTTTGTTCGTTTTGTGCCATACTGTTGCTGATCCACAGTCCCGTCGTGTCAGCGGAAGGGTGACGATGCTCGCCGAACAACGCAAGAAGCGCATAGTCCAAGAGGTCCAGAAAAACGGCGCGGTTCACGTGCAGGACCTCGCCAAACTGCTGGATGTGTCCCCCATGACGGTCCGGAGGGATCTCGCTGAACTGGACGACCAGGGCTTCCTGACCAGAATTCACGGCGGAGCCGAATCCACGGCCTCAACCCTCGAACCCGCGTATGCAGAGAAAATGACCTTGAACGCCGAGGCCAAATCCGCAATCGCCCGAACGGCGGCCGACATGGTCGGCTCGAATCAATCCATAGGGTTCTCCGCCGGAACGACGTGCACACGGCTTGCCCAAGAAATCACGGGGAGGCACGACCTCGCGAATCTGACGGTGGTGACCAACTCATTGCCGGTAGCAGACGAATTCTTCAAGGCCCAGGACGTCCAGGAAGCGGACGGCAGAAAACATTCGACCCCGCACCAAGTGCTTCTGACAGGTGGAGAACGCACCCCCTCGGACGCGCTCGTGGGTCCGCTGGCCGACGCGACGCTGGGGTATCTGCACGTGGACACCCTCTTCATCGGAGCACATGGCGTCGGGCGCTCCGGGCTGACGACTCCGAACCTCGCGGAGGCCCGCACCAACAAGGTCCTGGTCCATTCGGCTCGCACCGTCGTCGCGGTATTCGATCACACCAAGTGGGGCATCACCGGCCTCGCGGGATTCGCCGACTGGCCTGAGGTCGACGTCGTGGTGACCAGCCCGGACCTGCCGGAGGACGCGCTGGAATTCTTGGAAGAAAAAATTGACAAGGTGGTCATTGCATCATGACGGAGAACGCCCTACCCCGCGTCACGCGGGGGGAACTCGCCGACGGTCGGGAAATCATCTTCTTCGATGACTCGGAACCCTATATTTCAGGGACCAGAACTCGATCGATTCACGATCCGCGTCCCCTCGAGCCTCGCCAGGTTCCTCCGCGCGAGTCGGCAAGCATTCGCATGGACCCCCTCACCGGTGAACACGTTGCACTGGCCGCCCACCGCATGAACCGCACGTTCCTGCCACCGGCGGACGAAGATCCGCTCGCGCCCGCCGGACAGGGAACCGTCCCGTCCGAGGTTCCTGAGCCGGAGTACGACGTCGTCGTGTTCGAGAATCGGTTTCCTTCACTGCAGGGCCCCTTCGAGCAGTACCGTGACGAACCCTTGTTCCAGGAGACCTCCCCCGCGGGACGGTGTGAAGTCGTCTGCTTCACTTCCCATCAGGAAGGCTCCTTCGCCGATCTGGGACACCAACGCGCTCGCACGGTAATCGAAGCATGGGCGCACCGCACGCGCGACCTGTCCGCGATCGAGGGCGTGGTTCAGGTCGTTCCGTTCGAGAACCGAGGCGAAGAGATCGGGGTGACCCTGCACCACCCGCACGGTCAGATCTATGCCTATTCCTATTTGCCTCCGCATACGGCGGCCGTTCAGAGGCAGGCCCACGAATGGCGTCAGTCCACGGGCGGTGACCTGATCGGCGACGTATTGGCCGCAGAGCTCGAGGAGAAGGCCCGGGTCATCTCGGAGACGGAGCATTGGGTTGCTTATGTTCCCTTCGCAGCCAAGTGGCCGGTCGAATTCATGGTGGTTCCCCGTCGCCCGGCGAAGGACTTCACGGAATTGACCGGACAGGAGAAGGACGAACTCGCGGACCTCTATTTGGATCTCTTGGGTCGACTCAACCGCTTCTTCGAAGGCATCGAACAACTTCCATATATTTCGGCCTGGCATCAGGTTCCCGTGGCCGGAGGGGATGACATTTCCCGCATGTGGCTGCATGTGTTCTCGTTGCTCAGGTCTCCTGGAAAGTTGAAATACCTGGCCGGCTCTGAGTCTGCGATGGCCGCGTGGATCAGTGACACAACCCCCGAACGCATTGCCCTCCGATTGCAGGAAGTTGCCCAGTGAACACGCTCGCATGGAATTCGGCTCCGGACCGCAAGCAACAGATCGAGGGCGTGCGTGCTCTCTTCACCGAGGCTTACGAGGCGCAGCCATGGGCTGTCTTCTCGGCCCCCGGAAGGGTCAATCTGATCGGAGAGCACGTGGACTACAACGGCGGAACGGTGGTTCCGCTCGCGCTGCCCCACCGCACGTATGTTGCCGTGTCCCCTCGTCAGGACCACCTGGTCCGAGCCGTCTCGGCGGAGGAGCCCGGTGACTCTTTGGTCATCGATCTCGACGAGGTCGGCCCCGGACGGTTGAACAGTTGGCTGGCCTACGTGGCCGGGGTCCCCTGGGCCATGGTCGAGGAATCTCTTGCCGGGGGCCCTGATGGCAAGGATATTACGGGCGCGGACCTCGCTATCCGGTCCTCCGTGCCCGTGGGTGCGGGTTTGTCCTCGTCGGCCGCGCTGGAGTGCTCGGTGGCCTTGGCCTTTGACGCGTTGGCCTCCGAGGCCGATGAGTCCAGGGCCTTGCTCGCGGATTCGGAGGAGGGCAGGGCTCGGCTCGCCACGGCTTGTATCCGCGCTGAGAATGAGATCGCGGGAGCCAGCACGGGCGGCATGGACCAGTCCATTTCCCTTCGGGCCCGTCAAGGCTCCGTCCTGACCATTGATTGCCGCGATTTTTCATCGAGTCCCCTCAAGATCGATGTGGCTCAGGCCGGTCTCTCACTGCTGGTGATCGACACTCAGGCGCCGCACCGTCTGGTCGATGGCCAGTATGCCAAACGGAGAAAAGGGTGCGAGGCCGCGGCCGAAGCTCTCGACGTTCCAACACTTCGCGATGCGCTCGGCGAACGTCCAAGCCAGGAAGACGTCGATCGTCGTCTGAAGGAATGGGATGCGATAGCCGCGGAGGGATCGATCAGCTTCCCGGAAGGGCATGATGATTCGTCGATGCGGGGCCTGGTCAGGCACATCTGGACCGAAATTCTCCGCGTGGACCGATGCGTCAGGCTCTTCGACGGCTCCGCCCCTCAGGCCGGGGACGAGGCATGGGCGTCGCTGGGCGATATCCTGAATGGTTCCCACGACTCGTTGCGGGACGACTACCGCGTCAGTTGTGCCGAACTGGACGTCGCGGTCGACGCTGCCCGGACCGCGGGCGCGTTGGGCGCCCGGATGACGGGTGGCGGTTTCGGCGGCTCAGCGATCGCGTTGGTCCGAAACGATGACGTCCAAGCCGTGGCCTCGTCGGTTGCCGAGGCGTTCGAAAAGTCCCGGTTCCGTTCTCCAGTCTTCCTCGAGGCTGTTCCCTCGCCCGCGGCGCGGCGGGATCTCTAACCCGTTCGTAGGCCGGGTCAGGAATCATCAGGCACTTCGGGCAACGGTCCCGGCGTGGTGTCGTGGCGCAATCTTTTGATCACGTTCTCTGCCGAGATCAGACACATGGGCAATCCCACGCCCGGAGCCGTCGTCGACCCGGCATAATAGAGGCCCTTGACCTTGCGGGAAGCATTCGATCCGCGCAGGAAAGCAGATTGTCCCAGGGTGTGAGCAAGTCCCAGTGCGTTGCCCCGCCAGGCATTGTATTCGTGTTCGAAGTCGCCGGGACCGGCCGTGTGGCGGATGACGATCCTGCCGGCGAGGTCGGGAATCCCCGCTCTTCGTCCAATCAACCCGATCACCGCGTCCACGATAGTTTCCAGGGATTCGTCCCCGGAAACGATGCCGTCCGCGATAGCCGGAACCGGAATGAGGACGAAGAGGTTCTCCTTCCCCTCCGGCGCGACCGAGGGATCGGTCGCCGACGGACGACACACGTAGATCGACTCGGAATACCGACCCTCGGGAGCATCCGAGCCGTCCCCCCGTCCTTTGCTCGGTCGAAAGATCGCCCGGAAATCCGGGTCCCAGTCCTGGCTGAAGACCAGAGTGTGGTGGGCCAGTTCGGGCAACTCGCCCTCGACCCCGAGATAGGCCAGAACGCATCCGATGCCCGGGTTCCTGTGCTTCCAGACAGCTTCGGGATAAGAGCGCAGTCCCCGAGGCAACAGGGCAGTCTCGGTATGGTGCAGATCTGCGGCGGAGACGACCACGTCCGTTGAAACCGTTTCCAGGGAGCCGTCCGGGCTCCGGTACCGGGTACCGCAGACCTGGCCTTTCGCGCCCCTTGACCGGCCCAAGGGCCCCGTGTCGATGGCTAGCACTTCGGAGCCAGTCCGAATCTCGACGCCGGCCTCTTCGGCCAAACGCACCAAGGAGTCGACGAACGTGCCGAAGCCGCCCTGCGGATACATCACGCCCTGGACCAGGTCGGTATGACTCATGAGCCCGTACATCGCGGGCGTTTTCCTGGGCTGGTTCGAGAGGAAAACCGCGGGATAATTCAGGATCTGGCGAAGTCGGGAATCCTCGAATCGCCGCGAGACGGCGCCTTCCATCGAGCCCAGGAGCAGCTTGATCAGGCGAGGAACCTTCCGAAGAATCTCCGGAGTCAGCACGGATCGAGGGGAGGAAAAAGTGGTGTACAGAAAGTTCGCTACCGCGAGGCGATACGTATCCGCCGCCTCGGCGAGGTAGCGACGGAGCTTCTCGCCGGCCCCCGGCTCGATGCGTTCGAAGAGCTCGGCGGCGGCATCCTCCCCCGAGACCACGTCCAACGGCTCGTGGGCACCCGAGTACACGCGGTACGCGGGATCGTTGAGAGGAACCAGGTTCAACTCACGTTCAGTCGAAGTGCCGATCAGCCGGTAGAAATGCTCGAAGGCATCCGGCATCAGGTACCAGGAAGGCCCTCGGTCCCATCGAAAGCCGCCTTCGGCCAACGTTCCGGCGCGGCCGCCGACCTCGGGGTTCTTCTCCAGGACGGTAACGGAGTAGCCCTCTCGTGAGAGCAGGATCGCCGTCGCCAGTCCCGCGACACCGGCACCGATGACCACGGCCCGAGCCGACGCACTGGGGCCCTCTTGACCTCTCCGAGGTTCAGTCATCGTTTTTCCTTCACAGGTGAGATCCCATCCACCGGACCGGGTCGGAACGATGTGAACTTCGCGGTACGGGCGCCCACGACCGCTTGGACCAGGATCTTTGCCTTCACGGCGTCGGGGACCCGTACGCGTTGATGCCGCAAGAGCGCAAGGGGAGTCCTTTCGAGACGACGGACGAGTTCACCGAAGAGCAAGTAGGCCGCCGTCACGCCAGTCCGGGACGATGCGGGAAGAGCCGGTAGAGACCTTCGGGCAATGCTGAGATCGCGCCGGATATCGGCGAGGGCTTCGTCTTTATCTCCTTCGGTTTCCAGGCCCAGATAGTCACGCCCGAGCTCTTCCTGATCCTCCGCGAGGTCCCTCAGAAAATTGATTTTCTGGAAGGCAGCCCCCAGATGCCGGGCACCGTCGACAAGGACCTTATGGTCCGGACCTTGCTTGGACCGTTCGGCCAAGAAGATATCCAGGCACATGAGCCCAATGACCTCAGCCGAACCGTAAATGTATTCGTCGAGCTCGCGGCCGGCGTACGAGCTCGTATCCGTATCGGCGCGCATGGACCTGAAGAATGCACGGATGTGTTTCTCCTGGATCGCGCACGTGCGGACAGTATCGCTGAAGGCGTGCACCACGGGGTTGGAGGAGAACCCAGTATCGATGGTCTGCATGATGTCGGCTTCGAAACGATTGAGTTCTCCGGATATCTGCTCGATGCTGAGGCCGGCTTCGGCCGCAGGTCCGTCAACGATCTCATCGGCCAGACGAACTACGGCGTAAAGATCCCGAACCCGAGATTTCACGGGTTCCCTGAGAAGACGCGTGGCGTTGCCGAAGGACGTCGAATAGCGGCCGATCACCCCGGTCGATACGGCATGGCAGGTCGCTGAGTATCTGCTGAGGTCACCCATGGTCAATTCCTTCCATACAACGGCGCGGCCGCCGCCCCGAGGTCGATTGGATGTCTGGGAGCATTGCTCACGACCCCATGAGTGGAGGCAAGACAACCAGCATGCCCAGGCTCCAGACCAGGTGGAGGGCTATGGGCGAGAACAAACGGCGCGTCGAGCGGGCCTCGAAGTAGGTCGCCCCGCCGATGATCACCGCGGCGAATACCAGGAGGGGCACGCCCATCGCGATCGTGACCGCGGTGTAGAGACCGACCGAGCACACGGCGACGACGCTCGGGCGGCCCGTGATATTGCGCGGAACCACATCTCGGAAAAACAGCTCTTCGGCAACACCGTTGACCGCCGTTGTCAGGACCGTCAGCCACAACGCACCTTGCCGAACGTTCTCGAGGAGGGAAACGACCGGATCGGCCAAAACCGGGAAAGGTCGGACCACCAATGCTCCGAGGGCGAAGACTGCCAGGAAAATGAGACCTAGGACTGCGCCTCGGGCAAGATCTCTGCCCCACGCGGTTCGGGAGAAACTTTCTCGACCGCGTCCTTCGAACCACCAAGCGAGGACGTATACCGCCGCGGTGAAGAAAGTCGCGACGTAGAAGAGCACCGATCCCCTGTCCGCAGTTGACGCAGTCAGGAGTCCACCAGCGCCCACAAGGGCAGGAACCAGGACGACGAGCACTCGCGGGATCACCGATACGGATGCAGTGGGCATATGCATCAGTATTCCACGGCTGGCTAGGAGAAACAGTTTAGACTCAGGGTGAACCACGAAAGGAGAGCATATGACTGTCGAACACCATGAGACCCGACTCGGTCTGGTCACGGGCGCGACGGGATATGTCGGAAGCAATGTCGTGACCGAGCTGCTGGACCGGGGATGGGCAATTAGGACTCTTTCCCGAAGCCGGGACAAAGCTTTGTCCATGCCATGGGGTGAACGGATTGTGCCCGAGGGCACGAGCGCCCGGGCGGGGCAGGTGGAAGTTGTGCAGGGCGATGCGTCCGCGGCGGAAGACGTGAAACGCGCCCTCTCCGGTGCGCACACGGCCTGGTACCTCCTGCATTCGATGTCCTCCGGCGATGACTTCATGCGTGACGAGAAGCAGATGGCCGAGACCTTCGGTGCGGCAGCCCGCGCGGCGGGCATCCGACGGATCGTCTTCCTCGGCGGACTTCATCCCGACGACGAGGAGCTCTCGGAGCATCTGGCTTCTCGCGTGGCAGTGGGCGAGATTCTCATGGATTCGGGAGTCCCGACGGCGGCTTTGCAGGCGGGAGTAGTTCTGGGCGCGCAGTCCTCGTCATTTCAGATGCTTCGTCATCTGTCGGAACGTCTGCCGGGGGCGATTGGCCCCGCGTGGATCCAACACGAGATCACTCCGATCTCCGTCCGGGATGCGGTGTTCTATTTGGCGAGCGCTGCCGATCTGCCCGAAGACATGAACCGGACCTTTGACATAGGCGGACCGGACACTTTGCCGTATATCGACATGATGAAACGCTACGCCAGAACCTGGGGCAAGATCCCGCGTGTGGTGATCACCGCCCCCGTAACCACTCCCCAGCTCGCCTCGTACTGGATTTCTCTGGTCACGACGGTCGACCATTCTTTGATCAGCCCGTTGATATCGAGTCTTCTGCACGACACCGTTCTCAAGGAGCGTGACCTCGAGACAATGGTCGGCAGACCTCCCGGAGGGAACCAGTCCTTCGAAGACGCGATTCATGATGCTCTCGACCGCCCGCAAACACGCCGGTGGACCAAGGTTTTCACGGGGGTGTCCCTGGCAGTCGGCGCGTGCGCCGTCCTCGGCTCGACCCTCACCGACCCGAAGAACTCTTGGTACAAGACTCTGGAGCTGCCTTCGTGGCAACCGCCGGCTGTGATTTTCCCCTGGGTCTGGACCACTTTGTACGCGGATATTGCGGCAATCAATGCGCTGACCATTGCAGACCTCCTGGAGAACGACGATCGCCCCGGGGCCCGTCGGCATGCTGCGGCGCTGGGCGTGAATCTTGCGCTCAATGCCGGCTGGCCGGGAATGTTCTTTCGGAGCAAGAAGCCTGCGTTCTCGACGGTGTGGGCCGCCGCCCTCACGGCAAGCTCAATCGACCTGGTGCGGCGCGCACACCGCTCGTCTCCCGAACGGGGCGTCCTCCTGGCTCCTTATGCGGCGTGGTCCGGTTTTGCCACGGTCCTCAACGGCGCGATCGCCCGACTGAACCGACCAAATAAGCACTAAGTGCGGCAATGGGCCCCTGGCACTCGCCAGGGGCCCATTGCAGTCTTTCCTGACGACTGCACGTCAGCTGGGGCGTTACCGTTCCGACGTACGGTGTTGATCACGATGAAACAGCGTGCCGCGCTCGAGAATCAGGGTCCAGATCACTATCACGGCCCATATTCCGGCGACCCATGGGGCGAAGAAAGAAAATTTCGGGACCAGAACCGTCGAGCCGATAATGATCACTGCCGCAGCCGCGCTCGTGGCCAGCAACAAGACAAGTACGAGCTGTTTATGGCCTCTTTGATACTCTGACTGATTCATGTCCAACTCCCCTGAGAGATATGGCGTATTCACTAGTCACCATACACTTTTATGTGTCGTGCAACACAGGGGCGTCTTCTTGAGCGAGTATTTTCCAGCCCGACCCAGAGGGCTCTAGTCGCCCTCGTAGGCACAGATCGCGTCAACCTTTGCCGCCGAGGAGGAATTCGGGTCGAATTCCAGCCCCAACCATTCTTTGACGAGGGTGCGTGCCAGCTCGAGTCCGACGACGCGCTCTCCCATGCACAGAACCTGAGCGTTATTGGACAGCACGGATCTCTGGACCGAGTAGATGTCGTGAGCCGTGACGGCACGAATTCCCTTGACCTTGTTCGCGGAAATTGCAACCCCGAGGCCGGTTCCGCAGATGAGCAAGGCCCGATCCGCCTCACCCGCGACAATTTTCTCGCCGGCCGCGGTGGCCACGTTGGGGTAGTACGTCTCGTCATCCGTACCGGTCACACCGACGTCAATCACTTCCTCGACCCGCTCGTCAGCCTCGAGATCGGCTTTGAGAGCCTCTTTGTAGTTGAATCCTGCGTTGTCTCCACCGACGACGATTTTCAGGCCCATGGTGTTCTCCTTTCGTTACCGGGCATAACCCGCGTTCCCTCATGATTATTTCTACAGGTTCACTCTCGGATGCGCGCTGGACGAGCTTGCCGAATGATCCACCATACCGAGGAGGATTACGCCGCAAGGAGTTTTCGCCTCAAGACTGGCTAGTATCGATGAGGCAATAAACCGGAAGGACCCCCACCCATGACCGAATATCCCGCCTTCGCCCGACCTCTCGAAATCCGTTGGTCCGATCAAGACCTCATGGGTCATGTCAATAATGCGCGCGTGCTGACCCTTATCGAGGAAGCCCGCGTCATGTGGCTGCGATCGCTCAACGGATGGGACCGCGACGTCAACCCCACCGTCGTCGTCCGCACCGAAATCAATTACCGTCGTCCAGTCCATTACGGGCCCGAACTCGTGATCGAACTTGGCATCGGTCACGTGGGCGGCACCTCCTACACCGTGACGTTCCGCGGGATCCAGGAGAACGCCGTGGTCTTCGACGGGCTGAACGTATTGGTTGGCGTGGATCCTGAGAACCTCACCCCGCGCACGCTCGGCGGCCAAGAGCGGGAACTTCTCGGTCGATACGGAACTTTTGACCCCGAGGACCCGACCAACCTCTCGGCGGCTCCGGTGAGTCACTGACGGACGAGGTCGGCGCCGCGATGGCCCGCACGTCCAATTGTGTCCTGGATCACTGAAGCGTAGGGTTTTGCTACGGAAACCAGGCGGCAACGATGCCCACGACAACAGTGACGAGGACCCCATGCTCGAAGGACTCCCTGCCACCACAGGCGACAATTATCCCCTCAACATGATTTCGCTCTTGCGCTACGCCGCAACCACCTTCCCCCAGAATGAGGTGGTGTACCGGGATTTGAACGGCTCGTGGAACAGAACGAATTACCGTCGTGAATTCGCTCGAGTCGGCAAGATGGCCGGAGCACTCTCCCGTGTGGGGATCGGCCCTGGAGACATGGTCGGAGTGCTGGACTGGAATTCCCAGCGTCACTTCGAGCTCTACTTCGCGGTTCCCGGATTGGCCGCCACCATGCTGCAGCTCAACCTACGTCTCGCCTCGGAGGATCTGGGATACGTGATCGAACACTCGGGCGCCTCCTGGGTCTGCGTTGACGAATCGCTCTTGCCCGTCGCTGAGGCCCACCGCGATGCAGCGGGCATCAAGGGGTGGATCGTCATGTCGGACCGACCCAGCGATCAGGTGGAGACCACGTTGCCCAACCCGGTTTTCCTGGAAGACCTGATGAGGGACGAACCGGAAGACTACCCCTTTGAGTGGATTGCGGAGCAAACGGCCGCTTACGCCGGGTACACGACCGGCACCACGGGCCGACCCAAAGGCATCCTCTATTCGCACCGGTCCATGTACCTGCACTCGCTCGCCGTGGTTTCTTCCCAAGCGGTTGACTACAACGCGACCATAATGCTGGTGACACCCATGTTCCACGTGATGTGCTGGGGTTTCCCTCAGGCCGCGGTCGCAGCTGCGGCCAAGGTCGTTCTTCCGGGACGATGGCAGGCGCAGGACATTGCCGTTCTCGCGCAAGCCCTCAGCGATGAGCACGTCACACTCGCCAATGGGGCACCCTCGATCCTCACCCCGATGCTGGAGTACTACCGTTCACTGCCTGAGCCTCCGGATCTCACCGGCCTGAGCATAGTGTGCGGTGCCAGCGAGCCTCCCCTGTCGCTGATGCAAGGTTTCAAGGAACTGACCGGCGGGGAGATCATCCACGCTTACGGAGCTTCCGAAACCTCGCCATTGGTCACGACCAACGGGGACCTGCCGCCTGCCCTCTCCGACCTGTCCGACGAGGACGGATGGGACATCAGGCGCTATCAGGGTGTACCGATGCTGGGCGTCGAGATCAAGATCGAGGCCCTCGACGGTCAGCCCCAGCCGCACGACGGCGAATCGGCCGGAGAGCTATTGATCCGGGGGCCTTGGATTGCGACGTCGTACTACAATCGCCCGGATTCGGCGGACAACTTCGAGGACGGTTGGTGGCGTTCTGGAGACGTCGGTGTCATCAACGAAAACGGGTATCTCAAGTTGACGGACCGGCTCAAAGACGTGATCAAGTCAGGCGGCGAATGGATTTCTTCCATCGATATGGAGAATTCGATTCTGGACAATCCGAGGGTCGCGGAAGCCGCGGTGATCGGCGTTCCCGACCCCAAGTGGCAGGAGCGACCCGTGGCTTATGTCGTTCCCAAAGAGGGACAGACCGTCACGGAAGACAGCGTCATCGATCTGTTGTCCCAGCGGTTCGCCAAGTGGCAACTGCCGGAAAAAGTCATCGTTTCCTCTCAGCTGCCCCGCACGTCGGTGGGCAAGCTCAACAAGCGTCAGATGCGCGCGGATTACACATCCAACCAAGCCAACTGAGGCTTTTCTGCCCTGACTCCGAGTTCTTTAAGACTTGTTCCACAGCTGGATCACAGTCTCGAACTCTAGAGTCGAAAGTACCTCAAAGGTGCGAGTGATTGACGGAGAGCGGCCCCCGGATTTATTCCGGGGGCCGCTCTTCTTAATAACCGTTGTGGTCCGCTCACCAGTTGGCCCCGCGGGTGCCGTCGGCGCCGATGCGGCCACGCAGCGATGACGCTACAGGGTATCTGCTCTGGACTGCGAGACGGCTCCGGTACGCACCTCGGCGTCGGCGACGGATTCGCCGCCCAGCGGCACGCCCTTCTTCGCCCCACCGGTCAGATCCACTATCACGCCGACGATCGCCGCCACGAAGGTCGGCACGAACCAGCCGAGGTCCTGCGAGTGTCCTGGGGACCACCCGATCAGCGGCGAGATGACCGAGGCGCCCACATTGAGGGATTCCAACGTCATGAGTGCCGCCCAGATGCTGGCGATGGTCAGTGCGAAGACGAACGTCCACTGGAGACGACGCCGAATCAGCGGCTCGATCAAGGTCAACAGGATCAAAGTGATAGCCGGAGGGTACAACAACCCAACGATCGGGGCGGCAATTGCCAAGACCGTCTCGAGCCCGGTGGTCGATACCGCAAAAGAGATGAGGCAGAAGATGACAAGCCACGCCCGGTAGGACACGCTGGGCACGAGCTTGTTGAAGAATTCGGAGGTTGCCCCCAGAAGGCCGACCGCCGTCGACAAGCATGCTAGCACCACGATCAGCCCGAAAACGATTCCTCCCGGCATGCCCATGGTCTGATTGGCCGCGGCGGCAAGGAGTGCGGCACCGTCGGAATATTCTGCTCCATGAGGAATGAAATTACCGATGTATCCGAGGCCCAAATAGATCACCGCAAGGAAGATGCCGGCCACGATCGCGGACAGTCCGACGCCGCGCACCAATTTCGGGCCGGTCGGCAAGCCTTTGTACCGGAGAGCGGAGACGACGAGAATGCCGAACGCAAGGGCCGCAATCGAGTCCATGGTCAGATACCCGTTGACGAAGCCCGTGGCCGCGGGATGTGACGCGTAGTCGTCGACGGCGGACCCGGTCTGGTGATCGATCGTGAAAATACCCAGGACGATCAACAGGACCAGCAGGAGCAACAGCGCCGGGGTGAGGTACTTGCCGAGTTTGTCCGCCAAACCGTTGGGATTCAGCGACATCAGGAACGCGACGATGAAGAACGCCGCGGAGAATCCAGCGGCGGCCCACGTGGAATGCCATCCGAATATCGGCGTTGCCGCCGAAGAAAAGCTTACGGTCGCGGTCCTGGGCAAGGCGTAGAACGCTCCAATGGACAGATACGCCAGAATCGGGAAGACCAACCCGAAGATTCGACCTCCTCGTCGCGCGAGGTCCTGGACGTCATTGCCGGTGATGGCCACGGCGATGACCGCGAGGACGGGGAGCAGGACCCCCGTACTGATGAATCCCAGGATTGCGGGCAAGAAGTTCTCTCCGGATTCGACCCCCGTGATGGGAGGAATAATGAGGTTGCCTGCCCCGAAAAACATGGAGAAAAGCATCATCGCTGCGATGACGATGACGACCCCATTCCGGCTCTTGTGCGGCGCTTTCTGTGCCATGTGCGGCGTGGTTTCCTTTGTGCGATCGATTGGTCGGTCAGGGAGGGCGTGTCCGCCCTCAGGCTCAGGTGACAGGTTACTCTGTGTTGCCGCGAATCCTCGAGGAGGCCCAAGACCCGTCTCACGTCTTGAATTCGAAGGTCGGCACGGTGCATCGACTTCCGAAACGAGGTCGGGACTAGGCTGAAAGTTGATGCATCTCAGCTAAGGGAGGAAGAGATCATGACCCGGATCGCAGTAGCAGGAGCCACGGGATCCATCGGACGGCTCATCGTGGAAGCAGCCGAGCAGAATGATGTGGAGGTTGTCCCCCTGAGCCGGTCTCACGGCGTCGATTTGTTGTCGGCAGAGGGCCTCGCGGGGAAGCTCGAAGGCGTCACCGCGGTGATTGACGCCTCTCAAGTAGGGGACCCGACGACGCAGGACCCGGTGACCCCTATCCTGGCCGCAGCACGGAATCTGATCGAGGCGTGCCGGTCCTCTAGCGTGGGACGCCTCGTGATGCTGTCGATCAATGGTGTTCAGGATGAGGGACTGCGGCAGTTTCCGTTCTACGACGCCCGCGCGCGGCAGGAGGAGGCTGTCGCTGAATCCGGTCTGGTGCACACGATCGTGAGAAGCTCCCAGTGGTTCGAATTCGCCCTCAACCCAGCGGCCATCGTCGAGGAGGAAGACGCCGTGGTGGCCCAAAACTGGTACATCCAGCCCGCGGCGGCTCGCAGTGTAGCCCGATACTTGGTCCGAGCGGCACTCGGAGAACACGGCGAGGGCGTGGTCACGGTTTGCGGCCCTGACGCGCTTCGGCTCCCTGAGCTCACGGAAGCCGTACTGCGTCACCGTGGTGACAACCGACCGGTTAACGTTGAGGAACCACCGCTTCCAGGCCTGGGAGATGGGAAGCTGCTGGCCCCGGCGGACTCGGATATCGTTACCCCATCTCTCGACGAATGGCTTGCCGAGCAGCGATAGGACTGTTTGCGAACCCGTTCTGAGGTCTCTGGCAGAGTTTTGCCCGCCGGCGACAAGGCTCTTAGCAGTTCATGTTCAGTTCGGATCCCTATATTGGGGAGTGCCTCATAGGTGCGAGTGATTGACGAGAAACGGCCCCCGGTTTGAAACCGGGGGCCGTTTTTCGTGTGCTCGAAGCGGTGCCGTCTTGCACGGGTGCCCTAGCCGAACAGCCCGCCTCCGCGACGCCCGCCGCCTCGGCGAGAGGTACCGAACAGCCCCCGGACAAGCTCGCGCCCGACCTGGGAAGCGACATTCGTGCCGACCCGCATGATGGCGTCGTTGCGTTTGCGACGATCGCGGCCCTCGTCCTGTTGTGGCTCTTTCGTGGACTGTGCCCGGTCGGACTGATCGGCTTTTCCCGCGTCCGGTTCCTTCTCCCGCGGCTGCGCCGCTTGGTCCTTCTCATTGAGTTTCTCGAAAGCGGAATAGGAGTCGACGACCTTGGAGTACTTGGGGGCGAGCTCGCTGTTCTGCACCACTTCATCCACTTTTTCCGGTGAGGCTGGCGCCATTCGCGACTGCGGCGCGTACATACGCGTCCACGCCACGGGCGAGGGCGCTCCCGTATCGGTCATGACTGTCACGATCGCCTCGCCGATCCCTGCAGAAGTCAGCAGTGACTCGAGATCGTAGGCGGACTTGGGGAAAGTCGAGACCGTTGCTTTGAGTGCTTTGGCATCTTCCGGAGTGAATGCGCGCAACGCATGCTGAACCCTGTTGGCCAGCTGCCCCAAGACATCTCCCGGAACATCCTTGGGCGTCTGCGTGATGAAGAAAATGCCGACGCCTTTGGAGCGGATGAGCCGCACGGTCTGAGTGATGGATTCGAGGAACGCTTTGGAGGCTCCGTTGAAGAGTAGATGGGCCTCATCGAGAAAGAACACGAGCTTCGGTTTGTCGACGTCGCCGACTTCCGGCAGGTGTTCGAAGAGGTCCGCCAGCAACCACATGAGGAACGTGGAGAAAAGCTGAGGCTTGGACTGCAGGTTGGCCAATTCGAGCGCCGAGATGATCCCTCGGCCGTCTTGAGCCGTGCGGAGCAGCTCTTCCGTGTCGAACTGAGGTTCGCCGAAGAACTTGTCCATCCCGTCGGACTCAAGGCCCACGATCTTCCGAAGGATCACGCCTGCCGTTGCCTTGGACAATCCTCCCAGCTCTCCGAGTGCCTGCTTTCCCTCGTCAGAGGTCAGGAATTGAATCACTGCCCGGAGGTCGGCAAGGTTGTACAGCTCGAGTTCGTGTTGGTCCGCGTAGTGAAAGATCAGCTGAAGACTGGATTCCTGGGTTTCGTTGAGGTCCATCACGCGCGAGAGCAGGATTGGGCCGAAGGAATGAATCGTGGAACGAACAGGGACTCCCTTGCCGTCTCCGCCGAGTGAGTAGAACTCCGTGGGGTAAGACTGCGCCTCCCATTGCTGCCCGATGGCCGAGCTCCGACTTTTCAGCTTTTCACTGGAATCGCCAGGCTCCGCCAGACCTGACAGATCACCTTTGACGTCGGCCAAGAAAACTGGAACACCATTCGCAGAGAGTTGCTCGGCCATCGACTGAAGCGTTTTGGTCTTTCCGGTGCCGGTCGCCCCTGCCACCAACCCGTGACGGTTCATCATGGACAGGGGAAGGGCCACCGGAACATCCGGTTGCGGTTCGCCGCCGCTCATCGCCACACCGAGGCTTACGGTTTCTCCTGCGAATCTATATCCGTTCGCGATTTTTTCGAGCTGTTCGTCATTAGCCATGTCACATACGTTACCCATTCAGCGGGCCACTGGAGCGTCTCGGAAACAAATTGTGGATATCCAATTTGATGCTCTCCATCCACTCCGTCACTGATTGCTGACGAGGCACATCGCAAGTTCCCCGGAAGATAGGCTGGCTCCGGGAGGGGGCGACCTTGCTCCCCCGTCCGTAGCTTCGGGTCTTCAGCAGTCCACCCCGATCACCGTCAGGAGATAGCCATGAAAAACATGTCCGACGTATTCCTCGTGTGCCTCTGCGTATTCGGTATAGCTCTCGTCGCGGAGCTCATCATGTCCTACATAGGCGGAATCAGCCCATGGATCCTCGTGGTCATCGTCCTCCTCGCGATTCCTGCTTCCATCCTGCTGGTGAGGTGGAGAAACCGACGGGACGGCCCGCAGTGACGTACGCCTTTTAGGACATTTGTGGCTGACCGCTCTTCCCGTGCGCTCATCGGGCGCATAGCGTGAGCGCATCAGCCCGATCCGATGGCAGGACCGGCCCGCAAGCATGACGAGGAGTCCCCATGTCCCTGACCCTGAATCCCTATTTGACGTTCTCTGGTGACGCCCGTGCGGCTCTGAACTTCTATCACGAAGCCCTCGGTGGCGAACTGACGGTCGCCACATTCGCCGACTTCGAGGCCCCAGTCCCCGAGGACGCCGCCAACCTGGTCATGCACGGCCAATTGGTGACCCGAACCGGAATCACCATTCTCGCCTCGGACGGAGGGATCATGGACCAGGCGACTCCCGGACTGGGCAACCCGCAGGTCGAAGTGGCCCTCCTGGGCAGCGCATCGGAAGACGAGAACGCCGCTCGAGGCTGGTTCGAAGGCCTCTCCCAAGGCGGAGAAGTCACGATGCCCCTGGAAAAAGCCCCCTGGGGTGACGTATTCGGGTCCTTCACGGACCAATTCGGCATTCGTTGGATGATCAACTTGGAGGCGCCCAAGGGACAGTAGTTCGACACGGTCGAGAATCAGCCGAAGTCACCTTCCGCCCTGATGTACCCCCAGGTCATGCGGGAATTTAGTTAAGGTACTATTGACAAAAACTCATGGGCCCAGGTGCCCCTGGCCTTGAAAGTTCGCTATGACCGCTACCACCTCAACCACGGCATCCCGCACCGAACGGCTCGACCATTTGCCGCTGTCGCGAAAGCACCTGCGCCTCCTCGGCGGTTCAGGAATCGGTTGGGCGCTCGACGCCATGGACGTCGGACTCATTTCCTTCATCATGGCCGCACTCGCGGCGCATTGGGGGTTGAACGCTACCCAGACGTCGTGGCTGGGTTCCATCGGATTCGTCGGCATGGCGCTCGGAGCCGCACTCGGTGGCCTACTGGCCGACAAATTCGGCAGACGCAAGGTCTTCGCTCTGACACTGTTGGTCTACGGCTTGGCCACGGGAGCATCGGCCCTTTCGGCCGGATTGGGCACGTTATTGGCCTTGCGGTTTATCGTGGGCCTGGGTCTCGGAGCCGAGTTGCCGGTCGCCTCGACCCTCGTATCCGAATTCTCGCCGCGCTCGATCCGGGGCCGCATGGTCGTGATTCTCGAGGCATTTTGGGCCATCGGCTGGATTGCCGCAGCGTTGATCGGCACTTTCGTCGTCACAGCCTCGCCCGACGGGTGGAGGTGGGCCCTCGCCCTGGGATGCATCCCGGCGCTCTACGCATTGGCGGTCCGCTTCGGCTTCCCCGAGTCCGTGCGATTTTTGGAATCCAGGGGTCGACACCAAGAGGCCGAGACCATCGTCCGCTCCTTTGAGGAGGCCTCGGGACAGGACTGGCGTTCGGAATCGGAGCACTCTACCCAACCGGCCAGGACCGCAGAACCGAGCAAGTCTTCAGGGGCAGAGTCTGTCTGGTCCCCGCGCCTGCGTCAGAGAACCCTGGCCTTCTGGATCATTTGGTTTTGCATCAACCTGTCCTACTACGGAGCCTTCATTTGGATTCCGTCGCTTCTCCACGCCCAGGGATACACATTGGTCAAGTCTTTCAGCTTCACGCTGGTCATGACTCTCGCCCAGATCCCCGGCTATGCACTGTCGGCACTCCTGATCGAGAGATGGGGGCGGCGCTCAACCCTTGCAACCTTCCTGATTGGATCCGCAGGCGCCGCGGCCCTGTTCGGCGTCTCGACGAGCGACTGGTCCATCATCTTCACGGGATGCCTCCTATCCTTCTTCAATCTCGGAGCATGGGGCGCCTTGTATGCCATCGGTCCGGAGCTGTACCCCACGGCCATCCGCGGCACGGGAACCGGAGCCGCGGCGGGATTCGGACGCATCGCTTCCATCATTGCCCCACTCATCGCTCCCCCGATACTTCTCCTCGGTGGACCATTGGCCCTCTTCAGCCTCTTCGCGGCCGCGTTCCTCGCCGCCGCTTTCGCCGCGCTCGCCCTCCCCGAGCTGAGAGGTCGCGCTCTGGAGTAAGCCGTCGCACTCCGGGCAGCAAAGGTGGGGCGGCGTCGGGCCAAGATATACGACGCCACCCCACCCGGCCTCCGCGAAAGTCGGCTTCGTTGCTCAACGTTGAGACGAATGCCTGAGGACCTCGGAGGGACACCTCCCCGGAGGCTTCCCCGGCTTGTGGCCGAAGGCGAAGGAGCCAGCGCGCTGCCGCCGCGTCACGTATGGCCCGAACTCATGTGAGTGCGCGATGTGTCCTCAGAGGATACCGGCACTCTGGCACGTCCGTGACCAGGCCTTCCGACGTTGATATGCCGACCGCACGGGCCTATTCAAGCGGCACAGCCCCAGGTGAGGCGGCAGCTCCGGGCCGACCGCACCCCTCGTCGACCAACCATTGCACGAGTGACTAAAATCACTTCAAATTTTTGTTTCGGCGTGAGTATTTCTCGTTTCCCGACAGCCCCAAGGAGTACGTGCACTCGCTGACCCGCCGGCCATCTTGGCTCGCGGCAATAGATTCCAGGTGCATGCCTATCCGCTCGCACAGCGCACGGGATGCCGAGTTGGCCTCGTCGGCAACGGCAATGACGCGGTCGATCTCCCATCGCCGAGGCGCCTCGGCCAGGACAACACCAACCGCCTCGGTCGCATATCCCTGCGATCCGAAATCTGGATTGAACACGAATCCGAGTTCAGCCTCCCGAGGATCCTTCCCGCGGACCAGACCGACCTCACCCACGACGACGGCTGGACTCCGCAGCTCGACGAAGAGGACCAGCTCATCTCCCGACCTCATGAAATCGACGGATGAGTATGAGGCGATCTCCCGTCGCGTCTTCTGGCGCGTCCAGATTCCCCCGCGAAGGTACCGTGCCACATCAGGTCGAGAGCGGTAAGACAGCACGTCTTCAACGTCTTCTGCGCGGGGCAGTCGCAACCTGAGCCGGGAAGTTTCGATCATGGTCCGACTATAGGTCGAGCAGCAGAACCATAGAATTGCCGCATGACCATTACCGTGCGCCCCGCGACCGTGCGAGATGCACCCGGCATAGCCCAAGTGCATGTCGGATCTTGGCGGGAAACCTATCGTGGGTTGATGCCAGATGAAATCCTTGACGCCCCGGATCTGCTGAATCGTCGCCTTGAGATGTGGAAAGCCTCTCTCACGGAGGCTCGATGGCGCGAGCGCAGGATTTCGGTCGCCGAGCTCGAAGGCCGCATCGTGGGCGGAGCGATGGTGGGTTCGCCGAGAGACAACGACTCCAGCGGCGATGCCGTTCTCTATGTCCTTTACACATACAACGTGGTGCATGGAGCCGGGGCGGGGGCAAAACTGCTCTCAGCCGTGACGAGGCTCGACGAAGAAACCTCGCTGTGGGTGGCGGACCCGAACCCGCGGGCTCAAGCCTTCTACACCAAGCATGGTTTCGTGGCTGACGGAACACGGGTATTCGACGAGAGATTCCACATCAGCGAGATCAGAATGATCAGGACGCCACAGTCCGTGGCTCCCTGAACCGTGCCGAGATCCGGAATGCAAAAACCCCTGAACCTTTGACGAATCAAAAGCACAGGGGCTTGACTGGCGGAGGATGGGGGATTTGAACCCCCGAGGGCGTGAACCCAACACGCGTTCCAGGCGTGCGCCATAGGCCGCTAGGCGAATCCTCCAGGTGTTGCTCGATCCCGGCTAAACCGGAACCTCACGAAAGCGAACGGATTCGAGCTTACACAAGCGGGACCGACAGTGACAACTCGCTTTCCCCAAAGGTGGCACAGAACACGATCAGCTGGTGTGACAGGTGAACGGCGGCTGAGCTAAGCTATCGGAAGCCCCTCGCGTGGCGTCATCTTGAAAAACTCCCCCAGGACCGGAAGGTAGCAAGGGTATTCGGGCTCTGACGGGTGCGCGAGGGGTCTTCACATTAAAGCCCCACTACATCGGCATATCCCGCACCGTTCAAGGGTTACTGCAACGTACGCCAACCGGTTTCGTCCACAGGTCCGGCCTCACTGCTTAAACTGTCGGTCGGAACCAGTAGTGTTTCCTATGTGAGCACAGCCCTGTACCGCCGTTATCGACCCGAGACGTTCGAAGACGTCATCGGGCAAGAGCACGTGACCAACCCCCTCATGACAGCGTTGCAGAAGAATCGCGTGAACCACGCTTATCTCTTCTCCGGCCCTCGCGGATGCGGAAAAACCACCTCCGCGCGGATCCTCGCCCGCTGCCTCAACTGCGCCGAAGGCCCTACCGCACGTCCTTGTGGCAAATGCGAGTCCTGCGTCGATCTCGCTCGCGACGGCGCGGGGTCGCTGGACGTCATCGAGATGGACGCCGCATCCCACGGCGGCGTCGACCACGCCCGCGACCTTCGCGAACGAGCAACGTTCGCCCCTGTTCGAGATCGCTACAAGATCTTCATCATCGACGAGGCCCATATGGTCACTCGGGAGGGTTTCAACGCCCTGCTCAAGATCGTCGAAGAGCCCCCCGAGCACATCAAATTCATCTTTGCGACCACCGAACCGAATAAGGTCCTCGGAACCATTCGGTCACGCACGCACCACTACCCGTTCCGCCTCGTGGCTCCCGAAGTACTGCGGGGCTATCTCAACCACCTGTGCGACAAGGAAAGCATCCAGGTCGAACAGGGAGTTCTGCCCTTAGTCGTGCGAGCCGGTGGCGGATCAGTGCGGGATTCGCTGTCGGTCCTCGATCAGCTCATGGCCGGAGCCTCCGAAAGCGGAATCACGTATGACCTTGCCGTCGCCCTTCTCGGCTTCACCCACGCCGAATTGCTCGACGGGGTCGTGGATGCATTTGCGGCCGGAGACTCCCCTGCCGTATTCCACGCGGTGGACCGCGTTGTTCAGACCGGCCAGGATCCACGTCGTTTCGTCGAAGACCTCCTGGAGCGTTTCCGTGACCTGATCATCGTCAAGGCCGTTCCCGAATCCGCGGCACAGATTTTGCACGGCATGTCCGAGGATCAGATCGATCGAATGCGCGGCCAGGCCACTCAGCTGGGCGCCTCGGAGCTGTCCCGTGCGGCCGACATCGCCAATACCGCTCTGACGGAAATGACCGGGGCCACCAGCCCGCAACTGCACCTCGAACTTCTCTGCGCCAGAATCCTCCTTCCCACTGCGGACGACACGTCACGTGGCGTCAACGCGCGAGTGGACCGTCTCGAGCGGCGCATCAACTTCGGTTCCGTCGGAGCCGTACAGGCTCCCCTGCAGTCGGACCCGGCGGCGGCCACCACACCGGAGACCCCGGCCCAACATATTGCCGCCGAGGCTGTCAGCCAGGCCCCGGAGCCCACCGAAGAAGTCCCCGCATCCGGCGCGAGCGCACGTGAAGCGGCCCTGTCTTTGGCTCGCAAGAGCCGCGAGTCCGCAACGGAGGAAGCGGAATTGTCGGTCGAGCGAACCGCGGAAGAGCCTTCGGAGGACCACGCCGAGGCCGCTGAAGCACCACAACCGCGTCCGAACGACGAGACCGAGCAAGCACCACCCTCCCCGGCAGACCAAGAGCAGCCTGCCGCCGCCCCCGCACAGGAGACTTCCGCTCCCGACTCGGGCCAGGTGAACATGATCGAACGTTCATGGGCCGACGTCGTGGCCGCAGTCGGAAAGTACTCCAAGGTCGGCCAGGCCACTTTCCGCGAGTGCAGGCCAACACGCTTCGACAACGGCGTACTGTATGTGACCTCGAGCGGGCCGGGTATTCAGAGCCGCGTCGAACGCTTTGCCTCCGCGCTGAGCGGTGCACTCAAAGACACTTTGGGCCTTGAATGCGCCGTTTCACTCGACGACGGTCGCCCCGGCGGCGGGCCCGGCCGCGGCAGTTCCGAGCCCAACGGCAGCGGCCCCAGCGGTCAAGGCTCGTCCACCAGGGACCAGAATTCCCACGTTGCCCAAGGCCGCCGACCTGAGAATGCGCCGGCCCGGACCCCACAGGCTGCCGCAACCGAGGCGGACGACTGGCCCGGAGAAGAAGCTTGGAATCCAACCGCCCGTCAGGCGCAATCGAAGGACCACCCCGCCGCTGAGACCACCGGTTCCCCGCTCTCGTCGCGGGGAACCGTACAATCCCCGTCAACAGGAGCCGGCGATCCTTCCCCGATCATCCCGGAAGGCAGTCGAGGCGGGGAAGAAGCCTGGCAAAAACACGGCATTCCGCTCTCCCCTGATGAAGATTCCGATGAGCCTGAATGGTCCGAGGACTCCTCGGGTGAGTCCTTCACCGGCTGGAAAGTCGCTCCGATACCCAGCGATGAGGCCCCTCAGCCCGATGGTGGCAGACGAGAGGTATCGGCTTCGGAGACTGCTGGCTCAGCGGGCCCGGAATCCACGGAATCTTCGACCGTCCCAACGGGGAATTCTTCTACCCACCTGCACGTTGTCAAAGAAGACGAAGACACAAACCACAATGGTCAGCCTTCTAGGGACTCAGACTCTTTGGGCACGCAGCCGTCCGGGGAGAGCGAAGCCATCGCCGCCCCCGTGGAGGACGGGCCTCAGGGGTCTGACGCGAGTAGCGACGGGTCCGCCGAGGCCGAAGCGCGCGCGGGGCATCCATCGGCACCGGCGGCAGAAGAACGTCTATCGTCGCACGACTGGTCCGTAGCCGCGCGACAAGCCGGGGCTCCCGGAAAGGCTGTCGACGGCAGGGAGTGCGGTTGGCGTTATTCGGGCCCTGAGTCGGAGGAAAGCGCCAGCGAACATCCCTCCAAGTGGGGGCAGCGCATGCCGCATCTCACCGAAGTCGACGGCGGCGCACCAGAGCGCGGGACCCAAACGACTGCGACCACGAACCAGAATTCCCCTATCCCCGGCGGAGAGAAATCACGTCACCTGCACGCCGTGCGGGATGATGAAGAGGCTCAGCCGGGTAGGCCTCAAGGCCCGGCCTCAAGCCAGGCTGAGCAGACCGACTCAGGCGACGCACCCGGGGAGCAGTCCGCACCGTTCCGAGAACGGCACGCGGATGCCATTGAGGCGGGTTCCGGCAGCCCGTCGGGACCCGCGGTGGTTCGTGGCAGAAACGGCAATGTCCTCGTCGATCCGAACGCCCCAGAGCCTCCGGACGACGAATGGGACGGCTTCGTTCCCTCGCCTCACGATGAAGACATCGAGGACTCCTCAGTCTTCGGACAGGCAGCGATCGAAACCATCCTGGGTGGCCGTGTGCTCGAAGAACGGCCGCATCACCGGGGGTAAGTCCCCTGGTCAACAACACATTGGGTGGGTCGTGAAGACCCTCCGGAAGAGTGAGGATTCTTGTACCAAGGAGCAGTTCAGGACTTGATCGATGAACTTGGGCGTCTGCCCGGCGTCGGGCCCAAGTCCGCTCAGCGCATCGCCTTTTACATCCTCAATTCGCCCGCGGACGAGATGGAGAAACTTTCCGCGGCCATCACCACTGTCAAGGCCAAGGTTTCCTTCTGCGAAATCTGCGGCAACATTTCCGAGGCACCGAAATGCTCGATCTGTCGGGACGCCCGCCGGGACTCGTCGCTCATTTGCGTCGTCGAAGAGCCCAAGGATGTTTCCGCCATTGAACGAACTGGCAGCTTCACAGGTCGCTATCACGTCCTGGGAGGCTCGATTAACCCTATGCAGGGCATCGGGCCGGAGCGACTGCGCATTCGCGAACTCGTGACACGGCTGGCCGACGAGGAGGTCCAAGAGATCATTCTGGCCATGGACCCCAACCTCGAAGGCGAAGCCACGGCGACCTACCTTTCCCGCATGCTCACGCCCATTGGCATCACCGTCTCCAGACTCGCATCCGGCCTCCCCGTCGGCGGTGACCTCGAGTACGCCGACGAAATTACGCTCGGACGGGCTATGGAAGGCCGCAGGATACTGACCGCGGGCCAGCGTCAAACCGCATCGCCCGAAACTCCGGAGACGGACGATTCTCTTCCGGGAAACGACGCCGAGGAAACCGCCGTGACCAGCGACGAACCGGTCGAGGAATCACCGAGGACCAACGAAGGAAAAATCGAGGCACCCGCGGAACAAGCAGACCCCAACCGTCGGTATCCAACGCCCCGGCGAGGAGAGAAGTTCGCCAACCCCTGGGCCGACTGACACCGCTCAGGAACCAACCAAAAGGTGATCCGCGACGCATATGTGACGTGATGACCTACTCAATCGCGCCTTGATGTGTCACATAGTGGAATACCCGACTCATTTGAGCGCGGGACCAAGGCACCGGATAGTCTGATAGGCGGCCCGAGTTCCACGCTTCCAGTTGCGCCCGGCCACAACGCCAGACCTTAACTTTTGTCAGACTCCTATCACCAAGGGAGACACCATGAGCCTTATCGTTCAGAAATTCGGCGGTTCGTCTGTTTCAGACGCCGAAGGTGTCAAACGGGTCGCCCAACGCGTCGTCGAAACCAAAAACCGAGGCAACGACGTCGTCGTCGTGGTCTCCGCCATGGGCGACACGACCGATGATCTCCTCGACCTCGCCAACGAAGTTTCGTCCAGGCCCGGCCCCAGCCGCGAACTAGACATGCTCCTCACCGCCGGCGAACGCATTTCCATGGCCGTGCTGGCCATGGCCGTCCACGAGCTCGGGGCACCGGCCCAGTCGTTCACCGGTTCTCAAGCCGGAATCATCACCGACGGCGTACACGGATCGGCCCGCCTCGTCGAGGTCCACCCGGACCGAATCCGGGACTCCCTTGAGGAGGGAAACATCGCCATCGTCGCCGGATTCCAAGGGATGAACCGTCAGACACGGGATATCACAACCTTGGGGCGTGGAGGCTCGGACACCACTGCCGTCGCCCTCGCATCCGCCCTCGGAGCCGACTATTGCGAGATCTATTCAGATGTCGACGGAGTCTTCACCGCTGATCCGCGGATTGTATCGACCGCGCACAAGCTCAACGGGGTCTCCAGCGAAGAGATGCTCGAAATGGCCGCCAACGGAGCCAAGATCCTTCACCTGCGTTGCGTCGAGTACGCTCGCCGATTCAAAATAAAATTGCACGTCCGCTCCTCGTTCAGCGACCTCGAAGGCACGTGGGTCATACCCACCGAATCGGATGCAGACGCCCCCGACCTGACTAAGGAGATCCCCTTGGAACAGCCCCTCATCTCCGGTGTGGCCCACGACCGAACCCAGGCGAAGGTCACCATCGTCGACGTCCCAGACGTGCCCGGTTACGCCGCCAAGATCTTTGGTTCCCTCAACGACGCCAAGATCAACCTGGACATGATCGTGCAGAACGTCTCGACACGTTCCGAAGCTCGCACCGACATTTCTTTCACCCTTCCCCAGGATCAGGGCGATACCGCGATCGAAGTTCTCAAGGGCGTTCAGGCCGAGATTGGGTTCGCGGACATCGAATACAACGACGCGATCGGCAAGCTCTCTCTCGTGGGAGCTGGGATGAAGTCCAACCCCGGCGTATCGTTCCATTTCTTCGACGCACTCTCCAGGGCCGGCGTGAACATCGACATGATCTCGACCTCAGAGATCCGCATTTCGGTGATCACCCGAGCGGACCTGCTCGACGACGCCGTACGCGCCGTCCACACCGCGTTCAGCCTCGACGCAGACGGCGAGGCCACGGTGTACGGAGGCACCGGCCGCTAACCGGTGAGTTTCACGTCTTCCACCACGCCGCATCCCGGCCCGGTTCACCTGACCGGGCCGGTTTGGCGTGACCTCGCCGAGGATCATCGAGAGCGCGCCGCGATCTACACCGAGCCGTTCCTCGAACGCCGTCATCACGGCCGGAAACACCCCGTGGAAGATTTCCTCTTCACGTACTACACGCTCAAACCTGGCCAGCTGACTCGCTGGCATCCCGGCCCCTGGGTCATACTCCTGGACGCCGCCGACCGTCTTGAATGGAAGTTCTACCGCCGCCCCAGTATCACGGAACTGCAAAAAACAGGGCTCTCCCCGGAAGAAGCACGGATCCAGCGTCCGACGGCGGCGACGGTCGATGTCGAGGCTTTCTTGGAAGCTCGCTCCACGGCTGTTGAATTCACACAGGAAATTCTCTCCCGTACGGTGTCCAAGCCCGGAAATTTCGGGTGCTTCGGCATGCATGAGTGGGCCATGGCCTATCGCTCCGAAGAAAACGATATCCGCCACGAGTACCTGGACCTTCGCCTGGGCGCGGACGGCACCGATTCCGTGGTCGAAACCCATCGCATCCACTGCACACACTTCGACGCCTTTCGGTTTTTCCAGCCGCAAGCCGTACCACGCAATGAAATACAGCCGACACGCGAGCAACAACGATCCCTGGAACAGCCAGGGTGTCTGCACGCCAACATGGACGTGTACAAGTGGGCTTACAAACTGCTCCCCTTCGTGGACTCCGCTCTCCTGATGGATTGCTTCGACCTCGCCTGGCAAGTCCGTGAAATGGACATGAGAGCAGCACCCTACGATCTGAAATCATGGGGGTACGAGCCCATTCCGGTCGAAACCGCACGAGGAAAAAAGCAATACGCGACACTCCAGAGAGAGTTCGCTGAGCGCTCAATAATCCTGCGACAGCGGCTCATGTCGACCTTGGATCGCGCAGACTCCACTTTGATGTCCTGAGGCCGCGGTTACCGTCCGCACACGGGTTCAGGGTTCAATGGCGCCGCTTCCCCGTTCCGTCTGTCACGGCCCGATGGCCCCTCGGATTCGATCGACCTGGCGTGCCCCGCGACACCCTCAGTCACAATCCTCACTTCCTGTGAAAACCTGGTGATGCTTCCGTAAATCCCCTCAAAACGCCCATCTGGAGCTCCCCCGTGAAGATCACCCGCCGGACCGCAGTCATCTCTTCATCGGCGCTGGTAGGGGCTGCCTTGCTTAGCGCCTGCAGTTCCCAGGACACCGAACCCGCGACCGACTCCTCCACCACATCGGCCCCCACATCGAATTCCCCCTCGGTCACACCGACCCAGCACAACATCACGTGGAAAGACAACACCGAGGTTTCACACTTGTTCTTCCACTCGCTGGTCGTGGATCCGAACCGAGCATTCGACGGCGACGATGAGGCAAACGGCTACCTGGATTACATGGTCACGATCAACGAATTCAGGAAGATCATCCAACAGGTCTACGACCGCAATTACGTCCTGGTCAGCCCCCACCAGCTCTACACAACCCGCCCCGGCGGCAGCGTCGAACTCAAACCCTTGGACCTTCCGGAAGGCAAGAAACCCCTGGTCCTGTCCTTCGACGACTTGTCCTACTACGAATACATGGACGGCGACGGATTCAGTGATCGACTGATCGTCCAGGACGGGAAAGTCCTCAACGAATACCGTGATGCTGACGGGAACAAAAAAATCGGCGCTTACGATCACCTGCCGATCGTCGAGGAATTCATCGAAGAACACCCCGACTTCTCCCACGACGGGGCCAAAGGCGTCATCGCAATCACCGGATACAACGGTGTACTCGGGTATCGGACCTCCGATATCTCCTACAAGGACGAGAACAAGAACATCGAAAAGGACAAGAAGACCGCAAAATCGGTCGCGGATGCCATCAAGAAAAACGGCTGGGAATTCGCAAGCCACTCGTGGGGGCACATCAACTTCACCAAATCTCCTCTGTCGCACATCCAGGAGGACAACGAGAAGTGGCAAGCCGAGGTCGCACCGATCGTGGGCAAGACCGATATGCTCATCTACCCCTTCGGGGCGGATATTTGCGGCATTGAGGAATACGGTAACGACAAGTTCCAATACCTCAAGGGCCAAGGATTCAATTCTTACTTCAATGTGGATGCCTCCACCCCGGCATGGGGGCAGGCCGGACCGAATTATCTTCGCGAGGCCCGGATCAATGTGGATGGGATTTCGCTCAAGCACGCGATCAAGGGAACATCCGATACGTTGCGCGAGTTCTTCGACCCGAATTCCGTCATCGACCCCGCACGCCCGAAATCAATCTCCGGAGCCTCCAGCTGACCTGGGCAGCCGACCAAGAGACTGCTGCCACTTGTCTTGGGCGGATCTAGGGAATGCGCGCCAGCGGGACACATTGAGAATACCGTCAGAGGCACAGGCAAGAATCCGCTCGAAAGCTCTGAAACAGAAGGACATTCTGCTCTAGATGCGGTCGAACGGATGAGGATCCGCCACTGTATTTGATCTCCGCCGGTATCGGGATCACGCCGATGGTGGCTTTCTGGGATCAGCGGGGTCTAGGAGCGCAGGTTTTGGGCATATGAGTCGATCTGTTGTTCGGCATCATCGTAAGCGGCCAGAACGTCTTCAAGCTCCACATCGGCAGGAAGTTGCGATGGGTCCTGGTGGGTCATCAGGAACTGCAGTACGGCTCGTGCCGTGACGTCGTCATCGGGCAGCATGCCGTTGGTCAGACGGGGCGCGGCGCCAATGTAGAGCGTGCATGAGGCCTCGCCGTCGAACGATTGCATGGTGGCCTGGTAAGCGCCGTCTCCTCCAGGCTTTATCCAGATCTCCTCAACTGACATGAGCTCATCTTCCGTCGTTCTCATCGAATCTGCTATCACTGTGTGGCTGCGGCCCGGATGGTTCCCGTCCCGGCAGGAGGGGTGAGACTGCCGCCGTGTCCGAGCTTGGCGGCTGACTGGTCAGTCGGAGAGAATCCGCGCCAGCACCGTCGCCTGGCTGTACTCGATGTCCTTGGTGGCAGTCAGTAGCGTCAGGCGTTTTCCTTTGACACTCTCGCGTAGGTTCTTGAGAGCCTGCTGGCCGATCTCGGTGGCCAGCTGATCGCGGTAGCGACGGGAGAATTCGTCAAACTTGTCCGGATCGTGCCCGTACCATTTGCGCAGTTCCGTGGAGGGGGCCACATCCTTATTCCAGTCATCGAGTTCGGCGTCCTCCTTGCGAATACCGCGCGGCCAGACTCTGTCGACGAGCACCCGCGTCCCATCATTGTGGCCAGATCGGTCATAGATGCGTTTGACGACAATGTTCATATCCCACGTATACACCGGATAGTCCGTACCGGTCGAGGCCCCTGACCGGGGCACCCCGCTTCCCTCCAGCCGGGACCATGATGTGACCTGACTGGTTAGGTGGCACCGATTTCGCGACGCTACACCTGGTATATCCCGAGTGTTCCGACGACGTGACTCGTTCAGGTCAGAAGGGACGTATGGCCCCGTCTGCTTCTGACGCACATGCAAACCAGCCCGCCACGGACGGATTACCGATGATCTGATAAGTTCTCCACCTGCTGGACGGAATGGACAGAGTCGGGTACCACTGAACTATGTACGCCCTAACCGTCAAGCCCGGTGAATCAGATTCAACCAGTGTCGAGGAAATACCCGAGCCACGTCCTGCTGATAACGAGTTATTGGTCCGTGGTCTCGCGATCGGTATCTGCGGGACTGACAAAGAGATCGCGGACGGGAAATATGGCTGGGCTCCTGATGGGGAGCAACATCTTGTTTTGGGTCACGAGTCACTGGGACGGGTAGAACAAGCACCCACCGGAAGCGGGTTTTCGGTGGGAGACCTTGTAGCCGGAGTCGTACGCCGCCCGGATCCGGTACCTTGTGGAGCTTGTGCACGCGGGCAATGGGATATGTGCCGCAACGGACGGTACACCGAGCGAGGGATTAAGCAACTCAATGGGTACGGAAGCCAACAGTGGACTGTAGAACCCGAGTTCGCGGTCCGTCTAGATCCGCGGCTGGGGCTAGCTGGGGTTCTGCTGGAACCAACAACAATTGTTGCCAAGGCCTGGGAACAAGTTGAGCGCATTGGCCAGCGCAGCTGGTTTGCCCCGCAGACGGTGTTGGTGACCGGGGCTGGTCCAGTGGGATTGTTGGCGGCGATGATCGGCGTTCAGCAAGGCTTGGATGTCCATGTTTTGGATCAACTCACGGAAGGACCGAAACCGGATCTCGTTCAGGCCCTTGGTGCGACTTACCACACCGGTAGTGTCACGGAGGTCGGCAAACACCATAAACCCGATGTGGTGATTGAAGCGACCGGAGCCGGGCAAGTCATTTTCGATGCCATCGCAGAAACCGGCCCGTACGGCATCGTCTGCCTGACAGGAGTTTCTGGAACGGGCACTCCATTGAAAATTGATGCTGGCCGCATCAACCGTGAGATCGTGTTGGACAACGATGCGATTGTCGGGTCTGTCAACGCCAACCTTGGTCACTACAAGCAGGCTGCCCAGATCCTCGCCAAGGCAGACTTAGGTTGGCTGGAGCGTCTTATCACCAGAAGAATTCCGCTCAAGAAGGCTCCCGAGGCCTTTACCTCTGGCGATCACGAGGTCAAGACCGTGGTTTTGCTCGATGAGGAGGGGTTGTGAGCGATAAACGTATCGAGGACTATGGACTGATCGGTGACCTGCACACCGCCGCCCTGGTAGGACTTGATGGTTCCATAGACTGGTTGTGCCTGCCTCATTTCGATGATCGGGCCTGCTTGGCCGCACTCTTAGACGACGAATCGGCAGGGTATTGGAGTCTTGCCCCGACCGGGCACGCGCGCCTGAGCAGACGTGATTACGATGCTCACAGTCTTGTGCTGCGCACACGCTGGGAATCTACAGATGGGATCGTAGATGTCATCGACTTCATGCCACCGCGAGACGAGGCCGCCAATGTAGTTCGTATTGTCGAAGGTGTCGAAGGACGCGTTCAGATGAGTACCTCGCTGTGTTTGCGGTTTGACTACGGCCGCATCACCCCGTGGATACACGCGGGCAACGACGCACCCGGAACCCCGTGCTCAGAAGAATTCGCGGCGGTTGCCGGGCCAGACGCAGTCTGGGTTCGCACGGATGTGCCGTTGCGCCACGAGGCCGGGACCCTGAATGCAACCTTCGATGTCTCATCAGGTAAGCAGATAGCCTTCGTTCTCACTCATAAGCCCTCCTATTTGCCTCCACCTGCTGCCATCAACGCCCGCCACGCGTTGAAGGAGACCACTCGTTTCTGGTCTCGGTGGATTGATCAGTGCACATACAACGGCCCCTGGAGCCGGGAGGTACATCGTTCGCTGATGCTGCTCAAGGCTCTGACCTACGCACCCACCGGCGGAATTGTTGCGGCGGTGACCACCTCGCTACCTGAACAGCTGGGAGGTAGTCGGAATTGGGACTACCGGTACTGCTGGCTCCGTGATGCGACATTTACCCTCGAGGCTTTGATCAACACGGGCTACACCGACGAGGCGCTGGCCTGGCGGGCATGGTTGGTTCGAGCAGTAGCCGGTGACCCGTCAAAACTGCAGATTATGTACGGGTTGGACGGAACCCAACGCATACCGGAAATGACATTGGACTGGCTCAACGGGTACCAGGGTTCACGACCGGTACGAGTCGGCAACGCAGCTGCGGGACAGCATCAGCTCGATGTGTGGGGAGAGACCCTCGATGGTCTACATCTCGCCCGCGAAGCGGGGCTTCAGGCCAACGATTCCGCCTGGGATCTACAACGTTCGCTCGTCGACTGGATTCAACAGCACTGGCAAGAACCCGACAATGGGCTCTGGGAGATGCGGGGGCCCAAGCAACATTTCGTTCATTCCAAAGTTATGGCTTGGGTCGGAGTCGACCGTGCCATTCGGGCCGTCGAACAGCAAAGACTGCCCGGAGACGTTGCCACCTGGAAACAGTTGGCGCAAGCCATTCATGCCGATATTTGCGCGCATGGCTTCGACCCGAAACGCAATACTTTCACCCAGTTCTACGGTTCCCACGGGCTCGATGCTTCCTTGTTGCTTCTGCCACGAGTTGGGTTCTTGCCCTGGGATGACCCTCGTATTATCGGAACGGTTGAAGCCGTGGCCCAAGAACTCGACAGCGATGGGTTTTTGCTTCGTTATGACAACACCGCGGATGGGAACGCCGATGGATTATCCGGCAGAGAAAATGCGTTCCTGGTCTGTAGCTTCTGGCTGGTAGATGCTTGGCACGGGATCGGTGAGCACCAGCGAGCCGAGCATCTGTTCGAACGTCTTCTGGCATTGCGCAACGACCTGGGACTGTTATCGGAAGAATACGACACCCAAGCACATCGGCACATGGGAAATACCCCGCAAGCGTTTAGTCTTGTCGGGCTGATCAACAGCGCCCAGACTCTAAGCGGCCAGAGCGATCCTCTCATTACTCGAGAGGCATCCCGTTAACGACCATGGTGCCTTGAGAAAGCCCAGGACGTGGCTCCACAGATCATCAAGATGAAAACCGACTGTGCGGGGTCCCACCCGACCGGAGTGAACCTGTTGAGTCAGTGCCCCGCAAGCCGGGACACATCTCGCCACCATAGGGCCCCTCGAGCGTAATCGCTCGAGAGGCCCTATAAAAACATCACGCGATTTATTGACTAATGGAAGTTCGGCATCACTTCGTCTATAAACAGTTGCAGAGAACGCTTCTTGTCCTCATGGGGCATTGAGTTATCCGTCCAGAAGCTGTATTCGTCGTAGCCCATATCTTCATAGGAACGAATTCGTCCTGTGATCTCATCAGGCGTACCAATCATCGCAGTATGATGAAGGGCCTCTGGGTCGAACTCAGGACGCTCGGCGAAATCTTCCTCTGGCATTGGTTCCAGGAATCCGTTCACCGGATCCTTTTTCCCGAAAGACCAGGCGGAAAATGTCCGGTAAAACCGGTTGATCGCTTCCGCGGCAGGCCGCCATCCATCGGGTTCCTCGGAGGGGTGGACGTAGGTGTGCTTGAGCACCATGATTTCCGGCTTCTTCTCCACCTCGGGGTGATTGGCTACTGCAGCGTCGAACTTGTCCTTGAGGTCTTTGACTTCTTCATCCCCCTTCATCAAGGGGGTGACTTGGATATTGCAGCCGTTGGCCACAGCGAAGTCGTGTGTCTCAGGGCTGCGCGCAGCGACCCAGATCGGAGGAGTGGGCTTCTGAACAGGTTTCGGAACGCTGGTCGAGACTGGGAACTGCCATAGTTCGCCGTCATGGACATAGTCGCCCTCCCAGAGTTTACGCACCGCCGGAACAAGCTCACGAAGATATTTACCCCCTTCTGCCCCGGCCATACCGCCAGCTAAACGGTTGAACTCGAACTGGTAGGCCCCACGGGCGATCCCGATCTCAGCTCGCCCGCCGCTGATGACATCAAGCAGAGCGGTTTCCCCAGCAGCCCGAATGGGATTCCAGAAGGGAGCAACGATGGTCCCAGCTCCAAGTCGAATTTTCGAAGTCTTTGCGGCCAGGTATGCCAGTTGGGGCATCGGGCTGGGTGAGATGGTGTATTCCGTGGAATGGTGTTCTCCGATCCATACAGTTTCGAATCCTCCCTCCTCGGCGATTCGCACCAGTTCCACCAAGTTCTTCCAGTGTTCTTCGTGGCTCAGCGATTCGTCCCACCGCTCCATATGGATGAACAGCGAAAAACGCATCTTTCTCCTCCTCTTCTTCTCGGTTCCAGGAACGTCACTGTTCCTGGACATCAGCGATTCTTGGTCTCGACTTCGGCAGGCGATACCGTCAGGTCGGTGCTTGCCGTCCGTTCCGCGATAGTTTGGTTGTTGCGAGACCAGAGCTCGTGGGACACCTCGCGAACAATGACGGTGATGTTTTCCGGCGCGGCGCCGACTGTTGACTCAGCAACGCGGTGCACACCTTCCATCAGTTCCCGCAGTTGTTTCCGACTGCGCCCTTCGGCGATGGAAATATCGATCAGCGGCATTCCTTTACCCCCTCATCACGAACGGGTCCGCGACAGGGCCCTCATCGGTGTTGATCCAGATACTCTTCAGCCGGGTGTATTCATTCATCGATTCGAGACCGTGCTCGACTCCGACGCCAGATTGTTTGAATCCTTCTCGGGGAGACATCGGTGACATGGCCCTGTAGGTGTTCAGCCAAACTGTTCCGGCATCGAGTCTTTGCGACATCCGCATTGCTCGTTGCAGGTTCGAGGTCCACACCCCTGCGGCCAGCCCGTAGTCGGTGTCATTAGCAAGACGCAGGGCCTCTTCCTCGGTCTCAAAAGGCATGATCGCCGCGACTGGGCCAAAGATTTCCTCACGGCAGATCCGCATGTCGTTTGTTGCACCGGTGAGAACCGTCGGAGTAATGAAGTAACCGGGCAGGTCCACCTCGGGGTCTTGGCCACCGTAATGAACTGTGGCCCCTTCATCCGACCCGATATCGATATATGAACGCACCTTCTTGAGCTGATCCTCAAAGGCCAACGGCCCCAATTCGGTTTCATCTTCTAAAGGATCACCGATTTTGATTGTTGATGCCCGTTCGGTGACGCGTTCGACCAACTCGTCGTAGATGCTTCTGTGCGCAAGAACCCGGCTACCAGCGATACAGGTCTGGCCCCCGGCGGCAAATATCCCGGCGATCACACCCATGGCAGCATTAGAAACATCGGCGTCCTCAAAAACAATATTGGGACTCTTCCCGCCCAGCTCCAGTGTGCAGCCGATAAATCGAGCTGCAGCCGACGAAGCGATCGCAGAGCCAGTCCGGGTGGAGCCCGTAAAAGAGATTTTGGCCAGCCTTGGATCATTCACCAGTGCGGCTCCGGCTTCCGCGCCGAAACCTGTTACGACGTTGACGGCCCCGGCGGGGAAACCCGCTTCGTCGGCCAGTTCACCTAGTCGCAGGATGGTTCTAGACGTGTGCTCGCTGGGCTTGATCACCAGCGTGTTTCCAGCTGCCAGCGCCGGAGCCAACTTGGAGACCGTAAGAGTCAGCGGCGAGTTCCAGGGCGTGATTGCTCCCACGACCCCCAGCGGCTCCCGCTGTGTGAAGTTCAATACTTCAGGAGAATTGGTCGGGATCTGAGAACCCTGAACCTTATCGGCCAGGCCGCCGTAGTAGTACAGGTACTCCGGTAAGCTTCTGAGCTGGCCACGCATCTCGCGGTACAGCTTGCCGTTATCTACGCTCTCCAACCGGGCCAGCTCATCAGCGTGTTCGCCGATCACATCGCCCAATCGTCGCAAGAGGTGCCCCCGCTGAGTGGGGGTTTTCCGAGTCCATTCAGGGGAGTTAAACGTTTTGTGGGCTGCCTCTACAGCGGCTCGGACATCGGCCTCGTCGCCGCGTGCTGCCTCGTAGAGTGTTTCCAGGGTTGCGGGGTTGGTACTGGGAAACCATGTCCCGCTGGATGGAGAGTGGTGTTCTCCCCCGATAAAGTGATCGAGACGCTCAGCCATGATGAGCTCCTTCCGCTTCGTTGATGAAATCGTTTAATTCCGCGACAAGTTCTTCAGGGGCCTCCGCGGGAAGCATGTGTCGGACTCCGGCAACGATGCGACGCCGGGCATCGGGTACGACTTCTGCCAACCGGGTGGTCATTTCCGGGGTGGAACCGGTGTCTAGCTCCCCGGTGATAGCCAGAGTGGGCACGGTAATTTTGGGCAGTTCTGGTGCGACGCTTCGGTCCCCACCGGCAAAAACGGCGTATGCATGAAGATAGGACTCGACGTCATTTGCCATCAGCACTTTGAAGGTCCTGTCCCGGCGCAGAGAGCTGATCTCGGTATTGCCCGGAAACCAACGTTGGACCGCTTGTTCCATGCTGGCCCGGAAGTCGTTCCGAGCTGTAGTGAGTCTGTTCTGGACTGCAGCCGCCTCCCCCTGGGTCCTGGAACAAACCGCACTCACGCAGGTCAGTGTCACCAGGCGTTCAGGGTCTCGTGCTGCGATCAACTGGGCGATCAGCGCCCCCAAGGAAAAACCGACGAGGTGGACCGGCTCGTCGGGCATACGTTCAAGAACGTCATCGGCCAGCTCTGCCAACGTCATTGATGACCTCAACGGTGGCTGAGCCCCGTGACCTGGAAGGTCAAGCGCCAAAGTCGGGCGTCTACCCATCTGTTCTTCAACGGCGGACCAGACTGTCCGGTCAAGGCCCACTCCGTGCAGGAGAACCACCGAGGTGCCGTTAGCGGGCTCAGCCATCCGGATCACTGCTCGGATTTCAGTGGCGCCAGTCGTTGCTGCGGGCGTCCTTGGGCAGCACCGGCCAACGCGATCAAGATTTCATCCGGGTGCGGAGCATCCGCGATGCGTACCTCGGTCGTCTGGTGATGCGACCGAATGCTGGCGTCAGTGAAGTGCTTCAGGGGGATATCGAAGACCGCCCCGGAAGGGGCTCGTTTTTCGACTGCGGGCAGCAAGGTGCTCGCTTGAGCAGCATCGCGAAAATGATTGCCGAACTGCAAAGTATGGATCAGGGCCGACCCGTGTTCGATCTCGCCGTTGAGCCCCACGATGGCAGCTTTGCCATAAGCCTCCAGATCTGCACCGAGTGCCTTCATCACTCGCGGTGCCAATTCCGCTCCGAGATCGGAAGCGACAGCTTCGATCCCGTCGGTAAGGTCTTCGACGAATCCCTGACCTTTCCATGGGTTTTCGATAACTGCAGCGACCACGGCCAGACGAGCCGGAGGATCGACAGTTCGTCCTCCCTCACTGGTGATCTCTTCGGTGATAGTAGTGATTTTTCGAATGTTCATGGCAGGATTCCTTTCAGAATTTCGGCGGTAATCGGACGATCAGTTTGCCGGTCGCCCAGGCGCGGGAACGGGCGCGGGCCATTGGCCGCTGCAGCAATGACGCAAATTTCATCTGCCCGAGGAGCATCAGGCAGGTGGATTTCCATCGTCTGATAGTGGTTCCTGGACGTCGCCCGAGTCTTGTGCCACAAGGGAACCCGCAGATCAGAACCTGGGGCAGAACGTCCGTCGGTGAAACAAAGTACCGAGGTACCCTGTAACAATTCGCGGACAATGTTGCCGAAGTACGGAGTATGAATCAGCGCTCCTGCATGCTCGAGCTCGCCATCGATTCCCACCAGAGCGGCTTTACCGAAGGCTTCAATGGTTTCGACGTCGCCCAACGATGAGATGAGCTGGTCCGTGAGTATCTTGCCCAAGACAGGCGCGATGAACTCCGACGCTGCTCCGAGATCGTTTTGGGTCCCTTGTTCGAGCCACGGGTTTTTCACGACCGCGATCGCCGCGGCCTGACTCAAGGGGCGTTGAAGGGGACTTCCGGCTTCGAGACGCAATTCATCGCAAACGGTCGTGAGCGAGCGGAGACCGATCCGAGTCGCTACCTCCCCACCAATAGCTGTCGGTGCCGTGTTAACAGCCATGGCGGCTACTCCTGACGGTAGGCGAGTGTTCTTCCGTGTTGTCCAAGGCACCAGCTTCGGTGAGACGCGGGTAGTCCGTCGGAGCCAACGCTGCTTGGCTCGAAGCACGAACGTGATTGCGCATGGTGAACTCTGCGTCCAAAGCGTCTTTGCGGTTGATGGCCTCGACCACGGCATGGTGCTCATTATCGGAAGCTTTGAGCCGACCGGGCCGAGTCACCGTGTCAACAACAATGCGGTGGTATGCCAACTGGTTCATCAGTCGCTCGTAGGTCTCGTACAACTTCCGGTTATCGGCACCACGTACCAGAGTCCAATGGAATTCGTGGACTAGCTCTGCATACGATTGGCTGTTTCCTTCAGACGCGGCCACGTCTGAGGCCTCTAGGTTGCGTTCAAGTGTCTCGAGCTCAGGGACCCGGCCGCGTCGAGCCATGAGACTGGCAGCTAACCCTTCCAGGGACTCCTTGAGTTCGAATAGTTCAACGATCTCCCGACGCGTCGGTTCTCGCACGAACGTCCCTACGCGGGGCCGAATCTCCACCAGCCCTTCGTTCTGCAACTGCTTGAGGACTTCGCGGATGGGGGTGCGACTGACCCCAAATTCTTCCGCCAGCACGATTTCGGGGATGAGGTCTCCAGGCCCATAACGTCCGTTGATAACTTGACGACGTACCTTCTCCAGCAGAGGGACCTCAACACCTGTGCTTTGCGTTGGGTTTTCCATGGCTTCTTGCATACATGAAATCTATGACTTGCGTTACGTTGCTGTCAAGGGGAAGCAATGTACCGTGATATTCCGCCTTTTTACCCTTGGTTAACCCATCCGAGTTTTTATTCTCTGGGCTACTGGCATGCAACAGGTGATAATCCTCTAGCTTTAGGGTTTATCAGCCTCGGCAAGGTAGCTCATCGTGGCGTCATCAGGTTCACCCGCAGACGGAGGCACCCATAGCGACGCGAGATTACCCTTCTCTGGTCGAACACCCAGTCGCCGACGAGCTGACTCGGCATTAATGCTTGTCTCGTCAGCGGGCCGGACATGTTTCCGCGAAAGGATTCAGTCGGCTCTTCCTGTACTTCGGCAAGTGACGTACGGATTCACCCTGCACATGGAATCTCTTGCCCGCCCTGGGCAAGTATTTGCCCTTCACGGGTGGTCCCCGCGCGCAGCGTGGGAATGATCTTCTGTCCCCTTGTCGGGACCTGCACAGCTGGCCGCGATTTTGGCTCCTTATCCCAACTCTGAGGCTTTGACGATGCGGCACATCGGTGACAGTAGACCGAGGATCGCTAGCGTCTGGTCTTGAACCTCGTCGCTGACTGCTGCGCACGCATCGGAGACCACCGTGACGGAACGACCGGCGTCGACCGCTGCGATGGCCGTTGCCAGCACGCAACAATCGGTCGCGACTCCGGTGAGCAGCATTTCGTGGCCTTCTGGAATGAGCCGAGCCAGTTCAGGCCCCCATTTTCCAAAGGTGGGTTTGTCAATGACAGAGGCATTGTCCGGCAGGCTGAGGGTGATCTCCCATTGGTTATCGTCGGGCGCGAGCCTCATCTGGTGCCAGTAATCGTAGTAGTTATGCCATGTGCCGCGTTCGGCTGGATCGCGGATGAATCGAGTGGCAATCGGTGGTGTTGAAGTGGACTCGATCAGGTCACTGATGACGGGAACGATATTGTCATAGCGCGGAATGCGCCACTGGGTCTCGTCGCGGAAGGCCCGCTGCATGTCGATGATGACAAGTCTCGGCGATAATTTGAGCATGTCAGTTTGTCGTTACTCGTTCCGTCTCCGGCTGTTCTCTCTCTGACCTGACGGCGGTACGTGGCGTGATACGCCGCCCCGATAGCCGCGGCAACGGGTAGGTGAGGAAATAAATGACGATGGCGATCGCGGCTCCGACGTAATAGGTCACGTCACCGATTTGCGGGAATGCCGATGCCACAGGCCCTGTGTAAAGGGAGGATATCCAGAAAGGCGATGATCCTATGACGCCGACCGCCCAGGCTACGAAACCCCATTCGAATTTGCGGGACCTATCAAATAGCTCGGCGATACCCTGTTTGCTGGCCCGTTTGCCGAAGTAGAAGTCGCACATCAGGAGCGCGGCGAAGGGCGCGATGAAATACGCGGTCAGGTTGAGGAAGACTTTGAAGCTGTCGTAAAAGCTGGTCTGACCCCATAACGCGACAAGGTAGGCGGCAACGCAGATGAGTACAACACCGGTCTGGCGTTTAATGGGAATGCCCAAGGTTTGGATCGAGATTGCGCCGCCGTACACATTGAGGAAATTCTGCGAGAACGAGGAGAGCGCAATTGCCCCAAGCCCCGGCAAGGCCCACGGCCCCATCAGAGAGTGCAGTGCCGTGATTGGATCTTCGGATGTCGCCGAGCCAGCAAGGATGACTCCGAGGATGCCCATCCAAGCAATGGTCACGAAACTGCCCAACGCGGTGAAGATACCTGCACCGCGGCGCGTCTCCTTCGTATTTGGCAGATAGCGAGAGTAGTCCGAAGCGAAAGGGAACCAGGCGATGAGAAATGACAGGAAAAAACCGAAGAATATGATCCAGCTACCGCTGCCGGCGAATCCTGGAGCGTCCGGGTTCGTGTGAAGTTGTGTTCCTCCACGTTGCAGGCTGACGATGCTGATGACGAGGAAAGCAAAGAACAGCACGATGGCTAGGATGCGCTGAAGATAGTGGATGAGGTTGTAGCCTACGAACCCGACAGCGAGCTGCAGGACAACAAGGATGAGCGCTGAGGCCCAGAACGGAACATTGGTCAGCTCGGCGATCGCCTTGCCGCCGAGGATGATCGTCGTGGCGGCCCAGCCTATGCCGGCGAAGACGTTAATGTAGGCGACCGGGAACATATTGCCGATGAAACCGAGCGTGCCGCGGGCTTGCATTTGCTGCGGTATCCCGAGGCGGACCCCCATTTTGGAGAGGATTCCCATCAACATGGATCCGACGAAAGCGGCGATGAGGATCGCGGTGATTGAGGCGCTCGTAGACAGGCCCAGACTGCTTGCACTGAATCCAAGAACAATGATGGGGAAGTTCATACCGGCGGCGAACCAGATGAAAAACTGGGAACTGGGCTTTCCGTGCCGTTCGGCCTCGGGAATGTGTTCGATGCCGTACGGTTCAACTTTGGTCAGGCTGTCTCGATATCCCTGGTCGGGGGCCGTGCCGTTTTCATCGATGCGCGCCATTGCGTATCCTTTCAGGTCATTATGGAGACGTCTCGCCGTCGTGTTTAAAGGGCATGAAGGTCGGCGCCGTCGTAAAATCGGCCCGCCTTGTAAACCATTGGTTCAGAGTCAGTTACTTCTGCGTGTCGCACGCGGCAGATGAACATCGTGTGGGTCTTGGCCTGGAAGCGCTCTTTGATCTCGGCTTCAAGTGCAGCGGATGAACCGTCGATAAGTGGCGAACCATGAGGGCCCTCGTGCCAGGTGACGCCCGCGAATTTGTCGACGCCTTTTGACGCAAACGTTGCCAGTGTTTCGCTCTGATCGTTGGCGATGATATTGATGCCGAGATGAGAGGACTTGAACAGGTCCGGATGCGTCGAAGATGTCTTCTGCACACATACGAGAACCAGCGGGGGCTCGAACGAAATCGAGCAATAGGCGTTGCAGGCAAGGCCTTTCGCCATATCCCCGGAGCCGGTGGTTACGACCGTCACGCCCGTTATGAATTTCCGGTTGAATCCTTTGACGGCTTCGTGGTCGGGATCCTCGGCCATGGTGTCGACCACAATTTCGGAATGGGACGGTTCGTGAGCAGCAGAAAGTTGCTTGATCCCGGTATCAGCCAACAACCCTGCGCGGTCCCATGTCACGGTCTCGTGGGTGACAAGGTCGCTCTCGATTTCGAGAATATTGGATCCTCGCGTTACGACGGGAAGATTCGTGGAGGGGGCGTCGAGGCTATCACCCGTATGTGTGCCTCTTGATGTCCAGAAGATGACGGCTTTGCAGTCATTGGCTATGAACTCGTCGATTGTGGTGGTCAGGTCCGGGAAAGCTGCTCGTACGCTACGGATCTCGTCTTTGAGCCCATCCATTGTCATGGATGTGTCGCTCGAGGTGCTGGAGCGTCTGTAGTCGGGCGCCATGATGTCATCGAGGCGGTCTACTTCTCCACGGTCCCATGCTGCTTCCCACGCTTTGCAGATTGCTTCTTGTATCTCCTGTTGCATGGTAGAGACTGTAATCGGGGTCACCAATAGGAGTCAACACCTTGTGCAGAACGGCTTTATTCCCACCATTTCAGGGGTGATGGGAATTTTTAGCCATGACCGTTGATGTCTTGTTGTACACAACATGAGGTTTCATGTATGAATGAACGGTCCGGTCCTCAGTCGTCGAATGACCGCAGTCCGACCATTCCTCGACCGGATCTGTGGCCCCCGGCGCGCCGAGGCCCGCGAGCCTGGCGACACAGACACTGTCCCCCTCCCAGCGGCCGTATTCATTGCCCTGCACCTGGCTCTACTCGTTCTCAATTACGGACAGAGGCCAATTCTCGACACTCTTGCGGTGACGGGCTTTTCACGGAACCGACTGGCATCCACAAGATTTCATCAGCTTGGACCATGCGGAGGCACGCCTCCTGACGCCGGGAATATTGGGTTCTCTCCGATCCATGCCCCACACGCACAACTCCCCGAAACGCCTTGGCGCTTGCGGCAGGATTTCGTACCCCAATCTCCTACGAGCGCGGGAGCCGCGGGACATGTGAGATCAAAATGGTCAGTGAGATTGTCGACCACCGGGATGGCATTCTTTCGGACGACGAACGGGAAGAACCGGGTTTTTGCTTTTCCCGTCTCAACCGGCCCCAGAGCAACGAACTGATCATTATGCCGGTCGACAACGGTCCGGACGCAACCGCCCCTTTCACCGGTTAGACTGGGGAGGCAAGCTCGCGGAGCGTCCGGGATGTTAGCGTCCGACGTGAGACGGCACCGGTTTCCGCGCGCCTGAATACCCCTAACCGCGTACAGGAGCGACGGATGCCCCGGATCATTGTTGATGTCATGCCCAAGCCAGAAATTCTCGACCCTCAGGGCAAGGCTATCGCCCGCGAACTGCCCCACATCGGACTGAGCAGCTTCGCCGAGGTTCGGCAGGGCAAGAGATTCGAACTGACCGTCGAGGGCGACATCACCGAGCGTCACCTCGAGGAAGCTCGACAAGCCGGGGAAGAGCTCCTCTCCAACCCGGTGATCGAGGACGTCGTCAACGTTTCCATCGCGGAGGACTGACCATGCCCGAATCGCTGTCTTCCACAGAAGTACCTTTGATCGCCGATCTCTCTTCCGAGGTTTCGGACGATCGTCTCGCGAACGCTCGTGTCGGCGTCGTCACCTTTCCCGGGACCCTCGATGATCGCGATGCCGCCCGCGCCGTGAAACTCGCGGGTGGAACGCCGATTCCGCTCTGGTACAAGGACTCGGACCTGCAATCCGTGGACGCCGTGATCATCCCCGGCGGCTTCTCCTACGGTGACTACCTCCGCGCGGGGTCAATCGCCGCCAAGGCTCCCTTGATGCGTGAGGTTTACCGAGCCGCAACCGCCGGGGGCACCTCGGGTTCCTCCCCGCTGCCCGTGCTGGGCATCTGCAACGGTTTCCAAATCCTCACCGAGATGCATCTGTTGCCCGGATCGATGATCAAGAACGATCATCTCAAGTTCATCTGCAAGGACCAAAGGCTCCGTATCGAGTCCACGTCTACCCCGTGGACCGCCGAGCTGGAACAAGGCAGCGAAATCGTGGTTCCGCTCAAGAACCAGGACGGCCAATACGTCGCCGACGCGCAAACGCTTCGCCTTCTCGAGGAAGAGAATCGTGTGGTCTTCCGCTACGTCGACGGCAATCCGAACGGTTCACGCCAGGACATCGCGGGGGTTGCCAATGAACACGGCAACGTCGTCGGCCTCATGCCCCACCCGGAGCACGCCGTGGAACCGGGCTTCGGCCCGTCATCGTCCGGAACGGATGAGGTGGCGATGCGATACGGCTCGGACGGACTCCATCTGTTCACTTCTCTTCTGCGCCAGATCGTCGCCGCATAATCTCCCGAGCCGACACAAGGATTCACATTCACATGAACGAACAGCAGTTCAACCTGGACACCGTCGAGCATGCACAGTCCACCCCGGAGACTATTCTTCCCTGGGCCGAGCTCGGTCTGAAAGAAAACGAGTTCGACGACATCAAGAAGATCCTCGGGCGCCGTCCCACGGCCGCCGAGTTGGCCATGTACTCGGTCATGTGGTCCGAGCACTGCTCCTACAAATCGTCCAAGGTGCACCTCAAGCAATTCGACGCCAAAGTCACCGAAGAAATGAAGAAGGACCTCATGGTCGGTATCGGCGAGAACGCCGGCGTAACCGACATCGGCAACGGGTGGGCGGTAACCTTCAAGATCGAGTCCCACAACCACCCCTCCTATGTTGAGCCTTACCAAGGAGCCGCCACCGGAGTCGGCGGCATCGTTCGCGACATCATCTCGATGGGTGCCCGCCCGGTCGCCGTCATGGACCCGTTGCGCTTCGGAGCCATCGACCACCCGGACACCCAACGCGTAGTGCACGGCGTCGTCGCGGGCGTCGGCGGATACGGCAATTCCTTGGGCCTGCCGAATATCGGCGGCGAGGTCGAGTTCGACCCCTGCTACCAAGCCAACCCGCTCGTCAACGCGTTGGCCGTAGGTGTGATGAAGCATGAGGACATTCGGCTCGCGAACGCTTCCGGAGTGGGCAATAAGGTCATCCTGTTCGGTGCGCGAACAGGCGGTGACGGCATCGGCGGTGCGTCGGTTTTGGCTTCGGAATCCTTCGATGACGCCAAGCCGTCCAAGCGACCGGCCGTGCAGGTCGGAGACCCCTTCGCGGAGAAGGTTCTCATCGAGTGCTGTCTGGAACTGTTCAAGGACTCGGTCGTCGAGGGGATCCAGGATCTCGGCGCGGCAGGGATATCCTGCGCGACGTCGGAGCTCGCCTCCAACGGCGAGGGCGGTATGCACGTAGACCTGACCAAGGTTCTGCTGCGAGACAGTACTCTGACTCCCGGCGAGATCCTGATGTCGGAATCCCAGGAACGCATGATGGCCGTCGTGACCCCGACGAATATGGCCCGCTTCGAAGAAATCATGGACAAGTGGGACGTCGAGTACTCGGTGCTCGGTGAGGTCACCGACTCGGGCCGCCTGGTCATCGAGTGGAACGGCGAGGTCATCGTGGATGTCGATCCGCGGACCGTGGCCCATGAGGGCCCCACGTACGAACGCCCTTATGAGCGCCCTTCATGGCAGGACGAGACCCAAGGCGACCACTTCGTCGCTTCTGAGGCCGGCTCGGATCGTCCCTCGGGTCCGGCTCTGGGCCAGGCCGTCATCGATCTCATGGCCTCGCCCAATCTGTGCTCCAAGGAATGGGTCACCAACCAGTACGACCGCTACGTCCAGGGCAACACCGCGCTCTCCCAGCCGGACGATGCCGGCGTGATTCGCATTGACGAGGAAACGGGACTGGGCGTCGCCCTGGCCACGGACGCAAATCCGCGATACACGTATCTGGACCCGTATGAGGGTGCCAAGGCCTCCTTGGCGGAGGCTTACCGCAACGTGGCGACCGCAGGCGCCAGACCCGTTGCCGTATCCGACTGCCTCAACTTCGGTTCCCCTGAGGACCCGGCCATCATGTGGCAGTTCGCTGAGGCCGTACGCGGTCTGGCGGACGGTTGCATGGAGCTGGGCGTCCCTGTGACCGGAGGAAACGTCTCGCTGTACAACCAGACCGGCGGCCGCGCGATCAACCCCACCCCCGTCGTCGCGATGATGGGCGTCATGGACGATGTAGCTCGCCGCACCCCGTCGGGCTGGGCACCGACCGAAGACGGCAATGCGATCTACATGCTCGGAACCACCTATGAAGAGCTGGATGGCTCGGAATGGGCTCGGTTGAAGGGACACCTCGGTGGCCGGCCTCCCCGCGTTGACCTGGCACAGGAGAAACTCTTGGGGGACATGCTCGTGAACATGTCCCGCGATGGCATGATCGATGCCGCACACGATCTCTCCCAAGGTGGGTTGGCAGCCGCCTTGGCTGACTCGTGCCTTCGTTTCGGCGTAGGCGCAAGGATCGGATTGGGCGAGATCGCCGAACGCGACGGCGTGGACGAATTCACGATGTTGTTCTCGGAATCCCAAGGACGCGCGATCTGCTCCGTGCCCCGCACGGAGGAAGTCCGATTCAAGGACATGTGTACCGCACGCCGTTACGCGTTCGCGCGCATCGGTGTCGTGGACGCCGTCAACGATGCCTTGGATTTGCAGGGCATCGCCAGCGTCGGGCTTCCCGGACTCCGCCAGGCATGGTCCGACACTTTGCCAGAGTACTTCGGCTAAGCACCCCGGTAAGGCATTGCGGCATGGCCCTGTCGAACATCCCGTGTTCGGCAGGGCCATGGCGCTTGTCTGGGCTACGATCGGTCACAGCGTGTTGACGAGGATTGTTGCGATCACGATCGATCCGGCACTGACGCTGGTGAAACCGCCGATCAACATAGGCGGAAGAATCCGATCCTGGACCGCCTTCTGCAATTCAGGATCCTCCGAAGAGGACCGGGCGACCTCGGTCGTAATGAGGTAGTCCGCGGGAAAGCCGAACATCGCAGTGAGTGCCACGGGCATGCCCAAACGTATGTCCCAGCCCAGGAGCTTCGTCGCTATCGCGCCTCCTACCACGATGCCGATCATTCCGACCAGAAGAATCAATACGACAGCTCCGAGAGACGTCACGATCTGCGATAGCGAGGCGCTCATCAACGGCGCCGCAACGATGACGATGATCGCGACCATGCCCAGTGAGAACGCGTTGGCCTTCTCCAGTGAAGCCCGCGGCAAGACTCCCGACCACACGCACAAGATCCCGAGTCCCAGGCCCCAGAGGCTGTAGGAAACACCCGTGATTCCTTGCATGTACATGGCCAGTGCGCCACCAGCGACCACCATGAAGAGCAGGACGATCTGGTTTTCGCGCACGGAAGCCGGCAGCCTGACCAGCGTCTTACGGTTTGCCTCGGCTTGTGCCTCGGGAGACAGCTGAATCGCTCCGGTATCGGGATCCCGGGTGACTTTGACCTCGCCGCTTTCGATCAGACGACGAGCGTGCCCTTTCAGGAAGAAAGCCGTCAGGGGCATTGCGGGCAAGGCTTGGAGCATCAGAACCAGGGGCGGGATGGCCGCCAAGGTGGTCATCCCGGCGGATGTAAGCCCCTCGGTCGTCAGCAATGTCGAGACGATTCCGCCCACCAGAGGCCCTGTCCCGGCAACAGCCGTGCCATACCCAAAGAGCAGTCCCACGACCAGCAGAATCAACCCTGTTGCGCACGCCATACCCGCTACGGAGATGATGATGGGACGCCACTGCTGTTTCAAGGACGCGATGGGAAGCAAGGTTCCCATGTGAACCATGATCGCGGGTTGCAAAATCGTTCCCATGCCGACGAATAGCGAAGCTTCGGCGATTTGGACGGGAAATAAGCCAGTCTGGGTCAGCGCGGCCATTGCAATCATGGCGACGAGGAGTGCGGGTATGCGAGCCCGAGTCGCGGCCGAGATCAACTCGCCCAAGGCGACGCAGGCCAGGAGAACCACGGCGGCGTACATAGTGTCCATGGGTTTTTCCGATCTGTCATGAGCTGTGAAGGGATTGCTGAATCGAACGGAACGGCGACGGATGTTATCTACATCACCTTCTGGCGCGGTATGCCCGACACTAACACCTCCTCGTTTCACACAGATGACGGGTCGTCGGAATTACAGGCAGGTCTACTCCGACCACAGGGGACACGCCCGTAAACTAATGAATGCACGTTGTGAACCACGAGGAGATCGATGCCAACTCGCACCAAGGATGCCCAGCCGCGACTCTCGCGCGTCGACGACGCCGAGCTCGCGAACACGGGCTTATCCGCCGAGGAGGTCCTCGAACGCACCGAGCTCGGCCTGACGAATCATCAGCCCAACACCACTTCGCGAAGTGTGTGGGCCATCGTCCGCACTCACCTGTTCACGCTGTTCAATCTCGTGCTGGGCATGTGCGCGGCCGTCATCATCATCCTGGGACGCTGGCTCGATCTCCTCTTCTCCCTTGCGGCCCTGGCCAACATCATCATCGGATTCGTTCAGGAGTTCTCGGCCAAACGCCAACTCGACAAGATTGCTTTGCTCCGCCAGGATCCCGCCCGCATCCTGCGCAATGGTGCGGTTTCCCAGATCAAACTCGAGGAGATAGTTCTCGACGACGTCCTCCTCCTCTCCCGTGGCGACCAGGTTCCTGCCGACGCCGAGGTTCTGACCGCGGACGGTTTGGATCTGGACGAATCACTCCTGACTGGCGAGAACGATCCGGTCGTCAAAAAACCGGGCGATAAAGTCTATTCCGCCTCGTCCGTGGTCGGGGGCTCCGGGCGGGTCCGCGTGACGGCGGTCGGCGAGCGCTCGCACGCGTCACGGCTAGCCAAGGAGGCGCGGCAGTTCGCGCCGATCAATTCCGAGTTGCGCGCCGCAACCGAGCGAGTCGTCAAATGGATCTCGATCGCGTTGATCCCGATCATCCTGGTGGTGCTCAACGGCCAGATGCAAGCGGTCGGCGGCTGGCACCGCGCTCTCTCGACCGGCAGCTGGGAGGACGCTCTCGTCGTTGCGGTCTCGTCGGTTGCCTCGATGGTCCCCCAGGGCCTGGCGCTCATGACCACGATTTCCTTCGCCGTTGCGGCGGTCAAGCTTGCCGCCGACGAGGTCCTCATCCAGGAGCAGCCCGCAGTGGAAGTACTTGCCCGGGTGGACACGGTGTGTTTCGACAAGACCGGAACCCTTACCGAGGGTGGAGTTACTTTCGACCGAGCATATCCCCTGGGTTCGGCCGCTGATCTTGAGGAGCAAGCCCGCGCGGCCCTGGCCTGGTTCGGCCATGATGAAAATGCCAACCCGACCGCGGCCGCTCTCGGGGAAAGTTTCGACTCCGTTCCGCAGCACGAGCCGAGCGGAGTGCTGGGTTTTTCCTCGGCCAACCGCTTCTCCGGCGTGGAATTCGCGGATTCAGGGGCCTGGCTGCTCGGTGCCCCCGAGGTTCTCATCTCCCCCGGTGAAACGCGGGATCGCGCCACGCAGCTCGCATCCGAGGGGCTCCGGACCATGGTCCTGGCCCGTGCCGACGCGCTGACCAGGGACGACGATGCCCGGCCGGTACAGAAGCTGCCCGACCATTGGGATCCTGTCGCGCTGTTGACGTTTCGGGAACAGGTCCGCTCGGACGCCAAGGAGACCCTTTCCTATTTCACCGGCCAGGGAATCGATCTGAAGGTCTTCTCGGGGGACAACCCCGCAACCGTCGCCGCCGCGGCACGGTTGGCCGGCATGAACGTCGAAAAAGGCGCGATCGACGCCTCGGATCTTCCCGACGACGGACCGGCCCTCGCCCAAGCGGCCCTCACCCACCACGTGTTCGGCCGGGTATCTCCTCATCAAAAGAAGAACATGGTGGTAGGGCTTCGGGAACATGGCCGCGTCGTCGCGATGACCGGGGACGGGATCAACGATGCGCTGGCACTCAAACACGCCGATCTCGGCATCGCGATGGGCAACGCCGCCCCCGCGACGAAGGCCGTTTCCCGGTTGGTCCTCCTGGACGGAAAATTCTCCCGGCTGCCTTCAGTGCTCGCTGAAGGCCGAAAGATCATTGCGAATATCGAGAGAGTGACCAACCTTTTCCTGACCAAGACGAGCTTCGCAGTCATGATGGGTGTGGTCCTCGGGTTGCTGGCGTGGAAATTCCCCTTCCTGCCCCGGCAGTATTCGACGGCGGACCTGCTCATCATCGGTGGACCTTCCTTCATCCTGACTATGTTGCCGAATAATCGCCGTTACGTCGGAGGGTTTTTGCGCCGGGCGCTGCATTTTGCGCTACCCAGCGCCGTGGTGGTCACACTGTGCATTGTGGCCGTGAATTTCTATTCGAAGTACGTGGATCCCAGCGGGATGCAGGTCCAGCAACAGATCCAGACGGCGAACTTCATCGTCCTGGTCCTCGTCGGTTTGTGGATCCTCTGTGTCGGCTCTCGTCCCCTGACGCCTGCGCGGTGGGCGCTACTGATCAGCATGTACGTCGCTTTGGTCCTGGTCTTGGTCATTCCGTGGTCGCTCATGTACCACGAGTTCCAGGTGCCCGAAGCGAACCTGCTGTGGGCTTCTTTCTCCATCGCGGTGGTCGGCAGCGGACTCGTCGAGCTGAATTACTGGTTGCATCGACGGTGGATGCGGAGGCACCAGTCCGAGGCATTCCGCGCGGGGGTCTTATCGGGCGAGGTCTAAAAGGCCGCGCACCGCACGTTATAACAAGCGGGGCGAGCTGCGCCTTGTCCGTGTGACTTACCCGTTGCGCAGGTTATGACGTACGGGTAAAGTAATTCCAGGTTCGGCGGACATCGCCGAAATATCAGGGTTGTTACTGACACAGCAGGCAAGACCTGAGTCGCATTGCTGGTCCCAGGACCAGCGGCTTCATCGCGAGGCGCAAAGGCATCGAGGCATTCCATGCTTCGTACCCGCGCCCGTCGCCCAGGACCGTTCACTACGGAACCTAGGTCGTAAGCACCGTGCGGCTCGGGTCTTTTGTGTTTTAAGACGCCGGCCCCACGGCCGGTTGATTCACCGAGGAGTCATCCGTGGACTATCAGAAAACGGCGAAGTCCGTCCTGGACGGACTGGGTGGTGCCGACAACGTCGACTACTTCACCCACTGCGCGACCCGTCTCCGGGTCACCATCAACGACAAGAGCAAAATCAACAAGCCTCAGATCGAGAAGACCGACGGTGTTCTGTCGGTGATCGAGCAGTCCGGCCAGACCCAGGTTGTCATCGGCAATGAAGTAGCCGAGGTCTATGGAGAAATGTCCAAACTGCCCGGCATGGACAAGGAAAGCGGTTCGACCGCGTCGAAGACCAAGGCCGCGGGGCAAGGGAATGAGAAGAAAGCGGGAATCATCACCCGCATGTTCGATGTTCTTTCGGATTCGTTCCGGCCCGTGCTCTGGGCGCTTCTTGGTTCGTCGATGATCCTCACCCTCATCGTGCTGCTTCAGCAGCTCGGTGTATTCGGCCACTACACGAACTTCGCCGGTCAGGTGGTCAATGTCGACCTCGTCAACGGCCCCAAGGTCGGGGACGACGCCGCGAACGATGCCCTGCTCAACGACTGGCGCTCGCAGTTCCCGTTCTGGTTCATTCTGCTGGGCGCGGCCATGTCGGTTTTGAACTTCATGCCGATCTTCATCGGCGCGACGGCGGCAAAGCGGCTTGGCGCCAATATGTGGGTGGGCGCGGCCATCCCCGCTGCCCTCATGACGGATGCTTTCCGAGGCTTGGCAGAGATGGCCGGCAACGCCGACCACATCACCCTCTTCCACATCGGCGGTTGGGGCGTTCCGCTCTACCTGTTCAATTACACGGGACAGGTTTTCCCTCCCCTGTTCGCGGTCGCGGTTCTGGCGCCGCTGGAAAGATTCCTCAAGAAGATCATCCCGAACATGCTTCACATGGTCTTCGTCCCGATGATTTCGATTCTGATCATGGTTCCCTTGACTGCCCTCATCATCGGGCCGATTGGCGTGAACCTCGGACTCGGCATCTCGAACGTGTTCCAGTGGCTCAACGACATCAACCCCGCTATCGTGGGCGTCGTCGTCGCCGGTTCATATCTGTTCATGGTTCCGCTCGGACTCCACTGGCCCCTCAACGCAGTGATGATCTCCAACCTCTCAACCCTGGGCTACGACTTCATCCAGTCCCCCATGGCCGCGTACAACTTCGCCGTCTTCGGCGTGGTCACCGGCGTTGCCATTCGTGCCGCTCGTGACAAGGAGCTGCGTCAGGTTGCCACGGGAGCCGCGGTCTCGGGTCTTCTCGGAGGCATTTCAGAGCCATCACTCTACGGTGTGGTCCTACGCTACAAGCGGGTCTTTCCGCTGATTCTGGTCCCGGCCATGATTGCCGGCGGCCTGATCTCCTGGATGGGCGTCAGGTCCTATGCTTTTGCCTTCACCTCGTTGCTGTCGATTCCCGCAATGCAGCCGATACCGCTCTTCGCGATCGGCCTGGCCATTGCATTCTTCGGTGGTTTGGCAGGAGTGCTGATCTTCGGTTTCCGCACCCGCGAGCAACGCGAAGCCGATCTCGCGAAACAGAATCTCGCCTCGGATGAGGTTCCCACGAGCGAGAAAACCGAGAACGTTATCGAGAAGGATCATCAAGACTCCGAGGTCGCGCGCTCCGAAGAACGCACTCCGGTCGGCGCGGGTGTAGGTGCTGCCGCGGCCGGGTCGACCGCTGCTTCCGCCGGGACCTCGGCTCCGGTGTCAGCCGCATCAGCGGAGCAGACGGGCCACTCAACCTCGCAACCGGCGGCGGGTACTGAGCTGACAGTTGGCGCTCCACTAGAAGGCGAAGCCGTCTCCCTGTCGGAAGTCCCCGATCCGATTTTCGCCGCCGGTAAGTTGGGTCAAGGCGTGGCAATCAAGCCGAGCGCCGAAACAGTTGTGGCTCCGGAGGCCGGCAAGATCATAGCGACACCTACCTCCGGCCATGCACTCGGTATCCGGTTGGATTCGGGGGTCGAACTGCTCATCCATGTGGGCATCGATACCGTGAACCTGGGTGGCCAGGGCTTCACACCCGAGGTGTCCAAAGGCGACCGGGTCGAGGCGGGGCAGAAGCTGCTGACGTTCGACCGCGAGGTCATCGCCGACTCCGGGTATTCGTCCATCACCCCCGTGCTGGTCACCAACACGCCCAAGTATGCGAGCGTCGAAGGCATCCCTGCGGGTGCCGCGTCCTTGGGGAGCCCGGTAATCCGGATCGTCACCAAGTAGCCTTCTGACGGTACGGCAACGGCCCGGCGTCCCATGGGGGCCGCCGGGCCGTTGTTGCACGGGTGAAATTCAGTCTGAGGACGCGGAGCCCTCGAGGAGCTGACGCTGTTCGGCTGAGATGCGAACGATCCTCCCTTCCGGTTCGTTGAAGAATGCCAAAACGGTAGAGGCATCTACACAACGCTGACCGGTTCGAGCATCGTAGATTCGGTATTCGATCGCCAAACTTGCCGCAGTGATCTTATCCACCCAAACCTCTACCCGAGCAGGCGTCCTGCTGTACGGAAGCGGGGCACGGTACTTGATGTGGTTCTCAGCAATCAACGCCTGCGTTCCGCGGGGAAGCCGGGTGAAAAGCGGAATGGGAGCGTCCGACTCTTCCGCTCCCGGAGCCGCCGGTGGCGGGCCGAATGCTGCCACGCGGGCTTCCTCCATGATGCGCGCGATCTGCACGTTGTTGATGTGGTGGTACGCATCCATGTCGCCCCAGCGAAGGGGCACATTTACGGTGAGGATTCGAGAACTCATCCTTCCACCTTATCCATTGGAGGGAAGGTTGGATTTCAATCCCGCCGTGCGTGCGAGAACGCACCGATTCCGCCCCTCGGGCGGCGCCCCAGGAACGGAACCGGTACGTTCTCGCACGTACCGACATCGGTCATCAGCTCGGATTGGTTACGGTCCAGCCATTGGAGAACTTCTGGTAATACTGGCTTCCGTTCCAGATCCGTTCCGTTGTCGGGTACCCGTACCCTCGCTCATAACCGGCAGCCATCCATTCCTTGCCGATCTCGCCCCAGGTGTACACCGCATGGGTTCCGGTGCCGAATGGAGTCCAGTACACCGTGTAGCCGTTGGAGAAGGTTTGATAACAGCCGCCTCCGACCAACCCGCACGTCTCCTCGTTGACCGGATACCCATAGAACCGCTCATACCCGGAAGCCATCCATTTATCCCCGATCGCACCCCACGTATATACCGCGTGGGTTCCCGTGCCGTTCGGGGTCCAGTAGATGGTGTATCCATTCGAGAAAGTCTGGTAACAGCCGCCCTGGACCAAACCGCACGTCTCGTTATTGACCGGTTCGCCGTATTTGCTGCGGTTTGCGTTCCACTTGGCACCGATCGCCCCGGAGAGATTGACCCTTCTCCCATTCGCCGACGTGTAATACGAGCCCCCCGTATCACCACCCGGATTTCCTGGGGAGCGGCCACCGACCGGCTTGTAACCCGCGTTCCTGACCAAGTCGGACAGTCCAGCTGCGTTGCCGTTGAAAACGTTCGAATCCCCCGAATAGGGCCCGGAAGCGCTGTATTGCCAGATGTCGTAGGTACTCCACCCGGCGGGCATCGGTCCCGCCGTGGACGAATAATACGAGATATCCAGCGGCATAGAGTTGAACTGATTGGTGTTACCGGTGCAAGAAACCCACCAGGAGTAGTTCGTGTAAATCACCGGATACCGTCCGGTTCGGTTCTTGTACTGTTCCGTGAATGATGTGATCCACGAGTTCATCTGGCCTTGGGACATGTTGTAACAGGTGTTGCCCAGACTCGGATACGGATTGAACTCGATATCCAGCATTCCGGGCATCGTTCGACCGTCCGCGGTCCAGCCACCGCCGTTGTTCACGAAGTAATCGGCCTGCGCCGCCCCGGAAGACTGGGAGGGCAAAGCAAAATGGTAGCCACCACGATACATTCCCGCGTTGCTGGCTCCGGTGTACTGAGAAGAGAAAGTGGGAGAGGTGTAACCAGTCCCCTCACTGGCTTTGATGTAAGCGAAACGAGCCCCGTTGGCGTATTCGGAATTCCAGTTGACGTTGGGCTGCCACCCGGAAACGTCCATCCCCTGGATTCCCGACGTCGCCGCGGTTTGCCCTACCCCTGCCGATGCGGCTGCACCCGCGACTTCCGGGGCAGCGTTCTTGGTCACCGCTTCGCCTTTGAGCGCTTTCTGCATGTCCTGGTGAGCTGATTCCGCCGATGCCGGAGACAGATGGTCCATCTGGTCCATGGGCTTCTGAGTCTGCCCCATCGTCGCACCCGGATTCTCGCCCCCGGTGACAGGGGGATTCGCACCGAGGGTCGGTGATTTGAGGACATCCCGCTCGGGGACAAGGCTCCTGACCTGTTTGTTTTCGGTACCATCGGTTTCATTCGCCAGCGACGACGTGCCGGTCGAAGTCGACTCCGGTACGCCGTCGACCGCGAAAGCAGGCGCATGGATGCCCAACAACCCCATGCATAAGGTCAGTGTCAGAGCCCCTTTGGCCGTTCTTTTCAGTCCTAATGCGGAAGGGGGACGAAGAGTTATTGTCATGCGATTGATTCCCTTAAGGCCGGCCCGGCACGATATGGGTCGATACAGGCAATTGCCTCCCCTATCGGCGCGGGTGAATGATCGTGGGGTATTCCACGGATCAAGATTAGCGCCGACCAACCGCTCGTCTCGGTAGAACTACACGTCAGTTTTCGTTGCGAGTTCCGCCTCGTCGAATGCGTCTTTGTCACTGCCGACAAACCGGCGCACAAACGCGTAGTAAATAATCGTCAGGAAAGCGTAGAAACACACCGCGACAATGCCCGGCAGGCGCATATCAGGACTCGAGAACACCGCGGCAAAAATGGCCACCAAACAGATGATGCCGATAATTGCCGTTGGTACTCCCCCGATCAATCGGAATTCTGCGGAAGCCCCGTTCCGGCGCCGGTAGCTGATGTAGGAGAACAGGATCAATGTCCACACCACGAGGATGAACGTGGTGATCACCGACATCATGATCAGGAAAACGTTCTCGGTGACCAGGGCAAGGACGATGACCAGAAGAATACCCACACATGAAATGGCCAAGGACCGTACAGGGCTGCCCAGCTTGGTCGTTCGCTGCAGTCCGCGAGGCGCCATGCCCTGGTACGACAGCGAATGAATGAGGCGCGTCCCGGCATAGACGTTTGCGTTGGCTGCGGAGAGCGCCGCGACGAGAACAATGAAATTGATAATCGCTGCTGCCGCCGGGATTCCGACCTCGGAGAAGACCATCACGAAGGGACTCGATGACAGGTCACCGGTGCCCGCGGCCGCGGACCACGGCATCAGCGCCATGACCACGAATAGGGCCAATACGTAGAACGTCGCAAGACGCCAGATCGTTGCCTTGCCGGCGCTGCGGACGGAGCGCACAGGGTCCTTGGCCTCCGCAGCGGAAATCGAGATGAGCTCAATACCGCCGAAGGAGAACATGACCACTGCCATGCCCAACCAGATCGAGCTCGGACCGTTGGGCATGAAACCATGTTCGGTCAGGTGCCTCGTCCCCTCGGCTGGGTGGCTTGGAAGACCGAAGAACACGATGATCAGACCGATCACAATGAACGCAATCACGGCGATGACTTTGATACCAGACAGGAAGAATTCGACCAGGCCGAAGGACTTCACACTGTATGCATTGAGGGAAATGACGACGACGGCGAAGACCAGGATGCCCGCCCAGAGCGGGAATTCCGGCCACCAGAACTTGAGATAAGTGGCCACGGCGACCAGTTCGGCGCCGGCAACACACACGGTCGTCGCCCAATAGGCCCAACGGGTCACGAAGCCACCAAAGGGACCGAGAAACCGGCCCGCCATGGTTCCGAAACCGCCCCGAACGGGGAATTTGACCGCCATTTCCCCGGCCGCGCAGGCGATGATCGCCGCAATCAACGAGCCGATCGCATAACAGATGATGACCGCAGGCCCGGCCACGCCGATCGCCGCTCCCGAACCCAGAAAAAGTCCCGTGCCCAGGGCGGAGCCCAACGCGATCATGGTCATCTGCTCATGAGACAGCGAGCGCGCGAGCGCGCCATCCTTCGTATTCTTTTCCATTGAGCTGCCCAGGGCCTTTCGCGTGAATTCGAGTGAATATCCCGTATTATCGCGCGATTGCACCGGGTTACGCACACTGGATTCCACACTTCAAACAACGCAAGAACCCGGAGGGAAGCAGGTACTCATTGCTGAGGTGTGATGAACTAGTGCTATGAGTGCTTCTTCGAGCTATACGTCCACGCCTCCCGTGCCAGGATCGCACGGTTGGGTTCGAACGAGCGCCCACACTGCGTACCTGACCGTCGACAATCCCAGCGCAATGACGCTGGAGGGCACGAATACCTACGTCATCGGCGACTTGGGAGAAACCTTCCCACCGGCTCCGGGTCAGCCGAAGCCGCAGGCGGTCGTCGTCGATCCCGGCCCCCGAGACCAAGGGCATGCCCGCGCTGTCACCGCCGCCGTGGATGTCGCCCTGATCGTGGTGACCCACTGGCACGAGGACCACATCGGCAACGTTCAATTCTTGCGCGAGCTCACTGACGCACCCGTCCGTGCGTGGGATCGATCGCTGTGTGTTGGGGCCGGACCGCTTCAGGACGAAGAAGTATTGCGGGAAGTCGACGTCGAGATCAGCGTATGGCACGCACCGGGGCACACCTCCGATTCGATCTGTCTCAGCATTTTCGACGACGGCGTGATCCTGACGGGGGATACGATTCTGGGCCGCGGCACCACAATGCTCGACTACCCCAATGGCGATTTGGAGGACTATCTCGATACCCTGCGGGTGTTCAAAGATGAGCCAGGCTTCACGGTACTGCCTGCTCACGGCCCGCACGGCGAATTCCTCGAAGAAGCTTGCGAGCGCCTGTTGGACCACCGTCTCAATCGAATCCACGAGCTGCGCCGCCGTCTCAAGGCGTCCAACGACGACCTCGGTCCCTCCGCATCGGCGCTGGCCTCCGATATCTACGCGCATGTCCCTGAGGAAGTGCGCGGGCCGGCCGTGAAAACCCTCAAGGCCCAGCTCGCGTACCTCATGGACATCGGAGAAATAGCCGGATTTACCGATTGACCGCACCCGGATACGTGGGTTCGTGCCGTTTGAACCAACCTATAGTCGGGTACGTGATGGGCAACAGGACAACCTCGATGAGGCACTTGTAGAAGTAGCCGACGATGACGTAATTAGCGAAATCACCGAATTGTTCGATGCCGAGGATCGGCGCCGCGATCGTGCAGAAGATCAGGGTATCGGCGAACTCTCCCACCAGAGTGGAACCGATCAGGCGAATCCACATGAACCGCTCACGGGTCCATTTCTTGATCAGCGCCATGATCCATGCATTCAGCAGCTGCCCGACCAGGAAGCCGAGCAGCGAGCCACCGATGATTCGGGGCACCGGCCCGAGGACGGCTTCGAAGGCCTCTTGGTTCTCGTAGAAATCAGCCGAGGGCAGCATGATCGTGATCCAAAAACACAGGGACGCGAAAGCCCCCGCGCAGAAGCTCGTCGCGATCGCCCGACGCGCCGCTTTGAATCCGTACACCTCGGTCACCACGTCACCCAAGACGTATGCGAGCGGGAACAGGAAGAAACCGCCGTCGGTCAGAATGGGCCCGAATGCGACACCCTTGGTCGCGCCGATGTTCGACAGGATCAGCAATACGCAGTACAACGCGAGAAGTAGGTCGAAGTAAGTCCGCGGGCGCTTCGCGTATCGGGGCTGAGCCGGTCGCCAAGGCGTCCCGCCTTCGGGGCTCGGGGCTGACGGCCTCGCCCGTCTGCCCTGTCCGGATGGGGTGGACTGCATGCTGGTCACCAATCTGTATTGACGCGACCTCTCGATTCCGAGAAACCGTGGTTCGACTGTTCCGAAGTGAAGGCCTTCTCAGCCTTCGAGGCCCGTCTGCCACCCGAGCCGTGAAAATCTTACCTGTCGGCTGGATAATGGGTACATGACTACGACTACTCAAACCCCTGTTGCGATGACCATCGCGGGTTCCGAAGCCACCGGTGGCGCCGGGGCTCTGGCTGACATCAAGACGTTCCAGGCCCTCGGCGTCTCCGGGTGTCTCTCCTTGACCTGCATTGTGTCTTTCGACCCCAAAAACGACTGGGGGCATCGCGTTTTCCCGATCGATCAGCAAACCCTCGCAGACCAGTTGGAGGTCAACACGGCCGTCTACGATCTGGACGCGGTCAAGATCGGCATGCTCGGTTCGCCCGCAACCATTGAGACCGTCGCCTCGACTTTGGTGCAAAACAAGCCCCGGAACATCGTGCTGGACCCGGTGCTGATCTGCAAGGGCCAGGAGCCCGGTGCGGCCTTGGACACGGATGAGGCTCTCAAGGCCAAAATCCTTCCCTTGGCCGACTTCGTGACCCCGAATCACTTCGAGTCCCTCTCGCTGTCAGGAATGGATGAGATTTCCAGCGTCGAGGATTTGGAAGAGGCCGCCAAACGGATTCACGAGCGTTCCGGTGCTGCGGTACTCGCCAAAGGCGGCGTAAGGCTCGCGGGACCGGATGCAGTTGACGTGTTCTATGACGGCAAGACCTTGAAGGTGTTGTCCGCACCCAAGATCGGTGAGGTCGCGGTTGCCGGGGCCGGATGCTCACTTGCGGCCGCCGTGACCGCCGAACTTGCCAAGGGTGCTACGCCGCTCGAGGCGGCGGAGAATGCCAAACGCTTCGTCAGCCAAGGCATTGAGGCACGAATCAGCTCCCATGCTCCGTTCGATTCGTTGAGGCAGATCAACCAAACCTCCTGACGGTACGCACGTGGCCACGCCGGAAGGAATCCGACCTGGCCACGTGCGTACGCTCGGAAGGAGGTCAAGAAGCCACTGAGCGCAACCTCGGCCCCTCCACCGGGAGCAGATCCGTATACGCCGCAACCGGCCGGCCCTCGTCGTCGAATTGGGCTCCCAGGCCGAGCTGGATAAATCTGGTCGTGTGCCGGATACGTTCGTCGCGAGCTTCTTCGTCTTCGTTCTTGCCGCGGTCCGCAGCCGAACTGAGCGATCCGTGCACCAGCTGCGCAAGCTCGGTGATGTCCGATTGGGCCAGGTATCCCTGGTCTATGCAGGCCGTCAGGATCCTCGCGAGCACAGCTTGCAGTTCACCGACGTGATCCCCGAGCTTCTCGAATGCCTCCGGAGACAGCACCGACCTCATGGCAGGCCCGGGCGGAAGATGACGACGGGACATGTCCTCGATCTGCATGCGAACGTAGACCGCAAGTTGGTCCACCGGGTTGGTGACGCTGGTCAGCTCCGTACGCAGATCGTTGATGAAACGTTCGGTCTCATCCAGCGCATATGCAACCAACAGCTCGCCCATGTCGGCGAAGTAGTTGTATACGGCGGTTCGACCGATCCCGGCGTTCTTGGCAACGTGGGTCATGGTCAAACCGGTGAGACCGCGGGTATAGAGGAGCTCCCCGAAGGATTTTAGGATCGCGTTCTGGGTGTTCTCTCGCTGGGCGGCATTGGAGGCTGCGGAGATACGAGGCATATTGACAGTATAGGACCGGTTGTCACTAAATAACGAGCCGAGAGGCGATGTCTCAGTGACCTGCCAGGCGGCATTCAGCTTTCCCACTTGTGATTTTCTTCCGGGTCGACGGCCTCTGCGTCCAGGTCGAGGATGCGAGCATACATCACGGGGCGATGCTGCAAAGCTGTTCGCAAGGCACGGTGCACCCCTTCTTCGAGGTACATCCGGCCCTCCCATTTGACGACATGAGGGAATATGTCCCCATAAAAGGTGGAATCCTCCCCGAAGAGGGTCGAAAGGTCGAGCATCCTCTGCGTGGTGATCAGCTGATCGAGCCTCACCTGCCGCGGGGCGAGCATGCCCCACTCCTTCTGGCTCTTGAACGGATGCGCGGGGTATGGCCGCGTCTCCCCGACCGCCTTGAAGATCATGAGTTCCATGGTAGTACCGCCCACTGTGTTCTGCGTTACTTTTCACGCTGAGCTGTCTACAAATGCCCTTGCCACTCCGGGGTAACGAAGAGTCTTGCCGGTCCGCGAATGGGGGGGCAGGCCCCCCAGCGCCCAGCCGTGGGCGTCGGCCAAGCGCTCGGTCGTCACAACCTCCTCAGGGTGCCCCGGCGCCATTACCCGACCCTGACGGAACAGGACAACTCGGCCGGCATGAGCCCCGGCGACGTCGAGATCATGCAGAACCACGGCCGCTTTAGTCAAGACGAACCTTGTTGCGGTCGAAATAATTTGGTGACAAGATGTCACCACCATGTTGCTGACACTTTGTCAGCATCTCGATACACGGAGACCCCCTTGAAATCAGCGCCTTACACCCCTCCGAACCCCGATGACGCGCCGAACGAAGACACCAGATTTTCGGCGGTTGTTCGCGCCCGTACCGCGGAAAGGCATTCCAAGGCCGAGCACTCGACCTTCATGTCAGATCTCATGGAAGGGAGTCTGGATGCTGCGGCCTATACCCAACTCCTCACGCAGTACGAGTACATCTACGAGGCTCTCGAGTCCGTCGCCCACCGCTTCCGCCAGCTCGACGACGAGCTGACTCGCCCTTTCAACCAACCAGGGCTGGACCGCCTCGCATCGATCCGACACGACCTTCGGCAGTTACGAAAGCCGGGTGACGCGATGACCCCTTGCCTAACCTCGACGAACGATTACGTGGAACGAATCAGGCAGACCGCAGCATCGCCCGAGCGTTTCCTGGCTCATCATTACTTGCGGTACTTGGGCGATCTCTCCGGCGGGCAAGCGGTTGCCGCGCTCATGGAGCGCCACTACGGCGTGTCCAGTGAGGGATTGAGCATGTATCGCTTCGAGGAGCTCCCCAAGCCCAAGATCTTCAAGGACCAGTACCGCACCCTCCTGGACGAGGCGCCCATGTCCGAGGAACAGCACCAAGCCTTTCTCGATGAAGCGGTCCTGGGCTTCGATCTGAACGCCCGCGTCTTCGATGACCTGGCGGCCCACCGCGAGCGCGCAGGTACCACAATCTAGCCTCGATCTCTCCTTAACGTACGACGCCGCCCGCCCACCATCCCTCAAGGATGGTGGGCGGGCGGCGTCGTCATGGAGCCCAAGGCCCGAGGTGCGATCCCGGGCGTACGGACAGCCGAGTTACTTTCGGTGGATATTCATCATCGAACCTGTTTCCGGAAGGGGAAATTCACCGGTCCGAGGGCGAACCTCATCTTCCGAACCTGCCCTCGATTCCGCACCATCACTGTTGCCGGATGAAGCAACGTGGCGCGGAGCCGACGACTCGGTCTCACCCTCGTGCGAAGCTCCCTCGGAGGAACCCTCGGCCTTGACGTCCTCGGTTTTTCCGGAGTCGGAGACGCTGGTTGCCAGTGCCTTCTCGCGGATGAACAAGAGGACGAGAGCCGCAAGAATACCGAGCGGAGCGATCCACAAGAAGATCGGGACGAGGGCGTCGTTGTACGCTCCCACGACGATTCCCTTGATCGGCTCCGGAAGGCCGCTGACGAGCGCCGGGGTCAGCGAGTTGGACCCACCACTTCCGGTAGCGGACATCGCCTGTGGAGGCATGCGGTCCTCGAGGAACGTCTTCAGGCGCGAAGTGAACAGGCCGCCCACCAAGGCCGAACCCATGGTCGCACCGACCTGGCGGAAGAAGTTGTTGGACGCCGTCGCGGTGCCGACCATGCTGATCGGGAACGAGTTCTGCACGATGAGCGTCAGCAGCTGCATGGACATACCCAAGCCCAAACCGATCACGGCCAGGAAGATGCAGATGATGTAGGCCGGGGTATCAACCTCGAGGTGGGACAAGAGGAAGAGACCAAGAGCCAGCAGAACCGAGCCCACGACGGTGAAGGCCTTGTAGCGGCCGATTTTCGAAACGATGAAGCCGACGGAGATCGACGTAATGAGCAGCATGCCCATCATCGGAATCATGAGCAGACCGGCTTCGGTCGCATCCACGCCGAGAACCATCTGCATGTACGTCGGCATGTAGCCGACGGCACCGAACATACCGATGCCCATGCACAGGTTGGCGATGGTGGTCAGGTTGAAGTTGCGGTCCTTGAACAACGCGAGCGGCATGACCGGCTCGGTCACCTTGGACTCGATCGGAATGAAGATTGCCACGCAGACGACGACGGCGATCAGCAGACCGATAATGGTCGGCGAATTCCAGTCGTACTGGTTGCCGCCCCAGGTCATCGCCAGGACCAGACAAGCGGTTGCCGCACCAAGGAACATCATGCCGAACACGTCAATCTTTCGACGTTGCTGGTCCACAGCCTTATTGGTGTGCGGGATGAGGAAAATGGTTGCCGCGAGCGCGAGGACTCCGAGCGGAATATTCATCCAGAAGGCCCAACGCCAACCGGGCCCTTCGGTCAACCAACCACCGAGCAGCGGGCCGGCAACGGATGAGAACGCGAAAACACCCATGAGGGCGCCCATGTACTTACCGCGCTCACGCGCGGGGATGACGTCCGCAATCACGGACTGCGAGAGGATCATCAACCCGCCGCCGCCGAGGCCCTGCAGGCCACGAGCAATGATGAGGGTCGTCATATTTTGGGCGACAGCGCCAGTTATCGAACCGGCTGCGAAGGCGAGGATTGCAAAAATCAGCAGAGGCTTGCGCCCCCAGAGGTCGCCCAGTTTTCCGTAGGCCGGCATCATGATGGTCGAGACCATAATGAACGCTGTGATGACCCAGCTCATGTGCTCGACGCCGTTGAGCTCGCCGACGATGGTCGGCAAGGACGGAGAGAGAACGGTCTGGTTCAGCGACGACATCAGCATGATGATCATCAGGCCGATGAAGAGCAAGGGGATATTGGTGTTCGGGGTGGGTCGGCCGAACCCTTCCTTCTCCGCAGAATGCGCAGAACTCAATGTCCCCGTCTGGGGCGATGCGGACCCGCCGTCTGCGGCTCCGGAGTCGGTCGTGCCACCCCCTGGGGCGTGACGCGGTGTGTAGGTGGTACTCAACGGGGCTCCTTGACGATGGTGGAGAACAGATTCACTGTGCGGTTGATGGATGCGGCAAATTCTTCCCGGGAAGACCGTGCGCCATAGTCGACGTATCGGAGAACCGCGGTGGCCATGAGGATGATCGCGCGAATGCGCTCTTCCTGCTCCGGCGCCGGGTCGCTGTTCTCGTCCTCGCGAGGCACGAACTGTCCGGTCTCTTGATAGACCGACCAGTCCATTCTCAGCAAGAAATCCTTGAGCTCCTGCTCGCAACGAAGCATGTGGATTTTCATGCGTTGACGCATGTACTCCCCGTCTTCGACGAGTTGGCCCATGACCTCCTTGAGGTCACCTGCGAAGGAATCGTACATGACACGAGCCAAAAGCTGGGCGGCCTGTGCGAGAAGACCGCCGGAGTCGCTCGCTTGAACGCTACCGAGTATTTCCTGGGTCATTTGCGGAGGACGCAATCCGATGACGGCATCCTCCTTGGTTGCGAAGTAATTGAAGAACGTACGCGGCGAGACGCCGGCCTTTTCTGCAATCAACTCCGCCGTGGTCTGCTTGATCCCCCGCTCGGACGCGAGCTCACGCGCGGCCTCGTGGATCGAGTCCCACGTCCGCGCGCGGCGACGTTCTCGGAGGGATGGTTCAGTGGTTTGCACTCATGCATTTTATGCAGTTCTGCAAACAGTGCACAACTGCAAATTTTGTGGCGTTGCTCTCAAAGGTTCGCCTTACTATATAAGTAGGCGATGGGCGCACGACGGCGCCGCGTGAAAATGACAGCCTCGTGGACCATCTTTTTTCACGCGGCGCCGTCGCTCGTGGAGCTCGTGGAAGTCGCCTTTTCTCGGACCGCCGACTCTAGGCGGCGTCATCTTCCTCGCCGGGACGCGCCGGGGTGTCCTCCGTGGACGGCTGGCCCACGTACGCACCCTTGTATGCCGCCGCAGGGTGGTTCTCGTCGATGGAAACCTGCCCCTGACCGAAGAGGTTCTCCCGGAATGTCGAGCCTTCGTACGAGGTGCGGTAGCGCCCGCGCTTCTGCAGCTCGGGAACAACGAATTCCACGAAGTCTTCGAATGAACCCGGAGAGACGTGGTACGCGAGATTGATACCGTCCAGCCCTCCTTCATCGATCCAGCGTTCGAGCTCGTCCGCAACCTTTTCCGGGCCGCCGATGATCACATCGCCCATGCCGCCAATCGCGCAGTGCTTCGCAATGTCCTCTCGGGTCCATTCCTTGTCCTTGGACTGCAGAGTAAATGGCGTGAGGAAGGACTGGATCGAGTCGGTCTTGATGTAGTTGAGCACCTCATCCTCGCCGAATTGGGAAAGGTCCACTCCTGACCAACCGCCAATGATCGCCTGAGAAGTCTCGGTTGAAACATACTTCAAGTACTCCTCGTACTTTGCCTGGGCCTTCTCGTCGGTCTCGTCCACGATGACCGAGAGCATTGCGAAGATCTTGACGTCATCGCGCTGACGACCGGCCTTCTCTGCCTCGTCTCGAATCTTGTCCGTCATGAATCGGGTGAGGTCCGGTCGAAGGCCCCCGACGAACACGGCTTCGGCGTGCTTGCCCGCAAAAGCCTGCCCCCGCGACGAAGCCCCTGCCTGAAAGATCACCGGTGTGCGCTGACGGGAAGGCTCGGTCAGACCGGCGCCCGGGACGGTGAAGTATTTGCCCTGGTGTCGAATCGGATGGACCTTAGCCGGGTCCGCGTAGACGCCGGACTCTCGATCCTTGACCACGGCGTCGTCCTCCCAGGATCCTTCCCACAGTTTGTAGCAGACGTCGAGGAACTCGTCGGCGATCTCGTAGCGCTTGTCATGCTCGATTTGGCGCGGCAGTCCCTGATTCTCGGCCGCAGAGGGGAGGTACGAGGTCACCACGTTGAATCCGACGCGCCCTTTGGTCAGGTGGTCGAGCGTCGCGTATTTCCGGGCGAGAGTATAGGGCTGCTCGTAGGTCACGGCGCTGGTCACGCCGAAACCGAGGTTTTCGGTCACGGCCGCCATCGCTGAAATCTGCATGAACGGATCGTTGACCGGTACCTGTGCACCGCCGCGGATCGAAGGTGCCGCGGAGTTCTTGTAGACGTCGTAGATGCCCACGACGTCGGCCAGGAAGACCCCGTCGAACAACCCTTTCTCTAGGGTTTTGGCGAGGTCTGTCCAGTATTCGATGGTGTTGTACTCAGTGGCACGCGAGCGAGGGTGGCGCCACAGATCAAAGCTCTGATGACCCACGCACGTCATATCAAAGGCGTTGATGGCGATGCGCTTCTTTTCCGACATCGGGATTCCTTTCGGTGCATGGAGGGACTCCAACAGGTCTCCGCGCGCCCGAGCCTTGCGCTTCTGTCCCGGTAACGAGAAGCGGCGCAAACATTCACGCGGTGGCGCCGATTCTCGCGCCGTACTTGCATGTCCGCCGGTCGCAATGCCGACGGTGCCAGATCATCATCTGGGGCACCCCGCTACGGGAGAGGGTTGCCGCCCAACCAGCCAGAGCTTGATCGTTGGGACTCTTGATCTTCTCCATCCGAGCGTATGCAAGCACCTGGTTCGCAGCCATCCTGTGAGCTTCTGTTACCCGCTTTTCGCAGTGTTACGTGGAACCGCGTCCGTACCCCAATCCAGCCACATCAGACATATTGCCCGCTTTCGCAAAGAAAACGGGCAATATGGGCCTGGATCAAAAGTAGGGGTTGATACGGCTATTGGCCTCGGAAGTTCGGTTTGCGCTTTTCCTGGAACGCCGTGAAACCCTCCGCGTAATCATCCGTCGAGCAGAGCCGTGCCTGTTCGGCGGATTCGGCGGCCATGGACTCCCACAGTCCAGCCCGTTCGTCGCGCAGTTGACTGATCAGTGATTTCGAGACCAAATATGCTTGGGTCGCCCCTTGGGCCACTTTTCGCACCCTCTGCATCGTAAAATCGAGCACGTCGTCCGCCGGTACGGACCGGGAAAACAGCCCTGCGGTGACCGCTTCGGAGCCACTCATCATCTCGCCCGTGTAAATCAGGTCGAGGGTCCGGTGCGCGCCCAACCGCTCGTAGAACAGTGCGTGGCCACCCGAGTCCAACGTTGCCCCAAGATTCGCGAAGGGGGAACCGATCTTGGCGTCCTCGGCCACGTAGACGACGTCGCTCGCGATCGCCAGGCCCAGCCCGACCCCCAGACACGCCCCGTGGACCGCGGCGAAGGTCGGAGCCGAGAATGCAGAAATTTGCCGAAACAAGGCCGTGGCCCGATTCCCGAGATACCCTTCGACGTCATCGTGGGCCGGATCGACCCCGGAGATGTCGCGGCCGGCGCAGAAACCCCGTCCTTCACCCCTCAGAACCAGCGCCCGGACTCCCGCATTCTCTGCCGCGCGGTAGGCCTCCGACAGTTCGGCAAGGTCTTCGGAATTCAGTGCATTGAGCTTCTTCGGTGCGTCGAGCACTATCTCGGCGATGTCGTCGGAGATGGTCAGATCAATCATGATCGGGATTCCTTTCCTCGCGCACTCCAGCGGTTACGCGTCGAAGTCAACTTCCAGACTGTCGGAGGTCGGCCGTGTTTGGCAGGTCAGAACGTAGCCCGATTCGACTTCGTCCTTCTCCAGCGCAAAGTTCTCTTCCATCGTAAAGTCGCCGGAAACCACCTTGGCCCGGCATGTTCCACACACGCCACCTGCACATGCGAACGGCACATCGGGCCGAACACGCAAAGCGGCATTCAGGACAGTCTCGTTGGCCGACTTGGGCGTGTCCACCTTTCCGGAGTTGCCATCCAAAGTGAAGCTGATCTGGAAATTTTCGCCCTCGGGGTCGACGGCGACCTCCCGGCCCTGCTGTCCCGCGGGTTTCTCCGGTTTCCCCGTACTGAACAATTCGAACCGCACCTTGTCCTCCGGGACGCCTCGTTCTTTCAGCGCGTCCCTGCACAACTGCACCAGCTCGAACGGCCCACACAAGAACCATTCGTTGACGGTCTCGACCTGCAGAACCCGATCCAGGAGTTCGTCGAGCTTCTCCGGGTCAATGCGACCGGACATCAACGGTGAAATGCGCTGCTCTCGGGACAGCACGTGATGGAGAGCCAGCCGTGACGGAAACTTATCCTTCAGGTCCCCCAGCTCCTCGGCGAACATCACGTCCATCGCGGATCTGTTGGCATAGACGACGTCGATGCTCGTGGTCGGCGAGGCCTTCATGAGCGATCGGGCGATCGCCATGATCGGCGTAATGCCCGAACCCGCGGCAATCGCCACGACGTGAGCACTCTTGTCCCGGCGCACTTCCTCACGGGCCAAGTCCTCCGGATGGTTCATCGAGGTCAACCGGGTTTTAGATGTGAAGGCTCCCTGAGGATTCATGACGTCGAGCTCATCCCCGACCGCCAATTCTTCATTGGCCCACGTCGAGAAGATCCCGCCCACGTCCTTCTTGATGGCGACGCGAATCTCTCCCGGACGAGGCTCGGCGCAGATCGAGTACGATCGACGCACTTCCTGTCCGCCGATCTGAGCACGTAGGGCTACGTATTGCCCTGGAAGATAGTCGTAATCATCCTCGAGCTCTTCCGGAACCCCGAAGGCCACCTCGACCGACTCCGAGGTCAGCTTCCGAAGCCCTGTAACGGGAAGGCGGTTGAACGTCGCGCGACGCCGGCCGTTACGTCCCGGAGACGTGTTCTCCTCCGCCCTTTCCATGGCGACGGCCTTGCGTTCGGTACTGGTTTGTGACATGTCAGTGAACCTTGAAGTAGTCGAAAGGCTCCAAACATTCGTTGCACACCCAAAGGGCCTTGCACGAGGTGGAGCCGAAGCGTGTCATCTCTCGGGTCTTGAGCGAGCCGCAATGCGGGCACTTGACCGAGAGGGTCAGGCGTACCGGCCCGCTGTTGTGACCGGGAGCGCTATTTCCCGTTGGTGGAGCGATTCCGTATTCGGACAGCTTTGCTTTGCCTTCATCGCTCATCCAGTCGGTCGTCCACGCCGGTCGCAGGACTTTTTCGATTCGGACCTCGGAGTATCCTGCCGCAGAAATGGTTGCCACGAGGTCATCGGCCATTGTTTCCATGGCCGGACACCCGGAATACGTGGGAGTGATAACCACGATGGCCTGCCCGTCCTCTACGTAAGCATCTCGGAGCACGCCCAGGTCGGCGAGCGTCAGAACGGGGATTTCCGGGTCACAGACGGTTGCCGCGAGGTCCCACAACGTAGCGTCCACGTCGCCAGAGGGGCGCCGTGAAGGACCTAGAGGAAGAGCCCGAGCCAACCCTGCGGATTCCTTGTCCGGCGCCGTATGAATGATCGGAGACATTGCAATCACCATCTTGCCCCGGGGTGCTGGCGGGCCAGGGACTGCATCTCGGCAAGGATGAACCCCCGATGTTCCGAATAGGAACCATCGCGCAACTCACGGGGCAACCGGGCCTGGGAGACTTTTGGTGCCTCCAGCTCGGCCTCGGCCAGGATCCCCTCGATGGCCTTCATGGAGGCCTCCTTGATCGAAGAGGGCCGCACGGCCACGCCTTCGAGCTGATCGATCAGCGCGTCGTCGGTGAACAACTCGTCAACGTACGGCCACAGGTATTCGAATCCGGCGGCTATACGACGTCGGGATTCTTCAGTGCCGAGACCCAAGCGCAGAACCCACTGCGATGCGTGATCCACGTGGTACTCGACCTCCTTGACCGCTTTGTCCGCGATCGCCGCCAAGGTCGCATCGGATGAGTCCTGAAGAGCGGAATACAACTCGTACTGATAGATCGAGAAGATGAGTTGACGCGCTATGGTCTGCCCGAAGTCGCCGTTCTCCTGTTCGACTAGTCGGCACGAGCGGAATTCCTCTTCACTTCGAAAATACGCGAGATCGTCCTCGCTCTTGTCCCACGCCGTGCCCGCGTACGTCAGCAGGAAGCGCGCGTGCCCGATCAGGTCCAAGGCGATGTTGGACAGCGCGATGTCCTCCTCGAGTTCGGGAGCCCGAGCGATCCACCAGCCGAGGCGCTGGGACAGGATCAGAGCGTCGTCGCCCAACCGCAACGCATACTGTGCGACAGGCTCGGCAGCTTGGGCTCCGGAATCGGCGATCGACTCGGTGCTGATGGACTCGCCGGCACTGATCTTGGTGGCCGATTCGTGCGATGCGAAGGTGCTCACAGGTGCTTCACCCCTTCGGACTTGGTGTAATACGTAGCGTGTCGATATGCCTTGCCTTGGGCCGACTCGAAATAGCCGCCCTTGGAATCGGGATCCGAAGCCGTGATTGCCTCGGCTTCGACAACCCACACGCTCGTTCCCTCATTCCGTCGTGTGTAGAGGTCACGCGCGTTCCGGACCGCCATGGTTGCATCGGGGGCATGCAACGAGCCCGCGTGAACGTGGGAAAGCCCTCGGGAGGACCGGACGAACACTTCCCAGAGCGGCCAGGCCGATTGCTGGTTTTCTTGGCTTTGCTCACTCATGCTCAGGCTCCAATCAGCTGGGCAGCGGGACGTTGCTGTGGTGTCGAGGCGGAGTCGGCATCCTCGTGCGCGGCTTCCACCGCACGGGCGGCCTGACGTTCGGCGTAGGCGGCCGCCGCTTCGCGGACCCATGCGCCGTTCTCGTGGGCTTCGCGACGTCGCTTCATTCGCTGCACGTTGCACGGCCCGTTGCCCTTGATCACGGACATGAACTCATCCCAGTCGAGCTCTCCGTAGTCATAGTGCCCTCGCTCTTCGTTCCACCGCAGGTCAGGATCGGGCAGCGTCAGGCCCAAAGCCTCGGCTTGAGGCACCATCATGTCGACGAAGCGCTGACGCAGCTCATCGTTGGTGAAGCGCTTGATATTCCACGCCATGGACTGCTGCGAGTTGGGAGATTCGTCATCCGGAGGCCCGAACATCTGCAGGGCCGGGCCGTAGAAACGGTCGACCGCGTCCTGTGCCATCTTCTTCTGCGCTTTTGTTCCGTGGGACAGTTCGTAGAGAATCTCCCAGCCCTGCCGCTGATGGAAAGATTCCTCCTTGCAGATGCGAACCATCGCGCGCCCATACGGGCCGTACGAGGCGCGGCACAGCGGAACCTGGTTGCATATTGCGGCGCCGTCCACGAGCCAACCGATGGCACCCATGTCGGCCCAGGTCCGTGCCGGGTAGTTGAAGATCGACGAATACTTGGCCCGGCCAGAGAGTAACTGGTCATTGAGGACCTGCCTCGGCGTCCCCAGGGTCTCGGCGGCTGAGTACAAATACAGGCCGTGGCCGGCCTCGTCTTGGACCTTGGCCATGAGAATTGACTTGCGCTTGAGGCTCGGGGCACGCGTAATCCAATTGGCTTCCGGCTGCATTCCAATGATCTCCGAATGCGCGTGCTGCGAGACCTGACGAGTCAAAGTCTTTCGGTATGCCTCGGGCATCCAGTCCCTCGGCTCGATGCGGGAGTCGTCCGCGATGAGCGCGTCGAAGCGTTCCTGCTCAGGGGCGACGGCGTCGTCGATGTGGGTCATGACGTCCTCCAATAAATAATAACCGAACGTTCGTTCAGGATATAGGCATGCGATGTGGTCGTCAACACACGATCGCCCCGGTTGACACACTGTCAATTTAACGATTCCCTACTGAACATTCGGTCATATAATGTGAGGAGAACAACATGCCAGATCATCCAATGCTGGCCAACGATCGGACCTCGGAGTGGTTGGGCATCCAGGTGCACCGCTCGGAGTACGGTCACGCGGTCATCAGCATGACGCTGCGGGAGGAGATGCTCAATGGATTTGGGATCGCCCACGGCGGCATGGTGTTTTCTCTGGCGGACACTTGTTTCGCCATGGCCTGCAATGACCCCACCGGCGATGGAAGCACCATTACCGTTGCCCAAGGGGCCCAAATCGACTTCGTCAAGTCCGGCCGGCCAGGCCAGGTCATGACTGCAGAAGCCATAGAGATAGCCCGCACCGGTCGTAGCGGTCTCTACGACGTCACGGTCACGGCTGACGACGAAGTCATCGCCCATTTCCGCGGACGCAGCCGGACCATCCCCCAACGTCAGAAAGCGTGAACCCCTTGACTACTTATTCCATCGAGAACCCTTATTCCCCCACAGCTTCGGCGGACCCCTCACAGCCTGACCCCGAAGAATTGATGAGCCGGGACGAAATCGAGTCCCTGCAATTCGAACGCCTCAGGTGGACACTGCACCATGCCTACGAGAACGTCCCGGCCTACCGGGATCTCTACGACGAGCACGGCGTGCATCCCGACGATTTCAAAGAACTCGGAGATCTCAGCAAGTTTCCATACACGGACAAGGAATTCCTGCGAAAGGCCTACCCCTTCGAGTCCTTCGCCGTACCGATGAGCGACATTCGCCGCATCCACGCTTCGTCCGGCACGACGGGCCTGCCAACCGTCGTCGGATACACCCAAGACGACCTCGACACATGGGCCGGCCTGGTCGCTCGATGCTTCCGGTTCTCGGGCGTCCAACCCGGCCAGAAAATCCACAACGCATACGGTTACGGCCTGTTCACCGGCGGCCTCGGGGCACACTACGGCGGAGAGAAGCTCGGTTGCGCAGTGATCCCGATGTCTGGCGGTCAGACCGAGAAACAAGTTCAGCTCATCCGCGACTTCGAGCCGGACGCGATTCTCGCGACTCCCACATACCTTCTGGCAATCGCTGACGGGTTTCGCAAGGCCGGGATCGATCCCCGCGATACCTCACTCAAGCGGGCTGTCCTCGGCGCCGAGCCGTGGACGGACGAGATGCGCCGCGAGATCGAGCGCACCTTCGACATCACCGCGTGCGACATCTATGGTCTCTCCGAAGTCATGGGACCCGGAGTTGCTGGGGAATCGGCCGTGACACGGGACGGCTCCCACATCTGGGAAGACCATTTCCGTCCCGAGATCATCGATCCCTTCGACGACCGCGTTTGCGAATTGGGAGAGCCCGGCGAGCTGGTCTTCACCGCGCTAACCAAACAGGCCCTTCCGATCATTCGCTACCGAACCCACGACCTCACCCGGTTGCTGCCCGGCACCGACCGTCCGGGGCACCGGCGCATGGGACGAATTACGGGCCGCTCGGATGACATGATCATTCTGCGTGGCGTGAACCTCTTCCCGACGCAGATCGAGGAGCTCGCGCTCAACCTCCCCGCGCTCGCACCTCATTTCACACTCGAAATCAGCCGTCCGAATCGCATGGATCAGATGACGGTCCACATCGAACGCCGTGAGGACGTCACTCATGAAGAGGCGGTCGAGGACGGCAAAACACTGTTGTCCGAAATCAAGACCAAGATCGGTTCGACGGCGCTGATCGACATCGCCGAACCGGGCACGTTGGCACGGTCGTCCGGGAAGATCCGTAGGGTCTACGACCACCGGAACAAGTAACCGGGCCGGGTTGCCGGATCTTCCGAGCTCTGTTCGTGCAGGTCCGTCCAGGGCCGGGTTGATCCGGTTTGTGTTCCCTCGAAGAGGGCTGACCGAGCTTCGGGACGGGTTGCTCCTTCAGAGACGTCCGCACTGAGACGGCACGACCCACTTATGCCGGAGGACCCTCCGCACGGGGCGGCGAGGCGGTAGCGTCGGGCCCGCCTCGTCGTCGGGTAATCTCGTGATGGACCCTGCAGAAAGCCGAGAAATCTATGCCCACTGTGCCCGCCACGAAAGACCAGGAAACCGGCGCGTCCGCTGCACCGAGCAACGGCGCACGACGAGGACGGCCCGGTTACGACCGTGAGAAGCTCATCTCGGTCTGTGTTCAGGTCTTCAACAAATACGGGTACGACACGACGTCCATGGGCACCCTCTCCGAAAACCTGGGGATCTCGAAGTCGGCGATCTACCACCATGTGAATTCCAAGGAAGAGATCCTCGAGGAGGCCTTGCTGAGAGCCCTCGACTCGCTTGAGAAGGCGATGGAGGACGTCCAGGCGACCGACGCTCGCGGCATCGACAAGCTCGAAGGCGTGATCCGGGGATCGATCCGCGTGCTCGTCGATCAGATGCCGTATGTGACCTTGCTCTTGCGCCTTCGCGGCAACTCACCCGTGGAGACTGCCGCTCTGGAACGACGTCGAAAGATCACCCGTACCGTGGAGAACCTGGTCCGCCAGGCACAGGAAGAGGGCGACCTCCGCGAGGACATCTCCGGCAAGTCGGCTCCACGGCTAATGCTCGGAATGATCAATTCGATCGTGGACTGGTACCAGCCGGAAGGCGAAGGAACCGTGGATATGCTCGCCGAGACCGCAGTCAAGATGGTTCTGGACGGTCTGCGGTCGTAGGTCCCGGGTGCGCTTTGGGTTTTCAGGAGTTCACGCTCCAGGCTTGCGCCAGACCTGACCGAGCGGACGGAACCTGCGCCTGCCCCCCTGAGAGCTGCACTCTCGCGGATAACCCCTGCAGAATACCCGTGTTGTGTTTCTGAAGTCTTTGGACGTTTAGCTTTCATTCAGGATCTGACCGATGGTTTTCATCGGACAAGGTGCCGACATTCTTTTTGTGGGCTCCCTTGAGGCAACAGATCGACGCTGTGGGCGTCGGAGGACGAGATTGGGTACGGTGAGTCCCATCATCGCGCCGGATGATCTTCCGTCCGATGCTTTCAACCTAGGCCTGGGCCTAGGGGGGGCATTGCCCGGTGTTCGAGAAGGTCCATTCCACTTACTTACGCTTCACTGGAACCTTGTAGATGGCGCCCGTGGTCACTCCTTCTTCGAGAACTTCGAGCGAACGGCCACGTGTTTCCGGGACCTGGGTCCGAACGAAGATGAGCGCAAGGACGCCTACACCGAAGAACAAGAAGAAGACCGTGGACATCCCGAGGTTGTCAATCAACGACGGGAAGGTAAGCGAGAGAACACCGTTACTCATCCAGCCGCAGAAGACAGCCAGGCCGTTGGCGACACCTCGCATATGAAGAGGGAAGACCTCCGCGAGATAGACCCACACAGCAACATTGAGAAAGGTCTGCATGGAGGCCACAAAACCCACGATCAACACGAGCAGAATCCACGGCTTGATGGCATTGCCTTCCGGAATGATCATCGACGCAATCCCGATGAGGAGGTGAAACACGGTGGTCAGAGAGATGCCAAGCGTAAAAGTGGTTCGACGATCCACGCGATCCATCATGTAAAGCGCGGTGAATCCCCCGATCACCGCAACGATGCCCGGTGCAATATTGGCGATCAATGCTGCGTTTTCCCCGAAGCCGGATTGGATCAGCACGATCTGCCCATAAAACATGATCGTGTCGATACCGGTGATCCTTTGCATGATGGCCACACCGATACCGACCAAGAGTATACGGAAGAGCCATTTATTCTTGAGGATGGCACCGAGACCTGTGCGCCGGTGTTTCTCGTCCTGTGCGGTGGTCTGAACGTCTTCCAGCTCAATTTCCGCCCGACTTTCGGGTCGAACCGATCGGAGCACCTCCAGGGCTTGGTCTCTCCGACCGTTCTCAACCAACCACCGTGGGGATTCCGGCATACGGAGCATGCCAACGAATAGACAGACCGCAGGTATGGCACTAATGGCAAACATCAGGCGCCATATGCCGTCTAGATGGCCGAGCGTGCTCCCCAAAATCGCGTTGATCACGAAAGCAGAAAGCTGACCGATCACAATGGCCACCTCGTTCCGCCCAGCAATCGACCCTCGAATCTCAAAGGGAGCGAGTTCGGCCAAGAACACCGGAACCACGGTTGACGCGCCACCGACACCGAGTCCGAGGAAGATCCTGCCGAGCACCAGTAACGCGAGATTCGGCGTTGCGACCACCAAAACCGACCCGGCAAAGAAGAGCACGGACAAGGTGATGATCGCTATGCGACGACCCTTCGCATCGGCCAACCGACCGCCGAAGAAGGCTCCGAATGCGGCGGCGAACACCAATGCGCTGGTGGCGATTCCCTCCGTGATCGACGTCAGCCCGAGCTCCGCTGACATCGGCCGGAGGGCCCCGTTGATCACCCCTGTGTCGTATCCGTAAAGCAGGCCACCGAAGCAGGCCACCGTGGAGATGAGGCCGAGCCTCTTGCGATATGGCCCAGGAGTTAACGGTGGGAGAGTCCGCGAAGACGAAGGATCCTGATCGATTGACATAACTGTCCTTACACGTGGAGAAGATCGGACGTGGGATGGGGCCTCAGCGACGCTGCCGTGGCTTAGTCAGGACCTACTCATGGCCCGGTTGTCGCGGCGGAGTCGCGCCGAGGTCAGGCACTGGGGCTGACCCCAGATGTACCTCCATGTCGTCAAAGCTGGGTGGCTGTGCACGAGCCGTGACCGGTTGATCGAGGTAGAACACGGCGGTTGAGGATATGTCGTCGTGCAGAGGCAGGTACCGCCACCCGCTTCTCCATCCCAGAGCTTGAATGTCCACACTGATGTCCCGGTGAAAATAGATCGGGTCCTGTATATGCCACCGGTACATGCCGAAGCGCTGTTGGCTCGCGTAAAGCCCGTCGGGACGGATCACCTGAGGCATCCCGAGGTACGGCGTCGAAAAAGCGGTATATCCCTGGCCCGGGACGTCGAAGTTCCACGCTCCACCGAAATAGTCTTCGGTACCGGTGCCACAGATGGTGGGGAAATCACGGTCTCCGTCGAGATAAAACTTGATTTCGCCTTCGCCCCACCAGCCACTCGAATTGCTTCCCCACGCGATGTAGGTACCGGCGTAGTGACCGGCGCCTTCCACTCCCTCGAGTATGGTGTGGGTCGTTTTCTCGGCCAGAGGATTGCTGCGCCGCCACTGAGCGTGGAAGTACGCTTCTTCCGAATAGTCCCCACCGATTTCGTAGGTCACTTGGTAATAGACCGTCACGGTGACCTCGGAGGTGTTTTCGAGCGCGAGGCGGGCGGATTCCTTGAAAGGCATAGGCCAGTAGGCGTTGAATCCACCCTGCGGATTGGAAGTCACGGGGAGGGAATTCACCTGCGAAAACTCTCCCCATCCGTTGCAGAAGAAGTCACCGTAGGGAACCTCGACCGCGGGCTCGATGGCGCCGTCCCAGAAGGCCCGGAAGATCAACGTACGCCAGTGATCGCTGTGCGTTGTGAGCCAGATGTGCGTTATGCAGCCGGGCTCAGAAATTCTCGCCAGATCCACGGTGTGCCCCGGAGCTATGTCGATGCTGGGCGAAACTTTCCATCCCTGACCAAGATCCCTCGAGGCAGCAGCGCCGGTACCCTCCGTGGCTCGACCTCCGCCACCGGGAGCGCCGTCAAAATTTTCCGGACTGATTGATCGCGTCGAGATTGTTCGATTGAGCTGGGAGATGGCGGCTAGATAGGTACCCATGTCGGTAACCACGCTTCCTTGAACGAGAATACTCACTGAGAAATCGATTACCGACACCATATGTGCCAGATCACGGAGGGTCAATAGGTTTTTTCGAAAGACAAGGCGTCCTTCTCAGGTGCCATGAGTAAACGATTTATCACAAAGTGACAAGAGGCAGTAGCGAGTCGATCTCCCCTCGAACTCTTTCTAGCGATCGACGGCAGGTCCACCCGCGGTCGACTCGCGTACGATCACCTTGGCGCGCAATAGGGTGGTGCGCGGCATCTCTGCAGGGTTTGAGATGCGGTTGATCAGCATCTCTGCGGAGAGCCGGCCCGTTTCCCGAATAGGTTGTTGAATCACGGAAATGGACGGACTTACGAGTCGGGTCCAAATATCGTCGTCCGTCGAGAGCAGAGCCGGCGCATCCGCCACTCCTCGCACAGACTGGAACGCGCCCGCCGACATCCGATTATTTGTGACGAAGACGCAGTCGACCTCTGCCTCTTTCAGGATCTCGGTCATCGCGTCAGCCCCGGATCCAATATGCAGGTCCCCCCGATAGAGGACCGGCTCCCTGGCGATCGGGCCGGCATCGCCCGATGAAACCCCTCCAGACCATGCCTGGAAGAAACCTGTGACACGATCTTCGGTCGCCGAAAGGGTGCTCGGACCTGTAATGCATGCGGGCTTGCGAAATCCACGTTCCCGCAAATGCATTGCCGCTCTTCTCCCTGCATCCACGTTGTCCGTTGCAACGCAATCCACCTCAAAATCGGGGAGGCGGCGATCCACGAGTACTACCGGGATGCCCGCATCCGTCAGAGGCTTAAGACCTGAACGGCTTTCGTCAGAGGGAATCGCGATCACTCCGGCCATCTTTCGGGCAATGATTTGCCCGAGATACAAGCGCTCTTGTTCGGGATCGTTGTCCGCATGGCACAACATCACAGAGTATCCGGCTCCCCGCACAACCGCCTCGACCTCGCTGACCACCTGGGTGAAATACGGGTTGTCGGCATCGGGAATCATGACCGCAATCTGCGAACTATTCCGAGCCCGCAGTGACCGACCGGCGACATTCGGAACATATCCCGTTGCTTCCACAGCCTCGCGTACCCGCCGGACGAGGATCTTGTCGACGTTAGCGGCACCATTCATGACTCGCGAGACCGTGGCCGATGAAACCCCTGCCCGGCTTGCGACGTCACGAATAGTCGGCTCCGACCGGGGCATATGTACTCCGAACATTCTGGTTATGGTCATGCCGTCTCCGCGATTCGGCCACGGCGAGTTTCCTCACGAATGGGACCGAGATACTTCGTGTCCCACCTGCCCATAATAATCAGGCGACGTTGACCTCACCACACAGGTGAACCGTCACACCAATGCGCGCAAAGAAAGATGCTTTTGCCGTCAGTGCACGATCAGCCGTGTCGGCGTCATCCCCATAGACCACCTGAACGTGATTGGCCTTGTGTCGAGCCATGAACTGGTTTCGGTCAACTCCGTGTAAGACGACGTTGGCTATGGGCCACTCTGGGTTCGTTGACTCCTTACGTCGCCGCGTTTCGTCGGCCGGAAGATCAACAACGCTCCCCCGCCCGATATCAATATGCAGGCCACCATCTTCGATGTAGACCCTAGACCACACGATTTCCCCGGGCTTGGAAACGCCATTGATTGTGGATCCTCCCGCCGGGAAGAAGACAGGGTTTTGGCGCCACCCCTCGGCGTTGTGATATCCCTCCGGCAGGTGAGAAGGGGGAACCGATCCGGAGATCTCGTAAATCCAGACATATTGTCCCTCGTGCTCACCGCCCCATCGGACGTCATGCAATGTCGTTGCGGGATCCATCCCCATGGCGCTCCAGATGCGATTGGTCACGAGGGCATCCACAGCCACGCCCTCGTCCACTTCGTTAAAGTTGGGCAGGGCTTTGCCCTCCCACAGGACTCGAGAACCATCGCGACTTGTCACCGGGGGCCGGTACTCGTTATTGAGGAGCCCCTCCACAAGGTCCGAAGCCGGGCACACGTCTTTGAGCCCTTGTTGGTATTGGATTCCCACGGCGTCCAGCCCAAAGTCGTCGGCGATGCGCAGCGCAGCGATGTACATCTTGTACTGCAGACGCAGCTGGCCCTCCGTGAGTTCGGTGGCCTCATCGTCGCCGAGCCGAAAAGTCATGCCCTCGTCGATAAGCCAGCGGCCAATCGCATTTGCCTCCTCATCAGATACGGTCTGCATTTCCGCCCACAGGGCTGATTGAGATAACCGTTCCTTGTACATACCTATCTGGTTGAGCAACGCGTCGTCGAAAATGGCGTTATACATGCCCATGCACCCCTCGTCGAAGATGCCCATGATGGCCTTGTCGGCAAGGAGTTGATCACCCAGTGCCTCCCCCAATCTCTTCTCTTCGCTATCCACGAGCTCGGGGAGATCGCGGACATGCGATGCATCGTGCGTGACGCTCCCCGTATCAAGCCACTCGTGGACACCGCTTCGGAACCAATCATCCGTACCATCGACAGTCCACATCGTGGAGTATTCAGTCCCCATCTTTGTCAGACTCGCGTTGAGGTTAAGCAGGCCCACCAGGCCCGGCCACTCGGGGGCAAAATTTGCGACGGTGAGAATCGGACCTCGGTGTGTGCGCAAGCCCGCGAGGACGTGGTGGCTGTACTGCCAATTAGCGGTAGCGACGATGAGCGGCGCATCCGGAGGTATGTCCTTGAAAACTTCAATCCCCATCCGCTGAGAACGGATAAACCCGTGTCTGCGCTCTTCGTCCGGCCTAAATCCGCGTTGAATCGACCATCCCGATTCTTGGACAACATCGGTCACGATTCGTTCAAGCTCCTGCTGAGCTGGCCAGCTCGCGGTGTTGGCACTTTCCCGTAGGTCACCGCTAGGAATAAGGATCACGGTGCGAGCGGGCGTAGTCGCGGCGGACGAGAGCTTTGGGAACCTGTAGTCGCTCTGAAATTGGTCAGTCATGAATGCTCCTTGATCCGCGGTGACTCTTCGTAACGTCGAAATGTACAACGCTGTGAGATAACGATTACTTGCCAGAACCGTATGCTCACCTGAAGCCCATGTCAACGAAACATCGGTTTTTCTTGCAACCAAATCGGCCTATACTCCTGGTATTTCAGGGGTTTGGTGCGTGGTCGGGATGTTTTTAGGCGATAGCAACTCTTGCCACCCCCGCGTGAGCCCAACTACTCTGTGGTGAAATCAATAAATCGATTTCCTATTCATGGGCACGACACTATGAGGCGAGCCACCTTAGGCCATCCTGTTCCCTCGCTCTCCCGTACAAGCCCAACGGCGCCGGCACGACTGACCCACGCCCCACAAGCACAGTTCCCAGTATTCGCCAGGTAAGCCCTCGAGAAAGGCGTCCATCGTGAGATTCAGAAACAGACTCATTAACACCAAGGTGGTTTTCATCTTGGGCGCCTTGGGCGCTCTTCTCTTCGGTTACGACAACGGGATTGTTGCCGGAGCCATTCTTTTCATACCTGATGAGATCCCGCTGACGCCATTGATCGAGGGGATGGTCGTCAGCTCGGCCGTGATTGGCGCCATGATTGGTGCAATTTCCAGCGGGCCTGTTGCGGATCGCATTGGCCGCCAACGCGTTCTCCTGGCGGCCTCGGTGGTATTCCTGATTGGTGCCGAGGGATCAGGTTTTGCACCTACTGCCGCCGTTCTCGTGACCTCTCGACTCATCCTCGGGCTCGGAATTGGCATCTCATCCGTGGTGGTTCCTCTCTACCTGGCCGAGATGGCTCCCGCGGATAAACGCGGCATTGCAACCTCAATGAATCAATACATGGTCATCATCGGCACAGGGGTTGCTGGCGGTGTCGCGTTTACTTTGTCCTTCAGCGGATCCTGGCGTTGGATGCTCGTGATCGGCGTTTTCCCTGCCCTTGTACTTCTCGGCGGAATGCTTTTGATGCCGGACACACCGCGCTCCCTGGTCCGCCGCGGAGACCCGGAGATGGCCAGGTCGGTTTTGCATCGTTTGCGCGAGAATCCCGAGGAAGCCGAAGAGGAATTCGCAGAGATCACGGAATTGGCCAACGATGACCCGGATCAGCAGGCCTCTCCGGCTGATCCTTCCAACGCCGCGTTGGCTCGGGCCAAAGGACCCGGCAAGTTCAGTGAACGATGGGTCAAAAGGCTCTTGGTGGTAGGGGTGCTTCTAGCGGTATTCCAGCAAGTCACGGGCATAAATGCAGTGGTCTACTACTCTCCAACCGTGCTCACAGATCTCGGACTGACACCCACACAATCGCTGTTGTTCTCATTCCTCAACGGCATTCTGAACATCGTGACCATCGCAGTCACGGTTCAGCTCAAAATCGTGGATCGTCGAGGCCGCAAACCCATGTTGCTGGCTGGTTTGGCGGGGCTAGTCATTAGCACGGCAGCCATCGGACTGGTGACCATCTTTGGCGCGCCGGGTACAGCCACTCAGATCGTGGTCACGATTCTTGCATTCGTCGTCTTCACCAACGTCTTCTCGGCAACCTGGGGCCCGGTGCTTTGGGTCATGCTCGCAGAGATCTTTCCGTTGCGGATCCGCGGATTCGCCATGGGCATCGCAACACTTTTCAATTGGCTGGCGGCGTTCGCCGTATCTCAAGCCTTTCCGATCCTTCAACACGGAATCGGGGCCGGCCCGATCATGATCGCATTCGCGATCATTGGCGTGATCATCATGCCCATCGTGGCGCGCTGGGTTCCGGAGACAATGGACCGAAGCTTGGAGGAACTCGAAAACGACTTTCGAACGGGAGCGACACCGATAGTGGATCGGTAACCCCAAGAACACATGAGAACGCAAACCAGCCGAGCTGGCGCCACGTGGCCCGAAATCGGCGAATCTCAATCTCAGCTGCCTTCCGGAATACCCGCGACGAAATCGCCAGGGAACGCGCCCGGGCAGTGAAAGAGCTCATCGTTCTGCTGCGCGTCACTGATTTCGATGCTGACGCCCTTCGACCTCTCGAAGCTCGCAAGATTGCCGAGACCGCACACTGGGGCACCAGGGAGGAATCCCTCGCCTGCACCCGCCCGGTGGGTGCAGGGCCATGTTCCAAGAGTTCGATGCGCTGGTGGCCAAGGATGATCGTTGCTGCGTGGATACTGGGGCCGGGCACTCCCGTCGTCGCAACCGTAACGGTCTCATTCAGATCAAATCTGCGCTCGAGGGTAAAGCCAAGGCCGTCGCACCACATCGACAACGCGATATCCACGTCGGGGTCGGCTAGTCCAACATGATCCACTTCGGAAACGATAGGCGTGTTCAGCCCACGATTCTGACCCATTCCACTGATGGATGTGAGGTCCTCATAAACCTCAGCTCAATTGGTCGACCAGGGGATAAGGATTCGGGGCAGAGAGCATCCGGAGCCTACGCTTCAATTGGCTGGAGGTTGGCCTCAAAGCTCGACGATGCCCCCCGAAGACGTCTCCGGCAAGCCGGCTCCGCGACTGGTTCTCGGAATGATCAATTCGATCGTGGACTGGTAGCAGCCGGAAGGCGGTGCCGAATGCCGCCTTCCGGCTGAACCTCCATCTCCACCGCCCCGGAGGCCTACTCCTTCTCGACCAGCGTCAGCACGTCGTACGTCGCCACGACCTCGTCGTCCTGGTTGGTCAGGCGGGCGTCCCAGGCGACCTCGCCGTAGTCGTCCGTGACGCGCGGGGTGATCCGCTTGGCCGTGAGGGTCACGCGGAACGAGTCGTCATAGGTGACGGGCGTGATGAACCGCAGGTTCTCCAGGCCGTAATTGGCCAGGACCGGCCCCGGTGCGGGCTCCACGAACAGGCCCGCGGCCCACGAGACCAGCAGATATCCGTGGGCGACGCGGCGCGGGAAGAACGGATTGGCGGTCGCGGCCTCCTCATTGGTGTGCGCGTAGAACGTGTCCCCGGTCGACTCCGCGAATTCCGTGATGTCCTCCAAGTTGACCTTGCGCAGGTCGGAGCGGAACTGGTCGCCGATGCGAAGTTCGGCCAGTGACTTGCGGAACGGATGCGTGCCGGTCCCGTTCTCGACGTCCTCGCGGGTCACGGTCTGCGCCGTCGCACCCCAGTGCCACATGCCGGTCACCCCGGTCAGCAGGTCAGGTGAACCCTGCACGGCCGTGCGTTGCATATAGTGCTTGACGCCACGGACACCGCCGAGCTCTTCGCCGCCACCAGCTCGACCCGGCCCGCCGTGGACGAGTTGAGGCATCGGCGAGCCGTGGCCCGTCGAGGTCTTGGCGTCGTCGCGGTCGAGGAAGAGCACGCGGCCGTGATGAGCACCGATCCCGGCAGCGAATTCGCCCGCGGTCAGGGGATCGTGAGTGCACACCGTGGCAACCAACGAGCCGCCCCCGAGGGCAGCGAGCTCCACGGCTTCCTCGATGTCGCCCGAATACCCCAGAACCGAGGTAACGGGACCGAATGCTTCGACGCTGTGCGCCTCGCGTGTGCGTGCATCGTCGAATTCGAGCACCGTGACGGGGAAGAACGCGCCCTCGGCCGGAACTGTATCCAGTGCGTCCGGTCCGCCCACGCGGACGGATCCGCCGGCGTCGACGAGCCTGCGCACGGCCTTGAGCACTTCTTCGCGCTGCTCAGGGGAGGCCAGCGCGCCGACCGTCGTCGCTTTGTCCCGCGGGTCACCGACGACGCCGCGCTCGGCAATGCGGGCCTCGAGCGCGTCCACGACCGGTCTGCGCATCCTGTCCGGAACGATGACCCGGCGGATCGCGGTGCACTTCTGCCCAGCCTTAGCCGTGATCTCGAGGACCACTGACTTGATGAACGCCGTGAACTCCGGGGAATCCTCGGTGACGTCAGGTCCCAGGATGGCCGCGTTGAGCGAGTCGGTCTCTGCCGTGAACCGGACCCCTCCCTCAATCACGTTCGGATGCTGGCGCAGCGAATTCGCGGTCGCCGCCGATCCCGTGAAGGCCACGTGATCACGCATGTCCAGATGATCCAAAAGATCCCGAGCCGAGCCGGAGATCAACTGGATCGACCCTTCAGGCAGCAATCCCGACTCGACCATGAGTCGCACGCATTTTTCCGAGACGTAAGCGGTCGGTGTGGCGGGCTTGACCACGGTGGGCATCCCGGCGATGAACGCCGGGGCGAATTTCTCGAGCATTCCCCACACCGGGAAGTTGAACGCGTTGATCTGCACGGCAACACCCGGCAGACGGGTGTAGATGTGCTCGCCGAGGAAGCTGCCGTCACCGGAGAGCTGTTCGACAGCGCCGTCGACGATCACATTGGCGTTGGGCAGTTCACGGCGGGCCTTGGACGAGAACGTGAAGAGCGTACCGATGCCACCGTCCGTGTCGATCAGATGGTCCTTGGCGGTTGCACCGGTCAGGTAGGAGACCTCGTACAGCTCATCCTTGCGCTCGTTGAGGTACATCGCGAGTTTTTTGACGATCAGTGCTCGTTCATGGATGGTCAGCTCGCCCAGAGACTTCTGGCCGTTCTCACGTCCGTATCGGATGACCTCGGCAGTATCGATACCGTCGGTGCTGACGCGCACCACGGGATCACCCGTCGCCGCATTGACGACGTCGACGGCTCGCTCCGGCTCGTCCGGGCGCCACCATTGCCCTCGCACGTAACTCGGCAATATCTCGGTGGCCTGGGTGGTTGTAGCCTCGTATCGGGTTTGGGTGGTCACGGGTGGATTCACTCCCTGCAATAAATTAGCCGAACGTTCGGTCAGTAATTAGTGTCAGAATAGCCCACGTCACAGTCGCGTGCCACAACGCGGCCCGGCACAAAGTCATGAGGAGGTCTCATTGGAGAACCAATCAGTCAACGCACAAGGCCAGGCAACCGGAACGGAACCGGATTCAACACGGCTGGTGGGCCGCATCGACCCGGGCGAACTCGACCACAAGCTCAACATCGAATTCGAGGAGCAGACGCCGGAACGAGTAGTGGCGACCATGCCGGTCGAGGGAAACCGCCAGGGACACGGAATCCTGCACGGCGGAGCATCAATCGCCCTCGCAGAATCGACGGGCTCCTGGGCGGCCGTGTTGCACGCCGCCCAATTCGGGAAGATCGCAGTCGGAATTGAGGTCAATGCTACACACCACTCCTCGGCAACCGAAGGCACCGTGCGGGCGGTTGCGACGCCGATCAAGCTGGGGCGCTCAATGACCAGCCACGAAGTCGTGATGACGCACGTCGAGACCGGTCGGCGTCTCTGCACCGTCCGGATCAGCAACTACCTCAAGCCAGCACCGGAAGGATTCTTCGACTGAGGCACGCCCAGACGTACCGGGCGTTGCGTGCATATCGGGCCCTGAGATGATCCGATGCGCACGTTACGTCCCGATATACGGGTCGAGGCGCTACTCGTACGAGTAGAAGCCTTTCCCGGTCTTCTTGCCCAGCTCACCGCGTTCGACCATGTCTCGCATGAGTTGCGGCGGACTGAAACGCGACCCCAGCTTGGACTCCAGGTATTCGGCGATGTCGAGACGCACATCCACACCCACGATGTCGGTCAGCGCCAGGGGGCCGACCGGATGCTTGTATCCCAGGGTCATCGCATGATCGATATCCTCGGGCGAGGCCACCCCCTCCTCGACCATGCGGATCGCCTCCAGGGACAGGGCAATTCCAAGTCGCGAGGACGCGAAACCGGGGGCATCGTGCACGGTCACCGGGGTCTTGTTCAGCCCGGCCACCCACTCCTGGGTATGGCCCTGCAATTCCTCCGAAGTTTTCTTCCCGACGACGACCTCTACGAGCTTGGAAGCCGGGACCGGGTTGAAAAAGTGCAGTCCGCAGAACCGTTCGGGACGCTCCAAGGTTTCGGCCAGCCCGTCCACGGACATCGAGGATGTATTGGTCGCGAGCCACGAATTCTCGCCCACATTCGACTCTGCCCTGCGAAGGGATTCGACCTTGAGATCCCAGATCTCCGGAACGGCCTCGATCACCAGCTGGCGGTCGGCAAAGGCGGAAGCATCGGTCGCGGTCTCCAGTTTCTTGGCCCACTCGTCGGCTTCTCCGCTGATCTTGCCGCGCTCGACGGAAGCCCGGATGTCTTTCTCGATGCGAGCTCGAGCGGCTTGAGCGGCTTCGTCATCGACCTCGACGACGGTCACTGCCGCACCTGAGATCAGGAACGCATGCGCGATCCCGGCCCCCATGCGGCCACCGCCAAGTACTCCTACGCGTTCGGGAACTTGCTGCTTGTCATGCGCGCTCACTTAGCTGCGCTCCTTCCTGCGGTCCAAGAAAGACTGCATACGGTCGAATTTGGCGGGAGATTCGAACAAGACCGCCTGGGCGAGCTCGTCAACGTATGGATGCGCCTCCCGAGGCATATGGAAGACGCCTTTGGCGATCCGGACCGCGAGCGGATCTTGCTTGGCGATTCGATCGGCCAGACCGTCGGCGGCTTCGAGCAGATCCTGCGATTCGTGAATTTCGGTAATGAGGCCCGCCCTGAGGGCCTCTTCGGCACTCAGCGTGCGCCCTGCGAACAGAAGCTCCTTGGCCAGCGGTTCTCCGGCGAGTTCCTTGAGCCGCCACATGGCCCCGGCGGCTGCCACGATGCCGAGGCCGGTCTCCGGCTGGCCGACCTTGATCTCGGGTGTCCCGATGCGAAAATCTGCGGCCCAGGCGAGCTCGGCACCGCCACCCAGGGCGTAGCCGTCGAGGGCCGCGATCACGGGCATCGGAAGGCTCCCCAATCTCTCGAAGAGCCGCGAATTGATTCCACGCAGTGCATCGTCCCGGCGCCGTTCACGCAACTGGGCGATATCGGCACCGGATGCGAAGATGCCTTTTCCGTTCACCTCGGTTCCGGAGAGGATCAGGATTTTCGGTTCGGATTCCAGGTGCGCGCAGACCCGGTGCAACTCGTCGATCATGGTCGCGTCGATCGCGTTGCGAACCTCGGGCCTATTGAGGCGAACGTGGAGTCGGTCTTCGCGCTCCTGGATGTCGATCGCCGTGAATTCACCGGTCAATTCCATGGTCTATGCCCTTTCGAGGAGGAGAGCGGCGCCCTGTCCGACGCCGATGCACATGGTCGCGAGGCCCCTGGAAGCACCCTCGCGCTCCATTCGGCCCAACAGCGTGATGGTGATTCGGGAGCCGGAAGAACCGAGAGGGTGTCCCAACGCAATCGCTCCTCCATCCCTGTTCACGAGGTCCGGATCCAGGCCGAGTCTACGGATCGAGGCGAGCGACTGAGTCGCGAAGGCTTCATTGATTTCTATGGCGCCCAGGTCCTCGACGCCCCAGCCGGAACGATCCAGGACCTTCTGACTCGCCGGGACGGGCCCGATGCCCATGATTTCCGGAGGTACACCGGCCGACGCACCATCCACAATCCGGGCGCGGACCTCCAACCCGTATTTTTTCACGGCTTTCTCGCTAGCGACGATAATCGCCGAGGCACCGTCGTTGAGGGCCGAGGAGTTACCGGCCGTGACCACGGATCCGCCTTTGACGACCGGCTTCAGCTTGGCCAGAACCTCGGTAGTGGTACCCGGGCGCGGGCCCTCGTCGGTCTCGACCAGACTCACCTCGCCCTTACGACCGGTAACTTTGACGGGCACGATTTCGTCCGCGAACCTGCCCGCCCGGATCGCCGCGTTGGACTTCTCCTGGGAGCGCGCCGCGAATTCGTCTGCTTCCTCGCGCGTGATTCCGTCCACGCGAGCAACCTCCTCGGCGGTCTCCGGCATCGAATACGTTGCCTTGCCGTTGCGGGACAAAGGACCGTCCACAAATTTCGAATTCACGAACCGCCAGCCGATTGAAGTATCGAAGACCTCACCGGGCTTGGAGAAAGGTTTGGTCGGCTTTTCCATGACCCAGGGCGCGCGAGACATCGATTCAACGCCGCCGGCGACCACGATCTCCGCGGCACCAGCCTTGATCATTTGGGAGGCGATCGTGATCGCGGACATCCCCGAGGCGCATAGCCGATTCACCGTCATCCCCGGCACCGAGTCCGGGTAACCGGCCAGCAACCAGGCCAAACGGGCCACATTCCGGTTCTCCTCACCCGCCCCGTTGGCGTTGCCCAGGATGACTTCATCGACGTCGGCCGGGTCGATTCCCGCTTCCTCGACGACGGTGCTGATGCACAGTGCCGCGAGATCGTCCGGGCGAACCGAGGAGAGGGAACCGCCGTATCGACCCACCGGAGTGCGGGCTCCACCGACGAGGAAGGCTGCGGGCATTTCGGGCATAAGAACTCCTGGTGGGACAGACTTAGAATTACTGACCATTCGTTCACTAATATCGCATCCGGTGTGACATGCGTCAATTCCACTCCATTCGCATCGTGCGCCAGGGTTACGGACTTTGACGGTCCGCAGTTCATCTCCCGCAATAGTCCCTCGCGAGTTGGAGCCCTTGCAGCACACGGGATTAACTGGAGGGGAAAACCATCCAGAGCGACTGAGAGACCTGGCTCGATGACGTCGCAGCAACCCATCTCCACGGTGATCTTTCGCTCTGCCCGCAGGCGGAGAGATCCTCCGCGGACGAGCACGGTGCTAACGCCAGGATTCGATGGAGTGATTGATTGTGACCTCGGCGCACTCGACGGAACGCGCGCAGGAAGCCGGGACGAAAGCGGCTTCGGTTCGGTTCCACGGCGTCGGAAAGTCATTCCCGGGATCCAGGCGCGGCGCTGCCGGGTCCGAAGTTCTCCGTGACGTGAACTTCACCGCGGAACCGGGGGAAATCGTCGCGGTCGTCGGCCCTTCGGGCTGTGGGAAGTCGACTCTTCTGCGTGCAGCGGCCGGACTCGACGCCGCGAGCGCAGGATCCGTCACGATTGACGGAACGCCAGTGCGCAACATCGATTCCCGGTGCGCCGTGGGATTCCAGGAACCACGGCTGCTACCGTGGCGTTCCATCACGGACAACGTTGCTCTCGGATTGCCGAAGAATGCGAGCAAGAACGGCGGACGCAGACGAGTCGCCGAGCTGATCGACCTTGTGGGTCTGGGAGAGCACGCGAGCCATCGCCCCGGGGAAGTCTCCGGGGGCATGGCGCAACGCGCGTCCTTGGCCAGGGCACTGGCACGCAACCCCAGAGTTCTCCTCCTCGATGAGCCCTTCGGGGCCCTGGATGCCTTGACTCGCCTGAAAATGCAGGATCTGTTGCTGGATGTTCATGGTCAGGACCCCACAACGGTTCTCCTCATAACCCACGATGTGGACGAGGCCCTGTACCTATCCGACCGCGTCGTCGTACTCGGCCGCACGGCACCGGGAGTACCGGCGGGGATTGTCGAAAGCGTTGAGGTCGGTTTGCCGCGCCCTCGTTCCCGGGAGGACGCGCAACTAGTCCGAATGCGCGGCCACCTCTTGGGTCTGCTGGGCGTGGACACCACCGCGCATGAGGCGTTTCGGGAAGTGTGACCCGCTGCGCCAACGAGGCCCGCGCCCATGGTTTCCTCGTTCATCCCCTCCTCGACTTCCTCGCAAGGACCCCAACCTCATGATCAACTTTTCCCGCCGAGACGCGGTGCGGGCCACCGGCCTCGGAGTCGTGGCATTCGCCCTGACGGGGTGCATGTCCGGCGAAGGCGCCGGACGCGGCGTCATCAACGCGGACGCGACCAGCAGCATTACCCTCGATTACGCGACGTACAACCCGTTGTCCCTGATTATTCGCAGGAAGGAATGGCTCGAGAAAGCCGCGGCCAATCTGGGGCAATCGGTCACGTGGCTCAAGTCGGCAGGTTCGAACAAAGCCAATCAGAACCTCATCGGTGCAGCTATAGACGTGGGGTCGACGGCGGGATCGGCCGCTCTTCTGGCGCGAGCGAACGGGGCTCCGCTCAAAACCATTGATCTCTTCTCACAACCGGAATGGTCGGCGCTCGTGCGCACGCCGGAATCGCCGATTCGACGGGTTGAGGATCTGGCAGGCCGGTCCGTCGCGGCGACGCTGGGGACGGACCCCTATTTTCTGTTGGTTCAGGCCCTCAAAGCTGCCGGCATGAGCACGGATGACGTCACGATCGTGAACTTGCAGCATGCCGACGGTCGGGCCGCGCTCGATACCCATCAAGTCGATGCGTGGTCAGGGCTCGACCCGATCATGGCGACCGCAGAAGACGAAGGCGGTGACGTCTTGTTCTACCGGAACCTGGAGTTCAACACGTGGGGCTTCCTCAACGCCCGGGAAGAGTTCCTGCAACAGAATCCGGAGGGTGCCCAGCTCGTCGTCGACGTTTATGCGTACGCCAGAGAGTGGGCACTGAAGAATCCGAGCGAGGCAACACGATTATTCGCCGAAGAAGCAGCAGTTTCCGGTGGGGTCGCTGAGAAAGTCTGGCAACGCACGCATTTGGACATCGATCCTGTGCCGGGCGAAGCTCAGCTCAAAGTACTCCGGAATGTTGCACCCATCCTCGTGGATTCCGGAGACGTCTCGGACCGCAAGGACGTCGACGACGCCGTGGCCAACATCATCGACAAGCACTACGCCGAGGCAGCGGACGCGCGTTGCGCGGCCACACGGATTGAGGGGAAGTAGAGCGTGAAATTCCTTCCGAGAAATCGTTGGGCCGTAGGCGCCCTGGGCTTGGTCCTGCCGTTGATCATGTTGCTGGTGTGGCATCTACTCTCCTCGACCGGTGTTTTCTCACCGATTCAGCTTCCGACGCCATCGGCCGTGGTCGATGCCGGGGTCGAGTTGGTTCAGCGCCACGAGCTGTGGCAACACGTGGGGATCTCGACGCAACGGGTAATCCTGGGGTTCCTCATCGGAAGCGCCCTCGGGCTGGTGATTGGTGCGTTGATCGGTCTCTCACACTGGACGAACGTCTTGGCCGGTCCGACCGTGGGAGCGGTGCGAGCCGTGCCGTCTCTTGCCTGGGTCCCCTTGATGCTGCTCTGGGTCGGCGTGGGCGAGAACTCAAAGGTCATTCTCGTCGCGATCGGCGCGTTCTTTCCCGTCTACACCACAGTCGCCGGTTCGCTGAAACACGTCGACCGCCAGCTGATCGAGGCCGCCCGCTCATTCGGGATCACTGGCCTACGACTTTTCACAACGGTTCAGCTTCCGGCGGTCATGCCGTCCGTGGTCTCCGGTCTCCGACTCGCCCTGGCCCAGGCATGGCTTTTCCTGGTGGCTGCAGAACTCGTAGGAGCTTCGATGGGCCTGGGCTTCCTGCTGACCGATTCGCAGAGCAACGGCCGAACCGACCGCCTGATTCTGGCGATCATTCTCTTGGCAATACTGGGCAAAATCACCGACGCCCTGGTAGGAATCTTTGAACGATGGACCCAACGCCGATGGGGCACCGCCCCGGCAGACGCGTAAAGGATCCGCAACGGATAGGAACGATCATGACTCTTCCGACAAATTTTGTCTTCTCGGACCCCCACAATCCGACTCCGAATCCCGCCACGATCTCCGACGCCGCCCGCGTTGATTTCTGGGAAAAACAGGCAGGACGCCTGTCCTGGGCCGAACCCTGGCACACCGCACACCGGTTCGAGAAGCCGCGGCCCATAGGCACTGACCAGGACGGAGCACCGGAGTTCAGCGTGCCCGAGATCGCCTGGTTCGAAGGCGGCAGACTGAACGCGGCCTATAACTGCGTAGACCGGCACGTCGAGGCGGGACGCGGCCAGCACATTGCCCTGTACTTCGAGGGCGAGCCCGGGGACCGGGAGGTCTACACCTACGCTCGGTTGCAGACGGAAGTCTCCCGTGCCGCGAATGCTCTGCTCGATCTCGGAGTCGAGAAAGGCGATCGCGTTGTGATCTATCTTCCGGTCATTCCGGAGACCGTCATCATCACACTCGCCTGTGCTCGGATCGGGGCCGTGCATTCGCTCGTATTCGGCGGCTTCTCCGCCGAAGCACTCAAATTCCGTGTCGAAGACACCGGTGCCAAGGTTCTGGTGACCACGGACGGTCAGAACCGAAGGGGCAAGGTCGTTCCCGTGAAGCAGAACGCCGACGAGGCCTGCGCGGGAGACAACTCCATCGAACACGTCGTGGTGGTCCGTCGGACCTCGCGTCCTGGCCGCAAGACACCCGCGGGTGTTCCGCTCTCCCCGTCCGACAAAGGCTTCCGTTCCAAGGACGAGCAAGCTGTGCCGTGGACGACGGGACGCGATGTGTGGTGGCACGACCTCATCGAGAGCGCATCCGATGTGCACGAGCCGGAATTCTTCGATGCCGAAACCCCTCTGTTCATCATCTACACCTCCGGAACAACCGGCCGCCCGAAGGGACTTGTCCACACGACGGGCGGCTACCTCACCCAGACGGCATACACTCATGCCCTGTTATTCGATCTCCTCCCCGAAACTCTGGACGAGGACGGAGAAGTCCGTCCGGATGAGCTTTCCGCGGAGAATGACGCGGGCAAAGTCGATTCCACGGTTCACTGGTGCACGGCCGATCTCGCCTGGGTCACGGCCCACACTTACGAGATCTATGGTCCGCTCCTCAACGGGGTATCCGAGGTGATCTACGAGGGGACGCCCAATACCCCGCATTTCGGTCGCCACTTCGAAATCATCGAACGATACGGCGTCACGAATTACTACACCGCCCCGACCCTCATCCGTTCCTTGATGGGCGCTTTTCCGCAAGGCCTTCCCGCGAGCTATAACCTCGCGTCCGTGCGGCTTCTGGGATCAGTCGGTGAGTCCATCAATCCGGAAGCCTGGCGATGGCTGCGCGACAACGTGGGCGCCGGTGAGGTTCCGTTCATCGATACATGGTGGCAGTCCGAGACCGGCGCGACCGTGTGTTCTCCGAGACCTCACGATCCGCAGTTCGCACCTGCCGGTTCGTTCTCGGACGATGCACCGCACACGCGGGTCAAACCAGGTTGCGCAACCCGGGCGGTTCCGGGGATTTCGACGCGGGTTGTGGACGAGTCCGGACAGGACATCGAGCCGTCGACCCAGGGATTCATCGTGGTGGACAAAATCGGTCCCTCGATGGCGCGCACCGTGTGGGGCAACCCTCAGCGGTACTTGGATTCGTACTGGAAACACTACGGCGACCGCGGTTGGTTCCTCGCCGGGGACGGCGCCAAGGTCGACGACGAAGGCGACACCTACATCCTCGGCCGGATCGACGACGTCATCAACATCTCCGGGCACAGACTCTCGACCATCGAAATCGAGTCGGCTCTGGTGACCCACGAAGCCGTCGTCGAAGCAGGTGTCTGCCCCGTCGAGGACGAGCTCACGGGGCACGCCGCCATCGCATTCGTGACCGTCGCCGGCAATCGGCCCCCGAATGAGAGTGAGCTCCGGGAGGCCCTGAGGGACCATGTGACCCGGGAGATCGGCCCCATCGCCAAGCCGAAGGACGTCATCGTGGTCAAGGACATCCCCAAGACCAGGTCGGGCAAGATCACCCGGCGCCTTCTCGGGGAGCTGTACCAGGGGCGGAAATTGGGAGATCGGTCTTCGCTTCAGAATGAGGAAGCGTTGGACCACATCGCCGAGGTGCTTACGCGACGCCAAACAGGCGAAGGGCCGCGCAGGTAGCCATCCCGAGGATCACGCAGATGAGAAGGGGAACTTTGACGATTGCGGCGATGATCCCGGCCGAAGTCCCGATGATGCGCGCCGGCCCGGCGACGTCCTGCCCCTCGAAGACCATGGTGGTCGCGGCGACTGCGCAGATCAGGACCACGGTGGCCCGGTCCATCCAGAGGCGAGCGGGCGTGGGTTCTTCGGTGTCCTCCTCCGTTCCGGACATCGAACCGATTCTCACGCCCACATAGCGCAGGATGTAGGTTCCGATGACCAGACCGGCCAAGGCGATCACAAAGGGAAGGGTGCTCATACTTCGCCTCCTTCGGCACTCGTGCGAGATGGGCGGATGTGGCCTTTGGCCCAGATGAATCCGGCCGCCGGAATCAGGATCACGAGCGACGCGACGGCTCCGAGCCCCAGGGGCAACACAGGAGTAGCCGAGATCGCGAGTATCGCTCCTCCGCCAGCGATGATTGCGACAAGCGGATTCTTGAGGTCCTGAACCACGAGGCAGAACAGAATGATGGGAAAGGCAGCGTCCAGGCCGAGGGCATCGGCGTCGACCACGGAACCGAGCAATTGGCCGAGTGCGGCGCCGCCTACCCATGCGGGAAACAGAAGTATGGCCATGACGACGAAATGCTGCCAACGGGCTTGACGGCCCCTCACCGATCGGGCAAAGGCGACGGTTTCGTCGTTGACCATGTGAGATGCCAGGAGTCGGCGCCAACCTCGGGGCACATACTCCCCCGCGCTGAGACCGAATGCGAAATTGCGGGAGTTGACCAAAAGCCCTCCCAATACCGCGAAGATCGGGGCTCCTCCCGCAGCGATCACGCCGACGAAAGTCAGCTCCGCCGCGCCACTGGTTGCCAAAGCCGCCAAGAGAACGGTTTGCCAGATCGCGAATCCCGAGGATTGCGACAGCGCACCGTAGGAAAGCCCCACCGCACCGAGGGTCAGGAAGATCGCCATCGCATTGCGACGCTGGGTCGGCGCCACGGTATCAGAGAATAACCGCGAGACCGTTCTATAAATCGAACGCATGGTTATTATGGTGCATCCTTGCCTAAACGTTCGTCAAGAAATACGAACGTCCAATATATTGATGATATGAACTTCGACGTCGAACTCCCCGACTCACGCGACACCGATGGGCCCGAGGAACCGGATGCGCAAAAACTGCGCATGGCGCAGGCACTCCAACGAGAGAGAGCCAGGCACGGTCTCAGCCTGAGCGAGGCGGCCAAGCGGGCCGGCGTCAGCAAGTCGACGCTCTCTCAGCTAGAGGCCGGATCGGGGAACCCCAGCGTCGAAACCATGTGGGCGCTGGCCACCTCGTACGGGGTGCAGCTGGCACAACTGCTCGACCCTCCCCGCGGCCGCATCTCCCTCGTGAGACTCCAGAATCTGCCTCAACTCCCCTCCTCGAATGCGAGCTATTCGGCCGCGCTTCTTTCCGCAGGCCAAGTGGGAGTGCGGCGCGATGTCTACCTCATCAGCGCCGAACCCGGCCGGGCCCGGGAATCCAGCCCCCACCCCACGGGAACCGTCGAACATATCGTGCTGGCAGCAGGAAGGGCACGGGCGGTTTGCGACGGAGAGGAAGCCGTGCTCAATCCGGGTGACTTCCTGACGTTCGCGGGCGACGTCGAACACAGTTTCGAGGCACTCGAGCCGGGCACGCGTGCGGTTTACGTCATCGACAGTTGATCGCTGTCCCTTCGCCAGTAATGACGTTCGCTACTGTTTGAGGACGGTGCCACTGCAAGCCGACGTCACCGCCGTGAACGGCCGCTGCTCACGTGCGCAACGACGCCCGCCGCACAATAAGCTCATCAACTGAGCCATGCCCCGGCGAGCAAGTTCGAATCTTCCCGGGGCTGAATTCCCGGACAACACAAAGCCCGCATCCGAAACCGGATACGGGCCTTTGGCGGTTCGGGGAACGAATCTCAGAAATCTTCGGAATCGACGAACTGATTGCCGTCCCAATGGTGTTCCCGCTCTTGGCCGTCTTCTGAATACGTCATGGTCGGTTCCCCAGAGGGGTCGATATGCAACGATGCATTTTTGAAAGGGTTGGTCCCGCTGGGCATCGAATCATAGGAGTTGTATCCCTGATCGGTCGGGGTGAGTACCGTTACCCCGCCGTTGTAGCTGAGGTAAACGTTGCCATATTTGTCCACATTGGATCCGTTTTCGAGATTCCACACATCTGAGTTGGCCTGATCAACCGGTCTGGCGCCGAACCACAGAAGCTTTTGATTCGGATCCTCCACGTAGCCGACGGCCTTGTCATGTTGGTACAGGGCATAAGCGGCATTCCCTGCCGGCGAGCCGTTGTCGTCGGCGCGCTTGTTCCAGTACGGGATCACTGTCATCGGGCCGAACGCAGGATGTTGAACCTCAATGGTTCCGCCTTTTATGCAGGAACTCGCGCAAGGATCATCGATGACTTCCAATTGCCGGTGCTGGCCCGTGGATCCACTCGACGGGCTTGCCTCACCCGATGCGGAGCCCTCCGACGGCTCCGGCGAAGAGGTGTTCGTCTCAGCGGGCAGGCTGGCCACGCTGGAATCACTGGTTGCTCCTGTGCAGCCCGAAAGGATCGGCACGGAGAGAGAAACCAACAGCATGCCGACACCAGCGGTCCTGTATTTCGACGGAGCCACTGTCCCACATCCCTAAATCCATAACCGACCAGTGATAACGCTTATATTGAGAATTTCAAGCAGTTACCGGTAAGTCAACGGGTTTACCCCAGATTCGGCAGGAATCCACTGTCTGAGACGCCCCGGAATGGAATTCTAATAACCGAGTTTTGCGTTCTCCAGAACAGGGATCGATTTTTCTGCTTGCTCGACCACGCCCAGATCCAGTTCGAGGACCTGCAATTCTTCTGCCTCGCCGAACGAGGCAATAACGTGACCGAAAGGGTCTGAGACGATGCTGTGTCCGACACCGGTCGGAGCCTTGGGATTGACGTTGACACCGGAGACCTTCGGGTCGGCCTGATCCACCGCGACGACGATCGTGTTGCTGTCCAGGGCGCGGGCACGAGCCAGGGTTTCCCATTGCTCCACCTTGCCGCTTCCGGCGGCCCATGACGCGGCCACCAAGGAAACCTGTGCGCCCTTGCGAGACAATTCGGCAAACAGCTTGGGGAACCGGATGTCGTAGCACAGGGACAAACCCACCGAGACTCCGCCGATGTTGACCACGAGTAAATCATTTCCAGGTGCCACGTCGTTGGACTCCGTGAAGCCGAACGCGTCGTACAGGTGAATCTTGGCGTAATCGAGTCTCTCGCCCGAAGGCGTGTACACGGCCAGGATGTTTTGTACTTTGCCGTCCTCGGCAGGAGCGAATTCGCCAGTCACCAGGGAGATCTCTTGTTCCGCGGCGAGCCACTGCATTTCGGTCTTCCACATCTCGGCATGTTCGGTCGCTGCCGCGAAGAGGTCACTGCCGAAAGCAGTCATGGTAGCTTCCGGGAAGACGACGAGTTCCGCGCCTTCTTCGCGAGCGCGGCGCGTGCAATCCTGCACCTTGCTCAGGTTTTCGCTGACAATCTCGCTGCTGTTGATCTGCGCGATAGCAATTTTCATGCTGGCTCCTTACGGATAACGTCCTGCCTTCGAGCTTACGGCCAACGCCGACGAGGGGGCGCGCCTGGTGTAAGCAGCAATCTGTTTCTGCACCTGCGCACAGGCGGTGACTGCTCCTTAGTCCAACAAGCTGCGCAGGATGTGCGCGGCGCCGTCGTCGTAAACCGACGAGGTGACCTCGGAGGCGACGTCGATGACTTCCTCCGGCGCCTGTCCCATGGCGACGCCGCGAGCGGCCCATTCGAGCATCTCGATGTCATTCCGGCCGTCGCCCATCGCAATGGTATGGGCAGGGTCGACGCCGAGATTCTTACGGATCTGTTCGAGGGCAGATGCCTTGGAAACTCCGTGAGCCGCAATATCCAGCCAGGGAGTCCAGCCCACCGAGTAGGTCACACCGTGCAGGCCTACTTCGTCGATGATTTCGGCGAAGGAGTCGATGTCCGTTTCGGACGAGAAAACCACCACGCGGACGGCTTCCATGTCGAGGATTTCCTCGAGGGAAACGGTCTGCGCCTCCATGCCGAAGCTCCGGTCCTGGAAATGGGCTGTCGAGAAGAACGACCCATCAGCGGCCTCGAGAGCAAATTTTGCGCCGGGCAGTTTTTCGTGGAGAGCGGCGAGCGCCTTGGCCGGCCTGAAGGTCACGGCGTCGACGATTTTATAACCGTCCACGTGTTGCTTGCCGATTTCGAGTGTCACGCCGCCGTTGGAGCTGACCGCGTAGCCGGACTCGATGTCGGCGAGTTCCACGATCGGCAAGGTCGCACCCTTCGAACGGCCGGTCGAGACCACGATGTGGTGCCCTTCCTGGGCAACGGATCGAACGGCTTCCTTGACGTCTTCTGACATGTGACCGTCGTGGTCCACGAGGGTTCCGTCGACGTCGAGGGCCACCAGGTATTTCACCCCTGCTTCTTTGTGCCAGCGCACCTGCACCGGCGGGTGAATTGTTTCTTGAGTCATTATTTCCATACTTTCATCTGATCCACCCGTTATAACGGGTATGCACCGATTCAGCGAATTCGCGATGAATCGGCGGTTAAGAATTCTCGTTAAATTGGGACGCCGCCCGACCTAGCCCAGGTTTCACCCCTGAGGAGCGACACGACGGGCAAGTTCGGACGGCGGCCGATTGCTGGACTATTTCTGCCCAACCACTGGGATGACCTCGAGCCCGCCCATATAGGGGCGCAGCGCTTCGGGGATGCGGACCGATCCGTCCTTCTGCTGGTGAGTTTCCAAGATCGCGACCAACCAACGCGTTGTAGCCAGCGTGCCATTGAGGGTAGCGACCGTCCGGGTTCCGCCCTTTTTCGTCTTGCCGTTGGCGGAGACCACGTCCGGCTTGCGCTCTCGAATGTTCAGCCGCCGGGCCTGGAACGTCGTGCAATTCGAGGTCGAGGTCAATTCACGGTATGTGCCTTGGGTGGGAATCCACGCCTCGCAATCGAACTTCCTCGCTGCCGAAGAACCCAAATCGCCGGCCGCAGTATCGATCACACGATAGGACAGGCCGCACTTGCCCAGCATTTCCTCTTCCCAGGCCAGCATTTTCTCGTGCATGCCTTCCGCTTCTTCTACGGGGCAGTACACAAACATTTCTGCTTTGTTGAACTGGTGTACGCGAATGATGCCGCGGGTATCCTTGCCGGCGGATCCGGCCTCACGTCTGTAACACGTGGACCACCCGAGATATTTCCGGGGTCCGCCGTCGAAATCGATGATCTCGTCCGCGTGGTAACCGGCGATCGCGACCTCGGATGTTCCCACGAGGTAAAGATCGTCCCGCTCGAGCCGGTAGATCTCGTCGTCGTGCTTGACGTTGAAACCAGTCCCAGCCATAGTCTCGGGACGGACGAGGGTCGGGGTAGTCAGCATCGTGAAGCCGGCCTTGGTGGCTTGGTCCAGTGCCATCCACAGCAAAGCCTGTTCGAGGCGAGCGACCGCACCTTTCAAGAAGTAAAAACGCGCACCGGAGACTTTGGCTCCTCTGGCCATATCGATGCCGTCGAGGAGCTCCCCGATCTCAAGATGATCCCGCGGTTCGAAGCCTTCGGAAGCGAAATCCCGGGGCTCGCCAACCGTTTTCAAGGTGACGAAGTCGTCCTCGCCACCGGTGGGGACGCCGTCGATGATGAGGTTCTCCATGCGGGAGAGGAGTTCGTCCTGAGCTGCCTGGGCTTCGTTCAAGGCATTTTCCGCGGCTTTGACCTTCTGTGAGAGCTCTTTGACCTCGGCCAGCAGGGCATTTTTCTCCTCGCCAGTGGCCTGGGAGACCTTTTTGCCGAAAGACTTCTGTTCCGCTCGCAGTGATTCGAAATCACTAATCGACTGCCGACGATTGGCGTCAGCTTCGAGGATGTGGTCCACGAGCTCGACGTCGGATTGGCGGGCACGCTGAGAAGCCCGAAACAGGTCTGGATTTTCGCGCAGAAGATTAATGTCGATCACGCCCCTTAACCTACCGCAACGCTCGCGAGGTTCCCACGTCGGATACATCGCTGTGGATAACGGTGACCCGAATTGGACACCCGATACGGTAGGCCCATGACGGAATTCGACACCATCCCAACGCCTCCAACCGACTTGACCGCGCCTACGCTTACGGGCACGTCGGTCCAGCTTGAACAGCTTTCCCTCGATCATTGCGAGGATCTTCAGGACGCAACCCGCGACGGCGAACTGTGGAACCTTTGGTACACCTCGGTTCCCCGACCGGAAGGCGTCGAATCAGAGATCCGCCGGCGTCTGGAGCTCCAGCGAAACTGGGCCATGATCCCTTTCGCAGCCCGTCGTCTCGCCGACGGCAAAATCACTGGCATGACAAGCTATTACGATCTTGACTGGAGCGCGCCGAGGGTCGATATCGGATACACCTGGAATGCCGCGTCGACGCAACGGACCGGGATGAACATCGAGTCGAAGAAACTCCTGCTCACCTATGCCTTCGAAACCCTCAAGTGCATCAGCGTGCGCTTCGAAACCCATAAACTGAACCGACAGTCCCGACGAGCGATCGAGGATTTGGGAGCGCAACTGGACGGCGTGCTGCGCAACGATCGGCGTATGGAGGATGGTTCGATCCGGGATACCTGCAGTTATTCGATCGTGCGCGACGAGTGGCCCGCGGTCCGTAATCAGTTGGCTCACCGGATGAATCGCGCTCAGGACCGGTAACCTGGAAATTATGCGACCTTCCGGAAAAGCCCTAGGTGTGGTGGGCTTCCTGAGCCTGGCCGCCGCCGCTGCCGCCAGCGTCGTCACGTCGTGGCGAGGGCGGCCCCCTGTACTGACCCAGCCCGTGCCGTGGCGCCCCCGTCTCGAACCGGGGAGCCCACGTCAGGTCGGTGTCGTGTACAACCCGGTGAAGTCGCTCGCACACTTCTCGTGCGATGCTCTGGCACACGCAACTCGTAAAATCGATTGGCCGGAACCGAAGTTCTACGAGACGACGACGGAAGATCCCGGCCGCGGTATGGCCGAACAGGCAGTGGCCGACGGCTGTGATCTCGTCATTGCTATGGGTGGGGACGGCACGGTCCGCCAGGTGGCTGGCGTCCTGGAGGGCACCACGACGGGGATGGGAATCGTCCCGCTGGGCACTGGCAATCTGCTCGCACGCAACCTGGAAATGAGCATCTCGGATCTGCATTCCTGCATCGATACGGCACTCCATGGCAGGCCCCGACGCATCGACATGATCGGTCTCCGAGCGACGCGGCAGGACGGGATCCATGAAGAGCTGTCGTACCTGGTCATGGGCGGGGCGGGCTTCGACGCCCAAATCATGACGGACACCAAGGACGATCTAAAGTCGAGATTGGGGTGGTTGGCCTACGTCGAGGCCGGTCTGCGCAATTTGGTTTCCGTCAGACGTCCGGTTGCCATCCAGATCGACGACGATGAACCGATCCGCAGGAGGATTCGTGCAGTACTCGTCGCCAATTGCGGGGAAATCACGGCCGGTCTTCATCTGGCCGCGGACTCCACGGCGGACGACGGTCTCCTCGAAGTCATCTTGCTGACCCCTCGCAACCTGGTCGGGTGGGTATCCTTGACCAGACAGGTCGTGACGCGGAAAAGAAACGGCCTTCCGGTCATCGAGCATCTTCACGGGAAGAAAGTCGTACTGGACTTCGGAGGCAGTCCGCAACCGGTAGAGGTCGATGGCGACCTGATCGGAACCTATGGTCGCCTGGTGGCCGAGGTCCGGCCGGCAGTCCTTGCCGTCAACACCTACCCGGAGAACATCACACCGTTCCGCAGTTTGGCGAACCTCAGGAAGACAAGCGCTCTGGGACAGTCCCGTTTGAACTGGCGGCGGTTCGTCAACCCGTCGGTGAGTTAGTCACTTTATTCTGGGCGAGACCGAACAGAAGACGCGGCTTCCGCCTCTTGCCTTCGGGCCGACAGCGCTTCGAGGAAAACATGCCTTTCCCAAAAGATGCCGGAGATGGTCATACCGAGGCCGACAACGAGGAGGGGGACGGAGGCAAGCATCATGATGGGCGAAGCAATCTTGGCTCCGCTGTCCGCGTCCGTATCCTGGCCCAGAGCGAGCGCCCAAATGCCGACCCCGTAAGCTCCCACGAAGATGCCCAGGACAAGCATGATGATGCCAGCCTGCAACCAACCGGTAACTCGCATGTGGTTTCCCCTTCTATTCTTCGACCTTAAGTGTTCAGTATCCACCGGAACGGGTCAAACGCCCACGGATTCCCTCGACAGCAACCCTGCGGGCGGCATCACGTCACCGCGGCACTTCAGAGGTTGTCCACCCACTTGTCTGCCCGGGAAAAAGCCTCGTCGGAATGATGCGAGTCGAGAAGGGGTTCCTTCCGATCGGCGCGAGGATAGGAACCCAGAAACTTCACACCCGGTGATACCCGGTGCAGGCCACGCAGGGCGTTGCGCATTCTCAGGTTTTCCAAGTGACCTTCGGCATCGATGGAGAAGAAGTACGAGCCCAATGACTGCCCCGTCGGCCGTGACTCAATGCGTGAAAGATTCACCCCTCGCACCGCGAACTGTTCCAAAAGGTCCATCAGAGCGCCCGCGCGGTCCTCGGGGAGCGGGATGACCAGGGTGGTCTTGTCCGCCCCGGTGGGCTCAGGGGTCGGCAGACCGTCGTGGGCCGAGGTCACCAGAATGAATCGGGTGATCGCATTGGCGTTGTCACCAATATCTGTTGCGAGCAAGTTCAGTTCCGGATGCTGTTCGGCGACGATCGGGGAGCATACCGCCGCCTCATACCCTGGGTTGTCTTCATCGAGGAATGCGACCGCCGCCGCGGCCGTGGAGCTCGCGGGCACGTAATCCGCATTGGGCAGCGCTTCACCCATCCATTTCCGGACCTGTGCCCAAGCATGGGAATGCGTCGACACCACTCGGACCTCGTCGAGCGTCAGTCCTGGGGCACCGACGAGGATGAAACGGATGGGGACCAGCACCTCCCGAACGATGCGCAGGTCTTCCCCGTCCGCAATGGCATCAAGGGTTGCCGTGACACCGCCCTCTACGGAGTTTTCAATCGGAACCATCGCCGCATCGACCTTGCCCTCGCGGACCATGGCCAGGGCGGCCGGAACGGACGTGGCCGGTATGCGTTCGGCGGTGTCCGAACCAGGGACAGAAAGCAGTGCGGCCTCAGAGAACGTGCCCTCGGGGCCGAGATATGTGTACTTCATGTGTGAACGCCTGACTACCGAACCTGCGGTGTCTGGCCGTTCTCGGAGACCATGGGTTTCTCGGCGTCCTGCCATGCACCCATGCCACCGACCACGTTGAACGCATCGAATCCGTACTGATTAAGGTAGGCAGTCGCGCGCAGCGAACGGCCTCCGCTCCGACAGATGACGTAGACGTCCTCGTCCAGGGGAACCTCGCCATATCGTTCCGGAACTTGGTCCAGCGGAAGATGCTGAGCCCCTTGGATGTGTCCTTCTTCCCATTCATAGTCCTCGCGGACATCGAGGATCTTGGCGCCCTCGGGGATTTCCTCGACCTTCACGTTGGGAACGTTCTCGTCCATGGTTTCTCCTCACTCGAGGCGGCATCCGCCCGTATTCGCTTCTTCCTTATCTAACTTACCGTGCACGTCGGAAGGCTCACGAAGAAATCCACAACCGTCCCAGATCGCGGAAACGCGACCAGTTGTCCCAAGATTCGGGACGATATGCGGCATAAGCTTGCCAAGTTCATGACCACGGGTGTTATGTGTGGGATCAAGCTACATAAAATTTCAAAACAGAGGAATTGGTCATGGAGACAACACCTTGGATGGGACGCGACGAGGGTCCGGGAGCAATCCACACCCGTTGGCACCACATGGTGTACGCCGGGAAGGTGCAGAAGGAAGACGATCCCAAAGGTCTGGCGATCTTCGGTTTCGCCTCCCATGAGGGCACCGTACGCAACCAGGGGCGCCCGGGCGCGGCCAAAGGGCCATTCCACATTCGGCATGCGCTGGCTCAGCTGGCCTTTCATGGAGGACAAATCGTCCACGATCGCGGTGACGTCGCCGTGGACGGACACAACATGGAAGAAGCTCAGGCTGAGGCCGGGGAACAGCTCGGCCGCATCATCCCGGAGCACAGCCTGACAGTCGTCCTGGGCGGCGGACACGAGACCACCTATGCGGCATATCAGGGGCTTGTTGCGTCCGGATCTCTCGACGAGGTGAAAAAGTGGGGCGTCATGAGCCTCGATTCCCATTTCGCGATTCGCAATACCCCCCAGCCCACGGCGGTCACTGCGCTGCGCCAAATCATCACGGAGGAGAAGAAGTCCGAGCGCGAGTTCCACTACAGCGTTCTCGGAGTCAGCGAGGCGGATAACGTACGCGCGCAATTCGAGCACGCCCAGGATCTCAACGTCTCCTATCTGAAGGATGACCAGTGCGCGGAATGCCGCCTGCAGAACGTCCTCGATTTCGTCGACCAGCAGCTGGCAGACCTGGATGTGGTCTATCTCAGTGTTGATCTCGACGTTCTTCCCGGATACCAGGCGCCTGGAGTCAGCGCGCCGTCCGCCCTCGGCGTCCCGATGATCGTCGTCCAAGAAGTGGTCCAACGCGTCGCCGCGAGCGGCAAGATGGCCATGATGGACATCGTCGGTCTCAATCCTGAATACGATCTCGATGAACGCACCGCCCGCGCGGCCGCACGCCTGATCGACGGCTCGACCCGCGCTGCCTTCAATCGGCCCGCCGCAGACGCCGCCGATTCACCCGAGCAACGCGAATTCCTGGCTCAACGCCAGCGTGCGCTCCATGCCCAGGGCTTGTCCTAAGGAATCGAGATATCCGCTCGACGCCGGACGCGCATCAGCCGCAACCGGCGTCGGGCAGACGAGGACCGATCAGCTGCCCATGATTGTAGAGACGTAAGAACCAACCGAGTGTGGACGGCGAGGTGATAAGCCCGCCGTAGCCCCCGCTCAGCTTTTTCGGGATAGGTTTAAGTCATGGCTAACCGCGCAGGAACCCCCGCTCAACCACAAGACCTCGTCGATCTCAAGGAATTGACCGACGCCTACTACTCGGTGGTCCCGGACTCGGGAGACCCCGACCAGCGTGTCTCATTCGGCACGTCAGGCCATCGCGGAAGTTCTTTCAAAGCGTCGTTCAATGAGGCTCATATCGCAGCGATCACCCAGGCGATTGTCGAGTATCGAGCCGGTCAGGGCTACAAGGGTCCTCTCTACATGGGTCGTGACACCCATGCGCTGTCCGGTCCCGCCCAAGAGACTGCTTTGGAAGTTCTGGCAGGCAATGAGGTCCACGTCTTAGTGGATTCCAACGACGGCTACGTTCCCACTCCGTCCCTGTCCCACGCGATACTGACGCACAACGCCAAGCCTTCGGCGGAGCGTGCGGACGGCATCGTCATCACCCCGAGCCACAACCCACCCACAGACGGCGGTTTCAAATACAATCCACCGCACGGTGGGCCTGCGGATTCGGACGCGACCTCGTGGATTGCGGACCGCGCGAACGAGCTCCTCGAGAACGATCTCGCGGGCGTCAAGAGGCTGCCGCTGGCCCGGGCCAAAGCTGCGGACACGACCGGGCGCTTCGATTTCATGACCTCCTACGTCTCGGCACTGCCCGAGGTCATCGACCTCGAAGCGATCCGCGATTCGGGGTTGCGCATCGGTGCCGACCCCATGGGCTCGGCCGCCGTCGAGTACTGGATCACCATCTCGGAGCGATTCGGCCTCAACATGACCGTCGTGAATCCCGAGGTCGATCCCAGATGGTCGTTCATGACCTTGGATTGGGACGAGAAAATCCGCATGGACTGCTCGTCGCCCAATGCCATGGCTTCCCTGATTGCCTCGCGGGACAAGTACGACATAGCGACCGGCAACGACGCCGATTCTGACCGGCACGGAATCGTCACCCCGGATGAAGGGCTGATGAACCCCAATCACTACCTCGCGGTCGCCATCGACTATCTGTACAGCCACCGACCGGACTGGCCGGGGGCCGCAGGGGTCGGCAAGACCCTGGTTTCCTCATCCGTCATCGACAAGGTCGCCGCATCCCTGAACCGCCCCTTGGTCGAAGTTCCCGTGGGCTTCAAATTCTTCGTCGCAGGCCTCATGGACGGTTCTCTGGGCTTCGGCGGCGAGGAATCTGCCGGTGCTTCCTTCCTGAGAAAAGACGGCTCGGTCTGGACAACGGACAAGGACGGGATCATCCTGGCCCTGCTGGCGGCGGAGATGACGGCGGTTACCGGCAAGACCCCGTCTCAGCGTTACGCGGAGCTGACGGAGGATTTCGGTTCGCCCAGCTACGCGCGCATCGACGCGCCCGCGAACAGAGAGCAAAAGGCAAAGCTCAAGAAACTTTCCGCCGCGGACGTCACCGCAACCGAGCTCGCAGGAGAGGCCATCACTGCGACTTTGACCGAGGCACCTGGAAATGGAGAACCGATCGGCGGCCTGAAAGTCGTCACGGAAAACGCGTGGTTCGCTGCCCGCCCATCAGGAACCGAGGACGTCTACAAGATCTACGCGGAATCTTTCAAGGGAGACGAGCATTTGGCCGAGGTCCAAAAGGAAGCCAAGGCCCTGGTCGACGGAGCCCTCAGCTAAGGCGGAGACGGCCGGAAGATGGCCACACACCGCTTTGCTCTCGATCAGATCGGGAAAGCATATAGGCTTTCGCCAACACCGCGACCCATGGGTGAGGTCAAGGCCGTACTTTCCCGCCAATAATTCGTCGCGCGTTCCCATCCGAGCTGCCCCTTACCCCGTCCGCGAGCAGGTACCTTCTGCGGTGACTGCGGGGCGGGGCAGTCGGCAGGACCTGACCCGCGTCGATCATCCTCTTCAGGAGACGGTTGGCTGCGGACTGCGAGAGGCACAGAGCGTCCTGAATACGTTGACTCGTGATCGGCGCGCTTCGCCGGGCCATGAGTTCAATGAGCTGCTGCTCATGTGAATCGGCGTTGAGCGCTATCCGGGTGCGCCCCTGTGCTTCCGTGCGCAGCTGCGAGTGGGGTACGGAACTCGCGGAAGGAACCGGCGCCAAGCGCAGTATCACGGTCACGGAGGTTGGTGTCACGCGGAACTCCGGGGATGGCTTGCCAGCTTGTTCCATCGCAAACGCCATGCGGGCGATACCTGACCCACGATTTTCACAGACCGACGTCCCGGTTCGGGGCATCTCGACTTCTTCGAGCAATTTCGCCAGGGCCGCGTTACGCGACGACGATGTGAAAACACGCCCTAGCTCCTCGACTCGAATCCCGCCGTACAAGCCCCCGGGATTGCGGATTTCCAGACGATCCGAATAGAGCTCCATCTGGACCTGTATTCCGCGAGCATACGGGCTGTAATCCCGATGCATGAGGGCGTTGGTCATGGCTTCTCGGACGGCGACGTCGGGAAAGTCGTAAACATCCCTCCGGCCCGCCCCCGTGATGATCGCCGCTCGATTCGAATTTCGCCGCACAGCCTCTACCGAGGCGGTGATCAACGTCGGAATGGGCCCGTTGAACGACTGGTTGTCCGTGAAAGCGACGCCGCCCGCATCCACCTCCCCGAGCGATGTCCCCGGAACCGCCACGAACGTTACATTGAGCTGGGGAAAGAACTCTTGGGGATATACCCCAAGAGCCAAGAGGCCAGCGAGCGTCGGCCGGGCCCGACGTGTGGATTCGTGCGTGACGTTGAGCCTCTTGAGAGCAATCCGGGGTTCGACCCCACTGAAGGCGGCGGGGGTACGCTCGCAGGCTTTCTCGAGAAGGTTGTCGACGGCTTGGGCATTGAGCGTTTCTTGGTTCCCATTTTCCACGGCTTCCCGGTCGTAGCCGGGTTGCACGCGATTGTCGCGCAATTGCGTGACCTCGTACTCCGAGAGCTTGTGGTCGCCTTCGCCGATCCGTATATACGAGCCCCCGTACGCTCCTTTGCTGGCCACGAAACAGGGCTTGTCGAAGTACGGAAGCTCCTCGACATCGGCTCTGACGACTCTGGCGCCCTCGAATTCCTCAACCGAGAGCTCGACGGCTGGATGCGGCGTGAGCTTCGCCCTGACCGCATTGGACACCGCGTCGTGAACGCGTTGCGCGTCGAAGCCTTTGACGGGGCGGAACGTCTTGTCGGTGAGACCGAAGAGAATGGTTCCGCCGGTTCCGTTCGCGAACGAACTCATTGTCTCCACGGCAGACTTGGGAAAGCCATGGAGGCCGGATTTGACCTCGACCTCGGTCGATTCCGAGCCCGATGCCCTGAGTTCCTTGATGAGCTGTCTAGTGCTCTTCATAGTCATGATGCTAGTCACATAGTCGCTCATCGTCATCCAAAATCTTGATGACTATGAGGCAACGAAATGGCGGCGTACGGGCGCAGACGGCCCCTGATCGCCCCGACTCCCATCGGATCCAACACAGGCTCATACCAAAGCTAAGTATGCGCCGCTTCACACTTTGGGGTTAGAGTTGCGGACGGCATACTTAAAATCCTATCTACGAACGGTGCTATCCGATGTCTAGTCACGTCGCTGAAGGCACGGAGGTAGACCCTCGGAATCCGAGCGGCAAGACCTTCTTCGGCCACCCCCGAATGCTCGCCAATCTCTTCTCTGTTGAGATGTGGGAGCGTTTCTCCTTTTACGGGATGCAAGGCATCCTCGTTTACTACCTGTACTACTCGGCCGCCGATGGCGGCCTCGGCCTCGATCAGGCCGCAGCCACAGGGATCATCGGCGCATACGGCGGCATGGTTTACCTCATGGCCATTCTCGGCGGCTATTTGGGCGACCGGGTCTTCGGCCCCGAACGAACCCTGTTCTATTCCGCAATTGCCATTATGTTCGGGCACCTCGCACTGTCCCTGATCCCCAACTTCGCTGGTGTGATCATCGGCCTCGTGCTGATCGCTGTGGGCTCCGGCTGCCTCAAGACAAATGCGTCCGTCCTTGTTGCCTCCCTCTATGACACGAAGGACATGCGCCGCGAAGCAGGGTTCACGGTCTTCTACATGGGCGTCAATATCGGCGCTCTCGTGGGGCCCCTGTTCACCAATACCGGCTGGGGCATCCTCGGTTTCCACTTCGGGTTCCTGCTCGCCGCGATCGGCATGGCCCTGGGCCTTCTGCAGTACATGTTGACCCGCAAGAACCTCCCAGAAACGGTCCACCACGTCAACAATCCGGCGAACGGCCGTCAAAAGGGCATGTTCGTCGGCGGCCTCCTCGTCGCGGTTCTGATCATCCTGGTTCTGTGCCTCACGGGCCTCATCACACCAGGAAACATCTCCAACTGGGTCATCGGCATCACCTTGCTCGGGGCGATTGTTCTGGGCACGATCCTGATTCGCAGCAACAAGACCAGCGAGACCGAACATTCGAGGGTTCTGGCCTTCGTCCCGCTGTGGATCGGCAACGCGGTGTTCTGGGCCCTGTACCAGCAACAGTTCACGGTCATGGCCGTCTACTCGGACAGTCGTCTCGATTGGCACTTGTTCGGGTTGGAGTTCAAGCCGGGCATGTTCCAGTCGATCAACCCGGTCTTCATCATTCTTTTGGGAACAGTGTTCGCGACCATGTGGACCAAGCTCGGCAATCGCCAGCCCTCCACCGTCACCAAGTTCTCCTTGGGCATGATCGGCGTGGGAATCGCATTCCTGATCTTCCTGCTGCCGGCCGGACATCACATCGTGAGCCTGTGGTGGCTCGTGCTGATTCTGTTCGTCTGCACGGTTGCGGAGCTGACGCTTTCCCCCACCGGGACGTCAGCGACCACGCGCTTCGCCCCTGAGGCGCACAAGTCTCAGATGATGGCGTGGTACTGGACATCGGTCGCGATGGGTACCGCCCTTTCCGGCTGGCTCGCTCAGTTCTACTCGGAACAGGCGGAAGTGCCCTACTTCCTGACGATGGGCCTCATCAGCATCGTAGCCGGCGTGATTCTGTGGCTCGTCCGCAAACCGATCCTCAGGATGATGCGCGGCCTCAAGTAGGTTGCCCTCCGCTCACCAAAGGGTGGGACTCTCATTCGAGAGTCCCACCCTTTGCGCATTCCCGCCCGGTTCATCCGGAAGGGCTCAACAGCGCCTGCCTTCATCATTGCCTGGATACTCCACCCACGACCTCGCTCGTCGGGGCAGACGCCGGCTTCCGAGGCCTTCCGCCCGGCAACGTGATCGAGATGGCAAAAACGATCAGGGCCACCAGGGACAATCCTGCCCCTATCCATAATGCGGAGGCGTACCCCAACCCCAGAGAGATTCCGAGCCCGGAAAGCCAGGCGCCCATGGCATTGCCGATATTGAAAGCCGCAATGTTGGCTCCTGACGCGAGAGTGGGGGCGTCACCGGCATGGGAAAGAATTCGATTCTGCAGCCCTGGCACGATCGCGAAACCGAAGAGACCCATCAGCATCAGGAACAGCACCGCTGTGACCTTGAACTGTGCCGTCAGGGCAAAGAGGGACATAACGATCACCAGGGCAACGAGCACGGTCAGGATCGTCATGTGATTGTTGCGATCCGCCGCACGGCCCCCGTAGAGATTGCCGGCAAAGAGCCCCACCCCGAAAGCAACCAATAGCCACGGAACCCAGGTCGACGGGAATCCGGATACGCCGGTCAAAATGTATGAGATGTAGGTGAAGGCGCCGAACATCCCGCCGAATCCGAGAACCGTGACGAGAAGGGAAAGCAGAACCTGTATGCGCGTAAAGGCATACAGTTCTCGACGAATCCGGACGGATGCGGATTCATTGCGCTCTACCGAGTTTGCCTGAGGACTCATTGACTGCATGGCCGGAACGAGCGCCGCAATGGCAACGAATGCACCGATCCCGATCATCGTGATGACCCAAAATGTGGAACGCCACCCGAAGGCCTGCCCGATCAGGGTCCCTAACGGAACTCCGAGGACATTTGCTGTCGTCAACCCGCCGAACATGAGGGCTATTGCCCCGGACTGCTTGGATGGTGCAACCATAGATGCGGCGACCACGGAGCCGATACCGAAGAATGCACCGTGACAAAGGGCCGCCAGAATTCGACCGGTCAGCATCAGACTGTAGGTTCCGGCCAGGGCAGATATGAGATTGCCGGCAATGAACAGAATCAGCAGCCCCAGAAGAGCAACCTTCCGCGGCACCGCATTCAGGAGCAGAGTCAGCACGATCGCTCCCACAGCAACGGCAAGAGCGTAGCCGGAGATAAGGCCCCCAGCCTTTGCTTCGTTGACGCCGAAGGCCTGAGCGACCTCGGGCAGGAGACCAGCGATCACGAATTCGGTCAGGCCGATGCCAAACCCTCCGATCGCCAACGCCAGGAGGCCTAAGGGGATATTTTTCATGGAATACCTCAAGTCGGGAGCAACGAATATCGCGTTGAGTTGTACGAGCGTTTATAACGCGTATGCAAACAACGGCGTATGCAAAACTAGTTGCAGGCGCCCGATATTGCAACCTCTTGGTATCATGATTTCATGTCCATCAGTAACGATGCCCTCGAAATCCGTGCCCAAGGATGGCTCCGACTCGCAGCGCTTCACCATCTGATCGAGGGTGAGTTGGAGAAGGACCTCGACTCCAAGCACCAGCTGTCGGTGGTCGAGTACAACGTCCTGGAAGCCTTGAGCCGCCAAGACGGATGGCATATGCGCATGTCCCAGCTCAGGCGCGCCGCAGCCCTGTCTCCCAGCGCGACCACACGGCTCGTCAACCGCCTCCAAGACCGCGGACTTCTGACCCGGATCTTGTGCGAAGACGACCGACGCGGCATCTACACCGAACTCACGCCGAGCGGCAGAAAAACCCTCAACGAGGCCAAGCCCACGCACGATGCCGCACTGGAACGCGCCGCCCAAAAGGCCCGCGAAACCCCCGAACTGACGGAACTTGCCGAGGAGATCCTCGGCTAGGCCTATTTCATTTCGCCGAGGCACGGAGCGCGGACAGCCGCTCCTACCCTTACGACTACGTAGAATTGATGAAGCCCGGCGTCGCCAGATGCCTTCGCAAGGGCCCGCAAGTCGACAATCGAACCTCATCCAGGAGTCAGCGTGAGCTCTGCACCCCCATCCGACTCGACTACCCAGAAAATGGGGCTCAGATGGACGCTTCACGGCGACGGAAGACATGTCGCTCCAGGTCAGGTGGTGGCACCGCAGGAACGTCTTGTTTGGGGACGCACCATCAGCATCGGCGCCCAGCACGTCGTCGCGATGTTTGGCGCCACTTTTCTGGTGCCGTTGCTCACCGGTTTTCCGCCGGCAACCACGCTGTTCTTCTCCGGGATCGGCACAATACTGTTCCTGCTCCTCACGGCTGGTCGGGTGCCCTCATACTTGGGCTCGTCCTTTGCGTTCATCGCGCCGATCGGAGCAGCCATGAACCAATACGGCCCTGGCGGCGCGCTCGGCGGCGTCGTCATGTCTGGATTGACCCTCTTTGTCATTGGGCTCATCGTCCAAATCGCGGGCACCGGATGGCTGCAGACCTTGATGCCGCCACTCGTGACGGGATCGATCGTCGCATTGATCGGCTTCAACCTCGCGCCGTCTGCCAAAGAGAATTTCATGAAGGCACCCGTGACCGCCTTGGTGACGCTCGGATCGATCATTCTAATCTCGGTGCTTTTCCGAGGAATCCTTGGTCGCCTGTCGATTCTGCTGGGCGTGCTCATCGGATACATCACGGCAATAGTTCGCGGTGAAGTCGACTTCAGTTCTATTCAGAAGGCTTGGGATTCCGAGGGCCTGTTCGGGCTGCCGCAGTTTCATGCTCCGGAGTTCCATCTGGCCCTCGCTGGCCTATTTGTTCCCGTGGTCCTCGTTCTGGTCGCGGAGAACATCGGCCACGTCAAGTCCGTGGCTTTGATGACCGGAACCAATCTGGACCACTACGCCGGTCGCGCAATCATGGCCGACGGATTGGCAACGACCATCGCGGGCACGGGCGGAGGATCCGGCACCACAACCTATGCCGAAAATATCGGCGTCATGGCCGCCACCAAGGTCTATTCCACCGCAGCCTACTGGGTCGCCGCCATATGTGCCCTGCTGCTCTCCGTGATGCCGGTCTTCGGCGCGGCGGTAGCCACCGTGCCGGAAGGCGTACTCGGGGGCGCAGCGACGGTCTTGTACGGAATGATCGGCATGCTCGGCGTACGCATTTGGGTCCAGAACCGCGTGGATTTCTCCAATCAGGTCAACCTCACGACTGCGGCCGTAGCCCTGATCGTGGGTATTGCGGACTACACGTGGGACATCTTCGGATTGCAGTTCGCGGGAATCGCCCTCGGCACAGGAACCACGCTAGTGGTGTATCACCTCATGGCTTTCATCGCCCGACGTCGCCGGTCTGTCGGAAGCGACCCGTTGGATCCGGACGCTGCAGAAAACCCCTCGCCGCTGGGCTAGTTGTTGGTCAGGAGCACACCCGGAAGTGGATACGGTCCCTTGACAGGGTTCTAATTCCCCGAAGCGAGGGAGCGTCGCGCGATCCGGCGTGCTTCGCCTACTCCCCCAGCACGTGCTTTCGCTGCTCCTCGAAGAACTCGCGATCGGCCGGTTCGGGGCGATCCATACCGTTCATAAGTCGGTGCCACAGCGGGTAGTACGCGGGCAGTTGCGACGCCTCGGTGATACGGTCACGCGCTTCATCCGGCAGCGTCAACTCGGCCGCGTCGAGGTCCTCGGTGAATTGGCCGAAATCGCGTGCCGCAATCGCGACGCCGTCAATCCCCGGGCGGCCCATGATCCAGGCGATGACCACCTGGGGCAAGCTCCATCCCAAGTCGCCAGCGATGTCGTCGAAGAGTTCGATGAGGTCGTATGCACGTTCCCAGTCAGTGACGTGAGGTTCCGGCCAGCCGGCGCCCTGCCTCGTGTCCGACGGGGTTTCCTGTCCGCGGCGAACCTTACCGTTCAAGAGACCCTCGCCCAGAGGCGACCAACCCCACGTACCTACCCCTAGGTCGCGAGCGGCCGGGAGAATCTCGTATTCGATCTCCCGCGCTTCAGGCGTGTAATAGACCTGCTGCTCAATCGGCGGGTTCAGCCCCAAGGCCCTGGCTTCATAGACGGTCTTGGTCAGCTGCCACGCGTTGTAATTGGAGACGCCCCAGTACCTTATTTTGCCGGCACGAATCAGTTCGTTGGCGGTCTCGATGGTCTCCCGTATCGGGGTCTGCCCGTCCCACTGGTGCATGTACAGCAAATCCAGATGGTCGGTCCCGAGCCTCGTCAGACTGTCCTCGACGGCCCGAGTCAGATGGTAGCGGCTCGCGCCGGAATCGTTGGGGCCCTCGCCCATCGGGGTGCGGGCCTTGGACGTCAGGATGATGTCGTCGCGCTTCTTGCCCAGGGCCCGTCCCAGAATTTTCTCCGAATCACCGCCATTGTAAATATTCGCGGTATCGAGGAAATTGACGCCACGACCCAACGCTTCGTCCAGCTGCTTCTTGGCTTCTTCGACGCCCAAACCGGAGATCTTCTCGAATCCTCCACCCTGGCCGTAGGGAATGGTTCCAAGTGCCACGCGGGACACGTACAGGCCGGAATTGCCGAGACGAGTGTATTCCATGGCGTTACTCCTTCACGAGGCGTACATCACAGCCATAGTGTGCACGTGCTCGGAGGAAAAGCGACAGTTTGCAACGGTCGGCGAACAAAGGAGATCTCGACGACGAGGCCGCCCGCACCCGGAAAGATCCCTTGTCGATCATTCAGCTGCCGCGGGGCAGCCCAGCCGGAACACAAGCTCCCGGCGTCAGATACCAGCCACAACGTCCATCGCCACGTCGGCTCGATTCGTGACGATCCCGTCAACCCCAAGGGTCACGAGCCTTTTCATCTCCTCCGGATCATCGATGGTCCAAACGTCCACACGCAGGCCGCAAGCGTGCGCGGCCTCGACAAATCGCGGTTCCGCGACCGGAATCCTGAAAGGGCCGATCTTCTGGGAGACCGGGATCTGCACAACCTCGAACCGGGCGACCCACGGGCTTATCGCTCTGCGCACCCAAGGCCAGAATTTCGCACATACCTTGAGCGGCATAAGGGCACTGACCAGCCGAAACACTGCGATTCCGGTATAACCTGCGCTCGAGGGGACGCCATCTGGGACGTGGCGCAGTGCCCTGCGGCGTCGCGATTCGGAGAAGGATGCGATCAGCACCCGATCCCATGCAGCCGTCCGGCTGACGACCTGGGGCAGGGCGAGCACGGAGGCTTCGTCCTTGATGTCGACATTGAATCGTAGCTCTGGAAATCTCTCAAGGGCCGAGGCCATAGTCGGAATATGTTCCCCCGCGCGCAACCGGATCTTCGCGAGATCCTCTGAGTCCATCGCCGTGACGTAATCACCGATCCCAGCGACTCGTTCGAGGTCCGGATCGTGAATAGCCATGACGACACCATCCGACGTGGTGTTGACGTCCGTTTCGATCCATTGGATCCCCAGGTCGGCGGCGGCGCGAAAAGCGTTCAAGGAATTTTCATCCGTATCCAACGCCAAGCCGCGATGAGCAAGGATCCTGACCGGTTCTCCCCGCAGACGGTCAACCACGTTCGAGCAGCTCCTCGATGACCTGGGCGACACCGTCTTCTTCGAAGGCAGGGCAGGTTCGCCCGACCGTTTGGATCACTTCCGGCCACCCGGAGGCCATCGCGTAGCCCCGGCCGGCCCATTGAAGCATGGTTGTGTCATTGGGCATGTCACCGAATGCGACGACTTCGTCCGCGGCGATCCCCTCGGCCGCGCACCATCGGGCCAGCGTACGGCCCTTCGACAGCCCGGCCTGCCCGATTTCCGCGAGAGGCATATTCGCGACTGCGTGGGTTACGGATACCTGATTCTGGGCCTTGTCCTGGACCGTTTCATATAGTGTCCGCGGATCCATGGATTCGTCACGGACCAGGAATTTGATGATCTGAGAGTCCGCGGTCAACAGCTCGTCCAGAGGCCCGATGGTGCGCTGCCCGGTTTCGAGGAGATTCGTTTGCGGCCACCCCGGCTCGGACACAACCCCTGCCAAAGTCTCGACCGAGTAATGAGCACCTGGCAGCGTCTCGCGCAATGTGGCGTGAAGACCCAGAATCATTTCTGTCGGAACCGTTTCGGCATGCAGGACTTGCCCCTGGGAGACGTCGTAAATCACCGCACCATTGGAACAGATAGCCACCGATTCATATTCGAGCTGCTCTCGAACCGGCTCGATCCAGCGGTGCGGCCGCCCGGTGACGTAGACGATTTCGACACCCGCGGACCGGGCCGCACGCAACGCTTCAAGGGTGCGATCACGGAATCTGAAGTCGGGCCCGAGAACGGTCCCGTCCAGGTCCGTTGCGATCAGTTTGATCACTCGGTGACCTCGTACGTGCCGGTCAAGAACGCCCGACCGATGCCGTGGAAGAAGAGATTGAAATTGACCACGGCGGGGCTCGCGCTCTCGTCGATGTCCAGTTGCTCCGTATCCACAGCAGTCACGCAGAAAATGTAGCGGTGGGCGCCGTGTCCTGGAGGCGGTGCCGCACCCGTGAATTCGCGATTCCCGCCGTCGTTGAGATGTTTGATGGCTCCCTCGATCTCCTCCGAAGCCCAGCCGGTCTTCAACTCGGTCACGTTCGCGGGGATGTTGGACACACACAAGTGCCAGAAACCTGAAGGAGTGGGAGCGTCCGGATCGAAACAGGTCACCACGTAGCTCTTGGTACCTTCCGGGGCTCCCGACCAGGCAAGATGCGGGGCGATGTCCTTTCCGCCTTCAATGCCCATCGCGCCGGAGGCTTGAGCGAGGCCCAAGGGTTGGTTGTCGGTAACGTCGGTCGAGGTCAGATTGAATCCTGGCAGCTGCGGCAGAGCAGCGTACGGTTCACGATCCAGCATTTTCATTCTCCTTCTCTCGCTTCTCGTACTCTTCCAAATCCTTGCGGGTGGGCAAATCCGCACCTTCTCGCGAGACGGTGATCGCGGCCGCACGGGCCGCACTGTTCAGCACGCAGCGCAAGTCATCCGCGCCAAGCTCGTCGAGTTTCGCACGGGTTCCTTTGCCGGATATTCCGCGGTCGATCAAGGCAGACAGCAAAGCCGCCATGAGGGAATCTCCTGCACCCACGGTGTCCGCGACCTCCACGCGAGGCGGAACCACCCGGACTCCCTCCGGACCGGAAGCACGGGTGATACCCCACGGGCCCCACTCGCCTCGCGTCACCACGACGAGCCCGACTCCGGCCTCGAGCCACGCCCGCGCGGTGGCTTCCACGGTTCGATTGGGGTACAGCCACAACAGGTCCTCGTCCGAGGCCTTCACGACGTCCGCGTTGGCGACCACGGACTCGGCCCAGCTTCTGGCTTGGGCGGAGTCAGGAATGATCGTGGGACGGCAGTTGGGGTCGTAGGAGATCAGGGCGTGCGGCGCTGCCAGCCGTACAGCGTCCAGGACCGTTGAAGCACCGGGTTCGAGCATGGCCCCGATTGAGCCGACATGCAAAAGGTCGGTTTCCGCCAGGAGATCTTCGATGCGGTCCCGAGCCGCTTCGAGGTTCCACTCCAGCTGGAAATCATACGAGACCGAACCTTCTTCGCCGAGGCTGGATTCCGCGACCGAGGTCGGCGCGTCGTCTGGTTCGACAGGCAGTTCGACACCGGAGTTCCGAAGGTGTTCGTCGATGACGTTGCCATGTTCGTCCCGGCCATACCTGCCGATGAATCGGGTGCGATGGTCGAGCCGGGACAGACCGACGGCGACATTGAGCGGACTGCCTCCAGGGTGGGTCCTGGGGGCGGCACCTTCTTTCTTCACGATGTCTACGAGGGCCTCGCCGATCACAGTTAACATGGGCCCAGTCTACCGAGACCCGGCACCAAACAACCATGACCGACGTCGAGTGCGGATATGTCGATGCGCCAGTGTGTCCGGTACCACGTTGTTTTCCGGTCCCAAACCCCACATTTCGCAAAAATCGACCCCCCTGATCATCTACGCTAGAGAATGCTCAGCACATGCATGCGTTCAAACATCACGCCCGGGTCAGTGAAGCTCCGGAGCGAGAAAGTGAAGGTCAAACAGTGACCAGCCCTGTCACCCCCACCGAGTGGTCCCGCCGCGAAGAACTTGCCGAAGCCATGATTCCGCTGATTGGGCGGTTGCATCGCGAAAACCGCGTGGTCGTCAATATTCATGGCCGTAGCCTGCTCAACCAATCCGTCACGGACATCATCAAAGCCCACCGTTGGGCTCGTCAGATCGATACGGTCGAGTTGAGCCTTGAAGAGACATTCCCCCTCGTGGAGGCTCTGAGCAAACTCGAGCTCGGCCCCGCGTCGGTCGACTTGGCCCGGCTCAATAAACTCCACAAGACCCAAGGGAACGACACTGACGTGGACGGTTGGCTCCGTGAGCAACTGTCCGACGTCGTCGGTCGGCACGGTCAGGAAGAGCACCACGGTCAGGACATCGTGCTCTACGGCTTCGGGCGAATCGGGCGTCTGCTGGCTCGTATTCTCATCGAAAGAGGCCTGGGCTCGGGCTTGAACCTCCGCGCCGTGGTGGTCCGGAAGAACGGAGAGCAGGACCTCTTCAAGAGAGCCTCGCTCCTGCGCCGCGATTCGGTTCACGGTGCTTTCCGCGGGACCATTCAGGTAGATCCGGACACCAACGTCGTGACCGCCAACGGCGTTCCCATCCAGTTCATCTACTCTTCGGACCCGGCCACCGTGGACTACACGGAATACGGAATCGAGGATGCGCTCGTCATCGACAACACCGGTCGCTGGCGCGACGAAGAGGGGCTGTCTCAGCACCTCAACTCCAAGGGGGCCGCGAAGGTCTTGTTGACGGCTCCCGGCAAGGGAAGTCTGAAGAACGTGGTCTGCGGCGTCAACGATGACATCATCTCCGCCGATGACAAGATCATTTCCGCCGCATCCTGCACCACCAACGCGATCACGCCCGTCCTCAAGGTTCTGGACGACGAGTACGGCGTTTCGCACGGTCACGTAGAGACGGTTCACTCCTTCACCAATGACCAGAACCTCATCGACAACTTCCACAAGGGCGATCGACGTGGCCGCTCGGCTGCGCTAAACATGGTTCTGACAGAGACCGGTGCGGCGAAAGCCGTTGCCAAGGCTCTTCCCCAGTTGCAGGGAAAGCTGACCGGCAACGCGATTCGGGTCCCCACCCCGGATGTTTCGATGGCGATCCTGAACCTTCAGCTCGAGAAGGCACCGGAGTCCAAGAGCTCCCTCAACGCATATCTGCGCGATATGTCCTTGAACTCGACGCTCCGTAAGCAGATCGACTACACCGATTCGCACGAAGTCGTCTCGACAGACTTCGTGGGATCACGCCGAGCCGGAATCGTGGATGGCTTGGCCACCATTGTTTCCGGCAATTCCGTGGTCGTGTACGTGTGGTATGACAACGAGTTCGGCTACTCGTGCCAGGTGATTCGCGTGGTGGAGGAAATGGCCGGGGCTCATCCGGCGAGCTTCCCCAAGGACTGACCGGCACACCTAGCTATGACGCCGTGGGGCCCCTCCTGATTTTGAGGGGATCCCCACGGCGTTCGCTTGTAGACGCTTCGCGCAGGCTTACTCGACCCGGTAGAAACTCTCGAGCGCCTGGCCGAGGGCGGCGAGGTCGCCAACGTGGCACATTTCCCGGGCGGAGTGCATCGAAAGCAGTCCCAGACCGACGTCGGTGGTCCGAATTCCCAGACGGGTGGCCGTGATCGGTCCGATGGTCGATCCACAGGGCACATCGTTGCTGGACACGAACTCCTGGTACTCAACGCCTGCGTCCGCACATGCTCGGGCCCAGATCGCGGCGCCGACGGCATCCGTTGCGTAACGCTGGTTCGCGTTGATTTTGAGGAGCGGTCCGGCTCCCGGTTGCGGCTGGTTGTTCGGATCGTGATGCCCGGGATAGTTGGGATGAACGAGATGTCCGGCATCCGAGGAAAGGCACACGGAATTCGCGAGAGCGCAACGATAGTCTTCAGCACCGCCACCCTGACTTCCGGAGATTCGAACCAAGATGTCTTCCAAGATGGGCCCGGCCGCCCCGGAGCGGGAGGTCGAGCCTATTTCCTCGTGGTCGAAGGCGGCCAGCACCAAAGTCTTGTTCCCGCCGACCTCGCCAGCGGAAGCACGGGTCAGGGCTTCGACGCCCGCATGGACCGAGGAGATGTTGTCGAGACGTCCTGACGCGAGAAATTCGCCATTCGCCCCGAAGACCCGAGGAGGCTGCGTGTCTGCGAGGACGATGTCATAACCCAGAATCGTCTCCGGGTCGATGGCCTCACCGTCGACGGCGTGGGAGGCCACATAGGCGAGCACATCGCCGGGCGCCTCCCCCGCGCCCCAAATGGGTTGGACGTGGGTCTGCCGATCCAGCTTGAGACCGTCATTGGCCCCCCGATCGAGATGAATCGCCAATTGCGGGATTCGGGCAACGGGACCGGTGGTCACGAGCCTCTCGTTGATCAGGCCCTCGTCCCGCGTGGTGAGGCGCCCGGCGAGACACAGTTCGCGATCGAGCCACGAGTTCAGCAAGGCACCGCCGTAGACCTCGACACCGATCTGATGCCATCCGAAACGGTCGATCGAGGATTTGGGTTTGAGCTTGAACGAGGGCGAATCCGTGTGCGCTCCCACGATGCGAAATCCGCTGCTCGACGTCGCAGCTTCCGGTGTGTACCAGGCGATGAGCGCGCCGTCCCGAATGATGTAGCGTCCGCCAGAGGCCGGGGTGAAGTCCGCGGTTTCTGCCTGCTCTTGGAATCCTGCCGCGTCCAGACGACGGGCAGCCTCTCGAACCGCATGATATGACGAGGGCGACGCCGCAACGAATGCCGCGAGATCTTCGGCATTTGCGGCGGGATCGAAAGTGGTCAGCGAGTTGCTGTGTTCGGTCATACTGTCCTCCTGGGGATCATTGGTGTCGAGGCGTCGGCATTTCCTGCACCGGCATTGTGCAGTGCCCAGCCTGGCCATGCCCGCCAGCTCGTGCCGGGGTCACGGCGAGTGGTGAGGTGGCGACGGCGCGATACCCAGAGCACGAGAACCGCGTAGAGTCCGTCCACCACAAGAGTCACGACGGCGTCCATCGGCCCTGGGTCGACCGCACCGAAAGGGTCTGCGAAACCGAAAAGTCCCAGCAGAACCGTGGTCATATTGTTGCTGACGTGCAGACCGATAGAGGCCTCCAAACCGCCCGTGGCGATGCACAGGATTCCGGCGATCACGGCCAGGATTCCGACGCTGAGAAGACCCCAGAGCCCGTATCCGTGGCTGAGAACGAAGAATGGCGCAGGCAGGATCACAGCCCAGATCGGATGTTTGAGCCAACGCCCCACCGCCTGCATGAGAAATCCTCGGAACGCCAATTCCTCGGCAGCACATTGCAGCGGGACCACAAGCAGGATGATGGCCAGAATCCACCAGCCCGTGGCCGGGTCGAAACTTGGGGAAACCGGCCCCGCGCCGGATGCCGCCGAGATCCAGACGCTCAGTCCTTGGAAAACGACAAAGAGAGCAATACCAAGTCCCAAACACGTCGCCAACCACTTCCATCGCAGTTTTCCAGCAACCGAGAACAGGAGCCCCAGCGGTTTGGGACCCATGATGAGCCTCGCCAAAAGGACGCAGGGCGCCATGACTGCAATGCTGAGAAACATGAACAGGAAAAGCACCGGGTGGGAAAACATCCCCTCCGGGTAACCGTTCGGGCCCAATGTGAGCGGTTCAGAACCGGTCACAAAAGGCATCAGGAACATAGGTATGGAAATCACTATCGCGAGGATGAAATAAAGAGGGCCCGATATGCAGAACTCGACCAGTGGTTTCCACCACCTGTGAAAAGGATCGGCTCGCCAGAGCCGGTGATACGGCAATGGCGAAAGAGGCACATCATTGAGACGCGGCGCGCCCGCGGCCCTGTATGCGTGAGCAGCCTCGAGGCTCCCGGCTGCGTCGACCGACCGAGCATCAAGCCCTGCGGGATAGGGCCTCGAGCCCCGCGGCCGGTCATTCGGCACATCAGGTATCTCCGGGTTCGTCGAGGATCGCGAGGTGGATGCGGGTTCTTCCATGTTCTCTACCCTATGCGGTCCCGGCAGAGAAGTGACGCGGGGGTTGAACCGATCGACTGACATCAATTCATGGTCTTTTCGACCCAATGGCGCGCTGCCGTCAAACAATTCCGCGTGATTCAACGAAGGCCCACGTTTCGGCGACCGAATTATCAGCAAACTTTGAAACTTCGTGTCACACTTGAATCGTCAATCACATAATTTTACTAAGGAATCGTCCTCATGGCACTTCGATTCAACCCTCCGCCCCATTGGCCGCAGCCTCCGGAAGGTTGGTCCCCGGATCCAGGATGGCGTCCGGATCCCAGTTGGGGACCGGCCCCGCAAGGATGGTTTTTCTGGACCGATGAGAATGGCAACCCTGTCCCTTCGGCGCACCCCGAAGACCCATCGTTCATCCCTGACGAACCGCAGCAGGCACCACAACCGCACGAGGAGCAGCCGGGCGATGAAGCTCCCGATTCCTGGCAGAACGGCTGGGGCTCCTCGCAGGCCAGCCGCGCAGAGAATTCTCAGACTGAGGGACCGGCCCCCACACGTCAGTATCAACAGCAGCAACCCGACGGTTGGGGGCATCAGGGGCAGGAAAATCCGCCTCCGCAAGGAAGCGGATGGAACGGCAATCCGCGGAATCAGCCTCCTCGCAAAAAAAATTTCTTTGCGACCTCGGCCGGTATTCTCTCGATCATCGGCGCTATTCTTCTCATCCTGGTCATAGGTTTGGTTCTCGCGCTGACAGGGGTATTCGGTAACACGCAGGATTCGGGGGATTCGAAAGCGGCGACATCGAGTTCTGCGTCGGAATCCGGCAATGCCTCCGACAGCGCGAACAGCTCTCCGGAAGCTTCCGCTTCGGGCGACGGGCCGTCGGGAATGCGCCCCGAGCAGGCCAACATTCCGGCCAATGACGCCGACCCCGTCGTCGAGTTCACCGGGGAAGGCTCTCAGAAGGTCAAAACGGACAAGCTCGAGGATGGACAGGTCTACTACGTCGAGTACTGGTACCAGGGTGATTCGAACTTCGCCTTGTGGGGACTCGATGACAAGGGCGAGGACGCCGGGCTGTACGCCAATGACATCGACGAGACCTCCGGTTCCAGCTGGATAGATATGGATGGCCTTTACGGAAATCCCAAGGGATTCAACGTCGATGCCACGGACGGAAAATGGGAGATCAAGGTCTACGACGGCAATGCCATCAAGTCGGAAGGTGACAAGACGATGCAGAGCAACGGAACCGTCGCATTCGTGTACCAAGGACCCAAGAAGTCCGCGACCTTCGAGAACCTGGGCGATGATTCCTTCGAGGTGGAAGCATACGATCTCAAGGGGGATTCGGTATTCCACGAAAACGTCACCAAGGGCAACAAGGCCAATGTGAATTTCCCCGACGCGACCAAAGATGAGGCCAATGTTCTGGTCCAGGTCAAGGTGACGGACACGAAAGCACAATGGAAAATGTCTTTCAAATAGTCGGTGAGTAGGGCCTAAGAATTTCTCTTTTACGATCGGCCGCTCCGGATTGATTCTGGGGGGGCGGCGGCCGATCGCCTGTGGACAAGCGTCGGGAAGGTTTTCGGCTTGATTACCATGGGACGAGTGAAGGCGAAGAAACGACAGGAGCCGCGATGCCAGACCACAACCGCCGGCAGGTGCAGCGTGCAGGTCGCTCCGCGCTTTTGATCGATTGCGGTGGGATCGACGACGTCCTGGCCCTCCACACCGCGCTGACGGAGAATCCATTGCCGGATCAACTCGAATTGGTTCCGGCGGCCACGACCCTCCTTGCTCGCTTTCGTTCGCCCCTGCGCCCTGCCACGGCACGCGAGTTGGCAATCGAGTTGTCCACCATGATCGGCCGCCACGGCAGCTCTTCCCAGGCGCGTGAGGTCGAAATACCCGTCCGCTACGACGGAGAGGATCTGGAGGACGTCGCGGCTCACCTCGGCACTTCCACCGATGAAGTCGTCGCTCGCCATACGGCGACGACGTGGACGGCGGCCTTCTCCGGTTTTTCCCCCGGCTTCGCGTACCTCGTCGGGGTCGGCCGTCAGCCAACAACCGATCTTACGGTCCCTAGGCGGGACAACCCACGGACTAAGGTTCCTGCGGGTTCCGTCGCTCTGGCCGGCGAATTTTCCGCGGTATATCCCAGCGCTTCACCCGGCGGTTGGCAACTGATCGGCACGACGAACGCTCCCGTGTGGGACCTCGATCAGGAGGTTCCCGCCTTGATTACGCCGGGAACCGTGGTCCGATTCTTGCCCGCGCGGGATTCGGTGGAATTACAAGAAAAGAAGTCGGCACCCGGGAGAACCGGCCAGCAGGCGAAAGAAGCTTCAGCGGAGAGGACGGACCCTGTTCAGGACACGGTCGAAGCGCTTCGCATCGACGCCCCAGGACTCGCGACCATGGTTCAAGATCGGGGTCGAGAGGGACATACGGACTGGGGCGTGAGCCCTTCCGGCTGGGCCGACGCCGTAGCCGCCCAATCCGCGAATCGGCTCGTGGGCAACGAACCTGAAGCAAGCGTCCTCGAGAACACCGCCGGGGGCCTGGCAGCAACTGCGCTGATGGATACCGTCCTCGCCGTCACCGGCGCAGAAGCCGAGCTGACCGTCCAGACAGACGGCACCAGTTTCCGGGTTCCTCGGAACCGGCCCTTCGCCTTGCTGTCGGGCCAACGGCTCGCCATCGGCCCGGCCGTGCGTGGGCTGCGGATCTACCTGGCTGTACGCGGAGGAATCCGCGTGGATTCAGTCCTCGGGAGTACTGCCACGGATACCCTGGCCAAGTTGGGGCCCGCCCAGATGGTCAAGAACGCCGTCGTCCGCATTGGGCCCGAGCCCCGGCGTGCCGTCGAGTTGACCGGAGGCGGGGCGGAATTACCCCCTCCCCATGAGGTCACGGACATTCGGGTTTCTCCCGGCCCACGAATCGACTGGTTCACTTCTGAGTCCGTGCGCGAGACCTCACGGACCGTTTGGGCGGTCACCGAAGAAAGCAACCGGGTAGGCGTGCGCCTTGCGAGGCCCGCCGAGGAGCCCGATGAGGATCCGCTTCCCTCTCCGCTGACCCGCACGACAAAGGCCCAAGGTCGCGAATTGCCCAGCGAAGGCATCGTCGCCGGAGCCATCCAAGTGCCGCCCAGCGGAAACCCCGTGGTCTTCATGGCCGACCACCCCGTAACCGGTGGTTATCCGGTGATCGGAGTCGTTGAACCGGAATACTTGCGCCTCCTTGCACAGTCGCCGCCAGGCACACTGATCCGCCTCGTTTTCGACGCCGCCGAAGAGCCCATTCCAAACACCACACACCCCGGAGAAACCACATGCGCAAAGTCCTGATTGCCAACCGTTCGGAAATAGCGGTGCGTGTGATCCACGCGTGCGCAGAACGCGGCATCGGCACCGTTGCCGTCTACGCCGCTTCCGACGCAGAATCCCTCCACGTCCACCTCGCCGACGAGGCCTACGCGCTCGAAGGCAACGCTCCCGCAGAAACCTACCTCAATATCGAAAAACTCGTCGACATAGCGCAACGTTCCGGGGCCACGGATGTCCACCCCGGGTACGGCTTTCTGGCCGAGTCTGCAGATTTCGCGCGAGCCGTGGTCAGCGCGGGCTTGACGTGGATAGGCCCCACTGCCGAAACGATTGAGGCCCTCGGCGACAAGATTCAGGCCCGCTCCATCGCGACGACCGCCGGAGCACCGTTGGCTCCCGGGACAGACGGGCCGTTGGCGAACGCCCACGAAGCTCGGGACTTCGCCGAAGAGCACGGGTTGCCAATCATCATCAAAGCCGCACACGGTGGCGGCGGTCGCGGTATGCGCGTGGTCCGAGACCTCGACCAGGTCGAATCGGCCTTCGAAGCCGCCGCTCGCGAAGCCCACAGCGCATTCGGCCGGAGCGAATGCTTCGTCGAGCGCTTCCTCGAGAAGCCTCGCCACGTCGAGGCGCAGGTAATCGCCGATGCGCACGGAGGAGTCGTCGTGGTGGGAACCCGCGATTGTTCTCTGCAGCGCCGCAACCAGAAACTAGTGGAGGAAGCACCGGCGCCGTTCCTGAGCGACGAACAGCTGAAAAATATCGAGGAGGCATCCGCCGCGATCTTTCGTGAGGCCGGTTACGTCAATGCGGGGACGGTGGAGTTCCTGGTCGGCGCGGACGGACTGATCTCTTTTCTCGAGGTCAATACCCGTATCCAGGTCGAGCACCCCGTTACGGAAGAGACGTTCGGCGTCGACCTCGTAGGCATGCAGCTCGACGTCGCCGCCGGCGAACGCCTTCCTTTTGAGAGCGCCCCAAAAGCACATGGACACTCCATCGAGTTCCGCATTAATGCGGAAGATCCCGGACGGGGTTTCCTCCCTGCCGGCGGCACGATAACAGGGATCACGGTTCCCACGGGCCCCGGAATTCGATGGGATGCAGGTGTCATCACGGGTTCCGAGGTTGCCGGGGATTTCGATTCTCTTTTGGCCAAACTCATCGTGACCGGCTCGACTCGCGATGCCGCCCTGGCTCGAGCCCGTCGTGCCCTGGCCGAATTGATGCTCAGTGGAGTCTCGACCACTCTTCCATTCCACCGTGCCGTCCTCGGGCACGAGGACTTCACATCCTCTCCCTTCAGCGTCTACACGACCTGGATCGAGGACGTTCTGACTCCGCTCCTGGAATCCGACGGCGGCTACTGCGCTCCGCGCTATGCGGACAGGACGCTATTCGGTGGGTCCGTTTCCGACGCCACGGCCTCCGTCACGGCGGGGGTCGAAATCGAAGGCCGGCTGACCAAAGTTCGTTTCCCTGCCGAAGCACTCGCGAAAATCGGCGCTGGACTCGCTGATGGTCTCGGAGGCGTCCAGTTCTCAGGAGCCAGCGTCGTCCAGACGGACGCGCCGGAGTCGAGCGACGTCGAGGTCACCGCAACTCTCAGCGGCTCATTGGTTCGATGGGAGGCGGAAGATTCCGCGACCGTAGAGGAAGGGCAGACGTTGGCGATAGTGGAGGCCATGAAAACGGAGATGCCGATGGAATCTCCGGCGGCCGGTGTCTTTCGCCGGGAGCCCGTGGAACCGGGACAGAAGCTATCGGCCGGAATGATCTTGGGTCGAATCGAAACAGCAAACTGACTACCACCGGGCCACGAGGTGCGGTGGTCAGGGACGCGACGTCGCTCCGCGAAGGCCACTCGCGCGCGTGAATCGTTGGGAAGGAGCTGCCCCTCCGCGGCGATTCAAGAGCGTTGAGCACAAGTGCGGCCCTGGTTGATGCCGCATCGTAGACCCTTGGCCACCGGGAGGTTTAAACGTGCTAACCGTTCCACAAGGTTGAAAGCTGACCCACGGCGCTGGCTCCCAAGTACAAGGTCAACAGCCACACCAGCACGCCCACGACGATCAGCCACTTCGGGTATTTGTAACCGCTCAGCAAATCTCGGCGGAAAATCGCGACGATCAAGATCACGGTGAACCCCAGAGGGAGGATCAGACCGTTGATAGTACCGGCGATGACCAACAACGTTCCTGGTGCCTTGCCCAAGGAGAAGAAAACGACCGTGGAGAGCACGATCATGCCGACCGTCAGCACGTTGCGGACCCAAGTCTTGGTGTTCCGTGTGGTCATGAAGGATACGGATGTATAAGCGGCGCCAATCACCGACGAAATCGATGCGGCCCACAGGATCACGCCGAAGAGACGCAGCCCGATTTCGCCCGCTGCGTGCTGAAATGCCTCCGCCGCGAGGTTGGAACTGGTCAGCGTCACGCCTCCGGCGACAACACCGAGGATCGCGAGGAAAAGAAGGTAGCGCATCACGCCGGTGACCACGATCGAGGTGATGGACGCATTGGAGATGGATTTGACGTCGTCGACTCCGGAGACGCCGGCGTCGATCATGCGGTGTGCGCCGGCGTAGGTGATGTAGCCACCCACGGTTCCGCCGATCAAGGTCGTGATCACGGCCAGATCGACGTTGTCCGGGAAAACGGTCTGGCGCAGGGCATCGCCGATGGGCGGTCCCGACACCACCGCGACATATCCGGTAATCAGGATCATCAGGACCCCGAGCACGACCACGATCTTGTCCAAGGCCACTCCGGCTTTCTTCGACAAGAACACGAGGACCGCCAATACGGCCGTAATGATACCTCCCCAGGTGGAGTCCAGCCCCGTCATCGCGTTGATGCCGAGTCCTCCGCCGGCAACGTTGCCGACGTTGAACACGAAGCCGCCGAAAACCACGAAAACGCCCAGAAGAATGCCCACACCCGGCAGAATTCTGTTGCCGAGTTCGCTGGCCCGCAGACCGCTGACGCCGATCACACGCCACACATTCAGTTGAACGGCGATATCAACGAGAATCGACAGGAAGATCGCGAAAGCGAAGGCGGCACCCATCTTGACCGTGAAGGTCGCCGTCTGCGTGATGAATCCCGGGCCGATCGCCGATGTCGCCATGAGAAACAACGCGCCCAGCAAGATGGAACGCTTCGACTCGGCATGGGGCAGCTTGCTTTTGACGACGGCGTCGCCTGCGGCCGTCTCCGGGCGCCCCTCTTCCGCGTGCCCTGAAGAGTTTGCCCAGGGCAGATCGGGCTTTTCCCGGGAAGGGCTGTTGTCTGTCATGTGAGCCTCTCAAGGGCGGAAACGCTGGACCGAGCTGAACCAGCGACGAAATAGTACCAGAGAGTTCGTTAGCTACAGCACATCGATCCGACCTTGGCACCAGGGCCACGAGAAGCTCCCATGCCAGGAGATTCTACGAGGTTCCTCATGGCAATTTTCGGGTCAAGTGGCCTGCTGCGAGCGGGCCTTTCTCAGAGCGATGCGGTAGGAACGGGCAGCACGAATGGCGTCGATGATCAGGACGAGAATCGCGAGCCAGACGATGGCAAACCCGATCCATCGGCCCGTTGACATCTCCTCCCCGAGGAGCAGGTACCCGGCCAGAAACTGCATGATGGGGGTGAAATACTGCACCATTCCCACATATGACAGGGGCAAACGAGTAGCAGCACCCGCGAAAGTCAGGAGCGGGATCAGGGTGATGAATCCGGTGCCCACGAGCAATGCGGTTTTGAGGAGGCCGATCTGGCCGAAAGCAAGACCACCGCCCACCGTTCCGACCAGCGCCAGCACGATGACCGAGGGAATGAACAACCACGCCGTTTCGAAGGTCAGACCCGTCAACGAGTCGACGCGTCCACCGACGTTCTTCTTGACCAAGCCGTACAGCGCAAAACTGCCCGCGATCAACAGGGACATCCACGGAAGCGACCCGTATTCGACCGTGAGGACAACGATGGCGACCAGACTGATTCCCACCGCGATCCATTGAAGTCTGCGCAATTTCTCATGCAGTACAAATACCCCGAGCACGATCGTCGCGACCGGATTGATGAAGTATCCGAGGGAAGCTTCGAGCACGTGCCCGGTCGTCGTCGCAAAAATATAAACCAGCCAGTTGATGGAAACAATGCCCCCGGCCATGCCCAAGGTCAGGTTCACACGCCGGTCCTTGAAAGCAGCTGCCACGCGCCCCCACGATCGCGTCGCGGTTACCAGCAGTACGCACAGGCACAAGGAGAACACGATGCGCCATCCCAAGATTTCGAAGGCGCCTGTGGGCTTGATCGCGGCGAAGTACAGGGGAAGGAAGCCCCAGAGGCCGTACGAGATGAAAGCGAGAATGAAACCGGTCTTGAGGTCTTTTCGCGGGTTCCGACCCGCCGACTCTTCCGGGACGATGACCTCGGGCAAGGCACCCGTGATCGTCGGTGGCTCCTGCCTGGGCACGGCAGAGTTCACGTCCGAACCCTCCGGAGGGCTATCCGATGCTCTGCCGCTGCCGGAGGAGTCATGCGCTGGGGTCAACGATTGGTCCTTCCCAATGTGTGCCGGAGTGCCGGTTCGATTTCTGCGAATCGGAACGAGTACCCGTGGTTTTCCAGAGCCTGGGGTACCAGAGCGGCGGAACTCAGTGCGAGCTCGCGAGCCCCTTGCTTTCCAAGAAGCAGTCCCGGCGCTTGCTTGGGCGTGGGTACGATGCTCGGGCGCCGAAGAATCGAGGCCAAGGTTTTGGCGAATTCCTTCTGCCGAACCGGATGGGGAGCCGCGGCATTGACCGGGCCGGATACCTCGGGGTCGGCTACCGCGAACGCGTATACCTGAGCGAGGTCTTCCAGGCTGATCCACGGTTGCCACTGTTCTCCCCCCGCCAAGGGGACCGCCGGCGCCCGCTAGGTACAGAGGCAGCTGAGCGGCCAGAAGCCCGCCTGACGAGCTGAGCACCAGACCCGTCCGGACGAGGACGACACGCGTTCCGAAGTCTTCGGCTTTCCGCGCGGCGGCTTCCCATTGGGTGCAGACATCGGCCAAGAAATCCTGCCCTGGACCGTCGGTCTCTGTGACGACGTCGGCCTCATGCCCGTAATACCCGCTCGCCGAGGCGTTGATCAGGACCCTGGGTCCGCCGCTTTCGGCGACCTCCCGCATGGCGGCAACGATGGTCTCGGTGCTCTTGAGACGGGATTCGAGCACCGCACGACGATGCTTCTCGGTGAAAGGTCCGGCAATTCCGGTGCCGGCCAGGTTGATGACGGCATCCAGGCCCACGAGATGTTGAGGGTCCAGGGTTTGCTGTTCCGGGTCCCAAGCAATTTGTCCCTCGCCGATGGTTCCGCTGAAGCCCTGACGGCGTTTGAGGTGGATGACCTCATGTCCCGCGGCGCGCAGAAGAGCCGAAACCTGCGTTCCGACGAGCCCGGATGCACCGGCGATCGCGACTTTGAGCTTTTCGGTGCCCGAGCCCTTGCTCTCACGGTGGTCGTCGAGGTAGGAAGCGAAGTCCAAATCCGCCTGCGTCTGATCCGTACGGAATGCGAAGACGCGCTCGAGCTCTTTGTTGAAAACATGGGCGCTGAATTTGAAACGATTCTCCAGCCCACCCGGCAATTCGTAATTCACGGTGTCGGAGACCATCGTCTGGCCCTGCTCCGCGTCCGTGAATTGGTGCCGATGATTCCAGGACTTGAGCGGACCCCTCTTCATCTCGTCCGTGAAGCCCGCACCCGGCACGTACTCGGTATGTTCCGCCGTCCAGCGTGTTCCTGGCCGGATCGGTATGCTGCCGGGAAGCAGCCCTTCGGCCCATTGAACCCCCATGAGCAATTCGGTTTTCGAACCGACCTCGAGTCCGTGGGTCGGTTCGGTCAGGACCTTGGAGTTCCACGGCGGGGTGAGCCTGACTACCGCTCCCGCCCTGCCGTACCACTCGGTCACGGCGGATCGAGGATGAGTGATGTGCGCATTGTGTTCGAATGTGGTCATAGGTCATCTCTCACTTTCTCCCACGGCTCGATATCGCCGGGGATAACCCTGAACAGGGGGTGGTTCTTGAGGGTCGCATTTCGCAGGTCGGATTCGAGGCGTCCAACGAGTTTGGGGGCACGTATGCGCAATTTGAACATCAGCAGCTCGGCCTCATAGTCAAGTTGGCCCTGTGTCACGGGGATCGTCGGAACCGTACGGGAACCGTCGGAAACCGGGGTATTTCCCGGGGCTCGCTGCAAAACCTCCGGTTCGGCCTCTCCGTCGGAATTTCCTCCGGGGCTCGCCTCGGCACTAGGTTCAGACAGCTCGACCCAGTCCGGCCCGGGCTGGGTAAGTTCGGTTTCCCCGGAAAGCAGCGGTCCCTTGACGATTTTTTCGACGTCGAACGTGTAGCCGCGCGACGTAGCCTCTCTATGGATGCCTCTGAGAAACGCGGACAACGCCGCTCGAGGGTCATCGGCCTGCCGGAAGCGGACGAGCTGGGGGTGTTGCCGGTAACCATGGGTGGCCCCCGCCAGGACTTTTTGGGCCAGCAGCGCTTCCCTCCAGGCGGCCACGAGTCCTTTGGCATCCAAGTAGGACGGGTCGAGGGACCAAAGCCTCACGCAGACCTCCTGTGGCGGTTCGAAGACCGGGACCGAAATTGCCCCGGTGTCGCCTGCCCCACATTACTCGTTCCAAGTCCGGGCGTCGCGCTTGTTTTCGGTGGTTTGACGTTATCCTTCGCGGAACTCCATCTCGATCCGCTCGAGCGACTTGTCCTTGGTCTCCGGGGCCTTGAGACGGACCCATACGAGAGCCAGAATTTGCAGGACGACGAACATCGCGATGGTCGGGCCGAATCCGAGCGCCGCGGAGAGCAACGGGAAGAGCAGGGCCACCAAGAAGTTCACGCTCCACTGGACACCCGTACTGATCCCCATCGCCACGCCTCGAACCGTCAGGGGGAAGATTTCGGACATGTACAACCAGGTCATCGTGCCGATGGCGCACTGGGAGATGCCCACGAAGACTACGATCGAGAACAATATGATCCACCGCTTCGCGGACGCATCGTCGCTCATGAGTATCGATGTCGCTGCCAGAATGGAGAGCATGACGATGGTTCCGGTCAGTCCTGAACTCAACATGAGTTTGCGCCGGACGTGCGGCATGATGACCAGAGCCACCCCGACCCCGACGACCCCGGCAAGACCGATCAGAAGGTTCACCACGAAAGCAGTGTTCCCCACGAAACCGGCGTCCGTCAGAATGGTGACGCCGTAGTACTGGACCACGTTGATCCCGGAAATCTGGTTGATGACCGCCATTCCGACGCCGATGAACAGGATCCTCCGGATCCACGGCGTTGCGAACACATCACCGAGGGTCCCCGACGCGGCCTGCTCGTCCTTTGCGGCAAGTTCTTTGACTTCCTCGAGCTCGTCCGAAGAGAACGTGTGCTCGCGAACTTCGCGAAGCACTTCCAGCATTTCGTCAATCCGCCCGCCACGAGCCAACCATCGGGGAGATTCCGGGACGGCGATCATTCCTGCCCACAGAATGATGGCCGGCACAATGCACATCGCAAGCATCCACCGCCACGTATTGGCTTGCCCGGCATCGGCGACACCCGCGATGCCCGCGTTGAACCCGAAAGCCAGGAGCTGACCGAAGACCACCATGAATTCGTTCTGGGAAATGACCCTCCCTCGCAGATGAGTGGGAGCGAGTTCCGCCAGGTAAACGGGAACGGTGACGGATGCACCGCCGACGGCCAGACCCACGACAACCCGGAAGAGGGACAGGATCCACCAGGCCGGAGCCAGGACCGAGCCAATCGCCCCGAAGGTGAAGAGAGCGGCCACCACGACCACCGTCCGGTGCCTCCCCTGGCGGTCGGAGAAGCGCCCGCCGAAAACGGCACCAAAGATCGCGCCGAATTGGAGGGCAGAGGTCACGAAGCCCTCGTACTTCTCGTCCATACCGAAATCGGCAGCCATGGATGGCAGGGCCCCGTTGATGACACCTGTGTCATAACCGAAAAGCAGCCCACCCACCGTGAGGATCATGGCCGCCACCCGCATTTTCCCTGTCAGCTTCGTCTCCGGTGCATCCGGAGCTTTGATTTCGGGGCGAACCTGCGATTCTGAACTGGGTGCCATGACGGCTTACCCTCCTCATTGAAATACGGCGGTGACTTCTCATCTCTAGCCGAAGCCACTATGTCGTGCCTCATCCACCCCGCCTATATGACAGAACAGACCTGGTCAACGCGGGGTTCTTGGATCATTCGGCCCGAAGAGCACCCGCCATGCTACGCTTAAATCCTATTGTCCTTACAAAGAACAACGGTAGGGAACCAACGACGGAGTTACCCATGACAGCCTCAATCGACGTCACGATCGACCGCTCATCACCCGTGCCGCTGTACCATCAGCTGGTCCACGGCATCGAGACGGCCATCGCCGAGGGCGTTCTTCCACCCGGGACCATGCTCGACAACGAGCTTTCCCTGGCCAAGGATCTTCACCTGTCCCGACCCACGGTGCGCAAGGCCATGGACGAGCTCGTCCGCTCGGGGCTCCTGGTTCGCAAACGAGGCGTTGGAACGCAGGTCGTGGCCTCGGAGATTCGACGCTCCGTCGGATTGACCTCGCTATACGAGGACCTGAGTGATGACCATGCCCAGCCCACCACCGAGGTCCTGGAATTCGAGGAAACCAAAGCCCCGGACGACGTCGCCGAGCGGCTCAACCTCGCGCCGGGAGATCCTGTGTATTACTTCAAGCGCGTGCGCAGCCGTTCAGGCACACCACTGGCGATCATGGAAAATTGGGTACCCCTCAAGATCGCGGACCTCAGCCGCGATGGCCTCGAATCTCGCGGGCTGTACACGCTTCTGCGCCAACAAGGGATCAATTTCAGGCTCGCACAGCAGAAGATCGGCGCTGCGGTGGCCACCAATGAGCAGGCCAAACTGCTTAAGACGAGCACCGGATCAGCCCTGGTAACCATGTCCCGGACCGCAACCGACGATATCGGCAGACGAGCTGAAACCGGTCGGCACGTCTATCGCGCGGATTCATATTCCTTCGAGATGACCCTCTCCGCCTGATCACGAGACTTCACCTGTCCGGAAACACTTCTCCGAAAGGATGCAACGATGACAAACTGGGTTTACCCCGCAGGCAAAGCAACCGATGGCCCTTGGGATGTTTCCCTCGGTGCGTATGATTCCACACAGAAGGTCGACGGCTGGGAGCATACCGGTCTCAAGACCGCGACATTCGCAGGTGAGACCATCTCATTGGATGCCGCTCCGGAAGAACGCATCGTCATCCCGCTGACGGGTGATGTCACCGCAGTGGTCGACGGTCAGAACTATGAACTCTCGGGCCGCGAATCCGTTTTCCACGGCCCCACGGATGTCCTGTACACGGGAGCCAACAAGGCCGTAGAGCTCTCCGGGACGCAGGGCGTTCGCTTTGCCGTCGCATCCGCACCGGCCAAGAATGAGTACCCCACTCGTCTGATCACCAAGGACGAGGCCCCGCTCGAATTGCGCGGTGCCGGCAACTGCTCGCGGGAGGTACGGAATTTCGGGACCCCCGCTTCCCTCGAGGCCGACCGATTCATTGTTTGCGAAGTCCTGACCCCTGCGGGCAACTGGTCATCGTATCCTCCTCATAAGCATGACGAAGAAAAGGAGGGCGTCGAGACCCAACTCGAGGAGATCTACTACTTCGAGACGCGAGTGACTCCGGATGCCCCGAAAGAAGCCACCGACTCGATCGGATATCAGCGCGTCTACGCCTCCGATGACCGTCCCATCGACGTCAATGCCGAGGTTCGCACTGGCGACGTGGTGTTGGTCCCCTACGGCTGGCACGGTCCGGCCATGGCCCCTCCTGGCTACGACCTGTACTACCTGAACGTTATGGCCGGCCCCGGCCCGGTCCGCAAGTGGCTCATCAGCGACGACCCCCATCACGGATGGGTACGTCAGCAGTGGGAAGAGCAGGATATTGACTCGCGCTTGCCTTTCGGCGGCTAAGCCTCCGTGCTGCCCGAATTGACGTGGTTCGCTTGGATCGGGCTGGCCCTGGCGGCCGTATTGGTGGGATTCTCCAAGACCGCGCTCCCGGGGATCAACACCCTCGCGGTAGCAATCTTCGCGGCGGTGCTGCCCGCGAAGCCATCCACGGGAGCACTACTGGTCCTCTTACTCGTCGGTGACGCATTCGCTTTGTGGACCTACCGCCGACACGCCGACTGGCCGACCCTGCTCCGCATGATTCCTGCGGTTCTGATCGGTCTGGCCGTCGGTGGCGTCTTCCTGGCTTTCGCAGGCGACGCCGTGGTGCGCCGCGTGATCGGCGTACTGCTGCTGATGTTGATGGGACTGACCTTGTGGCAGCGTCAGAAAAGGGCAAGGATCACGGACGACCCCGTGCCCGCGTCCTGGGGCGCGGCCACCGGGTACGGATCCCTGGGCGGTTTCACGACCATGGTCGCCAATGCCGGCGGACCCGTCATGTCCATGTATTTCCTCGCGGCCCGCTTCCCCGTCAATGCTTTCTTGGGCACGGCCGCGTGGTTCTTTGCGACCATGAACGTGCTCAAGCTCCCGGTGTCAATCGGCTTGGGTCTCATCACCGAGCACACGCTGATCATGGATCTAATTCTGGTTCCCGGTGTGGTCGTAGGCGCCCTCTTCGGACGATGGGCTGCCCAGAAGATTCGACAGAAGACCTTCGACCTCGCTGTGATCGTGGTGACGATCCTGGGCGCCGCCTACCTCTTAATATAATTCCGCTCGCGGCATGACCTTTGGGCCATGCACCATCGAAAGATAGAGTGAGGTAAGCCTAATCAAACCGAGGATTGGAGTCCTATGCCAGCCCCCAAACGCAAACCCCAAACCGTCCTCGAGGTCCTCGAACGCCGCCAACTCACCCCCAATATGGTCCGGCTCATTCTGGGTGGCTCAGGATTCGCTTCATTCCAGAACAACGGATGCACCGATCAATACGTCAAGTTGGTCTTTGCGAAACCCGAACTGAATCTCACCGCGCCCTTCGACATGATGGAAATGCGGGAGAAGCTTCCCCCGGAGGACGTTCCCGTAACCCGCACGTACACCGTGCGGAGCGTGGACGACGAAGCCGGCACGCTGACCATCGATTTCGTGACCCACGGGACCGAAGGGCTCGCCGCCCCGTGGGCCGCTTCCGCATCCCCGGGGGACCAGTTGCTGTTGATGGGCCCGGGCGGCAAGTACAACCCGGATCCGACGGCCGATTGGTATCTCTTCGCCGGAGATGCGTCTGCGCTTCCCGCTATCGGCGCGGCCATCGAGGCCCTGCCCGAGACGGCCCGGGGCTACGCATTCATCGTTCTCGATCATGAAGAGGACCGGCAGGAGCTGTCCGCTCCCGCCGGTCTGGAAGTCGTTTGGAGCGTCAAGGAAGGAGCCGGAGCCGACCCGAACCGCCTGGCGCAATTGATGACCGAGCGACAGTGGCCCAAGGGCAAGGTTGAAGTCTTCGCCCACGGTGAGCGCGAATCGATCAAACAGGTGCGCCGTCTCCTCAAGGAACGTGAGATCCCGCGCGAGCAGATCTCGATCTCCGGTTACTGGGCCTTCGGCCGTACCGAGGACAAGTTCCAGGCCGAAAAGCGCGAACCGATTGGAAAGATCGAGGACTGAGACTTCATCAGGAGTCCAGGTCGACATCGACCTTCCGACCGGTTTCCGCTGATTTCTGAGCGGCGTCGGCGAGGATCAACGCGGCGCGCCCGTCTTCGTACGTGGGGCTTCGCGATTCCTCGCTCTTGATCCATTTCACGAATTCTTCCACTTCAAGAAGGTACGCCGCGGCGTACCGCTCCAGGAAAAACTCCTGATAAGTGGCCTTGGACTCGACCGACACCGCGTTGGACAGGGTGGCCAGCGACGTGGACGAGTTGAGCGCCCCGCCAGATCCGAAGGGGCACGTCCACGAATACCGCGATCAGGTTCTGGAAGTGGCCCTGTCCTTAACGTCCGGTCCCGATCAGACCGATGCGAATTTTCTGCGTCATCGGATTCCCCCTCTCAGATCAGTTCTTTGATGAACTGGGCGGAGTAACGGGCATCCTCGTGGGCTTTGGCGGCGTCTTCTTCAGTGTCCAGAACAGTATCTTGCTCGAGCACATACCACCCCTTGTAACTGGCCTCCTGAAGACCCTTGACGATTTCTGCGATCTTCGCGTCGCCTTTGCCCAATGCCTGGTACATTCCGCGACGGCATCCTTCTCGGTAGTCGAATTCTCCGTCGGCGACTTGCTTGGCCACAGAAAGATCCACGTCCTTCAAGTGGATGTGGGCTACCCGATGAGGGTGCTCACGAACCAGCTCCAGCGGGTCGCCGCCGGCAAGAGTGTAATGCCCGGTGTCCACGCAGAGGCCAATGGTCGACCCGGCGAGAACCCGATCGGTTTCCTCGGGAGTCTGTATCAGGGTGCCCATGTGCGGATGCAGGGTTGCGGTGACACCCGCAGCAGCGGCTACCTCATTGATGGTGTTGAGGTTGCGGAGGAGAGTCTCCCACTCGGCGTCGCTGAGGTCCGGCCGAGTGTCGTACCCGGCCTCTCCGGAGTTCGCAGACAGGACCATGACGTCGGCCCCTGCCGCCGCGTACGCTTCAAGTTCTTTGTGGATCTGCGGCAACGGATCCCGGTCTTCACGGTGTAGAACCGCAGGGAAGAAGCCCCCGACGGCCGAGAGGCCGTGCTGCCTCAAGACCCTCGCACGGCCTTCGGGATCGTCCGGGAGGAAACCTTCTGGTCCGAATTCCGTGGCCGAGAATCCGAGCCTCGTCATGTCCTGGAGGACCTGCTCGGGTTTGAGCTGAATTCCCCAGTCCGGCACCTCGATAACGCCCCAGGTGATGGGGGCGGCGGCCAATTTCGTCATGATGATTCCTCTTCCTTGAGGTACGTTTCAGTCGTGCGTTCCCAGGATCATCTGATCCCAGTCGATGATCGATCCCGTGACGACGCCGCTGCGTTCCGAAAGAAGGAAGACCACAGCGTCCGCGATTTCGTCGGGTTGGCCCAATTTGCCCATGGGTTGCGATGCGGAAGCCTCCTGAAGCCAAGAGTCCGAAGCATCGTGGAAGGTTTTCTGGATGACTTCTTCGCCCGGAGTCTGCGTCCACCCGATGTTCAGCCCATTGATCCGGATCCTGTCCCACCGGTGGGAGTAAGCGGCATTCTTGGTCGCCGCGGCCAATCCGGCCTTGGAGGCTACGTACGGCGCGAGGTAGGGCTGTCCGCCGTGCATCGACATCGTGAGGATGTTGAGGATGGTTCCCGGTTCCCCGCGGCCCTTCATGTCGGACACCGCGGCCTGCATCGTCATGAACGGTGCGACGAGGTTGACCGCGAGGTGCTGGCTGAGGAGCTCACGGCTCGTGTCCTCCAGCGACCCCCGCGTGGTGACCCCCGCGGCGTTGACCAGGGAATCGATCTGGCCGAACCTTTTGACGGTTTCTGCGACAACGCGCTCGGCCTCCCCAGGAACTTCCAGATCCGCGACGATCCCGAAGGTCTCGGCAGCGAATTCGCCGAGGCCTTTCTCCGCGGCGGCCAGTTTTTGCCCGTTGCGCCCGACGATTGCGACGCCACGCGCCCCTTCCCGAGCCGCGGCCTGCGCTATGGCGAGCCCCAGGCCTTGAGAACCGCCCGTGACAAGAACGACTTTGTCCTTCAAAAGATCTTGCATGACTATTTCCTCCCTTGGCCCTGCGCGCTGGTGTTCGAGACCTGGTCGATTTTCTGCCAGCTGCCGCTTTCGGCTGATTTCTCCGCCGCGGAAACCACGCGGTTGGCCGCCAGACCGTCCTTGATGTCTGCGTGCTGCGAGTCCTGTCCCAGGAAGGCGAGCAGGAATTTCTTGGCCTCGATGGTCTTGAGGTCGTCATATCCCATGGGGGTTCCGGCACCCGGTTGGAAGACCGAGAAGTCGCCGAATTCCGCGCCGGCCATGACCGTGGTGTACCCAACGTGGGGTGCGGTGTTGAGCGCGAGCTGGAGCTCATTCATGCGCTCGAAGTCCCAGCGGAAAGACCCTTCGGTTCCGTAGACCTCGATGCCATAGGAGGCACGCGGCCCGTTGGCCACTCGGGAGGCTTCCAGCGTTCCGATGACGGGCGATGCCGAACCCGAGGAATCGGGTTGGGCGTAACGGACGATCATCGAAGCGTAGTCCTCGTTCTCCACGGGCTTCATCTCGCCGTTCTCGACAATCGCGAAATGGGTTCCGCTGCCCATAGGAAGTTCGGGGCGCTCGGAGTAGACCGTCGAGGTCGCGGCCGTAACCTCTTCAACAGGCCCCACCACATAATGCGTCAGATCGATCAGATGTCCCATAAGGTCCCCGAGGACGCCCGAGCCCGCCAGATCGCGGACGAAACGCCATGACAGGGCCCCTCTGGGGTCCGCAGAGTAGTCGGCGAAGAATGCGCCGCGAATGTTGGTGATTCTCCCCAATTTGCCGTCGGCCACGAGCTGCCGCGCGTACTCGATGGCGGGCGCATTGCGGTAGTTGAACCCCACGGCGCTGACCACGCCGGCTCGATCCGCCGCGTCGGAAATGGCTTGCGTCTCCTCCGCCGATCGTCCGGCGGGCTTTTCGAGCCAGAAAGCCTTTCCTGCGGCCGCGGCGTCCTGGGCAATCTGAGCGTGCAAGAAGTTTGGGGCGCAGATCGAGACGACATCCACGTCAGGGTTGTTGAGGACCTCGTGATAGTCCGTGGTTCCCTTCTCGAAGCCTAAGACGTCTACAGCGTATTCGGCACGGTCCTCGGCGGTATCGGCGGCGATCACCAAGCGAGGTTTGATCCCCAGCTCCGGGTAGAAGACAGGAATGTTGGCATAGGCCCGGGAATGGACTTTGCCCATCCAACCAACGCTGATGAGCCCCACTCCGACGGTTTGCTGTTCTGCCATGATTTCTCCTCATTGAGATCGTCCGACCGGAGCATTGGACCGGTCCATATCGATTCAGCTTATTTTTCAAATTGTTCTAACGTCAATACAAATGATCGGAGGGGCGGCTTCCCTGTGGCTAAACACCGCCCTTCTCAGGTCTACGCCACGGCAGCGGGTTGACCGCCGTCCAGAACGGCACGGACCGCTACGGCTGCATCATGGAAGGTCGCGCTAGCGGCATTCTTGCTCAGCCCCATTACGTGCGGAGTCAGCACCGTATTGGGATGGTGATACAGCGGGTGGTCCTGGGTCGGCTCAGGGTCGAAGGCATCCAGTCCGGCACCGGAGATGCGCCCTTCTTCCAGAGCCTCCAAGAGCGCATCCTCATCCACGATCCCACCGCGACTGACGTTGATCAGCACCGCCCCGGGACGCATGATGTTCAAGGCGTCCCGGTCGAGGAGGTTTCTGGTTTGCTCGACCAACGGAAGATGCAGAGAAACGACGTCGGAACCCTTGAGGAGTTCTTCCACGGTTTCTGCGCGGATCTCGGGATCGACCGGGGCCACGGGGTCGTAGGCCAGGATCTCCATCCCGAAGGCCCGAGCGATGTGGGCCACGCGTTGGCCGATACGCCCGTAGCCCATGATGCCCAGGGTCGCGCCTTCGAGGTCACCCACCGGGACTCCGGATCGCTCGGTCCACCGGCCTTCGCGCACCAACCGGGTCAGTGGGTCCAACGACTTGACTAAGTGCAGGATGTGGGCGAAAGCCCCTTCGGCTACGGCATTGGTATTGGTTCCCGGGGTGATGGCAACCGGAATACCGCGCCTCCGGGCAGCGGGAACGTCGACGTCGTCAACGCCAACTCCCGTTCGAGCGATGACCTTGAGCTCGGGCATGCGCTCGAGTTCAGCCTCGCCGACCGTGACCGCGGCGCGGACTATCGCGCCTTCCACGACAGCGAGATCCTGCGGACCAGGCTCGGCGACAAAATCCACGTCAGCTCCGAGCACGGTCTCGACCTCCTCGAGCGGCACCGGACCCAATCCTATGACGACGTGGCGATTCCGCTGCGTGGATTCAGTCATGGCGTGCTCCTCCCAACCGAGCGGCGACGTCGCGCGCCGCATTTGCCAAGAGGGTCGAGTCCGACCCGACCGGGAGGAAGGTGAAGCCTTGCGCGGCACGCTTTTCCGCCACGTCGGTGTTGGCACTGAGAATCCCTGCGGAAATCCCGGCCTTCCGCGCGGCGTTGAGAACACGGTCCACGGCGTCCTTGAATTCCTCCGATTCGAAATTGCGCGGGGTTCCCAAAGCGTAGGAGAGGTCCAGCGGTCCGATGAACAGCACATCGACTCCGTCCAGCGCGGCTATCTCTTCCACCTCATTGAGGGCGCCGAGAGTTTCGATCTGGACGATGCACAGGGCCTCGCTGTTCGCGGTGTCCAACGCACCCGTATCAAGACCCCACCGGACGGAACGGTTGTACGTAGCAACTCCGCGCATCCCCTGGGGTGGGTATCGGAAGTAACACAACGTTTCCTCGACCTGGATGGCATCGTTGATTCGGGGCAGCATGATCCCTGCGGCACCCGCGTCCAGGGCCCGGCCGATACGAATACGCTCCAGGGATTCGACGCGCACCAGTGTCGCCGTACCGTAGCCGCCCGTGGAGGCGACGACCTGACCGATGTGGGATTCGTCCGATCCCCCGTGTTCGAGGTCCAGCAGAACCCAGTCCAGGCCGGAGGCTGCCATGATTTCCGCCGACGCGGGATGTCCCATTCCACAAAAGGCACCATGCGTCAGCTCGCCCGAGCGGATGCGTCGAGCCAGCTTTCCCTGGTCCAATGGAGTCGACCTCATACGTGCCACCTCTGATCCCGCAGTCCCTCTTCGTACTCGGCCCGCAAGGGCGGGACCCACTCCTGTTCGCTGACTTCAGCCGGTGCCACGTCCCAGAAAACTTCCGATCCGGGCAGGTCTACTAGGGGAACGGTGGGCACAACGATCATGACTGGGCCCTCATGGCTTCTGGTGTCGTCCAGAACGGTACGAACCTCCTGGGCGGAGGTCGCCCGAACCACCTTGGCGCCGAGGCCTTCACCGATGTTCTCGAGCCCCACCTGCAGGTATTCGCCCGAGAGCCGCCCTTGCTCGTCGTGGCCGCGATACCGGAAATCATTTCCGAATTGTTCGCCGAACTTCATCATCTGAAGACGGCGGATCACCTGGAAACCGTGATTTTCCGAAACCACGTAGGTCACTTTGAGACCTTCCTGGGCCGCGGTGAGGATCTCCGTGGGGTTCATGAGGAAAGTACCGTCCCCAATGAATACCGAGACGCGCTTTTCTTCCTCGGGATTCGCCAGCCGCACCCCAATACCTGCAGGAATCTCGTACCCCATGCACGAGAAACCGAATTCGAGGTGTGCATGGCGCCCTTCGGTCGCGTCCCAGACCTTGAGGAGGTCACCGGGAGGGCCGCCCGCCGCAGCGATCACGACGTCGCCGCTCTGGGAGTGCTCCTGCATTAGGCCGATCAGTTGCCCCTGGGTCAGCACGGCATCCGTGTCCGGGATGTTGAGGTCAGCGTGTTCGGGTGCGTTCTTGTTGAACATAGTGTCAGGGTCCAGCGCTGCGGCACGCTGCGGACGCCACTCGTCCTTCTGACTACGGATCTCGCTGGACCAGCCCTGGGAGACCCCGTAGCCCTCGAGGTCGGACAGCAGATCCTCGATGCCTCGCCGCGCGTCGGAGACGGCGGCGACGCCGCCCTGTTTGATGGCATCGATTTCCGCGATGTTGATTGCGGCGAACCGCACGTCGGGGTTCTTGAACATGGTCTGGGAACCCGTGGAGAAATCGGTCAGGCGAGTGCCGATCGAAAGGATCAGGTCGGCCTGGGCCGCTAGCCGGTTGGTGGCCGGATTGCCCTCCAAACCGATGCCCCCGAGGAACCAGTCCGCGTCGTGTTGGACGGCGCCCTTGCCTCCGAAAGTCTCGGCGACGGGAATGCCGGTAGCCTCCCCGAGCTGCTGCAGCTTCTCCTGCGCCAACGAGTAGTGGACCCCGCCGCCGGCAATGATCAAGGGTTTCTCCGCACCGCGGATCGCTTCTACGATCGCCTGAATCTCCTCCGGCTGAGGAACGGTGCGTCGAATGGGCCAGTCTCGCTCGCGGAAGAGCTCGACCGGGAAGTCATACGCCATGGACTGCAGGTCCTGCGAGACGGAGAGCACGACGGCGCCGGTCTCGACCGGGTTCGCGAGAACCCGGAAGGCCTGGGGCAGAGAAGTGATGAGCTGCTCGGGTCGGGTGATCCGGTCGAAGAAGCGGGACACCGGCCGGAATGCGTCATTCACGGTCAGACCCGGATCGCTGGGGTCCTCGAGCTGCTGCAAGACCGGACCCTGACGCCTCGTCGCGTAGGTATCGCCCGGCAGAAGCAACAAGGGCAACCGGTTGACGGTGGCCAAGGCTGAGGCCGTCACTAAGTTCATGGCCCCGGGACCGATCGAGGCCGTCACGGCGAGGGTCTGGCGCCGCTGGGTTGCTTTGGCGAGGCCCGAGCCGATATGCCCGAGGGACTGCTCATTGCGCCCCTGGATGAACGGGATCGAGTCCGCGTACTGGGAGAACGCCTGGCTGAAACCGGACACGTTCCCGTGTCCGAAGATCCCTCCGGCGGCCGGGATGAAACGGCGCCGTTCGCCGTCCATGATCGAATACTGATTGCTGATGAATTTGACGATGGTTTGGGCGACGGTGAGTCGAATCGTCTGGTCCTGATGAGTCATGATGCTTCCTTGCATTCAGCGAGTGGTCTGTCAGTAGGGCAGGGGCGGGTTACTGGTCCCAGGGCTGGCCGTGCAGGATCACGGCCTTTTCTTCGGTCATTTCGGCTACGGCGGCCCGGGGGCCTTCTTTGCCGACTCCGGAAGCCTTCAGCCCTCCGTATGGCATGAGGTCCGCACGCCACAAGGGTGTCCAGTTGATGTGCACGACGCCCGCGTCAATCTCACGCGCGGCACGGACCGCATTGTTGTTGTCACGGGTGAACACACCGGCTGCGAGGCCGTAATCGGTCGAGTTCGCGAGATCCAGTGCTTCGCCGATGTCCTGGGCCACGGAGACGGCCACACCGGGACCGAAGAGTTCTTGCTGAGCGATTGAAGACCGCGGGTCGACGTTGGAGAGGATCGTCGGTTGCACGATCGCGCCGTCCCGCTCGCCGCCCTGAGCCAAAGTCGCGCCTTCGTCGACGGCCAGGCGGAAAGCCTGTTCGACACGCTGGGCCTCTCGCTCATCGATGAGCGTGCCCACGGTTGTCGTGCCGTCCGATGGGTCGCCGGTGCGATGCTCTGCAACCTTGACCTTGAGGGCATCCAGGAAGTCGGTCGCGACATCGCGATGAGCCACAACACGCTGGACCGAAATACATACCTGGCCCGCGTTGATGTAGCCGCCCGCCGCAACGGCGGTGGCCGCGAGATCGATGTCGGCGTCCGGCAGAACAACCACGGGTGCGGAGGACCCCAATTCGAGGGATAGCTTTTTCACGCCGGCCGTAGCAGCTATGTGCTGCCCAACCGCCGTGGACCCGGTGAAACTGATCTTCCGAACCCTGGGGTCCGAGGTGAGCGCGTCGCCAATGGTTTTGCCTGATCCAGTCAAAACGGACAGAACGCCTTCGGGCAGGCCCGCATCCACGAAGCACTCCGCGAGCGCGAGCGCCGTCAACGGGGTTGCTCCGGCAGGCTTGAGGATGACGGCGTTGCCCGCAGCCAGAGCGGGGGCAATCTTGTGATTGACCAGGAGAGCCGGGTAGTTGAAGGGACTGATCGCGGCGACCACTCCCACTGGCTGCCGGATGGTGAATCCGAGCTTCTCCAGGCCGGTGCCTCGGTTGGCGTCCAGTGGCAGGGACTGGCCGTAAAGCTGCGTACCTTCGAATGCGGCGAGACGGATGATGTCCCCGGAGCGCTTGGCTTCGCCAATGGCCTCGCCCAGCGTCTTTCCGTTTTCGGCACTCAGTATGCGGCCGATCTCCTCGGCGCGCTGGTCCGCCAGGTCAGCGGCTTTGAGGAGGATGTCCGAGCGCTCGCATGCCGGGGTCCGACGCCATTTCGCGGCACCGTGTTCCGCCACACGGATGGCCCGTTCGACGTCGCCGGGACCGGCAGACTCCACTTGCCCGAGGACTCGTCCATCGAATGGAGACGTGACGTCCCGAGGACCGGAACCGTTACTCGCTTTCTCCCAGATGCCTCCGATCAGGAGTTCCTTGCCGAGCATGGTGTGTGCCTTTCGGTTGACGAAGACGCCGCGCGGATACGTCATTGCAGCTTTTGGACCGGTCCAAAATTTGATGCCAAGACGCCCTTGCTTATCGAGTTGAGGTTATTGTGGACCGGTCCAACACACTTTAGGGTGACCCAACCCACAGGTCAAGACGTGATTTTTCCGATCCCTGAGGCTTACCCCGTCGTCGACCGTCGGACCACCAATTCCGGCATAAGGGTTACGCCTTCGGTGATGCGACCGGGCTGGACGATCGATTCCGCAATCGTATCCGCTGCCAGGCGCCCGATGTCGCGGTTTCTGGGGTCGACCGAGGTCAACGAGATACGTGACATTGCGGCAATCGATGTGTTGTCGAACCCCGCGATGGCAAGGTCTTCTGGAACCCGCAGTCCCATTGAGTCGGCGGCAGACTGCACACCCAGGGCCACCAAATCGCTGACCGCTACGATCGCCGTCGGCCGGGAGCCAGAAGTCAACATCGCAGTCGCGGCCTCGAAACCTTCTTCTTCCGAGAAGGCCGCCTTCACGGCCCGCTCCGGCAGTCCACGCTCGCGAACGAACCTCAGATACGCGGCGTGGCGGCCCCTCGAGACTCCGCCTCCCTCACCGCCGACAAAACCGATGACCCGGTGCCCCTGTTCGACCAGGTGATCCATGACCAGACGGATACCCGCCTCGTCGTCCGCACGGACGGATGGGTGGTTCGACCCGCGCACTGCCGTGGCACTGGCAAAAACCACCGGCATCCCGACCGGCAAGCGCGCATCTTCGACCGATGTTCCAACAATCACGAGGCCGCGCGGACGGAGGTCACGAAACATATCGAGAACCTGTTCGTTGATCTCCCCGTATCTTTCACCCCGATACGCTGCACCGACATCGGTCGCGCTGGCTACCAAGCCGTATTGGCCGTGCTGATGCAACGCCACCCTAGCGGCCTCTGCAATCTCGGTCAGAACGGGATTTTCCAGATCGACAACCAGGATCCCGACAAAGGGGGATCCCTCCGTCGCGAGTGTCCGGGCCAAAAAATTCGGGCGGTAACCGAGACTTTCGGCGGCGGCTCGGATTCTGTCGAGGCGTTCGGAGCTCACGCGCGACGAGTCCTGGAAAGCCAGGGAGACCAAGGACTTGGAGACTCCCGCTTCGGCCGCCACATCGCGGATCGTCGGGCGATCATTCCGGTCAAAGGTCTTTTCCATGCTCCATATCCTGGCACAGGATCCCCCGCGCGACCGGAGCCAAGGTAGGCACCGCACGCTTTTCCGGCGCTTCGCCGAGGTACCCGCGGCGGGCAGACCGACACACGATGTGCGGCTATCGCCCCAGGAGATTCGGGTAGATTCCGCGCATGACGTTCACGATCTCATCCGCTTGCTCGGGTGAGAGCGCGAAGTCGAGGATGGCGAATTCATACCACGTGATCGTCCCGTAGGATGCACCGAACATGGATTCGAGATCCGGCCTGTTCCCCGCGGACAAGTCCCCGAAGGAGCGCTTGCCGTTGACCGTCAGATGGCTGTTCGCTCCGTCGAAACTCGCGATGAGAACGACATCCCTGTCGCGCGATTCGACGTGAATTAGATTCTTGTCATGCTGCAGAGAATAGGTCGCGGTCTTCTGAATTCGGCACGGTCCGAAGTCCGCGAGTGGCCCTGTCTGTCCGGGACATGAGAAGACGGCGATCATCGTGAAAGTCGAGGTCCGCGAGTGCAGGAATGCATACTCCCCCGATTGGTATGACCCTTTGGTGATCTGGAGTGCGTGGCCGTCCGCGCTTTCGATGACTCGTGCATCCGCGGGCTTCGTCCGGACGGCGGCCGTGCGGCTCAGCCCCATGGCATCGGGAATCCGGTTGGGGTCCTGAGGGTTCACGGTGGATGCTGCCCAGCGGGCCGCAACGGGTACTCCAAGATCCGGCAGAAGGTACTCGGCCAGGTCATTGCTGATTTTCGATTGAGTTCGAATGATGGTGGTCATGATTTTCCTCCTAGTCAGAGACCTGGTCGAGGACCCGCCCGTTGCCCAGAACAAAGTTCCGGCCGGTGGCGCCCCCTCTGATGACCTCGCCAGAGGGTCGCTTTTCGGTCAGTGAATGGTGAGACACCGTGATCATGTTTTCGCGCGCTTCGGCCCCGAAGGCGAGTGCATGCTTCTGCCATCCGTAGAACGACCCAGGGGCCTGTTGCGCGGCCGTATTCGACGAAATGTTCAGAACATTTCTCGACCCTTCGATGAAGGCTCCGACGTGCCCGGAGGCAGTTGTGGCCCTCTGCGGGTTATCGGCTCGGGTTCGGCCGTCATCACCATAAACCTGGAGGTCACTATTCTCTTCGTTGGTCAGCCACGGTTCCAGGTCATCGTCGGCCCGCATGGCCCACGGCGGTACGGTGTTATTCGCGTCCACGGACATCTGGATATTCGCGCCTTCCGTTCCCGGGGTAATCCACAGACCGTGCCCGGAATGGTTCTGGGATGAGGACGACGACACGGTGACGTCGGCCCCATTTCCACGGAATTCCCAGCCATTGGCCCACCGCCGCCGATACGCATTTCCGTCCGGCGCCGGGTGTTTGAGAACCGCGGTTCCGGACATCCACGTTTTGACATTCGAATAGTTCACGGATCCGTGCAGAGAACGGACCCCAGTGAATTCCGCTTGTCCCACGGTGCAGTCCGACCAGGAACAATCAGGCGGCGAAATGAAGCCAACACCAGGCCTGATGGCAACCACATTGTGGAAAACGGTACCTCCATTCCCCCTCCACCCGAAGACGGCCGTGCCGTAGGCATCGTTGATTCTCACGTTGACAACCAGGTTGTAAAGATCGAGGCCTTCGTCGTCCTGGTCGGGCTTGGCTTCTGATCGTATAATCCAAATTCCATGGGGCATGGTTGCGGGGTTCTCGAGAGAGTTCCGGGCCCATTTGGCACCTTTGGACCACACCGTTTGGTTGAACCTATTGCCCTCCAACGTCACATCACGTACCTCTGTGCGGTAGTTCTTGTGGCCGGAAGCGGATGGTGTCACGGCGACGATGGGTCTGTTCGCTCCGTTGGGAAGAACTAGCTTCGTGATTCTCTGACCGGATCCTGCCAGTGAGACTCCTGGAGCGAGGGTCACGCTCGCCAGCGTCGCCCCGGGCGGAAGAACCACCGTGCCTCCGCCGTTCTCGGAGACGGAGACCACCAGACGATTCAATGCCTCTGTATCGTCGGTGCCGCTCTTCGGTTCCCAGGCCATACCCATTAACGGGTTGCGCTCGAGCACGGCGTCGGACTTGACGCCACCGGCAGCAGCCGGGATGAGACCGCCGTTGTACTTGGACGAATACCGGAGAAGCCGAGGTGAAAGCGATCCCGAGGAATCGAGAATGTCCACCCTCCGCACGCCATCGGTCACCGCCAGGAGGCTTTCGCCCGGACCTTCGGGATCGAAACCGAACTTCTCATAGGCTTCCGCGGAGGGATGGCCATCCGGTTTCCGGGCCTCGATCCACGTGGGCTCCCCATTCTTTCCGGCTGCGGCAAAAATGAGATCTTCCCGTGGATTTCCCTTGCCCTGTTTGGGATATCCACGGAGCGACCGCTCTTCCTTCATTGTTAGCTGTCCTTCCTCTTCATCTGGAGATAATTTTCAGAGGTGGTCCCCGGCATCACACCAGGTGCAGGCGTTTGAATTCTTCGAACATGCCTGCGGCGCACGCTTTTGCGCCGGCTTCGCTGAGGTGGCCGCGGTCGTCCATGGTCAGAGAAACAGGAATGACTCCGTTGTCCCCTGTGGCTCGGTCATCGTCCGTCATTCTCAGCTCCGCCAAAGCGAATGATTTCTCCCGGTGGTCGATCAGCCACCGGAAGGGCTCAATGAAGGTGTCCCCGAATTGCCATTTGAGCCGCCCGTTCCACGCATCGAGCTCTGCGCGCTTTGGGGTGCCGATTTTCTCGTGCTGCCAGGCCGGAATCTCCGTCACCACGTACCTCAACTGCTCGGCTGGGTGCTTCTCGATCATGGTCCGAATATTCTTCACCAGGTCATCAACGGATCCGCCGGTGTCCATTTCATTGCGCCCGAGGGCGAAGACGACCGAGAAATTGCGATAGAACCCTTTGGTCCCGATGGACTGCTCGTGGCCGGGGTCCGCTGTGATGTCGACATGGCCAGAAGCATCGACTTCTTCGCCGGATCGGGACCGCGTGAACCAAGTCCTCTGCGAGCCCCGTCGACGAATCATCGTTCCCCGAACACCTTTTATTTCAACCAGGTGTTCCACTGACCCGTGCATCCGAAAAGCTGGTGGAACGAAGTCGCGCAGCTCGACGCTGCCCTTTGAAGGAATCTTGCCGCCATCAAGCCGTGCCATCAGAGGCAGGCACCCTGATCTGATCGCCGCGCTCAGCGAATTGTCCCCAATCATGCTCGCGTCCATGTGCTCGTAGCCGGTGAGTTCCGCACATGCTGGAACCATTCGGGAAAGGTTGGTGAAGGAGTCTCCAAGGTGCACCCACTCCCCGTGGGAGGAGCGGCGTCGGGCACCACCACTCCGAGATGCACTGTTTGCCGGGGGACTCGGCGGCGCGATCCTTTTCAACGGTTCCTGTTCGCACCCCGCCGTGGTGAGCACGGCCGCCCTTACTCCTACCGATCGGAGCAGAGAACGTCGGGAGGTCAGGTGCCCCGAGTCATTGCCCGACGCGTCTATCACTGGCTTGTTGCGCACCATTGCTGTTCTTCTCCTCGGGGTGAAAGTCAGTCGATAACGGGGGCCTCGCCCGCCAAAATCCGAATGTCCTCAGAGGTCAGCGTGGCCCGGATCTGGGCGTCGTTACCGTTCTCTGCCACGTTGGTGCTGTGAAGGGAGGACTTCTGCTGGAGGCCGGGGATGGAAATGTAGGTCAGCCCTTCGGGAGAGACGAATCGGGTTCTGACTCCGGCCCGGATCGCCTCAATGTTGATCCAGATGTCATCCGCACGCGGGCAGGTATTCGTGAATTCCGTACCGTCATGCAAGATGCGTTCCTGAAGCGCCAGGGGAAAGACGGCCCCGCCAGCTCCCGTCATGAAATTCGAGAAGCTTACGCTGTCAGCCGCAGGAGCAGACCACGTCGTATACGGTGCAACCGTGGCTCCCCCGTTGGCGAGGGTCCACTGGTGGCAGCGCAAGGCCACCATTTCTTCGGGATTCCGATGATGGGCTTCGTATAAGCGCCCAAGCCAGCCTGAGGGGTACATGATGTCGTCATCGGCAATGACCGGCGGCATTCCCTTCGCTTCCGTCATCTGGATGTATGGGTAAAACTTCTTGTATGGTCCAAGGTCTTCACATCTGAGTATTTCTAGCCCGCGCCGTTGCAGGCGAAGAAGCTGAGGATAGTTCTTGACGTCGAAGGATTCATCATCGACCCACAGGATCATGCATTGCGGTTTCAACCGGCCCTGGGCAATGGACTCAATCGCGAGCCACACGGTCGAGAGGCGGTGACCGTACGAGGTGATATTCACGGCGACAGGCGCCTCGCCGAGAACGCTGGAAGAAGAAAACCTGTTGAACAGGCGAAGTCTCGCCATGGCCGCCGCCTTCCACGGGATACGCAGTAGCCGAGAAACCTGCGGGTCCAAAGGTGTTTCTGTCATCGTGTGACTCCCATTTTCCGAAGGATTTTTCCCGCGGCCTTCGTCAGCAAGATTGCGTCCTCGCGCGAGACCGCGTAGAACGCCCGCAGACTGAAGTCGAAGTGACGCCGCAGATAATAGATATTCAGGTTTCCTGCCACCGCATTCCCCACGAGAGTGGAGAGCGCGGCCCCCATCCCGCCCAGCGCAGGGGTCAGCCCAAAAAGCACGGCCAGGTTGAATACGGCCCCGATGGCCATGGACCGGCTTCGCAAATCCGGTCTTCCGCGGCCCGAGAGCCCCGCGCCCGCGACCGACCCGGGAGAACCCACAACGGCCGCGGCGAGGAGCACCAGGAGCATCGGGATCGACGCGGAGAACTCCGCCCCGAAGACCGGCCCCACCCAGAGGAACGACGTCGCAGCGATCGGCAACGCGGTCAGGACCGTCAGAATCAAGGTAATCCGCGCCATCGTGGTCAGGCGTCGATCGGCATACTCCGAGGCGGCACCGTCCCCCGTATCCGCGGAATCTGCGGCGAAAACCACGTTGCGGAACGCGTTGGAGAGCACAGACGGGATCTCCCCGATGGTCACGGCAACGGCGTACAGCCCCTGCTGCTCCAGGGTGGTCAACTTGATCATGACCGTCTGGTCGATCCGGCTAAGAATGATGCCGGAGAGAGAACCGAGCCAGATCTTCGACCCGTAGGCCCACATCTCCCCCGCCCGCTGGGGTTCTTCCCGTTCGGGCAGCACCCCGCCGTCTCGAACCCCTCGGAGCACGGGCACGTAGGAGAGGGCACCGAGCACGGGAGACGCCAGTGTCACGAGCACGGCGTTGAGCACCGTCAGATGTCCGGTCCAGAGCAGAACCACCAACGCGACCAGTCGGAGCACCGAGAACAACCCTTGTTCCAAGGCCTGGTACTTCCATTGGCCGGTCGCGGCGGCGTATGCCCTCGGGATGAGAATCAGCATGTTCGGGACCAGCGCCAACGCCGTCAGCCAGAGGAGCATCCGGTATTCTTCCCCATGCCCACTCGCAAGGAACGGGCTCATGGCCCAGACCACCAGGGCGCAAAAGGCTCCAAGAGCCAGGAGGGTCCATAGGGCCAGACGGAGCACCGAACACCGTCGTCGGAAGTACCGCGCCGCAAAAAAGGTCAGGGCCTCCGGCATACCGAATGCTCCCGCGGAAGACGCAACAAGCACGATGGAGGTCACTCCGCCGAGTGCCCCGCGTCCGGCCTCGCCGAGCCCGTGGGACAGAATGGGGGCAATGGCCAGGCCGGCGACGGGCGCCAAGAGGTTGCTCAGCAGAGAATAGAAGAGCCCCGTCCCCATGGGGGTCCGTTTCTGTGCTGAGGTGTTCTCGGGAGCTCGCCCCTTCGAGGGCCCGCGAGCTGATTCGGATTCGGACATGATCGGTGCCTGGGCGACGTCAGAGGCCGCTCTTTGCCTTTCCAGTCTTCCGACCTGAACCCTTCTTCCGAGAACGCTTTCCGCTCCGCGAGGACTCGTTCTCGGCCTCGTAGTAGTAGTTCTTTCCGTAGTAGCTGTAGTAGCCGGCCTCGCTGCCCCGCGTGGGCACCTTGTTCAGCACCGTGCCCAACAACTGTGCGTTGATCTGTTCGAGGTTCTGCAACGACTTTCCGAGCTGATCGCGCGTGGTACCGCCGGCCTCGACGACAACCAGGGCTCCGTCGAATTTGGTGGCAATGATTGCCGAGTCGCTGACCGGGAGCAACGGCGGAGCATCCATGATGACCGTGCCCTTCTCGGCCAGCCGATCGATCATGGTTGAGAAGCGTTCCGAAGCGAGGATCTCCGAGGGATTCGGCGGAATGTGCCCCGCCGCCAGGACGAACAGGTTCGGATACGTGTGCACTTCCTGGATGACGTCGTCCATCTCGGCCCGGCCGATGATGACGTCGGTCAGCCCGACATCCGTGATCAGACCGAACCTCTTGGCAACCGTGGGACGCCGCAGATCCGCATCCACGAGGTAGACCGGGTCCCCGCCCTGGGCGAGGGCAATAGCGAGGTTGTCCGCCACGGTCGACTTCCCGTCCTCGGGAAGGCAGGAGGTCACCACGAACCGCCGGGGAGGCCGGTCCGGATTCATGAATTGCAGATTGGTCCGGATCTCTTTGAAAGACTCCACCACGCTGAAGTCACGCCGATGCGCTTGGGCGCCCAAGGACTCAGGTGGGATCAATCGCGATTCGCTCAGCGAATCGGACAACGGCACGGTGCCCAGCAAGGGGGAATTGCCCATGACCTCTCGAAGAATCTCGACCGAACGGATACTCCGGTCCCGGAAAGCCTGCAGCAGGAGCAGAAGCAGAACCACGACAAGCAGAACCAACGCACCCAGCGCAGCGTTCAACTTCACGTTCGGGGACACGGGCGAGGTCGGCGTCTCGGCCTGCACGTATTCGATGAGTTTCAGAACCGAGTCGGCCAGGTCAGACTGGGACTCCTCCGACCCCTCGGAGTCAGGGGACTTTGTGGGCGCGGCCGAGTTGCCCCCGGTCTCGACCCGTTCGACGTTCGTGGACAGGGCCTCGATCCACGCATCCGCGAGTTCCCGAGCGCTGTCAGGGTCCTGGGACCGAACCGTGACCTGGATCTGCGCCGTGTCCAGCGGGACGGCGACCGAAACCATGCCGAGCGCCTGCTGCGGCGTGAGGTCGAATCCGGTGGACCGGATGGCGTCCTCGGCCACACCGCGGGAGGTCGCGAGACTCTTGTACTGGGTAGCCTTCGACTTGGCAAGGGTGTCCGTGGTCGAGGCCAGACCAATGCTGTTGTTGTTGTCGGTAGTGACAATCCCCGTAGCGTCGGCCGCGTAGACGCGCGGCTGGAGGGCCGAAACGCCGACGCCCATCAACGCACCGACGACCACACCGATCACCAGAAAGTACCAGCGGCGGCGAACAGTGCGCACAAACGCCTGAACCAGCCCCGAACTCTTTTCCGACGCGGTTCCATCGATCAATACTGGGTTCTTCTCGCCCATACCTACTTGTCTCTCCAATACGTTTTGTGGTTCCCGCTCTTCGCAGCGCCTCAGCGGAACATCTTTCGCAGGAACTGGTCGATGGCCACGAAAACCTCTTCCCCGGTTTGGCGGTAGACCGCCACGTCCTGGAGATAGGGGTCGACGATGTCCAGGTCGGCCTCCGCGTCCCGACCGACCTGGGAGCGGCGGGAGGAGGCCTCCGCAACGAACGCGGAGCACTTCTGGACGAGGTTCTCCGCGGAACCGAAGGAATCCACGGGTTCCCACTCGACGAGCTCTGCCAACCGCGCGAATTCCTTAAGCGTGAAGGTCTTTTTCAGCGCCCTTGGAGTCGCGGACAGAACCGCGGATCGCTGCTCGGTGGTCGCGGTCAGCACCAGATCTGCCTCGTTGATTCCGTGCACGGTGAAGGCCCGTGGTCGGTGTGCGGACAGGTCGAATCCACGGGAGGAGGCGATGTCCAGGATCTCTTGGGGCACTTCGATCTCCGGGTTGACCCCCGTTCCCCCGGATTCTGCTCGCACGGGAATGTCTCCTGTGACGTCGTTGAAATATCCCATGGCCAGAGCAGACCGGCAGAGATTTCCGGTGCACACGAAGTAGACCCTGAATCCCAATGGAACGGCTTCCGCCTCCGCCCGCGGTTCCGGGGAGCCAGAGGCGGAAGGCGTGGGCACGGCTGCTGCAGGTTCGGTCGGTGCAGGTTCTACCTGGTTGACCTCAGGGGTCGAAAGACCGTCAGGTTTTTTGTGCCAAGGACTAAACATCGAAATTCTCCGTGATTCTGCGAAAGGACGGATGAGGGACGCTAAGCATGTCCCGGCTTCCCCACCGCCAAAGCGCGGTGCGACGGTATCCGCTCCATGACGGCGTCTCCAGGCGCTGATCTGGCTTTTCGACGCCCGGAAAAGAAGCCCGGGCGAGGGCCTGCATACCCGTAGTCGGTGTAGTGTTTACCAATCGTCGCGAAACCCAGCGCGATCCAGGTCAGGTAGGCGCCCACCTGGTTCGAGGTGAATCCGCTGTTGGTCAGGTTATTGGCGATCATGTCCAGCGCGCCGAGCACCATGACCACGCCGGCCGCATTCCGCATATTCCTCACGGCCAGGAAGATCTGGAGCACCAGCAGCACCGCCGCGGTGATGAGGCCATAGTCGGCACCCACGATCAGATACGCGTTCTCAAGGGAGGAACCCAGGACCCCCGATCCACGGAAGTCGCGGTTGCCCGGGTATCCCGTGAACGTGAAGAGGTGCCAGTGGCTTTCGGCCCACACGTAAGCTTGCTTCCGAAGTTCGGAGGACCCACCGTCATCCTCGATCTTCGTGGTCAAGGCCTGGCCGACCTCGGTTCCCAACATCCAGACAAAGGTTCCGACCATAAGGACGAGCCCCACGAGCTTCGTCAGGATCCGGTCCTTCCCTGCAAGGATCACCGCCACGGCCGTAATCACGGCGGCGAGCATGGACGCCCGACCGTTGCCGAGCAGGGCGCCGTACAGATACAGGCCGATGAACGCCCATCGAAGGATGGGATTCCGGATGAAGTAGGTCAGGGCAACCATGAAGGCGCAGAGCGCGGTGAAGTCCAGTCCCGTCTCCACGAATCCCTGGCTGCGACCGATCTCGTCAATTCCTTGCAGTTGCCACAGAGCCGACTTGGCGGTCTCCTCGAAGACGATAATGTGTCCGGTGATGTTCTGCTGAATAGCCAGGTACATCTGCACCAGCATCGCCAGGTGCATGGCCCAGGCGACCTTGCGCAAACCCTCGAATCCCGATCTGAAGATAACCATCTTGAACATCAGGTACAGCACGAAGGGCGGAAGATAGACGACCGCGATGTTGATCAGGCTGCCCGTGAACGAGTTAAAGATCGACAGCACGTTGGCCATGATCAGGGCACAAAACAGGAGGAAGACGGCAATCTCGAGGTACGAAGACCGCAAAACCTTCTTCACCCGGGGCCAGTAGAAAATGGTCTGGACGAGTGCCGATGCCATGACCATGTATCCGGCGGGGTGCAGCCCGTTGAACCATTCGCTGGCCTGGTACGCCGGGAGGAACAGGCGTACCAGGATCGGGGCCGAGAGGAGAATCAGGGGCCGGGAGGCGAACAGCAACGCGAAGACGAGGGAGGCTCCCATAAGGAGCAGGGTGAGCATCATTCAGGCAGCCACGCCCTCGTACAGGTGAGCGAGTTGTTGGGCGATGCGCTCCATGGTCGCGTGATCGGCTACGAATGCTCTTCCCGCGGCCCCCATGCGCCGGCGATCCTCGGGGCTGTCTAGCAGACGGTCGATCACGTCGACGAGCTCGTCCGGACCGTATCCGGCGACCAGACCGCCCCCGGAAAACCGGACCTCGTGTGCCAGCCCGCAGTCCTCTATGACGACGACGGGCAGACCGGCGCTCATTGCTTCCAGAACCGTCATCCCGAAGGGCTCATTGCGGGACGGAAGTACGTAGACCGCCGATTCGGCCATGCGATCGAGGGTCTGGTGGGCGGGAAGGGATCCGACCCATCGGATGCGCCCCGCGGCGTCATCGGACCTGAGCCGGGCCCGGACCGCATCGCCTTCGCCCTCATCCGGTCCGACAAGGGTGAAGGTCGCGTCAGGATGCCGAGGCGCCAAGCGCTGGGCTGCTTCGACGAAAACAAGCGGACGCTTGCGCTCCTGGACACGGGCAAGAAACAGGACATCGGGAGACGGGCGCTCAGGCCGGGCTCTGACAGGAGCCATGGGGACGCCGTTGCGGACCACCTCAACAGAATCGGACGTGAGCCGGGAATCAACAGCACAAAGGTCTTCGGTCTCTGCGTTCGTGAGCGCCAGGATCTTTTTCGCTGAATTGAATGCCGGTCGCGTCATGAAGGCGTCCAAGGGCTTGGCCAGCTTCTGGGAACTCGGATCGATCATCCCGTGGGTCTGCAGGACAGTCGGCACCCGGAGGGTTTGGAGGAGTCTCGCGGCGGGCAACGTCACGAGGTCACGCGCCATATGGATGTGGGCGACGTCGAAGGAGCGGCCGTGCTTCGCGAGCCACAGGAACAACTGGGGAGAGGTCACGCCAGCGAAGCTCTCCCGCATCAGGCGCCGGGCCGGGAACAGCTTCACGGGGATACCGCAGTATTCGTCGGGCATGTCGCCCCGGTAGCCTTCCGCGGTGGCAAGAAGGAGAACGTCATGCCCCTGTTCTTTCAGCTCCGAGAGCTGATTGCAGGACACCCGCAGGGGTCCGCCCAGCGAACCATGAGGGTCAACCATCGTAACCACGTGAAGAATTCTCAAATCGTTCCCCCCAGAACCCGATATTCGCTGTCTCGAATGTTCCCCCAAGTCGGGTCAACGAAATATTCGCCGAAAATTTTATAACAGCTCGATATTGTCAACAAAAGATCTAGTCAGCCCAGAGAATCCTGCCCGGTGACCCTTGATCGAACCACATCCCGGGGAGAAAGCGACTCCGCGTCCTCACCCTTTCCGGCCACAATCCTGCCGAGGGGTGCCAGCACTGTGGAGCCCGCGGGCACCGACTTCGCAACCAGCGCCTGAGCCCCGACCAGTGAGTCGTCGCCGATCTCGACACCGCGCAGTACCGTGGCCCTGGCTGCAATCCAGCAACGGTCGCCAACGGTGATCGGCCCATTGTCGAACTCGAAATTCGGGTGATCGAATTGGTGTGATCCAGTACACAAAAAAGTGTCCTGGCTGAGGCACGTGTTTTCGCCAATCGTGACCGGTTCGAGATTCAGAATCCACGTTCCGACACCGACCCATGAATTCTTCTTGATATGCAGTTTCCACGGCCAATGAATGGTCACCCCGTGACGAATGAGAACGTTCTCCTCGATCCTTGCTCCGAAGGCACGCAGTACGGCGGTGCGGATTTTCGGAGGGCACCACCACCGCTGGAGTAACGCGCCCTGCACGGTCAACCACAAGGCCTGAACTGCTTTGGGCCGCCCCTTGTCGTAGCCGTACCCTTGAAAACCCGTCAGGTCCTTCATCGGTCGGCCTCCTGTTGCAGTTTTCGGGCCAGGTGGTCGGCCAGTCGGATGGACAGGGCCACATCCGTGAGCGTCGGACCCGCCATGCCGGCGGTCGGGAAGGTGCCAGTGGTCGCCAGATAGAGGTTCGGGGAAGACCACACGCGCAGATTCGAGTCCACGACCGAACGCGTGGGATCGGACCCCATGCGCACCAGGCCCATCTGATGGGTCGCGTCCACGAGTGTCATCCCGAGCATGTCTTCGAGGGTCGGCGGGGTATACGCTCCCCACCCGGACTCCTTGATCCCTTGGGCCAGGATCTCCAGGGACCGGTGGTAGTTGCGGCGGTCGGCGTCGGAAACCCGGTGGCGGACATCGAGGCGCGGCACCCCAAAGGCATCCTTTTCCGTCGTGGACAGAACCACGCGCTGTTCCGGGTCGGGCGATTGCTCGGCGTCGAACCGGATACGGTAGACGCCTTGTTTCGAGTAGCGCGAGAACATGGGCAGGGTGCGTGGATCGAGAATCCTGTCCCGAACCCACCGCATACCGAAGGCACCGATCGCAGGAAGCCCTCTGAGGACATTGAGCACGTGCCCGCGAGGATCCTCGAGGTTGGCGTACCTGCGGTGCATACCCGTGCCCTTGAACCCACCGGTCATCGTGAGCAGTTTGCGGACCAGCGCGAACGAAGACAGGAGCGGGTCGCCGTGGTCGGGAGTCCGGGGATCCTGGTACCACACGGCAAACCCCATGTTGAGAAGACCCTGTTCGCGCCGAACCTGCTCCTCGAGCTGCAGCAGGCGGCGGACCCACACACCGTCGTGACTCTTGGTCGGGGTCACCGAGTGTCCGACGGCCTTGGGATCCCTGACCCGGAGCTCACCGACTTCGGCAATCGGGTGGATCATGTAATGACGGCCGATCTGGTCGTGATCGTCCCGAATCCCAGAGTTCAGGAGAATGCGGGCGGTCTCCAGGCCACCCGCGGCGATGACCACGTGCGTGCCCCTCGCAGTGAAATGCCGGCCCGGTTGCGTCTGGCCCTCGACACGATCAATGACGCCGGTTTCAGGATCCTGCACCACGTGGGTCACGTTCGCGTGGTGCATGACGCGAATGTTCGGGTAGGAGGCAAGATCCTTGCTGAGGGCTCCGGCGAAGCGAATGGGCGGCGACCACCGCCACACGGCCTTCGAGTTGATGGTCTTCGAAGGGCCGATCAGGTCCTCGGGGTCCCCGGGGATGGCCTGCGCCCCGGTCCATTCGAAGGATCGCAGATCGAGGGCCTGGGCCGCGCGGCGGTAGTAGGGAAGCATCTGATCCCGGGTGACCGGCCATGCCTCGGTCGAGAAATCTTCGTGGCGCCGCTCCTCGAAATCCAGCTGGTCGAACGGGTAGGTTCGACCGCCCCATTGCATCGATGCTCCACCGAGCCTCTTGGTTCGCGCCTTCTCCAACGGTTCGACGGCTTGGGACGATGCCTCGCCCTTGAGGGTGTCGTCCGCCTCGGCGGATCCGCGCACGTCACCGCCTTCGAGCATCAGAATGTCGACGCCGGTCGGTGCCAGCTCCCGAGCCACGGTCGCTCCGGCGGGACCGGTGCCGACCACCAGGACCGTGGCGGACAGACGGGCTCCCGCGGGCAGGTCCCGTGCGTCCGTCAGCTGATTCTTCGACATTGTTGTTTTCACAGCGTCTCCTCCAGGTGTCTCATGTCTTCCTCCAGCGCTCCCCGCATGATGGCGCCCACGTTGTCCCTGACGTGCCGCGGGTTGCTCATACCGAGCAGAACCGCATCCACGCCGTCCATCCCGTGAACTCCTTCGGCCAGCGCGGCGACAATTCGCGAGCCGTCCATGCCGGCCGCTGCGGCTCGGCGCATGAGCGTTCCGTCACCGAGTACCGCGATCCCGACGGTTGTGACCCGCTCCTGTTCCGGGTGGGACCGCACTGCTTCGAGGGTTGAAGTGTCGCCGAGGTTGACCGGGATCTGGAGCCAGGTAGCACCCGGTGCCTCCAGCAGTGCCCGAGCGGCATCGGCATCCCGCACGGATGCTCCCCATGCCCGGACCATCCCGGACTGCTTCATGCGATTCAGTTCACGGACGACGTCGTCGCGCCGTAGATCTGCAGCACGGGGTTCGTGCAGAAGCAGGACATCCAGTGCGTCCCTGCCCTGTCGCTTCAGACACCGATGGGCCGCCGCGCGCAGGTATTTCGGGGAGAAACAGGTGTCCGCACGACCGGCAGCTCGCAAGCCGCGGAGATCCGGACGGTGTTCCCCGCCGAAGGCCGCGGAGGCCAGACCGATGGGGGTCTTGAGGAGACCGACCTTGGTCATGACCACCGTGCTCGGCCGGGTCCTCACCACGCGTCCGACGATCCTCTCGCTGATCCCCCGTGCGTAGACATCCGCCGTGTCCACCAAACCGATACCCAGGTCGAGTGCCTGGCTCAAGGCGGCCGTGCCCTCCGAGATTCCACGCTTCTGCCAGAAAGCGCCGAGCCGTGCGGTTCCCACGCCGAGAGGCGTACTCTCGAATTCGCCCAGTCGTCCATACTCCAAAAGGTCAGTGCGCATGGCACTCCTCACCAACGGCCTGTTCGACGGCCGCTCCCCAGGCGTTGTAAATGTGTTCAGGTGCCATGCTCGTTCCAAGTACGTCATATCCGGCCCGTCCGATATCGCGTGCTCGTTCGGGATAATCCAGGAGGTCCTCGACTGCGTCGGCCAGGCCGGTCGCCGTGTCCGCGATCAACGCGCTGACGCCGTTCCGCACTGGGATGCCCGCCACGCCCATCGTGGTCGCCACTACGGGTAGGCCGATGCTCAGCGCATCGAGGACCTTGGTCTTGACCCCTGTCCCTGCCTGGATCGGCGAGATGAGCATACGGCTCACCGACATCTCGGTCGGAAGGTCCTCCACATACCCCAAGAACTCGAAGGGTGCGCCGGCGAACTCCTGAATCTGTTCCCGGCTCGCCTTTCCGATGACGCGAATCTGCACCCGCCGGCCCCGCCTCTCCAATTCGGGCACCAGCTCGTCCCTGATGTAGCGCAATGCCGCAATATTGGGTCCGTAATGCAGGACTCCCAGGAACGTCAGGGTTCCGGCAGCAGCCTGATCAGGCGAGCAGAGTCGCCCTTGCTCCACCGCCATGGGGATCCCCAGCACTTCTCGTCCCACCCTGAGCGACAGACGCTGCGCTTCGTCATGGCTGGTCAATGCCACAACGCTGGCTTCACGAGCAATCGCGTCCTCACGCCTGCGAGCCAGTTTCGCTTCAACACCGAGCAGGCACTTGGCCACGGCCTCGACCCCGGGACGCGCGAGGCGAGGAATCCGATCCCCGAAATACCCCAGGACGGAATCGTTGTTGTCGCGGAAGGTTTTGGAGGAATATCGCTCGGAGAGGAGGTCGTCCAGGTGCATGACCACGGGCAGCCCCACGGTTCGTGCCAGATCCCACGCCCTCAGACCGTCCCCGACGACGACATCGCTGTTCAGCTCTCGGGCGATCTCCCGAACCTTGTGAATCAGTGCCCGGCCACTGAACAACGCCTCATTGAGGGACCGGCCCCTGAGAAGAGCGCAAGGCACGAGCGCGGCGAGTGCGCCGAGGCGCGGGGGATGAACCCTACGGACCTCGCATCCCAGCCATGCGGCGGGTCCATCCTCGTGAGTGATGGCGAGGACGTCGACGTGGTGCCCGTGCCGTTGCAGACCGCGGACGGCGGATTCGAGAACCGCGATGCGCCCCGTCCGAACCCCGGTGACATCCCGGACGGCCAGGAGAAGGATTCTGCGTGGCTCAGCCCTATCTGCCACGGCGCGCCTTCCGAGCCGTACGCTCCACGGCGTCATAGAAATTGTCCACGAAAGCGGCGACACTGTACTTCTGCACGTGCGCCGGAACACGAGCCCTGATCGATGCGCGGTATTCATCGTCGGTCATCAACCGCTCGAGCTCATCCGTCAGGGAATCGACATCGTTGGGGCGGAATCGTGCCCCCGCGTCCCCAATGGCTTCTGGCAGACCGCCGTGGTCGGCAACGAGAGTGACGCATCCGGATGCCGCATTCTCGAGCGCGACCGTCCCAAAGGGCTCGGGAAATCTCGAAGGCACAACGGCAATCTCGTGGCGGTTGAGTTCTTCGCAGATTTCCGCACCCTTCATGGCACCAAGGAGAGTGACGTCCTCGCGGAGTCCTAGCTCGCTGACCAGAGTCTCGATCTCCGCTCGGTAGTCACCGTCTCCAATAACGCTGAGCCGGGGAGAAAGTCCCTTGTCTTTGAGGTTCTTGACGGCTTGGAGCAAGAGATCGACCCCCTTGTCCCCGCTCAGCCTTCCCAAGTAGACGAGCGAAGACGGATCCCTGGGATCCGTATTGGTGACACGGAAGATGTCTTCCCGGAAACTGTTGTAGATGACCTCGACGTCGCCGCGAACGTGGCCGGCAAGCGCGTTAGAATTCGACACCAACGTGTCGGCCCTCTCCACGAGCCGATACTTGAGCCAGTACTTGATCGTGTTCAGTGGTCCGAATTTCTCACCGGGGAGTGTTATCCAGGTACGCAGAACCACGAGCCACGGCTTCCGAAGGAACAGCTGGGGCCAGTAGAACTGCATGCACGGGTTGTTGTGGAACACGACGTCCGCTCCGGCGACGGCTTTCCACAGCTGCAACGGAGTGGGCGCACGCAACACGGTGAACGGAAAATCTTTGTGCGGCTCGGTCTCGCGAGTATGCGTGACGACAACGACCTCGGCCTGATGGCGCTCGACGAACCCCCTGGCCAGAAGCTCTGCCGTCACTTCGACCCCGCCGAAGTCCGGATGAAATCGATGGACCATGATGACCACACGCATGGCTATTCTCCCTCCTCGAGCCGCGCAGTTTCGCCGATCTCAGTAGGCAACCCAGCGCCCTGACGGACTTTCCTCCGAAAACCGGCCCAGGAGAGCCTCTCCGAATGATCGAAGACGAGGTCCCGATAGGATCTCCGAGGCTCATAGGTGTCCGCTATCCGTTGAAGTCCCTCAACCAGGGAGTCGACGGATCCGGGCTCGACCACAACCCCAAGATTCTCCGGAAGTTCCATGTCCACTAGTCCGGTATTGAAGCTGGCGAGCAAGCGGCACCCTTGGGACAAAGCCTCACTCAGCACCAGACCGAATCCTTCGGCAATCGACGGGAGCAACAAAGTGTCGGCCGTCCGCATCCGGGCAAGCACTTCCTGTTTGGAATGGCGCCCGACGAAGTTGATATTGGGAACGCCCCGCGCAAAGTCCTCGATCTCCGGATCATGGCGCGATGTGACCAGAGTCAGGGTCGCATTCTTCAGAGCTGCCCTGCGCCACGCCTCGACCAGGATATGAAGCCCTTTGCGAGCGATGCCCTGACCCACGAAAAGCATGGAACAGGTGGGGCCGGCTGCGGCATCCTCCGGGATACGCTCCGGTCGAGGCCCGCCGTAGGGGGCAACCGTAATGTTTTCGGGGTCCAGCCCCTGGGCGATTAGCCCTCTCTTGGTGAAAGACGATGCGCAGACGGCGCTGTCCGCCAGATTTACCTCTGCAACGTGTTGCTCCTGCATCCCCGGGTCCAGCTCTTCTGCCTCGCGCAGCCAGGGGCGCACACCTTGAAGATCATCGACCGTGGAGAGAGTGTCGACGATGAACTGAGGGGAGACCTGATACTGGAACAGAATACGGCGGCCCGTGGAGGGGCCTTGGAATGCTTGGAGTGCCGAGCCGGAGTACAACAAAAGATCCGCCTCGGGCTTCTGCGCGGCCACCCGGGCAATCGTCGCACCCAGACGGGACTCGACCGCGACCGTCGGGAAGTCGACCGACCTCTTGATCCGCCGCTTGACCTCGTACGGCAGCTGAGCAGCGAAGGCACCCCAGGACTGCCGAACCCGGGACGCATCGATGAGCGGGGTGCGGCGATGGCTCAGCGTAGGCACGGAGAATCCGCGGCCCTCGTAGTAGTCGGTGACGAAAGTCTCCAGCGCGGACACTTCGGCAAGCGCGGCCGGAACCTGATACGAATCACGGTCCCGGTTATGCCCGACAATAAAATTCAAGGCCCCCACCTCAAAAAGTATTAACGTCACGGTCACATGGTGACAACAGATTTCCCACCTGCGGCAACACGACGGGAAATCAAATTCCAGGACAATCTTACATACAGCGAGGGCCGCACGAAGGGGCATAGTGACTATGCAGACGGTACCGCGCTTTGACTCCAGGATCCTCAAAGAGAAGCAAAATGGTGCGCTGACTATGTAAAACAAAGATGGTTTCCACAAACTTCGCAGGAACGAATCGAAGTCACACAATGTGTTTTACTTCACCCCAAAGGGGCACCCGATGGAAGGCCCCGCGCGAATCGAAAAACTCCCCCACGATCGAGGGAAGAGGGCGGACGCGACGCCCCCGTTTTTGCCCCCCCCCCGCTGAAAGCGGGAATTCTCGCCATGGTCCCCTCAGCGATCCCGAGGGTTGCCCCTGCCGGAGAGAGCACTCGTGCTACGAACTTCTGACCCATGTCGCGCAGAACGCTGAAGAACGAGTCGTCGCCAGCCAGAGAGGTCAACTCATCCATGACGGCCCTCAAAACTATGCGCCCGACCCCTTGACCTGTGATCTGGAACTCAGAATACTTGTCCTGACAAACTGTCATTAGGCTTAAGGGGAATCCATGAGCGATCAGAAGCTCTCAGTCGCGGTCATCGGTGCAGGAATGGCTGGTCGCGCGCACGCCTACGGATATCGGCAGGCGGGCTCCGTCTTCGACGCCCAGTTCCCGGACATCCACCTTGCGGCGGTGGCAGACATGAACGTCGAGTTGGGCCAGGACACCGCGCGTCGCTATGGATTCGACAAGACCTATTCGGACTGGACCGAGGTCGCCGAGGACCCGGAGATCGACGCCGTGAGCGTCGTCGTCGGGAACGCATTACACCTTCGCATTGCGAAAGGGCTGCTGGAGGCCGGTAAGCACGTGCTCTGCGAGAAACCTCTTGCCGGAACACTCGAAGATGCCGAAGCGATGGTCGAGCTGGAGAAAGAATACGGACAGAAGACCGACCGCTTCGGTCGTCCGCTCGTCACCTCGGTCGGGTACACGGTCCGCCGAATGCCCGCACTGAACGCCGTCAAGCAGAAAGTCGACTCGGGCGAATTCGGCCCGGTCACCAACTTCATCTCCACTTACCTGTGCGATTACTCGTGTGACGAAAAGGCTCCCATGTCGTGGCGCTACAAGGGCGGCCCCGGATCGGGCGCCTTGGGCGATCTCGGATCGCACGTGATCGACACGGGCGAGTACATCAACGGTCCCGTGACGTCCGTCCGTGGCGCCTTCATGAACACGATCTACAAACAGAGGCACCTTCCGCTGGGTGCAGTGGTCGGCCACGGCCACGTAGAGGTCTCGGACGAGGTCGAACCGGTCGAAAACGAAGACTTCCTGACCTTCACCTGCACCTTCGCCAACGGCGCGATAGGCACGTACACCATCTCCCGCGTCGCCTTCGGAACACCGAATTTGCAGACCTACCACGTGGTCGGCCCGCAAGCTCAGGCCTCCTTCGATATCACCAAGCCCGCAGAGTTCATGTATGACGACGCCCAGGCCAGCCCCGACACCCGTGGGCAGCGCCGCGTGATCCTGAACTCTGACACACCCTTGTACGCGAACTCTTGCGCAATGGACGCTCCCGGAGTTGGCTGGAATTACAACGACAACTTCGCGATCCAGGCCCGTGCGTTCCTCGAGCAGGTCTCCGGGACGTCGAGCCGGCTGGCGCCGTGCGGCTCCTTCGCCGAGGGCCTCCACACGTTGCAGATCATCCAGGCCATCGCGGAGTCAGCAGACAAATCCGGCGCGGAAGTGAAGGTCCACTGATATGAGAATCGCAGTGATGGGGGGCCGGGACGATCGGCCAGATGCACGCGGCCAATCTGATGACCACGGAAGGTGTTACCGAAGTCGAGCTGGTGGGACGAGATGCTGCTCGCGTTTCCGAGCACGCGGAGAAGGTGACGGAGCGCGCCAGGGCCGCAGGTGCGGGGGTACGTCTGACCACGACCACCGATGCGGACTCGGCCCTCAACGCTGCTGACGGCGTCGTCATCACCACGCCCGGCTCGACTCATCCGCAATTGGTGGCACATGCCGTGCGGATGGGCCTGCCCGTCTTCGTCGAGAAACCGCTGGCGACTTCGGCACAGGAATACGCCGACCTGCTGGAAGGCATCACGGCGGCCGGTGCGGATGACAAAGTCATGGTGGGTTTCCACCGCCGGCACAGCAAGGAGTACAGAGCCCTCAAGGGCCTGTTGGACGCCGGGCAGGCCGGAAAACTGCGCGCGGTCTTCAGCGTCGATCATGACAAGTACGCAGCCGACCCCGAAGGCCTCGCGGGCTCCGGGGGAATCTTCGCGGACATGATGGCCCACGGATTCGACCTCGTGCCATGGCTCGTGGGCGAACAGGCGACCACCGTGTACGCGACAGGCTCCGCGGTCGCACACGAGTCGTACCGGGATCACGATCAATTCGACACAGCAACCGTCCAGCTTTCGTTCTCGTCCGGCCTCACGGCGACGATTTCCGTGATGCGCGGGCATGCAGTCGGACAAGACGTCAGGGCAGTCGTTCACGGAACCGAGAATTCCTACTCCGTCGGTGAGGTCGACAGGGTGGCGATGACGCGGATCGATACCGACGGGCAGATTCATCCTCCGGAGCACACTTTCGAGGGTTATCAGGACAGATTCTCGTCCGCATTCGTCATGGAGATGCAAGATTTCGTGGCCCTGGTTGCCGGGGAAGGCCTCAACGACAGCCCGCCGTCTTCCGGCGTGCCCGGCATAGAACTTCTCGACGCCGCTCAGCGTTCGCTCCACAGCGGGCGCCCGGAAAAGGTCAAGCCCTTGCGGTAGGGCACCCCTGACTTTTTCCGCCCACCTGATCGTCTTTCCTGGGGCCTGGTCCCACCCCTTGACGTGGTGTGAGTATGGAGGAACGCAAAGGAGGGCATGATGAACACCGACACCAAAGAAATCTATCGCGAGTGGATCGACCGCCTCTGGAACGGGCCCGATTCCGCAGAGCAGCTGAGCGAGGCCGCCAAGCAACTCGTGACCGATGAATTCGTTGGCCATTGGCCCGGGAGGGACGTGCACGGGCCTGAAGGGTTGGCCCAACTCATCGCGGAGACCAAGGCCATGTTCTCCGAACTCAGCTTCAAGATCGAGGTCGCTCCCCTAGCCGATGCGGATATGGTGGCCGCCCGCTGGATCGGGACCGGAACCACGACGGACTGCTCACCTTCACGCTTTTTCGGTAACGACATTCTTCGAATTCGTGATGGCCGCTTCTGCGAGTACTGGGTCGCATCGGCCGAGGGCTGAGCGGACCGCGACCAACCACCGTGATTCCGAAAACTCGTAACTCCACGCGCCTTCATCGCACTCCGCCAAGCTTTTTCTCTGGGCCCCCTCACGGCAATGTTCGCTATGCCGTAGTTATTAACACTGGCATAGCGTATATTTAAGATTCGCCTGCCTTTTACCACGAGATGCTCCACGCCTAACGCCGGCGGGCACATGATCTGGTGGCTGCTGATAGGGCAGGTCGTAGCCGAGAGCAAGGAGGTCCATCGTGTCCTGGAGCAGACCGAAGCCAACCCCGAGAGCACCAACGCCCTGCCCTAGAGCTGACAGGAACCCTGGCTTTGTCTCCGGTCCCTCCCCAACGCCATCAACTGAGGCGAAGACACCCGCTGCTCCGGCCGAGACTTCTGAAGTTCTGTATTCAACCAACTTCTGACGAGCGAAAGGCACCCAGTGACCAAGAACATCTCCGTCCTCATCGGCAGCCTGCGCCGCGGCTCGTTCGCACGCAAGATTGCCCGCGAGGCCATGACGTACTTCCCCGCAGGCTACGACGCGCAGATCGTCGAGATCCGCGACCTGCCCCTCTATGACTTCGACTATGACGACCCCGAGGCCCCCGAGAAGCCCACCCCAGCTGAGTACACACGCTTTCGCGAAACCATCAAAGCTTCCGATGGCGTCTTGTTCGTCACCGCGGAGAACAATCGCACCATCCCCGCCTGCCTGAAGAACGCCATCGATATCGGCTCCAAACCCAACGGCGACGTCGCCTGGAAGGCCCTGCCCGCCGGGATCATCAGCCACTCCGTCGGCCGCATGGGCGGCTACAGTTCCCAGAAGAACCTCCGCCTGGCCCTGTCCTACTTCGATATGCCGATCCCCGGCCAACCCGAAGTCTTCCTCGGGCAGTCACCGACACTCTTCAACGACGAAGGGAAGATCGCTTCCGAGCGAACGGTTGAGTTCCTCCGGGACTACGTGGACCGCCTCGTCCAACTCGTGGAGGCGCACAAATAGGTCCGCGAAGGCCCGCACGAGCCCCCCCCCCCGAGGTAACACCTCTACGCTCCCGCGGCCCAACCCTGCCCGAGGTGGCACTTCTGTGCAGATTCGACCGTGAATCACGCACAAAACCGCCACCTCGACCCTCAAGTCTGGGCCACGGAAAAAACCGGAAAACCTCCGAAGACACTCACCGTGACGGCCAGACGAAAACCATAGCGACACCCCAGCAAACGTGACCCGTGTTACGTTGTATATACAACCGCTTCGTAGCTATGAAGGGTCGCACATGACTGAAAAAACAAGGGCGGAGACGCAAACCGCCGCCATGACCCCGGTCGGCACGCCGGGGGCACGGAAAGATGCCGTCAAACTGATCGTGTTCTCACTGATCGGGATCGTGGTGTTCTTCGTGCCCATCACGATGAAGGGTAAGTCCTCGATACCGCTGGATCATCTGGTCACGCTGGTCCGTGAATACGCCGGGCCCGTCGTCCCCTGGCTGATGCTCGCCTTGATCCTTGTCGGGTCCGCTCGGCCGTTCGTGACGGGGTCCTGGAAACAGACGCCCACGAAGATCGTGTTCTCGGTCCTTAACGTTGTGGGGCTGTTCGCGGCAATCCTGATGGTTACCAGGCCACCGGCATGGCTGGCAGATCCTGATATCGGCCCGTTCCTCTGGAAGACTCTGGTGCAGTCGGTAGGGCTGATCGTTCCGATCGGTGCGATCTTTCTGGGGTTCCTGATCGGGTTCGGCCTGATGGAATTCGTGGGCGTATTCGTCCGCCCCATCATGCGTCCGATCTGGCGCACACCGGGCCGCTCCGCGGTCGACGCCGTTGCGAGCTTCGTGGGCTCCTACTCGCTGGGCCTGCTCATCACCAACCGCGTATACAAGGCCGGTGGGTACACAACACGAGAAGCCGCGATCGTCGCCGTGGGTTTCTCGACGGTCTCCGTGACTTTTATGGTGGTTGTGGCCAACGCCCTGGACCTCATGGACTACTGGCTCATGTACTTCTTCGTCTCTCTCGTGGTGACGTTCTTGGTCACGGCAATTACCGTCCGCATCCCGCCGCTTTCCCGCGTTCCGGACAAGTATTATCCCGGCTCCACTCCTACCCCGGAAGAGGCGGTCACCCACAACCGTTTCGGGGTCGCCTGGAGCCAAGCCTTGGGGACCCTGCGCTCGACCCCAGGCGTGTTCCGGGTGATCTGGGCTAACTTCAAAGACGGAGTCATGATGGCCTCATCCATCCTGCCTTCGATCATGTCGGTAGGACTGATTGGGTTGCTTCTGGCAAAGCACACCCCGATTTTCGACTGGCTCGCCTGGATCTTCTACCCCGTGGCCTGGCTTGTGCGGTTGCCCGAACCGTTGATGGCAGGCAAGGCAGTAGGCCTGGGTCTGGTGGAGATGTTCCTACCCTCCGCAGAGATCAGCCCCGACGAGAGCTTGATCCTGCGATTTGTGATCGCCGTGGTCTCGGTTTCCGGCATTATTTTCCTGTCCGCGATGGTCCCCTCCATCCTGGCCACGGAGATTCCCTTGAAATTCTGGACATTGATCGTGATCTGGTTCGAACGCGTGGTGCTTTCACTGCTCATCACGACCCCGATCGCGTACCTGCTCCTCTGACGCCCTGAAGCATGAGCGGCGAGCCTTCGCTCCCGCGAAGGTTGGCCGAAATGGGTTAAAGTCAGGGCCCCTTCGACTCCGCTGCGGAGTCGAAGGGGCCATGGACTTCCCGTGAACTACCCACCTGTCCTAAGCGGTGGGTTGGGCGAGACTCGAATCGTCCGCATTGTCCGTTGCCAGGTCGGGGAATGCGGCCATGACGCCAGGCTGGACCAGCCGTCCGCTCGCGGTATTGACCCCCTTGGCGATCGCCGCATCGGAAACGATCGCGTACTCAGCGCCGTTACTGGCGATCTTTTTGATGAATGGCATCGTCGCGTTGGTCAACGCCTTGGTCGCGGTCTCGGGGACCGTTCCCGGCATATTCGCGACGCAGTAATGCCGGATCCCGTCCACTTCGAAGATCGGGTCCTGGTACGTCGTCGGGTGCGAAGTCTCGAATGCGCCGCCCTGGTCGATGGCGACGTCAATGAGGAGCGCATCTTCCTTGAGAAGTTTCAAATCGTTTCTCCTGACGACCTTGGGTGCGGCGCGACCGGGAACCAGCACGGCCCCAATCACGACGTCGGCATGGGCCAATTCCTCCTCAACGGTCACCGGATTCGACATCAGCACGCGAGCCCGCCTGTCCAGGATGTTCTCCAATTCCCGAATTCGTTGGGGAGACATATCGAGCACCGTGACTTCCGCCTGCATGCCGAGTGCGAGCAGTGCCGCGTTGGCGCCGACCGCACCTCCACCAATAATGACGACCCTGCCCGGGGCCACGCCTGGGGCGCCGCCGAGCAGCTTCCCGGGGCCGTTGCCGTCACGGGTGAGGTGTTTGGCCGCGGCATGGACAGCCAGGCGTCCGGCGATCTCGCTCATGGGAGTCAGCAGAGGCAGCCCTGTCTCGTCCTGGACCGTCTCGTACGCGATAGCGAGGGTACCGGCGTCGAGAAGAGCCTCGGTCAAGGCGCGGTCCGCGGCCAAGTGCAGATAGGTGAAGAGGGTAAGGTCCGCACGCAGGAAGCGGTACTCGGACTCGATGGGCTCTTTAACCTTGATCAGCAGTTCCGCCTGCGCCCAGGCCTCCTCCTGATCCACCAGCTGGGCACCGGCCTCGTCATAGGCCGTGTCCTGGAATCCTGCGGAGACCCCAGCGTTGGACTCCACGTAGACCGTATGGCCGTTCCGGACCAGTTCGGCAACGTTGGCCGGGGTCAGGCCGACCCGTTCTTCCTGTGGCTTGATCTCCTTGACGACCGAAATGCGCATGGTTTCTCCTCCTGAAAGTTCTGAGCGCGTCCTAGCGGGACGCGATGTTGTAGAAACGAATGTTTTGGTATTCCTCGAGTCCCGCGGCCCCGCCCTCACGGCCGAGACCGGATTGCTTGACACCGCCGAATGGCGCGGCCGCATTGGAAGGGACCCCCTGGTTGATGCCGACCAAACCGGTTTCCAGACGGTCCGAGACCCTGAACGCTCGGTCGAGGTTCTCCGTGAAGACGTACCCGGACAGCCCGAATTCGGTGTCGTTGGCCCTCTCGATTGCGTCGTCCTCGGTGTCAAAACGCTGGATTGCCGCGATGGGTCCGAAGATTTCCGTGGTGGCGACCTCAGCTGTCGGCGGGACCCGGTCCAGGACCGTGGGCTCGAAGTAGTGCCCAGGTCCTTCCGGGGCTTTGCCCCCGCACAGCAGGTCGGCTCCCTTTTCGACTGCGCCATCGACCAGTCGCCCCATCTCGGTCACCGCATCGCCATTGATAAGGGGACCGAGGCCGACGCCGTCGGCCAGCCCATGACCCATCGAGACGGCCTCCATCTTTTCCCGGAAAGCCGCCACGAATTCCTCGGCAATACCGTTCTGGACGTAGAACCGGTTCGCCGCGATGCACGACTGACCGCCGTTGCGCAGTTTGGCCGCCGCGGCTCCCTCGGCGGCACGTTCGACGTCGGCGTCGTCGAAAACGATCAACGGAGCGTTCCCGCCGAGCTCCATGGACGTGCGCAGGACCCGTTCCGAAGCCAGGCCCAAGAGGGTCCGGCCGACCTCAGTGGACCCGGTGAAAGACACCTTTCGGGTGTGCTGGTCTCGAAGTGATGTTTCGCTGAAAGTTCGCGAACTAGATGTCGTCACAACCTGGACGAGGTCTTCCGGGACACCTGCTTCACGCGCCAGCTGAACCGCGAAATATGCCGTCAATGGCGTCGCTGTGGCCGGTTTGATGACTGCAGGGCACCCGGCGGCCAGGGCCGGTGCGATCTTCCGGGTCGCCATCGCGAGCGGGAAGTTCCACGGTGTGATCAGAACGGCAAGTCCGACCGGGCTCCGACGCGTGATAATACGGGATCCTCCATCCGGCGCGTCCTGGTAGTTCCCTCCCGAACGCACCGCTTGCTCCGCATACCACCGGACGAAGTCGTTGCCGTACTTCACCTCGCCCCTGGCCTCAGGGAGAGTCTTCCCCATCTCTCTGGTGATCAGCAAAGCTAGCTGTTCCGCATTATCGGTCAACAGCTCCCACCAACGGTGCAGAATATTCGACCGCTCACGCGGTGTGGTCTGCGCCCAGTCCAAGCCGGCTCGGTGGGCACTGCGCAGGGTCTCCGTAATACGGGACTGGTCTGCATCCGGGACATGGGCAATCGTCTTTTCGGTCCCCGGGTCCTTCACCTCTATTCCGGTCTCGGGCAGACCGAGCCCGCGGACGACGTCGTCCGCACGCTGGAGGCCGCCCTGGCAGGGGGAAGCGATGGTCGCCGTACCCGTTGTGGTTGATGTGTTCACGATGCTGCCTCTTCTCCGATAGCCTCATCCATTGCGGCGAGGAAGGCGTTCAGTTCCTGTTCGGTCACGATGAACGGCGGGCTGACCTGGAGAGTATTGCCTCGAAGCGGCCGGGAGATGAAGCCCTTGTCGATCATTCGATCGCAGACCTTGTCCACGGCGACCGACTCCCGCAGAGTGACGCCGCCGAGCAAACCCGCATAGCGAACCTCCACGACGTCATCGTTGCGCGCCGCAAGATCTTCCAGGGCGGCATCGAACGCGGGCTCAAATTCCCTGACCCGCTCAACCAGGTTCTCGTCTTGAAGGATCTCGAGGTGTTTGATCGCAACGGCCGCGGCGGTCGCGTGACCCGCGTACGTGGAACCGTGGCGGAAGATTGGAGTGTCAGGCGAGTCCTCGTAGAACGGCTCCCAAATACGGGGGCTCACGAAGATCCCACCGAGCGGGGCGTATCCCGAGGTGACGCCTTTGGCAAAGGTCACCAAGTCCGGTTGCAGCCCGTATCGCTCAGAAGCGAACATCGTGCCGACTCGGCCGAAACCGGTGATGACCTCGTCCAGAATCAGAAGAATGTCATTGTCCCGGCACAGCTCCTGGATGGTCTCCAGGTAGCCTTCCGTGGGAGGGTTGACGCCGCCCGTGCCCTGGACGGGCTCGGTCACGATGGCCGCGATGTTCTCCGGCCCGATCTCCTCGACCGTCCGGCGGACCTGCTCAGGGTCGTTGAACGAGATGCGTGCCGTTTCCGGTACCAAGGACTCGGTACCGTAACCCTCACGGTTGAATTCGAGCCCGGCGATACTGGTGCCGTAGGCGTGGAGGCCGTGATAGGCGAACTCGCGACTGAGGATGACCTGCTTCGTCGGCCGACCCTCGCGCTGCCAATGCCTACGGGCCAGTTTGCAGGCAACGTCGATCGCGTCCGAACCGCCGCTGTTCAAAATGATCTTGGGATCGGGAATGGGCGAGACTTCCGCGAGCTTCTCGGACAGGGCCTCGGCCTTGTCATTCGTGAAGCGGGCAAACGTGTGGTAGGTCTCCAACTGCATCATCTGGTCGTACGCGGCTTGGGCGAGCTCGGGCCGTGAATGGCCGATGTTGGCGTGCCACAGGCCCGCCGTCCCGTCGAAGAGCCGCTGACCGTCTCGGGTGACAACATAGGAGCCTTCGCCGCGCTCGATCACGAGTTGGCGTCCCACGACCTGCGGGGCCTGTGCCTGAGCCGGCCAGAGGGCGGGCCCATCGACGGGAGTCCTGCCCGAGTTGGCGGATGCGTTGTTTTCAACAGTGGTAGTCATGATGGTGATCCTTTCTGAATCAACACGGAGTTATTGCGAGATGTAACCGCCCTCGACCGGGATCGTGGTCCCGGTGATGTATGCGGCGCCCGGACTCGCCAGGTAGGAGACCGCGGCTGCGACGTCCGACGGATCGGCGATCCTTCCGAGCGGGATTTTTCCTGCGACGTCCCGCTCGGTAGCTTCCGGATCTTCCTGGTTCGACAGCCACGTCTCGTACAAAGGCGTTTTGGCCATTCCAGGCGCAACGGCATTGACCCGAATATTCAATGGGGCGAGTTCGACGGCCGCTGCCGTCGTCAAAGACTGAATCGCGCCTTTCCCGGCTCCGTAGAGGCTCATCGTCGGCACACCGATCAGGGCAAGACGCGAAGTGATGTTGATGATCGCACCTCCCTCCCCCTGGTCCCGCATGACGCGTCCGGCGGCCTGAAGCGCTGCGATGGTTCCGAAGACGTTGGTCTCGAAATTTGCCCGAAGCTCTTCCTCAGGAACGTCCAGGATCGGACCGACCAGGTCCAGCCCCGCATTGTTGACTAGGACGTCCAGACGGCCGCCACTGTCCACGGTCTCAGTAACCAGACGTTGAATATCCGCAGAATCGGTAAGATCCGCACGAATCCAATGCGCCTCGGGTCCCAATTCAGATGCCACCGCCTGGCCGCGTTCCTCGTTGCGGCCGGAGAGAATCACACGGAAACCGTCCCCGACGAGCCGGCGAGCGATCTCCACGCCGATCCCCGAATTGGCGCCGGTGACCAGAGCCACTGGTTGCTGTGAAGTCAACGTTTACCTTCTTTCGAATCAGAGTTTGATGTAGCGGATTCCCCGACTGCCGGGATCGACCCCGTCTTGGCGCCGATCAGTTCCTCGCCGCGGGCGACGCGCAATTCGTCGTCGGTGCCTGGAACAACGTTTCCACGCAGTGAACGTCCTGCGGTTTCCCTGAAGGTGAGCACTGAGATGAAACCGATGACGCCCGCTATCGCCAGATACCAGCCGGGGATCAGCGCGTTTCCCGTTTTGTTGATGAGCAATTCGTTGAACATGCCCGCTGTGCCCCCGAAGATCGCGGTCGAGATGTTGTATCCGACTGCGAATCCGGAATAGCGGACCTTGGTTGGGAACAGCGCCGGGAGAGTCGCGGAAATCGTGGAGATCAGCATGACCAGGAACAGGCCCAGGATCCCGATTCCGAGGAGTTGAGTGAAGAACGAATCCACCTGGATCAGCATCACGGCGGGAACGGAGAAGAGGACGAATCCGAGGGATGCTGTGATCAGGATAGGTCTCCGCCCGATCTTGTCGCTCAACGCACCGAACGGGACGATCACCGCGATCATGACCAACTGGATGATGACCAAGGAGAAGTTGGCTTCGGCGGTTCCGTGACCGAGCGTCGCCGACAGGTAACTGGGCATGTAGGTCAGCACCAGATAGAACGCGACGTTCAGCAGCGTGACGAAACCGATGAGCTTGAGCACCTGAAGCGGATAGGTCTTCAGCAGATTGCCCAAGGCCTTGATGGCCGAGGGGTGGTCAATTTCTTCCTCGACGTCCTCGGTGAATGTTTCAGGGTCATGCAAGTGACGCCGCATCCAGAGGGCGAGTATGCCCATCAGGATGGTCAGAACGAAGGGAAGTCTCCACCAGCCTGCCAGCATTCCGTCTTCACCGACAATGAGGGTGAGGACCGTACACAGAATCGCCGCGCCGCTGTAGCCGACGAGTGTCCCGAATTCGAGAAAGCACCCGTAAATGCCGCGGCGATTGTCCGGCGCGTGTTCGGCCATGAAGACCGCGGCACCCGCGTACTCTCCGCCAGCGGAAAAGCCTTGGATCGCGCGGAGAAGGATCAGTAGCACGGGGGCCAGGAAACCGATGTGGTCATAGGTCGGCAACAAACCGATGCACGCCGTCGAAGTGCTGATCAACGCGATCGTCAGAACCAAAACCTTCTGGCGCCCGAACCGGTCCCCCAAGGGCCCGAAGATGAAACCGCCCAATGGTCTAACGAGGAACGACACGGCGAATGTGCCCAAGGCCATGACACGGGCCAGGGCGCTTCCGTCCTCGTCGAAGGTGAAGAATAGCTCCGAAATGTAGACGAGAAGGTAGCCGTAGATGCCGTAGTCGAACCACTCGATGGCGTTACCGATGGCCGATCCTGCGACGGACTTGCGAGCGGTCTTCTTCTCGTCGACCGTCATATCTATCTCGGAGGTGATCGGTGGTGGTTCGTAGACGGGTGTCTGGGACATGGCATCCTCCCGAAGGTGCGCGAGTGGTGGGTCCACCCGGTTCGATGGTTTTCGGTCAAGGGGTCGTGGAATTCGAGTGCTGAAGAGCGATCAACGCATAGGTTCTCGAAGCGGTCAAAAGTTCAGAGATCTCGACGCTTTCGTCGGGTTGATGGGCCTGGCAGTTGACGTCGCCCGGGCCCAGAACAACCGTGGGCACGCTATGGGCCTGAGAGATGAATCCCCCTTCGCAAGCGGCGGTCCAGACGCCGGTGTCACCGGTCCCCCCAGCCCGTTGGACCGCGTCCTGGCACGCGGTAACGAAGCCGTCGGTGGGCTCAGTCTTGAATCCGGGCATGATCATCTCCACGGATCCGGTCACCGAAAGTCTGTCCGTCCCGGCGCGGTTCCGGCTGCGAATCGCTCTGCTCGCCCCGGCCAGCAATTCGGAGAGAATCCTCGTGGCTTCTTCTCCTGGCAGAGTTCGGCGATCCAGGGCAAGCTCGCAGTGGTCAGCGACGATCGAGGTTCCGTGTCCGCCGCGAACAGCTCCGATGTTCCAGCAGGCCCGGCCCAGATCAGGATCCGGTTGCGCACGAAGCTTCGCATCATCTTCCTCGACGGTCCGAATCACGTCACCCGCCGCAAGAATTGCACTGGCGCCGTCATCGGGATTTCCTGCGTGGGCACTGGCCCCGGTGATTTCGAGGCGCAAGTTGGTCGCCCCACGGCAGGCCGTGATGATGTGCATCCCGGTCGGCTCGGCGACGACGCACCCCGCATACTCCCCGGCAGGTTCCGTCGCGACATAGTGCTGAGCTCCGGAGGCATCACATTCTTCGTCCACGGTCACGAGCAGCGTCATCGGTATTTCAGGGGCTTCCGCGTGAACCGCGGCCATGGCCACGACCACGGCGGCCAGGCCACCTTTCATGTCTGCGGCGCCCCGCCCCACCAGGCGACCGCCCCAGCGGCGCGGCTCGAAAGGTTCCCCCGTCCAGCCGGATCCGGCCGGGACCACATCGCTGTGGCCGAGGAAGAGCAGCCCGCCCGCGTCGGTGCCGTCTCCGCCGATTCGGGCGATGAGGTTTGAACGGCCAGGAGCGACTTCGTCGACTTCGATCCTCGCGCCTATCGCCACCAGGGCTCCGGAAAGAGCGACGACGGTCGCCTCTTCCGTTCCCCCAGGGTTCTCGCCTCCGGCTCGGATCAGCTCTTCCGCGAGCGCAACGATGCTCTCCTCATCGATCCTCCCGGTCACCCGCTCGAACTGCTGCATGGCAGTGGTAAAGACGTCGGTTTGAATCATGAGAGCGTTCCTCGCCGCTCCGCCGCGAATTCGTCCAGGGCTGCCCCGAGCCGTTCGACGCCCTCCTGAATCCTTTCGGGAGAAGAGGTCGCGAAGCACAGGCGCAGTGAGTGGCGTTGGCTGCCGGAGTCCGTGAATGCCGGTCCCGGTATGTATGCGACTCCGTGGCGCAAGGCCGAGGGGAACAGCTCCTCAGTATCTATACCGGAGTACTTTCCCTGCAGATCGATCCACAAGAAGAACCCGCCGTCGGGATCCGTGGATCGGATGTCGTCCCCGAATCTGTCTCCCAGGGCCCGGGTCATAGCCTGTTTGCGTTCCCGGTACACGGATCGCAGCCAGGAGATGTGCTCGTCCAGCTTCCCTTCGGCCAGGTAGTCCGAGACCACTTTCTGCATCGGAACGCTGGTGCACGTATCCATGGCCGGTTTCGCGTTGACGGCGATATCTCGCAGTGAAGGGTCCAGATCCATCCACCCGACACGCAGCCCCGGCGCGAGGATCTTGGAAAAAGTCCGGACCTGGATGACCCGTGGGTTGCCGGGACTCAGGTCGAGGAATCCCGGAACTTCTTCGCCTTCGAACCGGAGCGCACCGTACGGATCGTCGTCGACGATGTATGCGTCCCATTCTTCGGCCAGTTCCAGGAGCAGTTCTCGGCGCTGGCGGGTCATCGTGGTCCCGCTGGGGTTCTGGAAGTTCGGGATCGTGTAGATGGCTTTGGGGCGTCGTCCTGACGCTTCGACCAGATCGGGCAACGCCTCAACCACGAGCCCGTTCTCGTCCATGGGGGCTTCGATGATAGAGGCCTGATAACTCAGGGCAGTTCCGATTCCATTGGTGTACGTGGGGCATTCGACGATGACGTCGTCGCCCGGGTCCACGATCATTTTGAATGCAATATCGAGCCCTTGCATTCCGCCCGTGGTCACGAGAATCCGGTCCGGGCTCGTCTCGATGCCGTGCTCGGCTTGGTATCGAACGATCTGATCGACCAAATCGGCTTCGCCCTCGCTCGCACCGTAACCGAATCGGCCTTCTGCCTCGGAACCAAGAATCCGTCCGAAGTCCTCGGTCGGGATCAGTTCGTCGTTGGGAGCCCCCATCGCGAAGCGAACGATGTCGTGGGTCTGGCTCGCCAGCAAGGCCGTTGACGCGTCGATCACGGAGCCCTTCAACTGGCTGGCTCTGCCGGCGAGGCGGGTTGTGGGGATTGTTGGGGTGGTCATAAGTACCTCCGTGAATCGAGAGAAATGAGACCGCGCGGTATGTTGCTGAAGGTCTCGCAACCGTTTTCCGTGACTCTGATGGACTCGGAGACTTCGTAGCCCATGCCGGTCAGCCACATCCCGGCAATGAGGTGAAAGGTCATGTTCGTGTGCAGAACCGTGCTGTCTCCTTCTCGGATACTGACGGTTCTCTCTCCCCAGTCCGGCGGGTACCCGACACCTATCGAGTAGCCCAATCGGGAATTCTTTGAGTAGCCGTTGCGCCGCAGGACTGCGGTAAAGGCTTCGGCCACATCGTTGCTGGTGGTGCCTTCGCGGACGACGTCGAGCGCGGCCTGGAGAGCCTCGACCGTGACGTCGCCCAAGCGGGCGAGCTCAGGCTCGGGATCGCCGATGATCGCCGTCCGCGCCAGGGGTGCGTGGTATCGCCGGTGGGCTCCGGCCAATTCGATCGAGATGGGCACTCCCGCCGGGGTGGGTGTATCGGCCCATGTCAGGTGCGGTGTATCCGCGCCCGCACCGGTAGGGAACATCGGGACGATCGAGGCGTAGTCGCCGTCCACGGTTCCGTCCCCCCGGGCCTGAGCCGCCATCACGTCCGCGGCCACCTGGTTCTGCGGTCGGTCGAGTCTCAACCCGTCGAATGCCGCGTTCATAGAGATCTCGCAGATCCGACCCGCTTTGCGCATGTAGTCGATTTCGGTTTCGGACTTGGTGACGCGGACCCAGTTCACAAGGTTGTGGTCTTCCTGGAGATCCCATTCCGGCAGGCCTGCGGCCAAGGCGCGGTAAGTCCGAACGGTGAAGAAGGCGGCGTCGCCCTCGTATCCCACGCGGAGCGGCCGCGCGTACCCCAGATCCCGGATAGATAGGGCAATCCAGTCCCCGGGGTGGATCTCTGCCTGATGGATATACGTTTCCGGGTAACCTAGAATCCGGTCGCGAGGCACTTGAGAGATCGTTCGGTGCGCCCCGTTCGCATCCATTTCTCGGGCGATGAAATAGAGATCCCCATCGACGGGAAAGAACAGGAGCTGCGGCGTGTAGAAGGACCAGGCGTCGTACCCGGTCAGATAGTAGATATTGGCCGGATCGGCGATCAGAAGGGCATCGAAGCCCTTTTCGACGGCCAGATCGCGGACCCGTTGACGGCGGGATTCAAATTCTTGAACGGAAAACGGGGCTTCCCTGGTGCCGTCGATGTTCTGCCGGGACAATTCCCCTCCTCTCGGACTCTGTGAGCCACATCTCGGTTCTTGTAGTTATCGATGCTATGTGGGGCTCAGGGACGGAAGAAGAGGGAACAACTTGCTCATATAGTTAAGTTGTAGTTAAAGATCGCACCTTTCAAGATAAGGAACGGCCATGTTGAACGTCCACCGCTTGATTTTGCTGCGTGAGTTGGATTCGCGAGGAAGCTTGGCTTCGGTGGCTCGAGCGCACGAGATCAGCCCCGCCGCGGTATCCCAGCAGCTCGCCCTGTTGGAAAAAGAGGTCGGCATGGACCTCACTGAGCGAGTCGGTCGTCGAATGCTCCTGACGCCAATGGGCAAGAAGCTGGCACGACGAGCGGATCAGGTTGTAGGAGTCCTCGAGAGCGCAGAAGCCGAGGTGGACGCCGCCCGGAGCGAGGTCCACGGCACGGTACGCCTTGCCTCCTTCGGCTCTTTCGCGGTCTCGTACTTCGCGGAGATCCTCCATCGCATGAAGAGCTCGTATCCGGAGGTCACTGTGGAATTCGCACTCCTCGAACCCGCTGCGGCAATATCCAGTTTGATCGGTCGGCGTATTGACGTGGCCATTACGGACGAATTCTCGGGTCGCCCGCAACCAGTGGACACCGAGATGAAATCGGTCCACTTATTTCGGGATTACATCGTCGCCTACGCCCCGTGGCCCGTATCCACTGTGCAGGAGCTGGCGGAGGTGCCGTGGGTATTCGAGACCGGCGGATCAACGGCCGCCGAGTGGGCGCTCAGCACATGCCGACGGGCAGGATTCGAACCGCGCGTCAGCTACGAGTCCTCCGATCTGCGCTTTCACCACGATCTGGTCCAGGCAGGTATGGCCGCAGCATTTTTACCGGATATGGTCTTCGACAATGGCATCAATCCCATAGCGCGGCCGAGCCACGCGATCGAGTGGCCTGCCGCGGCATCGCCCCAGCTGTATCGCGACGTGCATGCTCTGACCCGGCGGGGTGCCCAACTCAGGCCCGCGACAAAGGCCCTTCTCGACTACACGATCCAAGTGACCGCTCCCTAGAGTCATCCTTGTTTCCCCTGGAACTTCGGGAGATTGAGCAGCCCCAGCAACGTGACCGCGCCGATCACGGCAAAGAACAGAAAACCCGTGGGCGCGAGCCCGAAGCCGGGGATCAAGAGGCCTGCCGCCACGGAGGGCACCGAGATGGACAGATACGCGACCACGAAATAACTGGTTGTCACCTCGGTTCGGCGTTCGGCACGGGTTGCTTTGGTCACGGCGCGCATTCCGGTCATGAAGAGTAGCCCTTGGCCCGAGCCGCTCAGCAGAGCGGCAATCACCAGAAGAAACAAAGATCCGAGCCACAAGGCCAGGATGCTGAAGGCCATGCCTACGGCCAGGAACAACGACCCGACGAGGATGAGGGACCGATCTTCGAGCCCTTTCAGACAGATCTGGGCCACCGCCGATGTCAGGAACACCAACCCTATGATGATTCCGACCGCCGCCGGCGCCTTCACATGCAGGACGCCGGTCAATACGTTGGGCACCACGGAAGAGTAGATTCCCATCGTGGCGAACCCGACGACGGCCGCCACGGAAGCGGCGCCGAATTGCCGCCGCGCTTCCGAAGGTATGCCCGGTGTCTGGAGCCGGAATCCTTTGTGACTGCGGTCCACGGGGTCCCTCACCTTTACCAGGGCCAAACCGGCGATGACCAGCATGATTGCGTGGACCATGTACGGCGATCGCAGAGACCAACCCTCCGGCAGGATGGCCAGGGCCACCTGGGAAACAACCCCGGCCATGAGGACTCCGAGGCCCAACCCTCCCATATTCGCGGCAGTCGCCACGGCTCCCCCGAGCCGTGCGCGGCCCTTGGGCGCATTCTCCATCACACTCACGGTGCCGGTCGAAGTCAGAAGCCCTGCGGCGAAACCCGAGAAGACTCGTCCGGTGAAGAGCATCCACTCGGCGATGCCGGTCCAGAACAAGACCGCAGAAATGACGGAGAGGACCAATCCGGCCATGAGAACCGGTCTTCGTCCCGTCGCTTCGGACAACCGGCCGAAGAGGATCAGGCCCAGGATCACGCCGGCCGCGTATATGGCGAACAACTCGGTGGTGATCATTCCTCCGAAGCCGAATACCTCCTGATACTGCGGGTACAGAGGCGTGGGCATCGTGGTGCCGATCATGACCGTTGTGAAAATGTAGGCCGCGGCGGCAAGCGACCAGCCGGAAGCGGATGAATTTTTCACATTTTCGCTCATGCTTACATCCTGCTCCGGTACGTCATTGGGGTGAAATTCTCGTTCGCCGCCGTCACATGACGACGATGGCCCGTCCGGTGATTTCACCCCGATCGAGCGCCTGGTAGGCCTCGTCGACGTCCGCCAGATCGTATCGGCGAGTCACGGCCTCTTTGAGCCGGTAACCTCCTTCCGCCGCGAGATTCGCGACAGCGGGCAGGTCGACTCGGGTGACTGCGCCGAAAGATCCCGTCACTGTCTGGCCCCGGCGAACCAAGGGGCTGATCTCGACCTCGCCGTAGACACCTCCTGGCGCAATTCCGATCGCAACCATACGCCCGCCTTCTCGGAGGAGGGACGCGGCTTGGGTAAAGGTTTCTGGGCGGCCAAGGGCCTCGAACGCAATGTGTACCCCTTTGCCGTCAGTCATGGCCAGGACCGCTCCCTTGGGATCCCGCTTGGTCGAGTTGATGACCTCATCCGCCCCGAGACGACGAGCGGATTCGAGTTTTTCGTCCGTCACATCGACGGCAATGACCTTGGACGCACCCTCGTGCTTTGCAACCTGAATGAGGCTGGACCCGACTCCGCCTACCGCAACAACGGCAACCGTTTCCCCTTCGACCAGACCAGACTTGCGCACGGCCCCGTACGCCGTGAACGCGGCACAGCCTAGGATGGCACTTTCTTCGGGCGAAACGTTCGCGGGACGCAGCGTGAGCGCGGAGATCGGGACCACCGAGTACTCGGCCATGCCTGCCATCGAATACATCGACAATCGGCGGCCATCGGCGGTGGCCAGCCGTGAGGTGCCGTCGAACAGATTCCCTTTAAGCCGGTTCTCGCCGAAGAACTTCTCGCACAGGTCGTCGCGGCCCCGGAGGCATTGTTCGCATTCGGTGCACGGCATGATGAAGGCGCCGATCACCGGTGCGCCCACCTCGATCTGGCCGGAGTCCTCGGTGCCTTCACCGATGCTGACCACTTCGCCACTGATTTCGTGCCCGACCACGCCCGGACCCGGAAAGGCAACCTCGCCCTTGAGCACGTGCAGGTCCGTATGGCACACGCCGCATGAGGTGATTCTGACGAGAGCTTCGTCTTTCTTGGGCACCGGGACGGGTATGTCCTCGATGTGGAGCCGAGGGCTATCTCCTTCCCATATCGCGGCACGCATGATTTCAGGAATGGTGATTTGGGTCATGTTCCGATACTGCGTCCCTGGTGGTCCGATTGCAAAATGTGCGAGGTCATAGAAGACATCGGCCCCTTTCGTCCCGGAAATCCGGGACGAAAGGGGCCGATCGTCTCAGGCGGTCGTCGCCGCGACCAACCTACTTCTTGCGTCCAACGGTGAAAATGGCGCCGGTGGTCACGTCCTCCTCCACGGACTCGAGGCTACGGCCTCGGGTTTCCGGAAGGAACTTGACCATCACGACGATCGCAATCGCGTTGATGACCGCGAATCCGAAGAACGAACCCGTCAGGCCGACCGCTTCCAAAGCAACCGGGAAGAAGTAGCTCACCAGGGCGTTGGCGATCCACATGCAGAAGACCGAGAATCCCATGCCCACCGCACGCATGTGCAACGGGAAGATTTCCGAGAGCAGAACCCACGTCGCAACATTCAGGAACGTCTGCATCGATCCGACGAAGCAGACGACCAAAATCAGAATGATGAACGGGCGTGCCGCGGAGTCTTCGGGAACAGCAAACGAAGCGATACCGATCAACAGGTGGAAAAGGGTCACGAGCGTGTACCCGGTGATGATGGTGGTGCGTCGATTGATCTTCTCCATCATCCACAGCGCAATGAAAGCGCCGATGACCGCAATGATGCCGGGGGCAATATTCGCTATGAGGGCGGCGTTGACGGCGAAGCCTGACTGCTCAAGAACGATCGACCCGTAGTACATGATCGAGTTGATACCGGTTAGCTGCTGGAATACCGCGATCGCGATTCCCACGAGCAGGATACGGAGCAACCACTTGTTCTTGAAGACGGATTTGAGACCGGTCTCGTGCTCACGCGACTCGAGTTCGTTGACCTGCTTGACGTCGTCGATCTCGGCGACGGCACGCTCTTCCGAGCGAATCGTCTTCAGAACCGTCAGGGCCTCGTCATAACGACCCTTGGAAATCAGCCAACGGGGCGACTCGGGCATGCGGAGCATGCCGAAGAACAGACAGATGGCAGGGACGGCACAGACTGCGAGCATAATGCGCCAGACGTGGTCCATGTGGCCGAGCGTATTGCCCAGAATCGCGTTCACGACGAAAGCGGCGAGCTGACCGACAACGATCATCATTTCGTTGCGCCCGGAGAGGGACCCGCGAATTTCGTAGGGCGCAAGCTCTGCCAGGAACACCGGGACGACGGTCGAGGCACCGCCCACGGCCATACCGAGAAGGAAGCGCCCGATCAGAAGGACAATGAATTCGGGGGCGAAAACGCACACCATGGTGCCGATGAAGAACAATACGGCAAGCATGATGATGGTCTTCCGGCGCCCCCAGGCGTCAGAGAGTTTGCCGATGCTCACTGCGCCGACGGCGGCGCCGACGAGCAAGGAACTCGTGACGAGCCCCTGCGTATCAGCTTTGAGCCCGAGTTCGGCCGACATTGGCTCGAGGGCTCCGTTGATGACACCGGTGTCATAACCGAACAGCAGGCCGCCGAAAGTCGCGACCAGGGCAACCATGCCCAGGCGTCGCTTGTGCGCCCCTTCGGTCAGTGGAGGAAGGGGTTTGGAGGGTCTCTCCGTTGTCGGGCCGCTCATGATGACTCCTTTGATAACAGCCGAGAAGCTACGTTGCCTCTCAGAGCGAATGAATGGTTGGTAATGAGAGTGAAGGGCCTTCAGCCCTGGCGCGCCGCTTCAACCATTTCCTTGATGGTATCCAGTTGATAGCGGGAGACTTTGGTGGCGTCCTCGTTTTCGGCGAAGACGCTTGACACCAGGACGGTGTCCTCGGAGTCGAGAAATCCGATTTCGTTGAGTCCACCGAAGAATTCGCCCCAGTTCACGTCGCCGTCCCCGATTTTGAGGTGCTGGTGGACTCGTGCGGGACTCCCGGGCGGGTTGGTGATGTAACGCAGACCGTTGGAACGATGGTGGTCCATGGAGTCGGCGACGTGGGCGACGCGAATACGGTCGCCCGCGGCGCGCATGATGTCCATCGGCTCGTCTTCCATGTGGAAGGTATGGCAAGCAACGTAGACCATGCCCAGGTTCTTGGAGTTAGCGCCACGAATAACGCGCCACGCGTCAAGACCGCGCTCAACGAAGTCGTCCGGATGCGGGTCGATGGCCACATGGAGATCTTCTCGCTCGATGATCGGCAGCAGTTCCTCCATAGAGCGGTAGAACGCGCGCTCGGACTCCTCCGCGAGTTCCGGTCGGCCCTGGAACTCCGTATTGAGCTGTTGAACACCCAAGTCGACGGCGATTTGGATGATGCGCTTCCAGTTCCGGACAGCGGCCTCACGAGCATCGGGATCCGGGGAGGACCAGCGCATGACGGGCAGGACCGAAGCGATCTCAACGCCGGCGTCCTTGCAGGCCTGGCGCAATTTGCCGACCAGGTCGTCGTCGGCCTTCGGGTGACCGAAGAACGGGATGAAATCAGGATGAGGGGTCATCTGCAGGTAGTCGTACCCGAGATCCTTGACCAGACGGGGGAACTCGAGCAGTGAGTGGGTCTGATGGAACGGTGTGGGATCGAGGGCAAGCTTCACTGTTTCTCCTCATTGAGCCTTGTCGTGTGCGACGCATCGACACTGTGATTCGCGTCGCAATGAAAAATTGGTCCGAAAATGGGGCTTGCCTCGGTTGCCCGCACAAGCCCCCATTTCTCGGGATCGACCCTGATTTGTCCTATCATATGCACAATCAGAGACTATTCAATACCTCAATCACCAAAATTTGAGGTTATTCGTATCTTTAGGGGTGAAATTACCGGTAGAGGTCCGGCTTCTCGTTAAGCTCCACGTTCACCGAGGTTCCCGGGGCCGCGATCGCAGTGAGGCCGGCCTCGCAACACGCGGCAGCCGCATATCCGTCCCATGCATCGGGTCCCGCAATGACGCCCGTCAGACAACCATCGATCCATTCCTGGATTTCGGTGTCGTAGGCATCCACGAAACGCTCCTCGAAGCCCGGAGTCACCTGATCTATACCCTCGTGGAGATGGTTCTTCTCGAAAGAAGCCCTCGTGGTCACGGCATACCCGTACGTGGCGGTGACATGGGTGTTCACCGAGACGCGAATTCCGGCCTCGGTCTCCATGAGAATTTGGGCCGGATCCACGAGCCCCTCCTTGGCAAGGGAAGAGTTCTTGCAGGTTCGGACCTCGACTGACGAAATCTCCTCGCCGGTCAGGTAACGAACGATATCGAATTCGTGGACCACGGTGTCGTCAATCAGATTGCGCCCGGTGTAGTCCTCGGGAACCTCGGGGTTGATATGTTCGCAGTCCAGGGCGAGCAGTTCACCATGCTCTCCTGACTTCACGGCCGACCGGATGTTCCGGTAGCCCTGATCGAACCGGCGCATGAAACCCACTTGAATGAGTCGCTTGCCGACGGCTTGCTCTGCCTCGACCACACGCCACGCCGAATCGGAGTCCGGGGTGAGGGGCTTCTCGCAGAAGACGGGGAACCCTTTGGTCAGAGCGGGAAGCAAAACCTGTTCGTGCAGGAAACCCGGGGTTGCGACCATGACGGCGTCCACCAGGCCGGAGTCAAGAGCCTCGGTGAAATCCGTGAACACCTTGGCTTCTTGGATTCCCTCGATAGCTGCCTGAGCCCTGGATTCGTCGATATCGACGACGGCGGCGACGCGCACATTCTTCATTCGGTCCCGGAGGCGGGTGATGTGGTCGGAGCCCATTCGGCCTGCGCCGACGACGGCGACGCGCAGTTGTTCAGTCATGATGACAATTCCTTTCGGAGAATTCCAGAGTTCGTGGGCCTGGTTCAGGCGACGACGGTGCGTGCACCGCAGCTCAGTAGGTACTTACAGGTACGCGACGCAATCGGAAGGGGAACCTCGAAGTTCGCAACGGGGTACATGTCCTGTTCGACGATTCCGTACAGCGGACGATCCAGCTTCTCGGCCGCTTCGATGACCTCGCGGAGATCGGGAAGCCCGTATGGAGGTTCGCACATGACACCCGCGGCGGTCGCGTCTTTGAAAGTCATGTCCTCGGCGCGCACCTTCGCCAAAGTGTCCGGGTGGACCTGCTTGAGGTGCAGATAGCCGATCCGTTCAGGGTACTTCTCGATGAGCTCGACGGACGACGCACCGCCGTATTCGGCATGGCCGGTATCCAGGCACAGGGTCACGAGCTTGGGATCGGTCATGGCCAGGAACTTCTCGATCTGGTCCATGGTCTCCACATGAGAATCTGCATGTGAATGGAATTGCTGGTAGAGGCCGAATTCCCTCTGGAGCCGCTGACCCAGTTTGTCGTGCCCCGCAGCCAGGTCCTCCCATTGCTGGTCGGTCAGCGTGCGGTCTTCGAGAGCCTTCCCGGTTTTGTCATCCCTCCACAGTGCGGGGATCACGACGACGTGGTGGGCACCCATTGCGGCCGTGAGCTCGGCAACCTGACGTGCAGGCTCCCAGGCGGCGTCCCACTGGTCTGCACCCCGGTGGAATGCCGTGAACACGGTCCCGGCGCTGATGCTGAGATCCCGTTCCTTGAGCTCCTTGGCGAGCGTCTCCGGGTCCGCAGGAAGGTAACCGTACGGGCCCAGCTCAATCCATTTGTATCCCGCCTCCGCCACCTCATCGAGGAAACGTTGCCACGGCGTCTGTTGCTCGTCTTCTGGGAACCAGACACCCCAAGAATCTGGGGCAGTTCCAATGATGAGGTTGTTCTCAGGGGTAGGGACGGTCATCGCGGAATCTCGCTTTCGTCATTGAAAGATAAAAAGTCTGGGAAGCCCGGGCGCCGCGCCGTCCTTGAGATTGACTACGGCGCCCGAGCGGTACGGTGCGCTCGAGGAACTGCACCGGTTTAACCGGGACGTTCCCGGTTCGGATGGTCAGCTGTCGGAGGTCGACGGCATCGCGAACGACGCTCCAGAAACCGACTTGGGCTCAGGCCAACGCTGGGTCACGACCTTGCCGCGGGTGTAGAACTTGATGCCATCCGGTCCATAAATGTGCAGGTCGCCGAACAGTGAATTCTTCCAGCCTCCGAAGGAATGCCAAGCAACCGGTACGGGCAACGGCACATTGATACCGATCATGCCTACACGGACCTTGCGCTGGAACGTACGCGCCACGGCACCGTTGGAGGTGAACACCGCAGTTCCGTTGCCGTAGGGGTTCGAGTTGATGATCTCGATGGCCTCTTCCAAGGATTCGGCACGGATGACCACGAGGACGGGTCCGAAGATCTCCTCCTCGTAAGCGCTCATTTCCTTGTTGACCTTGTCCAAGATGGTCGGGCCGACGAAGAAGCCCTCTTCGTGGTCCTTGACGACCAGGTCGCGACCGTCCAGCACCACGGCTGCGCCGGATTCCTGCGCTTCCCCGACGATGCGGGTGATGCGGTCCTTGGAAGCCGGGGTGATCACGGGACCCATATCGGCCTCCGGATCAGTGCCTTCGGTGACTTTGATCCCGGACGCCAGATCCTTGACGCGGGAGACGACCTCATCTGCGGCATCGCCCACGGCAACGGCCACTGAAATGGCCATGCAGCGCTCACCGGCAGAGCCGAAAGCGGCCGCGTTGAGGTGCTCCGCCGCCATGGTCATGTCGGCATCCGGCATAATCACGGCGTGGTTCTTCGCCCCGCCCAACGCTTGGACGCGCTTGCCGTGTTGAGTGCCCGTCTCGTAGACGTACTTGGCGATCGGGGTCGATCCCACGAACGAGATGCCGTCGACGTCGGGATGGGTCAGCAGTCCGTCGACCATTTCCTTGTCACCGTGTAGCACGTTGAACACACCGTCCGGAAGCCCTGCGTCCTTCCAGAGCTTGGCCAGCAGCAATGAAGCGGAAGGGTCCCGTTCCGAGGGCTTGAGGATGAATGCATTGCCGGTAGCAATGGCCACGGGAGCCATCCACAACGGCACCATGACCGGGAAATTGAAGGGAGTAATACCGGCGACAACGCCCAGCGGCTGGCGGAAAGAGAACACGTCGATTCCGGTGGATACCTGTTCGGAGTACTCGCCCTTGAGATGCTCGGAGATGCCGCATGCGAATTCGACGACCTCGAGGCCGCGAGCCACTTCGCCCTTGGCATCCGAGAGAACCTTGCCGTGTTCGGCGGTGATGATCTGGGCCAACTCGTCCACATGTGCGTGAATGAGTTCGCGGAATTTGAAGAGGATCGCGGACTTCTTGGCAATGGACATGTCTGCCCAGGTTTCGCTGGCCTTCTTCGCGGCGGCGACCGCCGCCTCCAGGTCTTCTTTCGCACCGAGGTGGAGGTTTCCGGTCACGGCGCCGGTGGCCGGGTTGTAGACGTCCTGGCGTCGCTCGCCCGAACCGTCTGTTTCACTTCCATTGATGAAGTGCTTGATCTCTGTAGTCAACTTCTTCTCCTCACGAGAGTTAGAGCCAAATTCTTGCACTCGGCGGGGGTTAGGAAATCCTCTGATCAGCCCAGGAGAGGCTTTTGCGTGGATTTCTTGTTTTCGTACACCTTGTAAGCGTCCTGTGTGGATGACAGCTCGGAAACTGAAGCAACCGGAACATCCCACCAAGACTCGGAATCCGGAGCATCGATCATCGGGTCCGAATCCACGTGAATCAGGATCGGGCCGGAACCTTCAGGGGCCGCCTTCGCCTGCTGGACGGCTGCGCCCAGATCTTGTCCGACGTTCTCGCCAGATTCGACCCGAATGACCTTCACGCCCAACGACTCGGCGTTGGTTGCCAAGTCGATAGGCAAGGTCTCGCCCGAGTCGAAGGACTGACTTTCGTCGTCGTGGTACCGGTATTTAGTGCCGAATCGCTGCGATCCGAGAGACTCCGAGAGCGCTCCGATTGAGGCGTATCCGTGGTTCTGGATCAGGACCACGATCAACTTGATGCCTTCGGCAACTGCGGTCACGAGCTCGGTATGCATCATGAGGTAAGAACCGTCGCCTACCATCACGACGACGTCGCGGCCGTCCCCTTCGTGCAGGCTCGCGCGTTTGACGCCCAACCCGCCGGCGATTTCGTAGCCCATGCAGGAGAACGCGTATTCGACGTGATAGCCGTACGGGTCCTTGACGCGCCACAATTTGTGCAAGTCGCCCGGCAAGGATCCCGCCGCACAGATCACGACGTCGCGGTCGTCCATCGCATCGTTGACGGTACCGATGATTTCGTTCTGCGAAGGCAGCGGCCGGTATCTCTCGGCGAACGCCGAATCCGCGATCTCGTCCCATCGCTTCTTCTCTTCGGTGACCCGCTCAGACAATTCGTCCGAGACGTGGAAGCCGGAGACGGCTTGGTTCATCTTCAGAAGGGCTTTGCGGGCATCCGCGACGACTGGAACCTGAGTTCCGTGCTTATAGGCATCGAAGGATGCGACATTGATGTTGACGAAGGAAACGTCGGCGTTCTGGAAAGCGGTGCGGGAAGCCGTTGTGAAGTCCTCATACCGCGTGCCAATACCGATGATCAGGTCAGCCTCGGCGACCAGAGCATTGGACGCGGTCGACCCGGTCGAGCCCACCGCACCCAGGCACAGGGGATGATCCCAGTCCATCACGCCGACCGCGGCCTGCGTGTAGGCAACCGGGATTCCCGTGGCTTCCGCGAACGTGCGGAGTTCATCTACAGCGAATGCGTAATGAACGCCGCCGCCTGCGATGATGACCGGGTTCTTGGCCGAGCGGATCTTGTCCATCGCTGCACGAATGTCCTCGTCCTCAGCGTCCGGACGGCGAATACGCCATTCGCGCTGGGCCAGGAACTCTTCGGGCACGTCGATGCGCTCGGCCTGGACGTCTTGCGGCAGTGCGATGGTCACGGCACCGGTTTCGACGGGGTCCGTCAGCACTCGCATCCCGTTGAGGAGCGCGGAGAACAGCTGCTCCGGACGCCACACACGATCGAAGTACCGGGAGACCGGACGAAGGGTGTCGTTGACGGTGATGTCGTACGCATCCGGGCGTTCGAGCTGCTGAAGGACCGGATCGGTTGCCCGTGTAGCGAAGACGTCCGAGGGAAACAGAAGCACCGGCAACCGGTTCGTCGTCGCGAGAGCCGCACCCGTCACGAGGTTCGTGGAGCCCGGGCCGATCGATGTTGTCGAACCGTAGGTCGCACGACGACGAGTGTGGCGTGCGTACCCGGTGGCCTGATGAACCATCGCTTGTTCATTGCGACCCTGGTAATAGGGCATGATGCTGGGATCCTGGCCCTGGAACTGACGCAGCGCCTGCCCAACCCCGGCGACGTTTCCGTGCCCGAAGATGCCGAACATACCGGGAATCGTTCGCTCGCGGTATTCCTCGTTGCCGACGCGGTCTACGGTGTACTGCTGTCCCAGGAAGCGAACGAGCGCCTGCCCGACGGTCATTGTCTGAGTAGTCATGATGTCCTCTCTTGCTCCGCGCTATTTCCGCTTGTCCTGCAGGAGTGAGGCCGCGGTTGCGACGGCACCGGCGACGTCGCCGTCCTCCGGATACAAAAGCGTGCGTCCTACGGTCAGTCCCTGGACCCCCGGCAGCGCCAGCGCGTCCTGCCAGGTCGCAAATATTTCATCGGGGGCGGATGTGGGGTCGCCGCCAAGAAGCACGGTGGGCAACGTAGTCGAAGCCATGACCCGTTCCATGTCCTTGACGACCGGCAGCTTCATCCACGTATAGGCGCTCGATGCACCCAATGCGGAGGCGATGCCGACGGATTTGACCACGGCTTCCGTACTGAGATCGTTGACGATCCCACCGTTACTTGTGGTCGAGATGAACGGTTCGACCATGGCGTAAAGACCGTTCTCGGCCAGTTCGTTCACTGCCTCGGCGCAGGCCTGGAGCGTTGCCGTGGTGTTCCGGTCCTCGTAATGAATGCGCGTGAGCATCTTGCCGCCGTCCGCGCCGAGCTTCTTGAGGGCCTCGGCGTTATGGCCAGTGAAGCGATCGTCGATCTCGTTAGTCAGCCCGGAGAGGCCGCCTCGGTTCATCGAGCCGAAGACGAGCTTTCCGTCTAATGCCCCCAGAAGGAGCAGATCGTCCAAGACGTCAGGAGAAGCCAGGACGCCGTCGACCGCGGGGTTCTGCAGAGCAACCCGCAAACGATCCAGGAGATCGCGACGGTCGGCCATGGCTTGGGGGTTTTCCCTCACCTTGAGCGCCCCGCGGGCTGGGTGGTCTGCAGCCACGATGAAATTCTGCTTGCCGTAGACGATGCCGGCGTGACGGGTGCGAGCATCGGCGGCGCGCTGTACGGCATCGGGATCTTCGAGGCGGATCCGAGTCAGCCTCTCGTACCGCGTGGGGTCGGTCGAACCGATCTCCGGTTCCGGGAAGAGAAGCGAGGAACTTTCCGCGTGCTTTTGCGCGTTGCTCATGCTGCGAAGCCCCTTCCGCGCTCGTTCAGCAGTCCCAGGACCTCGGCTGTGGTCGGCATGTCTTCCGAGCAGGCGATACGCGATGCGACGATGGCGCCGGCGGCGTTCGCGAAGTCCAGCACGTGCTGAAGCTCCCACCCGGAAAGGATTCCATGGCAGAAGGCTCCGCCGAAGGAGTCACCGGCCCCGAGACCGTTCTTGGTTTCAACGGCAACGGGTTCGGAGACCACCGTCTGATCTGCGGTCTTCGCCATGACCCCCTTGGATCCCATTTTGACGACGGCGATCTTGACGCCGGCGTCGAGCAGACGGTCGGCCTGCACTTCAGGCGATCCGTCGCCCACGGCCACGGCGCACTCTTCACGGTTTCCGATCGCGATGGTCACGTACTTCAAGTTCTCTTGAACTTGTCGGGTCGCGTCGTCGATCGAGTCCCAAAACATCGGGCGGTAGTCCAGGTCCAGGATCGTGTGCTGGTCTTCCCCAAGCTCCTCACGGGGACGAGCCTGATGTGCATGGAGCTGAGCCGATCGGCTCGGTTCCTGGCAGAGACCGGTCACAGTGGACCAGAAGATTCGCGCGTCCTTGACGGCCTGGGTATCGATGTCCTCGGACTTGATCTGCAGGTCCGGGGCGGTCGGGAAACGACCGTAGAAATACAGGGGGAAGTCCTCGGGCGGCATGATCGCGCAGAAAGTTGCTGGCGTCTGGAGACCTTCCACGGGTGCCACGTGGGCGTCGTCGACGCCGTAACGCTTCAGTTCACGGTGAAGGTACTCGCCGAAGGGGTCGTCGCCGGTCCGGGTGATCACGGCAGGTTTGCGTCCGTGCTTGGCCGCCGCGACCGCAACGTTCGAGGGTGAGCCTCCCAAGTACTTGCCGAATGAGGTCACGTCCCCCAGGCCCACTCCGATGTCATTGGGGTAGATATCCACACTGATTCTTCCCATGGTGAGCAGGTCATAGCTCATGAGCTGGCCGGTCCTTCCCGTGGTTCGTCTTCTGCGAGAGCGCCCTGCCCGCAGCCGGACTGGCTGCCTCGCCTGGCGATGCGCCTCGGACCACCGGAGTGATCCGCCTTACTCCCTATAGAGTGCCCCATCGGACTTTGTCCTGTCAATGTTTTGTACAGACAAACTACGTCATGATGTGTACTCTGGCGTGACGGGAGTTACTTCCACACCCTTTGGTGTCCATCACCCGCTCCCGTCCGACCGCAAAGGAGCTTGCCATGAAGCTGGGCGTGTACAACGCAATCCTCCACGATCTCCCCCTCGACGAAGCACTCGACGAAGTGGCCAATCTCGGTCTGGACGGAATGGAAGTAAACTCGGGAGGCTTCCTCCCACCCGCTCATCTGCCGATCGACACAATTATCGACAGCGATACTGCCGCCCGTGACTACTTGAAACAGTTCGAGGATCGCGGCCTGGAGATTTTGGGTCTGAACTGTAACGGGAATCCGCTCAATCCTGATCCCGCTATCGGTCCGGACGACGCCGATGACATCCGACGCTCAGTCCGGGCGGCGGCAGCCCTAGGCCAGAAGCGGGTCGTCACGATGTCCGGCCTGCCAGGATCGGACCCGGGCGGCCGCTACCCTGCTTGGAACGTCAACACCTGGGGTTCCCACGCGCTGGATTCCCTTGAATGGCAGTGGGACCGAGCGAGCGAGTTCTGGACCGAAATCGACCAGCTCGCCAGGGAGAATGACGTCAAGGTCGCCCTGGAGCTCCACCCTCAGAACCTCGTATTCAATCCACCAACAGCACGGCGTCTGGTGGATCGGATCGGGGCCACCAACATCGGCGTCGAGCTCGACGCATCGCACCTGTTCTGGCAGCAGATGGATCCGGTCGCATGCGTTCGCTGGCTGGGCCCCTTGGTTTTCCATGCCGCGGCCAAGGACATCCGCGTCAATCGTGAGAACGCCGAGATTTACGGGGTACTGGACGAGCGCTTCCGCCGCCTGGGGCCGGACGAGAAGCGCACGCATATGGGTGGCGACGAATACGCGAATGAATGGCCGCAGGATTCGGCATGGGATTTCGTGGCGGTCGGCATCGGACACGACGCCGACTACTGGGCCGAGTTCCTTCGCGCACTGGCAGAAGTCGAGAAAATCACGGGTGAGGAGATGTGCGTGAATATTGAGCACGAGGACACGTCGATGGGCGCGATCGAAGGACTTCGGCTAGCCACCAAGACCCTTTTCGACGCCGCGGACCAAGCGGGAGTCCGCTAGCGCCCCTGGTCAGGAGATGGACACAGCCCCGCCCGCCCAGGCTGAGGCCTGGAGCGGGGACCGTGTCTTGCAGTCACCAGGCAACCGGACCATTGATGTCGGTGAAGGTACCGGTCGGCCCGTCGGCTGCGATCGTGGCCATGGCTACGGCCTGGCGCGCACCGTCCTGTGGGGTTCCTGTGCCGTGGTGATTGTTCAAATCCGTGGCAATGAACCCTGGGCACACGGCGTTGACCAGAATCCCGTCGTCCTGCAGATCACGCGCGTACATGATCGTTACCGCGGTCAGAGCCGTCTTGGACGGCACATACCCCAGTGCAATCGGGTCGGGATTCGAGAAGTCGGAGATGGCCGTCAACGATCCAGCACTGCTGGATACGTTGACGATCCGCGGCGTTTTCGAGTCCTGAAGGAGGGGCAGGAAGGCACCGGTGACGGTGATGACGCCGAACACGTTCGTTTCGAAGACGTAGCGGATGTGATCGACGTCCGCGGTTCTAGGTACCTGACCGGAAAAGTCGGCCCCGGGTTGGTTGCTGATCCCAGCGTTGTTGATCAGCGCATCGAGGTGACCGTGCTGTTCTTTCACCGTCTTCGCCGCCGCTGCCACCGAGGCTGGGTCGGTCACGTCGAGGGCGACGGCGGTGACATCGCCTCCGCGTTCCCGGAGTTCGGCCGCAGCTTCACGACCGCGCTCACGGTCGCGTGCTCCAATGATCACGGTGTGCCCCAGATCTGCGAGCTGGCTCGCGATTTCACGGCCGATTCCTTTGTTTCCGCCCGTCACCAGAGCGATCATGGGGGTACTCATCAGGTTTCCTGCTTTCCGCGGGGGATCTCGTCACTATGAGGGTGCCAACACTAGTCCGGCTATCCGACGACCGTCTATAGACAGAGCCGTCAGCCCGCAGTATCCGTCTTGCGTCGAGGCGTTCAGTCGTCCGCGCGCGGTGCCGCCGTGCTTCCGCGTTCGATGAGGTACGGCGCTTCACGACGAGATTTCCTCGTACTCGCGGGATTGTCCAAGAGCTCGACCATCGCGTCCACGGCGCGCTCCGAGAGCTTGGACGGGACGTACCCCACGGTGATCAGGTCGATGAACGCGAGGCGCGCGACGCTACTGTCATCGAGTCCCGCTACGGATACCTCCGAGGGAACACCCACACCCGCCCGTGCAAGCGTTGCGAGAATACCGGCGGCACAGCGATCATTTCCGCCCAGGATCGCCGTCGGCAAAACGGTGCGCGACAGGATCGAGCGCGCCGCCTGCACCCCACCGGATTCGGTGAAATCCGCCAAGGGTCGGCAGGCAGTCGTCGAGGCCGCGAAGGCGTCTCTCTAGAAAAGCGCGATCTTGTCCGGTGCCGGGAAGATCTCGTCAAGCTTGGCCAAGTCCTGGTCGCTCGGAACCCATGAGGCGGAAGCAGCGTTGGTGCGGACCTGTTCCGGCGATGTCGCTCCGGCAATCACCGAGGAAACCTGCGGACGCGAAGCCAACCAGGAGAAAGCAACCTCCAGCGGTCTGAGGTCCCGCTCTTCGGCGAAGGCTATAAAACGCTCGATCTGTTCCCAATTGGTCGATTCCAGCAAGCCCGGTTTGGAATGGGACAGTCGTGACCCGTCCGGCGCCTTGCCGTTCCGGTATTTGCCCGTCAGGAGCCCATTGGCCAAGGGGAAATACGGCAGTACACCGATTCCGAACCTCTCGGCAGCGGGGAGGACTTCAAGTTCGGCGCGGCGGTCGAGCAAGTTGTAGTGGTTCTCAGCCGCAACATACCGGGTCCCGTTGACTCCGCGCGCCAAATGGTCGGCGTCGGCGATCTGCCACCCGGTGTGATTGGAGGTGCCGATATAACGTACTTTGCCTGCTCGAACGACGTCATCCAGGGCCGCAAGGGTTTCTTCCGGCGGGGTGATGCCGTCCGGTGTGTGGTAGAAGTACAGGTCGATGTGATCGCGGCCCAAGCGTTCCAGGGAAGCGTCCAGAGCCCGGTTGATGTAACGGCGAGCACCACGAGCGCCGTGATCCGCGCCGTTTGTCCCTTGCATGTCCATACCGAATTTCGACACCACCACGACATCATCCGCGGCGCTGCCCAGCCCGCTCAGTGCTCGGCCGAACATCCGCTCAGAGGTTCCGGGCTCCTTGCCGTAGACGTCCGCGACGTCGAACAGAGTGATGCCCGAGTCCACCGCGGTCTTGATGACCGCGTCCGTGCCTTCTTGGGTTTCAGTCGGTGTGCCAACACGACCGAGATTGTTACACCCCAATCCGACGCTGGAGACGACAAGTCCCGAATTGCCCAATGAACGATATTCCGGCGTAGAAGTCATGGTTCAACCCTAGCCGTGAGCGCCCAAGGCCATAACCCTGACGGCAGGAAGAAACGGTCGGTTCTGGAAAATTCCTTCCGAATGAGGCTCGTGAAGCAACTGGGGAAGCACCAAATCAGGACGGTTCCAGGACCGGGACGGTGCGTCTGCGGAACCTCGGCGCCTCTGCGGATGACCGGGAGAGCGCCCCCGCTGGCCCATACCTGGCCTCCCCAACCGGAATTTCACCCTCAGCTCAATGCATTAGACTCACCAGTAGCGGCGTCGCTTCTCCCTCCACTTGGGATAGAAGAGACGCCTCTACCTTTTGAGGCGGCTGAATCGGACCACGTCGTGGCCGACCCCTGTTTTCGAGAACGCGGTCGGCGTCGAGCCCCAGGCACCCCAACCCCATCCATCGAGAGAGTATCTACGGATTTTCACGAATGACTTCTGAGAACACCGCGGCTCCCAGCCGCCCCAACCATCCCCGAAACGGTTTCGACCGCTTCTTCAAGATCACGCAACGCGGTTCGACCGTTGGCACCGAAATTCGGGGCGGTCTGGCCACATTCTTCGCGATGAGCTACATCGTGGTCCTGAATCCACTGGTCCTCGGTATCATTGCCGATGCCAATGGTTCGGAACTCGGCCTGGCCCGCGTGGCAGCGGCAACCGCTCTGATCTCGGGCGTCATGACCATCCTGATGGGGGTGATCGCCAACCACCCATTCGCCATGTCGGCAGGCCTCGGCATCAACGCATTTTTGGCCGCCACCATCGCGACCACGCCCGATCTCACGTGGCCCGACCTCATGGGTCTTGTGGTGTGGGCCGGCATCATCATGTTTCTACTGGTCCTCACCGGTTTCCGAACAGCGGTTTTCAACGCTGTTCCGCAGTCCCTCAAGACCGCCATCGTCGTGGGTATCGGTCTGTTCATTTCGCTCATCGGCTTCGTCAATGCGGGTTTCATTCGACGCATGCCCGACTCCGCCGGCACCACGGTTCCGGTTTCATTCGGCGTCAACGGCGATCTCATCGGTTGGCCGATTCTCGTGTTCATCGTGGGCCTCTTCCTCACGATTGCCCTGATGATCCGCAATGTGCGCGGTGCAATACTGATCGGCGTCATCATCTCGACCATCCTGTCCGTCATCCTTGAGGCCGTGGCACCAGCAGGGTCTTCCACAGATCGACCGACGGGATGGTCGCTCGTGTCCCCCGAGATTCCCCACCAATGGGTGGGACTGCCCGACCTGTCCCTGATCGGCAACTTCGACATGTTCGGCGCGTTCCAGACCCTCGGTGGGATGGCAGCATCCCTGATGGTCTTCGCGATCTTGCTTTCTGTCTTCTTCGACGCGATGGGCACGTCCGTCGGTCTCGCGACCGAGGCCCACAACATCAGCGAAGACGGAAAGATCCCTGACATCAACCGGGTTCTCGCCGTGGACGCAGTCGGTTCCATCGCAGGTGGGGCCGGGTCGGCGTCCTCGTCCCAAATCTTCGTGGAGTCCGCGACCGGCATCGGCGAGGGCGCCCGCACCGGCTTTTCTGTGGTCATTACCGGAATCATGTTCTTGCTGGCGATGTTCGTGTCACCATTGGTCAACATCGTGCCGTTCGAGGCCGTCGCCCCGGCTCTCGTCGTGGTCGGATTCCTGATGGTCCGCCAAGCGGTCCATGTGAAGTGGGACGACTGGGGCCTCGGCATCCCGGCGTTCTTGACCATTGCCATGATGCCGTTCACCTACTCCATTGCGGACGGTATCGGCGCCGGCTTCGTCTCCTACACTTTTATCCGCGTGGTTCAAGGCCGGGCCAAGGATGTTCACCCGCTCATGTACCTGGTTTCCGTGGCTTTCATCGCCTACTTCGGGATGGGCGTGATCCAGGGCTGGACGAGCTGACCTGCCTCACGTCGGTCCTCAGGCGGCCCGCCTCGACGCCGGACCGGTAACCAAACCCTCGTGAAAGCACCGCCCCATCGAAGACCGTGCGTTGAAGCTCGACGATACTTCGGCGAACTGCGCAATCTCTGCCTCGGGACCGGGACCCTTGTTGCTCAACGTGTAATGCAGCAACTTCTCGACACCCCACGCAAGCCAGGACAGATTCACCCATGAGTTGAATTGGCCCGTAATGATCAATCAGCCCACTTCATAGCGTGCCGGTACCCTGGTTCGTATGGCATTGATTTCCGACGATCAGCGATGCCCCTGCGGAACAGGGGAGGTTTTCGGCGCATGTTGCGGCCTGCTCATCACGGGCCGCAACACCGCCCCCACCGCCGAGGCCCTGATGAGGTCCCGATTTACGGCTTTCGCAATTTCCGAGGACGCCTATCTCCTGTCCACATGGCACCCGAGCACCCGGCCGGCGTCCCTGGAGATGGACGAATCGATCCGATGGCAGCGCCTGGACATTCTCCAAACCGCCGGCGGCCCGTTCGATGACACCGCCCGCGTCGCATTCGCGGCCCACTATCGCTCCCAACCCGGGACTCCCGCAGACAAGCGCGTCAAAGGCACCCAGAGGGAAGACAGCCGCTTTGTCCGCGAGAGCGGCCGGTGGTTCTACGTGGATGGAGACCCGCTCCCCGCCGAATAGCGGCCCCCGTCCCGCCAGAGCCCAGAACACAATCTCGGATTCGGTTCCAGCCAAGCCCCTCAGGCCACTCCCTCCGGGCCGGCACCACCCGTCGCAGGCTCGAACCGCACCGACAGCGCCGCGATGTACGAGTTGACTTGCCGAGAAATCTCAACGGCACTCACCCTGGTGCACGGGTCCGTCGAGTAAATCCAGTGACCCATCGTGACCACGATGCCGCCTGCAATGAAGAGCGCTCGCTGACGGGCCTCGGCATCCAGGTCCTCGTATGTCGTGTCGAATACTGACTCGGCTATTCGTTGGGCCACCCAGTGGACGAAGGCCCTCCGTGCTTTGCCGAAGACTTCGTCCCCGCCGAGTATCGGTTCGTAGAACCCCGGCACCTCCCGGAGATCCTCGAAGAACGAAACAAGCTCGCTGTCCCGGGGCACCCCGGCACCTTTGTGCCACATCTCGAGGTGGGCGATGTCTACGAGTCGATCGTGCAGAAGCTCCGCATAGACGTCGTCCACCGTCGTGAAATGCTGATAGAACGTCGGCCGGGAAACCCCTGCCTTCTTGCACAGCTCGGAGACCGAGACTTTCCAATCCCATTGCGGTGAGGCCGCGTCGAGAAGTGCTTGCTTGAAGGCTCGACGCGTATGGAGGATACGGGGATCGGCAACTTCTGCGTTGCTCTCGCTCGTCATGGTGCTGCCCTCATATTTTTCGAAGTGTTGACCTATCTTACACCTGATGCCCAGGTTTACGGGTGTAAAGTGTCCCCCATGTCAGTTCAGCCTCAGCGGTTAACCGCCCAGAAGATCCCGACGAAATTCGTCCTTCTGGCCATGCTCTTCCCCTTGTTCATGGCCCTTGCATACCCCGGCTCATACGTTTCTGCTTTCCACAATCCGCATCCCAGGGACATGAAGATCGAAGTCATTGGGACCTCGCAACAGGCTTCGCAGATCAGCCAAGAAATTACGAGCCAGGCGGATGACGCCACTGACGTCAAAACAGTTCCTGATGTGCAGACCGCCAAGGACGATGTCACGAATTTGAACACTCGTGCCGCCTACGATCCGAGCAACGGCAATGTATACGTCGCCTCCGCGGGCGGCCGCCAAGCGACCCAAGCCGCTGAAGGGATCTTCTCCCAAGTCGCCCAGCAGTCCCAGACCAATCTCAAGGTCCAGGATCTGAGGGCCCCCACCGAGAACGACTCCACCGGAACCTCGTTCCTCTACCTGATCATCGGTGCCGCGATCGCCGGTTACATGACCGCCTCCATGATCAGCGCCTTCGGCGCCCGCCTTCGACTCCGAACCAAGCTCTCGGTTCACGCGGTCATGGCGATCATGGCCGGTGTCATCGAAACCGCGATTTCCTTCGAGATCTTCGGGTCGTTCGACGGCCACATCATGCCCGTGGCCCTCATCGTCGCGGGAACGTTCTTCACGGCGTCGATTGTCCAGCTGGGCTTCGTCGAATTACTCGGGACCGCCGCTGCTTTGATCGGATTGGTGATATTCGTGATCCTGGGAATTCCGGCGACCGGCGTCGCCGTCTCCTTCGACATGATGCCTGGGTTCTTCCGCGTCATGCATCAGCTGTTGCCCACCGGTGCGAGCTCGGAGCTGATGAGACGCTGCCTGTATTTCGACGGTCACGGCATCGGGCCTCAGATCCTGGTACTCGCGGTATGGCTGGTCGTGGGCGCCGGTCTGCTCTGGATGGCCTCCCTCCGCTCTCACCCCGCTTCCGCCATTGGCTCCGAGGAGCCGCGCCGGCCGCGTCGTGCCCCGGATGAACCGCTCCTGACCGCTTATGAGGACGACGCCGTCCCGCCCGAAGGCGACGCCAAGTACGCCTCCCAGCCCACTCGATAGGAATAGAGACTTCTCATGACTGAAAACCGTTCCTCATCGGAGACGCCGCAGCCGGAAGAATCCGGTTCCACATCTGCTCGTCACCGGTCCAGCGCTCACCGGAAAGCGACCCGCAAAGAGACTCTCATGTCGGCACCGCCGGCCTCCGGGATCGGCGTGCACACCGATCCCACCAAGCCACCGCGCAAGGTCAATCAGGCGTTGACCACCAAGCGCATGGTAACCATCGGTATGCTGTTTCCGCTTTTCATCATGGTCATGATGCCTTTGGTCATGACCGGCATGACTCACCACCTCACGCCTCATCATATGAAAGTGGCTGTCATCGGTTCGGAAGAGCAGATGAAGCAAACCGCAGAAGATCTGGACAAGCAGACCGCGAGCTCATTCGACGTTTCCCGAGTGGGCTCCGTGGACCAGGCCGAGAACGACATTAGGGACCACACGCTACGGGCCGCCTACAACCCCGCGAGCGGGGATATGTACTTCGCCGGAGCCAACGGGCCACAGGTCAAGTCGGCAGTAACCAACCTGTTCTCATCAACGGCTCAACAGTCCAAGACGAACCTCACGTCGCACGATATTCAGCCCGCGTCATCGGACGACAATCTGGCGAACATCGCCGTCTACTTGGCGCTAGGAGCGGTGCTGGGCGGATTCATGGCAGGAATGATCCTGGGCATGGTCCCGGTCTCCACCACCCTCCGAGTAATTCTGGGACTGGTCATGCCCGCAATCGTGGCTTTTGGCGAGATCTTCTACGGCTGGGGAATGTTCGGCATCTTCGATTCGTCCGCCGTCGCCCCGTGGTTCATGTTCTACCTGTTGGGGCTCTCGTGTCTGGCGGTGACCACCGGCGGAATGCTTGTCATCGGGCCCGCGATGATGCCGCTGTCGATGTTGCTCATGCCGTTCCTCGGTATGGCCGCGTCCGGCATCAACGGTCCACTGGATATGATCAACGGCTTCTACGGCGGCGTGCACCCGTGGCTGTTCTCGGCTCAGGGGATCGCGGCTGTCCGCGACGCGGTGTACTTCCCCGACGTCTCGCTCGCACAGCCCGTCTGGGTCATGATCGCCTGGACCGTTGGCGGGATCTTGCTTGCAGTTCTGGGCACCTTGCGGCAAAAGCGTCGGCACCTGTTTGCACAGATGAACGAGGTGCAGGAAGCGACCTCACTGATCCCGGCCGTCGCGGTCGCGCCTTAGAACAAAAGAGGGTGGCACCGCCCGGTTCACTTCGGCGACCGGGCGGCGGGCTCACTCCCGGTCGCGCTTCGCGGCAAAACCGGAGGCGAACCGTCTGGTCCACGCCTCGTCTTTGAAGTGCGCAGGAACCGCGCCGCCCAGGAGCTCTCGGGCGAGTCCCGCGGCATCGGGATCCAAGGCATCGGGAAATGGCGTATCCGAAGCCAGGAGAATGATGTTACCGTAACGGCGCCCCTTGAGCATGGGCGGGTCGGCGATGCATGCGACGTGGGCAAATACCTCGGACAGTCCCGCAATTTCCGATCGTGCCCCCGCAAGCTCCCGCGTATCCCCGCAATTGGCCAGGTACAGTCCACCCGGCGAGAGCGAACGGTGCACGTGCTCGAAGAACTCTACAGTCGTGAGTGGAGAAGGCGTCTTCGCGCCGGCAAATACATCCCGAAGGACGACGTCACGCGAACCCTCCACAAACGACTCGGTGACTTCCCGGGCTTCGCCGACTCGTATCTTGACCGTAGGGGCCCGCGGGATATCGAACCACTCGCGCACGGAAGCGGCCAGCTTTCCATCCAATTCGACGACGGTGTGACGGCTCTGCGGGTATACCGATGCGAAATAGCGGGCCATGGAACAGGCACCGCCACCCAGGTGGGTCATGCGGAGCTTGGACGGCTCGAGATGCCGGTCGATGAAATGGTTCGCCGCAGAAGCGATCCAACGCATGTACTCGAAAGCGAGCTCTTGAGGCTCCCCCACGACCACGTGACTCGACTGCACACCGTTGATCTTGAGCATCCAGGCGTTGGGGTGAAAAGTGTCCCGTTCGAGTTCCGCCGTACCCGTGTCTATGGGGTGCTCCCCCTCAACGGGGCCGCTCACGCTCCCCTGAAGGGAGGCCACAGTCTTCTGCGTCTTGTTCTTTCTGCCCACGTCACCAGCCTACCCGCGCCCGAAAACGGTGCCCTGCGGCATCCTCAAGTTGGCTTGGGTGGCCCGCTTCCATGGAGGAAGCGGACCACAAACGTCAACTAGACCGCCTGATACTTACATCGGACCTGTCGTCAAAGTTACCGAATTTGGTGGCCGATAAGCAGTGTCCAGTGGACCGTCTCCACTCCTTCTGGTGGCAAGCCAGAATTACCGTCGATGGTTTGTGCGAACCCGCCGCATTCCTCCCCTGCTCTGAGGTGACGGCGGGCACCCGTTGAACTCAGCGCGTACACAGAATCACGCCAGGCTGGTTATTTCCCACGACCTTCGTGGAATGCGCGTGCATTGTCCGCATACCAGTCCAAAACGGTCTCGTCCTCGGCGCTGGCCCGGTTCAGATTGGTTGTCTCTGCCCCCTGATACAGCTTCTTGACTGGTATTTCCAGAAGTTTGCCGGTGCGAGTTCTCGGCACAGCGGGAGCTTCGATGATCGCATCCGGGACGTACCGGGGAGACAGCTGGCTGCGGATCGCCTGGATGACCCGCTGCTTGAGATCATCGGTGATCCTCTTGCCCGGCCGCGGAACGACGAACAGCGGCATGTAGTAGTCTCCTCCGGCCAGCTCAGCACCGATGACCATGGAAGCCTCCACACCATCCACCTGATCCACCACATCGGTGATGTCGGCAGAGCCCATCCGAATGCCGCCGCGGTTGATGGTTGAGTCCGAACGCCCATGGATGATCATGCGTCCGTCCTCGAACTGGGTGGTCCAGTCACCCTGACGCCAGGTTCCTGGGAACAGGTGGAAGTACGCGTCTTTGTAGCGCGTCCCGTCCTCATCGTTCCAGAAGTAGAGTGGCATGCTCGGCATGGGAGTGGTCAGGACCAGCTCGCCGACCTGGTTCCAAATACGCTTGCCTTCGGGACTCCAGGATTGAGCGTCCACGCCCAGGTATGAGCCCATGATCTCGCCTCGATACACGTCCATGAATGGATTGCTTCCGACGAAAGCGCTGGTCACATCCGTACCGCCAGAATCCGACCCCAACCGGACATCAGCGCTGATGGCCTCATAGACCCACTCCCACGTGGGATCCGGCAGTGGAGATCCCGTGACCAGAATGCCGCGAAGCGCAGAGAAGTCGTACCGAATTTTTGGATAGGTACCTCCACGATGCGCCATGGTGAGAACGCCCGCGCCTGTGCCGAAGAAAGTAATCCCGTGGCGGGCGACTAGTTCGAGGGACTTGTCCGGACCATTGTGCCCGGGTGAGCCATCATATGTCAGGATCGTTGCCCCCATCATCAGGTTGCCCATATGCAGATTCCACATCATCCATGTGGTTGCGACCGCAATATAGGCTCGGTCGCCAGGATGAACGTCGGCGTGGAGCCCGATTGCCTTGAGGAACTCCAAGATCACCCCACCATGGGAATGGACTATGCCCTTGGGCTTGCCCGTGGTTCCTGAGGAATACAGGATCCAGAGCGGATGCTCGAACGGAACCTGCTCATATCGGGGCTCAGCCGAGACCTGGGTGATCTGCGAGAAGCGAAGCGCATCCTCCGCGATATTTCCGACGTCCTCGGGATTGCACTGATCGACCACGATGAACTGTTCAACGGTCGGTAGCACCTCGCGGAGCTGATCGACCGTTCCAGTCATGTCCCGCATTTTGCCCGCGTAGTCATAACCGTCCACAGTGAACAAGACCTTCGGCGCGATCTGTGCAAACCGGTCGGCGACACCGGTTGGACCAAAGTCTGTGTTCACCACGGACCATACGGCACCGACGGCAGCCGTGGCCATCAGCGCGACGACGGTTTGTGGAATATTTGGCAGCACCGCGGCCACGCGATCTCCCGGCTTGACACCGAGATCCCGGAGCTTGTGCGCGAGGGAAGCGACTTGGGCCTCGAGTTCGCCCCAGGTGAGTTCGATGGACTCCGCCGTCTCATGATCACCGATGACGGCGACCTCATCCGGGCTGGTCTTCGCCGTCCGCAATGAGTTCTCGGCGTAGTTGAGTCTGGCACCGGGGAACCACCGGGCCCCGGGCATCTCGCGAGTGGTCAGGACTTCTTCCGCCGTTTGGGTGGCTACAACACCGAAGTAGTCCCAGATGTCCTGCCAGAATTCCTCCAGATTGTCGACGGACCACCGGTGCAGTGACACATAATCAGGGACCTTGATACTGTGCTTCTTCTCCGCCCAGCGGGCGAAGTCGTACATACGGGATTTTTCAACCTGTTCACGGCTCGGCCCCCACAGGAAGACGTGCTCGCGCGGAGTCTGTTCGGTAGCTGTTTGGGTCATCTTCAATCCTTATTCCTTCCAAATCACCTGGGTTCGGTCAGTCTTGAAATGGCCCCTGAATACTGTGCTCAGCGGCCAGACGTTTGACCGCTTCACGATCACGTCGGTCTAGCGCATCAACCAGGTTTGAGTGAAGCTTGTATCGATCGCGTATATAACAGGCCAGCGGTCGGGTTTTGTCGGATTCCACCGCGACGGTATGGCTGCGGATCATATCCAAGAGGCTCACGTAGATTGAGCGCAAAGGCTTGTTCGGCGTCACGCGGGCGATCGCCTCGTGCAGCGACCAGTTTGCACGCAGGAAGTCCAGGTAGTCCCCGGTTTCCATGGTCGTTTCCATCTCCTCAAGAGAGCGGCGCATCCGCGCGATATCGGCTGCCGAGCTATGTTCCAATGCATCTTCGATCAACAGCGGATCCAGCGCGTCACGAATGCGCACGGCATAACCGACATCTGAGGCATCCGCATCAAGCCGCAAAAGCGAGTTCCCGAGACGAGCAAGTGGGCTCGGCGCTACCGAAAACAGCCCTCCACCTGGCCCAGTCCTGGTCGAAACCAGGCCACGAGATTCCAACAACCGCACAGCCTCGTTGAATGTGCCTTTCGATACACCAATCCGCTCTCGGAGCTCTTTCTTGGTCCCCAGGTGGGCTCCCGGCGAAGCGGCTTCTGCCCAACGGCCCAGAACGAGCGCAGCCTGCTCGGCACGGCTCAGCGACGCTTCCGCTCCGGTCAACATCTGTGTCATGAATCTTCTGAACCCCTCTCATGCTCATGGCTTTGCCCCTCATGAGGTGCACTTCCCTCAAAGATTCTTTCACTTCGTGCTTGACAGGTGATCTACCTTACGTCCAGTCTATACCTATTGAGCATGACTAATAAGGCTCAATACAGATCAATCGATGGAGATGGATCATGAACGCTGAAACCCGAGCACCTCAGCACACGGACGTGACGGTTGTGGGCGCCGGCCCGGTGGGGCTCGGGCTTGCGCGGCTCCTTGGCCTTCAAGGCCACTCCGTGGTGGTGATCGAGCGACAAAATGCCCCGTACCCTCTACCCAGAGCGGTCGTTTTCGACGACGAGATCGGGCGAATTTTCCAGAACATGGGCTTGGCCGAGCAAGTGCGCAAAATCTCCGCGCCGGTCCCCGACCACTACGAGTGGCGGAACCGCGATGGTAGGACCCTGCTCTCAATGGACTGGTCGGGGACCGGCAACTGTGGTTGGCCGGTCGAGAGCTTCTTCGCCCAGCCCGAGCTCGAAAGAGTCCTTGCCGAGAGCCTCGAGGAAATGGACACGGTCACGGTTCTCCGGGGGACCGAGCTGGTCTCCCTGGAAGACCAAGGAGACTCCCTCACAGCGGAATGCATCGGCCCCAACGGCGACTTCGAGATCGAGGCGCAATTCCTAATAGGTTGCGATGGCTCCAAGAGCACGGTCCGTGAGGCACTCGGGATCCAGATGAAAGACCTGGGTTTCCGTTACGACTGGCTGATCGTAGATACCTTGCCTCAGGACGATCTCGAGTGGTCGCCGCAGAACTGGCAACTCTGCGACCCCCGACGGCCTACAACGCTTGTTTCCGGCGGCGTAGGGCGTCGCCGTTGGGAGTTCATGCGACTGCCAGGAGAGGATCCTGCCGAGCTCAATACCGAAGAGCGCGCGTGGGAACTGCTCCGCGGCTGGGACAGGACTGCCGAAAACACCGAGATCGAGCGACGGGCCCTCTACACGTTCACGGCCTGCTGGGGTCAAACCTGGAATCGCGGCCGCGCCGCGATCGCAGGTGACGCTGCCCACCAGATGCCGCCTTTCGCCGGCCAGGGCATGTGCTCGGGACTCCGCGATGTCGCAAACCTTGCCTGGAAGCTCGACCTCACACTGACAGGATCCGCAGGGCCAGCCATCCTGGATACCTACACCAGCGAGCGTAGCCTACACATCCGCTACGCGATCGCTATGTCGGTGGCTCTTGGCCAGGTTATCTGCGTCTTGGACGAGGATCAGGCCGAAGACCGAGACCAGCGGATGCTCGCCGGCGGCGGCGATCCCGCCAAGGTCCTACCGCTGACGGAGTCCCCAGTCCTCGGGGACGGAATTACCGACCGAGCGGCGGCCAGCGCTTCAAACAAGGGAACTCTCGCCCCACAGTTCGCGGTGGCCGATGGTCTGCTCGATGAAGTGACCGGGCCCGGGGCCGTACTCCTGACCAAAAACCACCGCTCAGATATACGTCCCCGGTCGTTTTCGATCGAAGAACTAGGCGATCCTACCGGTGCATGGACCAGGTGGTTCGACGAGATCGACGCGGATGCCGTGATGATCCGCCCTGACCACTACATTTTCGGCGTAGCCGATGCCAGCAGAGCAGCGGCCCTTTATGACCGCTATACCGCCGCCTTCACCTCAACCATGGTCCCGACCACTATCTAAGGAGATCACCATGACTAATAACCGACAGTACAACCGCCCGACCACCGCACCGAAGTTCCACCACACAACTTTCACGACCCTTCACTTAGACGAGATGGTCGAGTTCTACGAGAAAGTCGCCGGGCTGCAACCGGTCTACTACGGGGAAGATGCTGCGTGGCTGTCCAATGACGAAGCCAACCATCGCATCGCGCTTCTGGCCTTTCCCGACCTCAAGAAGCCCGAGGACAAGGGACATACGACCGGACTTCACCACACCGCATTCGAATACCCGGATTTCGATTCCTGGATTCTGAACTATAAGCGTCTCAAGCGTCTGGGCATCCACCCGTTCGTCGCGCTGGACCACGGCATGACCATGTCGGCCTACTACCTCGATCCCGAGAGCAACGGTGTGGAGATTCAGGTGGACGCTTTCGGTGATTGGCAGAAATCTCGGACCTGGATGTATTTCTCAACGGAGTTCGGAGAGAACCCGATCGGCGAGCACATCGACATGGAGAAGATCCTCGCTGCTTATGAAGAGGGCCAAAGCATGGAGGAAATTCACCGCAGGGCACGCAATCAGGAGTTCCTGCCCGCTGAGATCCCGGATATCCATCTGCCCGAGGCTTGGTAAACCACTTTCATCCCACCTAAGGAGACTCATGAAAATCGCTAACCTGTCCAACCGTGTCGTGCTGATCGATTCGAAGGGGCGCGCCGTCGACGTTGAAAGGGCCAGTTCCGGAAAGTTCGGACCCGCCGCTCAGGATATCTACACCCACTGGTCCGAATTCTCCGCCTGGGCGGGCCGAACCGACATTTCCTCCATTACAGCTACGGACTACGAGGCCACCGAACTCGGATCACCCACGCCGGAGCCGCGCCAAATCTTCGCAATTGGCCTCAATTACAGTGAGCACGCGAACGAGTCGGGATTCCAAGAGCCCGATAAGCTGCCGCCGATATTTACCAAGTACGTCTCTGCGATGACCGGTCCAGTCAGCTCGGTCGAGTTACCGAGGGATGGCAACACGGACTGGGAAGTCGAGCTGACCGTGGTGATCGGCAAGGAAGCTCACCTGGTGTCCAAGGACCAGGCGTGGGACTATGTGGCCGGCCTCACCGCGGCCCAGGACCTATCAGAAAGAATCACCCAGACTAACGGCCCGGCTCCGCAGTTCGGTTTCGGCAAGTCCTTCCCGGGCTTCCTACCTGTAGGCCCGTACGTGGTCACCCCTGATGAGTTCCCCGACCGAGATGCGATCAGCCTCTCCTGCGAGATCGATGGGGAAACGATGCAGGCCGGCAACACACGGGATCTGATCTTTAGCGTCGCGCAGTTAATCGAGGGAATCTCTCAAGTCGTAACGCTCTACCCTGGCGATTTGATCCTCACCGGAACGCCTGCGGGAATCGGCAACGGACGGAACCCACCGCGCTTCCTCCAAGCCGGTGAAGTGTTGACCTCACGTATTGAAGGAATCGGCGAGCTGCAGCAGTCCTTCACAGGCCCGGTGGCGTAAACATCGAACTGCAGCGTTAGCCCCCCCCGACTAGTCGACCTCCGAGGACGCAATGTGAACACCCCCGACCTCTCCTGGATCTTTGACTTGGAGCCGGCCTGCAAAGCCGGGGAGCTGTCAACTGTGAGCTCCGGCTGGCGGGTCAAAAAGGCGAGCGCCGCACTGGGCAGCGGTCCGGTGACCTGGGCAGTCGAGCTCGGCAGGAGTATGGCCGCAACGATAGCCAGCGAGGTCCCTGGCCATCGATCGGACAACGGCTCGGATATCCTTCGGATGGGCAACGAATCGGTCATACTTCAAGCGCTGCTCGAATTTTCCGGAGTTCCCAGCGGCACCCTCGTAACTGACGACGCACTCGGTGGTGTCCAAGATTTCGTCCAGAGGCAACTGACGATGGAAGACATGCTGAGGGGTATCCGATTTGGGCATTCGTTACTGACCGAAGCCCTTCTGGACGAATGCATACGACGAAGTGATCCTGATTTGGCCCGTCAGCAAATGCGCTTCATCTCAGGGCGCATGTTCGAGCTTTTCGATGACTTCGCCCTGCGCATGGAACAGGAATATCACCAGCAAGAGGCACAGTGGGCCCAGAGCCAAACTGCCAGACAAATTCGAACGATCGAATCCATCGTCCAAGGCCACAGCATCGACGAGTTGGCCGCGGCCCGAATCCTCCGCTACGACCTGAAGCGAACACATGTGGGTCTGGTTGCGTGGAGCACCGAGCGGAACATGGACGCGGAAGATGGCAGTGCCGTCAAAGCCCTCAGGAGGGCCTTGAGTGATGTAGGCGTCGGACAAAGTCTAGTGATCCCCGCACACCTGGGCGTGGCCTGGGCCTGGACCTCAGGCGGGTGCACCACTACTGAACTAGCTGGGCGCCTCCGAGCTTTGCGCCTTCCTTCCGATCTACGGATCTGCATCGGCTCGGCTGGCATGGGCATCCAGGGATTCCGCACCTCCCACGACGACGCCGAGGCGGCTTTTGCTCTAGCTTCCACAACGTCGACGCCCGGTCACGTGATCGAGCACTCTGACGTCGATACTGCCGGACTACTCCTGGAGAATCGCGTTCGCGCCAGGAGATTCGCTGTTAGTGAGCTCGGCAGGCTATCCACCGAGCAAGCAACGGTAGCAGATCTGCGGAAAACTCTGGCCGTCTATCTGGAAACGGGCGGAAGCCCGCAAACCGCATCGGAGAGGCTATCGGTATCCCGAAATACCGTGACTTACCGCGTCCACAAAGCCGAAGAGCTTCTGGGCCGAGATGTGTCCGTTCGCCGCTTTCAGCTACAGGCCGCCCTGGAAATCCTCGCGCGACTCAGCAGTTGAGACCTTCAGAGTTCTCCCCACCAGGTTAATGATTCTGTCGGTAGGTGACGGCCCGATCCGGCGTTGAGCGGAGCGATTCTGCTCTTGCAATAGACAAGGGGCTGTTCGCGGCAAGACGTCGCATCATAGTCCTGGACCCTGCCCAAGAAGCCCAGGTGGTCGCCCGCGGTTACAACACTATCGAGCCGGCAGTCCATCCAGAGCACTGCCCTTCTCAAACGCGGCATGCCGGAGAGCGACTCGCAGAGCTCGATGTCGTCGAAGCGATCCGGAGCTGAGGAAGCGAACCGATAGCACTGAGCCTCGGCTCCTCTCCCGAGCACGTTAACGCCGAACCATCCGGAAGCTTCGATTACGCTAGCAGTTCTAGAGCCCCGCTGGGCAAAAAAGATGATCATCGGTGGATCATAAGAGGCGCAGGTCAGCGAACCCACTGTCATGCCAAAGGGGTCGTGCCGATCGAGTGCCGTAACCACGGATGCTCCGGTGGGGAGGTGGCCTGCGGCCCGTCGGAACCTGGTCGCCGCGTCCGGTCCGGTCAATGGCGTTACCCGTGCGGTCGTCATGATGAGTTCCTCCTGCCTGAGACGCCGGGCCCTTCGCCCAGCGCAGATTCCTTCGGGGTATTGCTGGTTACCATTCAACGCCGGCCCAACCCTCCACCCCAGGGCTGCGGGCCCAAAAATCCCACTTTTCTCGTGCGGCTCGCCCAAAGCTCATTCTGGAAAACCAGGAGCACAAAGGAGGAGGAAAGTCTGTGCCGAGAGCACAAGACAGCTGTGATCCCGGTTGCCACACTGAATGAAAACGTGTTCCAGATCACTGGACGCGGTCTCGATGATGAGAGGAAGCGATCGCAATGACGACCACAACCCGGACACCCGACACCACGAACTTGGCCGGTGTCGAAGAGCTCAAGAAACGCGTCATAGACATCCAGGGTGTGATCAGCAAGCACGCCCGGGAGAGTGAGGAGAACCGCCGCATTGCTCAGCCAGTAATTGACGCTCTGGATGAAGCCGAAGCATTCAAGCTCACGATCCCTAGACGCTACGGCGGGCTCGAACTGTCCATTCGCAACTTCGTAGACATCAATGCGTTGATCGCAGAGGCGGATACTTCCACCGCTTGGGTCACCACTTTGATCAATGTTTGTTGCTGGGTAGGGGGACGGTATTCGCAGCAAGCGCAGGACGAGATCTGGGGAGAGAACCCCGATGCCAAGGTGTGCGGCGTACTTGCGCCCAACGGCACCAGCAAGCGTGTAGACGGCGGTTACGTCATCAACGGCAACTGGGGCTTCGCCTCGGGTAGTCAGCACGCGGATTGGACGCTTCTCGGTATACCAATGGTCGATGAAACGGGCGCGCAGGTCGACCAGGGGGTCGCTATCGTTCCGATAGGCGAGTTGGGCTATAAGGATACTTGGTTCGTGGCAGGAATGTCCGGAACAGGCAGCAACACCCTGATCGCGGAGGATGTATTCGTCCCGGACCATCGAGTACTCTCGGTAAGTGAGGCACTGAAAGGCGAAACGGCTACGGAGTACAAAGACGAGGCCTTGTACCGCACTTCTTTCGCCTCGGTGCTTGCGCTAGTTCTGGCCGGTCCACTTGTCGGCGCAGCCCGCCAAGGCCTGAATCTGGTCCTCGCCTCCATGGCCAAGGGCAAGGGCATTTCCTACACTTTCTTCGACCATGCGGTGGATGCAGGTTCCACGCAGATTGGCATCGCCGAAGCGGCAAGTCTGATCGACACAGCTGAGCTCCACATCCAGCGCTCCGCTAATAATTTGGACGAGCATGCGAGAGCGGGCACTCAACCGTCCATGCTCGAGCGCTCCCGCGTGCGCATGGATACCGGCTATGCTGCTGAAAAGACACGTGAAGCTATGGACAAGCTACTGTCAATCCAAGGCGCTGGCAGCTTCGCGACCGCCAACCCGCTCCAGCGCACGTGGCGTGACCTGAACACGGCATCCCGCCACGCGATCATTGGACCGGGCATCGCCACGGAAATTTACGGTCGTGCGCTTTTGGGAATCAAAGAGCCGGTCAGTCCACTGGTCTAAGAACTCTGCGACGATGCCCCGCGGCGACCTGGCGCGCCCAGGTACGCCCCGCGGGGCCTCTTACCCATACAGCCAGAGCCCCTGACCCAACACTCCGGCGTCACACTGCTTGTTACTCGGAAGACAGGCCTTAGCCGCTGGAAGGTTCCTTTCCGAGCCCTTTTGCCCCTGCCCTGAGCAACGAACCCGGCAAAAGACAGCGATTGACCGGGGGCCGCGACTCCGTGGTCGCTACCAGTGCTGTTGAAGGGCCGAGTGAGGATCCTCGGCAGCGGCCAACCCCTGTGAGTTTGTCACAGGTCACGGCCTCCTCCAGTGGGTGGGGAGACTACCCCAGTCCGCCGGGAGGAGGCAGGCCGCATGCTCGAAAAACACTCACACCGGCGCCTGCAACCCTAATAGGTTTACAGTCGTGAACCGAATAGACGCTCCGCATTCGCGGTAGCCAGCTTTCGCCATGACGAGACCCCGCGGGGGGCGTCGGCCGCGTCAATACTCTCCAGCTGTGCGTCCACACCAGCCGCGGGCGTCCAGCAAGAATCACTGCCGTAAAGAATGTGATCGGAACCGGCCACCTTTTCGAGGACCGGCACGGCAGTTGGGAATGGCGTGCCCGCCATATCAAACCAAAACCTGTTCATGGCATCCTGCCATGCGGTAGTCCCGGTGCCTAACATCCGCTGGAAAAGCGCGATACGGTCTGAAAGAGCAGGCAACACGGCTCCAGCGTGCGGGACGATCACCTTCATGTCCGGATAGCGGTCCAAGACCCCGGAGAAGACCAAATCGACGATACTGCGAGTGTTGTCGAACATGAACTCGAGCATCGGCCGCGGTCTGCCCAACGCTGACTGCTCCCAGCCGACAGGAGAGGTCGGATGCACAAACACTGCGGCCTTCCGAGCGTCAAGCTCTGCCCACAACGGCTCCATTGCAGGGTGTCCGAGATATTGACCGTGAGCGTTCGATTCAAGCGCTACACCGACGGCCCCGAGATTGTCGAGTGAGCGGCGCGTCTCGCGAATGGCCGCATCCATATTGGGAACAGGGACTGATGCGAAGAACCTGAAGCGGTCAGGATAGTGCCGGACGTGACGCGCGGCAGCGTCATTCACGGATTGAGCTAGCGAAGCCGCATCGTCGTCGTCACCGAAGTGCACTCCGGGTGACGAGATCGAAAGCACTGCTTTGCGAATCCTTCGACGATTCATATCCGCAAGCTGTTGGTCAATGGTCCATGATGGCCAGCCAGGCATCCCGTCCGGATACACATGCCCGGCGTCCTGCGCTGCGGCAACGTAGTCCTCCGTGAGGAAATGCGCGTGGACATCTATGAGCTCGGTTTTGTCCGGCATACTGACCATCCTTCTTGCCCGGCAAGACTCAGACATTAATTGACTTTAGTGAACAAAATTGTACACTATTTCTCATGACAACAAGAATTCGAAATGTGCGCCTTGCCTTCGCCGCCAGCGAAAACAGCAACCATCCAGTTGATGTGGTCTTCGATGCGGCTATCACCTCAATTCGCCCTGCGTCAGACAATGCGATGACAGACGGAGACGTCGACGGGACTGGGAAGTTCCTCTTGCCTGGCCTCATCGACACTCATGTGCACCTTGGCTCAAGCAACGCCTTGCAGAACGCTGCGCGGGCCGGTGTCACCACACTGGTCGACCTCGGCACCCACCCTGACTCACTGATAATCGAGCAACGGGAGACCATAGGCGCCCCCGCGATCGTCAGCGCCGGCTCCGCGGCCTCTGCGCCAGGCAGTACCCAAATCACACGTATGGGTTTTCCCTCCGCGAGCGGAGTCACCGGTGCGACGGATGCGGATCGATACCTCGACTGGCGCGTTCAAAATGGATCCGACCTCATCAAGATCATCATTGAAGACCCCGACGCGACCGACGTGCCCGCTCTAGACAACGCAACCCTCGCCGCCTTGGTCCAAGGAGCACATAAGCGGGGTCTGATGACCGTGGCACACGTTGTGACGGCTTCCGCATTCGACCGCGGCCTTGATGCCGGCGTCGACATCCTTACCCACGCGCCGCTCGACCGAGACCTGGCGGACACGACGCTGAAGCAGATGCTGAGGCAGGGGACGATCTCATCCCCGACACTGGTCATGATGCGCGCCATGGCACAGGTTCAACTCGGCGACCGAGCCGATGAAGCATTTCAACATTCCGTCGACAGCGTTCACGCAATGCATGCGGCTGGAGTTCCGATCGTCGCTGGAACGGACGCGAATGAAACGCCGATCGCCCCTGTAGAGCATGGTCCTTCCCTCCACGACGAGATCGCTTATCTGCAAAAATGCGGGCTGACTCCATCCGAGGCACTCACCGCTGCGACGAGTGCAGCTGCGGACGCGTTCGGGCTATCCGATCGGGGCAGGATCGACATTGCCAAACGAGCCGACCTCGTCCTCGTCGACAGCGACCCCACCATTGAGCCCCGGATCCTGCGTCATCCTGCAGCTGTGTGGATCGCCGGCGTGGCCGTAGAGACGAACTGAACAGTACAATAAAACTCCTCACTGCGGGAACGCAGCAGGTCCGCCCTGCGAGCGCATGGGATGGTGATCGGAAACATTCCGGTTAACTTGCGCTCGGCGGAAGCATTTGACTGGAGTCACACCTCCAGCGCCCAGCCCCAATCCGCAATCAGCTAACGGATCTCGGAAGAGTACGGCTGCAATATTATGGACACAAAGGCATCGACACGTGAGCGTAGCCCAGATCATGTTCTCCGGGAGCGAGTTCTTGATCGCCATCGAGGAAACACGAACGAGCCTGAAAGGTACCTACATATCAGCAAAGGGCGAGGTCGCATTGCTTACTAACATGCCGAACAAATCCTGTGTCTGGAAATCAACCCCTGAGCCACACGTCATCCTGCCGCTGTGGCGTAGTTACGACCAATACCAGGTAGCGGCAACTCTCCGCACCACCGTTCCTTGGAGCGTGCGATAGTGAGCGCACGTGCCCGCCGACGAGGCAGCGAGCTCGAACACGCAGTCTTCGAGGCCACACTGGCCGAACTCGCCGAACACGGCATGGCAGGCCTGACGTTCGACCGCATTGCGGCCCGTGCGGGAGCAGGCAAAGCCTCCCTGTATCGGCGGTGGACCAGCCCTGAGCAACTTGTCATGGCAGCGCTGACCCGCGCCGAAGACCAAGCAAGGCGAAGCGAACATCCTAGCGGTACCCGCCTTGACGCTGTCGGCAATCTCCGCTCAGAGCTAATTACTTTCCTGGGGGATCTGGCGACTGGACTCACCACCCCTCTTGGTCGAGCACTAACACCACTACTGCTCGAGCGCGACCGTCGGCCCGAGCTCTGGAACCAGATCACCGTCCTTTTGGTCAATCCACGTCAGCGGCTTGTCTCCGAAGCACTCACACGCGCAGCCGCCGACGGGCAGATTGATGCCAGCGCGGTGACCCCTGCACGAATCAGCGCCGGGCCTGCAATCGTGCTCGCCAGTCACCTCACCACGGGACCCGTTACGTCCGCCGAAGTGACCGATATCGTCGACGAAGTGATTCTCCCTGCCCTCGGATGGATCAGCCGGTGAGACAGCAGATCGTCTGATCAGGCTCTAACTACGGGCGTTATCATCCTCTGACCACTTCTTCGAAGGTACGGCCGCGGAATTGACAAGTTCTTGGTCATCAGTGTTGCTCCTAGCATTCAGTGCTCTTCCGTCTCCTTGGAATCCGTCAGGGTACGCACCCCAATGAAGGACATGACGAGCACAATGCCCGCCAGAATCCAGAAGGAGATCTGCTGGGAGTGCACGAATCCGTTGACGGTCGCGGCATCCCACGCGCCGTGCGGCAGAGTCTTCCCGACGACAGTCGCCATGACCGTTCCGACGACCGCCACGCCCACGGCGTTACCGAGTTCTTGAGCGGTGTCGTTCATCGCGGAACCGATTGAGGTGTGGGTTTCAGGAAGGGCACCCAAGAGGGCGACCGCGCCCGTCGTCATGATGGTTCGCATACCCATGGTCATGACGAGCATCCCGATCGCGCACCAGACATAACTGTGGGAAACCGCATACACCCACAACAGCAGACTCCCCAGAACCAGCACCGAGCCGATCATTGAGGTTCTGCGGTGGCCGAGTTTGACCACCATTCTGTCGACGAAAGGCCCGGCCAGCAGCATTCCGGCGACGAACGGCAGGTTCGCCAACCCGGCCTTGAAAGCGGACCAACCCCATGCGAATTGATACAGCTGGGTCGAACCGAACATCACACCGACCATCGCAATCATCACGGCGGTCTGGATGATGGCCGATCCGCGAACCGTCGGAATCGATAGCAAGGTCAGGTCGAGCATCGGATCTTTGGCCGTTTTCTCTCGCCAGATGAAAGCCACCAGACACACGATCCCTGCAACCAGGATGCCCAGAGTCTTCGGAGAGGACCAACCGTATTCGGTTCCTGCGGTGAACGAATAGAGGATCAAACCGAGAGCTCCGACGGAGAACAGCGCTCCGGGAACGTCGGTTCCGCCGACTCGACGGTCCTCCAGCTTGTCCCTCTCAACACCGAGTCGAACCCCCAGCCACGCGATCAGGGCCATCGGGGCGTTGAGGACGAGGAGCGACTGCCACGGCCAGCTTTCCACGGCGAGTCCGGCCAGTGTCGGCCCAATCGCGAAGCCGATCATGGACACGACCATGATCACACCGATCGCCTTGGTCCGCAGATCTTCTCGGTCGAAGAGGCGGAAAACCAAGGACATGGTCAGCGGGGCCATGAGTGCGGCGAACGCCCCGGACAGGGCACGGACGGCGATCAGCTCTGCCGGGGTCTGCACGAGCAGGACCGCCAGACCTGCCAGACCGAAGAGCGCGAGCCCGGTCAACAAGGTGCGACGCCGCCCGAGCTTGTCACCGAGGGTGCCGCCCACCATGAGCAGCCCTCCGAAAGTGAGGGAGTAGGCTCCGACGATCCACTGAAGGTCCGTCGGACTCGCGTGAAGGTCTCGCCCAACCGTAGGCAAGGCGACGTTGAGGATCGAGTTGTCGACCATCTCCACGAGCATCGCCAGACAAAGGCCGAGGAGTGCGGGCCACGCCGCGCGCAAGCTCTGAGGCTTGTTGGAGGCTTGTGGTGGAGCCTCCATCGTCGAAATTTCTTGGGCAGACATAGGGAAACCTTTCTATCGGATCGAACTGTGTTCGATGAATAGAACACCGTTCGATAAGTCGAACCGTGTTCGAGAATAGAACGTTGTTTGATTCCGCGCAAGAGCCTGCGTAGATTTTTGGGTATGACATCGTCCAGACCCGGGCCGAACAGGCAGAGCCTCACCGCCGCAGAGCGGGCGCAGCAGCGCGAAGTACGCCTCAATGCGCGGCGCAATGCTCAGCGCCAGGCACGCAAGAACGACCGGGTGGCGAATCAGAGATCACGATCCGGCAACGGCCGGGGGACGGCCCGTCAACGAGCTTCTCTTTCTCTCGACTCGATCCTTGAAACAGCCATCGCAACCCTTGATCGTGAGGGCGCCGAAAAGCTGACCCTCCGCGGCCTGGCGGCCGACCTGAACAGTGGGGTCGCCAGCCTGTACTGGTACGCGAGCGGCAAGGAAGAGCTCATGGCGTTAGCGGCTGACGAGTTGCTCGGCAGAGCCCTGCGGGAAAATGAGATCCTGGATTCCTCCGGGACCCCCACGCCCGCCGGCTTTGCGGATTTCTCGACTCCAGCGCCTGACCCTCGTACGAGCGAACAAACCGTCGACGCCCTCATGAGGCTTCGTCGTCTAATCCTGTGCCTCTTCGCACAGATGCTTGGACACCCGTGGCTCGCCGCTCAGCTCATCAAGGCAGGACCCGATGAGCACAATTCCTTCATGTACTGGGAAACGGTAGGGCAACAACTCTTGCGCATGGAGCTGTCCCGTTCCCAGCAATTTCACGCCTCTCTGGCCGTGATCAATTACGCCTCTGGCATGGGCGCAGAGATCGCCGAGGGGGCTAAGGAAATAGCTGACTTGGAGAGCAGGGAAGAAGGCTTCATCGACCAAATCCGCGAATGGGAAGCCTCGGATCCCGAAGAGTTCCCGTTTGTTCACGCGATTCTCGGGGAATTCGGCAAGATGGACGACCGTTCCCAATTCATCGCAGGGCTGGATCTGCTCCTGAGCGGGCTAGAGCGCCAAACCTGGGGGTGAGCGCTCGTCCAAAGGTGCGCATGATCGTCGTCAGACCTGCCCAAAGACAGCCCTCACGGATGTCTTTGTCCCGCAATGCTGTCCGGCCTAAGCCATTCCCCGGACCATGCGGCCCGTCGTCGACGGCGCCCACGACCCCTCTGTTTCGAAAGCCTCGCCCAGCTCCTGGAACCCGTGACGACGATAGAAACGGGCAGCGGCCTCGTTGCCGTTGATGAGCCACAGCAACGCCGGGTCCTCCGAGGGCAAAACCTCCTGCAGCAATTCTTTTCCTAGACCGTCGTTCTGGGCCTCGGGAAGGATGTACAGGTTAATGAGTTTGCGCAGCCGCTGGCCCGCTGGGGCTTCGAGCCGGTGGGCGCCGATCTCGCGTTCCCAGTCCTCGAGCGGACCCGCGTCGGTGGCCAAGGCTATGCCGACGGGTCGAAACCACATGTCCGGGTCCGCACCCACGGAACAGCAACCGTAATCATTGCTCTCACCGAATTGGGGGTTCGCCCAGGCGATGAAAGCCCGGGCACCCGGCTGTGAAAGATACTCAAGGTCCTCGGAAGCGATCTCACCAGCCTGAGCACGCATCCTAGGCCCGAAGTCGGGCCCGATGATTTCCCGGTACGACTTTTCCAGAGCACTCAGGTGCACCTGCGTGTAGGTCGAAGCATCTTCGACGCCAGCGGGAGAAATGACATATTTTCCGTCACAGACGAAGGTCATTCATTTCCTTCGATTGCTTGCTCGAGCCTTTCGAGCTTGCCCGTCAATTCGCCTTCGTACCCTGGTCGAATATCCGCCTTGAGCACGAGGGACACGCGCGTTCCATACTCGCCGACGGCTTCGGTCGCGCGTTTGATGACGTCCATGCATTCGTCCCAGTCGCCTTCGATGGTGGTGAACATCGAATCGGTGCGGTGGGGCAAACCGGATTCGCGGACGATGCGGACTGCCGCCGCAACGGCTTCATGGACCGAAGCGTCGGGGGACTCGCCGCCGGACGGGGCAACTGAGAATGCGAACAACATGGTTCCAGAATGCCACCGACCATGCTCAATGGCCTAGAGAATTCCGCCAACCGTTGAATCTTCCACATGAGACGTACCACGTACCGCCGTGACGACGCCGCGCCTAAAATCGATATCGTCAGCGCGCCGAGCAGGCGAGCCCTCCAGCGAAGGATGAATCATGACCACCGGAATTTTTCTCGATGCAATGACCCCGCGGGCGGGTAAGACTCTGATCGCCTTGGGCCTGACCGATTCCTTGATTCGCAGGGCGGACTCTGTCGGCTATTTCCGGCCGGTCTTCGAGACCGACTCGGTCGAGACCGACCCTCGGATCAGGCTCATGCGCCAGACCTTCGATCTCGACGGTTCTTCGGCACGCGGCGGCGTTTCGCTGGCGCGATGCCGCGAGCTTCTCGCCGCCGGAGATCTCAACGAGCTGGTCAACACGTCCTTGTCAATCTACTCGGAGATGAGTCAACAATTCGACGTCGTCATTGTGGACGGCACCGATCTGCTGGCTCACAATGCGGCAACCGCAGAATTCGACATGAATGCCAGACTCGCCAACAACATGGGTTGCTCCGTCCTGGCAGTGATCTCCGGGGCCGAAGCAGACAGCGTCGAAGACATCGTCAACTCCGTGGAAGTTACACGCGCCGAGCTGCACGCGGCCAAAACGGATCTGCTGGGCATCATTGTCAACAGGGTTGATCCGGAGATGGCCTCCGAGGTCGAGGCCCATGTTCCCGCGGGGCGCCGCGGGGGCCACGTTTACGTTGTTCCGGAGACTCCAGCAATTTCGCACCCCACGGTCGACGAGGTTGTCAACGAACTCGACCTCGAAGCCGAGGGGGTCGGGGCATCCCTGGATCGCGACATCCAAGCGGTCAAAGTCGCGGCGATGACGGTCGGCAATTTCCTCGAACAGATGGCGGACGGAGACTTCGTCATCACGCCGTCGGACCGCTCCGACGTCGTGATGGCGACTTTGGCCTCTGCGCTCTCCCCGACGTTCCCGGTTCCTTCGGGTGTGCTCCTCTCGGGGGATCTGCATATCAATACCGCGACCCAAGCGTTGATCAAGGCTGCTCCCTTTCCGATCCTGCGTACCTCGGTGGATACTTTCTCCGCGGCACAGGCCGTGGGAGCGGTTCACGGCCAATTGCGGGCAGGTGCACCCCGAAAGATCGCAGCGGCCATGGGCGAATGGTCGAAGTCCGTGGATGAGAAGGAACTGCTCGGGCGCCTTGACCTACCTCGCCCCGCCACCATGACCCCATTGCGCTTCCTGCACGAACTGATCGAAACGGCCCGCTCGAATCGGCGCCGCATCGTTCTGACCGAGGGGGAAGACGTCCGAATCCTGCGTGCTGCCGAGATCATTGTCCGGCGCGACTTCTGCGATCTGACCATTCTGGGAAGCGAGTCGACGGTGCGCGAACTGGCCCAGGCCGAAGGCATCGATCTCAGTTTCGCCTCCAGCGGATCCCCCAGCCGGGGCGAAGTCAGATTGATTGACCCCACCGATTCCCCGTTGCGGGAGGAATACGCCGCCGAATACGCCAGGCTCCGGGCGCACAAGGGCGTAGAACTCGAGCAGGCCAAGGAACGCATGCTGGACGGTTCTTACTTCGGAACCATGATGGTTCAACTCGGTCATGTGGACGGGATGGTTTCGGGCGCTGCGCACACCACGGCCAATACCATCCGCCCGGCCCTGGAATTCGTGAAAACCAAAAAGGGAGTCAACATCGTTTCCTCGGTGTTCTTCATGCTCCTCGAGGATCGCGCGCTGGTGTACGGGGACTGCGCGGTGAACCCCAATCCCAATGCCGAGCAGCTCGCCGACATCGCCAAGGCGAGCGCGCGGACCGCAAGGCAGTTCGGCGTCGAACCACGGGTTGCCATGCTTTCCTATTCAACCGGAGGGTCCGGCTCGGGCGAGGACGTCGACCGCGTTCGTGAAGCAACCGAGTTGGTGCGCTCAACACACCCGGATTTCGAGGTCGAGGGACCGATCCAGTATGACGCCGCAACCAATGCTTCAGTTGCGGAGTCGAAGCTCCCGGGCTCTCAGGTTGCCGGTCGGGCCACAGTTTTTGTGTTCCCGGATCTCAACACGGGCAACAACACCTACAAGGCGGTTCAACAGTCCTCGGGCGCCGTGGCAGTCGGCCCGGTCCTCCAGGGGCTTCGCAAACCGGTCAATGACCTTTCTCGCGGCTGCACGGTCGACGACATCGTGAACACTGTGGCCATCACGGCGATTCAGGCGCAGTCGGAGTAGCCCGCACCCAACCAGTGTTCTGCCTCTGTTCTCTCTGCCGGGCATCAGGTTCATTGATTGTCCTAGCGGTTCCGGGCGTCCGACCTTAGACTTCACTCAAGCACCGTGAAGGAGTTCGAGCGCTATGAGTGTCCCGCATCCTGAATACATCGATTTTCCTGGAATGAGAACAGTGGTTGTTCGGTTCCGCGAACTGCCCATGCGTGAAATGCCCACTGCCATGGACGAGGCATTCTCAACCTTGGGGCAGGCGGTTCAACAGGGCCTGTTCAGCCCAGCCGGTCCCGCATTCTCCCGCTACGAGTCCGTTCCCGACCAAACCGCTACGTTCGAGACCGGATTCCCAGTGGACGAACCTTTGAGCGAAACGGTCACCGTCGGCGATGTGAAGATCATTCCGTCTGAGTTGCCGGCCTGCCGCTTGGCCACAGCGAGGCATCGTGGCCCCTATGACGGGCTCCCGGAATCGTGGCAGTCCTTCATGGAAAGGCTCGAAGCGGACGGCAAAACCCCACTCATGCCTTTCTGGGAGGCTTACGAGACCAAGCCGGGCCCCGACGTCGCCCCCGAAACGCTCGTTACTGGGCTGGCGATACCCGTCAAAGACAAGTAGCCGAGCACCCACCTGTTCCGAGCGCAACCCAACGCCAGAGAGGGTCGCCAACCCGGCCGAAACGCCACCGCCGTTGTCGCCCCCCCCCCGCGAGCCTGCGGACCGCATACGCCATGGGCATACACCCCTTCCGCATCCGTCGAGAACGGGAGTAGCGTTTGAAGAGATGGGTGTTGGTTACGCCGAACAGCGTGACAGATGAGACCCGGAACCAGGGCGCACAGAGCGCTCCGGCGACACAACCCTTCTTCAGGAGGTGCAATATGAGTCGCACGAACAAGGCAGAGGACTCTCCGGAAGAAAAAATCGGGATGAGCCCGGAAGAAGAAAAGGCCTATCAAGAGGAATCGGGTTCTCAGGGAGAACCCGGCGACGGCGCAGTCGGTGACATGACCGATTCTCAGGGACGAGCGCCCGCTACGGATAACTAACTCCCGTCCCCTTCACATAGCTATCAGACGAACCACATTCGAGTCCTGAATTCAAGGACCCTCACAGAGGAGTAGCAATGACTGAAACCATTAAGGCCCCGCAGCCCGCAGGCGACACCAAAACCCGCCGCGAGAACGCGGAAAAGGGATTCGTTGCCCCCAAAGAATTGCGTGATGACCTGCAGAAGGTTCTCGTTGACCTGATCGCCCTGCACATGGTCGGGAAACAGGCCCACTGGAACATCGTCGGACCGAACTTCCGCGATCTGCACCTGAATCTGGACGAAGTCGTCGACATCGCCCGCGAGGCCTCCGACGACGTCGCCGAACGCATGCGCGCCCTGCACGCTACGCCGGATGGTCGGCCTGCCGTTGTCGCCGTGGACACCACTCTGCCGGAGATGCCTCAGGGAGAAGTGCTGACCACCGATGCGATCGACGTGGTCGTCCGCTCCCTCGAAGCAACCACGGGCACCATGCGAGAAGTACACGACGCCGTGGACGAGGCCGATCCCACGTCGGCCGATATTCTGCACGGAATCCTCGAGAAACTCGAGCAACAGGCCTGGTTCATCAGCGCAGAAACGCGTACTCCGGCCAAAGCCAAGTAATCTGGCCCATTTCTGAGCATCTCAGCCCGGGAAGTCATCGTTATCGGCCTAGCCGAAACACATGATTTCCCGGGCTTTGTACGTTCGGGTGGCAGTGCTTCCGTCACCCGGGTGTGTTAGACCAGAACCACTACGAATTTCGAACATCGCCACCGCACCAAGGGCTTGTCCAAGCATTCGCGTCATCAGAACGATGCGTATGCCGCTCCAGGCGTAGAATTTCTATAGTTTCCCTATACATCAATCACTCGACACAGGAGATGCGGAAGGTGTACAACCCCCAACGCTTTAAGGACTACTTCGAAAGCGCCTTCACCTATGAAGCCGGCTTCCGACGCAATGTTCGACGGTACGGATCCGACCCAGCGATCATCGACCCGGAAACCAACCGACAGTGGACCTACGCCGAACTCGACGCCGACGTCGCGCGGGCCGCCTCCGCCCTGATCGAGGCCGGGGTAGGCCGCGGCGATGCCGTTGTTTATCAGCTTCCCAACTGCCCCGAATTCGCAATTCTCTATCTTGCAACGCAACGTATCGCCGCGGTCAGCGTGCCGATCAATTACCGTTTGTCGGCAGGGGAAACCTCGCACATTCTCGACGACAGCTCCCCCAAGGTTTTCGTATTCACCGACAAATACCGTGAGACGGCCGACCAGGCCGTCGAACTCGCACAAGGCAACCCGATCGAGTGGGTCCTTGTCGACGAGACACGGGACGGAGCCGTCGAGTTCTGGGACGCTGTGAATTCGGCCCCGGACCACAACCCGCGCGTGCCGGAAGACTTTTCCACGTATGAAGAGGCCACCCGTCTCTACACCTCAGGGACCACGGGGATGCCCAAGGGCGTGCCGCTCCCCTCGCTCGTTGACGTGATGTCCGCCCACGACGTCATCATGCATTTCCCCTTGTCACCAAACGATCGCACGCTCAACACCACACCCTGGTTCCACCGGGGTGGCTTGTATTCCGGTGGCCCGAACCCTGTCTTCTACTCCGGCGGCTCGGTGGTCCCCATGCGCGTATTCGACGCGGACAAGGCGCTGGATCTCACGGAAGAACTGGGAATCAGCTTCCTCATCGGAGCGCCGGTGACCCTCGGCATGCTCGCGGCTGCCCAGGAACGTCACCCGCGAGACCTTTCGACACTTCGAGGCATCGTGACGATGGGCGCTCCCCTCTCCCGTGCGGATGCCATCAGATACCAGGAGGTCCTGACCCCCCGGATCTTCAACGGGTACGGGACGACCGAGACCTTCTGGAATACCTTCCTGCGCCCCGAAGACCTGCCGGACCATGCGGGTACCGCTGGTCGGGCCAGCACGGACGACGACGTCGCTGTCGTCAAAATCTTCGAAGACCGAGTCGCGACCCCTGAAGAAACGGCGGCAACCGACAACACCGAAATCGGTGAGGTCATCATGCGCTCCCCCAAGTCCGGATTCTCCTATTTCAACAATCCGCACCGCGACGAGGAAAAATTCCACTACGGCTGGCTCTACCCAGGCGATTTGGCGACGTGGGACGATCAGGGATTCGTGACCGTCGTCGGACGCAAGGACGACATGATCATCTCGGGTGGAGAGAACATCCACCCGGTCCAGGTCGAGGAAGCCCTCGAGGAGCACCCCGGCGTGAATGCCGCGGTGGTCGTGGGCGTGGCAGACAAGCATTGGGGCCAACGAATTGTCGCCTACATCCTCCCCGAAGGCGATGGCGTCACTGCGGAAGAGCTCGACGCGCTGTGCAGGAACAACCAGCGCTTGGCCGATTTCAAACGCCCTCGCGCTTACCGGTTCGTAGATGAGCTGCCGCTGACGCCAACCGGCAAGAAGATGCACTTCAAGGTCGCGGAACTCGCAGCCGAGGACGACGCCGCCGAGAGGCTCATCACGCCCCAGAAGTGATCCGGAGCTCGAAGCCCAGAAACGCGTCGTGACGGTGAGATACTGGAGCGTGCACCGTCACGACGCGAAGGGAACCCAATGCTCGTCCTCGTCATCAATTCCGGATCTTCGTCGATCAAGTATCAGGTGCGAGAGGTCTCCACGTCTGAGGAGAACATCGCTCCCTACACTTCATCTATGCCGGCCATCAACGAACGCATCACCCTGGAGCGGGCGACACTGGGCGCGGAGGGTGATGAGGTTCTGACGAAAGGCCTCATCGAGAACATCGGCGAAGGCGGGGGGATCGGCGATCACTCCCAGGCATTGGACGTGATGGCTGAACGCCTGGACCGTGAGCTGAACGGTCGCGAGATCGACGCCGTGGGCCACCGCGTCGTCCACGGCGGCGAACGCTTCTCCGCGCCGGTGATCGTCAACAACGAGATCATCCGCGCCATCGAACGCCTCGCGCCGCTTGCACCGCTCCACAATCCGGCCGCGGCCCTGGGCTTGCGCGCCATCCAGAAGAAGTGGCCGAGTTTGCCGCAGGTGGTCGTGTTCGACACCGCGTTCCATCGTTCCCTCCCGGAAAAGGCGTGGCGCTACGCCATTCCGGACGCTTTCTACCGCTTGCACGGCATCCGCCGCTACGGCTTCCACGGAACCAGCCACGACTACGTGACCGGCAAAGCCGCCGAATTCCTCGGAGTGGCTCGTGAGGAATTCAACGCGGTCATTGCACACTTGGGAAATGGCGCCTCGGTCACCGCCATCAGGGGCGGCACATCGATCGACACCTCAATGGGGTACACGCCGTTGGCTGGCCTGGTCATGGGCACCCGCTCGGGCGACGTCGATCCCTCGGTGCTCACGGGAATCCTGACGCGCAACAAAGACGTCGACGCCGAGCGTTTGGACGAAATCCTCAACAAAGAATCGGGCCTTGTGGCCATCGGCGGCACCAATGACATGCGCGAGCTCGCCGAACGTGCCGGCTCCGGTGATCGGAACGCGCAGTTGGCCATGGACATGGCCGCGTATCGCTTGGCGAAGTACATCGGCGGTTATCACGTTGCTGTCGGAGGGATGCGCAGCCTTGTCTTCACCGCTGGCATCGGGGAGAATTCGGCGGTATTCCGCAAACTCGTGGTTGAGGAGCTCGCTGCTCTGGGCATCACGTTGGACGAAGAAGCCAACGAGGCCCGATCCGGTGAGATCCGGGTGATCTCCGCGAAGGACTCGACGATCACGGTTTTGGTCGTCCCTACCGACGAGGAACGCGCCATCGCCGAGGCGACAGCAGGCTTGGTCACGGCCCGGGCCGACCACCGGTAGCCCCTGTTCACGGGCAGCGAGGGCATTGACCCGTCTGTGTCAGCGATACTGCGACGTCCTCGCTCCGTGACGCAGAGCCTGACGGAGATGCGGTGTCCGGGCGTACCACCCTCCCTGAGTCGACCCTGGGAGCATCCCTTTCCGACGCCGGAGCCTCGGACACAGCTTTCCTGTTCGCGCGCCGAAGCACGACGGCTCCCGCTGCGAACCCCGCCACCAGCACCAGCTGGACGATGGAGACGATGCCGAAGGCCTGGGTGGACGTGAACAGAGACTGAAACCATGCGTAGGCCGCGCCGATCGTGGCGACACCGGCCGCAATCCCTGTCTGTTGCATCGTTGAAATCAATCCGCCCGTCAGTCCGCCGACGCGCTCCGGGACTTCCGCCATCACAGTGGATACCAAGGGACCGAATTGCAGGGCCTGACCGACTCCCAGGACGACGGCAGGAACCTGGAACCACCATTCCCAGGCGGTGTCGGAGACCAGGGACACCAACCCCACGCCGATCAGACCGATCCCCTGGAGAGCCGCGCCGAGCAGCATGGTGCCAGGCCCACCCAGCCGGGCGGTGATGCGGTGATACTGCAACGAAGCCATGAGGAAGGCCAGGCAGAACGGAACGAGCACCGTCCCGGACATCCAGGCGGGATCGCCCCGACCGGATTGGGTGAGTACCGCGTAATTGAACGTCCATGCCCCGTACCCGCCGAAGAACACCATCGCCATGCCCCCGCCGATCACGAGGGGCCGAGCACGAAGCACCTCCGGAGGCAACAGAGGATGTCCTCCACCGCGGGCGGCCGCTCTCTGCTGCACAATCAGCCCGATAAGTGCCACGAACGCAAGGACCATCAAGGCCACGCACCAGGTGGACCACCCCGCCTTCGGACCCAATGAGAGTGCGACGATCAAGCCGCCGAGTGTGGTCAGTAACAGAATGGCCCCGGCCGGGTCGGTCCTCAGTCGCGGATTTCCGCCGTCGAAGGGCAAACGGAATGCGTTCAGTCCGGCGAGAACACAGAGTACGGCGAACACGGCGAATGCCAACCGCCACCCGAGCTCAGGCCCACCCGCGGATACCAGGAACCCGCCGATGACCTGACCGGCCACGGTGCCCACCCCGGCAGCGGCGGTGTACATCCCGACCGCCCGAGTCCGAGCCGCTCCGGAGACGGTGGCCTGGATGATCGAGAGGATTTGCGGCATCATCCCGGCGGCGGCAAATCCTTGCGCCACCCGTGCCGTGATGGCAGAACCGGGATTCCATGCGCAGGCCACGGCGACGGAACACACGGCGAGTCCCAGCATGCCAATGATGAACAGGCGACGCCGGCCGAATTTGTCCCCCAACCGGCCGCAGTAAATGATCCCGGAGGCGAACGCGGCGGCGAAGATGCCGACCATGAGCGCGCTCTGACCGTCATCGGCGCCGAGCGATTCCTTCATCTGGGGAGCGGCGATCGAGCCCAAGGAAAAGACGAAAGTGGAAAGAAGGGCCGCCAGGTGCAGCGGCCAGAGGATTGGTTTGTTCATGCCTCTACCGTGCGGCGGGCAAGGAGGAAATGGCAGTGCCGGGCGATGCTGGTAGTGCCACTACCAGGATGAGGGGTTTCTTCCTAGTTCACGGGCTTGCAAGAATGTTCTCATGACAAGGACGAACCCCGGGGAGCTGAGCAACCACGAGTTGGGCGCATTCCTGCGCAGTCGTCGAGATCGGCTGACGCCTCGGGACGTGGGCCTGCCGTGCGGGCCGCGACGGCGTGTGCCGGGACTGCGTCGTGAGGAGGTGGCGGTTCTGGCCCACGTCGGCACCACCTGGTACACGTGGCTCGAGCAGGGACGCGAAGTCCATGCGTCCGTGGATGTCCTGACCGCTATAGCGGACGCACTGTTGCTCGAACCCGAGGAGCGCGCGCACTTATTCAGGCTGGGCGGCTACCCGGCGCAGGCCCAGCGCCCGGGCACAAGCATCATCGACGACAGGCTCCGCGCAATGCTGAACAAAGCAATGCCGTACCCGGCCATGGTTCACGATGAACTCTATCGGTGGCGCGTCTACAATCCCGCCTTCCGCTTTCTGATCGACGACGCCGACGAGGCGGCGGATCGATCCTGCGTCCATCAGCTCCTGGAGAACCGAGCATGGCAGAACGCGTTCCGAAATGATCCTGAACAACTTCGGATTTTCGTGGCCAAACTGCGCGCGTCATTCGGCGAGTCACCCGAGCACCCGGATTGGTCCGAGCATCTGAACAGGCTCCGGACCCACGAGGAATTCCGCAGGCTCTGGGATTCCGGTGACGTGGTCCGCGAGGCCAATCACATCAAGACCGTGGACAATCCCTGGGTGGGAACCTTGCGCCTGAGCAATCTGACGCTCGTGGTGCAGGAGGACCGCAGGCTCGCCCTCTCGATCCACCAGCCCGAGGACTCGACGACTGCCGCCCGTCTGGAACACCTGCAGGAGTTGATCCACACGGGTCAGATCGAACGGGCTCAGGGGCACCGCGTGCCACCCGGACCCGACGAGGACGTCGTGCGTCGGTTGCCCCTGCGCTCGGTCGGGTGAGACTGCCAGGCCTGGCGGATGGGCCACCCTCCTGGTAAATCTGAACGATATGCACGTGTGCAGCACAGACCCCGAAAAACCTCAAGCCTCATGAAATATCCAAGAAAGGTTGACCATGTCGTTCTCTCTTCCCCAGGAACAGTCCACCCGATCCATCGGCCGAAAGGCCGTCTCGAGCGGCGTGAGTCGTCGAACCGTACTGGCGGGCGCCGCCGCCGCGGTCCCTGCGGCGCTGATCGCGACCGCCGCCGGCGCCTCGGCGCCGGGCAAGGGAGAAGCGCCGGACAGCAGGCAACGGCCCGACATGGCATCCAAGATCCGTGAGCTCGAGCACGAACTCGACGGGGAGATCGGCGTCTATGCATTCGATACGTCGACCGGCGCCTGCTTCGGCTACCGGGACCAACAGCGGTTTCTCTTCTGCTCGGTGAGCAAGGTTCTCGTGGCAGCCACGGTACTGAACCGCGCTTCCCAGGATCCGACGTTGCTCGAGCGGCGAGTCAGCATCACTCGGGAGGACATCTTGGCCTACGCGCCGGTGACCAGCCAACATCTGGAGGACGGAATGACCGTCGAGGAACTCTGTGCGGCCGCTCTGACGGTCAGCGACAACACGGCGTCGAACCTACTGATGGAGCAGTGCGGCGGCCCCGAGGCCGTGACCGCTTTCGTCCGGTCCACGGGCGATGTCACGACCAGACTCGACCGGATCGAGCCCGACCTCAACGAGGCCTCCGGTGTCCTCGACACGACGACTCCTGCCGCGTTCTCCGAGACCTTGAACCGACTGACCCTCGGCGACGCACTGACTGCCTCCGGGCGGGACAAACTCGTCGGGTGGATGAAAGAATCGACAACCGGCGCCGAACAGATCCGTGCGGGCCTCCCGGAGGGAACACTCACCGGCGACAAGACGGGGTCGGGCACCCACGGCGAGTCCAACGACGTCGCCGTCATCTGGCCACAGCAGGGGGCGCCAGTCATCATGTCGGTCTTCACCAAGTCACACCGTACGGATGACACCGTCGGCCAGAAGGCCGCCATCGCCGGAACCGCCGAGGCCGTGTTCGAGGGCCTCATCGGCTGAGGACGAAGTGCAACCTCAATCTGTTGTGCCGCCGGTCCCACTTCCGGCCATTGCACCGAGACTTCGGACGCGAAGACACTACTTCTCTGAACACACCCCACGCCGAGTGTGACGTGGGCTATACAAATCGACCCACAGAGTTTATATTTGGCCTAAATAAATTCTCATCGGGGCGAGGCGCCCCACGTCAGGAGTTCTGATGGCGAGTGTCAGCTTCGCAAATGTCACATGCAGGTATCCGGGCGCGATCAGGGATTCAGTCTCACACCTGGACCTCGAGATCCGCGACGGCGAGTTCTTGGTCCTCGTCGGTCCGTCCGGATGCGGGAAGTCCACGGTCCTGAGGATGCTGGCGGGCCTGGAGGAGGTTACCGACGGCCGCATTTGGATCGGCGACCGGGACGCCACCGCACTACACCCGAAGGACCGGGACATTGCCATGGTCTTCCAGAACTACGCGCTCTACCCGCACTTGACTGTCCGCGAAAACATCGGATTCCCGCTCAAGATCGCAAAATGCCCTAAGGACAAGCGAGACCGGCGGATCAAGGAAGCAGCCCGCCTGCTCAACCTCACCGACTACCTGGACCGCAAACCCAAGGCGCTGTCCGGCGGCCAACGCCAGCGCGTAGCCATGGGTCGAGCGATCGTCAGATCGCCCGAGATTTTCCTGATGGACGAACCACTGTCCAACCTCGACGCGAAACTCCGCGTCCAGACGCGCAGCCAAATTTCGGAGCTAACCGATCACCTAGGGGTCACCACAGTCTATGTAACGCACGACCAGACCGAGGCAATGACTATGGGAGACCGCGTCGCCGTTCTGAAGGACGGCCAGCTCCAGCAGGTCGACACTCCCGCCAACCTCTACGACCATCCCGCCAATGAGTTCGTGGCCGGGTTTATCGGTTCGCCGTCCATGAACGTTCTTTCGGGGACCGTCGAGCCCTGCGGCGTACGGCTCGAGAACGCAACCGTCGAATTCCCCGACGACATGCGCGCACGCACCTCGAACCCAACTGTTCACTTGGGGATCAGACCCGAGGACCTCGAGGTCGTCGAACAGTCCCGGGGCTTCGAGGCCCACGTGGAACTCGTGGAGGAGCTAGGCGCCGACGCCTACGTCCACGTCTCGCTCCCGCGCCGTTCCCCTGTCACCATTGTTTCACCGAACACAGAACGGCCGGCCCACATCATCGTCAGGACCTCCGGACGCAGCCCACTCAAACGCTTCGACCGCGTCTGGCTGGCCCCAACCGGTCACGGGCATTTCTTCGACGCCGAGACCGGTCACAACCTCGCCCACGATGATGTCGCGACCGACGCGGGCAATGAAAAGGATGCTCGGGTCGCGACCGACACGGGATCCACCGCCGCTTGAGCGGCTTGGCCTGACACGATCTCGCCCGAACCGGTCCTATAAGTCCGCGGGCCCGCCGCAGACCACAGGTCAGAGTCCCCTGAGCGCCCGCTCCTGTACACTCTCGATGGCTGCAAAGACGGCGCCGTCGCGCACGGCGTCGGCCCCGGAGGCCGAAGCCGAGACCGTGAGCCACGGTGCATACAGGTACCGTTGTACCGACCGCTGAATGGACGCCGTCAGGCCGCTCAGCGCCGGGGCCATGCCACCGGAAATCACCACCCCGTCCAGCCCGAGGGGGCCCGCGAGCAGAGCGCACACACGAGCGATCTGGTCCGCCACCTTCTCGACGATCCCTCGAGCGACATCGTCACCCTGATCCGCCATGGCGAATACGTGCTCGGCGCGAACGCTTTCCTCCGACCACATCGACAGACTCGTGGTCGGGCCGGTCCCGGCCGCCGCTCGCTGGATGGCCTTCACGGCAAGGGTCTGTGCACTGTGCCCAGCACCGTCCGGCGTCCCGACGCCGTCCACCAGGTGCAGAATCTCCAGCTCGCCCGCATTGCCGCGCCGCTGCCGCAGGAGTTGGGAGTTCAGCACGATCCCTGCGCCGTACCTCTGCCCGACCAACAGAGCTGCGAAAGAGGAATCTCGCAGCCCCGGATCACGGTGCAGCTCATTGAATGCCGCCAAGTTGGCGTCGTTTTCGACGCTGGCGAGCCATCCCCTGTCATCCATCAGTCGATTGAGTCCAGGATTCATCGTGCGCCAATACTCGTTCGGCCCTTCGGGAGAGAGTCCGTCGAGGTCCACCGGTGCGGGGACGCCGAAGACTACGGAATCCACGTCGGAGGGCGAGAGGCCGGCGTCGTCGAGGGCCTGGTCGACGGTCCTGACGATGGCGCACCGACGCTGTTCAGGGGTGCCCCATCCGTGCCCCATCGAGATCTGCGCCGTCCCCAGGGCCGTTCCCGCCAGGTCGGCCACGGCCGCTTTGAGACGATGCTGCCCAGCATCGACTCCCACCACAATCTTCTTCCGGGCATTGAAGACGTATCTCAGAGACGGGCGCCCCTTCTTGTACGCGCCTGCGTCCCTGGAGTTCTCGACTTCCAGAAGCCACCCCTCCGCGACCAGGTCCTTGCACAGCGCCAACACGGTAGCCCGAGTCAGGCCGATGCTCTGCATCAGGTCGCTGGCGGTCACGGGTTCGCCTTCCCACATCGTGGACAGCACTGTTCCCGCGTTCATCGACCGCACCACCTGGGATGAGCCCGCCCTGATTGGTCGCTGATTCATCACCCGACCTCCTTCCTTCGGACCCCCGCGTGAGACTTTGCCTTTGTGGGTCTGATTTATTCCAGATTATTGCCTCCCCTTTATTTAGTGTCTATATTTAGTCCCACGAGTAAATGTGTTTCAGAACACTGGAGGCCCATGTGAACGGCGAGGAAACCACGAGTGCGCACACGCTGAGTCGGCGAGCCCTGTTGGGCGCATCCCTAGGAGCTCTCGGCCTCGGTCTCTCAGGATGCGGTTGGACGACTCGCGCCGCCGAGGTAAGGCTCTACCAGTCGAAACCCGAAGCAATCCCGTATTTCAGGAAACTTGTGGCCCGCTTCAACGATAGTCAGGACGGCGCCCTCAAGGCTGTACACGATACGGCCTCGAATCTCTCCTCGGGATTCGCTCGGGCCGCTCCCCCGGACCTCGGCCTGTTGAACTACAACTACGAGATGGCCCGATTCCAGGAACGTGGCGAGCTGTCGGACCTGTCGGACATAGCCAGCGAAGCCAGGATCGCCCCACGCTTCCAGGACCTGGTCGACCAGTACCCCACGTATCCGGGTCGTACCAGCGCCATCCCGTACTCCGTAACCTCGGCCGCGACTCTCTACAACAAGGAGATCTTCGACAAACACGGCCTGGACATTCCTAGGACCCACTCCGAGTTCCTCGACGTCTGTGACACTCTCCAAGAAGCCGGCGAGACCCCCATCTGCTTGACCTCTGCCGCGGCCTGGACCATCGCCCAAGGCATCGTCGATTACAGTATCGGCGGCTCGATCGACGTCGCGCACTTCTTCGAAAGGCTCCGCAATCAGGGCGACCAGGTGACCCCGGAATCGGAGTTCTCTTTCAGCCAGGTTTTCCGCGAGCCACTGAAAAAGGCCCTGACCATCACGAGCAAATACGCGAACAAGAACGCCGACGGGCTCAAATACGGAGACGGAAATGTCGCCTTCGCCCGCGGCAAGGCCGCGATGTACTTCCAAGGCCCCTGGGCGCTGCCAGACATCCTGAAGCTGAACCCCGAGGCCAATCTCGGCGTATTTCCCCTGCCGATGACAGAGAACGCGGAAGACCTCAAGGTCAGAATCAACCTCGACCTTGCCCTCTGGATTCCGGAAAAGGCCAAGAATCCCGAGGCCGCCCGGAAGCTTCTTCGATACCTCATAACCCCGGAGGTGGCCGACGACTACAACGAAAAGAATCTGGGCTACTCCGTGCGGGATGGTGCACCGGCTGCAACCGACCCGCGCCTCGTGGACATGCAGAGTTACGTGGACAGGGCGGCCTTCTACCAAGGGGTCTCCACTGCCGTACCCAAGACGATCCCCTTCGAGAGTTACATGCAGGGCCTATTTACCGGCGATGACCTGGATGAGACTCTCAGGACCCTCGACGGCGACTGGCAACGCCTCGCACGCCGCCAGACGCCGTAGTTTGCTCAGGCGCCCGCCCCACAGGAGGGCACCCAGACCCAAGGACGAAGTCATGACAACCGATACCGCACCAACCCGGACCGATCAACGCCCGAACCGCAGGCTGGCTCCGCTCAGGAGGCGACGCCGCATCGAACCGGTCTTCTACCTTTTCCTGCTGCCCGCTCTGGTTCTGTTCTCCCTGTGCATTACCCTTCCTGCACTGATGGGGATCTTCTACAGCTTCACCGATTCGGTCGGCTTCGGCGGGTTCCACATGGTCGGATTCAAGAACTACGCGGTACTGTTCTCCGATCCCAGTATGCTCAGGGTCTATGGGTTCACGATCGGCATCGCGCTGGCCACGGTCGTCCTCGTCAACGTCGTCGCACTGTTCCTGGCCATCGGGCTGACCAGCAACATCAAGTTCCGTACCCTCTTGCGGACGGTATTCGTGCTTCCCATGGTGGTCTCGGCCATCATCATCGCCTTCGTCTTCCAGTTCATCTTCTCCACCACGCTTCCGGCCTTCGCCGAGAGCATCGGTTTCGGCCCGCTCACGGATTCGATCCTGGCCGATCCTCACCTCGCCTGGATAGCGATCGTGCTGGTTACGGCCTGGCAGGCCACACCCCAGGCGATGCTCATCTACATCGCGGCGCTCGTGACGATTCCCGACGACGTGTACGAAGCGTCTTCATTGGACGGCGCGAGCTCCTGGCAGCAACTGACCCGCATCACCGTGCCCATGATTTCCGGATACGTGCTGATCAACGTGATTCTGGGCTTCAAGAACTTCCTGAGTTCCTACGACATCATCGTGGGTCTGACCGATGGCGGCCCTGGAACTGCAACCCGATCAGTGGCTATGTCGATCTTCAAGGGGTTCGAGACGGGCGATTATGCCTACCAAATGGCCAATTCTGTGGTCTTCTTCCTGATCACCCTGGCAATTGCCCTTTTGCACATGAGGATCTCCCGAGGAAAGGCGAACATCTGATGTCCGCAACCATGATGACTCCGCCCGAGACGGACTTCCCCGAAACCGCATCGTCGGTCCGACCGATGGAAAGAACCACGTCACCGCGGCGTCGCGCGAGCCGCAATGCCAAGGCGTGGGTGCGCACCGCGATCCTGGCCGTGTGTTCGCTGGCGGTACTGCTGCCGTTCTTCGTCGGCATTTCCATGGCCTTCAAGACCACGGACCAGGCCGTCGAGGGACAAGCCTTCGACCTGCCGCGGCCGTGGTCGATGGAGGGGTTCCGCGAAGCGTGGGAACTGACGAATTTTCCCACGGTCTTCACCGTGTCGTTGACGATCACGGCGGTGAGCGTCGTCGGATCGGTGCTGCTCAGTGCGATGGCCTCCTACGCGATCGCACGAAATTGGCACCGTCCGTTCTTCAGATTCTCCTGCTATTACTTGCTGGCCGCGATGTTTCTGCCGTTCCCGGTCCTGGCCCTATCCCAGGTCAAGCTCAGCGGGTACGTCGGACTGGCGAATCCGGCCGGCGTGATCTTGTTGCACATCATGTTCCAGCTATCCTTCAACGTCATGCTGTTCACGGCGTTCATCCGCGGCCTGCCGGAAGAACTCGAGGAGAGCGCCCGGGTGGACGGGGCCTCGGCTTCCCGAATCTTCTGGACCCTGATCTTCCCTCTCATGGGGCCAATGACGGCTACCGTCGCGATCTTCACGCTCCTGGCCTCCTGGAACGACTTCATGATGCCGTCCATGATTATCGCGAACCCGGACATGCAGACCCTCCCCGTGGTCCAGAAGATGTTCCAGGAGCAATTCAGCAACAGCTACAACATCGCCTTCGCCTCGTACCTGCTGGCGATCGGGCCTTCGATCATCGCCTACGTTTTCTGTCAGCGGTGGGTCATGTCCGGCCTGACCCAGGGCGCTCTCAAGTAACCACTGTTTTTCGTTTCCCCCCCCCCTCACGAAAGGACATCCGTTGACTGCATCAACGACCGAACAGCACCTCGCCACGGACTTCTCCCTCCAGGGTACGGACTGGTGGCGACAGGCCACGGTCTACCAGATCTACCCGCGATCCTTCGCCGACCAGGATGGCAACGGGATCGGCGACCTCCGCGGGATCACCTCGCGGGTGCCGTATCTAAAAGACTTGGGCATCGATGCCGTGTGGCTCAGCCCCTTCTACCCGTCGGAGCTGGCCGATGGGGGCTACGACGTCGCCGACTACCGCGGCGTCGACCCCAAAATCGGTTCGTTGCAGGACTTCGACGAGATGTCCGCGGCTCTGCACGAGGCCGGTCTCAGACTCATCGTCGACATCGTGCCGAATCACACCTCCGACCGGCACGAATGGTTCCAGGAGGCACTGGCCTCCGGTCGGGGTTCTGCGGCCCGCGACCGGTACGTGTTCCGTGAGGGATCGGGACCGGACGGCAACGAACCGCCGACGGATTGGGTGTCGATCTTCGGCGGTCCCGCGTGGACCCAGGTCGCGGACGGCCAGTGGTACCTACACAACTTCGCCCCAGAGCAGCCGGACCTGAATTGGAAGAATGAGGAGGTCAAGGAGGACTTCCGCAGGACCCTCCGCTTCTGGTCCGAACGGGGTGTGGATGGCTTCCGGATCGACGTCGCCCACGGACTCGCAAAGGATCTCTCGGAACCTCTGCCGACCCAGGCGCAACTCGATGCCATGCCTCATGACGGCAACCATCCACTGTGGGACCGAGACGAAGTCCACGAGATCTACGCCGACTGGAGGAAAGTCTTCGACGAATTCGATCCGCCGAGGACCGCCGTCGCCGAGGCCTGGGTCGAGTCCGACCGCAGGCCCCAGTACGCGAGTCCCTCCGGACTGGGGCAAGCCTTCAACTTCGATCTCCTGTCCGCAACCTTCGAGGCGGATAGTTTCCGCCAGATCGTGTCCTTCAACCTGGCCCTCGCCGAGGAGTCCGGGTCATCGAGCACGTGGGTCCTGTCCAATCACGACGTCGTCCGCCACGCGACGCGCTACGGGTTGCCGACGCGCGCCGGAAGCACGAACAAGGAGGTCGGCAATGAGTGGTTGCTCTCCGGTGGGCCCGAGAACCAGCTCGACAGGGAAACCGGGATCCTCCGGGCGCGAGCCGCAACGCTGTTCGAGTTGGCCCTTCCCGGAAGCGCATACCTCTTCCAGGGCGAGGAGCTGGGTCTCCACGAAGTCGCCGACATCCCGGAGAGCGAGCGTCAGGATCCGACATACTTCAGAAACCGTGGGGTCGAGATCGGGCGCGACGGATGTCGGGTGCCCCTGCCCTGGTCCTCGAGCGGGACGAGTCTCGGATTCGGTGAGGCCGGTTCCCATCTGTCCCAGCCGGCCTGGTTCAGCCAGTATGCCGTGGACACCGAGGACGCGGATCCGGAGTCTACGCTCAACCTGTACCGGCGGGCCCTGGCCCTCAGACGGGAGTGGCTGACCGCCGAATCGCTCACGTGGGTCGAGCACACCGACCCTGATGTTCTGGTCTTCCGCCGCCCCAACGGGTGGGTGTGTGCAACGAACTTCGGGGATTCGCCGGCCGAGCTTCCTGAGGGTGAGATTATGCTGACCAGCTCACCACTCGAAGACGGCAAGTTGGCTGGAAACTCGAGCGTCTGGTTGCGGGGGTAGCCGCGGAGAGATGACGAAGCCCGCGCATGCCTGGCGCATGCGCGGGCTTCTTTGTGGTGTTTTCAGATGTTAATTCGCTGCGGCGGCAGGCTGGAGCCGGTCCAGGTCCGCCCAAGGAGTACGTGCTGCCACATGCGTTCGCAAGGGTCTCAGAGACCTCGCCATATTGGCGCCGACAGCCGCACAGACCACGCCGTCCTTACCGTAGACCGCGGTGAACTTACCGTCGTCGAGGTTCCCGTCAACGACTTCGAATGAGTCGGCGTCACGCGGAAACCCATAGACCTGAACTTTCACGTCGTATTGGTCCGACCAGACGTACGGCACAGAACGAGCAATAGGTGGCTGACCGAGAATGGACCGCGCAACATTCATACCCTGCTCGGTCGCGTTAGTCCGGTGCTCAAGGCACACAGAACGCCCCATTTCAGGGTGCCACCACGCCGCGACGTCCCCAGCTGCCCAGACCCCGGGAGCCACCTGTCCTCGCTCATCGCATTCCACAGTACGATCCGCGGGAATTCCGCTTCCTTCAAGCCATTCGACGTTCGGGTGGGATCCTATGGTCATCAAGACGTTTTTCCCGGGCAAATGTCGCCCGTCCTCCAGCAGAATTCCGTCGACGGAGCCATCGGGGGTCAAAGAAACTCGCTCTGCCCGCCCTTGCTCTATCCGCACCCCGTGCTGGTGATGACGTGCGGCCAGCACAGTAGCGACCTCCGACCCCAGCGCTCCGGCCAGCGGAGCGTCCTCTGAGCTCAGGAGGGTGACTTCGCATCCGAGAGTTGCCACCGCGGCAGCCGTTTCAGCACCGAGGAAACCTCCACCGACGACCACCAATTCCGGATTGTCGGTCAGTGCCTGACGAAGCTCAATGGCGTCCCCAACGGTTCGCAGGACATGAGCCCCGTCGAGATGCTCAGTGAGCGGCAACCACCGCGGCCGGACACCGGTGGCGATGACCAGCTCATCGTATGAAATGGCGGTGCCGTCATCGAGGAACAAGCGCCGTTGATGAGTATCCAAACCGGAAGCGCGGCACCCCGACATCCAGCCTGCGGACAATTCGCTCAGGGACTCTTCAGAACGAAGATTCAACTGCTCCTGGTTCCACTCGCCGGTCAAGAACCGCTTGGACAACGGGGGCCGGTCGTAGGGCAGAGCAGTCTCGTCTCCGACCATCGTGATCTGCCCGTCGTACCCACCGCGACGGAGAGTTTCCAAGACGCCGAGACCTGTGGCCCCGGTACCGACCACGACGATATGCCGAAGGGTCATTCGTGAACCTCGATCGCCGCCGCGGGGCACAGAGCAGCTGCATTTCGTACGTTCTCGTGCTCCCCCGCGTCCGGCTCCTCCTGCAGCAAGACCACGATGCCGTCTTCGTCCCTCTGGTCGAACACTTCCGGAGCCGCGAGGACGCACTGTCCGGCCGCGCAGCACTTTTGTTCGTCAATTGTGATTTTCATGTGTGTGTTCCTTTTCAATTGCGTTCGTTGTTCTCTCAGTCCGGCCGATGAATGGGCCGGTTACCAAGTAACAGGTAGCGAGCGGACACCGTAGTTCGTGCCGAAAGCGTCCATGGGCACTTCCTGCGCGTCCACGGCGAGTTTCAGGTTGGGGAAGCGTTCAATCAGCTTCGGCAACACCGTTTTGAGTTCTGCGCGCGCCACGTTCTGACCCAGGCATTGGTGGACCCCATAGCCAAATGCCAGGTGCCGGGTTGTTTTGCGGTCGAAGTCAGGCACATCCGGGTCGGAAAAGACTCGGGGATCGCGATTCGCCACCGGCATGGCGACGACGACGAGGTCGTCCTTCTTGATCTGTGTTCCGCCGATTTCGACGTCTTCGAGTGCCACACGACCGAGACCGAATTGGACGATGGTCAGGTACCGAAGCAATTCCTCGATGGCTGGCCCGATCTTTTCCGGATTGTCGCGCAGTTCCTCCCACTTTCCGGGGTGGGTCAGCAAGGTCATGATCGACAGCCCCATCATGGCAGCAGTCGTGTCGTGCCCGGCGAAGAGAAGCAGGACGCAAATGCCCGTCAGGTCCTCATCCTTCAGGATGGTGTCCCCGGCTGCGGCAATCCGGATGAGCTCACTGATGAGGCCTGCGGAATCCGGATCCTCCTTCTTGGCTGCGATCAGAGTGGAGATGTAGTTCATCAGCCATTGGGCGCCCGCGTCTCGTTCCTCCCGGGGCTTGCTCATGTCCATCATGTTTTCGGTCGCCCCATGAAAACCGTCGCGGTCTTCGTATGGCACGCCCAGGATTTCGCAAATCACCAAGCAGGGAATCGGGAGGCAAAGTGCTTCCACGAGGTCCACGGGGCCTGTTTCAGAGGCAATCGCGTCGAGGTGTTCGCCGACAATCTGATCGATATAGGGTTGCAGGTTCTTCTGGACTGACTTTGGCGTGAATTTCCCGGTCAGCAACTTGCGGTATGCGCCGTGGTCGGGCTCGTCCATCATGACGAAAAGCGGCGGCAAACCACTGCCGCTGTCATCTGCGCTTTCTCCAGTCTCGCCCTCAGGGGTGTCGTGGCGAGGCCGATGAGCACTCATGCGAGGGTCTGCGAAAACCTGACTTCCCTCATCGAATCGGGTCACCAGCCAACCTTCGGTTCCGTTAGGGAACCGCACCCAGTGAACAGGCTGCTGCTCTTGTAGGGCTTGGTATTCCGGCGGCGGGTCAAGTGGTGAAGCCGCATCTCGTTCGACGGGCATTTGGGTAGTGGTATCAGTCATGTGGATTCCTTTTTCTCGAGTCGTGGTGCTGGTGCGTGATCAGGAGTCTCGCGAGGGAAGAGCATCTTTCCGATGCTCGACGAGGGCCTCGGAGATGCCTTCTTGTAACCGGGTTGCTCTGCCCCAGCCGACATAAAACGCGAGATGCAGTACAACCTCGTCAAGCTGTTCGGAAGTGAGCTCCTGGTTGGCGAGAGCGCCTCGCACTTGGGTTCGAATCAGATCGACGTCCCCCAATGCGGCCGTAGCGCCCAGAACGAGCAGACGACGGTCGCGTATGGACAGTTCCGGGCGATTCCAGATGTCGCCGAATAAGTGGTCTACGGTCTCCTGCATAAAGGCCCCGCCTTGCTCGGGGACACGTTGGCTGAATCCTGATCCGTAGACTTCATCCATCATCTGTCGACCGTCTCGTTCAGTTTCCTCCGGAGGATCGAGGTGGAGAGTCTCCGAAGCCCCGGCAAGGCTCGCCTCGACCAGCGGCAGCCGTAGGCCAGAATCGGCGGCGAGCTGTTGAGCGGCCGAGAGGTCCTTGGTCATCAAGGGAAGTATTTGATGTCCCACGGCGTCGGCATCACCGTTCTGCTGCATCTGGAGCAATAACAGCAAAGTGTGGCCGTCCGGATCCGCGGTCTGGATAACCTGGATGAGTGTCTGTGGGTCTACCCCGGCGGATTCGGCCAGCGAGGCCGCCTCACTGACCGTGCGCCAGCTGCCGTAGGTGACTATGTTGCGGGCGATTTTGGTCGCCATTCCCGCGCCCAGCGGGCCGCAATGGACCACGGCTTTGGCAAAGTCATCCAGTACCGGACGGACACGATCAACCTCTGAGGTGTCACCGCCTACCATGACGACCATCCCGTTCTCGGCCGCTTTGTCCCCTGGCGTGACGCCGCAATCGAGAAGCGTCACGCCGTGTTCGGCACACAGGTCTGAAAGCTGTCTGACACTGGCCAGGCTGACGGTGCTCAGCAGAACGACTGTGAGACCGTCGTGGGCGGCTGCCAGCACCCCTTGTTCTCCATTGAGAACATCCAAGGCCTGCTCTGCGCTGACGACGGCAACCATCACGACGTCGCTTCGGGCCGCCACATCTGCAGGCGACGAGGCCAACTCAGGACTGCCTGGAAGGTCCGCCGCCTGTGGGCGAATGTCGTAGACCAGTGGGGTACGCCCGCTCCGGGCAAGACTCGTGGCAACTCCCCCTCCGATCATCCCGAGCCCGACTACCCCCGCGCGGAGTCCGGGTTCATCCCGTGTTGATTCGTTCATGAGCCATCCTTTTGTTGCGTGTCTCGCTCCGTCGCGCTAGCGCAAAGGACGAAGAGGGAACCAGAAATTTTCTAACCTAACTTAGTTAAGTTAAGACTGTAGACCCTTGTCCTGTGTCGTCAAAATGATGGGAACGAGGGTCTAGGATCCCTCGAGTAGGGCACGGATTCGCAGTGATGCCTGGCTTTCGCCTTGTCCAGCCCGGTCAACGAACCCAGGTTCTTGAGGAGCGACCATCGAGTCCAGAAGCCCGTCGGCGGTGCCGAGGACTATAGGTTCCAGGGATTCCTCGTAAAAAAGACTATGAGCGAGGGAGAGACTGCCGTGCATCCCTGACCATAGGGTTTGAACTACCTGATCAACCGGCTGGGACAATAGATACCCCGCCTGGTTGCATCTTTCCACTGCGGTCCGCAGACTTCCCGAAACGACTTTGGCCGGATGGTGCCGGACCCGTGAGCTATCAACCTGGGGCTGACGTGTTTCGTACAGTAGCCGGTAATAGCCGGGGTACTCCAGGCCGTATCGGCAGTATGCATGCATTTGGGCACGCAGCCTAGCCAGCGGCTCTTCCGCAGCTTTCTGGTCGGCGACGTGCATGCAGGATGCCAGCTGATCGTACTTCTCGGACAATGCTGCCCACACCAAGTCGGTCTTGTCATTGAAGTGAAGATAGATGCTCGGAGCAGAAACTCCCGCTTCCGCAGCCACAGCTCGCATGGTCAAACGCTCGATGCTGCCCCATTTGTCGAGCAACCTGCTGACGGCCTGGAGAATCTCACCCCGCAACTGACCGCCGTCGCCCCGCCGACGTCGCTCCCGACCCTCTGCCATATTCGCACCTCCCAGACACCTTTCAGCTTACGCAACTTTTTCACGTCTGGGATCAGGCCGTCTCGACGTCTTCGCGGAGCAATTCACCGAAAGTCTCGAACCCGCACGCGCGTGCGACTGGCTCCTGAAACCCGTGCCCTTCGGGGTGCGCACGGTGAGAAGAACCTGGGCTTCTGAGCGGTGACGCTCGCCATCACCGGCCCCTGGTCATTGCCGAATCGAGCAAGAGGGGCAGTGGATGAGGTTGAACAACCGCACCCACCGCCCCTCCCGAACGGTCCCTCCCCGGCTTTCGAACTACGGACAACGAATCGTTGCCGCATCGTCGGGGGGAGCCTGTGAACCGATTACGACTTGCCGTAGATCCGCGATCCCTCGTCGACGCCCTCAAAGCGGAACGGGGACTGGGTCTGCCTCTCGGTCTTGTAATTGTCGAGCGGCCGGACCATGGTCCCCGGGTGCAGGGCTCGGTACTGGTTGTAGTCGACGGGCTCGCGTGCGTCCAGGATCGCCTGATGCTCCTCGGCGCGGAGGTGATCGCGGTAATCGGGCTGGATTACACCCACGAAGAACTCGGAGACCGCGCCGGAACCGTAGGAGAAGAAGCCGACTCGCTGACCGGCAATCTCCTCATCCGAATCCAGCAAAGCCAGGAATCCCAAGAAGATCGAGGCCGTATAGCTGTTGCCGAGTTGCTTGTTGTATCCGAAGGTCGGGGCCAGTGCGGCGGCAGCTTCGGCCTTCTCCAGCGGGGTCCCGGCTTCTTCGGTCAACCGAACGTGCGCCTTGACCGCCATTTTGGTGAAGGGCTGGTGATAGCAGAACCAGTTGATGTCATCGAAGTCGACGCCGCCATGCGCACGGTAGTCATTCCACGCCCCCACCAACGCATCCAAGTACGCCCCCACGGAGAACTTTCCGTCCACGAGGGCGGTGTTGCGATGGTTCGGCCGCCAGAAGTCCTGGACGTCCAGCGTGTACACGCCCTGGGCAGGTTCGATCGCCAAAATATCCGGGTTGGCCTGCACCAGGAACGCGACGGCGGCAGCTCCCTGCGTGGGCTCGCCGGACGTGTCCACGTCGTATCGGGCGACGTCCGACGCGATGACCAGAACCTTTTCCTCGGGGTTCCGGGCCACAATGCCGAGCGCCATCTGGAGCGCGCCGATTCCGCCGTAACAGGCCATCTTGGTTTCGATGGTGCGAACCTCGCGCGGAAGGTTCAACAGCCCGTGCACGTAGACGCCGGCCGACTTGGACTGGTCGATTCCCGACTCGGTCGCAAACAGCAGGGTACGAATCCCATCGGTACCGTTGCGTTCGATGATGCGTTGGGCGGCCGCGGCCCCCATGGTCACGGTGTCCTCGTCCTCGGCGGTCAGACTCATGGTCTCCTGGCCGATTCCGATGTAGTACTTGTTGACGTCGATGTCCTGCTTCTCGGCAAGATGCGCGAGATCGAAGGAGTAGTGACCGGTTGCGAAGGCGATATCTTGGATTCCGCTCGGGACGGCGCCGTGTGCGGCCCCCGCCTGCGGGTTTTCCGTGGTTTCTGTGCTCAACTACTGATTCCTTTCAATCTTCACGTGCGCTGCCATGAGCTCACCGGGATTAGTCTGAGCGGCCATCAGGGAAAGCTCCCCGCACAAGACCGATGCGGCACATAGAACCGCGAGACGGTGGGCATTCGCGCCGGGCTCCCGATCTTCACGGCAACCCAGCTTCTGCAAATTGTCCTCGACAACGGTCAGACCTGCGCCCTTGCCGTTACCGACAGTCCCCACGATCAGGTTGGGGAGGTTGCAGGAGAAGTACAGATCGCCGTCTCGAACTTCGGCGGTCGTCACCCCTTGCGAACCTTCCACAATATTGGCCGCATCCTGCCCCGTGGCAAGGTAAAACGCTAAGAGCATATTGGCATAGTGCGCGTTGGCCGCACGCAGGCCGCCGGCCAGGTTGGTACCGATGAGGTTCTTCCGCACGTTGAGGTCCGCGACCTCTTCGGGCGTGGTCTTGAGATGACGCACAACGACGTCCCGCGGGATCACGATTTCGGTCACGACGTTCTTGCCGCGCCCCAGAATGCCGTTGACCGCCGTGGGCTTCTTGTCCGAGCAGAAGTTCCCGGAGATCGACCCGTACTCGAGCTCGGGGTATTCCTGGAGAATCCAGGGCATGAGGTTGTCGGCCGCGAGGGTGACCATGTTGTGACCGGAAGCATCGCCCGTGGTGAAGTCGAAACGGACGTACAGAAGATTGCCCGCGTACTGGAAGTGCAGGTCGATGAGTTTCGCAAACCGAGATGCCTGGGACACAACGGCCTGGAGGTCACCCCGTCGTGCGTCCAGTTCACGAGCCACGCGATGGGCCGCTCCGGCGTCGGGCGCTTCGAAGTACACCGAGCGGGTCATGCGGTCGTCGACCAAAGTCGCGCGGATCCCGCCTTCGACCAACCGAGAAATCTTGGATCCTCTTTTGACCGAGGGCCACAGGGGCGTTTCGTAGGTTGCAAGGGGAACTTCGACCTCTTCGTTTCCGATCACGTTCCCGGACACACGGATCGGCCCGATCCACTGCGTCGGGATAGGTGTCTGAAACGGCTCGTGCATATTTCCTCCGGTCATCGTCTAAAGCTGCGCCTGTTCGCCAGGAACGCGAGATTCACGCCCCGCAGTCGGGCCGTCTCGGCGAGTTCGCCGCCGATCATCACGTCGGTTTCGCTGAGTTGCCGAGTCGTGGCCGCACCGAACATCGCATACATCTCGATGAGGCGGTCCCGCCAGTCGTTGACCTGCTCTATAAGGCGTTTGGTTCCTGCGGCGTTCGCCTCGACCCCTGACTCCCCCAACACCGTGTGCAAGAAGGTCCCCGCAACTCCTACCGCTCGCGCTCCGAGGGAAAGACCCCGGATCACGTCGTACGGGTTTCGCACTCCGCCCGAAGCCAACAACGCCGGGCGCGGGGTCTCCGCCGGGAGCGTCGTCGCGTCCAGCAACGATGCGGCGGCGGACTGGCCGAAGTCGGCCAGGAAAGCATAATCTTTGCCCGCGCGTCTGTCATTTTCAACCCGTGCAAAGTTGGTTCCACCGTTTCCGGCCGCGTCGGCGATGCTCACGCCCAGTTGCGCGAGGAGGGCGACCGTCTCGCGAGACATTCCGAAGCCGACTTCCTTGACGATCACCGGAACGGGCGTGGACTCGACGACGGACGCAATGTTCTCCGCCCAGGACCCGAAACCGCGCGAACCTTCCGGCATCACGGTCTCCTGAACGGAATTGATGTGGATTTGAAGGGCATTTGCTTCAAGGGCCTCGACGACGCGCCGTGCCTGGTCCGGGGTGGCATCCGCGCTGAGGTTGCCCATCACGAAGCCATGAGGGTTCTTGTCACGGAGCACGCGGAAGGTCGGAAGCACGCTTTCGTCGCGGAGGTAGATACTCATCGAACCGGTCGCCATCGCAATGCCCGTTTCGGCCGCTGCTTCGGCCAGCGCGGCGTTGACCTTACCGGTGGTTTCGGTCCCCCCGGTCATGCCGTTGATGTAAAACGGAAGGGGCCAGCGGATATCGCCTGGCAACGAGGTCGAGATATCGACGTCGCTCGCGTCGATTCCGGCCAGTCCGTGGTGAAGCAGGCGGACCTCGTCCCAGTCCGTCCGCGCGCGCTCCTCACGCTGCTGGGCTGCGGCGAAGTTCAGATGGTCATCCTTGCGGTTACTGATCATGCTGAGTCCCTCGTGTTGGTGGAACGGATGGAATCCGCCAGGATTTTCTGCCCTCGTGACGAGACGCGAAGAGGCAGCGGACGAATATTGGCCTTGATCCAAGCCCTTTCCAACTCGCGGTCGTCACTGCCCGCCGGGCCGATCGCGATTCCGCAGTCTCCGCCGCCTGAGCCTGAGGACTTGGCCGCCCAACCGGATCTCAGCGCGGATTCCACGAGCGCGGTCAATTCAGGAGTTTCGATGACGCTGTCCCGTTGCCTCGCCAATTCTCCCAGAATCGTGCGGGCTTCGGCCACAATTTCGCTCAAATTTTCAATGTTTCCGCTGGTCAAAGCCGTTTCAAGTGCCTCTACCTGCGCATCGGAGCGTCGCAGCAAGTCTGACGGGAGCGCCTTCTTCTTCCGCAAGCGGCCCACGAGTTCCGGGGTGTCCGCCGGCTCACCGGTCCATCCGACCCGCACCGTCAGCGGCGACTCAGCGGGCGATTCGACAGCCGTCGATGACGCGAAGCTCGCGGTGTAGGCGGCCGCGCGGTCGTCACCATCGCGATCCAGCCCGTCCAGACGGTCCAGGCGCAGCCCCGGCCACTCGATGGCGAGGAGGTCCTCGACGTCGCGTTCGCACGAAGCCTCGAACAGCCATTCGCGGTCCGGCGATGCATAGGAGACCCATCCGCCGAGTGAACTCGCTGCGATGTCACCGCCCGAGGTCGTGCGCGTGACCTGCATGGTCGCGATCATGGCAAGGCGGTAGATCTTCTCCGGGCTGAGGTCCAAACCATAGATACACCCGATAGCACCGACCGCAGCCACAGTCACCGCCCCGGAGGAACCAAGCCCGAATTTGGTCCCGGTTGCGGCGTCGTCGAGATGACTGCTGACATGGAGCTCGTAGTGCTTCGCCTCGAGCCCGCGTTCGCGACGAAGTCTCTCGACCGTCTGCAGGGCGGCCACGAGATAACGGTAGAAACCGGCCGTATCCTCATCGAACTCGACCACGTTTCCGGAATGTCTCCACGTCAGGGGCTGGTCGCTGGCGGTCGAGAAGAGAGCCCCGACCTCTTCCGCGGAGCGCGCCTCGACGCTGACGTAACGATCTACCGCAATCAGAATCGCTCGGTGACCGGGCTCGACGACGGCGTACTCGCCCACGACGTAAAGCTTGCCGGGCGCCTCGGACAGGATCATGCATCCTCCACGAGGTGCGCGCCTGGGCCGGAGCGCGCCGGAATGAGTTCTAGATCGGGGAACCGATCCGAAAGTGCCCGATGCGTCTTTTCGAGGTCTTCGTCCCGGCAGAGAACGGCCACGTTGGGCCCGGCGTCCGCGGTCCCGTAGACCTCCAAACCGTCGGCACGAAACTGTGCCACGGCGTCGAACAGCTCGATCGAGGTCGGAGCAAGGTAGCGAATGGGCGGCCGGGCGGCGTTGATCGCGGCGTGCATGCGCAGTGCGTTGGACTCGGTCAGTTCGCCTACTTGCGTGTAGTCGCCGTCAGCGAGCGCGGCCGTCATCGCCGTCAGATCCTGTGCGGTGCCGGATACCCAACCATCGAAGAAGGATGATGTCCGCGCTGTTTCGCGCATCGCGACCCGCGAGGAAATGGACTTCTGCGCAGCTGAGACCACGGCGATGACCATGGCGAGCCGCGGGCCGGGAATCTGTTCCGCATAAGATGCAGCATCGGCCTCGTCGCCGGTTCCTTCGCCGGCGCGCCACACTGCCAGGTCTCCCAAGACGGAGCGGCAAGCCGATCCTGAGCCCCGGCGGGCCAAGCGGGAAAGGGACACGGTGTCGGTGGGCAGCCCGTAGGCCCGACTCGCCGAGGTCGCGAGTGCCGCGAATCCGGAGGCGCTAGAGGCCAGTCCCGCGCCGGTCGGAACGGAATTCCTGGATTCGACACTGGCTCGGGTAGTGCGACCGGACTTCTCCCGAACCAGCTCCAGGAATGTCCGGACACGGGCCAATGGTGTCCCGGAGACTTCCGATCCATTGAGGAAGAACCGGTCCTCTTTCAATGATGGGTCAAGAGTGACCGAGGTCTTCGTCGGAAAAACGTCCAACGTCAATGACAGGCTTCCGGTCCAAGGGAGCACCCGCTCCTCGTCCCGCTTTCCCCAGTATTTGATGAGGGCGAGGTTCGGGTGGGCCACGGCCGTCGCACGGGCAAGGGTCACTGCTCGAACTCCTCTGGGTTCAGGATCCAGGTTTGCAGCGCCCCGGCCTGCCGAAGTTCCTTGGCCAGCTCTTCGCCGTGCTGGAAATCCCGCGCAAGGGCGATGACGCAGCCGCCGCGACCCCCTCCGGTCAGCTTTGCCCCGAGGGCTCCGGCGTCACGAGCGGATCGGACCAGTTGATCCAGATGCGGGCTTGAGACCGATAACTCGCGCAGGGCTTCGTGAACCTCGTTCATACGGCGTCCGAGCGCCTCGCGCTCATCATTCTTGAGATTCTCGCGGGCCGCAACCGTGTGGTCGCGGATCGTTTCGAAGTATCGGGCGACGTCGCCCGGGTTGGTCCGCCGCATTTCAGTGACGGCGCCGACGGCCGAGTGGGTGTCGCCGGGCTGACCCGAATCGGCGACGACGATCGGGGCCCCCAGATTCACCTCAATATTCTCTGCGATGCCGGCCTGGAACCAGATTGGCGAGCGGCTGAGGACGGTATATGCGTCCAACCCCGAGGGGTTTCCGTGGGCCACCCTCTCGCCGGTCTGGACGAGTCCGTGGCGGACGGAACGCGGGAGGTCGTTGCCGGTCAGGTCGAGAATCGCATTTGCGATGCTGGCCGCTCCCGCGGCGCTGGAACCGAGTCCGCGCTCGAGCGGGAAGTCTCCGATGCATGTGATGTGGAGACCTTGCTGGCGATGCCCGATGAGCTCGAGGGTTGCGGTAATGGTCGCTCCCAGCGGGGCGAGCATCGGGGGCGCGCTGGCGAGCGGGCCGTCATAGATGTCAACCGTGAGCCACAGCGGTCCCGGAGACGGGGTTGCGGTGGCCGTCAGGCCGACCTGCGGCAGCGGGAACGCAATTGCGGGATGCCCGTGGACCACCGAGTGCTCCCCGAAAAGAATGACCTTGCCCCACGCCACGGACTGACCGACCGCGGACGACTGAAGGGGGTCGGCCTCTTTCAACTTGTGCAAATCTCTGAACTCCGATGGGCAAGGGTAAATACTTTCCAAGACGGATCAAGCATATTCCGTATACCCCAGGTTTCACGCACCACGCGATTTCGGCTTCAGTTCGCACCAAAGGCACCGCCCAGAAGCGTGGCCCGGAGCTCGCTGCCGTCTTGGCTGGTCTGTCATCCGCGGAGAAGCGACAATCATCGGAGATGACCGGTCCCTACGGCTTCCTCAGGATATCGAACATCACGCATCTGTCAGGTTGGACCCTCCCAGTCCTGTGCTCATTACCATCGGGCGGAGTGGCTGTTATCACCTTCATGTTGCGGCGACGTACGGGCATATTTCGGTTCTTCGCCCCGCTCGGAAGCTTCGACTTGCACCTCGGTTTCGTGCCGCGAGGTTCGCCGTCTCGCCTCCTTACCAACGCCCCATACTGGGATCGAAAGTTGGGTCGTACGTCTGCATATAGCCGGTGTCGTCTCTTTCCAGCATCTCGACCTTCACATACTGCTCGTGCAGACGCGACAGTTTCTCGTGGTCCAGCGAAACGCCGAGTCCGGGACCTGTCGGCACCGAGACGGCTCCGCCTTCAAAAGTGAACGGCGTTCCCGACACGACGTCATCGTCGGGCTTCTTCCAGGGCCAGTGCGTGTCACAGGCGTAATCGATATTGGGTGTCGCACCGGCCACATGCAGCATCGCGGCCAGACTGACTCCCAGATGGGAGTTCGAGTGCATGGAGAGATTCATGCCGAATGTGGACGCTATTCCGGCCAGAAGTTTGGTGTGTTCCAGACCGCCCCAGAAATGTGGGTCGGACAGGATGATGTCGATGGCCTCCCGGCTCACGGATTCCGGGATGTGGTCGAAGGCGACGACGAACATATTCGTCGCGAGCGGCATCGGAACATGGCTCCGGACCTCGGCCATTCCGTCCAGCCCGGGAGCGGGATCTTCGAGATATTCGAGTTTTCCTTCGAGTCGTTTGCCGATTTTGATCGCGGTACCCACGGACCAGGCCGCATTGGGGTCGATCCGAAGGGGCATGTCCGGGAACCTTTCTGCCAATGCCTCCACGGTCTCGGCTTCGTCCTCGGGCCTCAAGACGCCGCCCTTGAGTTTGAGCGCTGTGAAACCGTACTCGGACACCATCTTTTCCGCTTGAGCAACTATTTGGGACGCGTTGAGCGCCTCCCCCCATTGATCCGGCTCCATGCCGGGGTGAGCCGACCACTTGTAGAAGAGATATCCGCTGAACGGGACGCTTTCCCGCGCCAGACCGCCCAGGAGGCTGCTGACGGGAACGCCGAACTGCTGTCCCTGGATGTCCAGGGCGGCGACCTCGAAGGGCGAGTAGACCCGGTCAAGAGTCGAGGACGTTGTGACCATGCCGGCCATGCCGTCGCCGCCGCGGACGGAATCGTCGGCCAGTGCACGCGAAACGGCGCAGCGCATCGCGAGCAGGCTCTCCGCGTCGACCCCGATGAGCGCACGAGCGGCCAGATCAAGTCGTGAGAGGTGAACGGCCGAGCCGTACGACTCACCGATACCCGTGATACCCGACGCCGTTTCGACTTCAATGATGGAACGGAGCGCATATGGCTCGTGAACACCCACCGAGTTCAGGAGGGGCGGGTCCGAAAAGGCAACTGGGGTGATCCTGATGGTTGAAATCGTGGTATCTGCGGCCATGGGCTTCGCCTCCGGATCGGTGTCGAGATGTGTTCGAGGGGCTCTCGGATTGGCAGGGAGGACCCGCCTGAGTCACACGATCAGATTCATGAGCAGCACTCCTCCCAGCCCCAGAACCGAGAGAACGGTCGTGTACGTGGTGCGGGCCTTGAGGGTCTGCACGACCGACAAGTTGAAGTACTCCTTGAACATCCAGAAGCCGGGATCGTTGACGTGACTCACGGCGATCGACCCACAAGCGGTGGCCAGGACCATCAGTTCCGGGGACACTCCGCTCGAAGCAACCAGCGGTGCCGCAATTCCTGCGGCCGTCGTGACGGCAACCGATGCCGAGCCGAGGGCTACTCGTAGGATTACGGCGGTCAACCACACCAGAATGATCGGGTGAACCGGCCAGCCCGAGGTCATGTCCGCAATGTACTGAGCGATGCCCGTGGAGACCAGAACCTCTTTGAATGCACCGCCCGCGGCGATCACCATAATGATCATGGCCATGGCCCGCGCGGACTCGGACATGGAGACGGCCAACTCGGACAACGGCCTCCCGCTCATCGGGCCGAAGACGACGATGGCGACGAGAAGCGAGATCAGCAGGGCGACCGTCGGCGAACCGATGAAGGTCACGAATTGCATCAGGCTCGAGCTTTCCTCCCCGACCATGATGTAGATTTCCGCGCCGGCAATGAGAATCACGGGAAGAAGGGCAACGAGCAACGAGCGGCCCATACTGGGCATCTCTTCGTCCGTGAAGCTCTTTTCCGAGATGAGGCCGCGAGGGATCTCGGGCTGGATCTTCTTCACGAAGGACAAGCGCGGCCACACCATGGCCACCAGCACGCCGGCAGGAACCGCGATGAACAATCCGTAGAGCAGCGCCAAACCCGGAGAGGCCTGATAGATGCTCGCGGCCGCGGTCGGTCCCGGGTGCGGGGGCAAGAAGGAATGCATGGTCGACAACGCAATGGACATCGGGAGCCCGACCCACAGCAAGTTGGTCCGTGTCGCCCTGACGAGCGTGAAAGCGATCGGAACCACGATCACGAAGGCAGCCTCGTAGAACATGGTCACGCCGATCAGCATGGACGTGACCACCATGGCCCACTGCACGCGCTTCTCCCCCAAGAGGTCCACCACGCGCAGGGCAATTCTTTGCGCCGCCCCAGCGTCACCGAGGATTCTGCCTATCATGGCGCCGATTCCGATGACGGCGAGGGTTTCTTCGAGCTGACCACCCATGCCGCTGCCGATGATGTCGGGTATGTCGGCGACCGTGGCGGGTTTGTCGTCGACCGTCAGCACGCCCGACAAAGCACCCCAGCTTGCGACCAATACCGAGACGATCAGCAGCGCCACAAAGCCATTGAGCTTGAACTTGGTCATCAGGATGAGCAACAAAGCCACCGCAACGGCCACGATGAGTAGGGGCATCAAATTCTCCTTCGAATCCCCGCCACCCGGGCGAGAGCCCTGGAGCAGGTCGGATGCGTCAATTCGTGTTCTGGTTCACATTGGGGTCGAGCTTATGAGTTGCGCTTCAATATTGTCTATAACTAGGTTTGCATGAACTAATACCTAAAAGACATGAAACATTCGGAGGCCCATGTTTACCCTCGATCAGCTGAGATGCTTTGTCGCCGTCGCCGAAAACTTGCATTTCGGCCGGGCAGCCGAGGAACTTGCCATGACTCAACCCCCGCTCAGCCGCCAAATCCAGAAATTGGAGAAGAGCGTGGGGGCTCAGTTGATTCTGAGGACACATCGAAGAGTTGAGCTCACGGCGGCGGGTTCTGCTTTCCTCGACCAGGCCCGGTTGATTCTCACATCGGTCACTCGTGCCGGTGAATCGGCCGTTCAGGCCTCCCAAGGGCTTCAGGGGCGCCTGAGCCTGGGGTATACCGCAGCCGCAGGACTCACGACCCTGGGTCCCATCCTGACCCTCATGAAGGAACGCATGCCCGGCGTTGCGATCGATCTGCACCAGATGGTGACATCCCGCCAGCTCGAGGCCCTCGAGGACGGACGGATCAACGCGGGTCTCGGCCGGTTGTCGATGCCGTCGGAAGGCTTCAGAACCGACTCGATCCACACGGAGGGGCTGGTCCTCGCGGCCCCGGATGGCCATGAGCTACTGACCGGGCGGCATCTGCACCGCGAGGACGTCTTAGGGCATCCGCTGATCATGCACTCGGCGGAGGGAGCCCGATATTTCTACGACCTCGTGGTCAGGAACTTCAAGATCGACCACGCGGACGTTTCCCATTCCCTGAGCCAAATCACCACGATGGTCAGTCTGGTGGCCGCCGGACACGGCATCGCCCTCGTTCCGGAATCCGCGACCAAGTTGAATTTCCCGGGTGTCACATACCGCCAATTCGACGATTTGCGGAAGGACATCGTCGAGCTGCAGCTCATCACTTTGGCAGAACGACCCACGCCCACCGCCATACGACTCCGGCAGCTCATGGATTCCCTACCTCCGGACTGGGCGCGGTGATGCGAATCCCCGTGATACTGGAATGGCATTGATATATGCATAATTGCACTTGGACAGGCATGAGACGCAGTTCATAGACTCCGATGAGTTCCAACCATCGACGCACGAAACGTGAAGGAGTCCCCATGGCGCAGTTCTCGCCCCACGAGCTTGCAATCCATCTCAAGGATGGCTTGCTCTCATTCCCCGCGACGGCATTCGGACAGGACGGGGAGCTCGACGAAACCGCTTACCGGCGCCACATCGAGTGGCAGTCCAGCTTCGGCGTCGCAGGCCTTTTCGCGGCCGGCGGCACGGGCGAAGGATTCAGCCTCACTCCCGAGGAGAACGCCAAGGTCACGGATTGGGCGGTTCAATCGACCAGGCCGGAAGTCCCTGTACTCGGCTCGGCGTCCGGATCGACGAAACAAGCGGTCCGTTGCGCCCAGGCCGCCGAAGAGGCCGGCGCCGAAGGCATTCTTCTGTTGCCTCCTTATCTGACCGAATGCGACCAGGACGGTCTGCTCGAACACGCCTCCGCGGTGTGCTCTTCGGTCGACATCGGCGTCATCGTGTACAACCGCGCGAATGCCATTTACTCTGCCGAAACCATTGCCCGTTTAGCCGAAAGGCACCGGAACTTGATCGGGTTCAAGGATGCCGTCGGAAATATCGAGCAGCTCGCGCGGGTCACGGCCCGGAACGGCGACAGGCTCTTCTACCTCGGGGGTCTCCCCACGGCGGAAACTTATGCGCTTCCACTCTTGCAGATGGGCGTCAGCACCTACTCTTCCGCCTTGTTCAATTTCGCGCCGGAATTCGCTCTCGAATTCTACGCCGATGTCCGAAACCTCGATCATTCCTCGGTCCAAGAAAAACTGCGGAACTTCGTTCTGCCGTACCTGGACATCAGGGACCGCGGAAAAGGATATGGAGTCTCGATCATCAAGGCCGGGCTCGAGATCGTCGGCCGCGGATGCGGGCCGGTCCGTCCGCCCTTGCACGACCTCAGACCCCACGATTTCAGCGACCTCGAACATCTGATTCAGACCTCGAACGTCGCGGACGTTCGCACCCCTCAGGAAGGTGAAACACGATGACCAACACCCTCAACGGAAATTCACTGATCAACGGCGAGTGGGTCCCCGGGAGCGAAGGAGAAATCAAAGCTCTCAATCCGGCCACGGAAGAACACCTTGAACCGGTGTTTTCACTGATCGGCGCCGACCAACTCGATGCAGCGGCTCAGGCCGCTCACGAGGCTTTCCCGGGGTACAGCGCCACGGATCCCACGGAGCGAGCCGACTTCTTGGATCTCATCGCCGCCAACCTGGAGGATCGCAGGGAAGCCATCGTCGACCGCGCGAAGCAAGAGACGGGACTCACCGAAGCAAGACTCAACGGTGAGCTGTCCAGGACCTCGAATCAACTTCGGCTCTTCGCGACGGTGGTTCGCTCCGGGTCCTTCCACCGGGTTCGGATCGACCCCGCACTGCCCGAGCGGGAGCCAGCTCCACGGGCGGATATCCGGCAACGCATGGTCCCCCTGGGTCCTGTGGCCGTATTCGGGGCCAGCAACTTCCCGTTGGCCTTTTCAACGGCCGGCGGAGACACTGCTTCGGCGCTGGCCGCCGGTTGCCCCGTGCTCTTCAAAGCACATAACGCGCACCCTGGCACGGCAGAATTGGTAGCCCAGGCGATCCACGAAGCCATCACGGAGCTGGGTCTGCCAGCGGGCACCTTTTCTCTCGTGTACGGCCCCGGCGCAAAGATCGGCCAGCGGCTCGTCGCGGATCCGCGGATCACGGCCGTCGGCTTCACGGGCTCCCGCTCGGGCGGATTGGCCATTGCCCGGACCGCCTTCGAACGCGCTCGCCCCATCCCGGTATATGCGGAAATGAGCTCCATCAATCCCGTGGTTGTCTTGCCGGGTGCACTGGAATCGGCCTCTGATCTGGCCGAGGGATTCGTCGGCTCCGTCACGGGTTCGTCGGGGCAGCTCTGCACCGTGCCCGGTCTGATTTTCGTTCCGGAAGGCCCGGAGGGAGACAAATTCGTCTCTCGGGCGGTCGAACTCGTTGACGCCGCCGTCGGCCAGACCATGTTGACACCCTCGATCGCCAAGTCCTGGGCCGAAGGAGTCGAGCACATGTCGGCTCAGAGCGGCGTCCAGATCGTGGCCCGCGGGCAGGACGGCCAGGGTTCCAACGCCCCCGGACCGGTGCTGTTCGAAACGAATGCGGAAACACTCCTGGTCAACGCCGAGTTGCAGAAGGAAATCTTCGGAGCGGCCTCGTTGATCGTCCGGTACCGGGAACCGGCTCAGCTTCAGGAAGCCGTGGCAAAGGTCGAAGGCCAGTTGACCGTGACGGTCCACGCGACGGAGGCGGATCACGATGACGTCGCCGCTCTGGTGCCTCGGCTGGAGAATTTGGCGGGCCGCATCCTGTACGGAGGGTGGCCAACCGGAGTCGAGGTCGGGCACGCCATGGTGCACGGCGGTCCTTTCCCCGCCACGAGCGATTCCCGCACGACGTCCGTGGGGACCTTGGCCATCGAACGTTTCCTCCGGCCCGTGGCCTACCAGGACTTCCCTCAGGACCTGCTTCCCGCCCCGGCTACGGATGCCAACCCGTGGGATGTCAGCCAGTCGATTGACGGCAAGTGAGCCGCCCGAAAGCGAGGAAATTGCCATGACACCTACTTCCGCACCCGTCGTCCGGCAGGTCGAAGTCATCCCGGTGGCCGGTCACGACTCGATGCTGCTCAACCTCTCCGGAGCCCACGCCCCTTTCTTCACCCGGAACATCGTGGTGATCACGGACAGCGAAGGCCGCACCGGCCTGGGCGAAGTTCCCGGTGGGGAGCCAATCCGGTCCACTATCGAGCAAGCGTCCGAACTCCTGACCGGTCAACCGATCACCCGGTACAAGAGTCTCCTCCGCCAAGTTGCTGCACGCTTCGCGGGCCAGGACGTGGCCGGACGGGGGAATCAGACCTTCGACCAACGCGTCACGATCCACGCCGTCACCGCTCTGGAATCCGCCCTGCTGGACGTGAATGGCCAATTTCTCGGCGTTCCCGTCGCCGAGCTCCTGGGCGACGGTCAGCAGCGGGACAGCGTTCCGATGTTGGGGTATCTCTTCTATGTGGGAGACCCGGACAAGACCGACCTTCCATATCTTCGGGAGCCTACGGCGACCGGTTGGGATAGGTTGCGGCGTGAAGAGGCCGTTTCGCCGGAGTCCGTCGTCGAGCTCGCCAAAGCGGCTCAGCAGAAATACGGATTCAAGGACTTCAAGCTCAAAGGAGGTGCCCTTCCGGGCGACCAAGAGGTCGAGACCATCAAGGCCCTGAGCAAGGAGTTCCCGGAGGCGCGAATCACCCTCGACCCCAATGGTGGTTGGCCGCTTGAGGATGCGATCCGGTACGGACGGGAAATGGCGGGCCACATCGCCTATGCGGAAGACCCGTGCGGGGCCGAGGGCCGTTTTTCGGGTCGAGAGGTCATGGCGGAATTCCGTCGTGCAACGGGACTACGCACCGCGACGAACATGATCGCGACCGATTGGCGAGAGATGGCACATGCGATCCGGGAAGCGTCCGTCGACATCCCTCTCGCGGACCCGCATTTCTGGACCATGTCCGGGTCCACACGCGTTGCACAGCTTTGCCACGATTTCGGACTGACGTGGGGATCTCATTCCAACAACCACTTCGATATTTCACTAGCGATGTTCACCCAGGTCGGCGCTGCCGCACCGGGCGAAATCACGGCCTTGGACACGCACTGGATCTGGCAGGATGGTCAGCACTTGACCACCCGCCCGTTCAAGATTTCCGAAGGACAGATCCGCGTTCCGGATACCCCCGGGCTGGGGGTGGAGATCGACCGCGAGCGACTCGAGGCGGCGCATCAGTTGTACCTCGAACACGGATTGGGCACCCGCGACGACGCTGCCTCGATGCGGTATCTCGTCCCCGGTTGGACCTTCGATGCCAAGCGCCCGGCCCTCGACCGATAGGAACTCATCATGAACTCTTCTCAGGATTCGATCCGGCACGTCGCGCTCTCCAGCGTCAGGTTGCCGCTGGACGTGCCGATTTCCGACGCCAAAGTCTTCACGGGCCGGCAAAAGCCCATGACCGAGGTGATCTTCCTTTTCGCTGAGATCACCTCCGAACAGGGGCTCCAGGGGATCGGCTTCAGCTATTCGAAGCGGGCCGGCGGGCCGGCGCAGTACGCTCACGCGAAAGAGGTCGCTGAAGGACTTCTGGGCGAGGACCCGAGCGATATCGCCAAGATCTACACCAAGTTGCTCTGGGCGGGGGCCTCCGTGGGACGCTCCGGGGTCGCGACCCAGGCCCTGGCCGCGGTCGATATCGCCCTCCACGATCTCAAAGCGAAGAGGGCAGGGCTGCCTCTGGCGAAACTGTTGGGCTCCCACCGGGATGCGGTGCGGACCTACAACACTTCCGGTGGGTTCTTGAACGCCTCGATCGGCGAGGTCAAGGACCGTGCCACTCGTTCCATCGAAGAGGGGATCGGCGGCATCAAGATCAAGGTTGGTCTTCCGGATTCGGCGGAAGACCTGCGCCGGGTTGCCGCGGTGAGAGAGCACATCGGTCCCGATGTGCCGCTGATGGTCGACGCCAACCAGCAATGGGACAGGCCAACGGCCCTGCGCATGGGACGCCGCCTCGAGGAATTCGACCTCACGTGGATCGAGGAACCCTTGGACGCCTACGACGTCGAAGGGCATGCGGAGCTGGCTCGCTCACTGGATACTCCCATTGCGACGGGCGAAATGTTGGCTTCCGTGGCGGAGCACGAGCGCCTCATCGACAACCGCGCGTGCGACATCATCCAACCGGACTGCCCCAGGGTCGGAGGCGTGACGCAATTCCAGAGGCTGCTGACTCTGGCGGACCAGAGAGGCCTGGATTTGGCCCCGCATTTTGCGATGGAGATTCATCTTCATCTGGCTGCGACCTATCCTCGCGAGCCATGGGTCGAACATTTCGATTGGCTCGATCCCCTGTTCAACGAACGATTGGAAACCAGGGACGGAAGGATGATCGTTCCTGATCGTCCCGGTTTGGGGGTCACTTTCAGCGATCAGGCCCGGGCATGGACTACGGATTCCGTCGAATTCGGCGTCAAGTAGCCCGACCCTTTTCACCATTCCGCAACGGCCGCCGTATCCCGACACGGCGGCCGTTGTCTTACGCGGCGAGCGCGTCACAGAAGGACCCAAAAGATCCATCTCTGGCGCGGGAACCTGCGGGGATGGCACTCTGAAAAACCAAGAAATCGCCGCATGTGACCTTTCGCCCGTGGCCCTACGGACCTCGTGCGCTGAGCCGGCCCTAACACCGATGCCATCGTGAGGACCAGCCCTGAAGAACCTCAATAGCACCGCCCTGACCCAACTGACCAAAGTCTCCCGGTACCCGCACCTGATCTCGGGACCGCGCCGTCGCCCCAAATTCGACCGACATCTCGCGTATCTGCTAGTGCTCCAGGCCGGTGCATTGAACGCCATCGGGTTCATGGCCCTGGGCCTTTACACCTCCCACATGAGCGGGATGGTTGCCGATATTGCCCATCACGTCATGCGCGCCGAAATCGGCCTCCTGCTCACGGGCCTACTGGCCGTCGGCTCCTTCACGGCCGGGACCATGGCGTGCACCATTATCTTCACCTGGGCCAAAAGAAGACGGCTGGCTAGCAGGTATGCGAATGTCCTCGTCTTCGAGGCAGTGCTCATCCTGATCGTCGGGATTCTCGCCAGCGATCTGGAGCACTTCAACCAAGAACTCATCATCGTGCCGCCGTTGTGCTTCGCCATGGGTCTGCAAAACGCTCTCATCACCAAAATCCGCGACTTCCCCGTTCGCACCACCCACGTGACGGGAATGATCACCGATCTGGGTGTTGAGGTCGGAACTTGGGTCTACGGACGTTTTTCGCGCAGCGGTCCCCCGGTTCGGCTAGACCCGGAAAAGGCCACGGTTCTGGCCCTTTTGATCATGTTGTTCTTGGTCGGCGGTGGCATCGGAATCGCAGGCTTCTGGCTCTTCGACTTCCGTGCCCTGATCATCGGTGCCCTGGTCGTTCTGCTGCTGTCCCTGCCTCCGAGCATCCGCGATCTCTCCCGGGTTGGGTTGAGGCCCCGCCGTCGGGCACAAGACCAAGCGGTCTGATGCCGACCCCAGAACCATGAAGATCCGACGACGAGGTCTTCGTCATAACGGATGACCTGTTGATCAAGGCACGCCTCATTCCCCGGCCGCACCACGACGTCGCCGCGACCAGACAATTGCAAGGACGATACAGACGGCAATACTGACTATCGAGGCGGCCGCACTCATCAAGGAAACAGCCACGCCCATGGACAGCCAGGACGTCAGAATGCCGACTGCAATCGCCGGCACGCCCGCACCCATGTAGAACACCAGGTACAGCGCCGCGTTCACGCCGCCACGGAACTCGGACGGTGTGATGCCGTCCAGCATCGCTGAGGCACCTCCGTAGGCCAGCCCATGCCCGGCGCCAGCAAATACCGCGGACCCGAGAACGACATCAAGACTCGTTCCGCCGTCGAGAGCCAATACGCCGAGGCTCGCGCCGATCAGACCCAAGCCCATGATCTGCATTCGAATCGGATTGATGCCCACGATCAAAGGTTGGGTTGCCATGGAAAACAACAACATTGCGCCGAGGACCCCGCCCGTCATCGCCGTCGTGGCGTCGGAAACGGCTCGTTCCAAGACTGTGGGAATTGTGGCGAGAAAGATTCCGGCCCCGGTCCAGGCCAAGAACCCGGTCGTCGCCGCCGCCATGAACAGCCGCCGAATCTGACGCGGAACCCGTGGTGCGGTCGGTCGCCACCGGCGCAGGGAAGTCATCCCGACACGTGGCATCCGAAGCACTAGAATCCAGCAACCTGCCAAGAATCCGAAGTGGACGAGATAAGGCAGCGACTCCGGAAGCGGGGCCCATTCGGTCAGGACGCCCGAGAAGAAAGGACCGGCAGCTGTCCCACCCACGAATGCCATGGTGGCAAGAACCGAGGCCCACACTTTGTGCTTGTTCTCACGCCCCGCAGAGCTTTCGATGACGCACGCCGTGGCCGGTCCGGTAACCGCGCCGAGAGCCATACCGTGGAAAGCGCGGCCCAAGAACAGCCAGAAGACGCTCCCGACGTAGAGGAAACAGGCTGAACCTGCCGCCGCCAGCACGATGCTGGCAAGCAGGACCGTGCGTCGCCCCACAACGTCGGATGCCGGGCCGAAGAGCAACAAGGATGGGACGCTGACCAGCGCAGCGCACACGGTCTTGCGCCACGCAGCGGTGATGTTTGCCCAGGAAGAGCGGGCTCGCGCCGAGCTCACTGCGGATCCGGAGCAGGTCACGGGATCTTTCACGATGTGTGGGTTCTCCACGGCTGCAACCCGACTCCTCCCCCAGGCCGCGGCCCAGTTGCGCGGGGATTTTCCGGAAACCACGGTGCGGGTCATCGAGGCCGAACCGGCTCGGTGCTTCGACCTTCTGCTTTCGGCAGACGCGGACCTGGCGTTGTACACGGCGACGTCGATGACACCTTCCTCCTCGGACCCTCGTTTCGATCAGGTTCACCTGGTGGATGACCCCTTGGATCTGGTCGTTCCGCAAGATCACCCGCTGGCTCGGAGAAAATCGGTTGAGCTATCGGACGCTGCCGAGGAGCCGTGGATTGTGGGTCGCCCGGACAGCGCCTATTACCATCTCGTGATCGCAGCATGCATGAACGCGGGCTTCTCACCCAACGTGGCTCATCAGGCCGATGAATGGGAGACCGGCACCGCATTGGTGGCCCACGGTTTCGGGGTCATCCTCGTTCCCAAATTGGCGCGTCTTCATGCGGATTGGCCGGTCACGCGCGTACCCCTCCGCGGGGATCCCGCACCGACCCGCCGCATCTTCAGCGCCACGCGAAGCGGTGCCCGGGGGCACCCTCTGATCACAGCGGCATTGGACGCTCTTCCGGTCTCCCGGCTCCTCTAGTTCGGCGGTCGTCCGGATGGTAGCAGGCGATTACGGGACCCTATGTGTCCATTCCTCGGTTTCGAACTTCTCCTCGACGAGCCGACGACCGGCATCGAGATCTTCCGAAGACAACGTGGCCCACTCGGCGCCTGTGCGCGTCTGGAAAGTCTGCCCCATGGTCTGGATGATTCCTTCGCGGCTCTCGCCGGTCTGGCGGCGCAACGGGTCCACACGTTTCTTGGCACTGCGAATGCCTTTGTCGGAAATCTTCGCTTTGCCGATTCGGAGTACTTCAGTCATCTTGTCGGCATCGATGTCGTAGGACATGGTCACGTGGTGCAGGATCGCACCGCTCACCCGTTTCTGGGCCGCGCCGCCGATCTTTCCGCCCGAGGACGTGATGTCGTTGATGGGCTTGTACCAAGCATTGACGCCCAGTTCCCTGAGGGCTTGAAGGACCCACTGATCGAGAAAGACATAGGATTGCTCATAGCTCAGCCCGGCCACCAGGGAAGCCGGCGCATAGAGCGAGTAGGTCACACAGTTGCCGCCCTCCATGAACATGGCGCCGCCGCCGGATATGCGACGCACGACGTCGATCCCGTGCTTCTCGACGCCTTCCGGATGCAACTCATTCATATACGACTGGAAGGACCCGATGACCGTTGCCCTGTCCTCCCAATCCCAGAAACGAAGAGTCGGGCCCCTTCTCCCCGAGGCCACTTCGTCGAGCAAATACTGGTCCAGAGCGACGTTCAGGCTCGTCGGAAGGGGCCCGGGCCGCAGCATGCTCCACTCGAAGTCGCCGAAGTCCTTCGCTCCGGTAATCGCGCGCCGAACCACCAGGGCGACGTCACCGGTGGAGAATCCGTGAAGATCCAGGTCCTCGCCGAATGGAGCGAGCGCGGCGTCGAGGCGGGCCGTGAGCGTGGCACCGTCGTCGGAAGCAGATGAACCGACCAATGCGGGTGCGAGCTCGAAGAACGCCTCCTCGGGTTCCAAGAAGAAGTCCCCGGAAATCGTGGCGTCAGTAATACGCTCGCCGTCGGTGGTCACATCGGCGACGACGAGCTTGCCGCCGGCAACTTTGTGTTCTGCATGAAAAGTCTGGTCAGCCATGAACTCAGCCTACGCACGCCGCATCCCCACCGCCACAGAGGCGATAGGCCGTAAGATACATCACAGGAATCGACGTCCACCCGATATTGCGAGGCACCCTGTGAGCACATCCAGAAAACCGGCCCAAGGCGATCTTCCAGAGGATCGGACGGAACAATTGGATCTTCATATTCCGCAGACGTCGGATCTTCAGGACCTGCACCGTCTGTATTCGGATCCCCGGGTCTGGAGCCACCTGCCGAGCGGTCGCTTCGCAGACATCGAAACCACGGAAGAAGTCCTCTCCGGGTGGATTTCCGCGTGGGAATCAGGTCTTGGAACGTGGGTGGCCCGCGAAAATGGCACAACGGTCGGCCACGGCGGCTGCGCTCTCCGCCAGAACACTTTCTGGAATCTCGGATACCGGTTCGCTCCGGAAGCCCAAGGGCGGGGATTCGCGACGGAGCTTTCCCTCAGAGCCATAGAAAGGGCACGCAAGTTACGCCCTGATCTGCCGATCGTGGCATATCTGCTCGAACACAACGAGGCCTCAGCGGCCGTCGCCCGGAAGGTTGGACTGACCCTTCAACACCGTGGGCCTGACGCGGGCAATCCGGACCCGACGGCGATTCGGCTGGTTTTCGCAGATCGCACCCTCGACTCGACAGAGCTGGCCGCCACGATGAGATGATCCACCAGGTCTCGCGATCGCTTGCCGGGGCGATGCCTGGAGGTTGGCCCATAGCCTCTTGCCCCATGTTTGAATGTTCGCATGTGCACCGACCTGCCTCTCGTAGAATTCGCATCCCCAGGGCCTTTGCGAGATCAACTCATTGCCGCCATCAGGACCGGCGCAAAAAGCACAACCAGTTCTCTCGTTCGCGAATACGACGTGGGAGGCGAGCCGTTGCCCGTCGCCGGGCAACAAGGCGTCGTCATCGATTCCGAGGGGCACAAGCTGTTCGTCATCGAAACGACCGAGGTCAAAATTGCCCCTTTCCGAGACGTCCCACTGGAACACGCCATCGGCGAGGGCGAGGGATACGAAACGGTTGCCCAATGGCGTGAAGGCCATGCGGCGTACTGGAATTCGGACGAGGTGTCCTCGGTGTTGGGGAAAGACTTCATCATCGACGATTCGACCCCCGTGGTGATGGAACGATTCCACGTTGTCAGGCCATGTGAGACCCACAGACCTACTGATACGTGACGATCCACGGCTTGGGGTCTACCTGGTAAGTCTGTTCCGGCGTGAACGTCGGCGTGTCCTCATCGTAGAAGTTCTTCCAGGACATGTAGATGTTTTGCGGCAGCCCTTCCTGCAACGCTGACCACGTTTGCTCCTTGAGGTCGGGCGTCCCGTGCCCATCCGCATGCAGGGTGATGCCGAGCTCAGGATGGGAAGTATTGAGACTCTCCCGCTGAGTGATCATGGAGCCCGCGAATTGATGAATGACCACGGCCTTCTGCGGCAGGTCTTCCCGGCGGGTCAGATCGGCAACGTAATCCAGCGATTCATTGATCTCCGAAGCGTCTACGGAACCGATTTGCCCCAAAGGCTTCTGACCTGGCTGCAGCCGCCACTCCGGATCGAGACCGACGCCGACGTTCGGATCCTTCAGCAGCTCCTGGTATTCCTTGATTTGGCTCGTGAAGTCTTGTTGTCCGGGCTGAAAATCGAGAATCACGTAGACCCCATTTTTCTTGGCCGCGTCCAGTAACGGTTTGAGTTCGCTGGGAGAAAGCTCATTGGAATAGTCCCCGTCATCCCCGGGGACGGCGTCCGCAACGGAGGCGATGACCTCGAAAGCCGGAATGACCGGTTCCTCGCTGTACGGTTGATACTTCTCAGCAAGGTTCTTGACCCGCTCCACGGACGCGGCAGGATCCTGCTCACCGAGAGCCCCCAGCGCCGGATTTCCGGGAGTTCCGTACAGTGCAACCATACGGCGATCAGGGAATACGGTCTTTCCGCCGCCAATGAGTTCGGGCGGCTTGTCCTTTTCTCCGCCCGCCGGCGATTCCGAAGAACCTTCCGAGGCTCCGGAAGACGAGGATTCGGCGTCGCCCCCGGAAACGGAGGAACACCCTCCGAGGAGGATAGACGACGTGACGAGAAGCGACGCAGAAACGAAGGCAGGCAGAGTAATCCCATTTTTGGACATGATGTGGTTCCCCAGGTGGAGTGCAAAGTGGTTCTGAGCCCAAACTACCGACGAAAACAGAGATGGCAAAACGGGCACCCGGGCAGAAATAACCCAGGACAGCCACCCTCTCAATCCCATCTGACTAGGGAAAACGTTATCGACGAGTGAATTCATTCGCATGAGTGTGACGTAGGAGAAACACTTTAGGGAACCATCGGTTAACTATATTAAAACTTAGATAAGCGCACCACATATACCGGCAGACGGGCGATATTTCAACCTATTAAATCCCGGAGTTGAACTCGAGGAATGACCACACCTTCGCGGCCATCGCACAATAGAGCCACCATGCCATTGACCAACGCAACCTATTACAAATTGATAATTACGAGCGATTCTCCGCAATCAACAAATCTTCGGGCAAACGTTGACGCAGGACGCATTTCATTCGTACCGTCAAAAATGCCCGAAACACCCAAAACAAACGGTAAGGAATTCAAAGATGAATAACTTCAAACGCAGGTTCGTTGCTGGTGCCGCTATCGCTTCATTGGCCACCGGTGCGATGGCCGGAGCCGCAAATGCAACCACAACCGCAGCACCGGAAAGCGCAGGCAACGCCCAGGCCTCGACCCAAGCCCAGCACAAGTTCCAGTACATCAGCCAGGTACAGGGCCAGGCTTCGCAGTACAACGACTGCGGCCCGGCCTCCATCCTGATGGCCCTGCTGCAGAATGACGGAAAATTGCCGAGCAAGTATTCCGACTCGGACCAGAGCGCCGCCATGACCCAGATCCGGGAGGAAGCCGGGCGTGGCAATTCCGAGTTCCTGCAGAGCGATGACGTCGCCACGATTCTCAGTAATCACGGTGTCAAGGGAACGGCACACGTGAACGCCAATGCCACCGACGCAATCGCAAGCATCAAAGACGGCAAACAGGCCATCGTACTGACCCAGACAGGCGTTATTTCCGGTGAGGACGCTGCCCCGGGTTACGGCCACTTCGTCTACGTCTCCGGATACAACAAGGACAAGGGAACCTTCACGGTCAACGACCCGTTGAAGACATCCAAGAAGTCCTACCAGGCCACCGAAACCCAGCTGACCAACATCATCACCCAGGCCGCAGAGGGGAACACCCCCTGGACATACACGGTCTAGATTTGAGCTGAATTCCCCCTCCTCGGCCAAGGGGTGTTGAGCGTCGATGTCCGGTCTTCGGGCATCGACGCTCATTGCTCTCTGCCACCAGAGAGAATTCCACATCCCGCCATGCCCGTTCGTTCTTCCGCATTGCCCCGTCCTCCCAGGTTTTCCTCACTTCGTATCCGCCCATCGACTGACGGCCCTGGGTACAGTTGGAAGTCATACCGTTGCCGCGACGCCTGAAGCACGTCTCGCTGATATGAACCACCGAGAGGACGTTCATGACCCAGAACCCGTTCGGGTCCCAACCGGGCCCTAACTTCGAGAAGGATGCGCATACGTACGGTGCACCCGGCATCCATCCGCCGGAAGCTTCGATCCCCTCCCAACCACTCGCTGACGACGTCAGTAACGGTTGGGTGCCCGAGGACTCACGCCAGAGAGCACACAGTCCTTTTCCCGGACCGTCCTTGTTCTCGCCCCAGTCGCTCCTGGACGAGAGCCTCCGCAAGAAACTTCGGCATCCCGGCGAGATTCCGTGGCTCATCGTGGGGATCTGCTTCACCCTCGCGGCATATACCTTTGCGTTCTGGGTTTTGTTCATCCGCACGTTCATGCCCTTGGTGACGACTCCGACGACGTACGCGGAAGCCGATACGGCGTCGACCTTCGATCAGCTTCTTGCCCTGCTGTGCCTGTTGCCGATCATCATTTTCTTCAGCCGCGGCATGCTGTACGGCCAAATGCGCCTGACGGGCGTGCGCATTACTCCCACGCAATTCCCGGAAGCCTACAAGATGCTCGTCGGCGCGGCGAAAGCCCACGGTCTGCGGCGGGTCCCTGACGCCTATGTGGTCCTCGGCAACGGCACGATCAACGCGTTCGCTTCGGGCCACGGCCATCGGCGCTTCGTCGCGATCTATTCGGACCTTTTCGAGATCGGGGGCCAGGCACGCGATCCCGATGCCCTGCGTTTCATCATCGGTCACGAGGTGGGGCACATCGCCGCAGGCCATACCTCGTATTTCCGGCTCTTGGGCATCTCTGCTTTCCAGAACGTGCCCTTTTTGTCCTCGATTCTTTCCCGCGCGCAGGAGTACACGGCCGATAACTTCGGTTTCCGTTTTTGCCCGCGCGGATCTGAAGGAACCATCCGAACCCTGGCGGCCGGCAAGTACCTGAACAAGGACGTCAATTTCCAAGAGTTCGCGGACCGCGCCGTCTACGAGCGCGGATTGTTTACCTGGCTCGCCAACCTGAATATGTCCCACCCCGCGACGACGTGGCGCGCCCATGCGCTCCGTGACCGGTCCCGCCCGGGAAGGCTCATTTGGCGGCCCCGATTCAACCCGGAGAACAATCCGATCTCTATGGTTCCCGCGGCCGAGCCCGCCGCTTCCTGGCCGGACCCGTTGCAAGGCAACTCCTTCATCGACGGTTATCCGGAGACGCCAGGCAACACCCACTGGGGCGTCAACGTGGTCGAGGACAAGGACATCGCAGATCGGCGCGATCGGCCGATACCCGATCTCCTCGACATTCATTGGGCCGGACCCGGTCGACGTGGTTTCGGAGGCTTCGGAAGTTTTGGAGGACCCAATGGGTCGGGCGGTCCACAAGGCCCACAACCACAGACCCCCTCACCGGTTGAGGGCCCCGGCGGCCCGGGTCCGAAACCGCAGGATACCAACGGCTCTTCGGCTCATGACGGTGGCGACCCGCGTTCCCGTGACGACCGTGGTTACGGTATCGACCCCGGGAACGGCGAGCCCCCATGGCCTCCAAAACCGCCAAAGAATAGCTGACCCGGTATTGCGCCATCCTCTAGCCCCGCCGGGTCACGGCCTCGAGAGACGTTTGGCGTCAGGCGTCGGGGATTAGGCCCCCGACGCCTGACGGTATAAACGCCTCCTGCGTCGATCGACGCTTTCTTGAGAAACGGATTGCATGCTACGCTCTACTCGTTTCTGCCCCCGAGCAAAGGAAATGCATTGGATAGTGCACCTCTCCTCGCAATTCGCTGAGTGAGACCTCGCGTCCGCTCAGCATCATTTCATGCTGAGAGGGATGTTTTATGCCTATCCAACAGAATATTTCCATATCCGGAGTCGACTTCACCTGGCCAGACGGAACCGCCTGTCTGACTGGCATCAACGCAATATACGGTGCAGGGTTCCACGGGCTCATCGGCTCCAACGGCTCCGGAAAATCCACCCTCCTCAGGCTCATCACCGGTGACCTCGAGCCGGCCAGCGGTTCGATCGCCGCGCCGCGCCGGATTTGCGTACTGAGCCAGGACCTGGGTCTCGACACGGCGGCGACGGTCGCAGACTTGTTGGGGATATCCCCAATTCTCAACGCAATCTCCGCGGTAACCGAAGGCGACATAGACCAACGGCACTTCGACCTCATTGGCGACGATTGGGACATCGCCGATCGCGCCCGTGCCGAGATGCACCGTTCCGGGTTGCCGGGAATCGACCTGCGGCGCAACGTGGGGAGCCTCTCCGGCGGACAGGCCGTCAGGACGGCGATTGCCGGAATTCAGGTGGCCAGGCCGGAAGCTCTGATTCTCGACGAACCGACCAACAATCTTGACGCCGACGCCCGCAGTCAGTTGTGGGCTCTCCTGGATCATTTTCGACCCCGGATCCCGATCCTGGTCATCAGCCACGACAGGGCTCTTTTGGAGACCTGCGACTCGATCAGCGAGCTCAGGACCGCAGGCCCTCGGACCGACGCATCAGTCCTCAGACGGTTCGAGGGCGGCCTCTCCACGTGGGAGAGCGCCGTCGCAGGAGAGGAAGCCGCCAAGCACCGCGATATTCGAGATGCCCGCGCCGACGCCTCGCGGGAAAAACGCGACCGTATGAACCACCACATCAAGCAGACGAGAGACGAGCGACGCGGAAAGAAGTTCGCCGAGACCAAACGCAAACCGCCCATCGCGCTGGGCGGTGACAAGGAAAAGTCCGAGAAGTCCTCGGCTCGGGCACGTTCCGTCATGGCGGATCGCGAGCGCGCGGCTCTCGGCAGGCTGGCCGATGCCGAGGATTCGCTGCGGCAGACCGAAGGGGTCTACCTCGACCTGCCAGACACCGCCGTCGGCAATGGCGTCAGGATTGTGGAATTACAACTCACCGAGGACCCGACGGCCGAAGAAACCCAGGACGCACCATTGGGAACCGAGGAGCGTCACGTGATCGTGACGGGTCCGGAACACGTGCGCATCGCAGGTCGCAATGGGTCGGGCAAGAGTAGTCTTTTGCACCGCATCGTCGAAGGTCCAAAGAGCACCTCCTCACGACCAGCTCGTTTGCCTGGCATGGGCCGCGTGTACGAGGTCGAGAACAGGGTGGACCGCGTAGGTTTTTTGCCGCAGCGCATCGAACTCGCACCCGAGAAATCCGTACTCTCGACGGTTGCGGCCACCAACCAACGAGCGAGCGAACAGCAGCTCAGGGATGACCTGGCCCGGTTGCTCTTTCGCAGGGACCGAGTCTTCTCCCCGATCAAGACTCTTTCCGGCGGGGAACGTTTCAGGGTTGCCCTGGCTGGAATCCTCTTGTCCGCGCCGGCCCCGCGGTTGCTGATTCTGGATGAGCCGACCAACAATCTGGACATGGCTACCGTCGACTGGCTCGTCAATGCTCTGGAGGGATTCCGCGGAGCGCTGATCGTAGTGAGCCACGACGAAGACTTCCTGGCACGCATCCGAGTGGACCGAACCATCGACTTGGACGAATGAGGACCACAGGTTCTGGTTCAATCCCACCGAGCCGGTCATGATCCACCGCCTCTGGCCCACGCGCAGACGCGACGTCCCGGCCCGGGACGACGGAATCGGCCTGGCGGGACAGCGGCTAGAGCAGGATCGCGTCTATCGCGGACACCAGCGCAATGTGGGCGAGGGTCTGCGGGAAGTTGCCCGTCATCCGGCCCCGCTTGAGCGAGTATTCGGCCGAGAACAGCCCGACGTCGTTGGCGCGTTCGAGCACGGCATCCAGAATTTCGCGCCCCCGATCGATGTATCCGGACCGAATATGCTGCTCCGCAAGCCACAACGTGGAGGCGAAATGGGGGTTGTCCTGCCCCTCGATTCCGTCCAACCCATCGGAGTTGCGGTAGCGGTAAATCATACCGCCGCCCGCATCGAGTTCACGCTCGATCCGCTCGACGGTTCCGCGCATTTCCGGCGAATCGAAAGAGACGAAGCCGGTGTGAGCGATGTTGAGCAATGACGAGTCGACGTTCGTTCCGCCGTAGTACTGGACGAACGAGTTGAGGTCGCGGTTGAACCCGTGGGCCCAGATCTGCTGGGCGAGCCGGTCCCGGGCGGAGGCCCACTGATCGGCGTCCCCGGACAAACCGTGTGTGCGAACCGCACGGACACCGGCGTCCAACGCCGCCCACAACATGATTTGGGAGTGAGTGTAGACGTGCGTCTCACCGTGCGTTTCCCAGATGCCCTGGTCTTCCTCGCCCACGTGCTCGACGGCGGACCCCAGCAGTGCCTGTTGAAGAGGCCACGAAAGATGGTCTTCCGAGTACCCCAGGCGACGCAATTTTTCGAAGGTCACCATGAGCTGTCCCATGGCGTCTCCCTGCAACTGCATGGCCGCACCGCTGCCGCGCCGCACCGGTTCCGAGTCTTCGTACCCGGGCAGATTGATATGCCGCTCGAAATCATCGCTTTCGCCGGCCAGACCGTACACGTTGTGCAATTTGGTTGGGTCGTTCGCGATGGCGCGCAGAAGCCAGTTGCGTAGCTGGGTCGCTTCGCGATCGTGGTCATGGGCGATCGAGATGCCAACGGACTGGGCGACGTCGCGCAGCCAGCAGAATCGGTGATCCCAATTTCGGGGCCCTCCGATGACCTCGGGCAACGACGTCGTCGGGGCGGCCACCACGCCGCCGGTCTCACGGTTCATGAGAGCGCGAATGACCAGAAGCGACCGCAGGCGGGCTTCGCGGTAGTCGTCGAGCTTCGTATCTTTTTCTTCTGCTTCGGTTTGTCCGCCTGGGACCGCACCCAACGGCATGGCGCCTGAATTCACGTCGACCATCGGCATCGCCGTCGTGGTCGGGACGGGACCGGTGCCGGTGGGGACGGGCTCGCTGGGATCGTTGTACAGGTCGGACCATTCGCTCCATTGATCCACGGTGCGGTGCAGAGATTCGTTGAAGTCCACGGGTGCGGGAGGATTGCGGTGCGAAGCAAAGTAGGTCAGTGAGAAATCACGAACCTGTCCCGCAGAGATGTCGAATTGACCGGCGTGGCATCGGTGAGCGGCTTCGGGAATCGGGTCGCCTCGGTAGACCAGCGCGTCCGGACCGGCCATCGCCACAAGCATCCCATCGGCAGGGTCGGAATAGCCGGTTTGCAGGTCAGGGGCCCCCTCGTACCGAGTCACCCACGGCACGGTCCGCCCGTAGTTGAAGCGCAACGCGAGCTCCTGATGCATCGTCACTTCACCGGTCAGGCCCTCGACACGTCGAATGATCTCGGTGCGATTGCCCAACGGCATGAAATCGGTGACGCGGACCGAACCGGTGCCCGTGGACCAAATGGTGTGCAGAACAAAAGAATTTTCGCCGTAGAACCTCTCGGCCACTCGGGCCGATGAGTCCTCTTCCTGGGAAATCTCAGGGTTTTCCTCGTTTGGGGCCACGGGGAAGACAGCCGCCGCGGGAGCTAGCAGCCAACGCCCGTGGTCTTCGTCCCCCAAGAGCGCCGCGAAGGCGGCTTCGGAGTCGAATCTGGGCGTGCAGAACCAGTCCACGGACCCCTCGCGTGAAACCAGTGCAGCGGTGCTCATATTCGAGAGCAGGGCGTAGTCCTCAATCTTCGAAGCCATGGGTTAACTCTCGCACAAAGATCTCCGGTGGTTGTCTCCTGACCGGTCAAACACCTCAATTCTCACATTCGACCCTCTTGAGGTATACCCCTAGGGGGTATATATTCGAGTGATGAGCGAAACATCGAGCCACCACATCGCGGATCCCACTCGGACGCCACACGGCTACACGCACGACAAGGAGGCCTACCTCAAGCGATTGCGACGCATCGAGGGGCAGGTCCGTGGCATCCAACGGATGATCGAGGAGGACAAGTACTGCATCGATGTCCTCACCCAGATTTCTGCAATCAATAAGGCGCTCCACGCGGTGGCGATCGGACTTCTGGACGAACACCTCAGCCATTGCGTCGTGGGTGCCGTGGAGTCAACCGCCGACGGCGGCGACCCCGAGGCCGTTCAGGAAAAAATAGCCGAGGCCACCGCCGCGGTATCCCGGCTGATCCGCAGCTAGCCATCGGCGGCTCACTCTAGACACTGCATCTCGACGAAAGGAAAAACCTCATGAATACCACCGACATCACGGTCCAGGGCATGACGTGCGAGCACTGCGTCGCCTCCGTGACAGAAGAGCTCCAGGAGATCGGCAACGTCCGCGACGTCCAGGTTTCGCTCAACGCAGGTGGGGACTCCCCTGTCCGGATCACCCACGAGGGGCACCTCGATTCATCCGCGATTCGAGCAGCCGTCACAGAAGCCGGCTACACCCTCATCAGCTGAACACCTCAATTTCTCGTCCAAGGAGGAATCATGGCTACCGCATCTCAGCAGTCGACTGGCGGTTCCGCATCGGATGGCACCCGCGTCGTGGACCTCAGCATTGAGGGGATGACCTGTGCTTCCTGTGTCGGCCGAGTCGAACGCAAACTGGGAAAAATTGAGGGAGTCGAGGCCAGTGTGAATCTCCCGCTCAAGTCGGCGCGGGTGACGGCACCTGAGGACGTTTCTGACGAAACTCTCCTCGAGACGGTTCGTAGCGCAGGGTATACGCCGTCGATCGCCCCCAGCGCCCGTGATTCCTCCAGCACGACCGGGCACTCCGGAGAGCATGAAAGGACGCACAACCACAGCGAGCACGCGGGGCATGACATGGCGATGCCCGCCGAATCCTCCTTGAAGAAGCGAATTTGGGTTTCGGCCGTTTTTACCATCCCGCTGTTCGCGATTTCCATGGTCCCAGTTTTTCAGTTCCCGCACTGGGCTTGGGTGGCTGCGGTCCTCGCCTTACCGGTGGCAACCTGGTCGGCGTGGCCTTTTCATGTGACCGCAGCCCGGGCTGCGCGCCACGGTTCCTCGACCATGGACACCCTGGTCTCGCTCGGCGTGATCATCGCTTACCTCTATTCCCTCGGACGCCTTATCGCAGAGCCGGCAATGACCGCGGGGTCCCATCCCGGCGCCCACCTGGACATGTCTTCGCACCAGGTCTATTTCGAGACCGCCGCGGTAGTTACGTTCTTCCTGCTCATCGGCAGATTCATCGAAACGCGCGCTCAATCCCGCTCGAGCGAAGCCCTGCACAAACTCTTGGACATGGGGGCTCGTGACGTCGAGGTGCTGCGGGACGGCGGCTCACGGTCGGTCCGCGTCCCTGTCGAAGAACTACAGGTGGACGACGAATTCCTGGTTCGCCCTGGCGAAAAAATAGCCACGGACGGAACGGTCATCAGCGGGAACTCCGCAGTCGACGAGTCGATGCTGACCGGGGAGTCCGTACCTGTCGAGGTCTCCGAGGGAAGCACCGTCACGGGTGCGACCCTCAACCAGGGAGGTCGGCTCATTGTCCGGGCCGCCCGTGTCGGCGAGGGCACCACTTTGGCGCAGATGGGGCGGCTCGTCGCCGACGCCCAATCCTCCAAGGCTCCCGTGGCCCGGCTGGCCGACCGAATTTCGGCGGTCTTCGTGCCCATCGTCTTGGCGCTTGCGGCTCTCACATTCATTCTCTGGTGGGTCATCGGTGGAGCATTGGCCCCGGCATTCGTCGCGGGAGTCTCGGTGCTCGTGATCGCGTGCCCCTGTGCGCTCGGACTCGCGACTCCGACCGCTCTCCTGACCGGGACAGGCCGTGGCGCCCAGCTCGGCATTCTGATCAAGTCCGCCCAGGTCCTCGAGGACACACGCCGCGTGGACACGGTTCTGCTCGACAAAACGGGCACCGTAACGAACGGCGAACTCACGCTCGAGTCGACCCGAGTCCTGAACTCTTCTTCCATGAACCTTGACGAACATGAGGTTCTGGCGGTCGCGGGCGGCCTGGAGAACGCTTCCGAGCATCCCATAGCCCGCGCGATTGCAGATGCCGCCCGCGAGGAATTTGGGGACCTGCCGCGCGTCTCAAATTTCCTGAGTTCCCCCGGTGGCGGGGTTCGTGGGCAGGTTGAGCTCGATGGCACTGCACACGACGTCGCGATCGGGCAGCCTTCTTGGCTGCGGGACGTTGGCGTCGAGGTCCCCTCCAGCGATCTCGACGCCATGACCGAATTCCAGGAAGACGGCGCCACTTCGGTCATTCTCGCCGTGGACGGCGCCGTTGTCGGATTGCTGGCCCTCCGCGACAAGCCGAAGGTCGACGCCGCGGACTCCATCGCGGAGCTCAAGGACATGGGGCTGCACCCGATTCTGCTCACGGGCGACGCCGCCCCCGTGGCCCGGGCCGTAGCGGCGGACGTCGGCATCGCCACGTCCGATGTGATCGCGGGTGTCAGCCCGAGCGGCAAGGTGGATCAGGTCGAACGTCTGCAAAACGAGGGGCACGTCGTCGCAATGGTCGGGGACGGGGTCAACGACGCGGCCGCTCTTGCGCGCGCCGACCTCGGCATTGCCATGGGTGCGGGCACCGATGTCGCTCTCGAAGCCTCGGACATCACCCTGGTGCGCGACGAGGTCGGTTCGGTGCCACAGGCCATTCGCCTTTCACAAGCCACGCTCCGGGTCATCACGTCGAGCCTTTTCTGGGCCTTCGGCTACAACGTCGTCGCCATACCCGTGGCCGCCCTCGGCCTTCTCAACCCCATGATCGCCGGTGCCGCGATGGCGTTCTCGTCGGTCTTTGTAATCCTGAACGCGCTGCGATTGCGCCGGTTCGGACGGTAATTCCATTGGCCGTGGGGGCGGCACTCACCTCCTACTCGCTTCTTGCAGCCCGTTTCGGTTCGATAAGGCTTCGGAGAACAGCGTCTTGTGCAGGCAAGAACCCGAAGGGGTCTTCGCGACGTTTTCGTCGCCCGTGAGCGATTTTTCAGATGGTCTTGGAGGTCCAGCCTGTTCTGGGTTCTCGCGAGTGCATTCAGGTGAGCGCTCCGCCCGGTTTCCGAAGACCGTGACCCGGCTCGACGAGATTGCGCGATTTGATCAAGTACTCCGCGGCACGGATCGTGAAGAACCGTTTCCCCACCATGTGACCAGACGCCACAAGCGTTCCAGCGGTCCCTGGGCGAACGCACGTAGCCAGGCCGTCGAATACAGCCATTGGACGATCAGTACTGCGCCGCAACCGGCCAGGCACCACACCCACGAGGCAGGGTCTTCGGATTCGAAGAGACCAGGCACGAGGAATCGTGCCGCCAAAACGATCACTGTCGCGCCGATGTAATTGGTCAGGGCCATCTTTCCGAGGGGTGAGAACGTCGCGATCATGAAGCCACGGACAGGTGTGGTCATGATCGCCAGGACCACGAAGCAGTATGTCAGTGCCCCCAGAAGTCCGAATTGTGCGGCGAAATTGCTGTCGAGGAATCGTGCCTGCTGTGAGGTCATCAGGTAGCCGCAGGCGTCGGCGATCACCAGTATCAGGGTAATCCCCCAGGTCAGTTTCGGATAAGCGGTCATTTTCCGTACCCAGGAGGAACCGCCTAAGGAGAATCCTAGGAGGAACAGGCCCGGGATCACCACGGGACCGCCGCTGAAGACAGTGACGCCCACAGCCGTCAACGCCGTACCGAGCACAAGGCACACCCAGGTGCGTGCCTTCTCGGGTACGAAAGTAGACGGCAACAGGAAGACAAGCCCGGCCACGGCGTAAGGCAGAAGCGCCTCACCAGGCTGGAGGACCTGGTGTATCACGCCGAGCACGGCGAGCATGAGGAACCTCCGGGCCATGGCCCAGCGCGGTGAATCGGTTTTTTCCCGAGCACCCGCCCACATCAGGCCGAATCCGGTACCGAATAGAAGCGAAAAAATAGGGAAGAACCGTTGCTGTACAAAATCATTGAGCCAGTGGCTCGTTTCGTTCGGAAGAGCACCCAGATGCAGAATCTGAGGGGCATTGACGAGAATGATTCCCGCCAGTGCCAACCCGCGCAGAACATCCAGCTCCGGAATGCGACCGGATGCGGAGGATTGCGACGCCGCACGAACAGGGGCCGAGTCGATCTTTATTCCAGGATTCATAATCGAAAAATTATCAGCTGAACAAAACTCGAAGTAGGGGTTTTGTTTGATATCAGTGCTGGCTCACGCGGAACCATGCCTGCCTATGCTGCACGGGGTAGATCGAGCTCTACCTCGCCCCACCTCCGGCGCCGCAACAGACCTCTGTGGGACGGACATGGTCGAATGCGACATTACCGACCTGCGCGAAGAGTGCACTCCATGAAATGTCCACGCAAAGTCCCACTCACAAATCGAAATTCGCATGAAAACAGAAATGAATCCTGGATTGAAGGAAAATTGTGTCCTGAGAATCATCGTCTCCGGTCCAATCCGCATGCCCCGAATCAGCTTCGTCTTCGGTCCCGATCAGGGCATAATCTGCTGGGTGACTACCAGAAATTTGGCGGGTCCCGCCCAATGAACCGGAATTCCGCCCCACAACTGCGCAATTCGCTGACCAACCGGCACGTGACCATGATTGCGCTCGGCGGCGTGATCGGGGCCGGACTTTTCGTCAGTTCGGGGGCGGTGCTCAATACGGTCGGGCCCGCGGCACTGATCAGCTATATCGTCTCCGGGGTCCTGGTCACCCTGATCATGCGTGCCGTCGGCGAAATGGCCGTGATGCTGCCGGAAGCCCGCAGTATCGAAAACTACCCGCGGCTCGGGCTGGGCCGATGGGCAGGGTTTTCGGTCGGGTGGATGTACTGGTACTTCTGGGTCATCGTCGCCGCGGTCGAAGCGGTCGCGGGGGCCGGAATCATCAGCGGGTTCTTCCCGTCCGTGCCGAATTGGGCAGTCTGCCTCGGTCTGATCGTCGCAATGACTCTCCTGAACCTCATCTCGGTTCGGGTCTATGCGGAGACGGAATTCTGGTTGGCTTCGATCAAGATCGTCGCGATCGTTTTTTTCCTCGTCGTCAGCGGCCTCTTTCTGCTTGGCCTCTTCGGACAGTCCCCCGGAACCACTCATCTGACCGAACACGGTGGTTTCTTCCCCCTAGGCTCGGGCGCCGTCGTTGTGGGATCCGTGACGGTGCTGTTTTCCTTCGCAGGCGCAGAGATCGCCACCATTGCCGCAGCCGAGTCCAAAGACCCGGCGAAGTATGCCGCCCGGGCAACGCGCCAAGTCATGTACAGGATTTTGTTCTTTTATCTCTTGTCTATCGCGGCCATCATCTGCGTGGTTCCGTGGAACACGCCGATGTCCGGCTCCGAGGTGCGCAGCCCCTTCGCACTGACGCTGAACGCCGTCGGCATCCCGTATGCAGACGTCATTATGGAGGTTGTGGTTCTCACCGCGGTTCTCAGTTCCCTGAACTCTTGCCTGTACTTGACCTCGCGCGTGCTTTTCTCGCTATCCAAACACGCAGACGCCCCGAAGTTCCTCGTCAGACTGAATTCCCGCAAGGTTCCTGCACGAGCAATCTTCGCCGCGACGATCGTCAGCTACTTATCGGTGATTGCCAACTACTTTTTCCCGGAACAAGTCTTCCTGTTCCTCATCAATTCATCGGGTGCGGTGTGTCTGATCTATTACTTCCTGCTGGTCCTCGCGGAAGTATCAGTGCGACGCCGGCTGGCTGCTCAAGGAATCACACCGGACTTCCGGATGTGGGGGTTTCCGTGGCTGAGCTATCTCACGATGGCGTGGATCGTAGGGGTCCTCGTCTTCATGGCCGTTTATCCGGCCACGCGCTGGCAGCTCGTGCTGTCTGTCCTCAGCTTCGCGATCGTCCTCGGCGCCTACAGGATCGTTCGACGCCGTCCGGTCACGTCAGTGAAAAACCCGGGGTAAGAAGGTTCCCTAGTTGTGCTCTTCCGGGTGGGCGCGCTGACCGTAGTCTGGACCCTGTTCTGAACCGCTCGACTCGGAGTCGTTCGGCGTCGCGTTTCCCTTTTCCCGGGCTTCCCGCTCACGAGCTTCCCGCTCACGGGCGTCTTTACGCGCTCTGGCTTGGGCGTAAAGGTCCGCCGAACGCTTATTGATACCGGTGCCCTGCCCGAGCTCCTCGTCATTCGGCTTCTCAACGATGATCAAGGTCGCACACACAACGAGCGTTCCGACGAATACGCAACCAGCCACGGACAATGCGAGTCGGAATTCGGGTGTGTTGTTCGTCCCGCCCGTGGCGAAAATCAGGATGCACACGAATGCGACGACGGCCAGGACCGCCGCGATGATGAGCGGTCCCTTGATATCGGCCTTGATTCCGCGCTTAGGGCGCTGTGCCACGTGTGTTCCTCCTGGTGTCTTCGCGATGCTTCTCTAGTCTACGTCCCGAAATCTTCTCGCGCGGTCTGGGCACCAGGGTTTCGGAAGCCCGCGGACTAGTCGCCGCTGTTCTGCTGTTCCAAGGCGGCGGCGTCGTGCCGGAACGTCAAAGCGGCAAGGACCATGAAGATTCCGACGATGATGGCTCCCCCGCCCGTCACGCCGAAGGCCGCTTTGGGACCGATCTCCCCGATGAGGAAAAGTGCGGCACCCGTTAGGAATGTCACCAATCCGGCGATCTTCCAGTCCTTGGACATGGCCGAGGTCGCGGAGGTTCGCATGCCTTGAAGCAATTCGGTCACACCGCAGATCGAAAGAATCAACCCGGCGATCAGAACCAGGATCGGGAGGGATTCCGCGAAGGCGACCGTGAGAACGCCGCCCAACAAGTACAGAATCGCGTAGGACTGGATGACCGAGCTGCTGGGTCCGCGCTGGCCGTAGACGTGTTCGTTGAGGCTGCGCTGCATGTAGATCAGTGCGATGCCCTGAGCTATCAGGTAGAGGCCCAAGATCCATCGCACGATCATCAGCGTCGGCTCTTGCCAAAAGACCGTGATCAGGCCGTACACGAGGTAGATGAGCGCGCGTGTGAGCACCGGTCCGAACAGAGCACGAAGCTCACGAACGGTCTGGCGGGTTTCCGGAGCGGACATTCGGCGGTTGGCCTTTCGCAAGTTGGGTTTCGCGACCACGCACGAGCGACGTTTGTGGCGGGATTTCAGCTTAACCGTCCACCGCGGCCACGGGAAATGGACAGTCCCCTAAACACTGTTTTCGAGGGCCTCTCGGAGCAGCACCAGGCCCCTTTCGAATCTGTGTTCGCTGAGTCCCCCAAAACCTACGACCACGCCTGCTCGCCCCCGACCGCCGCTCCAATACGTGCCCAGTCCGGAAACGGCGACGCCCCGGCGCCGGGCCTCTTCAACAACCCTCGATTCCGCTTCCGAGGAGGACAATTGCAGTACGGCGTGCAGCCCCCCGTCCATCGGCAAAACCTGAGCCTTACCGAGGGCTTCTGTCACGTCGAAGACGGAGGCCATCAGGTCCCGTCGGCGACGATAACTTCGGCGCATGCGAGCGGTGTGCCGTTGCAGGCCGCCCTCGGCCATGAATCGGGTCATGGCGTCCTGGAGGATCCCGGAAATCGGCGGCCCGGCGTCGTTCTTGAGACTGACCAGGTCTTCCGCAAGATGGTGAGGCATAAGGAGATAGCCCAGGCCCAGGCCCGGGGTCAGAACCTTGGCGAATGATCCGAGGGTCGCGACGGATTGCTCGGCCCCCGGGCCCGGTTCGTCCAGCGCGGCCAATGCAGGCAAGGGCTCGCCGACATAACGAAGTTCCGAGTCGTAGTCGTCCTCCACGATGATTGCCTGGTTCTCTCTGGCCCAGCGGATGAGTTCGAGACGCCGCGCCACCGGCATGGTAGCGCCCATGGGGTATTGGTGGGACGGAGTCACCAGCACGACGTCGGGACGGTCGCCCCCGGCAGGGAAGCCTGCGGGGTTGAGTCCTTGCTCATCGAGGGGCACGGGCACGATCCGGTGACCGAGAGCGCGGGGAACGCGGTGAAGGGATGGATATCCTGGGTCCTCGACCGCAACGATCAGCGTGCGAGCTTTCCTCTCGTAGAGCGTCGTGAGCAAAACGCGGAGCCCATCGCGGGCACCTGCCGTGACCATCAGATCCTCGGGCCCTCGCACCACGGAACGCATGAGGCGCAGATATTCGCTGAGTTGGTCCCGCAATGCCGGGGACCCCTGGGGCGCGTAACCCAGGGACGGTTCGGCCGCGGCCGCACGCCACGCCGCACGCCACGTCGTATTGGCCAGTGTCGAGGTGTCCGGGGTACCCGGGCGAAGATCGAACGGGCATTTGATCGAAGTCGGATGCCGATCCTTGGTGGGTGCCGCCCCACCCCGGGGACGGCGCGTCTCGAGGTCAGTGCGCCCTCCCCCGCGCGAGGTCTTAGCCCCGTTTCCCGTGAAACTGGACCGCATTACTCCGGGAAGCTCCGGAGTAATGCGTGTATTACCCCGATCGGCTACCACGTACCCCTCGACGGACAGCTGGTCATAGGCAGTGGTAACCGACCCTCGGGAAACGCCGGCTCTGTCGGCGAGCGCGCGTGTCGAGGGAAGCCGGTCGCCTGGCAGAAGGCGCCCGTGGGTCACCATAGCGCGAATCTGCTCGACGATCTGCCCTGGTATCGACCCGGCAGAACGGTCAATCCTCAAGGGAAGCTCCACGTCAGCCCTGTACCGCGCCATGCCATTCACCTCTTTGCTTTCCGGTTGCCATCGCAGCCCCATGCACTCGTTTCCGCGCCGAGGTGGCGGTGTCGGGCGTTGATTCATCCCGCGTCCGCTCCACATTTCCATTTCGACGCACAGGGTCCCCACTGGACCAAAATTTTTCCACGATTCTGGCCCTTACTCTGTACCAGGGGGTCGGAGATGATGGTCTCATGACTGAATCAGCTACTGAAAACTCTGCCCAGACCGGCTCGCCCCTCGTGAAGCGGGGTCTGGCCGACATGTTGAAGGGCGGCGTCATCATGGACGTCGTCACCCCGGAACAAGCCCGCATCGCGGAGGATGCGGGCGCGGTTGCCGTCATGGCTCTGGAACGAGTGCCCGCCGATATTCGGGCTCAGGGTGGAGTCGCCCGTATGTCCGACCCGGATCTGATCGAGCAGATCATTGAGACCGTGTCCATCCCGGTCATGGCCAAGGCTCGCATCGGCCATTTCGTCGAGGCCCAGATCCTCGAGGCGCTCAAGGTCGACTACATCGACGAGTCCGAGGTCCTTTCCCCCGCCGACTACGTGAACCACATCGACAAGCAGAAGTTCACCGTCCCGTTCGTGTGCGGTGCAACCAACCTGGGTGAGGCCCTCCGTCGCATTGCCGAAGGTGCCGCAATGATTCGCTCCAAGGGTGAGGCCGGAACCGGGGACGTCTCCGAAGCAACCAAGCACATCCGGACCATCAAGTCGCAGATCGCCGACCTCCAGGCCGCCTACGCTTCCGCGCCCGATTCTCTGTACGTCAAGGCCAAGGAACTTGCGGCACCGTACGACATCGTTGCGGAAGTCGCACGGACCGGGAAGCTGCCGGTAGTCCTGTTCACCGCCGGCGGCGTCGCAACACCGGCGGATGCCGCGATGATGATGCAGCTCGGTGCCGACGGGGTGTTCGTCGGATCCGGAATCTTCAAGTCCGGCAACCCAGCACAGCGTGCGGCCGCAATCGTCAAGGCAACGGCCTTCTACGAAGACGCCCATGCGGTCGCCGAAGCCTCACGCGGACTCGGCGAAGCCATGGTCGGGATCAACGTGGGTGATCTTGCAGCCCCACACCGCCTGGCCGAACGCGGCTGGTAGGAAGTCCATGAGCAACCCTACTGTTGGGGTCCTCGCGCTTCAGGGTGGGGTGGCCGAGCATGTCCGCATGCTCGGCCAGCTCGGGGCCCAAACCGTGTTGGTCCGGCGCCCGGAAGAGCTGAAGCGGCTTGATGCTTTGGTGCTTCCCGGCGGAGAGTCTTCAACCATTGACCGTCTGACCAGGATTTTCGGACTCCGCGAGCCTCTGATCGAGACGATTCGCGGCGGATTGCCTGTACTGGGCACCTGCGCGGGCCTCATCATGTTGTCGTCTCACATCGACGACCCAGCCCCCGGGCAGCAGTCATTATCGGTGCTCGACGTCGGCGTCTCCCGGAACGCTTTCGGCTCGCAGGTCGCTTCAACGGAGGCCACGCTCGATTGGATGGGATCCGCCTCGCGATCCGTCCGGGCCGCCTTCATCCGAGCGCCGATCGTCACGGCTCTGGGCGAAGGGGTCCGGACGCTGGCCAGACACGAGGACCAGGTGGTTGCGGTGCGTCAAGGAAATATTCTGGGCATTTCTTTCCACCCGGAACTCACCGGGGACTCCACCGTCCACGAGGACCTTCTGGAGATCACACTTTAGCTCTCGAGCCCTTGGCCAGTCGGGGACACCAGAATCTTCACGGCGGTCTCATTGTGGTTGATCAGCGTATCGAAGCCTTTGTCGATCAGGTCATCGAGACCGATCTTGCCGGTGATGAACGGGCGAAGATCCACTAGACCTTCTTCAACGAGCCTGATGGTTGCGGGGTGGTCGTAGGAATACCCTATGGTGCCCCGGAGGTCGATCTCCTTCATCACCAGTTTGTGCAGAGCGACCTTTGGCTCATGCCCCCAGATGGAAACGTTGACGATGACCCCTGCCGGACGAACGGCGTCCAGAAGCATGTCCAGCACGACGTCGACCGAGCTGCACTCGAAGCCGACGTCCGCGCCTTTTCCCCCAGTGAGTCCGCGGATCTCGTCGGCCACGTCGACTTGCCGAGGATCGAAGGCATAGTCGGCTACCCCCGCGTCCAAGGCTTTCTGACGACGCAGTTCCGAGAGTTCGGAGATGACAACAGTCAGTCCTTCCGCCTTGGCCACCGCCGCAGTGAGTACTCCAATGGGACCGGCACCACCGATGACGGCGGTGTCCCCTTTCTTTGCTCCGGATCGTACAAAACCGTGGTGAGCGACGGAAAGGGGCTCGATCAGGGCCGCTTCGTCGAGGTTCACCGAGTCGGCGATGGGGTGTACCCAGTGACGGTTGACGGCGATTTGTTCTCCGAGGCCGCCGCCTCCACCGCCCAAGCCGATAAAGTTCATGTCCGGACTGAGTTGGTAATGATGATCTTCCCAATCTTCCTCACGGATCAGGTAGGGCTCAACGACGACCTTCTGCCCGACTTTGAGGTCGTCAACGCCTTCGCCTAGCGCGGCGACGGTACCGCTCATCTCGTGCCCCAGCGTGATGGGCGCCTCTTCACCAGAAATCGGGTGGGGCTGGCCCTTGGGCGGAACGAAGATCGGCCCGTCCAAGTACTCGTGGAGGTCGGTTCCGCAGATCCCGCACCATGCGACGTTGATGAGAACATCCCCGGCTCCGGCGACCGGCGGTTCGATGTCGTCAATGCGGATGTCGTGGTTCTGGTAATAACGGGCGGCACGCATGATCTCTTCTTCCGTTCGGGGTCGGTACGCTCTCAGTCTAGTGATCGGGGTCACCGCACTGACAGCTGTGGGCCAAGATTTCAAGGGCGGGATCTGGCACCCAGAACCGCCGGGGCGAAGGCAAATATGGGAGTTTCCGAGGCATTTCCGCATGAGTGCATTCGCCGGACCCCGGCGCTGGGGTGGCCCGTGTCAGCGGGCTCGGGACGTCGGCGCTGTTGACCTTTTCAAGGGTCAACCGTGTCACCGGCGAAGCCCACGTCGCGGGAACCGAGAAAAATTTCGCTTGGCAAGGTATCTCGCGACGGGGGTATCCTGGCACCAGACTTGCCCCTGATCGTTCCCGGACCGGTCGGGCATTCGAACCATACACCGGGCGAGGAGAAACCATGACCGTCCATCCGCACATCAAAGGACAGTCCGACGAAACCGCCAGCGCCCCCGGCAAGAACAAAGGGCCTCTCAATAATTCGTATCTCCAGGGCCTTGCAGGTCAGCTCGTCACCGAGTGGAACGTGGAGGGCGGACAGGGACAGGGCGGTTATGGCCCACGCACTCGCCGTCCGTTTTCTCAGAAGGATTATCACCACCCCGCCGCCGGTTACGGCGCCGCACTGTCCGTGACCGAGGTCTTGGCCAAGGAACGTGAACCGGTCCTCGGCGCCCGTTCGGTGTTCACCATGAACCAAACCGACGGCGGTTTCGATTGCCCAGGGTGCGCATGGCCGGACGATCCGAATGTCTCGATGGATATCTGCGAAAACGGCATCAAACACGTCACGTGGGAGATGACGCCGAAGCGGACGACCCGCGAATTCTTTGCCCAGCACTCTGTGACCGAACTCGAGTCCTGGACCGACCATGACCTGGAGAAGGTCGGGCGTTTGACCGAGCCGATGTCCTACGATGCCGAATCCGATCATTACATTCCGATCACGTGGGAGAACGCCTTCGCGATGGTCGGAGACACCCTCCGCGGCCTGGACAGCCCGCACGAAGCCACGTTCTACACCTCAGGCCGGCTAAGCAATGAGGCAACGTTCATGTACCAGCTCTGGGCGCGGGAGTTCGGTACGAACAATCTGCCCGATTGCTCGAACATGTGTCACGAGGCGTCCGGGCGTGCACTGACGGCCTCGCTGGGCACGGGCAAGGGGACCGCCGACCTGAACGACTGGCTCGAGGCGGATCTCCTGTTCGTGATGGGTGTGAATGCTGGCTCCAATGCGCCGCGCATGCTCACGGCACTGGCCCAGGCCGAGCGCAAGGGCACCAAGATCGTTCACATCAATCCGATCATCGAGGGCGCGACCAATGGGACGATCGTGCCGCACGAGATCGATCAGATGATGATGGCCAAGGTCACCCGAACCTCTTCCCTCAACCTCCAGGTCCGACCCGGGGGCGATATGGCACTGATGCGCGGCATCGGCAAGCGCCTGATCGAGTTCACCGCCAACGACCCGGAAGCCATCGATCAAGCATTCCTCGAGAAGTACACCCACGATTTCGAGGCGTACCGCAGACTCGTCGAGCAGACCTCCTGGGAGGAGATCGAAGAGCAGTCGGGTGTTTCCAAGGGCCAGATCATGCAGCTCGCGAACCTGTACCGCGAGTCGGACAAGACGCTGATCTCCTGGTGCCTCGGTGTTTCCCAGCACGAGCACGGGGTGGACACTGTCCGCGAGATCGTCAACCTGCTGATGCTGCGGGGCAACCTGGGTAAGAACGGCGTCGGCCCTTCCCCCGTGCGCGGGCACTCGAACGTCCAGGGAAACCGGACATGCGGCATCGACCATCGCCCGAGCAAAGAGTTCATCGAGAAACTCAACCGTGCTTTCAACCTGGATGCGCCGACCGAGCACGGCCTGGACACGGTCAGCTCGATCGAGGCCATGCATGAGGGATCGGTCAAGGTATTCGTCTCGCTGGGCGGTAACTTCGTTCGCGCGGTTCCAGATCCGGAGTACACCGAGACCGCGATGCGGAAGCTGGATCTGAATGTGCAGGTCAGCACGAAACTGAACCGAAGCCACATTGTCCACGGCAAAAAGTCGTTGATCCTCCCGTGTCTGGGCCGCTCCGAGAAGGATGTCCAGGCCTCGGGTGAACAGTGCGTCTCGGCCGAGGATGCGATGTCGATGGTCCATGCCTCCTTCGGCATGAAGAAGCCCGCGTCTCCGCATCTGCTCTCCGAGATGGCGATTCTGGGCGGCATGGCCCGCGCGACCTTGCCCGAGTCGACAACGCCGTTCGAGAAGTACGTGGACAATTACGACGAGATCCGCGACATGATGACCGAGGTTCTGCCCGGGTTCGAGAATTTCAACGAACGTGTGCGCCAGCCCGCGGGATTCCGTATCTACCAGGCGGCACGCGAACTGGATTTCTCCAAGACCACGAGCGGCAAGGCGAATTTCTCGACCGCCGAATTACCGCAGGTGGATCCGGGCGAAGGGAAACTGGTTTTGCAAACGATGCGCTCCCATGACCAGTGGAACACCACGATCTATTCCAACAATGATCGTTACCGGGGGATCAAGAACATCCGCACCCTGGTGTTCATGAATCCCGACGACATGCGCGCCCGCGGGATCCAGGAGGGGGATTTCGTGTCCATCACGTCCACCTCGAAGCTGGGCATCATGCGCCGACTGAACAAGTACCGGGCCTTCGCGAAGGACATCCCTCAGGGCAGCGCTGCCGGTTACATGCCTGAGATGAACGTCCTGATCGGAATCGAGGACTACAGCACGCAGTCCGAACAGCCCTTAATGAAGAGCATCCGGGTCACGATCGAATTGGAGAAGTAGCCCAGGAATACCGGCCTTCAGATCCTCACCCCGATCCTTGGAACGGCCCGCCAACCCGGCGGGCCGTTTCCACATACTTCAAAAGCGGCCATTCCGTGTCGAATGGCGAGGCATGATGACCAGCGAGGACCACGCCACACATGCACAGGTAATAACAGCGATGCTGGTGCCGACAACAGGCCCCATAGCATCCAGGGCGAGACCGCATCCCCAGGTTCCGGCGGCGATGCCGGAACCGACACCGCTCACAGCCCATGCGTTGGCCTCGTTGAGGACCTTCCGCGGCACTGACCTTTCCGTCAGATGGAAGATCTGCGCCAATGCCATGGGAAAGCCGATACCGGCCAAGAACAAGATGGCCGCATAGGATACCAGCGGCAATTGCGGCGAAAACAGCAAAATAAAAGCGCATCCGAATCCGAAGACGGTCCACCTGAGAGTGGTGACGATCGGCCATTTGAACTTCCATCGACCGATCCACAGACTGCCAGCAAATCCACCCAAACCGTTTATCCCCAACAGCACCCCGGAGACTGCACTCTCATGGCGCAATTCACCAAAGGTATTTACGATCACAGGTAATGCGCCGACAGGAACCCCGATAAGAAACTGGACCGCAACGATCCGTCTCAAAGCCGAGTAGGCCAGTGGCTTCTTGTGAACCTCCTGATCGAGCCGATCCAGAGGTTTCCGCATCACTGGGAAAAGAGCAAAGGCTATGGAACCGGCCACAGTCAAGAAAGCCATGAGCAATACGTTTCCCGACGATCCAAGCACCGCCAAGGACACGACGTTGAGTATCGGGCCCAGGACGAAGAGGAACTGCTGGGCTGCGACGTCGAGACTGAAAGCGGAATTGAGCTGTTTTCCTGGACGCATGATTGCGGTCCAGGTTGAACGGAGACAGGACTCCAGAGGTGGGGTTGCCACCCCCGCCACGGTGGCCGCCACAGTGACGAGGACCGGATGCGCAGGCCCCAGGAAAGTAACGAGACACAACCCTAGGCCACCGCAAAGGGACGTTATCGAAACCACGATGCGCGCGCCATGCCGGTCAACAAGGCGTCCCCAGTACGGCTGTCCCACGGCTCCGCCGAGAATGAAAACGGCAGTAACGACGCCCGCGAGATTGTAAGAACCACCACCGTCCCTGACGAACCTCACCAGGGCCAAGGCCCCCATGGCTTGGGGCAAACGTCCCAGGAACGCCGTGAGGAGAAGATACATTGCTCCGTGCACACGCCACGCGGAATCGGGGCCGACCCCCTCCGTTGGGTGCTTGGCTTTGGTTGTCATCAGTGCATAACCACCCTCGGCGAGACTGGGCCGGACGCCCCAGGCGCCCGGCCCAGTCTCAGGATCTAAATCTTCGGGCCAATCGAGCGACTACACTTTCTGCCATCTCGATTCCCCCAGTTCCGTTTGAATATACGAGGAAAACTGATTACCCGTGTTGGCTCAGTTCGCGGAGGGTCACGGCCGTCTGCAGTGTGGCAGCCGCTACGTCATACCCCTTGTCTTCTTGCGATTCCGCGAGCCCGGCCCTATCCAGTGCCTGCTGTTCGTCATCACACGTCAAAACGCCGAATCCAATGGACTTTCCAGTATCCAACGCAATGCGGCCCAATCCGTCACAAGCCGCCGAACACACGTAGTCGAAGTGGGGGGTTCCCCCTCGAATAACGACACCGAGGGCAACAACCCCATCGTGAGTCCGTGCAAGGGATTGGGATACAACCGGCAATTCGAATGCTCCCGCAACTCGAACCACTGTCGAGGTGTCCAGAAGACCAACCTGTTCCAGGGCTCGCTTGGCACCACCAAGAAGCCCGTCCATTACCTGCTCGTGCCAGGACGCAGCCACCACGGCGATCTTCAAGCCGCTGACATCGAGCTGGGTTACATCAGTTGTTGCAGTTCCAATACTGCTCATAATATTCCTTAGGGTATTGTTGCTATCTTGATTACTGGGCCGGCAACCAGGTTCATTCCTTGCTACGATGCGCCGCCTCAGCTGGCTCCTCATTCAGATTCAATTTGTGATTCATGCGTATTTTTTTGGTCATCATGTACGCAGAGTTCTCTGGGCGCGGGGCCACTTCGTCCGGAACCATGCACTTCACGTGGAACCCGAAACTCGTCAAGGCCTCAACCTTTGCGGGGTTGTTGGTCATAAGACGCAGTTGGCCGATTCCGAGTTTGCTGAGAACCACGGCAGCTTCTTCGTAGTCACGTTCATCCGGCTCGAAGCCCAGGGCAACATTCGCGTCGACGGTATCCAGTCCTTGGTCCTGCAAACGATATGCCTTCAATTTGTTGACAAGACCGATTCCCCTGCCCTCGTGCCCTCGCAGATACACAGCGGTTCCCCCGCACTCGGAGATACGCTCAAGACCCTCGTGCAGCTGTGGGCCGCAGTCGCATCTGTACGATCCGAAGATGTCACCCGTTGCGCATTCAGAATGCAGCCTGACTAGGGGGAATGGATTACTCACATCAACGGGTTGGCCGTCTTCGCGGACTGCGGTGAAGCTCAGTAACTCATGATCGTTGGGGAATAGCCAGCCTCGCACGGAAAACAACCCGAAGGGGGTGGGTATGATTACCGCTTCCGTCGATTCGACGAGGTCATTGTTCTGGATCGACAGTCTGTTCATCGCGCTCGCACACCCTCGGAGCCCAACTCCGTCTTGTCCTCCTTGGCCTCAACCCATTGGATCAGGTCATCTATGGAGATCATTGGGAGGCTATGCCTGTTCGCGAATTCGCGGAGGGCATTGAATCTCATCATCGTCCCATCGTCATGATTGACTTCGGCGATGTAGCCGACTGCCTCGACCCCCGCCCACTTGGACAGCTCTACCGCGGCTTCCGTGTGGCCTGGTCGCTTTCGGACTCCGCCAGCCACCGCTCGCAAAGGAAGGACATGGCCGGGCCGTGTCAGCGAATCCGCCTCAGGTGACGGCACCGCGAGAACGTTGAGCGTCTTTGCTCTGTCGTGACCGCTGATACCGGTAGTCACGCCGTGCGCCGAATCGCAAGTGACGGTGTAGGCAGTTGCCTTCGGGTCCTCATTGTGTTCGACCATGGGAGGCAGACCGAGCTCGTCCGCACGCTCAGCGCTCATGGGAGCACACACCACGCCTGAGGAGTATCGGATCATGAATCCCAGCGTTTCGGGCGTGGCCAAAGCGGCGGCGCCAATCAGGTCACCCTCGTTTTCGCGGTCCTCGTCGTCGACGACCACTGCAAGACCACCACGGGCAATGGCCTGGATTGCGTCCTCTACCGAATCAAGTTCTGATGCTTGACCTGCGGCGTCGTTGACTTTGTCACCATTGGCCGAAACCGTTTGCGGCGACAGATGGCCTATCCTGCCGAATTCACGGGACCGCGCGAGGTACTTGGCTACCGGGTCGGTCTCGAGGTTGACGCTGTCTCCGATCTGAGCATCCCCCAACGTCGTTACTGCAAGCGTGGTGGGGATGGCCCCAACCTCGAACCAGTGGGTTTCGACACTGGGGTCGCTGGTATTGGTGACGGTCAGGGAAACACCATCGACGGCGATGGAACCTTTCTCGGCTACCTGGGGTGCCAGATTTTCCGGGAAAGATACTCGAATCGTGATCCATTCATCGTTATGCCGAGTCATGTCCTCGATACGACCGATGCCATCAACATGTCCCTGAACGATATGCCCATCGAACCGCCCTACTAAAGGTACGCAACGTTCGAGATTCACCTGTTCCCCTGGTTTCAATTCGCCCAAATTGCTGCGCACCAAAGTCTCCCCGACAACGTCGGCCGTGAACACATCGTCTCCACTACCGCCTTTCGTGGCCGTCAGGCAAACTCCATTGACGGCGAGCGATCCTCCTTCGGGAATTTCACCGGCGAAACGTCCCGCTCGAACCGACAAGCGAGCAGATCGGTCCCGACGATCAAAACTCTCTACGACACCTTTGGATTCGACTATTCCAGTAAACAATACAACCTCCATAATGATGATCTAATAATCAGAATTTATAGTGTGTGACAATATCTTCGCCGAGCAATCCGATTCCCTGGTTTGTTCCATCCAGTTCGGAGCCCGCCGCGTCAATGAACAGCGGAATTGCATCTTCCAGCGTGTTCACCATGATCCCGCCCGTGGCCGAAATGCCTTGTCCTGCCAATTTCGGGGCGGAATACCAATAAATTTCATCGACAATTCCCTCGGAAATAAATGATGAAATGACTTTGGGGCCTCCCTCGAGCAAAACGTGGCGGATTCCCCGTTCTGCCAAGGTCTCCAATGCTTGGGTTGGCGACCGCGTCTTCAGCTGAAGTGTCCCCGGCTGTTTGCCGAGTATGGAGGTATCCGGAATCGGAGTCTGACCCAGGACCACCCGAAGGGGCTGACGCTCAGCGAGCGAGTGGTCGGGAAGTCGGGCGGTCAGCTGCGGATCATCGGCCAGCGCCGTTCCGGTTCCGATCACAATGGCATCGACCCGCTGACGCAACTGATGACCGTGCGCCCTGGCCGCCTCCCCCGTGATCCATTTGCTCGTGCCATCCGCCGCGGCAACACAACCATCTATGGTGCTGGCGATTTTCGCGGTGACGAATGGACGACCCTCTTCAACCGCGTTCCACCATCGAGCATTGAGCTCATGGGCCTCTTGGGCGAGACATCCTCCGCGAACCCGAATTCCGGCTGCCTCAAGAGCTGCTCCGCCACCTGCAGCATTCGACGTCGTATCCGATTCTGCGTAAGTCACGGAGCGAATTCCCGAGTTGAGGATTGCATCGGAGCACGGTCCGGTCTTTCCCGTATGGTTGCACGGCTCCAAGGTCACAAACAGATGCGCCCCCCGCATATTCAGGCCGGATTCGTGGGCTCGAGCAAGGAGAGACGCTTCGGCATGAGCAGTTCCGCTTCCCCTGTGATGATCGACCTCAATCACGGCTCCGTCGCCGCCGACGAGAGACGCCCCTACCAGCGGATTGGCCCCGCGTGGCCCCCTTGACGCGGCGGCCAAGGCGGCTCGCATTGCTCGCTCGTCTTCCTGTACAAATCCGTTTTTCATTGAGTCATTGTTCCCTCCGTGTGATACGTAATTGCAAAGCGGGTCAGATTTCTCTTTTCAACCTGGCCTAGAGACAACTGCTGACTGCACTCCGCCTCTCGCGCGGATGTCACTGTTTGAATTATTTATTTCGAATTTTTTCTCCGCACGAAACACGATGGCCATAATTTAAGTGGCGTACACCACACCATCATGTCGGAAACTTTTTATTCAGGATGAGTCTGCCCAGATCTTGAATCTCTCTTGCTGTATTACGTGCAATTTTTGATTTTTCCCGGCGTCAGAAGCTCATCCGCGACCGCCCCAGCCAGTCAACCTATTCTGAAATTCACTCGGACTCCGGATTCTCGCCGACGGAAGAATCGGACGATATGGGACAGATATTTCCTATAAGAAAGTCGGTTTCACGAGGTAAAACTACTCCCGTGAGAACTGAGCGCAGTATCGCGTGATCACCACGGGAGATTTTCAAAGGCCATGTCTACGTGTGTGCAACGTCGTGATTCAGTTGATTCTTTCCCGGGGATGCTGGTGGCCATGGACCCTTATTTCTCGGACGACGGCAGATCCCTCCGGTCAGGGCACATATCCGGACCGGGGGAGGTATACCCCGATGACCGTGGTACAGGAACCGAGCGTGTCCCAGACGTCCCAAGCTGCGCGGCAAGCCCGATCCATCCCGCGGGTCATGACGCTTCCTGGCTCGCGGCCCGTGACCGCGTTGAGGCTCCACGCAGCTTCAGCGAACCGATGAATCCGAGGACGAGGAACACGGTGGCCACGATCAGAGCCCACCGGACCGCGTCGGCGAATCCCGAGGTTAGGGCGTCTACCATAGGCTGGGCGTTTGGACCGAGGTGCCCGGTCTCGGCTTGCTGCCGTAGTTGCGGTATCGTTCCGCCGGCGGATTGGCGCGTGGTCTCCGCAAGTTGTGTCGCACGGTCGTGGCCCAGTCCTGTGCCGTCCAACGAGGCCGGCATCGTGAGGCTCAGGGACACGGACAGTGCCGCACCGGCGAAGGCAGTGCCGAGGGCAGAGCCGATCTGGCGCACCGTGGACTGCGTGGCGGAGGCTTGGCCCGAAACCTCCACGGGTATATCCCGCAGCACGGTTCCGGTCAGTTGCGCCGAAGCGAGACCGAGACCCAGACCGTAGACCACCAGGGGAATCGCCACGATCCACCCCGACGTCGACGGGCCGAGCAACAGCGCGAGGACCAGCACGCCCAGCACCTCCAGTCCCAGGCCGATCAGCACGGTGCCTTCAGCACCGAATCGCGCGGCGAGGTGGCGCGCGGAGGCCCCCGAGAAGAAGGCGCCCACGGCCATTGCCGCAAGGATCAGCCCCGAACCCATGAGACTCAGTCCGAGAGCGTTGGTCAGGTACAGCGGGAGCACGAAGATGATGGCGAACTCGCCCACGGCAACCATGGCCGCTGTGAGGTTTCCCCACGAAAACGTGGAGACCGTGAACAAATCGAGGTTGAGCAGCGCCGAGCGCTGGACCTTGTCACGGTGACGTTCCCACACCCCGAATAAGACGATCGCGACGAGGCCGATCAGCAAGGTCACGGGCACGATCGAGATCGCCGCGGTCTGCGGCCAGACCCACCCGCCGATCGAGAAATCGGTTTGAGGAGTCCACCAACCAAGGTTCGGTCCCTCGATGACCGCGAAAACGAGAGCCCCGAATCCGATGGCGCTGAGCAGGGCGCCGTCGACGTCGGCCCCCTTGCGTCGCTCCGCGTTGCGCGTGTTGGGCACCGTGATGATCGCGGCCGCAGCAATCACGAGCCCGAGCGGAATGTTGATGAGGAAGATCCAGGGCCACGAGGCCCATTGCGTCAACGCGCCGCCGGCAAGGGGACCGACGGCGGCGGCCCCGGACATCACCGCTCCCCACACGCCGAATGCGGGTGCCCGGTACTTGCCTCGGAACACCGCGTTCACGGTGGACAGCGACGACGGCATGATGAATGCCGCCCCCACGGCTTGGATAGCCCGGGCCGCGATGAGTGGTCCAGCGGAGACCGCAAGGGAGGCGTAGAGACTGCCGGCGACAAAGACCAACAGCCCAACGATGAACATCACCTTGCGTCCCCAACGATCCGCTAGCTTACCCGTGGAGAGCAGCAAGGCCGCGAGAAGGACCGCGTAGAGGCTGTTGACCCACTGGGCTTCCGTGAGGTCCAGGTCCAGGTCGGAGATGATCGCTGGCAGGGCAACCCCGACGATCGTGCCGTCCAGGACGATTACTCCCAGCCCGACGGCGAGGACGGCGAGCGCCAACCAGTCCTTGGAGGACGGCTTGGGCACTTCGTCGGTTTCCGGATTCGAAACGGCAACCGGGCTCATGACTAGGCCTGCACGGATTTCGATGAGTCTTTCTGGTCACGGATGACGGCTCGTCGCAGAGCGACGAACAGAACGATCATGCCCGCGGTGATCAGCATATGTCCCAGCCCGGCGATGCCGGAGATCATGGCGTTGGATTCCTGCCCGAGAACGGTGAGCATTCCGTGCCACACCATGGTGCCGGAGGTGACGATAACGCCGGCGTTATACAGCCAGAAGAACCAGGTGAACAATTTGGGGCTGCGGGAAAATCCGAATACCTTTTCCAAGGCCAGCGCCACGAGGAGCACGATGAATCCCAGTGTAAGAACGTGAGTGTGGACGAGACTCAGCTGAGTGAACCCACCTTCCGGGAAATCATGGGATTTGGTGAATTCCCGGTAGAAGAGCCCAGAGAGGACCCCCACCACCATGTAGATGAATGCGGCGTTGAATAGCTTTTTCATAATGCTCCTATGGGCATTGTGTCGGCAAGTGAAGTGGCTCGGTATTGAATCCGAAAACTAGGTTTTTCAATTTCACCAAGTCAGCGCCTAATCGACATCGCCGGAAAGATTGAGTTCGAATCAACCATTCGGATGATGCACTCGCTTCGTCCGACCCATTAGGAACTCGATCGACCTCGTGGTCTGCAGGTTCGCGGGTTCTTCTCCGACCAACCCGCCGGGCGTCATGCGTGCATGAGCGTCTCCACAGGGTCCGTCTTCCCGGCTTTCCACGCGGGGTAGGCGCCCGCGAGCAGCCCCACGGCCAGACCCGCGACGACGCCGCCGAGCACCGTGTCCATCCGGAGGATGGGTCGCCAGTGGTTCACGAGGCTGATGGACGCGACCGCGTCCAGGGCAAGGGCCGTGCCGAGGATCGTACCGACGGCGCTCGTGAGCACGGCTTCGGCGGAGAACTGTGCCGCGATACCCAGGGGTCGCGCCCCCACGGCGAGCCTCAGCCCGATCTCCCGCCGTCGCTCCAGGACGGCGACCAGGAAGGTGTTCATGATACCGATGGTCCCGATCAGCAGGGTCACACCGGAAAGAATCATCAGCAGAGAGCGTTGCTGCTGGTCAACGGCTTGTCGCAGAGTTTCGGGTTCGGGTGGAACGCTCGCGGAGAACAGTCCCGGCTTGCGCGGACTCAGCGCCGTCGGTGCCTCCCGCCCCACTTGGCTCGCCGCACCGGGCGACGTTGCCACGATGATCTTGGTGGCTCCGCCCTCATGACCCTCAAGGGCGATCCCCAACGGCGTGTAGACGGCCCCGTGGTCCTCGGACAAGGAAGGATTTTCCGAGGCCACGCCGATTACGGTCAGCGGTGTGGCCCCAACGTACAAGGTGAGCCCCGGAGTCCACGGGGTTCCGAGCGAGTTCAGGAGGGAACGACCAACGACGGCGACCCGGTCCCTACGGGCGACGTGGCCCTCGTCGAAGCCTCGGCCTTCCTCGATTTTCTGCCCCTGGGCTTCAAAGACTGTCGGGGTCGCGGAGAAGACCTCGGTTTGAACCCGTCCGTCGAACTGATTGTCCTGCTTCGGGACAGTCGTGATGGTCTCCATGCCTTCCGTGGCGGGCCGGACGACGGCGGTCACGTTGACCCCGTTGAGCCGGCTCAAGGAGGCGTACTCCGGCCCCGCCGCCAGCTCCACGGCTTGCTCTCGCGACAGCGGCGTCTTGCTCGTCTGGGTCAGAACGACGTGCTGGGCCTTGAAGACATCGAATGCGTCGGAGATCTGGCCCGCGATGGTCGAGGTGATGCCCGAGGTCAGGACCAGCGTCGCGACGCCGAGCATGACCCCCAAGGTGGTCAGCATGTTTCTTCTGAATCGCAATGACACCGCTTCCGCGGCCTCTTTGAGGCTCGTGAGCAGCCATCTAGACTTTGCGGGGATCGCCGCTTCCTCCGGCGCAGCCCCTCGCCTTTGCACCGGAACCATCTCAAGGACCCGCATCGAGTCCTGATCGGGTGCCGGCGTCGAGCCGATCGCAACGGCCTGATTGGGTTCCCGAGTCGGCGACGTCGTCTCGACCAGCCGACCGTCCTCGAGGGAGAGCACACGGTCGCATTGGGAGGCGACCCACGGATCGTGGGTCACGATCACGGTGGTCTGATGACTTCCGGTCTGTTCGCGGAGGATCTTCAGGACTTCGGCGGAACGGCGCGAATCGAGGGACCCGGTGGGTTCGTCGCAGAGCAGCAATTTCGGGCGGGTGACCAATGCGCGTGCGATCGCGACCCGCTGCTTCTCGCCTCCGGAGAGCACCGCGGGCCGAGCATCGCGGCGATGCGCCATACCCAGCTCGGCGAGCATCCGCTGCGCCGCGGCCCTGCGCTGCCCTTTCCCCACCCCCATGTATTTGAGCGGCAATTCGACGTTGGCTAGCGCGGACTTGTGATCGATCAAATGGAATGACTGGAACACCAGCGCGATCTTTTCCAGACGAGTTCCCGCGCGGTCCCGAGGACCCGTGCCAGTGACCTCCACTCCGTCGAGAACGTATGTCCCCTCTGTCGGAGGCGCGAGAAGGCCGAGGATGTTGAGCAACGTCGACTTGCCGGAACCGGAGGGCCCCACGATCGCGACCATGTCCCCGAATTCGAGCCGGATGTCCACGTTCTCGAGCACGGACGTCCGGGCCTCCCCGTCGCCGAAGACCTGCGTGATCCCTGTGGCCTCGACGCAGGGGCGGGCGTCCGCATTCGGTCTGACCTTCGGAACGACGCCGGCCTCGGCGCTCACCCTTCCCCACCTCGATCGGTGCCGATGCGAATCGTGGTCCCCTCAGAGAGCTCCCCGCTCAGGGGCTCGACCGCGTTCTTCCCGTCGGTGGAGAACAGCACTCGGACCGGCACATCGTGCGTGTCCTGGCCGTCCACCACGGTCACCCGGGTCTCATTGTCTTTGGTCCACAGCCCCGAGCTGGGGACCACGAGTTGCCGAGGCCGCGATTCGTCAAGGATCAGGTGCCCGGTGACCGTCCCGTGGACCTTGTCGATGTCCGGGCCGACGTCGACGAGGATGGCTCGGTCCACGGATCCCTCATCGGCTTTACTTCCTGCCGCCTCCTGGGCCACAGGCTGGGGAGCACCTTGCGCTCCGGCGCCCTCACCGGAAATCGATGTGGGCCTCTGCGCCGCGTTCGGCGCCACACCGGTGCGGCCTTCCCGGCCCGAGTGCCTCGAGCCAGTGTTCTCCACGACCTCCGTGATGGCGTACTCCGTGGTCCCCAGCGATGGCACCGTGACTCGTTTTCCGACCCCGGCTTCCGGGGTCAGCTGGCCGCCGACTCCTGTGCACCGCAGGCGCGCGCCCTCGGCGGACAAGGTTGCGATGGGTCCTCGGGATACGGGCCCGGTCGATCTAGGTTCGTCGATGACTTTTCCGGGGCGTTCGAGATACTGGAATGATGTGGCCGGAATGGCGTCCTTCTTGTCGATGGGCTCGTAGCCGAATTGTTTGTACAGGCGGGCCAGGGCGTCGTAGGTCGCCGCATTGATCAGGTCACGGGCTTCGCCCGAGCGTTTTCCTTGGAGCCCCAAGGCGGAGAGGCTCTCATTGAACTGGTGGGCGTCGGGGCCGCGGTCTCCGTCACGAAGGTCTCTGTACAGGGAGAATCGGCCGATCATCGCGAACGGCGGTTTGCCGTTGACCTCGGCGAGCAACGATCCCTGGTCGATCTCTTCGTGCGGCGCGACCGCGATCTTCGTGTACTGTCCTCCTTCCTCCGAGGGCGGGGCCTGCACCGTGAACGTGGAGCCGTAGCTAGACGTGCATGTCACGGGCACGGTCGTGCGCAATTGGTCCCGCGTGATTGTTGCGGTCAACGTTGAGGGCGGAGGAGCTTCCGCGTCGGCCGCTTTCTGCGCCGAGGTAGTGAAGGACGACGCCGCGATCCAGGTGACCACGACCACGGCCACAAGGATCGCGGAGAACAGAGCGAGACCCTTTCTTTTCATGATCTCCTCCGGACTCACTGCCCCAGGATCGCGAGGACGTTAGACTCAGCGGCCCTTTTCGCGTCGCTGACCTTGGTGATCAGCCCCTGCTTTTCCTTGAGGAACGTGGTCAGGTACGCGTTGAGCTGCTTCCGGAGTTGGTTCTCGAAGTCGACCTTTTCCCGACACTTCGCATCAGCCACGGCGATATCGATACCGGGGTTCTTTATTTTCGCGTGAATAATGTCCGGAGTCTCGAATTCGAGGTTCTCATCGTTTTTCATGCATTCGGACCACTTCTTTTCGAGGCCTCGAGTCTCCTCCGAGTCCATAGCCGCATTGACGTAAGGGAGCGGCAGGTTCCCTGCGGCGCCTTCGAAGACAACACCAGATTCCGCGGAACCGAAAACTTTTTCATAAGCGAAAGCCAGGCAACCATCCTTGGAGATGCCACCAGGCACCCCCTCCACACTCACCGAACCGTTCTCGGGGTCCCCGATAAATACGGAGATCGCCTTCTTTTCCATGTCTGAAGGTAGAGATTCAGGATCTTCCAGCCCGGCGTCAGTCACATATCCCTGAACCCGAGCATCTTCGACGTTGAGTTCCGACGGGCTCGCCAAACTACGCACCGACGGGGTCTTATGTGATCGGGCGACCCACCGCGCCCCATGGTTACTGACACACTGTCCGATTTCTTTCTCGACCGCGTCATGCATCGCCGGGGTCTGACGGAAGAGTTCATCCACTTTTTCGATGGCCTGGGGATCGGGCGACGTCGCGGCAGCGAGGCTTTCGATGGCGAGACTCTCGGAAGACTCGCTCGCATTAGGCTCGCTCTTCGCCCCGCCCTCGGCGGCCCCGCACCCCACAAGGAAAAACACCAGAACAGAGAAAAAAGTAATCTTTTTCATTATTCTCTTTCAGCCCGGCGACGGCGACCGTCAGGCCGCCATCGCCAAAAACTAATACGTCAGACTTGTTTCACGAAATCTGCCATGTCATTAAATCTGATGCTTTTCAAATTGTCCTCATACCAGCCGGGCGGCAGGGTTTGGCCAATAAACTGACGACCCCGACGCCACTCACCAATACCTTCGGAAGCCCTAACGTTCGCGTTGGTCCACGAACTCGCGCGATCGTGAAGGGCTCGACTCAGGTCCGTATACCCGTTGTAACCGTTAATGACCTGCGACGAACCGCCACGGCGAGCATGCTCATAGACGCACACATTGGAGGTGGGGCATCCAAGTACGGTAGCGGAAGCGGGTGGTGCCCCGATCACCAGACTCGATGCCAGACCACAAGCTACTAGCGAGCCAGCCAGAAGTTTCATCGATATTAACGATTTCATGTTTCCCCGTTACGGATGAATCACTAATAATGGCAAGAAGTATCTTAAGTGACTTGGGGCACCCGGGCAAGGGATTCGGCACGAAAAGTCTAGAAATTTTAAGTATAGATATAAAATCTATACTTATTCCCCGTGGCCTGCGGAAATGTCGTCATTTCCGTACATCACCCCCCTGGTTCACCCGCTAGCCAGATGCCCCCGGAGGGTCGCGGCGTCGTAGTCCGTGCGGAAGCGGCCACGTTTCTGGAGTTCCGGAATCACCTGGTCCACGAAGTCCTCGATGCCGCCCGGCAGGGTCGGGGGCATCAGGTTGAAGCCGTCCGCTCCCCCGTGGTCCAGCCAGTGCTCGATCTGATCGGCAAGGGTCTCCGGGGTCCCGACCATGGTGCAGTGTCCGCCACCGGCCGCGAGCCGCCCCAGGAGCTCGCGCACCGTGGGGCGCTCGGCTTCGATGATGCGCAGAATCGTCGCGTACCGCCCTTTGGGTCCGGTGAACTGCTCGAGCGGTTCGAGCTCCGGGACGGGCGCATCGAGCTCCCAGTCGCTGCAGTCGCGCTGCACGAATTTTCCCAGCTGGCGCAGGGAGGCCTCGACGGGCAGGAGCTCGTCCAGCTCCCTTCGCTTCCGTTCGGCTTCCTCGACGGTCGAGCCCACGTAGGTCACGAGCCCAGGCATCACGACGACGTCGTCCGGGTTCCGTCCCGCGGCCGCGGCCCGACGCCGAATGTCGGTGCGGTATTTCTCGCCCTGTTCGAGGTCGTAGGCGACGGCGTAGATGCCTTCCGCGCGACGCGATGCGAGGCTTCGTCCCGGTTCGGAGGCGCCGGCCTGGAACAGCACGGGCCGACCCTGCGGCGGTTCGGGTACGTTGAGCGGGCCAGCGACCGAGAAATGCTCGCCCTCGTGGTCCACCCCGTGGATCATGGTCGAGTCGGCGTAGCGCCCCTCGCGATCGGCCAGAATCGAGGCGCGGGGCCACGAATCCCAGAGCGCCTGGACGGCGTCGACGAACTCTTCAGCCCGGCGATAGCGTTCGTCGTGCCCCGGCAGGGTTGTACCACCGTGGTTGCGGGCCTCGGCATCAAACATGGACGTCACGACATTCCAGCCGATCCTCCCGCCGCTGATGTGGTCGAGGCTCGCCAGAATCCGGGCCGCATGGAAAGGAGTCCAGAATGAGCTGGACACCGTGCTGACCAGGCCGATCTTCGATGTCGCCCGCGCCATGGCGGCCAGGCACGTGAGTGGTTCCAGGAACCACGCCGGAGAGTCCTCGAGGTTGCCGGGGCTCAGCGACTGGCCATCGGCGAAGAACACGGCGTCGAGTTTGCCGCGTTCGGCAGTGCGGGCGAGCTCCTCGTAATAGTCGATCTCGCCGAGCCTCTCGACCGAGGAGCCCGGGGCCCTCCAGGCCGCATTGTGGTGCCCGCAGCCGTAGATGAACAGGTTGATGTGTGCGTGCTTCTTTCCAGCGTTCATCCTTTGACCAGCCCTCCATCGACGATCAGGTTCTGCCCGGTCACCGCGCGGGCCCACGGGGAAGCGAAGAAGAGAATCGCGTCGGCCATTTCGTCCGGGGTGGTCACGGAACGCAGTGGCGTTCCCGCAGCGATCATGTCGAAGACCTCATCCGGAGTTGCGGAGCTCGCATCCGTTTCCCTCAACAGACCACCGGAGACCATATTGACCGTAATTCCTTCCGGGCCGAGATCCTGCGAGAACGTGCGCGTCAAGGAGAGCAGGGCGGCCTTGGCCGCCGTGTAGTCGTGGTACGGGACCACGGGGTTCTGGAACAGGTTCGTGCCGATGTTCACGACGCGCCCGAAGCCCCGTTCGGCCATACCGGGTCGGAGCGCCTGGATCATCGCGAGCGGCCCGTGGAGCGACCCGTCGATCTGTTTCTGGAATTCCTCGGCGGTGATGTCGGCGGCTTTCGACCGGGCCTCGCCGTTGAAGCTGAAGTCCACCAGGGCGTTGTTGACCAGCGTGGTCGGTGCGGTGCCGAAGAATCCGGAGGCTGACGTCGCGAACTCTCGAATGCTCTCCCCGTCCCGAACGTCAAGGGCCGCGCAACGGGCTCGGTCCGGGAATTCGTCGACGATGCGGGCGGCGTCGTCCTTGCTCTGGTGGTACCCAATGACCACCTTTGCCCCTTCGCCGAGGAAAGCGCGGCTGATGCTCTCTCCAAGGCCCCTCGCGCCGCCGGTCACCACCACGATCTGCTCGTCGATGGGCAGAACGCTCGATACGGTGGTGGGATTTTCGGTCATGGTCTTTGCCTCTCCATCGAGGCGAAGGCACCCGAAAGAGCGATTCCCGCAACCGCTGTTGCGGCACGCGGATGTAAGTGCGCTCTGCGGACATTCCCTTCGCCAGTACTAGCTGAATCAGGTTCTACGGGTTTCATCTCAGCCTCCCTTCGGAGGCACCCCGTGTCGCGCGTCTCATGTTAGCACCGCTACTCGAACAGGCCCTGCCCAACCATCTCGTCTCCGTCACGAATGCCCGCGGGCACGGCGAAGAGCGCCGATGCCTGGTGCTGGAGATACTCCGTCAGGGCATCCTGCTCCGTCATTTTCTTGAGAGTCGGGTAGAAACCTTTCCGGGGATCTCGCACGTAGGCGATGAAGAACAGACCCGCATCCAGACGCCCGAGGGAATCGTTGCCGTCCGTATAGTTGTAGCTGCGTCGAAGCATCCGATGACCCCCGTTGTTCTCAGGGGCGACGACGGCCACATGCGAGTCCGTGGGAATCACGGGTTCCCCGTGGTCATCCTGAGCCGTGAAGTCCAGTGCTTCGAACTCGTCCGACGCCCGAGGCGAGGCGATCGACAGTGGCGCACCGTACTGCTTGTCCCGGCCGATCACCTCCTGCTGTTCGGAGAGCCGTACTCGATCCCAGATTTCGAGGTACATGTGAATCTTTCGTGCCACGAAATACGTTCCACCGTTCATCCACTGTGCGTTGGGATCATCCTCGGGCTGAACCCAAACGTTGTCGCCGAAGAGGTCATCGTCGTCTTCCGCTTTGAGGTTGGCCGTACCATCCTTGAATCCGAAGAGATTACGGGGTGTCTGCTGTCCCCTCGACGTCGAGGAACTGCGTCCGTAACCGATCTGACTCCACTTGAGCGTCGCCGAGCCGAAGGCGATGCGGGTCAGGTTTCTGATCGCGTGGACGCAGATCTGAGCGTCATTGGAGCACGTCTGGATCAGGATGTCCCCGTCGCTGGATCCTGCCCGCAGGGCTTCGTTCGCAAATTTCGGAACCCCATCGCTCAGGATCTTGGGCATCTTGTCCTTGAGTCCAAAACGATCATTTCCGTGCTCATCGACGAAGAGCGAACGTCCGAAACCGAAGGTGATGGTCAGTCCGCTCGGCGAGTATCCCCAGGCTTCTCCGGTGTCCTCGGGCGGCATGTGGTGATTGCCCTCAGGAGCGCCGCCAACGAGTTCCCCCGCGCACATATGCTCTGCGGCGACCGTCCACTCGGAAAGCAGTTCTTTGAGTCCTCCGACATCCTGAACAGTCACATTAAAGGCGGCGGTATACATATTGTTTTGCGTGGGAGTCAGAATTCCCTGTTGTTTTTCCCCGCGAAAGGGGTACCTGAGTTCAGCCGGAGTGGCTGCTGCGGCTTCATCGCTACCCATGCGGTGACCGATTGCTCCACCGCCGAAGCCCGCAATGCCCAACAGGCCGGCCGCTCCCGCGGCCCCCACGAGCCGACGACGCGAGAAACCGAGGGTTTTCCCTTGAGTTGCTGCCGCCTCGTCGCCGGCCATGGCATCCGTAGGGTGTGTCTCTGCCCAGTGCGAGTTTTTGGCAGACGACGACGCAGCACGCGGTTCATCACCGAATGATGTGTGAGGTGACATTGATTCTTCCGTGGACTAGTGAAGGATCGTTCCCGCGATCTTGGACAGCGGCTCACCGAGAGCGTTGACCGCGTCGGAGAACTTTCGTTGGAGGTCGGTGTAATCCGAGTCTTTGGGCGCTTCCCCGGCGTCCTTCTGAACGGCAGCGATCTGGGAGTAGTCCTTGAACAGGGTGTTTCCGCCCTCGTCCTTACCGGTCGATTGTTCGTTGATCAGTGACTTCACCGATTCGAATTTTGACTCGATCTTCTCTGCCAGCTTGGGGTATTTGTCTTTCACCAAATCAGCGACATTCCCATAGGCAACCTCAGCTCCTTCGACGTTGGCCTTGAAGTCATAGGTATCCGTGTGCGAGAAAGTCTCTTCTTCACCCACGATCTTGGACGTGGCAACTTCTTCCAGGAGCGAGGAAGCGCCGGTTGCGACGTCGGACAATTCGAGTTTGAACTTGCCCTTGGCGCCGTCGATCTTGCCGTAGACCAGGTCGTAGAGCTTCTGGGTGTTTTCGTTCAGCTCGTCCGCGGCTCGTTTCCGGTCTTCGTCCGTGTCGAACTTGTACCCGGCGGAATCATCTGTGAACAGGTCCGCCTCAATCCGGTGCCAGCCGGTCCAGCCCTTGAGTACCTCCGGGTCCGTGGGTTTCTTGTGCGCATCCGCCGAGAGGTCCTGGACTCGGGCGTCCAACGCAACGTCGAGGTCCCCTCCTTCCTTGATGCCGAAGGATTCGGCGGTCGGCTCGATGCGCTCGTAATGCTGACGAGCCAACGGGTACAGCGTCTTCGCCTTTTGGTCATCGCCTGCGATGTAGGCCTTCGTGAACTCTTGGGTCGCACTCACCAGCTGACCCGTCTGGTCTTTGACGTACGAGGTGTAGTTCGAGATCGCGTGGTCCTCGGCGGCCTGGACATCTTTTGCTACTTCCACGTTCTCGCCTGGGATAACGTCGAGTTGGGCGAGTCCCACGAAGTTGCCGACCATATTCGGCTTGCACCCGGTGTAATACGTTCCTTCCTTGAGCGCCGTTGTCATGTGTGCCGTGGTGCCCGGCCCGATGTTTTCCTTCTCGGAAACGATCTGCAGTTTGTTCTCGGTCAGAACCTCGAATTCATTCGGCGTGGTCCCGTTGTTGGCGATCTCGAAGGCGACTTTGCCGGCCGGGATCTTGGCCGGATCGGTCGTGCACGTGTCGTTGGTGATGTTGGCTTTGACGGTCTGAACGGTTCCCCCGTTTGTGGACTCGTTGGATGAAGCCGACGAATTTGCGGGATTGTCAGTGCATGCCGACAGAGAGATGACCATAGCTATAGCGGCCGGAACAGCAAGAAGGTACCTTGTGTTTTTCATGTTTTCCTCTCGGGTTCGGTGATGGCGCGGACTACGGCGTCCGGCTCGGGGAAGGGATTGAGGGGTCAGTGCGCCTGAACGTGCGGTGCGGCCCGCGTTGCGGCGCGCTTGCCAGAGGAGACTTGGCGCGTGAAGAGAAAGACTGTGGGAACCAAGTAGACGACCCATGCGAGGACTTGCAACACCGTCGGCTGGAGATTGACCTGGAAAACAGCCTGTCCGAGCGTGTAGGTCCAGAAGAGGGGCGATGTGATCGCAGGCAAGCGATTGCTGAGGTCCCAAGCGTGGCTCATGATCCCGGGCAGCACGCCTGCTTCTTGCAGGTCGCCGATTCCGTAAGCGCAGATCCCGGCCGTCACCACTATCAGGAAATAACCGGTCGCGGAGAAGAAGAGGCGCATATTGATCCGACGAGCACCTCGGTAGACGATCCACCCGAGGGCAACCGAAAGTACCAGGCCTGTCAGCACGCCCGTGGTGGTCGCCAGGACGTTGGTTTGGATGGAAGATCGAACCGTTGCCCAGATGAAAAGCGCGGTTTCCACGCCTTCTCGGCCGACCGCCAGCACGGCAAGCCACACCATGCCCCACCCGCCTGAGCCACCCACCAAGGAGCGCTCCACCGAAGATTCAAGATCGTGCTTGAGCTGGCGGGAGTGACGGCCCATCCAGAAGATCATCCAGGTCACGAGGGCAACAGCAACCAGGGAAAGTGTCCCGCCGATGATCTCTTGAACCTGGAACGAAAGTGTCTTAGGCCCCCATGTGAGCAGTGCGCCGATGCCGAGAGGCAACAGAACCGCCACGCCGACGCCCAGCCACATCTTGGGCAGGACATCGCGGCGTCTGGCCTTGATCAGATACGCAACAAGGATCCCAATGATGAGGGAAGCCTCGAACCCCTCCCGGAGAGCGATCAACAAATTGGCAACGAACACACAGCCTCCCAAGACGATCAGCCGCTGGAGGCCCTGTCATGGGCTCGGCGGCTGGGCTCAAGAGAAGTATAACCTCACCACAAACCACGTTAATGCTTTACCGATGATCAAGTAAGCCTTGTTTTTCTCTATGGCTTCCCTGACCTATTCCGCGTCAGGCCCTGATCCATACGTTCGAGCGCGAGCGCCACCCGAGCGTGATTCCACGAAGTCCCATGAAGCCCATCGCATACGCGATCCAGACCCAGACGAAGCCCCTGGGATCGACGTCGCCTCCGCGGTCCGCGCTGAAAGCAAATACTCCCCAGAGCATCGGTGCGTATATCACCAACGAAATGAATGAGGCGAGGGCCAAATATTTCACGTCCTCGGCGCCGATGAGCACGCCGTCGAGAATGAAAACATAGGACGCCAATGGCTGTCCGATCGCAACCACGATCATTGCGGCACCGAAGAGCTGCTGAACGTGCGGGTCGGGGGTGAAGGCCCAGCCGAATCCGTATCCGATGATGGGACAGATCAGGCCGGTGATCACGCCGAAGCCCACGGACCATCGGATCAGGCGGTTCATGAGCCTTCTGACGTGCTCCTTCTCGGAGGGCAGACTCAGGTTCCGACTGCCCATCTCCTTTCCGAGTAAGGCTTGGGCCGCGATAGCGAGCGCGTCGAGCCCAAACGCCATGAACCCGAAGAGGGACATCGTCAGCTGATAGGCCGCCAAGTTGACCGGCCCCTGGTGAGTGACGACCAAAACGGTGAGGAGCATCGCGGCTCGCATCGACGCGGTGCGCAGCATCAGCCATGAACCGACGGAAAGTATCGCACCTACCCGGCTCGGCGACGTCGTCCAGCAGACATCATGGTCTCGGGAGCCTCCGACGATCATGACGAGGTAGACGGCGGCCATGCCCCATTGAACGAGTGAAGTGCCCATGGCGGAGCCTGCGACTCCGAGATGCAACGGGAAGACCAGGATCATATTGAGGATTACGTTGACCGCTGCACCGGTTGCCGCAACGTACAGCGGCGTCTTGGTGTCCTGGAGTCCTCGCAGAATCCCGAGGGCCGCGAGGACGATGAGCATACCCGGCAAACCCGGCATGGACCAGCGCATGTAGGCGACGGCGTGTTCGAGGGTTTCCTTCTGGGCACCCATCATGCCCAGAACGGCGGGGGCAAGAATCCAACCGGCGATGGCCAAGACAAGACCCAAACCGAATGCGACCCATAGGCCATCGCGGCCTTTCTCGTACGCCGCCTTGAGGTTCCTAGCGCCGAAGAATTTGGCAACGGCCGGGGTGGTCGAGTACGAGAGGAAAATCATGAGGCCGATGACCGTCTGAACTACCGTGGAAGCGACCGAAAGGCCCGCCAGCTGGGGCGTGCCGAGGTGGCCGACAATAGCGGTGTCGGCGAGGATGAAAAGCGGTTCCGAGATCAACGCGCCGAAGGCCGGTAGGGCCAGGGCGAGGATCTGCCGGTTGAGACTCTTCGCTGACGCCTCCGATGAGGTGTGTTCAGGTGCGTTATTCACCCGGCCAAGTCTAGGAGGTGAAAGGTTCGTCGAGCCACGGGCGGGCCCCATTACTACCCGAACGCTGTGCCCCAAACCCGTTGACTCCGTTGTTGTCCACAATCTGCTTGATGACCGTTCCGGCGGGCCAGGACTTCTGGTTAGATCGAGTCATGGCCAACACACTCCAGACAGTGCACCCCGCCGACTCCCATGAGCTGATCCGCGTGCACGGAGCTCGGGAGAACAATCTCAAGGACATCAACGTCGAGTTGCCCAAGAGGCGCTTGACCGTATTCACTGGCGTCTCCGGCTCAGGCAAGAGTTCCTTGGTCTTCGGAACCATCGCGGCCGACTCGCAAAGACTCATCAACGAGACTTATAGCGCGTTCGTCCAAGGGTTCTTGCCCACCCAGGCGCGACCGGAAGTGGACTTTCTGGACGGCCTCACCACGGCGATCATCGTGGACCAGGAACGTATCGGGAACAATGCGCGTTCGACCGTCGGGACCGTCACGGATGCCAACGCGCTGCTGCGGACCCTGTTCAGCCGCGTAGCCGAACCCAAGATCGGCGGCCCCAAGGCTTACTCTTTCAACACGCCCTCCGTGACCGCGTCCGGAGCGATGAAGGTCGAGCGAGGCCACCGCAAGGCGGTCAAGACGACATTCTCCGTGACCGGAGGAATGTGCCCCCGCTGTGAAGGCATGGGCTCGGTGACGGATCTGGACCTGGCGGAGGTCTTCGACGAGGCCAAGTCCTTATCCGATGACGCGATCAAAGTCCCCGGATATTCGGGCGGCGGCTGGAACGTCCGGCTGTTCAGCGGTTCGGGCTTCGTTGACCCGGACAAACCCATCAAAAAATTCACAAAGCGTGAGATGCACGATTTCCTGTACAAGGAACCCGTACGCATCAAGGTCGACGGCATCAACATGACCTACGAGGGCCTAATACCTCGCATCCAGAAATCGATGCTTTCCAAGGACAAGGAGTCGATGCAGCCTCACGTCCGAGCGTTCGTGGATCGCGCGGTGACCTACGTGACCTGCCCCGATTGTCACGGCACTCGCCTGACTCAGGGTGCACTGTCTTCCAAGGTCGACGGCAAAAACATTGCCGAGTTGTGCCAAATGCAGATCAGCGATCTGGCCGAGTGGGTCAGAAACCTCGAGATCCCCAGCGTGGGTCCTTTGCTCACGGCGCTACGTCACCTCCTCGATTCATTCGTAGAGATCGGTCTGGGCTATCTGTCCCTGGATCGGTCTTCCGGGACGCTTTCTGGCGGCGAGGCCCAACGGGTCAAGATGATCCGCCACCTGGGCTCCTCGTTGACCGACGTGACCTACGTATTCGATGAGCCGTCTATCGGGCTGCATCCCCACGACATCGAGCGGATGAACCGACTCCTTCTTCAGCTGCGGGACAAAGGCAATACGGTTCTGGTGGTCGAGCACAAACCGGAGATGATCGAGATCGCCGACCACGTGGTGGATCTAGGCCCCGGTGCAGGCAAAGCCGGCGGCGAAGTTTGCTACGAGGGCGACGTCGCCGGCTTGCGTGCTTCCGGTACTGTGACGGGCCAGCATCTTGACGACCGCGTGCATCTCAAAGACTCGGTTCGTCAGGCTTCCGGAAAACTCGAGATTCGCGGTGCCAACCGCAACAACCTGCGGAACGTGGACGTCGACGTCCCTTTGGGGGTCCTGACCGTGGTTACCGGCGTCGCCGGATCCGGGAAGTCCTCGCTGCTCCACGGTTCTTTGCTCAAGGGAACGCGGGGCGCAGAAGAAGGCATCGTTTCCATCGATCAGACTCCCATCAAGGGGTCGCGCCGGAGCAATCCCGCCACGTACACCGGCCTCCTCGAGCCGATTCGCAAGGCATTCGGCAAAACCAACGACGTGAAGCCTGGGCTGTTCAGTTCCAATTCGGAAGGAGCATGCCCAACTTGCAATGGCTCCGGGGTCATATTCACCGACCTGGGGATGATGGCGGGGCTCTCCACCGTGTGCGAGGACTGCGAAGGCAAACGTTTCCAACCCGAGGTCCTGGAATACAAATACGGCGGCAAGGACATCAGCGAAGTTCTGGCCATGTCGGTCGCCCAGGCGGAGAAGTTCTTCGGGCCGGGCGAGAACAAGCTTCCCGCCGCGCACAAGATCCTGAAGCGTTTAGACGACGTCGGACTCGGTTATCTGAGCCTGGGACAGCCCCTGACCACCCTCTCGGGTGGCGAGCGGCAGCGGCTCAAGTTGGCTACCCATATGGGAGAAAAAGGCGGGGTCTATATCCTCGACGAGCCGACCACGGGGCTTCACCTGGCCGACGTGGAACAGCTTCTGGGGCTGCTGGATCAGCTCGTGGAATCGGGCAAGTCGGTGATCGTGATCGAACACCATCAGGCGGTCATGGCACATGCCGACTGGATTGTTGATCTGGGTCCCGGTGCCGGTCACGACGGCGGGCGCGTGGTCTTCGAAGGTTCGCCGGCCGAGCTCGTCAAGTCCCGTTCAACAACGACGGGCCGGTACTTGGCCGACTACGTCCGCGGGGGTTTGCCCTCTTCCGCCGAACAGTAAACACCCCTGGGGAAGGGCCTCAGCCGTGACGTCCGCGGAGTTTCTCCAACTCGCGTCGTTCTTTCTTGGTTGGACGCCCAGCTCCGGGCTCGCGGCGTGGGACCGGGGCGGAAAGCGCCGTAGGACGCGGCGGGGAATGGTCGACGTAGCAGGTGCGGGCCACGGGCGCCCCGACTCGTTTGGTCAGCAACTTGATCACTTCAAAAACTCGCTCCCAGCCTGGCGTCCGAACCTTGACGACGTCGCCCACCCTGAGGGCTTGTGAGGCTTTCACGGGTTGGTCGTTGAGGCGGACGTGTCCTGCACGGCAGGCGGTTGTGGCCGAAGAGCGGGTCTTGTAGAGCCGGACGGCCCAGAGCCATGCATCCAACCGCACACTCTGCGGCCCTTCTTGCGGAGTCTGGTTCTCTGAGCTCATGGTCATCCAGTCTAGTCCGGACGGTGCTGCCCCGGGGCGTTCAGGCGACAACGCTGGTCGGCTCGGCAGGAATGATGCGGGCCACGTTGGGAGGCATTTACCCGATTCAAAGCCCTTTCCCTGCGCCGCGCCCCCACCAGGCGGAGGCCTCGGTTTAAAAAACCACCGGCCGGGAAGTGGAGCTATAGGGAAAACGCTCCACCCCCGGCCGATGGTCCGAGACGGATTCGCGGTCCGCCTCTCATCAATCACTCGCACCTTATGAGGTACTTATTAACCTAACCACCCCGACTGAGCTGCAACCTCACACCAGCTGAGAGCCTCCTGTTAATCAGGTCACGACTTGGACAAGTTCCTGTGTTCGGGCCTCTCCGAACGACCTTAAAGCGAAGCGTCCCGCTCGAGTGCGAGCACGAGCGGGACGTCGGCTTCCGCAAATCCCCCAAACGAGGAGCGCCGATCGACGTCGGCGTCTAGCCTCCATGCGGAAGCAATTTCCGACCCCCATAGCCGGCCGGAAAACCTTGAAGCAGATCCAGTTTGTACAAGATGTTGTATCTGTTGTATGTACCGATAATAACGGATCGGCGCCAAGAATTCAGAGGGATTTGGGTAACAATTTGTGATTTGTGGCACTTTTACTACTCGCCAGTACGGAAGTTGCGCACTCCGCACTCCCATAACGTGCGGTGAAGGCCGTAAAGTGGCTGACATGAACGATTCGACCGTTTCACCGAGCTCCATTTCGGAGTCCCTTGCCGAAATCCGACGCCTCGCCTCCACAGAACCCGATCGCCCGATCGCCGTGGTCACCGGGGCCTCAGGTGGCATCGGCTCACAGGTCGCACGGGATCTTTCGCACGATCACATCGTCGTCGCTATTGGGCGCAACAAAGATCGACTTGAGCAGGTCAAAGCCGACAGCGGCCCCGAGAGCACCATCGTGCCGCTGGTTCTCGACCTCGACGACGTTGAAAACATCGCGGAAACCCTCGGCGGGCTTCCGCGGGTGGATGCATTGATCAACGCTGCCGCCGTCGCTCCCAGGTTCACGCTCGAGGACGCCCGCCCTTCCGACTGGGAAGCGGCCCTTCGCACCAACGTGACCGCACCTGCGGAAGTCACACGCTCAGTTCTCCCTCAGTTGCGCGACTCCAAAGGAACCGTGGTGTTCCTCGGCTCGGGGGCGTCCCGCGCGTCCAACCAGTACAACGTGATTTATTCGGCCACCAAGCACGCGCTGCAAGCGACAGCGGACGGCTTCCGGAAACAAGTCTCCGAGAACGGCATCCGCGTGGCGACCGTCGCGCCCGGGCCGACCGACACGCCCATGGTCCGTTGGGACGACGAATATCCGAAGGCCGAGCCGCCGACATTCATCGACCCCGCGACCGTGGCGCGCTCGATTCGCCACGTCATCGACGCCCCTGACGACACCCAGATCACCGAGGTTTGGGTTAGGCCCCGCATAGAGGCCAAGTGAGGCTGGCTGTGCGGCGAGGCTCACGCCTCCTTCAGCGGATCTTCTGAATCGCAAGGACGTAGATCACCGCGCCGCACGGCAAACTCTTCACACAAGACCCCAATTGCCTGGTAGGGTAGTTAACGTACACGCCGAACAGCGACGCACAACGAGGTCCGTCAGCGACGTCGGCTTCTTCAATTCGAAACACACAGGCCCCCTGATCCATGGCGGGCCAATCATCAAACAAGGCGGCGACATCTACTATCCCGCTTGATCCCCCACCAATTTTTTGAGTTCTTTAAAGCAGTACGCCTGCATTCAGTAGCTCAAGAACCGCGTCGGCAGAATCGATGCGGAGTACATGGTCACCTCAGGTGGCCGACACGAAGGAAAGAATAATAATGGCTACAGGCACCGTAAAATGGTTCAACGTCGAAAAGGGCTACGGCTTCATCGCTCCCGATGACCAGTCCAGCGATCTCTTCGCTCACTACAGCGCCATCGAGGGCTCCGGCTTCCGCGGCCTCGAAGAGGGCCAGGCTGTTGAGTACCAGGCCGAGCAGGGCCCCAAGGGTCTCCAGGCTACGAGCATCCGCGTTCTCTAAACGCGTTGTCCCCGCAATGAGGGGATAGCTGAAAGGGCCGTTGGCGAACATGTGTTCGTCAACGGCTTTTTTGTGCTGCGGCACCCTAGGATTCCGTGTGGAAACCCTCCCCTAAATTTAGCCATTGCATACCTGAAGTTGGTTTGAGGAAAGGCTCCACACGGCTGACAACGCAGGAAATCCGGCTTATTCTCGAAGCTATGAAGATGTCTACAGACCTTGAAAAGAAATTCCAGGACCAAATCACTCTCGAGTTCGAAGCCTCGATCACCTACCGTCAGCTGGCCATCGAGGCCGATGAGCAGGACCTCCCCGGTATTGCCGCGTGGCTTCGCCACCAGGCGGACGAGGAAGTCGTTCACGCCAACAAGTTCATCGAGCACCTCTCGGACCGCGGCAACCACGCCGAGATCGGCCAGATCAGCGCGCCCTCGGTGAAGACCGGGCTGTCCGTGTTGGAGATCTTCGAGGCCGCGCTGGCCCACGAAGAGAAGGTTTCCCAGTCGATTCGCGACCTCTACCGCGAAGCCGACGCCGAGGGCGACTACGATTCTCGTCCTTTGCTCAACTGGTTCGTTGATGAGCAGATCGAAGAAGAGGCCACCGCCTCCGAGATCATCGGCCGCATCAAGCTGACCGACGGCGACGGTTCCGGAATCCTCCGCCTCGACGCAGAACTCGGCAAGCGCCCCGAAGAGGGCACCGAAGACGACTAAGAATCGATCGTCACTTTTACAGCGAAGGGCCCCCGAACCACAACGGTTCGGGGGCCCTTTGTGCCTGCATCTTCTGTGCGGGCACGAGCTGACTCCTCACGAGGCGTCAGAGTATGCGATCAGTCCTTGGAGTTTTTCTTGCCCTTGTCGATGCGCTGTTCCTCGGCCTCTTGGGTCGTTTCGCCTTCTCCGGGCTCTTCTTCGGAGATCTCTTCTTCAGGTCGATGGTTCGGTTCAGTCATGATGCTCTTCCTTTCGATCGGATGTTCCCGTGGCCTTTGGAGCGAGAATTGTCCGCCCGGTAGTCACACGGTGTTTTGCCGCCGCGAGGCAAATTGCCTCTCGCACGGCTTCGGGGTCCTGAGGTGTGCGATGCCAGACGATGCCTGCACTGGGGTCACTGCGATCCTTGGGGGTGATCCTCCACCCCAAGGAAATGAACGTCCTCGTCAGCGACGCGATATCCTCTGCTATGGGCGTACGATCCGGGTCGCGGACCGGGCAGCTGCTTGTTTGAAGCCCCCACCGGTACTTCTCGCAGATCTGCAAAGCCCACTGGGACTCGTCCTGCACGTACTGCGGAGGGATCGTGAGCATAGTAACCGACACCGGCTGGGTATCGTACAAAATGGTGAGCTCCTTTGCCCAGTGCATCAGTAACGATGTCTGACGCGAAATGCCGCGCCAAAACCCCCGGTGTCCGCAACACCCACCTTCCTGCGGGCAAACCGTCCATTGGTGTCGTGATCAGCCATAATCCTTACCTTCTTGTTTTTTACGGCTGTACGCTTCACTGCCCACTCAACCCCGAGTCAGCTCGGAGTTCAAGTACTTTTGCTGTGCCTTGCGGGAGAAATCATCGGCCTAGCTGGTCGTCCAGGTCTCTCAAGTATGCGGAGAACCCTTGGGGTACACGGCCCGTCCTCCGTGCCGAAGTCACGACTCGCATGGAATCGGTGGCCACCCAGCGCGCCCCCGTGTCCTTGAGTCGTGCGACGACGTCAATATCTTCCCCGACCTGTAGGTTGCGGAAGCCGCCGATCCCCTCAAGACAACTCAGGCGAATACCCATATTGGCCCCGTGAATGGCCGAATGTCCTTCGCCCAAGGGGTGCTGTTCGAGCCAGAGTCGGCACGTCGGAGTATGAGGGGGCTCGTCGGGCATGACGCTGCCGATCACGAGGTCCGTCCCCTCATTGGCCAGGGAAATATGCTTGGCGAGCCAATCTTGAGGAACGCGCGAATCGGCGTCGGTGTGCACGGTCCAAACGTTCTCGGAGGGTATTCGCGAAAAGAATTCCGCGAGTCGAAGAGTCCCGGCGGCACGGACGGACCCGACGCTCGCGAAATCTCCTTCAACCAGCGTCAAGACCTCTTCACCAGCACGTCGGGCCGCTTCCGAGGCCACGCGAGCGCTGCCATCCGTGCAACGGTCCAACACGACGACGATATTCGTCGGCACGTTCACCTGCTGAGCGGCAATCCTGATCGAGGCCAAACAATGTTCCAGATAGCCCTCTTCGTTGTGCGCAGGGACGACGACGCCTACGGCCTGAACTGAGCGCCCGTTCACGACATGGCCGTCCTGCTCGACTTGTCCGCGGTCCAGAGTGCGAGCTCGAAATCGGGGTCGGCTATGGTCACCGCCCGCGGAAGGTCAAGCTTTTCGTCGAGGATTCGGTGGACGCCAGCGGCTCGCATCGGCCAGCCCATGATGGGGTGGGTCCAATGGCATGCAAGGACTGTACTCGTTCCGGAGGCAGCGATGAGCTCCCCGAGCCTCGACAACCGCCCCGGGCTGAGAAAATAGCCGATTTCGGAGAGCACCACCAGATCGAAGTGCCGACCGAGCACGGCCTCACCCCATTCTTCGGGAACGGACGCGCGAACCCATTCGATGCGATCGGATACGGTCGCGTCTCGGGCGCGGGCCAGTGCGTCGGCACTCTCGTCGACCGCGAGAACACTGTTGCATCGAGTGAGAAGATCGCGCGCCAAAGTTCCGACGGAGCACCCCAATTCGAGAACCGTTCCGTATTGGGGCCGCGGCAACGCCGCCAGGGTCAAGGCCCTCTTGCGCTGTTCGTACCAGCTGCTCTTGGTCTCCCACGGGTCCTCGGAGAACCGGTGGAGTTCGTCGAAGGGACTCACTTCGCCGCGCTCCGGGGCCAGGAAGAGTTCGAAACCGCGATCAAAATGGGCCAGGACTTCGGCGGACAACAATGCCTCATTGCCTTCTTCGGGGCCGAGCGGTTCGGTTTGGGAACGATGCTTGCTCAGCGCGGCCCGCTTGACCTCACGTACCTCATCGTCGAGGTCGAAACGGACGAGGGGCTGTTGCGCGGCGCAGGCAGCCACATCGGATGGTGTCCCCCAGTGCCACAGCCACAGAGGCGCTTCCAGGTGAGTCGCGTCGGTTCGCCAGGCCGCGATCGAGGCCGCCCGCGCCGCGGCCTCGTGGTCCGTATGCCCGTCCCCACGCCACGTCGAAACGACGAGCGTACGGCTCGCGGAAGGGCCGAGGAGGTCCACAAGCACGTTGACGAGCTCCGTCTGGCTCTTCGCGAGGTGACTGTCCCCCAGATCGAGCAAGTGGACTCTCGCGTGCGGAGCCAGCGTCAACACGGCTTCGCGGATTTCCCCTTCCCGGATACTCCGCAGATCTGCTGGATCATGCGTCGGGGAATTCGGGTGTGATGCTTCGCCGGCCGTCGCGACGACGATGTCAATCTCCATCCCCCGAGCGCTGGCGGTCACAATGAGGCCAGCAGCGGTAAGCGTTTCGTCGTCGGGGTGAGCCGCGACGGCGACAAGCCGGTCAAAAGGCTCGAGGCTCAGTTTCTCTGCGGTTGCCAGCAGTGGCTCGGAACTCCATACGGATTCGGGTGTGCCGGAATCGTCGTGGCGGAACCGGGGCGCCCGTTGCGGGCTCACGCTCGCGCCCAGATGGCCGGGGCACCGTCGAGGATCGCCTGACCGATACCGGCCACGTCCCGTTCGGGCTTATACTGTTGCACATAGACCTGCAGGTCAGAGACCCTTCGGGCGTATTCCTCGTCCTGGGTCAACGGGCCTGGCCCCAGGGTGTGTCCCACTGCCGAGAGCACCGTCTCGCATGCCTTGTGCACCGTGCCACGTACGCGGAGGGCGAGGGGCCATAGGTCCTTCGCCTCGGTACCAAGGGCGTCGTCGCCGTGGACCGCGGCGTGGGCCAGCACGTTCCCCGCGGCTTCGAGTTCCGTCGAGCATTGTCCGAGGTGGTACAGCGCAATTTGGTCGGGCGTACGAGAACGGCACGATGTCTCCAGTTGATGTGCCAGTGCACACGCAGCACCCCACCACACGGCGGCGACACCAATACCTCCGAGTGCGAAACCGGGCCGGGAAAAATACCACTGGTCTGCCCCGACAGGTTCAGCCGGGACGTTCTCGAGCTCGATCGACGAAGTCTGGATTGCGCTCAGCCCTCTGGCGACCCAATGTCCATCCGTGACGACTACGCCGTCGCCTCCCAGGGAGACCGCAAAGAGTCTCCGTTCGGTCTTTGAGGTCCATGCGGTGACGAGCGCGTGAGAAACGTAGTGAGCCAGGGAACACCACGGCTTGCGTCCGGTGATTCTCCATTGGCCGTGCCCCGTTTGCGTCGCTTCTAGCCGGTCGTTGGCAGACTCCGCAGCGTATACGCCCCACGTCGAACCCTGGGGAATCTCGACCCGTGGATCAGCCTCCTGATCCAGGATCGCGAGGGCATCCAGATGAGGCTCAACGGCGCGCGCAACCGTCAGGTCGATCGACCCCAATGCCGCAAGACCTTGCCAGTGAGACAGCGTATTTCCGTTTCCCGGCGACCCCAGTTCCCGCGCTATATCGGGGGCAAGGCGCAAGGCCAGCTCCGGGTCGCCTGCGGCCTTGCGCACCTTCTCCTCGAGCTCATGCGGAAGTCTGGCGCAATACGTCACAGTTTGAAGAGTCATATTCACCTCGGGCGTGGTTCAGTGCTCAGGCTTCGAGCTGTTCAAGAAAAAGATAGCACCGCGAATCCGGGCCTCCACCGTGGATCGCGGGATGGGGATCGAAGGCCCTTCCTCCTCATGCGAGGAGTTCCTCGAACCGTCTTTCTGACCGCCCGCAAAACTCCCCGGGTTCGGAACACCGGACGAAAACTACGTTTTCCCTAGCCAAGTTCAGGTTATCAGCGACTCGCACGTTCTCTGTGGTCAAACCCACGCCGATCGGGAGATCACATCGTTATCGCTCCACCGGCGTCACCACCGAGACTGCGTCGTGGGCCGCCGAATAGCTCAAGAACCCGAGGTGCGCCTCGAAGCGATCCAGGACGTCGTCGATCACTTGCTGCTGGGTCAACCCCATGAGGTCATACCCTTCGGAACCCGTTTGCGTGAAGACTTCGAGTCGGTAGTACACGTCCGTTTCTCGGGACATCCTGCCGCCGAACATGGGCACGGGGGCTTCCACGGCCCCCGTCTGGTACCGGAACGTGCGGTGGTCCGGAATGTCGACCAAGAGCGTACGCTCGTCGACGCCCGTTTCCTCGTTGGGCAACGTATCGAGGGTTGCGACATAACCCTGCTCCACAAATTCCGCGGCCACGGCATCCAGGGCTGGGGCGACGGTCTCGTCCGCGAATTCCTTGATCATTCTCTTGGAAGGGTAGGAACGCATCCGCGCCAGGCGCTGTCTCCACGTCTTCTCCGGTTTGACCCCGCCGTCGGGTGCGAAAGTCGCTCGACTGAGACGCCGCCCTTCCTGCTCGGCACGCTCCATGCGCAGAACCTTGGAGAAGGATGCCATGACAAGATAAGCCACCACGGTCACGGGCAGCGCGAAGATCAGCGTCGCGTACTCCATCGTCGTGACGCCGCCCGCCACCAGCATCGCTATCGTCAACAGGGCTGTGAGAACGGCCCAGAAAATACGCAGCCATTTCGCCCCGTCCTGAGAAGGGTCGGGAATGGTCGAGGAGAAATTCGACATCACCATCGCGCCTGAATTGGCGCTCGTCAGGTAGAACAGAAGACCAGAAAGAGTAGCCAGCCCGATGAGGAAAGCCGCACCCGGGAAACTCTCAATCAGGGCGTACCACCCGGCCTCCGGCGAGTCCATCGCGAGCTGGGCGAATTCATGATCCCCACTCATAACTCGCGACAGGGCACTGTTGCCGAAGATCGTAACGATGAAGAAATCGCACAGCACGGGAGCAGTGATAGCAGCGATAACGAATTCCCGAAGGGTACGCCCGCGGGAGATGCGCGCCAAGAACAGACCCACGAACGGTCCCCACGCGAGCCAAAAGGCCCAGAAGAACAAGGTCCACGTGGACATCCACGCTGACCCGCCGTCTTCGTAGGCCATGGTTTGCATCGTGCGATCCGGCAATGACCAGACGAACCGCCCAATGTTCTCGACCATCGCATTAAGTAGGAAAGCCGTTTTGCCCGTCACGAGGATGTAGATCATCATTGCGGCCGCCGACCACAGGTTCAGCTCCGAAATCAGACGAATACCCTTGTCCACACCCGAGGTGCAGGCGGCGATGGTCATGACCACGGCTACGAGGACCAGAGCAATCTGAAGAGCCAGGCCCTCAGGGAGCCCGAAGAGCCAGGAGAAGCCGACGTTGAGAAGCACGACGCCGATGCCCATCGACGTCGCGACGCCGAATACGGTGCCCACCAAGGCGAAGATGTCGATCACGTCGCCGGTCGCCCCGCGGACGCGTTTTCCGAGCAGAGGGTACAGCACCGCACGAATCGACAAGGGCATGCCCCACCGGTACGCAAAATAGCCCATTGCCATGCCGAGCAAGGAATACATCGCCCACCCTGCGACGCCGTAATGGAACATCGTCCAGACCACGGCCTCGTGCGCGGCCTCGGCGCTCTCCGGGTCGGCATTGATTGGCTGCATGTACTGAGTAACGGGTCCGGTCACGGAGTAGAACAGCATATCGATGCCCACGCCAGCGGCGAAGAGCATCGAGACCCAGGTGAATAACTTGTATTGGGGACGGGAATGATCCGGCCCGAGCCGCACTCCGCCCAGCTTCGAGAAAGCAACCCACAGAACGAAGAGAATCACGCAGGTGACCGTGACGACGTAGAACCACCCGAGGTTCTCCGCGATCCATGCCACGACGTTGCTCATGGTCGATTCCGCGGCATGCGGCACAAGGATGGCCCATACAGAAAATGCGACGACGACTGCCGACGAAATCAGCAGGACTTTCCAGTTGACTTTGGGACCGACGTCCTTGCGCAGCTCGGCGGGGCCGCGGCTCAACTCCGCACTGGAGCTGGGAGGGCGATTCTCCTGGCGTTCCACCACGTCGGCAAGTGACCGTTGCGAGCCGCCGAAGCGCTCGCGCTCGACCCCCGCGGACGTCTGGTTCCTTGGTGAACTGAATTCCTGCGATTCTGACACGCACTCTCCTCGTCTCGACGGCAAACTTCTCGTGCCGGTGGGTCGCACCAGCACATACTGAACCAGGGCACCAATAACGCATTCGCAAACGCCCGGCCGCTACTTGTTGGCTCCTTGAAGACGCAGAGCCACACCGGCGCGGGGGCTCTCAGCGTTAGGGCGGCCTCGTCAGCGGGTGTAGCGCGCCGATTTTTCGCGCGTCGCTGACTCTTCGCTACGCCCAGCGGAATCCATGGGCACCCTATTCAACTTAGTTGGCTGGGATTTTCCTGGCAATTGCGCCGAGCTGATGCGACGGCGAAGTGCGGCGGCAGACCAATATTTGTCACGTAATCCGCAAGAATTACCGGTTCTACTGGAAATCCGGCAATGGACATCTTGACCCTGTTGTTTTTCTGTGAAATCGGAACATAACTCGCCTCTTTTTCACAAAAGCCTTGCGCAGAGCCCAAAAATGCAACAAACCTCGGGGAGTGCCACAGGCCTGACCGCCCACGTCTCCTCCCGTAGGTGCCCCTCGCGCCGGTTGCGCAGGTAATTATTAAGCAAAGAGAGTGTCGCTTCGGTGCGGTGGCGATAATGTGGCACTCGGTGACGCAGCACACGGGTCGCGTTGACACTATTCACGCATTCGCTGTTGCGGCGCTTCTCTCCTGACCGCCTCCAGGACCTCGAGCCCGGACTCCTTCGACCGTCTCTTGCACCTACTTCCCCGAAAGAATTCACCTCATGACCTCAGCCGGACACGCGATCGTTCGATCGCTCGAACATCACAGCATCGACCGGATCTACACCGTGCCCGGAGAGAGCTTTCTCGATGTTCTCGACGGACTCCACGACTCATCCATCGGTACCGTCGTCTGCCGCCACGAAGGCGGAGCGGCCTATATGGCCGAAGCCGAGGGGAAACTTACCGACGTACCCGGCGTCGCGATGGTGACTCGAGGTCCCGGGGCAGCCAACGCACACGTCGGCCTCCACACCGCGTGGCAGGATTCGACCGCAATGGTCTTGTTCGTCGGATTGATCCCTTTCGAGCACAGGGAAAAAGAAGCCTTCCAGGAATTCGACCCCAAGGCTTGGTTCGCGACCGGAGCCAAAAGGGTCATGATTCTGGACCATCCGGACCGCGCGAGCGAGCTCGTGGCCGAGGCGATCTTCGCCGCTCGGTCAGGTCGCCCCGGACCCGTGGTGGTGGGTTTGCCCGAGGACATTATTCAGCGCGAAATCAGCCCCGAGCTGCACCCTCAGATCCCCATCGCGACCGGCGGCATGACGGTCAGCGACTGGAAGGAACTCCACAATGCGCTCCTGGACTCGGAGAAGCCTCTCTTCGTGTTCGGCGGCAACGACTGGACGCAAAAGGCCGCAGCGGACTTCACCTCGTGGTTGGAGGCGCATGAGCTGCCAGCCGGTGCGGAATGGCGCTGTGAGGGCACCGTGCCGTTCTCGTCCCCGAGCTATATAGGCCCTTTGGGGTACGGCAGACCGGACCACTCGCGACAGACCCTGGACGAAGCGGACCTCATCGTGTTCGTCGGAACCGTGCCCGGCGACGTCATCACGGACGGATTCACGTCGCGGCAGGATTGGGACAAGCGAAACTTCCTGGTGACAATCGACCCGGGCCTGCGCGGTCGTTCGGGCCCGGTCACGCACCAAATCGTCGCCAAGCCGGACGTCTTCGTCCGAGACCTGTTGCGGATGGATCTTCCGGTCAAGGACTCCTGGCGCGACTGGCGGGAGAAATTGCGCGGTCAGCAGACCGAGTTCTCGACTCTGCCCGAGGCACGAACCAGTGGTCAGGTCAGCATGGATTCGCTGATGAGTTACCTGGTGCCCCGGCTGCCGGAGGATTGTATGGTCACCTTCGGGGCCGGCGAACACACCAATTGGGCCCATCGCTATTTCCCGACTCACGGTTACGCCCGGATGATTTCGGCCCGTAACGGATCAATGGGCTATTCGGTTCCTTCGGCGGTTGCCGCTTCCTTGCGCCATCCCGAACGTCTGGTCGTCTCAATCGCCGGGGACGGCGAATTCCTGATGAACGGGCAAGAGTTGGCCACGGCCGCTCAATACGGTGCAACACCGCTGGTCATCGTGGCCGACAATCGTGAATACGGGACCATTCGGACGCATCAGGAACGCCAGTACCCGGGTCGGGTCAGCGGAACCCAGCTGCACAATCCCGATTTCGCCGGGCTGGCCCGTGCCTATGGCGGATTCGGCGTGCGGGTCGAGAACAACGAGGAGCTGCCCGGCGCTCTCGACGCCGCATTGCGCACCGTCGAATCGGGACAGTTCGCGGTGATTCACTTGGTCGTACCGCAACGGCAGAAAGCCTACTGACCTGGGGCAGGGAGCGCTCGTCGGAAAGGGATGCCTGCGGTCCGGATGCGCGGGTCAGAGCCCCGCATCCGGACGGCAAGCGCCACAACCCCGAGAAGCTTCCTTCGGATACAAAAACCGGCCCGCCGCCAAGCGTTTCGCCTGGCAACAAGCCGGTTTTACTGGTGCGCGAGGGGGGAGTTGAACCCCCACGCCCTCTCGGGCACACGGACCTGAACCGTGCGCGTCTGCCTATTCCGCCACTCGCGCAAGTGACTCGCCCGCGATCCGAAGGATAACGCGCGAAAAGCAACGCTGACCATCGTACCCAGATCCACGAGTGGCTGTCTAATCGAGGACGAGGTGTCCTTCGCCACGAGCCGCCAGACCCTCGGAAATTGTCCACAGTTCAGAAAACCCGCACTGTGTCGCCATCAAATCCAGGAATTGTCCCAGTGAATTGGTCCGAGACCGACCATTCACGGTCTATTCAGGATAGGTCTCTACTATCCTTGTGTCCGAGGCCGTACGCGGTGGCGGTACCCCGTACCCTAAAGCCAGGGTTGCCGGAGGACCGTAACCGCAGAACCAGGAGGCAACCATGGGACTCATAGAAAATGTTGAGCGGAGTCTCGAAAAGGCTGTGCGAGGGGTTTTCACCGCCGGCTCGAAGAACCGCATCGAACCGGTCGACGTCGCGAGCCGCCTGCGTTCGGAAATGGACAAGAAATCCTACGCAATCGCTGAGGGGCGAACCATCGCCCCGAACGTCTTCACCATCGAATTTTCGGATGCCGACTTCACCCGAGCCCAAGACTGGGGTCATGACCTGGCTGAGGAACTCTGCGACGTCGCCATCCGCCATGCACGGTCACAGGGTTACACATTGCGCGGCGCAGTTCGCGTCACTTTCACGCGCGCTCATACCGAAGAACTTCAAAAAGGCGAATTCCTCGTTCTATCCAGCCAAGAACGCGCCGGGCGTTCGGCATCGCGAGGACGCTCCACCCGAACGGCCCCGAAGACTTCCGCTGCTGCCGCCGGGGAGCGCTACAACGCGAGCCAGACCAATGCCCAGCAAACAGGATCACCCGTCGGGCGTCAGGCGACCAACGTGCCGGCCGAGCCGGAACCGACTTATGCCCCCGGGTACGCGCCGGAGTACGAGGCAGACCCGGCCGACGCGGCCGCTACGGCTGCCCCTGCCGCAACGGCCGCTGCGTCAAGCAGAACCCTGCCCAGCGGCTCATCCCGCATCGCGCCCCGAACTCCCGGCAGGCGGGGCTCTGCGGGCGGCCGCCAGGCCGGTGCGGACCCGAACGCAACGCAAGCCATACCATCTCCGCACAGGTACGAACAGCCCCACCGCGCTGCCCCGAACTACAAGCCTGTCCTGGATATCAACGGTCAACGGTTCTCCATTCAGGCGAGCTCGATCGTACTCGGCCGTTCTTCGGAAGCTGATATAACCATCGAAGATACTGGTGTCTCCCGGCGCCACCTGGAGATTCTCAATCAAGACGGTGTCTTCCTAGCCGTGGACCTAGGCTCGACCAATGGGTCATCGGTGGATGGAACCCGGCTCAACGGTCGACGCGAGCTCGTGGATGGGACTGTCATTACAATGGGTCGGACCAAGATAACTTTCCGCTTGCTCGCCCCGAGGAGTAGTCGATAATGGCCTCAGAGCTGACCGTCACGTTGCTCCGTTTCGGCTTCCTGGCCTTGCTGTGGGTATTCGTCTTCGTGATCCTCGCCGGGCAGCGGCGAGACCTCGGAATAGGGCAGACCCTCCGTTTCACGTCTTTGCCCGGCCGCAAGAAGAACAAGAAAAAAGGCGGCGCCCAAACTGCAATCTCGACCGGTTCCCAAAAGCAACAGACGCCTCAGCGGCCCAGCCAGCTTGCGATCATCGGCGGTCCCGGGTCCGGAAGCATCGCCCGGTTGGGCGACTCTCCGGTGCTCCTCGGGAGGGCGCAGGACTGCACCCTCCCCTTGGACGACGACTACTGCTCCGGGCACCATGCCCGCCTCTTCCCGCAGGGATCCCGCTGGTTCCTCGAGGACCTTGGGTCGACCAACGGGACCTTCGTGAACGATCAACGCCTGACGCGAGCGACGCTCGTCGAACCGGGCGTGCCCTTTACCGTGGGACGCACTGTCATTGAGTTGAGGGCGTAAAACCGATGAATATTGCTTTTCGGTACGCGGCACGCTCAGACACGGGACGCGTACGTAGCAAAAACGACGATTCCGCATATGCGGGCCGATACCTGGCCGTCGTCGCCGACGGCATGGGAGGCCATGTGGGCGGCAACGTCGCATCCGCCTCGACCGTTCTCGACCTGACCCCCCTGGATCACTCAGAATATGACGGCTCAGCGGGCACGATTCTTGCGGATGAAATTCAGACGGCCAACATCATCCTCAACCAATTGGTCGAAATGAATCCTCTGCTGGCCGGCATGGGAACCACGTGCACGGCCCTTCTGGTGGACGGCGACGAACTCGAGCTCGCCCACATCGGTGACTCACGCGCCTACCGATTGCGCGGCAAAAAATTCGAGCAGATGACCACCGACCACACATTCGTCCAGCGTCTGGTCGAAGAAGGCCGGTTGCGCCCCGAGGAAGCAGAGCACCACCCGCACAAGAACGTCATCATGCGTGTTCTCGGGGATACCGACGCATCACCCGAACTTGAACTCAAACGCGTAGACGCGCAAGTTGGCGATCGGTGGCTCTTGTGTTCGGACGGACTCTCCGGCGTGGTCTCGGATCGCATGATCGAATCGATCCTCGGATCGACCAACGATCTACAGGAAATCTGCGAGTCCCTCGTTGAACTGACTCTCGACGGAGGCGCACCGGACAACGTGACCGTCGCCGTGGTCGAGGTCAATGAGGAGGCGAACTTGGCCAACGCCGTCACCAGTCGCCTTGACGCCGTAGGCCGGGACAGCCGGGCCGACGAACATCCCGAGCGCGTTTCCGAGGAACCCCAAGCGGCAGTCGGAACCACGTCGAGTTCCGGACTCATGCCGGCTGATTCATCGTTCGAAAGCTCCTCGCACCGCTCCAACGATCCGGATCAAGAGTGGCCCAAATTCCTGGATATAGAGGACGACTCATCCCTGGCCCCATGGGAAGAAGAATCTCCGGAAACTGGGGCATCGGACGTTGCACCAGAGAATGTCGCAGGCGTTGATGCCGCCTCCTCGACTCGGGACCGTGCCCCAGTGGACGAGGACTCCAACGAGTTGAAGGCTCCATGGCGGCGGCGACTGCCCCGAGAACGTGGCGAAAAGGTCCGCCACACCCTTCGGCACGGCCGGTGGCGCGGTGATTCCTTCTCGGACTCCGTGCTCAATGCGATGATGCAACGGTCCGGAATCGACCTCGAAGAGGCCAGTCAGCAAGAAGAAAGCTCCGCCTCAATCTTGCGTCGAGAGCTGGAGGAACGACCCCACCTGCTGGTAGGAGCGGCCGCCTCCGCCACCCACACCGGCCAGATACCCACGGTGACCGATGCGACCGTTCAGCGCAGGGCGACTCTGGCACGGACCCCGTCGATGGACACCGACGAGGGCGAGGAGATTCCGGACGAACTGCTCGAGGAGATGGACAGCCCCCGACGCCGGAAGCGACGGTGGGGCCTGGCCGCTTTCATCTGGGCATTCATTCTGGTGCTCATCGCGGGTGCTGTTTGGGCCGGGTTGGCGTGGGTCAACAGCCAGTACTACGTCGGTGAGAATAACGGCAAGGTCGCAATTTACCGCGGCGTCGACCAATCACTCGGACCGATACACCTCAACAACCTGGAGAGAGAGACCGACGTGAAGGTCTCCGATCTTCCGGCCTATTCCAAATCGCGCGTCCACGAGGGCATTCACGCATCATCCGTGGCAGATGCCGAGCGCGTGGTGTCGGATCTGGACTTGGGTTCCCAAGGCGGAGGGGAATCCACCTCCCCAGCGCCCCACGGAACAGTATCGAGTGCTCCGCCATCAAGTGATAAATCATCGAATTCCAGCAATGATAGTCAAAAACCCAGCTCAGACGGGCAAGGAGGTGACGACCAGTGACAACCCAGGCTCAACCTGCTCAGGAGCATTCCTATACTCCGGACGAAGAGCAGCACATCCCCAAGCCTCGTCGCTTCTTCGAGCTTTTATTGCTGGCCATCTCGTGGATCATCGCTGTCGGCTCGCTCTGCCTCGTGGATCTGGACAACACGGCCTCCTTCGACCATCGTGTCGTCGCCGCCGCGGCTGTCCTTGTTCTCGGTTCCCTCATCATTCACGTGATTCTCCACCTCAAAGCACGGTACGCGGATCCATTTATCCTCCCGATCGTGGTGGTTCTCAACGGCATTGGCCTGACGATGATCTATCGCATCGATCTCACCACGCCGACGTCCTCGGTCAGTTCCCAGACGGCGTGGACCGCCGTTGCAATGATTGCTTGTGCCGCGGCCCTGTGGTTCCTCACGAATCACAGGGTGCTTTTGCACGTCACGTACATCAGCCTGGCCGCCTCGATCCTATTGCTGCTTCTTCCGCTGGTTCCTGGCCTCGGGACCGAGATCAATGGTGCTCGCATTTGGATCGCGATCGGCGGCAGGACTTTTCAGCCCGGCGAAATCGCAAAGATCACGTTGGCTATATTCTTCGCTGGTTATCTGTCTACCAATCGCGATTTGATCCTGCTCGCGGGCAAGAAGATCGGGAGGATTCGGCTTCCGCGCTTCAAGGACTTCGCCCCGATGTTCGTAGCATGGCTCGTGAGCATCGGCGTCCTCGTCGTTCAGCATGACCTCGGCTCCGCGATCCTGTTCTTCGGTCTGTTCCTGGCGATGCTTTATCTGGCTACGAACCGGTTCACGTGGGTCGCTCTCGGACTGGTGCTGGTCGTCGTCGGCGGCTTCTTCGCGTACAAGACCATCAGCCACGTGACCCTGCGCATAGATTCTTGGGTTCACGCTTTTGATCCTGAGGTCTACAACCAGCAAAGCGGCGGTTCGGGGCAGATCGTCCAGGGGCTCTTCGGCCTCGCATCGGGTGGCCTCTTCGGACGTGGTCTCGGTAACGGCAGACCCGACCTCGTCTCATTCTCGAATTCGGACATGATCATCACGGCCATCGGAGAGGAGCTCGGGCTCTTGGGCCTCGGAGCGATTCTGATGCTGTTCTTGATATTGGTCTCCCGGGGATTCCGCGCGGCGTTGGGGACGCCCGACGCGTTCGGCAAGCTCCTGGCGGCAGGTCTGTCCGCCGCCATGGTCCTGCAACTTTTCGTGGTAGTCGGCGGAGTGACACGCCTGATTCCGCTGACCGGTCTGACGACGCCATTCATGTCCGCGGGAGGCTCGTCCCTCCTCGCAAACTGGTTCATCGTCGGGTTGTTACTCGCAATCTCTCACTCGGCTCGTTCGCCTCGCGTGGTCAATGAGGAGACTGCCGATGCCGAAACCACTGCGGATACAGGTCAGTTGGGGGCTACTGCGGCGATTTCCCGACTCGGCTCGAACTCTCATGAGGAAACTGCTTCTTCCCCACATTCAGCAGGAGGTCACTCGTGAACCAGGCCATCCGAAGAACATGGCTCGCCGCGGCGGGCGTCTTCATTTTGCTCATCGGCTCCCTGACGTACGTTCAATACGTGCATGCCGGTGCGCTGGCGGAAAACCCCTGGAACAGCCGCCAGCTCTACGATCAGTACGGTTCAGCACGCGGGTCCATCCTCGTCGACGGATCCGCGATCGCACAGTCCGTTCCGTCCAACGACAGCTTCGGTTATCAGCGCCAGTATTCACAGACCGACGAGTACGCCGCCCTCACCGGGTACTTCTCGATGGTTTACGGGTCCACCGGCCTCGAATCCGCTATGAGCGATGAGCTCTCCGGAAAATCGGACTCGCAGTTCTACGATCGCATCGCGCAAATCTTCTCCAACCAAGACACTCACGGTGCTTCGGTCGAGCTGACCATCGATCCGACGTTGCAGAAGAAGGCCACGGAGTTGATGGCCGGCCACAAGGGCTCGGTCGTTGCGATGAACCCGAAGACGGGTGAGATCAAAGCCATGGTCTCCACGCCAAGCTACGATCCCAATCAACTCGCGTCACACGACTCGAAATCGGTCATCCAGGCGTACTCCGAACTGAACCAGGACCAGGACCGCCCACTCTACAACCGAGCCATATCCGGCGACCTCTACTCACCGGGTTCCACGTTCAAGATCATGGATGCGGTGGCCGCCTTGGAATCGGGCAAATACAACAAGGATTCGGTTCTGGACAACCCGCAGAACCTGCCTCTTCCAGGCTCCTCTTCGACCTTGCCGAATTATGTCAATGGCAACTGTTCCTCCCAGTCCAAGACGGACTTGCAATGGGCGCTAGCACAATCGTGCAACACTCCCTTCGCACAGATCGCAATGGACCTCGGTGAGGATAAGATTGCCAAGACGGCAAAGAACTTCGGGTACGGCCAGGATCTGGACATCCCGATGAGCGTCACCCCTTCAAACTTCCCCAGTGGCATGTCCAAGAGCGAGCTCGCGTTGTCTTCGATCGGTCAATACGACGTCAAAACCACCCCGTTGCAGGTGGCCATGATGTCTTCCGCAATCGCCAATAACGGCGTCCAGATGAAACCGAACATAGTCAAGACAGTTCGGTCCAACAGTCTGAGCACGCTCTACGATTTTTCGGCGGAGCAATTGCGGGAATCAACCTCGCCCGATGTGGCCCATCAGGTGCGCGACTGGATGGTCAACGACGTCGACGACGGAATCGCGTCCGGCGCGAAGGTCGACGGGACCAAGGTTGCGGGGAAGACCGGAACCGCCGAGACCGGCGTGGACGGAAACAACGAAGCGTGGTTCACCGGTTTCGCACCGGCGGACGACCCGGAACTAGCTGTTGCTATTGTCTATGAAGATGTAGATGCGGTCACAGGAGCCCAGCTCACGAGCCCTGGTGCCAAGCAACTTTTCGAGGCGGTGTTGAATCAGTGAGGCCCTCATCATCGATGACCCTTGGCGGTCGCTACGGCCTGACCGAGCGCATCGCTATCGGCGGTATGGGCGAGGTCTGGAAAGCCAAGGACAAAGTCCTCGGTCGCATCGTCGCCGTCAAGATCTTGAAAGAGGAATACACGGGGGACCCCGGTTTCCTCGAGCGTTTCCGCGCTGAGGCTCGCCATACGGCACTTCTGAACCATCCCGGCGTCGCTAACGTCTTCGACTACGGCGAGGAAGAAGGCTCGGCGTACCTGGTCATGGAGCTCGTGCCCGGCGAGCCTCTGTCGAACATCATCGAGCGCGAGAAGACACTTCCGGCCGATCGAACCCTCAACATCATCGCCCAGACGGCACGGGCATTGGCCGCCGCGCACGCCCAGGGACTGGTGCACCGCGACGTCAAGCCGGGAAACATCATGATCACGCCCGACAACCGCGTGAAGGTGACCGACTTCGGCATTGCCCGTCTGGCGGATCAGGTGCCGCTGACGGCAACCGGCCAGGTAATGGGAACTGCCCAGTACCTTGCGCCCGAGCAGGCCACCGGACAGACCGCAACGGCCTCATCCGACCTCTATTCACTCGGCATCATCGGCTACGAGTGCCTTGCGGGGAAGCGTCCATTCACCGGGGAATCTCAGATCGCAATTGCATTGGCCCAGGTCAATGACCCGCCGCCACCGTTGCCGAAGTCCGTACCGGTGCCCGCGCAGGCCATGATCATGTGTCTGCTGTCCAAGGACCCGGCCCAACGCCCGGCGAATGCGACGACGCTCGCGAGCGCCGTCGACGCTATCCGACGCAATGACCTCAAGGCCGCTGTCAAGGCCGTTCCCGGGCTCTCGACGTACCTGCCGATCAGCACCGACACGAGCCAGACACAGCCCGTCACGACGCCTACCGAGCCCTTGGGCGGGACGGACGCTACCCGCCAGTTCGGTTCGGGGGCCTCGGCCGCCGGATATCAGGCCCACCCCACCACATCGCAGTTGCCTGCCGTGGGCGAACCTCGTTCGTTGAAGTACCAGGGCGATTACTCGGACAACGGCGCGGAGAAATCGTCCAAGGGTGCTGCCGTTTGGAAATGGCTTGTCCCTCTGCTGGTGTTGTTGCTGGCTGTTGGCCTCGGCATCTGGTGGATCGTGCAGTCGGGTTCGGGGACGGACGCCTCCGCATCCCCTGGAGCGAGTGGATCCGTATCTTCGGCGTCTCCCTCCTCGAGTTCCTCGCAACCTTCGGCAAGCTCGAGCTCGGCCAAGATGGTTGATATCGACTCTTCGGCATACAAAGGCAAGAAGTTGGACGACGTCGTTTCCCAGCTGGCGAGCATGGGCCTGACTGTCCGTTCGGAAGGAAAGAATTCCAGCGAGCCCGAGAACAATGTCCTCGAGGTCTCCCCCGAGGGGCAGGTTGCCGCTGGTTCCAATGTGACCGTGGTGTATTCCACCGGGCCCGAGTCGGTTAACCTGCCGAGCAAGATGGTCGGCCAGGATGCCCAGTCCGTCATAGACGAGATCACTCAAATGGGCGTGAACGTGACCCGTCACGATCAGACCTCGAGCGATCAGGCCTCCGGCAAAGTCGTCCGGACCTCTCCCAGTGAGGGAAGCAAGGTGACGGTTGGCTCATATGTTGACGTTTACGTGTCCACTGGATCCGGGAGCAGTTCGAGCCCCGCTCCCGAGAACCCGGCGCCTACGTCATCCGCTCCGTCCCAGCCGAGCTCACCCTCGCCTTCGGCGGCCTCCACAAGACCCGCGACCAACGAGAATCAACAACCGGGTGAATCGTCCGAGGGCGGCACCCAAGGCTCCAACGGATGACTGAGACCCTATGAATCTGCGCGTTCCACGTATTCTCGATAACCGATACGAACTGGGTGGGATCCTGGGTTCAGGCGGCATGGCCACCGTCTATGCGGCCGAAGACAACCGCCTGGGCCGTCAGGTCGCCATCAAAGTTCTGCGCCCTGAGCACGCCGAGAACAGTGTTTTTCGAACCCGTTTTCGCCGCGAGGCCGAGGCCATCGCATCGTTGAACCATCCGACCGTCATCGCGGTTTTTGATACCGGAACGTTCCGTCCGATGACCGAAGAAAATGCGATAGCGGATCCGGATGCCACGGCTCCCATGCCCAAAGTGGAGTTGGAGCACCCCGGTGACGACGACATCGAACCCGACGAAGAGGCAGACGCCGACTCCGTTCCCTACATCGTGATGGAGCGACTGCACGGAGAAACTCTCAAAGACGTCATGGCCGACCGGGGGCAGTTCGCGATCGAAGATGCTCTGAGCTATACCGAGGGCATCCTCGACGCACTGGAGTACAGCCATGAGCGCGGCATCATTCACCGAGACATCAAGCCCGGAAACGTCATGGTGCTCAACCGCACCGAAGAAGACGAGGCTTTGGGTCGGCCAGCCCGGATCAAGGTCATGGACTTCGGTATTGCCCGGGCTATGACCGAAACGGCTCGTCCGTTGACCGAAGCCCAGACGATCATGGGTACCGCCCGTTACATCTCCCCGGAACAAGCCCGGGGCGAAACGGTCGACGCACGCTCCGACCTTTACGCCGTAGGGTGCCTGCTCTACCAGATGCTCGCCGGGAGGCCGCCCTTCGACGGTTCGACGAGCATCGAGGTTGTGGAGCAGCACCTCCGCGAGGCTCCGGAGACGCCCAGTACCTTCAGGTCAGAGATTTCACCCGCCCTGGATGCTTTGGTCCTCCGGGCGCTCGAAAAGAACCGCGTCGACCGGTTTCAATCCGCAGAAGACTTCGCTTTTGCGCTCCAGAATGCCTCCCACGGCATCAGCGTCGGCCATGCAGGGGCCCCGGACGAAGATCCGACGCAGGCCATCGGCGGTGTCACCGGAATCGCAGCGGGTGCCACCGCTGTGGGTGCGGGTGCGGCGGCGTCCCGGGCGGCTGACGGCAAGGCCCACCATGGCGACAACGAAGCGTACGAATCATCACTGAACTCCCCGGAGGCTTCGGACTCAGGAGAGTACAACGCGTATACCACGAATGAGGGCGACCAGCCTCAGATGGAAGACGCGAACGTCTCCGGTTTCTTCCCATCAGCGCAAGACGAGTACTCCGAGGACGAGCTCTACGATTACGAGCGCAACAAGGCCCTCGCTTCCAAGAAACGGCGTCGTAACGCTTGGAAGAACGTGATCCTCGGACTCATCATCTTCCTGCTCGCTGCAACCGCCCTTGGCGCGTGGCTCTACTACCAGAACGAGCTCAACAAGCCCGTCTACGTGAATGTGCCGGCCGTTGCGAACCAGTCGGAGTCGGACGCGGAGGAACATCTGCGCAATGAAGGCCTCAAGGTCAAGGTCGAGGAAGAGTTCTCGGACAATATCCAGCATGGCAATGCGATCAACACGGACCCCGCCGACGGAACCGAGGTCGAAAAGGACTCGACGGTAACCCTTCGAATATCCAAGGGTCCCGCGAATGTACAGCTTCCGGAGGACCTCTCGGGCCAGTCGGAAGCCTATGTGCGCTCCCGTCTCGAGGAACTAGGTCTCAAGGCCGGGCGAGTGGAAACGGCCAACAGTCCGACCGTTCAGGCAGGCCTGGTCGTGGACACCAACCCCAAGTTGGGCGAGCGGGTCAGCGCAGACACCACCGTCAACCTGGTCCTCTCGACCGGCAAGGTCCAGGTTCCCCAGGTCGTCGGGCTCACGCGTGACGAGGCGATTGCGACCTTGACCGGCAAGGACACCCTGCTCTCGACTGAAATCACCAATGAAGAGTCGAGCCAGCCCGCGGGAACAGTTCTGCGCCAGTCCGCACAGGCCGGGACGTCCATTGCCCAAGGCTCCACAGTGACCATCGCTGTCTCCTCCGGACCACGTGCGACGCCCTCTCCTTCGCCCAGCCCATCGAGCAGTCCGAGTGGAAATTCCGGTGACTCGGCCGCGAACGGGGGAAATAACTCCAACGGGAATTCCGGCGGCAACTCCTCACCCAGCAGTAGCCCGTCGCCCTCATCCTCCCCTTCGCCTTCTTCCAGCCCCAGCCCGGGACGGTAAGCGAGACAAAGTGAGCGGGCGGCCTCATGCCCATTGGGCACGAGGCCGCCCGCTCACTTATTTCCTGAGTGTCTCTAAGCCTCAATCAGAGGGGAGAGGTCACGGGCTTTCCTCACCGCCCCGGCGAGACCTAAGGACTCGAGCCAATTGCCGACCATGAGGTAACCGTCCTCGGTCAACACGGACTCCGGATGAAACTGAACCCCGTGCAGCGGCGCAGAACGGTGGCGCACACCCATAATGATCCCCGATTCGGTCCACGCGGTGGCCTCCAGCTCTTCCGGCAGGGTCCCGTCCGCGATCGCCAGGGAGTGGTATCGGGTCGCGGTGAATGGCGTTCGCACGCCGGAAAAAACGGAGAGCGAATTGTGGGTCAGCCGAGAGGTCTTTCCGTGCATCAGCTCGGGAGAGTGAGTCACGGTGCCGCCGAAGGCCTCGGCGATGGCTTGGTGGCCCAGGCACACGCCGAAGAGCGCCTTCTGGTGTTCGGTGGCCCAGTGAATGAGATCGATGCAGACCCCTGCCTCAGCGGGCGCTCCCGGCCCTGGCGAAATCAGCACGCCGTCGTGCTGCTCGGCGAGACGCCTGGCTTCCTCGGTGCTGAGATCATCGTTGCGGATCACGGTGGTCTCCGCGCCGAACTGCTGAACGTACCCGACCAGGGTGAAAACAAAGCTGTCGTAGTTGTCCACCACGAGAATCTTGATAGTCATGAAATTCTCCTACTCGTCCACGGTCACGTCGGGGCTCAATGGGCTGTACTCTTCAAGCCACGGAAACAAGAATTCCATGAGGAGATAAGCAACCGCGACAATCAGAACTATCGCAATGATGATCCGAAGCCACAAGGGGCCCGGGACATGAGCGAAGACCCATCCGTACATCTGTTACTGGTCCTTCCCCACGAGGTCGGCGATGGGCGGGGGCGGCCCCGCCGAATTCGGTTGCCATCCTTCGAAAACTGCGTAGGCGATGATGCGCTCGGTAGACCCGAATCGAGGGTTGCAGCTCGTCAATGTCATGATGCGGTCCTGTGGCTCTTCTCCAGGATATCCGGGGACAGGTGCAATGACATCCGTCTGCGAGGGCAGGACGATCTCGTTATTTCGAAAGACGTAAGTGTAATAGCCCTGAGCAGTGCGAACGTAGATGCGGTCCCCGGTAACTAGCTTGTCGATCTGGTCGAAGACCTTGCCGTTGGTCTGTCGGTGACCCGCTACCGCAAAATTCCCGATGTCTCCCGGCATTGCAGTGGATTCGTAGTGACCGACACCGAGCGTGTCCAGTACGTCGCGGCCCGTACCCTGAATGACCGGGCGCTCATAGGCCTCGCCGAACCGAGGAATATACATGATCCCGATACCCTGACCATGCGCCGGGGCTTCCCCGATAATGGGGTCCTCTGGGCCCTTGCCGGAATCATCGAGGCTTCCGGAGTCCCGGAAATTCTGCTTCATCTGGTCGACGGCGTCGGCCTGCGCTTTGTCGGATTCTAGATTGGTCCACCACAGTTGCCATACGACGAACAAGATCAGAATGAGACCCACAGTGATGAGCAACTCACCCAGGACCTGAATCACACCGTCGACCATGCTGCGGGGCCGTCGGTCAGCCCGTGAAGATGCTCTCCGCGCGGCCAACGGCACCTCCTGACGAAAAAGATACTGCCAATATCATTCGTACGAGCCGTGAATCCACAGGCACATATCGGCAAGAGCTTGGCAGATTGGTTAGACTCGACATTCAGGCGATCGGCCACCGAATACAGGCCGTTCTCGCCCAGAATCATACCTTATGTGGTCACCGCAGAAGTCGGACGCGGAATTCCAGGAGGACCAAGAATGGCCGAGGACAAGAAGACAGGCGGGGGCAACCTCGCCACCGGAACGTCGACCGAAAAGAATCCCCGTCGGGGGCTTTTCGGCTCACGCCGCGCTGGATCTAGCGTTGCGGGCGCTGACTCGAAGGTGACCGCTTCGGAAGGCGGCGGCGCCGTAGGCCAGACGGACCGAACAACCTCCCTCATCGCCGACGAAGACACGAGCAGGACCTCCCCGTCGGATACCAAGGCGAAGCGGGCCCACGAGAGCGCCGAAGACGAGCGCCTGCGCAAAATCGCGGACGAGATGACGTCCAACATTCGTCAATCCTCCCCGACCCCCACGTGGTACATCGCGATCATGCTCGGCTTCATGATCATCGGTCTCCTGTGGATCATGACTTTCTACATCTCCGACCAGGCGCTGCCGATCCCCGATCTCAGTTTCTGGAACATCGCTATCGGCATCGGACTGATGATGGTCGGCTTGATCATGACAACCAGGTGGCGCTAGGTGGCCGAAGCTCGGGACCCTCAGGACCCCCTCAACGGCGAGTCCGGCCAGCATCCCGACTCCGAAGCCGCGGCCGAGGACCAGACTATGGGCCCCTCGGCGGAAAGGTCTGAGGCCCGTCCGACACGGCCCCGCGAGGATCGCCCCGACATCAGGGCCGCGAAGACCGAAACGCGCGTGCGCCGCTGGGCCCTCTTGCTGCTCGTACTGGTCCCGGTGGTCTACTTCGTGGTCCAGAAGCTGATCTCGTAACTGCAACTCGACCGATGCGGGATACGGAGGTCTGACACGGAGCCGATGGCAGTGACCTACGAAGTCATCGCCGTAAAGCCGGCATCGAAGGCCATGAAAAGCGGGATGATCCAGAAGATCGGCACGATAACGGCCAGACTTCTGGGAGCCCCGCCTGCCCGGCGCTGCTCGGGTTCGTCGCGTCTCACACGAGGATCGGACGTCCGACGCGAGGTTCTCACGAGCCTGAGGGTGGAGAGGACGGCTATTGCGAGCACCCCCAAGATCCCGACCGCGGCCAGGAACACGGGCGTCCCAGAGAACACCACGGGCAGGTCCGCTCGGGAGATCAACGCACCGGCCGCCCCCAGGACGATCGCGAGACCGAAAACAACGGTGAAAACCCAAACGTTGTAAATCGCGGTGCTTCCCCAAGCCGTCGTCGCGGTGACGACACCGACAATGGCGACCAGAACCACCCAACAGATCAGAGTCCCCAAGTTGATGACGAGTTCGGTATCCGTGATCCAGTCACGGATCGCATAGGAACCCACCAGGAGCAATAGGACCTGCACGACGACGGGCAAAGCCGTCCGGAGGACATCTCTCTTCTCCGAAGCCTTGGGCTCGAACCCCAGGGATTTCGCGTACTCCGCGGGATCGCCGAATTCCTCCTCCGGAGAGCGATCCATCTCGTCGCACTGGGTGTGCACGGAAGCGAGGCGGTCGGCGATGTCCTCTCCCGTGGCACCGGAGAGCCGGAGAGTCAGAACGAAGTCATCCACCCACATTCGGTGCGCTTGAGTCCAGTCCTTGAGAGTGGTCATGGCGAGCCTCCGTTCGCGGGTCGGAAGGTATTTCCTCCTTTGACCGTAGCGCACGGTGGCCACCGATATTCACGGCACAGGGCCCCTCCGCCTCAATGAGGAGGCAGAGGGGCCCTGGGCCGGAACCTATGGAGTCTGGCGCTGCGCCCTTATGCTTGAGGCGCAATGAAGGAGACGTCGAGCGAGATGTTGACCTTGTCGGAGACCAGGACGCCACCGGTTTCGAGCGCGGCGTTCCAGGTCATGCCGAAATCCTTGCGGGAAATCGCGGTGGAAGCCGAGAACCCTGCGCGGGTGGCACCGAACGGGTCCACGGCAACGCCGCCGAATTCGCCCTTGAATGAAACGGGACGGGTCTCGTCCTTGATGGTGAGGTCACCGTTGAGGGTGAAATCCTCGCCATCGGACTCAATCGAGGTCGAGGTGAAGGTCATGGTCGGGTAGTTCTCTGCATCGAAGAAATCTGCGCCCTTGACGTGACCGTCGCGGTCGGCATTGCCGGAGTCCAAGGAAGCGATATTCGCCGAGGCGGTCACGGATGACTGCTCGCCGATGTTCAGCTCGGCCGAGACTTCCTGGAAAGTGCCGCGCACCTTGGAGATACCGGCGTGACGCACGGTGAACTCGACCTCGGAGTGAGCGGGGTCAAGGGTCCAGATGCCTACGGAGAGTTCGTTGAAGGTGGTCATGGTGAGATCCTTTCGTTGATCTGAGTTCGAGATTTACTTTACGAGTAAACCTTTTCCATCACAACCCCGTGCCCGGTCAATCTATTCCCGGCAAGTGAGGACGCATCCCGAGGCCGACGGCCCAAACCGGATTCGTGAGACTCCGCGCCCCCTCAGCCGCAAGACATGACGGAAATTTGCATTCAATGACGCTCCGGACTCGGATCGGTCTCACACCTGTAACCCCAAGAGATTTCCCTTTACGCTGTTAGGTACACCTAAACCAATGGAGGACATGTGACTACCGCACCCGTGTTTGAGCCCCGAGACGAGTCAGAGCATTACGACGCCGAGCTCGTCGTGCTCGGCGCGGGCGGCACCGGTATAGCAGCAGCACTGGCCGCCGCCGAGCGAGGCGTCAAGGTCGTATTGCTCGAAAAGGGCAACCGCCCTGGCGGCGCAGCAATGTTCGGCGCCACCGGATTCGCCGCCTATGAGTCCGAGGCCCAGAGGGAAGCGGGAGAGACCTTCAGCGTCCAGGACGCATTTCACGCCATCACCGAATACAATCGCCACCGGTGCAACGAGAAGTTGGTGCGCGCGGTCGTCGGCCGTTCCGGGGAGACGGTTTCATGGCTTGCGAGTCACGGTCTCAAAACCACTTTGGCCGAACATGACGACGCGCACTCGGCCCCTGTCCAGGCCCAAACAGGAATTCTGACCGCGCACCGCAACGCACGGACTTACCACCGTTACGCATCCAAATTCGGTGGATTCAAGAAGATGCTGAAGGCCTTTCAAGACATGGACGGTCTTCTGCTGACCGAAACCGCCGCCACGGCGATCGAAACCGGCGCCGAAGGCGAAATCCTGGGCATCCGTGCGGAGAAGACGGACGCGGGCAAGCCCATCTCGACTCCGACCGCCCTCAGCAAGGATGCTTCCGAGGATCTCGAATCGGATGAGAACACGGCCCCGATTCACGTGGACATCAGTGCCAACGCCGTGGTGATCGGAACCGGCGGTTTCGTCGGAAACATGGAGTTGGTGCAACGAGAATTGGGGCCGATCGACGCTTCGACCCTGCACTTCACCGGAGAACGCAAGGCCGTGGGAACCGGCCGGCAGATCGCTGCGGCAGCCGGCGGGGTCTCGGATGCGGAACGCACCCTGGACATCCCGAGCTTCACGGTGCCGGGACGCTTTTCTTCCAGGGCCCTGGCGATGTTGGCCAACTTGCCGCTCCTGTGGGTCAACACTGCAGGGAAACGCTTCATCGACGAAGCCGTGACGTACCGTTTCGGGCAGCGCGGACCCGCCGTTTACCAACAGGGCGGTCACTTCTGGATGATCCTGGATTCTTCCACGGTCGAGAAGCTCTCCGCCGAGGGCCTCGCACTCTCCCCCGGCGAGGACCACAGTGCGCCGCTGCCTCCCGGAACGGTCGGCACTCCCGCGCAACCCCAGCTCGTGGAAGCGCTCGGCGAGGCCGTGGACTGCGGCTCGGCTTACATGGGAACTTCGGTCGAGGAGCTGGCGGGCGCCGTCGGCTTCCAGGCCCAGGAGTTCGCGGACACGGTGGATCGTTACAACCAGGCTGTTCGCGAGGGACACGACGAAGAATTCTTCACTCCCGCTTCTGTGCTCCAGCATCAGGTCAGCGCCGGCCCCTTCTACGCGGTCAAAGTCGTCAACACGGTCCGCGGGACCTTGGGCGGCATCAGCATCGACGAGCGAGCCCGCGTGCTCGACCCGCACAGCGTTCCCATTCCCGGCTTATTTGCTGGGGGCAACGAGACCACGGGATTCTACGGAGGCACGTACCCACAGATTGACGGCCTGACGCTCGCCTTTGCCTTCAACTCCGGACGCATCGCCGGTGAATCCGCCGCGGAATTCCTCGGAAAATAGAGGGTGTGGGGCGGCAACGCCACGGTCGGCTCAGGCATCCTTGATGCGTTGGGGGACCATAATGCAGGCCAGAGAACCAGTACCGCCGTCAGCGGTACGGCCAGCGTGAAACGCTCGCCCCGGAAGAGTACGGCCCGGATGGGAGCGAGAAGCGGAGTCTGGCCCACCTGGCGGAGAGCAACTGAGGCAACGGCACGAATCGGCCGTCGGCGCGATGTACGAGACCCTGGCCCCGAGACTCTGACGTGGATTCCGCACGGCGGACACCTTCCCCGGGTCCAGTTACCCTCCATGACCTCGCCCAGTGCGTCCGCGGAAGGGGCACCGGCGCGCGGCGTCGCGGTGACCCCGGGCGGGAACTATCAACCGACCGAACGCTAGGCGTCCCACATCCGGATCAGCTATGTCACCGCACCGACGGCGGCCGACGTCGCCTCCTCAATCCGCAGGCTGGGCTGACTGAGCGAGATCCTTGAGTGAAGCCGGTTGGTCACTGCCTGAGTCGTTGGCGTGCTGTTGCCCGGATCGCTTCCGTGAGTCTCTGGAGCGCAGGGGAATCGATGGTCCATCGTTGCCAGTAGATCGGGATGTCAATGGGCCGTTCCACGAGCCTGATGAGCTCCCCGGTCCTCAACGCTTCCTCGGCCTGGAGATCCGGCACGGCGCCCCAACCCATTCCCAGGCTGACGGCCCTGTAGTACTGCGTCGACGAGGGGATGTAGACGCGAGGCGCCTGGGTCTGGGGCCTCAGCCCGTGGCTCTCGGCGAGCAGCTGGACCATGTCGTCGAGCATGATGTCCTTACGTTCGAACTGAATCACCGGGGCCTCGCGCAGTTGGTCTTCGGTGAGCCGGGAAGGACTCTTGAAGAAGGCCGGAAAGAAGTAGTTCACGAAATCCGGTGATGCCGCTATGAAGTATCGCGTTGAACCGAGCAACTCGACCGAACATCCCTGAACCGGTTGCGGATCCACGGTCAGTGCCCCCATCACGCCACCGGAACGCAACAGCGCCGAGGAGTGTCTTTCGTCTTCACGGTGAACCTCGCAGTAAAGTCGCTCGTGTCTCGGGATGGACGCCAATGCATCCAGGAGCCAAGTCGCCAGGGAATCCGAATTGGAGGCAATCGCCAGCCGCCGAACTTGGTCTCCTCCGGTGAGTTCACGCTCCGATTCGAGGGTCAGCAATTCGATTTGTTTCGCGAGCCTCAGGACCGCGCGCCCGGGCTCGGTCGGTTCCACAGGGTTGGATCGCCTCAGGAGGATCTGCCCGCAGGCCTCCTCCATGGCCTTGATCCGTTGCGAAATCGCCGAGGCAGAAACCCGGAGGACCGGCGCGGCCTCTTCGAAAGTTTTCTCCTCCACGACGGTCGCGAACGTCCTGAGCTGCTCCGCGGTAAATCTCTTCACGCCATCATCATAAGCTCAGCTTAGGTATACTAAAAAACTTTAGCTGTACTGTTCTGCTTTCTGGTCATAGCTTGGTCTCATGACCATCGATTTCTCCCTGATTCTCCTGGGTGTGGGAACCACCCTCGCTCTGATCACTGCCATCGGTGCCCAGAACGCTTTTATCCTCAAGCAAGGCATTATGGGGCGCCCGATGTTGCCCATCATCGTTTTCTGCATCGTCTCTGATGCCCTGCTGTATACCGCAGGGATCGGCGGAATGGGCTACCTGGTCGAGAGGCTCCCCTGGATCCAGACCGTCCTCCTGTGGGGTGGCGTGATATTCATGGTCAGCTACGGTGCGATGGCCGCCACAAGGGCCATCCGGCCCAGCGGTGAGGCCCTCGTCGTCACCCCGCAGGATGCGGTGGGACCGGGGGCGCACTTCCCGGAGGAAAGCGCCGACGAATCGAGTGAATCGAGCGCCTCCACCCCCGGTGGCGGTGTCAGCCTCAAGACCCGGGGGGCGACGCGCACTCAACGCACGACGACGACCGCATCCCCCGAACCCACGGTCTTCGCCCTGCTCCTGACGTGTGCGGCCATGACTTTCCTCAATCCGCATACGTATCTGGACACCATGGTGCTCATCGGATCGGTCGCCAATCAGCAGGGCGACCCAGGGCGATGGTTATTCTTCGTCGGAGCCGTTGTGGGCTCCACGATCTGGTTCTTCGCCCTGGGATTCGGTGCCCGCCTTCTCCGACCCTTCTTTGCCCGTCCCGGTACATGGCGAATTTTGGACGGCATCATTGCACTGATCATGTTCACCCTCGCAGCCCACCTGATCATCGGATAGGGGATCCGGCAGAGGGAACTCGCTCACGCCTGCGGCCGAATTTGTCCCGCGACCTTTTGCGAGAGGTCACGCGAAGTTCACGTGGGGTTCTTGTGGCCGAGCCTACTGTGAAGCGTCGACAGACCCGATTGCCCATGGCACGGGATTCCCCGCTCAGAGGACGCAGACATGAGAATCGCAATATTTGGGTCAGGGTACGTTGGACTGGTTACCGGCGCGTGCTTGGCCGACGCAGGCCACCACGTCACGTGCATAGACGTGGATCCTCAACGCATCGAGCTGCTTCGATCCGGGACCTGCCCCATCTGGGAACCGGGTCTGGACGGCATGATCCGCACCAACGCAGAACAGGGTCGGCTCGATTTCACGGACGACGCGTCCGAGGGCCTCTTCGAGGCGAAGGTCGCTTTCATCGCAGTGGGAACCCCGCAGAATTCCGACGGCTCCGCGGACCTGCGCTCCATCGACGCCGCCGCCCAAGACATCGGCAATCTCACGGACCACCCGTTGCTGGTAGTCAACAAATCCACGGTTCCGGTTGGCACGGCCGAGAGGATCCAATCACTCATTGACGGGGCCATCGGCGGGCGCGGCGCCCAACACCGGGTTACGGTGTGCTCCAACCCCGAGTTCCTGAAAGAAGGGGCCGCGATCCAGGATTTCAAGCACAGCGAGCGGATCGTCATCGGCACATCCTGCGCTGACGATGAGAGGACGATGCGCGATGTCTACGAGCCCTTCAACCGGCAGCACGAGAAGATTCTGTCCATGGACATCGCTTCGGCGGAAATGACCAAGTACGCAGCCAACGCCATGCTCGCAACCAAAATCAGCTTCATGAACGAGATCGCAGGCATTGCAGAGGCCACCGGAGCCGACGTCGAAAAGATCCGCGTCGGCATCGGTTCGGACTCGCGCATCGGCTATCAATTCCTTTACGCGGGCGCAGGGTACGGTGGTTCATGCTTTCCCAAGGACGTTGCGGCTTTGGCGCACACCGCCCGCACGGTGGGGTGCCAACCCCGGATACTCGAAGCCGTCGATGGCGTCAACACTCATCAGAAGACGTCGATATTCCGCAAGCTGGAGAGCCTTATGCCCTCGATGGATGGTGCGACCGTCGCCGTCTGGGGTCTTTCGTTCAAACCCAAAACGGATGACGTGCGCGAGGCGCCTTCCTTGGTCCTGGTTCGCTCGCTCCTCGATGCCGGCGCGGCTGTTCGCGCCTACGATCCGGTAGCAGTCGGAACATTCCGTGCCGCGCTCGGAACCGACGCAGGCCCAGTGGTCTTCACGGACAACAGTTTCGATGCCCTCGCGGGCGCCGATGCACTCGTCATATGCACGGAATGGGAAGAATTCCGCGTCTTCGATGCCGAACTTCTTGCCTCCAGAATGCGCGGTCGTGTGATCGTGGACGGCCGGAATCTCTACGAGCCCTCCCGCGTCGCCGAGGGGGGGCTTCCGCTACGCATCGATCGGCCGAGGAGTCTCCGAGCCGGCCGAAAACCTCGCCCTTCTCCGAGCCGATCGACCAAAGGCCGTCTCGCGCCCGTGAGGGTCAGACTCTCAGGCGATCCAGCCACGGTCACGCACCTTTTCACACTCCGGTCACATTGGGAGACGGGACGTAAGATTCCGTATTCCCCTGCGCCAGTGGAAGTGCTCGCTCTATCGTGAGGAGAAAGGTAGGCCTAGCGGACATTCGGTATAGTCCGCTGAAAGGATGATCGATGACTGACGCGAGTCCAGAAAACAGGGAATCTATCAGCGAGATCTTCAAGGAGATCTTCGGACACCACCCGGCCGGCGTCGCGATCATCACGAGCACCGACGAGGACGGTCCCGTGGGCCTGACGGCCTCCTCCGTCTCGTCTATCTCGGCGGACCCGGCCATTCTGGGCTTTTCCCTCGCCGCCCGACGCGGTTCAGCGGCGCATATCGCTGACGCCGAAACGTACCTGGTGCACTTACTGGACGCCGAGAATGTCGAGCTCGCCAAGACCTTCGCAACGCACGGCGCACCCCGTTTCGGCGATGTGATGAATTGGGAGACCCTCCCCACCGGCGAGCCGTTGCTGACCGACGTCAGCAGAGTGCTGCGGTGCCGAACCCTGACTCAGGCACAGGCCGGCCCTGCCCTGGTCTTCACGGCCGAAGTCATAGAAGCCGCTCGAAACAATGACCCGGGAACTCCCTTGGTTTATCACCGTCGTGCATTCCATACTCTCGGTGAGCATTCATACATGATTTAGCGCCTATCCAGCATATTTTCAGATCAGAATTTTTGCGTAATATGCGGAAATAATTATTCGTACCCGAAAGTAGCGAGTTAACTTTGGTGGGCTGGGTTGCTGATGTGCACAGTGCGGCAATCCGGTGAGACGCGATCAGACCCCCATAGACCGGTCGCATCATTTAATCACCGGAATTCACTACGGCATCTGATCCCCCAATTTTGATGCCGTTCTGCACGCGGCAACCCAGCACTTCTCACTGTTGAATGAGCCTGCAGGCCCTGAAAGCACTGGCTTCTTCGTGAGCGAAGACCACCGGCTAGGCTGATCCTATGGGCGATATCAAGCAATCCACGGAACAGCACACGCAGGTCAAGAATTCGGCCGACCTTCCTTCTTCGTACGAGTTGATCGACCGCCTCCTCCGGTTCCCGACGATGAGCGAAACCTCGAACCTGGAGTTGATCGAGTTCATCGAGTCCCAATTCCAGCGCCATGGGATCGCCACACATCGCACTTACTCCGATGACGGGCAGCGAGCCAACCTTTTCGCGACGGTCCCGGCCGAGAACGGCGAGACGAGCGGCGGAGTCCTCCTATCGGGCCACACCGACGTCGTGCCCGTAGAGGGGCAGCCGTGGGACACGGATCCCTTCACACCGACGATCAAGGACGGCAAGATCTATGCTCGCGGTGGTGCGGACATGAAGTCGTTCATCGGGGTCGCATTGTGGCTCCTGCCCCAGGTCATCGAGGCCAAACTTGCCGAACCGATCCATTTCGCCTTCACCTACGACGAAGAACTCGGCTGCTTGGGCGCCCCTCGAATGATTGAGGAATTCGGGCAACGGGGCGTCAAGCCGCGGTACGCGATCGTGGGCGAACCGACATTGATGAACATCGTCGTCGCCCACAAGGCTCCGCAACGCGGCCGCTTGACCTTCCGCGGAGTGCCCAAACACTCTTCTCTCGCTCCTTTTGGAATCAACGCCGTCCGCTACGCGGGCGAGTTCATTCACTTCTTCAACGGACTGGTTGACGACCTCCGCGACAACGGGCCCAGGGTCGAGGGTTTCAACATCACGTACACCACCGGCGGCGTCAACTTCGCCCAAGGTGGTTCGGCCTACAACATCGTGGCCGACCAGTGCGTTCTTGAATACGACTTCCGGATTGTCCCCGGAACCGAGCCCGAGGAACTCGCCGAGAGGATCCGCATATTCCTCAGCGAAGAAATCGAACCGGCACTCAAGGACGAGGTGGCCAGGGTTCGGTCCCTCGATGGCGCGGATGAGAAGGCCCTCGGCAAGGTAGGGGTCGACTTCGAGGTTCTGGCACGAGTCCCGGCCCTCAACACATCCACGGACGCACCCATCGTGAAGTTTGCGGAAGAGCTCGGGGCAGTGCTCGACGGCGGCGGCGAGTCGACACACGTCTCCTACGGGACCGAGGGCGGGCAGTACTACGAAGCCGGCATACCGGCCATTGTGTGCGGTCCGGGTTCTATTTCTCAGGCTCATACTGAGAATGAATGGGTTGAACTGTCCCAAATCGAAGCATGTGAACGATTTATGATAGAAATTCTGAACAAATCCAAGGCGTAAACCGACCGGAGCCAACCGTTCAGTGCATGCCGCGCGAGTAGTTTTTATCCAAGAATTATTGGCCGGGGTAGGTGCAAACATCACACGTATTTGAAGGAGATGACATGCCCCGAAAGCGGCGTATGGAACATGAGCAAGCTCGCGAACTCATTCTAGGGACCGCGCTGGCTACCTTTGCTCACAACGGTTTCTACAGCACCACCATGGATGAAATTGCGGAGACCTCGAACCTTTCAAAACCGTTCCTGTACCGGTATTTCAAAAGCAAGGACGACTTGTACCTGGCGGTCGTGGACGACTGCGTCGAGAAGTTCCTGTCCATGATCCATGGCCCCTTGCATGCCGAACTGTCCTCGGAAGAACGCACCGAGAGCTCCATCAAGGTCCTCACGGATTTCGTGATCCGGGAACCGGATCGCTACAAGATTCTGTTCGAGTCGGACATGCTGAATACCTCGGCCGTGGACGAGCGCGTGAGCAGGCTCCGCGAAGGGCTCGTCGACACCTTGACTCAAGTTCTCCTCAAAGAATCCAAGTTCACGGAGGAGGCGGCCTGCCGGCTTTGCGCCGAGGCCATCATCAGCGCCGCGCTGACTTCTTCCAAGGTCATCGCGGGGGCCGAAACCCCCGAGGAACAGAACGAGCTGAGCAAGGTTTTGATTCGCTTCGCATGGGGCGGCATACACCACATGGACGACTGACGAGCTCTCTCAACAGCCGACCCACCCGCGCTGCCCGATGGTCGTGGCCAGATATTCGCCGCACGCCACGGAAACAGCACCGCTGCAACGGAACCACCAGGGAGCACGATCCGTCGGAGCTACGGCACCCAGCCCGAGGCTTGGCGTGATATCAGAGCGAACACCCAGATGGACGTGAACAGAGGGGCTGGGCGCCGCCCGACAGAGACTCGTCCGGCATCCTGAATTCCGGAAGAACGTCGGTGAGATGCAGTTGAGTTCCGTGTTGTCGCGGTCTCGTGCGCCCAACATGTGCCACCCCGGTGAGGTCAGCTATAGCAATGTACTGTGCTTCATCGGTGACTCCGGAGTCACATAGGAGCAGTTTGCTACGCGGATTGTCGACCGTCGTTATGGACACGAAAACCGCCGACGAGTCAGCCGCACATAGAGAAGAGGCCCGTGTTTGGGGGAACCACAACCACAAACACGGGCCTCTTCGACCCCGAGCGTACCTTAAGAAGCTCGAAAACTTCTCAGGCCCTAGGGAGAGGGCTCGGGGCGTTCGGCGTACCGTCCGGTTACCGGACGGTACAAGTTTTATCTACGGTGAACTACTTTATCGCATGAAATCGATCAACGCATCGTTTGCGCCAATGCCTTGTTCCCGCGATTTAAAAACTACACGCTCATGCTCCCACTTGCCCAGAGGTCGGTGGTTCCTCGCCTTGTGCGCCGCCGATGGTCGGGTTTTTCCCGGCGAGAGCAAGAGCCACGGTCGCCATCGTTCTTCTCTTGGACCATTTCGAGGTGTCATTCCCCCGATACTCGTTCCACTCGGAGGCCGGCGATCCCCAGGTCGGCATGTCGGCGTTACTCGTCGATGGATACGTGGTGCGGGACGTGATCCGACCGGTGGGCACGGTGCGTCGGCCAGAGGCGCTGGACCCGGTCCTTCGGTGCATCTCGACGTCCGCTGGCACGAACTGCTGTTTGTCGCCCATTGGGTCGCTGGGTGTCTTCGAAATCATCATTCGTCCTTTCTATCGGCCGGGGAGGCCCCGCCCGGGTTACCGCGATGGCTGGACCAGCCGGTCAACAGCCCGGTACGTCTCGACTCTGGGCGGTCAACTTATGAGCCAGCTGTGACAGGACGAAAGCGTGTCTGTGACATTGAGGTTTTGACGGATTCGACCCACGGATGCACGCTGAAGGCCACTAGTCTGTGAACCATGAGCCATAACCCCGAACCCTCTTCGGCTGCACACATCGCCAAGAATCTACCGGCCCTGGAGCACCCGGACGGAAGCCCCATCCGCGCGCTCGTGGTCGACGACGAGGCGATGCTTGCCGAACTCATCAGCGTCGGCCTCAAGATGATCGGCTGGGACGTCCAGCACGCGGGTGACGGCCCGGCGGCCCTCGACGCGGCACGGAGCTTCCTCCCGGACGTTTTGGTTTTGGACATCATGATGCCCGGCTACGACGGACTCGAGCTGCTCTCCAGGATCAGGCGGGCCCAGCCGGAGGTTCCGTGCCTGTTCCTTACCGCGAAAGACGCCGTGAACGATCGCATCGAGGGCCTGGCGGCGGGCGCCGATGATTACGTGACCAAGCCCTTCTCGATGGAGGAGGTCATGATCCGTCTTCACCGTTTGGTCCAGCGCTCTGGCGTCGCCGCAATCGACGACGCAGAGCTGGTCGTCGGAGACCTCGTCCTGAATCAGGACACTCGGGAGGTGACGCGCGGAGGCGAAGAGATCCAGTTGACCGCGACTCAATTCGAGCTGCTGCGTTACCTCATGGAGAATCCGCGGCGCGTGGTCTCGAAATCCCAGATCTTGGACAACGTGTGGAAATACGACTTCGGCGGCCAGGCCAACATCGTCGAGCTGTATATTTCCTACCTGCGCAAGAAAATAGATCTTGATCGGGAACCCATGATCCACACGGTGCGCGGCGCAGGCTACGTCATCAAACCTGCGGCCCAATGACGGGATCCCACGCTTCCAGCGGTCCGCGGAGGCCCCCTGCTTTCAACCCCGGTTCCTGGCGGTTGCGCACCCGGCTCATTGTGATCCTCATGCTTCTCCTGGGTTTGGCCTGTTTGGTCATCGGGCTCGTCAGCTACGGTGCCATGAACGCGACCCTCACCGGCCAACTGGACTCACAATTGTCCGAGGCCTCGAGCCGCGCGACCAATTTCTCCGGGGCGGGCCCTGATCAGGCGGACGGGGCGCAGCAAGCAGCGCCGAATCCGCTCAACGCGCCCGGCCAGGCGGCGGGCACCCTGAATGCGCGGATCGACGATGGACAATTCGTCGCCGGGGGCTTTCTGGATACGGGTGGATCAGCCGTGAAGCTCACGGAGTCGGACCGGCAGACCTTGAAGAATATCCGGCCGGGGAACGCGTCACAAAAGGTCGATCTTTCCCAGGGCGACTACTTGGTGGTCTCGGAACTGGACCATTCGGGTCAGGTCGTTCTGACCGGCCTGCCCCTCAAAGGGGTCCACCGGACCCTGAGCACGTTGGTAGCCATCATGTTGGGGGTATCCGTCGCCGCTCTGCTCCTCGCGGGTCTGCTCGGGTCCATCGCTGTCCGCCGAACCATGAAGCCCCTCGAACGGGTATCTTCGGTGGCTACGAGTGTCTCGCGGCTTGATCTGGAATCCGGGCAGTTGCCCGCCGCGAGCCGGGTGGCCGCACCGGATGCACATCAGGACACGGAGGTGGGCGCCGTCGGACATGTCTTGAACCGGATGCTCGATAACGTGGGGTCGGCGCTGACGGCCCGCCAGAAGTCCGAGGACAAGATGCGGGCGTTCATTGCGGACGCGTCCCACGAACTGAGGACCCCGCTCGCAGCGATCCGTGGTTATTCCGATCTCCTCAAATGGACTGAGGACTTCACGCCGGAAGGTGAGAAGTCCTTGGGGCGTATCGACTCTCAATCCCAGCGGATGGCCGGATTGGTCGAGGACCTCTTGCTTCTGGCCCGTCTCGACGAGGGCCGGGAGCCGGAACGGGAAAGTGTAGATCTCACGGAACTCGTCATCGAAAACGTTTCCGATCTCCAGGTTGCGGCCCCTGACCACGAATGGGAGCTGAAACTTCCGGAGGATCCCGTGGTAGTACAAGGCGACCCCCGGCAGCTTCAGCGGGTTCTGGTCAACCTTCTCTCCAACGCCCGGAAGCATACCGATCCCGGGACATGGGTCGCCACGCGGCTCGGTACATCGGCCGATCGGCAGGAGGCGGTATTGGCCGTGACCGACAACGGCCCGGGAATCGAACCCGAATTTCAGGAAAAGATTTTCGCCCGCTTCGCACGCGCCGACCAGGCCCGCTCAGGTGAAGTCGGCACGACCGGCTTGGGCCTGGCCATCGTCAAAGCGATCGTCGAAGCCCACAACGGCGGCATTTCACTGACTTCCCGGCCCGGTCACACCGAGTTCGAGGTGAGGTTACCGTTGCTCGCGGCCACCGAGTGATCGACTACTGGAAGACGGACGTGTCCATCCCCGTGATATAGGTGGCCTGCCCTAGGTGCTGAAGGGCGTCTTCGGAAACGCTGACCAAACGAGCGCTCCTGGTCACTGGCGGATCCCAGTTGTCGTCGATGACCGCTCCCAGGTCCTCGTCACTCAAGGTATCGATGTAGTCGAGCTCAGCTTTGACCACGGCATCGAGATGTTCGAAAAGCAGATCCACGTCCTGCACTTGGATGGACCGGGCCCTGTCACCGGACTGGCCGAAACCGAGTTCGTGTGGTTCCAGGTCCAAGCCGAATCGATCGCCAAAGCCCTGGGAAACCCAGACGGTCTCCTGTTGGGAAAGCTCACTGACCTGTTCATCGATCTCCCGCGCGGTGTGCCACAGTAACCAGGCGATCGAGTTGTCGTGGTCGCCGGGGTGAGCGTTGAGCATTTCGGGGCTGACTCTGTCCTTGAGTCGCGCTGCGACTTCGGAAGGACGGCCGGCCAAGTCTTTCAATATTGTGATCGCATCCATAGTCTCGACCATACGCTCCGCCTCGAGACGCCGTAACCCCGTCCCATCTCCGGAGCCCCACGACCTCTCGAACGGCTATTTGCCCAAGTCAGCGCGGTTTGAGTAAGGTTATTGTTGCTCGAGCGGTGTGTTGGCTCAAGAACCGTTCGGGGGTGACCCCGGGCAGCTTTCTTGTACGCTTCACCTGCCCAGGCACCGGGCCGGTACCGGAACTGATGTTCTGGTACCGGCCCCTCATCTGAGCGCTCTTCGCCGTCGACCACCGCTGTCTCGCTGCGCTGCGAGGCCATCGCTTTCTCACGGGCGCTCTTTGCCGCGTGGTGCGGCTTCACGTGCAGACCATCTCTCGTGCGAGAGTTGCCTGGTCACGCACGGCAAAGAAAATCTATTGCGAACATCCGGCCCACTCGTGCGTGGGCACCTCGGCGTATAGGACCACCACTGTGCACACAACGTCAGATTCGACCCCGAAAATCCTTTTGGTCTCCGATCCCGGATTGCCGACCAAAAGAATCGAACATTCACTGTCGAGCATCAAGACCAGATTGGGAGACATCCTCGGGCACCAGACCGAGGTCAACCACATCAAACACCTCATTCCGGTGACTCCCGAGAACGAGGTCACCAGCGAGCTGGATCTTCCGGAGGAAGCCCGCGATGTCGACTACGCCGTCCGCGTGCTGCTCACTGAAATGCCGCTCCGCCACAGCGGACGGCCTGTGGTCGCACAGACGGACTTCTCCCGGGGGATCCTGATCATTTCGTGTCCCACCATGGGCGTCTTGTACCCTAAACGGCGGCTCGTCGACGTCATCGGGCGCGGCGTCGAATCCCTCGTGCAGAACTCCTCATCCGAAGGAAACAACGTTCAGGGCTGGAATGAATGGGGCGGCCAGGATCAGGATCAGATATCCCGGCTCTACTCCCACACGTGGACCGGTGCCCCGCGCACCGTTGCGGGAATGGTCATGTCCAACCAACCGTGGAAGACGGTTCCCCGGCTCTCCAGCGCTCTCACGGCAGCCTCCGCCGCGGGCGCATTCGGCATCTTCTACAGCTCTATCTGGGAAATGGCAGAATCGCTGTCAGGCCTGCGGTTGGCCATCATCACCCTGGTCTCGATCTTGGTGATGACGGCCTGGCTCATCCTGCGCAACCGCTTGTGGGATGCTCCCGTACAAGAACGGCTTGCCCGAGTGGTCGCGTTGTACAACGTTTCGACGGTTGTCACCCTGCTCATTTCCATAGCCAGCCTCTATCTCATGCTATTCGTCCTCATTCTGCTCGGCGGCTTGGTCGTGATCGATCCCGACTTCATGCAAAAGACGCTGGGCATGCCCGCGCACTTGAGCAACTACCTCAATATTGCGTGGCTGAGCGCTTCAATGGGCGTCATCGCCGGCGGCCTGGGCTCCGGATTCGACTCCGAGACAGATCTGCAACGTTTGACCCACGGACAGCGCGAACGCCAACGGGTTTTGAGCAAAGACAAGGACGAGGACTAGTTCCCCTGAGGCCCTCATTGCCCTCTCGGCAAGAGGGAGAGCTTGTCGATGACGGCATACGAAAGCGGGGGCGGACCGTTACCGGTCCGCCCCCGCTTTTGTTGAGTTTATTCGCCGCTATGCGCGGTTCTTGCGGCCGAAGATCAGACCCCAGATGAAGAGCACGATCAACGAGCCGACGAGCGCGAGGAGCCACGTGGTCAACGAGAAGAACCCGTTTCCGTGAACTCCGAAGATCGCTCCGCCGATCCAACCGCCCAAGAGGCCGCCCACGATGCCGAGGATCATCGTGACAATGATTCCTCCGCCCTGGCGCCCCGGCATGATGAGTTTAGCGAGCGCACCGACGATGATTCCGATGACGATCCAGCCAATAAAACCTAGTCCCATGATATTTACCTTTCGCGAGTAATTACGTATGTCCTGGTGTTGGCTCTGATTTCAGGATACCTGCTAAGACCCGGGTTGCCATAGCCAAGTTTTAGAGCTCTTCTTGAAATTTTGGTTCTCGAAACCGAGCCAAGGAGTTTTGCCGAATATCCGAGCGCCTGAATTATTTTTTGAATTTGAAAATACAGCTAATCTACGGTTCAGTAACTTCTGTCAAGCCCTCTGAGATGTGCACAAATCCTTGTAATGTGTGCCCCAGCCACCTTCGCCGCGAATGTACTTCCAAAAGAAACACCGGGTATCGGGCCCAGGCAGAGTTAAATGAGGCCTGCCCGTTTTCAATCGCAGGCCTCACCGTCCGCCCTGCGCAGAGGGCGGCAGCGGACGTGGATCTCCCCCAATGAAATCCGGATTGGCCACCATCACTTGACGGCAGCCAATCCGGACAGCTCCACGACCGAACCTTTTGCGTTACTGCAGCGTGACCTGTCGCTTGGAGCGGGACTGCCGCGAAACCGTGTACACGACTCCCACGCTTCCCAGGGGATTGCCCAACACTCGGGCCACTGAAGGAAGAACCTCTTCTCGGATCTCCCTCGTGACTTCCTTGAGGTCAGCACGCTCGTTCACGGTAACGTCCAGGACGAGTTCGGCATTGGTTCGTTGGCCCTTGAGGCCTGCCTTGGCGTCCGTGACGTACGTGAGATCTTCGATGTGCTCGGCTACGGCCGCGGTGATGACCTTGGGCTCCACAAGCGTGAACCCACGCTTGGGATCCTTCTGGAAACGGAAAGTCGACGATCCCCCACTCCGCGGTATCTGACGGATGAGCCACCAGAGACCGAAGAGCATCAGGATCACACCGACCACGATCAGTGCCGATGCCAGCCATGGGGCGTCGAGGACGGTCGAAGCGTTCTGCAAGGGGCGGCTTGATGACTCCCATTGCTCTCCCGCTCCGGCCAGCAGGCCTCCGGCCGTAACAGCCCAGAGGACCCCGGCCGCGAGAAGGATAAATCCTATGATCGCGAGCCACGTCCGGTTGGTAGATCCAGCGGTTTTCTTCATGACACGTCCTTGCTCTGTGCACTGACCCGCACCTTGGGGAAACGCACAAGGTCAGCAGAAGCCAGTCGTTCCTCGACCGCTGCCCTGACTTCTTCCTCGAGGCTCGTGGTCTCGTGCAGCGGCGTCGTCACGTTGACGAGCACCCGTTTGGCGGTTGCGGAGGATTTGACCCCCGAAACACCGTCGACCTGCGAAGCCGCAGAAGATGCCAAAGTCGCGAGTCCGCGGTTGCTGACGACCGCATCGACGGGACCGCGAGAGTGCCCACTTGCCGCTTGCTGCCTCTTCAGCTGGGCGGCGTTGAAACCGCCCGGCAAGAATGCACACAGCAACAAGATGAGCCCCAGGACCGCGGCAACGATTGCCGCCACCCACCCCCACGGTGAATTCCATGATGCCGATGACGCGGAGTCGGCCGCGCTGCTCAGCTGGGGCCACCATTGACCTGTGGACAGTTTCTGAATACCGGCCCAGATAAAGCCGAGGCCTATGATCAAGGCCAGAAGCAGAACTATCGCGGACGGTATGGCGCGAGAGGGGCGCCGTCGAAGTGACTTCACAGCAATACCCTTTCTTGTCGGCCCTGCTGAGGTACGAGGTACTTGACTCGGATGTCGACTTGGCGGACTTCGACGCCAGCCATGTCGGACACGGTGCGCACGAGAGTCTCACGGACTCGCTCGGTCGTCTCCTCGATGGGAAGCGGATATTCGATACCCAAGTCCACGCTGAGCACTGCGATCGAGCCGGTGAGCTCGACCTTGACCTGCGGGCGGGAATCCAGATCCGCGTGGCCTCCCACGCCGAGGAAACCTCGTTCGCGACCTCCGACCCCGGACAGTTCCGAGGCGCATTGCGCGGCGATTTTCTCTACCACTCGGTCCGCGATAACGAGGCTGCCGCGCTGGGCGGTGGATTCGGAGCCTTCAGGCAGTCCCGATTCCCCGCTTTGCGTCGATTCCAGCCGATGTGCGCTAGCCATCATCGTTACCTCCTGTCAGAGCCGCGGCCCGTCATGGAGCGAAGGTCCAAGCGACCCTCCATGAAGAGTCCGACGGCTGCACCAATGACGGCGAATACCGCTGCAATAAGGAATGCGAAGAATCCGCCGAAGAAGGCGACTACGCCCAGCGCAAGGCCGACGATGAGTCCCAATTGGCTCGGTTTCATGCTGATGTACCTTTCCATAGTGCGAGATCGGGCCCCGAGACTTGTTGCTCGGGGCCCGCGCTCATTACTGGAGTTCGCGGTCGTTCGAGTTATCGTCCTCGTCGTTCTCCTCATTCGGGAGGTGGACGTCAGTGACATCGATGTTGACCTCGATGACCTGCAGGCCGGTGGCCTGCTCAACGGTGCGGATCACGTTGCGGCGAATGCCATTGGCGATCTCGACCACGGAGCTTCCGTATTCGATGACGATGCTCAGGTCGATAGCTGCTTGCTTCTCGCCCTTCTCAACGGACACGCCACCGGAGACGTTGGTCTGCGAACCCGGGATGCGCTCGGAAATGGAGTCGAAAGCACGGCGGGCTGCATTGCCCATCGAGTACACGCCAGGAACCTCACGTGCGGAGATACCGGCAAGCTTCTGCACGACGGTGTCGTTGATGGTGGTGTTGCCCTGTGGTGTCTGGAGAGGGCTGTTGCGCTCGGCGTCACTGCCCTGCTGTGCGTTCTTGACGTTGTTCTCAGTAGCCATGATTTCTACTCCCTTGTTTTGGTCGAAACGGGCTTGTACTAATACTGACGCTCGAGCCGACGATTCGTCACGGAATTTCTCAAAGAATTTTTTGGGGGTGCCTTTTGAGGGCCCTTTCTGCAAGGATGGGCTGTAGTGGATTCCACTCGCCGGAAGGCGAAGAGAATTGAGGGGGCTTATGAGCCAAGGTGAAAACGATTCTTCCGCGCAAATAGCCACACTCGTTCTTCGTGCTCAAGACGGCGACGTCGATTCTTTTGAACGACTGGTGGACAAGTATCAGGCTCCGCTGTTGCGCCTGGCGTTCAGAATGCTCGGAAACAGAGCCGACGCCGAAGATGTGGCTCAAGAATCACTCATGAATGCGTGGCTCAAACTTGAGTACTTGGAAACGCCAGAAGCGTTCTCAACGTGGTTGTACCGTCAAGCGGTGAACCGTTGCAAGGACATCCTGAAGTCGCCCCGGCACGGATTCACGGTCCCGATCGACGAAACGAATGACGGCAACCCGGCGTGGACCGATACGAACGCGTCGGCAGATCCTCAAAGACAGGCAGAGAACCAATCCAGCATGGATACCCTCTCGATCCTGTTGCAGAAACTGCCCCGCGAACAGCGGGAATGCTGGGTGCTTCGGGAGCAGATGGAGCTTTCTTATGCCGAGATCTCTCGAACCCTTGCGCTGCCCGAAGCCACGGTTCGAGGGCGTCTCTCGCGAGCACGCAAGACCTTGGCCAACGAGATGAAGGAATGGCAATGACCGACGACGAGTCCCTTGAATGCGGGCGCACCGTTGAGTCGGTGTGGGAAACCGTAGATTCCGAACCAGATTCCCACCAACGAGACTGCCCCTACTGCGCCGAAGTCCGAGAACGCCTCATTCACCTGAATGAGCTCGCGCGGGAGGCCCAGCAGGCAGACAGCTCCCTCGAGATCGAGGCGCATACCCGAAGTCGGGTCCTCGACTTCGCGCGAACCAATCTCCGGCGCGGTGCTGATATTCCCGTCCACCGGGAACCGACCGCGACCGTGTCCTTCAGCCAGATGCTCATCGCTCGCACCGCCAGGGAAGCCATTGATTCCTTCCCAGGGCTCACGGCGCGCCGATGCGCGGTCAGAAATCTCCAGACGCCTGAGCAAGGGCACCAAACGCTTGCGCTGAGCATCGGCGTGGTCATCACGCCGACCACGAATATCCGAGTTCTCGACGACGCGGTGCGTGAGGCCGTTATCACCGCCGTCTCCCGGAATCTCGGGGCTCGCGTCGAAGAAGTCGATTTCACGGTAGAGGATGTGCACTATGACTAGTCACCGCCCAGAAGCACCCGCCGAGGGAAGCCCTGTCGGATCCTCGCGGGCCGAGCCGAACGATACTGGCACGACCGCATTGATCGCGGACTTAGCAAGAGTCGTCGACGCCGTTCCCGGAGTGACGCGACGGGAACCCAACGTGGGTGACTTTTTGCGAACCCTCTGGAAGAAACCTGTAACGGGGGATCAGGGCAGTCCGGACACCAAAGGAATGCGTCTGGATGTGGAAGAGGAAAAAGCTTCCCTGACCGTCGCGATATGGGTCGGTGGCAGCACCCCGGGTACTGCGTTGGCGATCGCCCAGCAGGTTACGTCACGGATCAACCGGACGATCACCGAACACGGCTTCAAACCGGGAAAGCACCAGGTCAGCGTGCGCGAGGTCGAATAGTTACCCCCCCCGCAGCCCGCACTCGCCGACCTGAGCAACGAAAACGGCCCGAAGAACTCCGCGCGGGGTTCTTCGGGCCGTTCTCGTTGCCAGGATACGGTTCGGGCTCCTCGGCTACTGAAGCTTCCCGGTTACCGTTTGCACGGCATCCAGCAAGTCGCCGGAGGAAACCAGTCGCACAACCGACTCGATTTCCGGGGCAAGGAATCGATCCGGCCCGGGACCTTGCACGCCGGCTTCACGGATCGTCTCGATCACTCGGGCCGTTGCCGGAGCCGGTTCGGGTGTCCGCAATTCGATCCCACGGGCCGCGGTGAGGATCTCGACGGCCAGAACCCGCGTCAATCCATCGATCGCCTTGCGAAGCTTGCGTGCCGCGGACCAGCCCATCGATACGTGGTCCTCCTGCATGGCCGAGGAAGGAATCGAATCAACCGAAGCCGGATTCGCCAGTCGTTTGAGTTCCGAGACGATGGCTGCCTGAGTGTACTGGGCGATCATATGCCCGGAGTCGACGCCGGCGTCATCGGCGAGGAAGGGCGGCAAACCGCGGTTGCGTGCGACATCCAAGAAGCGGTCGGTACGCCGTTCCGAGATGGATGCAGTGTCCGCGACAGCGATCGCGAGGAAATCGAGCACATAGGCAACGGGGGCGCCGTGGAAGTTTCCGTTGGACTCCACACGACCGTCAAGAGTGACCACGGGGTTGTCGACGGCAGAAGCCAACTCGCGCGTCGCGACCGTGCGGGCGTGATCAATGGTGTCTCTCGCTGCCCCGGCAACCTGGGGAGAACACCTCAGCGAATACGCGTCCTGGACGTAGGTGCAGTCTTCCCCCTTGTGACTGAAGACGATTCCGGAATCCGCGAGAATTGAGGTCATGTTGGCGGCCGAAGCCGCCTGCCCCGGATGCGGCCGGAGGGCCTGGAGATCAGGCTGGAAAACCCGATCCGTTCCGAGCTGGCCCTCGACCGACATTGCCGCGGCGAGATCCGCCAACCGCATCAAACGGTCCAAGTCGGAAATCGCGAGAACCAACTGGCCCAGCATTCCGTCGGTGCCATTGATCAGGGCGAGCCCTTCTTTTTCCGCGAGCTCAACGGGCTTCAGCCCAGCAGTGGAAAGGGCTTCCTCCGAGGTCGTCAGTTCACCCTCCCGGGTCCTGACCGGACCTTCACCGATGATCGCGAGCGCGCAGTGGGCCAAAGGCGCCAGGTCTCCGGAGCAGCCCAGGGAACCGTATTCGTGAACCACCGGGGTGATCCCGGCCGAGAGCATATCGGCGTAGGCCTTGGCGACCTCCGGTCGGACACCCGTTCGACCCGTGGCCAATGTGGAGAGGCGCAACAGCATGAGAGCTCGAATGACCTCGCGTTCTACCTCCGGGCCGGAGCCGGCGGCATGTGAACGGATCAGGCTCCTCTGAAGCTGACGGCGCATGTCCTGAGGGATGTGTCGGCTTGCGAGCGCGCCGAACCCGGTCGATACGCCATATACGGGACGTTCGAAATCAGCCAATTCGCGGATTCGGTCGCTCGAATCCTCAATGGCCTCGATCGCCTCGTCGGAAATGCGAACTGTCGCATCGTGCCGAGCTACGTCGATGACGTCTTGGAAACTGACCGGGCCCGTCCCGACGACCACCTCGTGTTGCCCGGCGTCCTGGCTGTTGTCTCGATTCTGACTCATGAATTCTCCTGATTCTGCGAAGTCGTCGCGATACGGTGCACCAGACGCGCGGCAGTGCGCGCGGTGCGGCTATCGACGTCGTACTGGGGGTTGAGTTCGGCCACGTCGCATACCGCGAGCTTTCCGCTCGTGGCGACGAGGTCGCACACCAATTGAACAATGTCGAGCGGCACCCCATACGCGGCGGGCGCGCTGACTCCGGGTGCCGTTGACGCGGGCAAACCGTCGAGATCGATGGTCAGGTAGACCAGATCGACCTCATCGAGGAAGTCGGTGACGAAGGCCCGGACTTTTTCTCGGTCCGCGGCGGAACAGTCCTCGTCCAGCATGTAGGTGACGCCGTACTTTTGTGCGGTGTCGAAGAGCACTTGGGTGTTGCTGGGCTGGCTGATGCCGATCACCGTGTACTGCATCTCGGTCTCGGCTGCCTCTTCGGCCTCGAGCATCTGCCGGAACGGGGTGCCAGAGCTGGGGACGGGATCCGGCCGAAGATCGAAGTGGGCGTCGAGGTTGAGGACGCCGAGTTTCTTGTCTTGTCGAACTGCCGACTGGGCGATGCCTAGGTAGGTTCCGAAGGCTATTTCGTGTCCGCCGCCCAGGACGACGGGGAGATGTCCCGCATCGAGGAGCGCGGACACGGCAGCGCCCAAGCGCGCTTGGCCCTCCTCCATCCGTTCGTCGGTCACGGCTACGGTGCCTGCGTCCCACGCGCGGATACCGGCGTCCCGATCGGAGAGAGCGAGTCCTCCCAAAGCTCCGCGTAGGGCTGCCGGTCCTTCTGCGGCCCCCCGACGCCCCTTGTTCCGTTCGACTCCTTCATCGCTCGAAAAACCCAGGAATACGACGCCGCCCTCGCGGTGATCGGAGTTCTCGGACTCATAAGGACGGACCACCTGGTGCCATCGGAGGTGCTCGCGGCCTGCCCCATCCGTTCTTCCGGTCCATGCGACGGCGGGAACGTCCACGTCGATGTCTCGGTGTTCATTCTTTTCAGTCATGCTTGACCTCCGATGCCGAATACTTGAGCTCGCCCGCCTTCCATACCGAGGAAACCAGCTGGACTCCCGGCCGGTAGGCCAGGTGAAGGTGGTTCGGTGCGTCGAGAGCCATCAGGTCTGCTCTGGCCCCGGGGCGCAGCACGCCGACGTCGTCCCTTCGCAGAGCACGTGCACCACCGGCGGTCGACGCCCACACGGCTTCGTCGGCGGTCATGTGCAGGTCCCGAACGGCTATGGCTATGCAGAACGGCATGCTGGTGGTGTAGCTGGTTCCGGGATTGCAGTCGGCCCCCAGAGCGACGGTGACTCCGGCATCAATCAGGGCGCGTGCATTCGGGTACTCGTTCCGAGTCGAGAAGTCTGCACCTGGAAGAAGGGTAGCGACGGTCTGGCTACCGGCGAGGGCCGCGATGTCTTTCTCGTTGATGTGGACCACATGGTCCACCGACGCCGCGCCGAGTTCAACCGCGAGCTGAACGCCTGGCCCTTGGTGCAATTGGTTCCCATGGACACGCGGAGTGAGTCCATGTTCCATCCCTGCTTTCAGGACGCGACGGGACTGCTCCTCGTCGAATGCGCCTTGTTCGCAGAACACGTCGATCCAGCGGGCCAGCGGAGCACACCGCGGAATGATTTCTTCGCACGCCACCCGGACGTATTCGTCGGTGTTCCCCCCGTATTCCGGTGGGACCACGTGGGCTGCGAGGAGCGTGATTTCGTCGGTGAGCGAGCCGGCTACCTGCAAGCTCCTCAGTTCCGATTCGACGGACTGACCGTAGCCGGATTTGCACTCGACCGTGGTGGTTCCGGACCGCAGGGATTCGTCCAGCAACCGACTCATGTTGCTGCGGAGTTCTTCCTCCGATGCTTCACGAGTGTACTTGACGGTGCCACGAATTCCTCCGGCCGTGTACTTCTGTCCAGCCATCCGCGCGGCGAACTCTTCCGAACGGTCCCCTGAAAAGACCATGTGGGAGTGCGATTCCACGAAGCCCGGCAGGACCGCCCGCCCGTGGAAGTCGTGTTTGGCGTCGGTTGCGGGAGCTTTCCCGGCCGGCCCCACCCAGGAGATGGTGTCGTCCTCGATGACGAGTGCTGCGTCATCGATGAGGCCCAATTTTCCCTGGCCCAGCTCCGGATCATTGGTGACGAGTTCGGTGATTCCTGTCAGCAGGGTCGATCTCATGCATCACCTTCCGTCATCGGCACCCGTACGCCGCGTTCCCGGGCGACGTCGGCCGCGTGGTCGTAACCGGCATCCACGTGACGGATGACGCCCATCCCGGGATCGTTGGTCAGGACGCGCTCAAGCTTCTGTGCCGCCATGTCGCTGCCGTCCGCGATGCAGACCTGGCCCGCGTGTATGGATCGCCCCATACCAACACCACCACCGTGATGAATAGAAACCCACGAAGCACCGGATGAGGTATTGACCAGGGCGTTTAGCAGTGGCCAGTCGGCGACCGCATCCGAACCGTCTTTCATGGACTCCGTCTCACGGTAAGGAGAAGCCACGGAACCGGAGTCGAGGTGGTCGCGTCCGATGGCGATGGGTGCTGACAGCTCACCGTTGGCCACCATCTCGTTGAATTTCAACCCGGCACGGTGGCGTTCTCCGTACCCGAGCCAACAGATGCGGGCCGGGAGGCCCTCGTACGATACTTTCTCCTCGGCCATGGTGATCCAGCGACGAAGATGATCATTGTCAGGGAACAGCTCAAGCAATGCACGGTCCGTGGCTTCGATGTCCTTAGGGTCTCCCGAAAGAGCCGCCCAACGGAACGGCCCCAGCCCTTCTTCGAAAAGCGGACGGATGTAGGCCGGAACGAAGCCGGGGAATTCGAAAGCGCGATCGTAGCCGGCCTTGCGGGCCTCGTCTCGGATAGAGTTTCCGTAGTCGAATACCTCGGCTCCGCGGTCCTTGAACTCGACCATTGCCTGGACCTGGGCGGCCATGGATTCGCGGGACTTCTTGGTGAACAGCTGGGGATCGCGCTGAGCTTCCTGTTTCATTTCTGCGAAGGGCACCTCCACGGGCAGATACGCCAGGGGATCGTGGGCGGAGGTCTGATCGGTCACGATGTCGATGGGGGCGTCACGCCGGAGCATCTCGGGGAAGATCTCAGCCGCGTTGCCCTCAAGACCGATCGACAGGGGTTTCTTGGCGTCTCGGGCCTCGACCGCCAATTCCAGAGCGTGTTCCAGGTTGTCGGCTTTGACGTCCAAGTACCTGTGCTCGATGCGTCGATCGATGCGGGTGACATCGCAATCTACGCAGATTGCCACACCTTCGTTCATGGTCACGGCCAATGGCTGCGCGCCGCCCATTCCGCCCAACCCAGCGGTCAGGGTGATGGTTCCGGCCAGGGTTCCGTCGTAGCGCTTGCGGGCCACGGCACCGAAGGTCTCGAAGGTTCCCTGGAGGATGCCCTGTGTGCCGATGTAGATCCACGATCCGGCCGTCATCTGGCCGTACATCATGAGTCCTTCTGCCTCGAGTTTGCGGAAATCCTCCCAATTAGCCCAGTCGCCCACGAGGTTGGAGTTGGCGATCAGGACGCGGGGCGCCCACTCGTTGGTCCGGAAAACCCCGACCGGCTTGCCTGACTGGACCAACATCGTCTCGTCCGACTTCAAGGTCTTCAAAGTGCGAACGATGGCATCGAAGGATTCCCAGTTCCGGGCGGCTTGTCCCGTCCCTCCGTACACCACGAGTGCATCCGGGTGCTCGGCGACCTCGGGGTCAAGGTTGTTCATGAGCATGCGCAGAGCACCCTCCTGCTGCCAACCTAAGGTGTTGAGCTCGGTTCCTCGTGGTGCGGAAACCGGACGCGGCTGATGCTCCGGTGAAGAAACCTCGTGCATTTCGTTCTCTCCTTCATGGCTAGGATGGAGCATTCCGGGCCCGTGCGCCCCGAATGCCAGTGATCGAAGTGTTCTCGCAAGCCTTATAAAAGCAATGTGGATCACAAAGTCCGATACGTCGTATAATCCTGTATATACAACCTGATGTCAAACAGTCGAGGAGATCTGTGGACACGCAACAGCTCACGAGGTCGTACCTCACTCAAGCCGTCCATAGTGGCCCCGCCTACCGGCGAATCATGCGGGCCATCCTGTCAGGAATCGAATCGGGCGAGTGGACAGCAGGCGAGCAGATCCCCTCCGAAAACGAGCTCGTCGAGGGTCTCGGCCTCTCCCGCATGACCATCAATCGCGCCTACCGCGAACTCGCCACGGAAGGGGTGTTGAAACGCGTTCGCGGAGTCGGAACTTTCATCGCCGACTTCAAGATGCCCACATCCCTGGTCGAAATCCGCAACATCGCCGACGAAATCCATGAACGCGGCCATTCGCATCGGACAAAGGTGCTCTTCGCACGCGAGGAGACAGTGGAAGAAGACGCTCGCTGGCTCACCGCAGAAAGCCTGACCGGTCGAATCTTCCATTCACTGGTGGTTCATTATGACAACGACGTCCCCTTCCAACTCGAAGACCGTTACGTCGCACCCAGCGAAGCGCCTGATTATCTGGGCCAAGATTTCACGACGACGACACCCAACGACTACCTGACCCGCGTCGCCCCGCTGACCCGCGGAAAACACGTCGTGGAGGCAATTCTGGCAACCGACGAGGAGTGTCGTCTGCTGGGCATTCAAACGACCGAACCATGCCTGCTCGTACGACGACATACGTGGTCGCAGAACGGCCTAGTGAGCCTTGCCCGACTCATCCAGCCCGGGTCCCGCGGACGCCTGGAAGGCGAATTCGGACAACCCTAGCCCCCCCGGGACATATCACCGACAGCTCCTCGCTCCTATACGGCAGATCCAAGGGTCACGAAAGGTCCACAGAAGCTACAGTCTGGGATCGCGGGTCTTCTGACGTCGTGGTTCGTCACCGTGCCCGCTTCCTCGAGCTCCACTGCCTTTGTCACCGGAATGAAGAAGCAGGCAAAGGGCAGACCCGTCAACGCCTACCGCCGAGCATCGGGCGGGGTGAGTAACACCGTTTCCCCACCTGCATCTACACCGTTCACGGTAAAGGAGGCTCTACCAAGAAATACACTCAATTCTATCGTTCCGATTCTCGTCCCGTGACAAAATTTTGCTCGAACTTCAAACCACCGGGAATCGAGACAGAGAGCTCCATGAAAAAATTAGTCATTCCGACCGTGCTGTTTTCCATAATTGTTGTTGCGTTGGCGACGGCAGCTCTTTTCTGGGACAAAGAAGCTAGGCACGCTCGAGAGGAATCAGCAAGAACTGCAATTTCAACCTTGACGCATCAGAACAGAGCAGAGGAAATAGACGTTCATGGCAGACCGTACGTCATGTACCAGGCCATGAACCTGAAATCGACGGTATACGTGAAAATGAAACCCGCCGAAGGAGCGTCCAAGGAAACCCTCATTCTCAACAACATTACGGACAATGATCACGACGAGATTGAAGACTTGGTTTCACTCCCGTATCCCGAATCGGACGCGACTCCGATCACCAACGATGACGGATCATTCACGGACCGAGCAAAGGTCGGCGGTGCGGAACGGACCTACAAAGCGGAGTCTTCGGAGCTTGCCCCGGGACAGAACCTGCGGATCACGGATGACACAGGCAGGGTCGTCGCTGAGGCGAAGTTGGATGCAAAGAAACAAGGCCATGTTTCCGCGGTATCGGCCATGGACGACGGCATAACGGCCAGCGTTATCTACGAGAAATAGAAACAGTAAAAGGGCCGGCAATAGGCCATCCCTCTCGGATTAACGCACCCAACCACGGGCCTTGCGGGCGCGGAGAACATCACGTCGAAAAGATATCCGACATATAAGTGCACCGTCACCCGCAAAACCCGTGGTCGTCGCCGTGAGAAATGATCAAGAATAGATCACCAAGCTCTCACATTCGGCCACGGGACTAGAGACCCAGCGCAGTCAAAAGATCGAGGATCGGGCCCGTGATACCGGAAACAGAGTCGAGCAGGAATTCTACGGTGTGGGACAGCATGTGTTTTCCTCTTTCGTTCTTATCGCATTGACCGCCTGTCAAAACGGCCTGAGAACAACTCTGGACGACTCAAGATCGCTCGTGGCTACAGCCGGGTAAACATTCGGTATCCACCATGTTTCAGGCCGGGCGGTACCATTCCGTCCTGTTCTGATGGCTTTCGGCGCCCCGTACATCTTGCTCAGGACAACCAAACTTCCTCCTGACTAGGCGCGCCATGGCAGGGAAAAAGTGTCTTCAGGGTGGTTCGAATGTGTAGTGTGGAGCACACTTCTGGAAGGAGAGCCATGGCCAATTTCCGCGAGCCGAACAAGAAAAAGAAGAAGTCCGCGACCACGGCAGATCAGACGAATCAGCAGCGTCCGACCTCGCCTGGTCCTCGGAGCTCCGCGAGCCCCGGTTCCGACGGCGAAGACAAGCCCCAGCAGTCTCGCCAGGGCCGCCCGTCCCAGACGGCCAAGGAGCAGGCCAACGCTGGCGACACGACGACCAATAAGAGTCCGCATAGCCCCGGCCCCTCAACGGGATCCCCTTCGTCCGACGTCGGTACTCGTCCGGCCAAGGGAAGACCTGCCTCTCCGGGAAGAGGGTCCAGTCAGCGGCCGTCGCAGAGTCGGCCCTCAGGTCCCAAAGGCCCTGGTACGTCTCCGAGCGCCGCGGCCACGGCTGCCGAAGAAACCGAACACGCCGGGGCCGAGCCCCGCAAAACCGCCCCCAAGACGCCAAGTCCGAACCCCAAGACGCAGCCCGAGCGTCCCAAATACCCCGGAAGCCTGGGCAATAAAATCGTGTTGACCGGCCTGATCGTGATCGGGTTTGCACTGCTCATTACCGTCTTGGTGGCCTTGATCGGCTTCCCGATACTCGAGCTCTAGATCATCTGGACCCGCCGTAAGATGTTCCTAAGAGTTGGCGGGGCCACCTCACCCTCAACCACGTTGCCGGGAGGAAGGACAAGCAGACATGCGCATCCTCCGTATCTTCAATAACAATGTGGTACTCGCATCCGGTGATTCCGGTGAGCAAATGGTCATGATCGGCCGGGGGCTCGCCTTCGGCAAGAAGAAGGGCCAACAGCTCGATCCCGACAAGGTGGAACAGACCTTCGTACCGGAAAGCCAGGGCGAAGAGCAGCTCACGGCCATGTTGTCCGAGATACCGGCGGAGGTTTTGGCCCTCGCGACAGAGTTGGAGGCCATAGCCCGTGACGAATTGGGCGCCAGCATTTCGCATTCCTTCATTGTTCCCCTTGCGGATCACATCAATTACGCATTGATCCGCGCCCAGGAGAAGCTCCGTATCGAATACCCCCTCAGCATCGAGGTCGGACAGCTGTATCCCAAGGAAGTCGCCTTCGGCCGTCGGGCAATATCACTGATCAATGAACGTTTTGACGCCGATCTACCCGAAGACGAGGCGACGCCTCTCGCACTGCACCTCGTCAACTCGCAATTTGCCACCGAGGACCTCGTCAAGACCTTCAAAATGACCGAGGTCTTCTCGCAGATCTTCGACGTCATTTCCTCGGCCTACGGGCAGGAGATCAACCAATCCAATATGTCCGTGGCGCGATTCGTGACCCATCTCCGGTATCTCTTCGTTCGTGCCGAGCACGGCAAGAACCCGACGAGCCAGGACCCGGCCTTCCCGGCTATTCACGACGCGGTCCGGGCCAGCTACCCCCGCGCCTACGATTGCGCGTACAAAGTCGTACTGCTCCTGCAAATGCATTTGCACCAGGACATGTCGGAAGACGAACACACGTACCTGACGATGCACATCGCCCGGCTCGCGACGGATCTCTGGGGCGAGAGCTCAACGGTGTCTGCGATTCAGTGAATGCTTATCAAGGCGGCAATCCACCCGGGCACCACTGGGAAACATTCAATATGATGGCAACTTCGGATATGTATTGCTTCCACAACGAAAGAAGATTGTGACTCTTAGCCAGGGCCCCCGAACATCAATCATCATGCCGGTCTACAACACGGCAGAACGTGTTGTCTCGTCGATCCGATCCGTCTTGGAACAGACTGATCCGGATTTCGAGTTGCTGGTCATGATCGACGCTTCGCCCGACGACTCGTCCCGCGTTATCCATGAGTTCTTGCGGAACCACCCGGACGAGCGAGTGCGGGTCTTCGACAACACAACCAATGTCGGGGTGTCCGGGGTACGCAATCAAGCCCTGGACGAAGCGAAAGGGCGTTGGGTCTCTTTCATCGATTCGGATGACAGGTATCGACCCAATTTTCTCTCGACGATGCATTCTTTTGCGGCCTCCGAGGAAGCCGACTTGGTCGTGTGTAGCCACACGCTAGTGAGCACGGACGGCTCGCATCGTGACCGCTCCATTGGCGCCCCGGGGGGCCGATCCGGGAAAGAGGCGGGTCTCGAGCTCTTGAAGGACAACCTCACCCCTTATGTTTGGGACAAACTGATCTCCGTGGAATCCATTGGTGAGATTCGATTCCCGATGGACATTCACCGGGCTGAGGACGCAGTCTTCTGCTTGGGGGCCTATGCGGGGTCCAAGCGAGTCGCCGTGATCGATCCCTCGTTGTACGAATACACCGTGGACGCAAACTCCGCGACATGGGGGAAGGTCGTTTCGGTCGAAGAAAGTGATCGACTCCTGGACCATATGAGCCAGGAAGCTGGATCCCTGCTCGATACGTCCGAAGGCCTACGGGCGTTCAAGATCTCGTGCATCTTGACCTATCTGAATAATGCTCAGCAGGCCATCGGTCTCGACAATGAGCGCGGCCGAGAAATCATATCCCAGTGCCGACGCAGAATTTCGTGGAACCAAATTATTACCGCGCTGCGGATCAAGCCCGTATTCGGTATGGCCGGTGTACTTCTGAAAGCCTCGCCGACGATTTATCGCCGCCTGTACGGAATGTACGTCCGGCGGATGTACGGAATCTAGAACCGGCCCCGAATTCCGAGGGAAAACATCCTCGTCGTCGCACGAATCCAGGATACGGCGCCGACCTCCCACCGGTTTCACCGCGAAACATCACATGTATGGAATAGTTCATTCGAAATATTCTTGACAAATAGGGCGACCTAGAAGAGGATTTCGCGAGAGACAATGTTCACGTTTTGAAGGTGAGCAGCGTCATCCAGGCTCCAATCACCGCTCGCTTTCTCGCACCTTTAGTTAAGGTTACCCATGCGTATATCTCGTACCCTCATCGGAATCTGTCTCGTGGCAGGGACCGTTATATCGGCGACGCCCCCGGCCGTTGCCGCTCCTCCGAGCGGGCCGACCGGCCAGCAGCAGTCGCAGAACAAGGTGTTCGGTGACTCTTCACTCGCCGAGGCCACGGGGCAAGCCCCGGAAACACCGTCCTCCGTCGAACCCGCGACCGACCGCCTGGTGGTGAAATTCAAGGAGAGCACCCCTGCAGAGACTAAATCTCAGGTTCTTCAGAAAGCCGACGCCGCCGCCCCCTCCGACGAGTCCAAGGTCCTGAAGTCCACGACCAACGATTCGGATGTCGTTCAGACATCGGAAAAACTGGATAACGCCGAACAGGCTGAGGTCGTGAAGCAGCTCGAGGCCGATCCCTCCGTGGAATATGCGGAGGCGGACAAAATCGTCAAGAACGCGACGGCGGCTTACCCGACCACGCCCAATGATTCCCTGTACTCGAGCAGACAGTGGAACATGCGAACCATCAACGCGTCTGGGGCCTGGCAATACGCCACGGGCGCCGGGCAGACCATCGGCGTCGTCGACACCGGAATCACAAACCATCCGGATCTCAACTCCAAGGTCACCGGCGGGCACGACTTCGTCTCCCCCGACTACGACAGAGATGGCACCCCCGGGCGCGATTCCGACCCGACCGACCCCGGGGTGCTCAACCCTTCGGAGAATTGGCACGGAACGCATGTTGCGGGCATAGCGGCGGCGTCGACCAATAACGGAATTGGTGTCGCCGGGGTCGCCCCGGATGCTGCCATCGAACCCGTCCGCGCCTTCGGCATCGGGGCGTCCGGGTACGTATCGGACTTTGCCGACGCAATAACCTGGGCTTCAGGCGGTCAGGTAGCCGGGGCCCCGGTGAATCCGCGGCCTTCAACGGTCATCAATTTCTCTGCCGCCTGGAACGACCAGTGCTCGGCAACCATCAAGTCGGCGATCGACGGCGCATATTCCCGAAATGTACCTGTAGTCGTTGCCGCCGGTAATGCTGGCGTCAATGCCAACGACGTGACCCCTGCCAATTGTCTCGGTGCAATGGTTGTTGGCGCGTCGGCTTCTTCCGATGTCATGACCGGATATTCGAATTACGGCCCGATGCTGGACGTCCTGGCCCCCGGCGGAACGACCGGAGCGGACGTCTACTCGACGTACAACACCGGGTACGAGTCTCCGGCCCAGGCCAACTACGGTCCGCTCAACGGGACCTCGATGGCGGCGCCTCACGTGGCGGGCGTCATCGCGCTCATGAAGCAACGGAACCCGAACATCAGCATTGAACAGATCCGAAATATTCTGGTGAGCACCGGCGCCAATGTGAACGGTTACTCCCGCATCGATGCTCGCGCAGCGGTCGCTGCGGTCGCCCCGGTCGACAACGGACCGGTCGTGGTCAACGGGATCAAGAATCTTTACGATTCCCAGGGCGGAGCCTCCAAGTTCGGCACCCCTAGGAATAATGAAAGTGGCGGTCTGGTCAACGGCGGCGTTTTCCAAGAGTTCAGTAAGAACTACACCATCTATTGGACGCCCTTTACTGGTACTCATTCCGTGAATTTCTCGGGAGCAATCGGTGCCAAGTTCAAGGCAGCCGGATATGAAAATGCCTACGGGTACCCGAGTTCGGAAGAAATCAGTGGCAACGGTTATGCGTACCAATGGTTCAAGACGGCCTCGGGACGATCAACCCTCATGATGTGGACGCCGCAAACCGGAGCAAACGCCATCGTGGAGAACAACGCCATCGGCCAGAAATGGATCGCGAACGGACGCGAACGGGGCGCCGGATTCCCGAGCTCGGACGAATTCAGCGCCAACGGTTATGCATACCAATGGTTCAAGACGGCCTCGGGACGATCAACCCTCATGATGTGGACGCCGCAAACCGGAGCAAACGCCATCGTGGAGAACAACGCCATCGGCCAGAAATGGATCGCCGATGGCCGGGAGCAAGGTTCTGGCTTCCCGGTCGGCGACGAGGTGACGTCGGCGCAGAACAATTTTGCCTACCAGACCTTCAAACGCGGAGCCGTGGTGAAGCTCTACATGTGGACCCCGTCTTCGGGAGCGCATACCGTCATCGAGTCCGGTGCAATCGGGAATGCTTGGACTCAGAACGGCCGGGAATCCGGCTGGGGCGTACCCACCACGGATGAATTCCGCGGTTCTGATGCCAAGGTTCATCAGAAGTTCAGCAAAGGGGTCGAAGTGACATGGACGGCCTCAGAAGGAATCCGCGTGCTTCGTTAGAGGTGTCCTAGCCCCGCCCAAGACTTCGATCTCTGAAGACACGTCGCCCGGCCATACCTCGACGGTATGGCCGGGCGACGTGCTTCATCTCGGAGATTCCTCACGGTTCCGGTTCTCACAACTCATATCCGGGAGGTCTTAGGAAGAAACGGAGTCTTCGTTACTTGCTTGAAGAAGATGAATCAGCTCGACGACGAGTTCGGCTCCGATGGCGTCATTGGCCTCGATCTTCTGAATGAACTCTTCGAACATGTCGGCGTGAGCGTCGAAGTCGAAGAGTTTGTCGATCGTCGCGACGCGCAGCTTGAATGCTAGGCCGTCGATGGTTTGCTCGCAGAGGCTGAGCAGAAGCGGGTTACCGCACTCGCTCATCAGGCTCCTCCAGAGCTTGACGGCAGCATCATTGGTGCTCTCGCCGTCGTCGGCCCTCAGATGCGCGACGACGACCTTGGCCTGCTTGATGACCTTTTTCCTCGCGCCATCGTCCAACCTGGGCACGGCAAGACGGACGACACCGCCCATGATGACCCCTAAGGTTTGAAGAGCCGCGAGCGCTTCCTCTTCCCGCGGAACGGCAACCCTCGTGTACCGGTTGGGCGACATCTCGACTAGTCCCACGTGACTCAACTCGTTGAGGGCGTCTCGGACGGGAGTCCTTGAGACGCCGAGCCACTTCTGGATCTCGTCGTCATTGAGTCTTTCGCCGGGCTGAAGCGTGCCGTCGAGAATAGCCTCTCGCAGACGTTGGAACACGGTATCCCGCAGTAGTGTGCGTTTTACTGGTCCGCCCTTCGAGCCCCCCGGAATCGGCATGAATTCCCCCATACTTCTGTTCATGCTGTGATACTTCAGATTATACCGGAGGAAACTCATCCCACCGTCGGTGAAAGCCCGAAGGCGGTCGGGCCAGATAGCTCAGTCGCTCATGAAATGACACCTAAGACAGCTCATGCGTGCTGTCCGGCCTCAACGCCCCTTGCTTGCCCGAGGGCCCAGATGTTGGGACCTCGGGTCAGGCGTGGGGCATGCACCGATCGATGTCAGTCGATCTTCTTCCACAAAGAGAGGGCATTGATCCACGTCGGATCTCCGTGCCCCTGGTAATCCTGGACGGCCTCGAAAACGGATCCGTTGTGCAAGACGCGGTCGCCCTTCTTGTAGGCGGCAGTGGATGACCACTGTTCGGTCTCCGGCGTGCTGTCATCGCGGGTGCGGACAGTGAATACCTCGCTGGACGGCGATTCGTTGCCCGCGGCATCGACAGCGACAACTCGGTAGTCGTAGCTCGTCGAAGCGTTCAGCCCTTCGTCCATGTGCGAGGTCTTGTCCGTGGTTCCGATCGCTGCAAATTCTCCCCCGCTGATGGCGCGCTGGATCTCGTAGTGGTCGATGCCGACGTTGTCATCAGCTTTGCTCCACATCAGATCGACGCTGTTGGCCGTGGTGCCCATCGAATGCACGTGCGAAGGCGCCGAAGGTGCTTCTGTATCCGGGCCAGGGTTGACGTCTTCATTCTTCGTGGTCACGGACAGGGTGCCGGGATCGGAGGCATTGCCCGCAGCGTCGAAGGCTACAACGCGGTAGTCATAGGCCGTCGAGGCGGTCAGGTCCTTATCTTTGAATGAGGTGCCGGCGGTTGAACCGACTTTCTTGAAGTCTCCGCCCTTGGTGCGGCGTTGGATCTCGTAATGGTCGACGTCGACATTATCCGTGGACTCCTTCCACGTGAGCTGGACGCCCGTGGAGGTCACGTTGTTCGCGGTGAGGCTGGATGGGGCGGACGGAGCTTCAGTATCCGGTTTCTCCGGTTCGGCGTCGCCGTTGATGTGGACGTCCACCGTGTTGTAGAACGCATTGGAGGTGTCGGCGACATCCCACACGGCATAGATCACGTGATCGCCAGTGTGATCAGCGGGAAGCTTCATTTGGTGGACTGTGCCCTCGGTGGGCGGCGTTCCATCGTGCTGGACCGTTGCAAGCGGCTGCAGCTCAGAGCGTTTGAGGGGAGAGTTCTGGTCCCAACCGTTCTTGGTGATGTAGTAGTGCCACTTCGACGTCGGGTGCATGGCCGTGTACTCCCAGCCCATACTAATGGTCTGCCCCGCGTTGACTTCGTTTTCCTTCCAACGATCCGGGGACTGCTCGTCCAGGTTCTTGGCGATGTCCGTCCCGGCGGAAGCAAGCTTTCCGTCTGCGGGCCCTCCCGTGGAGGCATCAAGGCTGAACCCCTTGGGCGCCTCAATGGACTGCGGCTCGTACTGGACTGGACCGAGGTTGGTGTTTGACTTCATGGCCGCTCGAGCGGTGACGTCGGACTTCGAGTTGCCGATGTAGCCGTGAGCGTTGGCGGCTGCTGCTCCGCCAAAGGCTAAGGCACCGACCAGCGTGGCGACGGTGCAGAATTTCGCGGACTTTTTCACGGTGTGTTCCTGACTATGAGGTGAGTGGAATGCTGACGCACAGTCAGCAGGCCGATCACGCGGAGGTTACGAGGTCTCGGACAATCGCCTGAAGACCTCCGAACCACCAGGAGCACACGAGGAGTGTCCCGCGGGTCGGCAAAATCCATAGTACCTCAAAATTTAAGGATCCGAAATTTCAGTTTGTCCCCAACGCTGAAAAAACCCGTGATTTCGGGGTAAAATTCATCTTAAATACTAATATTTTGGCTTTCTTGACCGGACGATCAGGACTGGTTGGGTCCCTTTCTCAAGGTCAGAATCTGTTCCGATCTCCCGAAGGGCCCTTGCTCGTCGTGAAGGATCGAGGACGTCAGACCAATTCCGTCCGCACCGAAGGTCACGGAATTGTCGATGCCCAGCCACTCGCCCCTGGGCTCGCGATACATGTGGATTTGCAGGTCGACGTTCGGGAACAACCAGCTCGCGGCGCCGGCCGGAACCCGGGTTGCGATCCCGTTGGTGGCGTCGACGACGCCGAGCAGTCTCACCCAGTCTGGGGAATCAACGCCGTCGACCAAGGGAACCGTGGGGCGAATCCAGGCCTTCCCCCTGCCTGGCCGATGCCCCGGGGCCTGCACTGCCTCGATCGAACGAATGAATCCTCCAGGCCATTCCTCGTAGCCATTCCACCTCGCACATTCTGCTCGCAGGGGGAGGCTCGGATCTTCGGTCGCGGCAATAGCAGAGGTGTCGGAGGTGGTGAGCCTCCACGCCGTGGCTCGAATGGCCACGCGACCGCCGGCGGCCAACTCCGCCTGAACGAGTTCAATGGTCTTGCCGGGGCGAACAGTCGATGTCACGATCTCGAAGTCACCGCCCGGGATGAGGCCGAGAATCTCGAAACTGATGCGGGCAATGCGCATATCTTCTCGCGGCTCATGTCGTGCGAGACAGTGGGCTATGATCCCGGACGCCGGAGCCATGTGCTGCTCGTGCTCGTTCCATGCCCCTTGGGCGTGAATCGAGGAACGGAAGTTTCCATCTCCTCGGTCCTCGTAATAGGCCTCCGCAGTTGCCAATTCGGGAAGTTCCGTCCGACCCGCGCTCTTGTCCATAGTGTCTCCCTCGTCGATTCCCTGACATCCGATATCGTCATCGTGTGTCCGTGCCGATTGCCACGCCTTGGCAGAGGCCTCGGTGTGGAGCTTACCGGCCGACAGAACATCATGTGTTGTATTTCACCTGGTCATCCGAGGGAGCGCACGAAGCCTGAGGATGGGCGGGAGCGCACCGCGGAGCCGTAGAGTGGTGAGAGGCATTTTCGGACCCACCCCACTAAGGAGTCTTCATGGCGCCGAAGCTCATGGCTTTCGACTTGGACGGCACGCTCGTCTTTGACGGAAAAATCGCCCAGAACAGCATCGACGCGATCCACGACTGGCAAGAGGTGGGCAATCTTGCGGTGTGCGCCACGGGAAAATCGATTGCTGCAACCCGGCACGCACTGAACGGCACCGGCCTCCGGTTCGACTACTACGTCTTGTACACGGGTGGTGCGGTCACGGATGCCGACTTCACCGTGCTCATGAGCCACACCTTGCCCAACGAGACGGTGCAACGGATCGTCGAGACTATGACGACGGAAGAGGGCGTTGCCGTCTACGGGACGACGTTAGACTCCCCCGATGACGTGCAATTCCCCTCGACCACCGGCGAGAAATCGAGTTCTATCCTCGCCTATTTCCAGCCCATGAAACTCTCTGAAATTCCAGATCATGAGTTCGTGGGCATCCCCTTGTGGATAGAGAACGACGACGCCGCAATCGAACGAATCCAAGCGTGGATCCGGAACAACTTCCGGGGTCAGGTCGATTGCCACAGAAATCAGGACTTCCTGGATATCGTGCCGCCGGACTGCACCAAAGGCACAGGTCTCAAATGGCTCGACGATGCGCATTTGGGTGATCGGTACGAGACCTTTTCCGTCGGGGATTCGTGGAACGACCTGGCCATGCACGAGTGGGCCCGACACTCGGCCTCATTCGGCTACTCTCCGCAAGAGGTCAAGGACGCCACAGACGTCATCGTCGAGACCACGGCGGAGTACATCCGCACGATTCTCGACCAAAATTCCTGAGATCGTCCAAGGCCCCTGGGGTCGGAACGGTGATTGTATGACGGCCGGTGAAATGTGTTGATGCCAGTCGCAATGCGGTGTCACCTAGGTACACGCCACGACGCATCCTTTGAGGGGTCCCGCAACCGCTCCATAGAGTGATCGAACTTGAATACCTCGATCTCTGGAGCGGACCATGCGTACGTTGATCCTTTTGGGTTTAATCGGACTTGCCGCGCAGCTCGTGGACGGCTCGCTGGGGATGGCCTATGGCGTGACATCCTCGACGTTGCTCCTGACCGCAGGGCTTGCGCCGGCGTCGGTCTCGGCTACCGTCCACCTCGCGGAAATTGGTACGACGCTCGCTTCGGGAGCGTCGCACTGGCGGTTCGGCAATATTGACTGGCGCGTCGTCGGCTTCATGGCCGTTCCGGGTGGAATTGCCGCATTCTTCGGCGCCAACGTTCTCACGGCTTCGGGCGATGGCGCCGAGCCCGTCATGTCAGCCCTCTTGTTGCTTCTCGGGATCTACGTGGTGTGGCGGTTCTTGCGCATACCAAACCGTCGCCCGAGTTTCTCCGGCAAGGTCCCAGGCTTTTTGCTCGTTCCGCTCGCGATGGTCGCAGGGTTCATGGATGCGATCGGCGGAGGCGGTTGGGGCCCCGTGGGAACCCCAACGCTCCTCGCATCCGGCAAAATTCAGCCGCGCAAAGTCATCGGCTCGATCGATGCCTCCGAGTTCGTGGTGAGTCTGGGCGCTTCGGCAGGATTCCTCATGGCCATGGGGCATCAAGGCATCAACCTGCCGTTTGTCCTCGCGCTGTTGATCGGGGGCGTGATCGCCGCGCCCATAGCAGCATGGCTGGTCCGTTTGCTGGCTCCTCGACTCTTGGCCGTTGGTGCGGGCGGACTCATCATCTTCACCAACGCCCGCACCCTGCTGAAGGTCGACGCCGTCAATGCGGTTCTGCCGGGCGCAGCCTACGCGGTCATCCTGCTGACCATCGCGGCCCTGTGGGCCGTCGCCTTGGTATGGGTGGTCCGCAAAGAACTCTCCGACAAACGCGAAGAACCTTCGAACACCAAGGAAAGCGTCGAGGCCTGACAGCCCGGCCGGCGACTGTTGCAGTTTCGCGGAGAGTCTTCATCGTGGTTTCTCATGACCTTGGATCGTCCCTCCATGAACCTGCTGTTGATTCCGATACCGTGACGAGGACCGATCCGGCTGCTTACCATGGGGGCCAATCGGGATCTGTCACGAAAGGGGCGATGAAGATGCGGTGGACCATCGGCAAGCTTGCACACGATTTCCCTTGGTTCCACCGTTGGATCGGCCTGATCGGTAATACGCTCTTCGTTCTCGGGAGTATCTTCTTTCTCTCGCCGGGGCTTATGGATGCAGGGACCTGGATCTTCATCGCCGCATCCGCTGGAATGATGTTCGACAGCATCGGTGAGAAGCTCGTACGCCGCGAGAACGAGACGCGAAACGCGGAGCCGGGAACAATACGCGACACGCCCTGACGTGAGCGGCCGCAGCGGCGTTTGGATTGCGTGCGGCCCGGCTCATTCGGGGAACTCACCGGAGACGAACGCCCCCTTGATGGCCTCGGCGTCGCCACCGAGGAGGCCCAAGGTCGATGCCGTGCGTCCCGCAAGTTCCCAATCGCGGCCGCAGAGAACCTGACTGATGTGTACGAAAGAGTCGGTGAGGGGCATGGCGATGCCTATCTGCGACGCGATCGAACTCCATGTGAGAAGACCGAAGGGAATGTCCTCGACGAAGTAGCGGTGCTCGAGGGAGTCCGGTTCCGGGAAAGCCTGACGCCCGTATCCACCGATCACCCTCTCGACGAAGCTACCCTCATTGACCCCATACGATGTTTCGAGGAAATTCCAGAAGGTTGGCAGCTGCACGCCCAGAGCACGGCCGAATGCAATGCGTTCCTCGTCGAGCTCGTTGATTACCTCTCCGATCCGAGGGGTGACGAGTGTGTGCTGCGGCAGGCGCGCAGCATCCTCGACCGTCTTGAAGTTCAAGATTGCGGGAGGTACGTGGTAGACGGGATTGATATTCGTGAGACCGACAGCAAGGGTGTCCCCGCCGTCGACGTAGCGCCGGCCGAAGAACGGCTCCAGTCGGGCGAGTACAGTGGCCGTCTGGCGATTGGGAATGGCAGACATCGGTACCGCGTTCTTGATGGCACCGACGTATACCTGGGCCGGCCCGCGGAGTCTACAGGTGTACAGGCTGGTCGAGGTCTCGGCGACGATTCCGGGCTCTCGTTCGGCCAACCTTGTCTTCCTCATGAGCTCGAGCGCGCTGCCGAGCACCCCCGGCTGGAAGATGACCAGTTGGTCGGGTTCCAGCACGTCGGCGAGTGATTCGGACAGGTATGGGTGCGCGAATGCGGGTGCGGCCACGACGACCACGTCCACTCCGTCGATCGCGAGCGCGAGGTCCGTCGTCAACAGATCCGGTACCGCCGTACCCTCTATCTCGCCGGAAAGGGTAATGCCTCCGCGCTGCTCAATCGCAGCGTAGTCCCGTTCGAAGCGTGAATAGACACGGACATCGTGGCCGTTCAGTTTCATATGGCCGGCCATCGCCTGGCCGACGTTGCCTGCTCCGATTACTGCAATGCTTCCCATGGGAAATCCTTACGGTGGTGGTGCGAACGGCGATCTGCCGTCCCTGACATGAATGGGGTGATCAGCGGATGGGTACGCCCGGACCGAGGGGGATGCCGAGCAAGTACCACAGGACAAAGAGCACGATCCATACGATCAACACGACGCCCGCGATCGGAATCGTGAACGAGAGCTGGGTTCCGATACCTGCCCCCTTGCGAAATTGCTGGACAAAGCCGAGAGCGAGCACGAAATAGCCGTTGAGCGGTGTGATGCAGTTGGTGACCGAGTCGCCGATCATGAATGCGACCGTCGCGGCTTCCGGGGTCATCCCGACGTACATGACCAGCGGAACAACCACGGGGGCAAGGATCGACCACATTGCCGATCCGCTCGTGATCAGCATGTTGAGGATGCAGATCGAGAAGATGATGGTCAGCAGAATAACCAGGTGCGGCGCCTGGAGCGAGCGGAGCAGGTCTGCGCCATTGACGCTGATGACGGAGCCGATATTCGTCCAAGTGAAGTAGCTCAGGAACTGGGCGACGACGAAGAAGAGCACGAGCACGGGCGCCAGAGAACGCACGCCCTCGGCCATAGCAGGCGGCACGTCGCCCAGCCGGGGGATCGTGCCTGTGATCCTGCCGTAGGTGATACCCATGAGCGCAAAGATGATCGAGATGAATATCGCTATGTACTCGACGACGTACGAGTCGAGTAGCCCACCGTTCTCGCCGCGGAAAGGCGATCCGGGCAGCAGCATCAGGACGATCACGACGACGCAGACCGCGAAGACCACCGCCGTGGCCGCGATGGCGCGCATCTCGGTCTTCGAGAGCTTGATCGTGCCGATCGAGGCCGTGGTGCTGTCCGCAGTATCGGTGTTGAACAATTTGTCGGCTACTTCGAAATCCCCATCCAGCTGAGAAGAGGAGAATTCGGGTCTGCGAGCGAGGACGCGATCCACGACTATGGCAATCGCGGCCGCGAGAACGACCGATGACGTGGCGGTGAAGAAGTAGGTCGCGACCGGAGTCATCACGTAGTCCGGATCGACGATCTGAGCCGCCGCCGTCGACAGAGACGACCGAATGGCATCCTGTGGCGTAACCAATGGGCTCGCATTGAAGCCGACGGCCGTGGCCGCATAAGCGACCATGAGACCCAGGACCGGGCTACGTCCGGCTGCGCGGAAGGCGAGGGCTCCCAGCGGAATCATGACCAAATACGCAGAATCGCTCATGATGTGCGCGGTCATGGAGCTGAAGGCGATCGCGAACGTCAGCAGGCGTTTGGGAAGGCGGCCAACGGTACTTCGAAGAAGCGCGGTCAGGAGCCCACTACGTTCGGCGACACTGACGCCCAGGAGAACGACGACGACCATCGCCAACGGCGGGAACGTCGCATAATTCCTCAACGCATTCTTGATCGCGTACTGGGCGCCTTCCACAGAAAATAGGCTCTTCACGGCAGCCGTGTCTCCCGAGGAGGGAAGCGTGACCTTCACGTCCAAAGAGGCAAGGACGGCACTCACCGCCCCCAAGGCAACGATGAGAATGACGAATAGCCAAAAAGGATGCGGAAGCCTGTTGCCTGCCCTTTCAATGGCGCTCAGAGCACGGTAGAAGCGGTTGAGCGGAACGCTCTCGATCACATCGTCTGACGTCTTCGTCATCCTCATCGCCTTGCCTTGGGGCCTGCACTGCCGAATGAATCGGCCGCGGGTGGAGGTGAACCACCTGAGATCACGGTGACATTCCCGTGATATTTCTGATAGACGCTAGACTAGGGCCCTAAGGAAGTCAATAGTCAACAAAGGCGGAACGGAGGCCGGCATGGAGCGTCAGATGTCGATGGCGGATCGGGCCTATGAGGCGATCAAGCGAGACATTATCCAGTGCAACTTGCGTCCGGGCGCGGTCATCGTGGACGCATGGCTCGCCGAGAAATACGACATGAGCAAGACGCCAATCCGCCAGGCCATCAATCTCCTTGAGCGTGAAGCCTTGGTAGTGGTCATTCCCCGCCGAGGTACTTTCGTCAAGAGCGTGGATTTCACAGAGGCACAGGATACGTACCGTTTACGGGCACTGCTCGAACCAGAGGCTGCAATCCTGGCGTCCCGCCGCGCAACCACCGAGGAACTCGATGATCTCGAGACGTTGAGCGAAGCAACGGTGAGTGCCGGTTCCGACAGCACGGCCAGGAACGAAGCAAACCGGATCTTTCATGTCCGCATCGCAGAGTTGGCCCGCGTACCCGTCCTCTTGCGAACCGTCACCGCCCTCAATGAGGAAATCGAGCGATTCCTGAACCTGCGCAAGGAACTCGGCAAGCCGTATACCGCGGTCAACCACGGGCGGCTCATCGACGCCATACGCAGTGGCGACGAGTCAGAGATAAGGGACGTCGTGACCGCGGGCATCGAAAGGGCTCGGGTGCATATGCTCGAAACCATGTTGGACGGCGGAGCCTTCTCCGCCACACGACCGTCCTGAATGCAAACGAACGCCACCCCGAGGGCCGATACCCGGATGCGAGAGTCTCGCTATCGGGTTCTGGTCGCCTCGAGGCCCGCCTCAAAGGTAGTGGCCTTGAGACCGTGTTCTTCGGCGAGAACCCCCGACCGGAGAATCGCGGGGCGGTTCCAGAGATATGCCTGATTCTTCAATTCCGCCATCATTGGACTGACCAACCCTGCAGTCCTCAGCAACACGTTCGGTACGGGAAGGAGCCTTTTGTACCGCACGCCGGAACGCAGGGAAACCAGCTCGTTGAGATCCTCCAAAGATCCCGTTTCCGGTGAAGGAGTGTGAAGAATTCGGTCGCCGGCGGGAGCGAGTGCCCCTGCGTGCATCGCCGAATAAATCATCGCGGAGGTGAGGTCCGGGATGTACGTCAGCGTGTGCGGGAGGCTCGGATTCCCCAAGGCATAACCCCGCTTGCCCTGAGGACGCGGGACAAGCACGGCCAGATGGGCCACCGACGTCGCAGGCAAGGCGGTCGGCCCCCAGAGATCCGACGCCACAACACTGACGGTACGGGCCCGATGCTGTTCTCGGGCGGTCAACAATAATGCCCTGACCTCGCCCAACGGACTGCGCGGACTCAGCTTGGCCCCTTCCGGCAGATCGACCGACTGGTCTCCGAAGCCGTAGACCGATTCGGGGAAAATCACGGGAATGCCCGCATCTGCCGCAGCGTCCATGACCGCCCGTTCGCGACTCGGCAGGAATTCCTTCCACTTTTTCGCGTCGTAGGCCGTGTGGACGCAGTGGAAGACCGCCGCGACTCCGGCCATCGCCTTCCGGAGCAATCGGCCGTCCAATACGTCCCCGCTGAGGACGTCAGCTCCCTCCACCGGCGAATCCCGACGCCTCAATACAACGACGTCGTGACCGCCCGCAACCAGATCCGAGACCAGTTGCGAACCGATTTGCCCCGCGCCGGTGACGAGAAATTTCATGATGACCACCCTTCCGAGAGCACTGCTCTCTGTTTGATGACACCAGACTATTCTCAAGGCCGACACTAAACAAGAGCGGTGCTCTCGGTTATTGAAAATGGCACACTGAAACCATGAACACCCCACATCAATCCAGGGCAGAGTCCAGAGCCCAGATGGAGTCGGCCATCATCGCAGCAGGTCGAGAACAGCTCGTTTCCCGAGGAGCAGCAAACCTCTCTTTGCGCGAAGTGGCGCGGACAATCGGCGTCGTCTCGTCCGCGGTGTACAGATATGTAGCCAGCCGGGACGAACTGCTCACACTGCTCGTGATCGACTCCTATTCTTCCCTGGCCGACCACGTGGAGGGGAAGATCGAAGCATCGGAAGCGCCCGCACAACAGTTTCGGGCTCTGGCTCTCGGGATGCGTGAATGGGCAGTGGAACACCGTGAACAATGGGCTCTGATCTATGGCTCCCCCGTTCCCGGGTACGCGGCACCGGCCGAGAGGACAACAGGTCCGGGCACGCGAGTGATCGGGATGTTCCTCAGTATCTTTTCAGCAGCCGAACTCCGCTATCCCGAGCCCAGCAGGAAATTCGCGGAGCGTCTCGATTTCGAGCTCGCCGGACTGGGAATCGATGCGTCTGCAACTCACGCCGCATTCGGAATAGAAGCGTGGGGAAGCATCGTGGGATGCATCAGTATGGAAGTTTTTGGGCAATTGGGCCCGGGACTGGACGGCCACGGGACGGAGATCATGGGCCGAATGATCGACTCGCTCACCGAAAAACTCGGTGCCGCCTAAGACCAGGGCACCTTGCTCAGCTGGCGTTGCCCTTGAGCCTGTCCACTACCTCCAGAAGATCTTCGAGGCCTCGCGAACTGACCAACGAAACCCCGAGGGCGGTTTCCGGGGCGGGGGCCAGCACGCCATCGACCGATCCGCCGGCGAGCGCAGCGTTGTAGTACAGGCCATCGCCGATCAGAAGTATCGCGGAGGCAATCACAGGCTCCCCCACCTCTTCCAGAATGATGTTGTACCAGTCCGAGTGGATGCGACTCATCGCTTCACGCGCCTTGGGCTGGGCCTCTTGCCCCAAACTCAAAACCGCGACAAACGTGCGATCAATGGGTGCACCATGGCTCGATTCGTTGCCGAGATAAAAGGCCGAGGAACGCACGTAATATCTGGAGGGGCCCTCCGGGGACGCCCGCATTGCCGCGTTGTCGTCCGCGGCATATTCCAGGAGCCGCTCGATCAACCCGTCGGCGAGGGAATTCTTGTCCTTGAAGTGATAAAGCAGTCCCCCTTTGGAAACCTCGGCACGAGCGGCAACTGCGTCCATCGTCGCCGCGCGCTCCCCCTCGGAAATCAGGATCGATTCATAGGCATCCAGGACACGACTTTTGGCACTCATGATGTCGACCATACTGTCTTGGCACTAAACCGTCCAGACGGTACAGTAATCGTCATCTACTGCCGTGCCGTGAAGGGAAAAGTCATGTCCACCGCCTCAAAGCGCCGTGCCGGGCCTCCGCCGCTGCACGACCGCCGTTGGATCGCGCTCGTCGTCCTGATGCTGCCGGTTCTTCTGGTTGCGGTGGACAACACAGTCTTGGCATTCGCATTACCGCCCATTTCGGCAGCCCTGAACCCAACTGGAACGCAGTTGTTGTGGATCGTCGACGTATATTCTCTGGTTCTGGCGGGTCTTCTGGTTCCGATGGGGAGTTTGGGCGACCGCATAGGTAGGCGTCGTCTCTTGCTGATAGGCAGCACCGGGTTCACTATCATCTCGGTCGCCGCGGCCTTCGCCCCGAGCCCGGGCTGGTTGATCGCAGCACGGGCCGCCATGGGGCTCTTCGGCTCGGTGCTTATGCCGGCCACCCTGTCGCTGATCCGCAATATCTTCGTGGAACCGAATGAACGCCGGAAAGCCATCGCCATTTGGGCGGCAGGATTCTCCGGCGGCGCTGCCCTCGGCCCCATTCTGGGTGGTTTCCTCTTGGAACATTTCTACTGGGGTTCAATCTTCCTCTTGGCCGTACCGATGCTTGTACCGCTCCTCGTCTTCGGTCCGCTTCTGGTTCCCGAGTCCAAGGACCCGAACCCAGGCCGCATCGATATTCCGAGCATTTTCCTGGTCATGGCGACCATGACGCCCCTGGTTTACGGCATCAAGGCGTTCGCGAGCGACGGCTTCGGGATCGACGCCTTGCTGTGCCTCGTCGTGGCGGTGGGTTCGGGCATTTGGTTCGTCCGCCGCCAACTGGGTCGGCACGACCCCATGTTGGACGTCCGCCTCTTCACCAACTCCGTTTTCTCAGGTGCGGTCAGTGCAAACCTGCTGAGCGTGTTTTCCCTCGTCGGATTCTTGTATTTCGTCTCCCAGCATCTACAGCTCATCAGCGGAATGACACCGATGCAGGCCGGCGTCGTCTTGATCCCGGGCCTCGCGGCCACGATCGTCGCGGGACTGGCCGTGGTACCGATAGTTCGTCGTTTCAAGCCGTCGCACGTGGTCGCCGGCGGGCTGACCCTGAATGCCGTGGGGTTCGGAATCATGGCCGTCGCGGGTCCGGCGGGATCGGATTTGGGTCTGATCCTGGCCTTTGTGGTCCTTGGCGCCGGAATCGGGGCCGCGGAAACCATTTCGAACGACCTCATTCTGGCCGCGGTCCCGGCGCACAAAGCCGGTGCGGCCTCCGCGATCTCGGAAACTGCCTACGAAACCGGCGCCGTCCTCGGCACCGCGGTATTGGGGTCGATACTCAATGCCGCCTACCGAACCAACGTCACGGTGCCCTCAGAGGTTCCCGAATCCGCTAGGAGCACCGCGAGGGAAACCCTCGGGGGTGCGACCGAAGTCGCCTCCCAGATCGGGGGCCCCGCAGGGGACGCACTGTTGAGGTCCGCTCGCTCTGCTTTCGACTCAGGTGTGGCGCTGACCTCGGGCATCGGCGTCGTGCTGATGATCGCTGCGGCGATCATCGCCCTGCGGACTCTCCGCGACGCGAAGTCCTAGGAGCACTTCGGGCGACACAAGCGTCAGCGTTTCATCCATTGCCACTCAGATACTCACGTGCTGCGTCTTGTCCCTACTCTTCATTGTCAACGGCGGGTCCTTTGAGGATCTTCTCCGCCATACGGCCCTGAAACGCCTTTCGGACTCATTGAAGTCATGATTTCCCTCGGTCTCATCATGCTGGCGTTGCATTTCTGGATAGACGACATGCTCTGGCGGGCTTTGGTTTCCGCGTGCTCAGTACTTCGCGCTCGTGGCATATTCCGCGCTCATGAACTCCGTATTTGCCGTTCTGAGCAAGCGGGAGAACGGAAAATAGGATGAGTCACCTCGGGTCAAGCCGAACAGGCATCGTCCACTTCTCGAGTTGGGTTTTCGCCGCCGAACGGATGGCGGAGGTGGACACCTCGGCGTCGTATTCGACCTATACGTCCTCTCGACGCCGCATCAGCACGCGGGCCAGAATCACCGCCAGTACCAATACGACGGCAAGGTAGAGCACGCTGCCGGAATCGATATCCTGCCCCTCGATCCAGAACGGAGCCAGTGCTTCCGTGAGGCGATAACCAGGAAGCCACGCGGCGATTTCCCGCAGTATTTGGGGGAATGAGGTGGTTGGGAAGAGGACCCCGGAGAGGAACAAGAACGGGAAGAAAATCACCGAGCAGATCGCCTGGGATCCGCGCGGGGTACCGGCCAATGCGGCGATGCACACGCCAAGGGCAAGAAACAGGGCGACGCCGAGCGCAGCCACTCCCAACGCCGCCAATGGAGCCACCGGGAGCTTGACCTGCCAACCCAACTTCAGCGCAAGATATGAGACCGTCCAACCCAAAAGGACCATAAGCAACAAAACTGCGGCGTAGGCACCCATCATCAGCCCCGGACCACCGGGGCGAAGACTGGAGCCGGCAAGCACACGAGATTCGATCATCGAGGCCAGCCCGACACCCATACCGAAGAGCCCGACAATCATCGTGAATATAACCCCCGCGTTCACGCCCAAGGTGTCCACGACTCGGTATCCGGGAAGCTCGTCCCCGATGATTTCATCCCCGAAAGCGAGTGCCTGCACCATGACGATGACGAACGGGACCACGAGATTGAATACCGAAGCCACCGGTTCTCTCACGAAACCGAGAGATTGATTCCGAAATTGCAAAAGAAACGGCTTCATTGTTTCTCCTCTAGTCCATTCGGGCATCGATAAGTATGCAAGTACACGTCGGAAAGGCGCGGCGACCGCTCACGCACCTCGGCCCCATGCGCGGCATCCAAGGCCTGGATCTCGCGCCGCAAGACGTCGACGTCGGTGTACCCCACCAGGGCAGTCCCTCGATCACGACTCAATATTGAGCGGGCCGAGGCGCCCTCGTCGGGCAGTAGGCCCAGAACGGAGGCCGGCATCGAGACCACACCCACCAACCCAGCGGAATGAATAAGGTTGGTGACCGAACCATCCGCCACGATCCTGCCGTCCCTCATGATGATGACGTTGTCCGCGTAATCCTCGGCTTCGGACAAGTCGTGAGTGGTTGCAAGAAGCGTCGTCGAGGTTCCCTGCATAGCCCTCGACAACGACTCCCACAGGGAAAGACGACTTTCCAGGTCGACACCGCTCGTTGGCTCGTCAAGCACGATCAGGTCCGCATCCCCGAACAGACACCCGGCTACCAAAACGCGTTTCTGCTGACCGCCACTGAGCCTCCCGTATCGCCGTTTCAGGAGATCCTGAATGACGAATTGCTCGGCAATGGTCTCAACCGAGTCAGTTCCCTGACCATAGAGGGCAGCAAGGTAGTCGAAGTGCTCACGCACAGTGACCTGCGGGTGAATTGCGCCACCTTGAAGACACACTCGGATGCGCGGACGAAGGGAGGGGTCGCCCGGGGCTTTGCCGAGCACTGTGATCTTTCCTCTGGTCGGTGTCCTAAGCCCCACGAGGGACTCGACGGTCGTGGTCTTTCCGCAGCCGTTCGGGCCTACCAGAAAGTACGTGCTCCCTGCGGTCACCGACAAATCCACACCGTGCAGAACCTCGCGCCCTTGATACGTTTTGGTGACGCCGGAGAGTTCGATGACGTTATTCATGGTCGTTTCTTCCATCACGGATACGGGAGGGGCAGGACCTGGCCGTCCTCCTGACGGAGGTCGGCGCGAACGTTGGACAACCTGGGGTGCCCCAGCATCGGACGCGACTGGAGAAATGGCGTCGTCAATTCCGGAACGAAAACCTTAACTACGCTCAGGCTCTTCCAGTCAGGATGCGAGTAATCAAGAATGATCGGGTCAATTCCCGATTGGCTGAGTTCGTCGGTCAGGATCTCCAACCGCTCCGCCGTTGATAGCTTGCTTCTGTGCCGTTGCTCGATGTCGAAGAGTTCTTCACCCGCTATTTCCTCGCCTTTGAAATAGTGGTCCAGATGACGGGCGTTTTGCTCCAAACCGTAGAACCCGATCGCTTGGAAAAATAGCGTCATCTCGCTGAGATGACGGTCTTCGTCCCAGTCGAACATCGTGCGCACGCTGCGCCCGACGGAGGAGCCTGGGGCCACGTTGGCTAGGCTCAGGGTGCTACGCGTCTGTCCGAATTCAGCTGCGGCCTTCCTGACGCCAGTGAAAGCGCTGAGGTCGCATCCCCCACCCGCGCAATAGCGCCGTCTGGACAACCAGTTCTGGAGCCCAACGAAGCTGAATGTGCTCGCACTGCACACGTCAGACGGGTGTCGTAGCAAGAAGGCATGCGAGTGATCGTGTTCAAGGCGATCCGCAAATCCGCCCAAGAGGCCCCGAGTCGTTGCATCGAGAGTTACGACATCAGGTGGATTCGAGGTGTACCACGACACGTTGACTGCGTCCCGTTCGATGACCTCGGTGAGGCCGTGATAGATCGCGTCCCTGTAGGAGACGTGACACGACAACCCTCCCGAGACCGGGTACCCCACCAACTCTTCACCGGGGTCGAAAATGTGCACCATGTCGACCAGCTGCGCTGGGACCCAAATGTCTTCGCGAGAGACCAATCGTCTGCCTCGGACCCACTGGACAGGCACTTCTCGAGTGAAAGGGGCATAAAGAAACCCTTCCGTAGCGTACTGCCACTCGCTGAACAGCGAGACCGCCTCAGGGTCCAGGGCCGGAAGTCCCATATCCTCCAGGTCATTCCAGGAGCCAACGATACGGCGGCTCGGCATTTCCGGAGCCGTCGCCACCAGTCCAGCGACCACACGTTCGAGCGATTCTCCAAGCGTCGACAAAGTAACGTCCGCGATGGCAAACCCCTTGCCTCCGCCGAAGAGGGTATCGTTGACGCCCGGTTCCATGGACGGCTGCCCGTACACGTCTTGCAAAAGGCCGTCGATATCTATTAGCTCCGCGTGTCCGGCATATCCACCTCCTGCTGGTTCTCCAGACCCCAAAAACGAACTCGCTCTCAGAATGGGTCCATACTGTGGAGTGACGTGGCGCAACATGTCACGCAAGGATGCCACCGAGTTCCCTTCGACGACTCCCGGGAAAGTCGCACCGGGGTTTTCGGGGATGGCCGTGATCCTCATACTTTCCTTTCGTCTGATAGCTGCGTCCTTCGCTGCACATCCTCTTGAACTTCGTTCATTGAACGCCGACATCCGCCCACGACAATCTCCTGCACATGGTGTCGAGCATTGGAAATTGACCAGGTAGGTGCTTCAACCAACAGAGCGTCGAACCGAGATCCGGGGGTTAGCTTCCCCGCGTTTAGCTCAGGGAATGCACGGTATGCGTTTCCTGTGGCTGCGCAGAGAGCGGTATCCGCACCATAGGCCATTTCAAGCAGACCCATTTCCTCCCACAAGGACCGCCCAGGTATCACCCCGGGCCACCCTGCCGCTGAGGACGCTAAAATTCCTTGCTCGCACGGAAGCATTCCCTCAGGCTCATTCACGGCATCCAATGCAGGGCGTGAACCATACATTCGGTTCAGGACATGTCGAGCCGCGCGCTTAGCAATAAAATTTTGTTCTCCAGCAAAGTTTTCAAGGTAAGGCAGAAAAGCTCGTGCCTCCGTGCAGTCCCCTCGCGCGGCTAGCCCTTCAACCGACCAGAGCTGTCTAGCCAGTAATTGAGGAGCCCACCACGTCCCCCCTCTCCGCTCGATCTCCAGTCCAGGGAGAGTCACTCCGTCACGGTCACGGCTAACTGCACGGGGCACGGTTTCCCCCAATGTAGAGTTGACTTCCCGTTCAAGCGAGATAAAACCCGATCCAGCGCTGACTAACCATTCAGCAACATCGTTGACCTCATTGTCCGATACCTCAATATCGCTACGAGACGCAGCACGGCGACAAATCCTCGGCCCACCGGCCAGATAGTTGATTCCGCCGTGACGTTGGAACCACTGACTGGTTTCCCAGGATGATCCCACATCGACAACCGAAGTTACGCCATAGGCGAGACACAAGGAGACAAAGGCTTCCTCAGGAGATCGAACTGTTGTTCCCGTCACCGGTCCCGCAACGTAGCCTTCCGGTCGAACCCCACAATCTACAAGCCCCGGAAGGACCAACGGAACCGACATCGCACCGGGTGATCTCCCCTGTCGAATGTGGTGAATCCGCTCGTCCCCTATCACTGTGACGTCCTCGTGCCATGCGTCTCCATCAAACAGACGTCTAGCGTGAATCGTTATAGGTTCCGGCACTCTGACCGCCTTGACGCGATGATGGACAGGGTGACATTCAGAGCGAGATGCGCAAGAGCAGCGGCTATCCATCCCCCAAAGAGTGCAGCCCAGACGAGAGCTGAGCCTACTATCAGCTTGATAGCGATTTGCCTGAATCCGTAATACCAGTGTGAGATACCGAAGACTACAGCGACCAGGCCAGCAGCGACACTCTTAGGAAGGCCCCAAATATGCCACATGGAGCCCAGGGCCAAAGAACGAAATATGTACTCTTCAAGAACTGCCACGAGGGCTAGGAGGGCAATCTGGTTCACGCCTTGTCGCGCCCACACAGGAAGGGCACCCTCATATTTTTCAGCAGCTTTCCTTCGGGCAAGGTCGTCACGACGTCCAAAGAATAGCCTCTCAGCCACAAGCTCAATGAGAACACTGACCACAAACGCCGACGCGGCCCCACCTAGGATTCGCACTATGGATGGCTCATGGAGAGAGGGGAAGTGAAATGCACGGCTTTCACCCTGTGCTATCGATCCTACGACGGCGATGACCGCCAGTGTCCCGATCCACCATATGAATCCGGAGCTCTTGAATTTCTCCATCCCCCCGGGCCGGCGACGGGCTACCGGGTATCCGATGAACCCCATCGCAGCGATCTGAATAACTGGTGCGGCAAGCGCAATAATACCAATGAAGTGCTCCGTCATCATGTACGGGATCCAATCGCAATACTTACCAAGGGAACCTGTTCTGGTTCCAAAACAAGAGTCTCGGACAGCAGGGCTACAGGCAATGAACCGAGAATGCAGGCACGGGTCTCCAACGCCGTAGCCACCAACTCAAGATGACCGGCCGCGACACCCGCGTCGGTCAAGCAGAGTTTTGAAGCCATAACACCGTATTTTCGGTCCACCCGTTCCGGGTTGCCGACCAGCACAACTATCGCGGCGGCTTTCTCCAGCCAAGTCATCGAAGGCAACGCGGCCGCGATTTTTTCAGTTACTGCCCCGATAAATGTCTGGACTAACCCCCGCTGATAGTCGTAGTAATAACTGCCTTCTGCGAGACCGTCCACGTTAAGCGCAAGACAGTAACCGTCTACCGAGGCCAGCCCTCCGGCAGAGGCACAATATCGGAGCGGAGCACCACGCCAGTCGTAAGCTATCGTTTCTTCACGTTGCCCCAGAGTCCAGGCCAGTATCGAAGTCATAATATCCAGGGAGAGCGGAGAATCCCCGAAATCTCGCCGCGAAGCCCGCGCCTTCACCACGTCGAAGAATCCGTGGCTCGACTGCATTTTGGGACCGGGTCCTGCAACGGATTCGCCCTCAATGACCCGGCGATAGGTGGGTGGTGTCGGAAACGATGACTTCGGCTCTGAGACCAAACCGGTGACCATATGCAGGATCTTTCCTGTCATGGTCTCGTGGTCAATGTCGTTTTCACGAGCAATGATCTCTAGTGACTCGGCCAGGCGAGCGGACCGGTCAAACGCATCATTCTCATGCATTGACGGTTCCTTCCGTCTTGCACATGCCTGAATCCCGTTGATAAGCCAGACACATCGGGGCCCGCTCCACACCATCGAGGGAAAGGACTGAGCAGAGCGCATCGTCGTAGAACTCAGTGGTCCAATCCCACCAGACGGAGTTTGAGCGCGACAACCGAGTCTTAAGCCATTCCTGAGCAACACCTGCTTCGAGAAGTGCTCGTCGAAAACCTCGCAAACCACCGAAAGCGGCAAGGCGCCCCGGGACACTGGAGACGATCAAAATCGCACCAGTTGTCCCCTCGTCGAAAGTACCGAAAGGCGCCACTCTCTGCGAGAACAGCTGTCCGAGGTCATCTGAGCTCAAGGCACGGTACCGGACGAACTGCTGATTCATGAGGACGTAACAGATCCTGCCAACGACCAGATATATCTCGGTCGACATTCGCCATTCCTCGTAAGGCAAAGGAAATTGTTTAACGGAGAAACCGAGAATCCGTGCCACGTCGTCTTCACTCAGAGCGCCATGCCCTTCCGGACCTCCTGGGCCTGAACCCGCGAAAGGTTTATGCAAGGTATCCGCCAGCCACTGTCCGATCTCCCGAACCGATTCAGCCGGAATCAGTCGCGTTGATCGCACCGGCTGATCAGTGACCTGGGCGTTCTGAAGTAAAGTGTCTCCCAGGCGTGCGACGGGATCCCAATCGTTCATCCTCTCAAGCCATACCGCATCGGGGGTTTTCCGGGCGCAGAGGGAAACCTGTTCATTGAGGACTCTCTCATCTTCATGCATGATAAGTCTCCACTTAGTACAACGGGTTTCGTGCCATGGGTTGCATTGGCATGCAGATCGGACACCGTGGTAGACGCATCACTGAGTGGTTCGAAAGCTCTGACGTGGTTGCTCGACCATGAAGGACCACGCCCCCGCGACTACTCGTACCCCTCAGGGAAAGTTCAAGCAATGCGGGTGCGAGGGTGGCCGCAAACGCCTCTGCTGCGACATGCTTATGCTCGCGGGACGGTGATACCGCATCTGAATTCCCACGCTGTCTTACACGCAACAGAGTCTCGTACTGTTCCCGATCTGCGCTTGAACGAGCCCACTGTCGTTCTGTTTCCCACATACACGCTGTTTTTCCAGGGACAACGTAAGGGCCGACGGTGTAGTCCGACCCATCGATGCTGGCGTAAAACACAGGAAGTCGGTTCCTTATTGCGTCCCGATTGAAGATCATCAACCCAGTACGTGCATAGGACTCACCGATGAACACTATGCCCTGGCGAGGTGCATCAGGGCTGTGCGGGGGAGTGTCGGCGACCGGTTCAATGTCACCCAAACCCACGTCCTCGGGGTTCGTGAGACGCAACGGTATGCCCCACGAACTTGCAACCTGAAGAAATGGGCTCGCATCTATTTCAGCGGCGACGGTTAATTCGGACAGGAGCCTCGGATCCGGCAGCTCACCGTAACGAACGAAGGTTGTCCAAGCTCCGTCGCTCTCCGGCAGAGATTCGTCATCAAGTCGCTCAATAGCGCCACCCGACTCCATCTCGAGAAGCATTGATTTCAGGTCATCGACCCCTATTTCTTCTCGAAGATCCTTGGATAATTCTTCAGCGCTCCGCGCCGAATGGCGCAGTTCTGCAACAATCCGCGCAGTCAATCCTCGTCGCAGAGGATCGTTAATCAACAAACTGAACCCCTCGAGGGCTCCCCCTTTGACAAGAACCTCATGGGGTGACTGGGGTATGTAGGTTGCTGAAGGAATGAGGGAATACCGATGACCCACTTTTTCCTGCTTCTCTCAATGGCCGTGCCGCAAGGCCACCACCGACGAGTTGTCGATGTGACCCTTACGAATGAAAGACAAGACCGAATGCGCCCGCAGTACGCAATGGCAGCGGGCGCACTGGCACTACGCGACAGCTAGGAGTCCACCGGTCAGTTCCGCGGCGTCTAGCGTGGAACATGCCGCTTCTGCGCCACCAACCGCAGAACAACAGCAGCAACTACATGTCCAGCAGTGACAGCACGAGCTACAGCAGGCAGCAGCCGGTATGAGGCTAGAAGCAGAACGGAGGGCATCGGATCCAATGATTGAAACCTGCACAAGCTATCCTTCCCTTAGTATTGGCCGGGTGTTACCTAAGTACTTCAGGTAAGCCGTATGTTAATAGCTGGTTCTTCAAAATCTGTACATTACGCATCGTTACGCTCTGCGGCCGGGCGGCCAGGCTCGCGTTCATCCGCGCGGTAAGCCTGGTCGCCGTTGTCACCTTGCCGCTCAGGGAATGGTCTCGGAGGGGAGCGGCGTCGCCGTCTTCTCCGAGATCTGCGCCGCATTCAACCCGGAAACGCACAGAACCCCGACGGCCGAACTAGGGGCCCGGAAGGAATCGGCGTAGGGCGATCAGCTCAGATGAGGGAAGGCTTCACCCACGAACAGGCATCGTCCACGTTTTGAGTTGGGTTTTCGCCGCCGAACGGATGGCGAAGGCGGACACTTCGGCATCGCACTCGAAGTTCTCGATCTCCACGGCCCCTGCTTTCGCCCGTGCCGCGACCCGGCCGACCAGCCGGCGCCCCGCCAGGATGGGCATCGAAAAATACCTGAACTCCCGCGCCGTAGACGGCTTGTAGGCTTCCAAAAGACAATGCTTTCCGAACACGTCACGCAGCCTCGCCCGCGTCCTGATCAGGGAGTCAAAGGGAGACAACACCGTCACGCCCAGCGACGGCCCGGAAGACTGACCTTCCGTCACCTCAGCAAGCGCTTCCGGGTCAACGAACCAAACACCCTTGGATCCTTCAACCCGTATGCGCTCGTATCCGGCGTCGTCGGCTACGGCCGCAACGTCCACGTCGCCAGGGATGCGGAAATAGTCCCCGACGTCATTGACCGCGGCTCTCCCCAGCCCGCCCCCCCCGGTTGGATCACGGTCACAGAGGCACGGCACTGCTCCCCCGGGCGCCGCCCCCCACCCGATGAAATAGGCTCGTGACAGGCCAACATCCTCCGTAAAACGTTGAACCCGCACCGATCCCGAAAGGAACCCTTGGAGTCACCCGTACGTAAGTACCTGCACCAGCTCTACAAAGAGACGACCGACATGGACGGGGGTGAACTCGCCGATTACATTCCAGAACTGGCCAAAGCCGATCCGGACGTTTTCGCGATCGCCCTCACGACGATCGACGGTCGCACCTATTCCGTGGGCGAGGACGAACGAGAGTTCACCATCCAGTCGATTTCCAAGCCCTTCTCCTACGCCGCCGCGCTCACGGACCGTGGCCTGGAGGCCATCGCCGCCAAGGTCGGCGTGGAGCCCACGGGCGAGGCCTTCAATGAGCTGTCTCTTGAAAAAGGCACGAACCGGCCGAAGAATCCCATGATCAATGCTGGTGCCATCACGATTCACAGTATGCTCGCCGACGCCGGATCCTCGCTCGAGGAACGGGCCGACCACACCGTCGAGTTTTTCTCTCGTCTCGCAGGGCGCAAGCTGGAGATGGATCATTCCGTCTTCCGGTCCGAGCTGGAAACGGCCGACCGGAACTTCGCCCTGGCGCACATGCTCAGGAATTTAGGCGTCTTCGAGGAGCACGCCCACCAAGCGGTCGCCGGATACGTCGCGCAGTGCGCTATCAAGGTCAATGTGCGGGACCTGGCTGTCATGGGCGCCACTCTGGCCAACCGCGGCTTGCACCCCTTCACCGGCGAGCGCGTAGCGAGTCGCGAAGTCGCACGGCAGGTCCTAGCCGTCATGGTCTCCGCCGGAATGTACGACGCCTCCGGAACCTGGTTCTCGGATGTCGGCATCCCTGCCAAATCCGGGGTCTCCGGCGGGATCCTCGGCGTCCTGCCTGGCCAGGTCGGCATCGGAGTCTTCTCCCCACGACTGGATTCCAAGGGGAACAGCGTCCGCGGAGTCAATGTCTTCAATAAACTCTCCCAGGACATGGGCCTCCACTTGCTCGACGCCGGAATTTTCGGTTCGAACACAATCCGTTCGGTCAGCGAAGGCGAGGATGAGACCGTAGTCCGTCTCCAGGGGGTCATCCAGTTCTCGGGGGCCGAGGCCATCCTCCACCGCATGGCAAACTTGGAATGCGATCCGGGGACCATGGTCTTTGACCTGACCAAAGTCACTCGACTGGACGAGATGGCCCGGCGCATGTTCCTCGAGGGCCTGCGGCGCCTCACGGCAGACGGGCACCGCGTCGAACTCATCGACCCCGACGATGTCCTCCCCGACCCGGACTTGGGCGGAAATACCTATCCGATTCAGCGGGAGACGACGTAGCCTCGGGACCGGTCTTTCTGGGACCGCACCGACGACCTTCGAGTAGCCCCTCACGAGAAAGGCTGTTCATGAGCGAGAAAACACGCAAGAAGACCCTCGGGTTCTTCACTCGACTCCTCGAAGACGTGAGCCCGCAAGAGCGGTACACATCCGCCTTGGAGCAGATCGACGCCGCGGAACGTCTGGGATTCCACAGCGCATGGGTTGCCCAACATCATTTCCACGAGAACGAAGGCGGGTTGCCCTCGCCGTTAGTCCTGCTTTCTGCCGCGGCGGAACGGACCGCCCGCATTCACCTGGCTACGGGCGTCATCACACTGCCCATGGAAGATCCCGTTCGGGTCGCGGAAGACGCCGCCGTGGTGGACGCTCTGTCCGGCGGAAGGCTCCAGATCGGCCTGGGCTCGGGCGGAAATCCGCGTTCCTTCCCGGCGTTCGGACGGTCCTTCGAAGACAGAGGCGAGATCTTCGCTTCCCATCTCGAGACTTTGGAAACCTTGTGGCGAGGGGGAGAGATCGACGGCGGAAACAGGCTGTACCCCGCCGCGCCCGGACTTCTCGACCGTTTGTGGCAGGCGAGTTTCGGCTCTTTCGGGGCGGGTATCGCAGGTTCCCGAGGGGACGGGCTCATGCTCTCCCGAACTCAGCCCCGGCCAGGCAGAACGGATGCGCCGCTGAGTGAGATTCAGGTGCCGGTGGTCGAGACGTACCTCGCCGAACTTCCCCAAGGCACGGCTCCTCGCGTCATGGCTTCTCGGACGGCCATCGCGGTGGACAAGGAAAACCGTTCGGATTTGGTCCGCCGAACGGCAGAAAAACTTCGCCGCGGGGAAGCCGATCGCCTGGTGGGGTATGACACCTCGGGCCTTTCCGATGAGGAACTCCTGATTGCCACGGACACTTACCTCGGCACTCCGGATGAGATCGTGGCACGCCTTCGGGACGACGTCGTCGTCCGGGATTACGCAACCCAGGTCGCCTTCCAGGTCCATTCCGCGCCGGCGACTCACAAGGAGACCCTGCGCTCACTCGAGCTGCTGGCAACCGAAGTCGCGCCCGCCCTCGGAATCTGAAGTCCTCGGGACGGGCACGGCGTCACTCACCGGATCGGTTCAAGGCCCGCTCCAGGTCGGAAATCAGGTCCTCGACATCCTCGATGCCTACCGAGAGCCGCACGACGTCGCTCGGTGGGGCCTCCGGCGTGCCCCTCGTGGAGCCGTGGGTCATCGTCACCGGATGGGAGATCAGCGATTCAACACCGCCCAGGCTGACGGACAGACCGAAGACGTCCGTGGACTCCGCGACCTTCCGCGCCGCGGTCTCTCCACCTTTGACGCGGAACGATACGATCCCTCCGAACCCTGACATCTGCCGTTTGGCTACAGCGTGACCCGGGTGATCGGCGAGGCCAGGATAATACACGCGCTCCACGCCTTCATGCTCCCGCAGCCACTCGGCGACCGTCTGGGCGTTCTCGCAATGTTGCCGGATCCGAACCCCCAGGGTCTTGAGACCGCGCGCGGTAAGGAACGCATCTTGGGGACCTGCCACCGCACCCCCAGCGAATTGCTGGAATTGCAGGAGATCGGCCAGGGGTTGATCTTCCCACAGTGCATCGCCGACCACGAGGGCTCCGCCCAGCACGTCCGAGTGACCACCGATGTATTTGGTGGTCGAATGCACCACGACGTCGGCGCCCAGCGTCAGCGGATTCTGCAACGCGGGTGAAGCGAAGGTGTTGTCCACAACCAACAACGCGCCTCCGGCATGGGCTGCTTCCGCCCATTCCTGGATATCCACGATGGTCAGCAATGGGTTCGTCGGCGTCTCCAACCAAACAACCCGTGCTTCCGGATCGCACAGAATCCGGTCCCGCACATCGGTCTGTTGAGGCGACACGAAGGTCGTTTCGACTCCCCATCGGGCATACAACTGGCTGAGGAGTCGGTGCGTTCCTCCGTAGGTCTCCGCCCCGGCCACAACTTTGTTCCCCGGTCGCAAGGTCGCACGCAACAGGGCGTCCTCGGCAGCAATCCCTGAAGCGAAAGCGAAGGCGTGTGTACCGTTTTCGACGGCCGCGAGCTGGACCTCCAAAGCACTCCGAGTGGGGTTTCCCCCTCGCGAGTACTCATATCCGCTCTTGAGCGTCTCCACTCCGTCTTGGGTGAAGGTCGACGTCTGGTAAATGGGAGGAATCACGGCGCCGGTGTGAGGGTCCGGTTCCTGGCCCGCGTGAACGGCTGCCGTTCTGAACCCCGGACGGGTCGAATTCACTCGATCGGTTGCGGGTCCCGGCTTGAACTCGGTGGATTCTTCGACTGCAGTCATACCTGAGCAGCCTCCTTCTCTCGCGTGAGAGCCGTCGCCCGGCTCAGGGTCTGGCTGGATGTGGACAAGGAACCGAGCGCTGCGGAGAGATCATCCCAGAGATCGTCGACCTCTTCACGACCCAGCGCCAGCCGAACGGTCTGTTCGGTGATGTCCCCGGCCTCTCTGAGCTCGGGGGTAAGACGACAATGGGTGGTCCACGCGGGATGCGTTGCCATGGATCGAGCGTCGCCCAGGTTGGCAGCGAGCTTGAACAGCTTCAAATTGTCGAAGAATTCCTCCACCTGCGATGTGTTGCCCGCGATGTCGAAGGACAAGACCGCTCCGGTGCCGCGCGGAAAGTCTCGTTCGGCGATGGCCGCATCCGGCGACCCAGGAAGGCTCGGATGCCGGACACGGCACACGCGAGGATGAGTCGCCAGTCGACGCGCGATCTCCTCGGCCACACGGCAATGGCGCTCAACCCGGATGTCGAGGGTCTCGATGCCTTCAAGGGCTTGTTGCGCATTCCACGGAGCCAGGCTCGGGCCCAAGTCGTTGAGCAATTGTGCGCGAACGAGGTGGAGGAACGCTCCGTGATCGCCGTGCCCCTCGACCAGGGATCTGTTCCCGAATCTCCTCCGCGGAGCCGTAAGCTGCGGCCATCGGATGGCGTCCTCGCTCGGGGTCAGCCGGCCGGTGTCGACGATGATTCCCGCAAGCGCCGTTCCATTTCCGGTCAGGTATTTCGTGACGGAATGGACTACGACGTCGGCACCCAATTTCCCGGGCTGCAGGAGATATGGCGTCGCGAGAGTGTTGTCGACGATCAGGGCGGCGCCCGCGGTATGCGCAATGTCCGCGAGCGCGGGGATATCGGGAAGGTCAGCATGCGGGTTTCCGATGGACTCCACGACGAACGCGCGAGTGCGCGCCGTGACGGCATTTTCCCATTCCTCGGGTCGATGCGGGTTGACCCACGTGACCTCGATGCCCGCCTCGGCGAGAGTGTCGTTGAGCAAATCGGCAGTGCCACCGTAAATTCGGTTGGATGCCACCACATGGCCGGCGGGGATCTCCGGGTGGGGCTCGCCGTCCTCGCTCTGACCTGATCGACCGGCCAGGGCAAGAAGGGTGAGCGTTGTTGCCGCTTGGCCGGAAGCGGTGGCGACGGCACCGACGCCCCCTTCGAGTTCCGCGAGCCGACGCTCGAGCAAACCCACCGTAGGACTGCCGGTGCGTGAGTACGTGAATCCGGGTTCTCTCTGGCCGAAGCATTCACGTGCGTCGCGCAACGTCTCGAATTCGTAAGAGGCCGTCAGGTACAAAGGCGGATGCACAGGTCGGGCAGCCGGCGGATTGGCCGTACCCCCGTGCACTTGCACCGTACCGATTCCGGGTGCCGGGTTGTTATCAGCTGACATCGTGATCCCCTCGAAGGCGGGGCGCCGAGTTCGCCTCGTAACGCCGTGCTTGCCGGGGAGCGGTATGCTCCCGACCGGATCTTCATCTGGGGCACCCCATCACAGCGGAAAGGGTTGCCGACCGGCCAGCCAGAGCTTCACAACCGGTACTCGTGATCCTGATTCAGAAACCTACAGCCTTCCCACCAACCTCGAAAGGACATGACGCACGGTTCAGACAGATCGTCATATGAAGGTAATCCACCTGCCGGGAAACGTCATATGACCTGGCGAGACTCCCGTATGATCAGTGCGGACTCCGTGGAATCCGTTCGCGTGCGGACCGAGTTCAGGTCTAGGCGCTCAGCGCGGGGCCGAACACATCGGTAGCGTAACGAGATCCCGGAACGGCCTTGATCAGGGTCCGCGTCGCCTCCTCGCGCGGATTCTCGAAGACCTGCGCCGCGGGGCCCGACTCGATCACCCGGCCATGAGCCATAACCAGCACGTCGTCGGAGATCTGTCGGATCACCGCCAGATCGTGACTGATGAACACGTAGGAGAGCCCCAGACGATCCTGGAGATCGGCAAGTAGGTCAAGAATCTGGGCTTGAACCGAAACGTCCAGTGCCGAGACCGGTTCGTCCAGAATCACCAGTTCGGGGTCAACAGCGAGTGCCCGAGCTATGGAAACACGTTGGCGTTGCCCTCCGGACAGTTCTACCGGCCGACGACTGGCCAATTCCCGAGGCAGGGCCACGAGATCGAGGAGCTCGTTGATTCGTCGTTCGCGCTGTGCACGTGTGCCGATACGGAATCCCCGCAGGGGCTCCCCGATCGACGCGGCCACGGAATACCGGGGGTCGAGCGATGCGCTGGGGTCCTGGTGAACGAACCGGGCGCGCGTCGAGAGCTCTCGGATGTTGCGCTTCGTGCCATCGAACGGCCGACCGAATATCTCCAACCGGCCGGCGTCATACGATTCCAGACCGAGCAGGATCCGGGCCGTCGTCGATTTTCCGGATCCCGATTCCCCGACGATCCCGAGTGTTCGCCCCGGTTCGAGCTCCAGGTCGAGATCGGCCACAGCCTGGACCTTCCTCGCTCCGGAACCGAAGGTCTTGCTCAGCCCCTGAGCTCGTACCACGCTCGAGCTCTCGCCGCGCGGGGCAGGCCCAGTACGCTTCCGCGGCACATCGTGCAATGCCGGCGATGCCTTGAGCAGGCGCCGGGTGTAATCATGCTGAGGTTCGGCGAAAACGCTGGCTGCCGAGCCTTCCTCGACAACACGGCCCTTTTCCATCACCAGGATTCGATCGGCCCGGTCCCGAGCGATTCCGAGATCGTGGGTGATGAGAAGGAGGCCTGCTCCGGCGTCGGAAACTCGCGCCTCCAGCAAGTCCAGGACGTTCTTCTGCGCGGACACGTCGAGGGCGGAGGTCGGCTCGTCGGCGATCACCAGTTGCGGCCCACGCGCTAGTGCGAGTGCGATCAGGACCCGCTGGCGCTGGCCACCGGATAGTTCGTGCGGATAGCGGGAGCCGTGGACCTCGATCTCGAGGCCGACGTCCTCGAGCGCCTTCGCCATCTGTTCCTTGGCCCGATGACGCGAAAGACCGGCTTCGCGCAAGGATTCCGATAGCTGCGAAGTGATCGTGCGTACGGGGTTCAGTCCCGTCCCCGCGTCCTGAGGAACGTAGCCCAGGAGGTCTCCCCGAACACGCTTCCATTGGTTCTCCGAGGCAGACCGCATATCCGAGCCGTGCAGGGATTGCTCAGCGATATCCACGTGGGCGGAGGAAGTCAGCAGTCCGGCCGCTACTGCGGCCGTGGTTGACTTCCCCGAACCGGATTCACCAACCACCGCAAGGGTTTCACCAACAGGGACAGTCAGCGAAACCCCCTCGACCGCGGGGGCCGCGCCGTCGGAGTACCGGACGGTGAGGTCTCGCAGGCTGAGAGCCACGGGGGAATCCGCCGAATCGGTGGCCTCGACGAGGCGTGGATGCACATTCTCTCGATGGGGCAGGGTCATGATGGTCTCCTGGTCTGCAGGGCGTGAGAGATACGGTTGACGGAAACGACGACGGCGGCGATCACCAGTCCCGGAATGACGGTCAACCACCAGGCGCTCGCGAGGTAATCTCTTCCTTCGGAGACCAGTAGCCCCCACTCCGGATTGGGCGGCTGGGTTCCGAATCCCAAGAAGCTCAAGGCGGAAATCGCGAGAATCGCGGCTCCGAATTCGATTGCGGCCAGTGCAAATACCGGGCCGATCGCGTGCGGAAGGATATGGCGGGCCAGGATCTCCGGCGTGCGGATACCGGACATCGATGCCGCCTCGATGAACAAAGAACTCCTCCATCGAAGGACTTCGCCTCGCATAAGTCGCGCGAAAGACGGTATGGACGCCAGCGCCACGGCCACGGCAATGTTGACGGACCCGGCCCCCAGCGCGGCCACGACCGCGAGGGAAAGCAAGAGCGAAGGCACCGACTGCAGGACATCCACGACGCGCATGAGTATGGTGTCGACGACGCTTCCCGCGGTTCCTGCCAACAACCCGAGAAGGGTCCCGACGAAAAAGGCTATGAGGACCGCGATGGCGGTCGTCCCCAAGGACGCCCCGGCTCCTTGGACGACTCGGGAAAACACGTCCCTCCCGAGGTGATCGGTACCGAACCAGTGCTGCATTCCGGGCGGCGACAAGCGAATATCGGGGTCGCCCAGCAACGGGTTCTCGGTGACGAAGACGCTGGGCAGAACCGCCCATGCGAGTGCGACGAGAACGATGAGTCCGGAAACGATGAGTCCGTACGGCGCACGAACCATCGTGGCGGCGAATCGACGATGACGAGTCGCAGGGTTTCCGGGGCGTCGTACCGAACGCGCGGATCCGGAGGGAAGCTCGCTCGTGCTCATGGTCGCGCCTCCTGAATCGATTGGGTCGTGTTGTCGGTTCCCGGCGGACTTGTAACGGATGTGGCGTCCGCGGCGTCGGGATGGGGACCCTTGTGCGAGTCCAGGCTTTGCGAGCCATCGCGTCCTCGTTTGGGTGGATGCCCCGTGGGACGTGTTCGGGGGTCGACCACCGGGTACAACAGGTCGACCACCAGATTCACCACCACGAACACGAGCGCGGAGAAAGCCACAACCCCCAGTACCACGGGCATGTCCTGGCCGGTGACCGATGTTTCCGCGAGACGACCGATGCCGTTGCGCGTGAAGACGGTCTCGACGATCACGGCACCACCCAGAACATTGCCGAGAACGACTCCCGCGATCGACAAAAGGGACACCCCGGCCGGGGGCAGGGCATGCGAGAGAAGAAGACGAAGCCGGCCCAGACCCGCGGCACGATAAGTCGTCATGAATTGCCTGCTCCACGCCTGAGTGAGCGATCGCAGCAATACCTGAGCGATCATCGCCCCAAGGGGCAAAGACAAAGTCACCGCCGGGAGAATCACACCCGCGATACCCTGCGCGCCGATTGCGGGGATTACGCCCAAGCGGAACGAGAACAGTTGAAGCAGGAGCAGTCCGACCCAGAACGTCGGGAGGGACACCCCCAGACTGGGCAGCCCGGACAACAGATTCCGCAACCAGGGGCTCCGGACCCCCACGGCCGCGAGCGCCAGAACGACTCCGCCTGGGATCGCAATAGCCAAGGTCCACGCCGCGAGCTCGACCGTGACCGGAAGTGCCTGGGCGATGGCCGCAGCAACCGGTTGGCCCGTGGTGTAGGACGTTCCGAGATCGCCTCGTACGGCATTGCCGAGCGCTGACAGATATTGAACGACCAGTGGTTGGTCGAACCCGTATTGATGCCGGAGTTCGTCGATTTCCTCCGGGGACGCCGTCGAAAGATCACCTCCCAGAACCGCAGCCACCGAGTCGCCCGGCAAGGCATACAACAGGAGGAAAGCCAGGGTATAGGCCGCCCACAGCACCAGAATGCCGAATCCCAGGCGGCGGAGGATCATCGCGAGCAAGGGGTTCATCGGTCGCCTCCCTGAGACCCGGAGCCCGCGTTGCCGCCGGCGTCATTCAGCCAGGTGTCATACAGGTCGATGCGCGAGGAAGCATCGTATTTGAAGTCCTTGACCCGGGGCCCTGTCGCGATCACACCGGACAGTTCGACGAGCGGAACCGAGTGGGCATCACGTATCAGGGAGGTAACTGCTTGGTCGACGAGCTTCTTCCGTTGCTTCGGGTCCTGGACTCCGACGCTCTGATCGAGGGCCTGGTCCAGCTGTGCCGGATCCCGCTTGTTCCGGTTGGCTCCGTTCGCGTCAAAGACGGTTCGGAGCACGTCCGGGTCGGAGCGCGTGAGGTTCATGAATTCGACGTCGGCTTCCCCGGACTGCGAGGCGGCCTCGGTGTTGGCCACCGTCGTCTGTTCAAGTTTCATTTCGATACCGGTTTCCCTCAGCTGTTGCTGAACGAGCTCCAGGAACGGTGCGGATTGCCAATATTTGACGGTGAAACTGAGGGTTTTCCCGTCCTTCTCCCGCAGTCCGGTCTTGGAGTTCATCGTCCAACCGGCTTCGTCCAGCAGTTTGGCGGCACCGTCCGGATCGTGCTTGAGCAGTCCGGAGAAATCCTGGTAATCAGGCGTTGATCCTGCGAGCACCGAAGTCGCTGGTTCCTGATAGCGCGAAAGCAACGCACGCAGTTGATCGCGGTTGATCGATTTGGTGACGGCCTGGCGCACTCGTTCGTCGGAGAACAACGGCCGGGATTCGTTCATGATGAAGTTGTAGACCACGCCCGGATTAGGCCGGTCGACGATGGTGAAGTTCGAAGCCTGCAGCAGCTCTTCGTCCTGCGGCTGGACAACGGTGTCGACGTCGATCTGACCGGAGGCCAGGCTCCCGTTCCGGACGGTCGATTCCGGAACGATCGACATGTCTATTGCGTCGAGGTAGGCCGGCCCCCTGTGATTCGCCTGCTTCGGAGCCCATCCGTAGTCGTCGAACCGGTCGAGGCGAATGCTCTGTCGCGGGGTGTAGCTCTTCAGCTGGAAGGGACCGGTCCCCACGACCTCGCCCCCGCACCTTTGGTCCGGCGATTTGCCCAGAGTGGAATCCGAGTAGAAGCCCAGGGTCATCGTGGACGTCGCCTGGAGGAACTGCGCGTTCGGCTTATCGAATTTCACGGTGACCGTTCGCTCGTCCGGAGCCTGTACGTCCGAAAGACCGGTGAGATACGTGGAACCCAGACTTGCTTTGGCTCCCAGATCCTGAATCGCCCGAAGATTGTGTTCCACGGACGTGGAGGTGAAATCCGTTCCGTCCTGGAATTTCACACCATCCCGGAGATGGAACGTGAATTCGGTGGAGTCCGGGTTCACGTCCCACGATTCCGCGAGCCATGGTTCCAGTTCTCCGGATTCGGGGTCCTGATAGGTCAGGGAGTCCGTGACCTGTCTCGTCACGTTGAGTGCGACGTTCTGACCGGCTTGTTGCCCGTCCACGCATCCGGGGTCGGCGTCGAAAGCCAATTTCAGCGTCCCACCGGAGACCGGGTTCTTGGCCTGGCCCCCGCCGGTGGTCTCGGATGAGCCGCAACCGGCCAGTACGAATACCGCGCTGATTCCGACGGCAACGGCTCGTGCCAACCGGGCATTCTTCAGCGGGCGGCGGTGAAATGGCGGCATGGAATTCTTCCTGGGTGTCTGCATCGGGAACATCGCTCGAGCGGCGGTGAACGCAATGACCCTTCGAATGTCCAGTGCTCTCCGACGCCGCTCAACAGATACGACAGTCCAGGGCCTCGAAGCGCGAGGCCAGCGCCCAGCTCTGCGAATTTCTGAAAGCAGTCACGATTCAAATCCCTAGTCGTCTCAGGGGGGTCACCGGATAGGCCGGTGCGCCTGAGCCCAGGCTATCGACCCGCATCGCGAGAGTCAGAGGAAAAGAAAGAAACCTTCATCTGAGGTCAGAAAACGCAGTGTTGAAGGTTGCAGGGGCCGCAGGTTCCGCGGCACTTATGTCCGCTTCTGACTATTCCGTCAGCCTGAGCTCTGGTTCAGGCGCAGTTTCCCCTCGAACGGCCGCCTGGAAGGCTTGTCTGCAAGCAAGGATTGCTGGGTGGCCCGCGCGCCCGGTCCTGATGGAGGTGTAGACCATCCGGTGTGCATCCCCGGGAAGTCCGATCAATCGCGTGCCTGCAAGATATTGGCCGCTGAGAAGCGCCGGAATCAACGCGACCGCGTGGCCGGTGCGAACGAGGTGTGCTTGGATCAACGGGTTTCGGGTGTCGAACCGGACCTTGGGTTCGAATCCGGCACTGCGGCAGATCCCGCGGGCCCACTGCCCCGTCGGCTGGTCCGAGGGATCCATGGCCCACGGAGCGTCTTCGAGGTCCCGCACGGTTCGCGGCATCCTGGCCCACGGGCCCGTTCCGGGGATGACAAGGTTCAATGGGTCCCTGATCATGTTGATCCGGTCGATGCCTTCTCGAACCGGCTCGGCGAGGCCTGGATATTCCTCCCCAATGATCACGTCGAATTCGTGGGACATGAGGCCTTCGTACGCCTCGCCCACTTCCCTCTGGGTGATTTCGACCGTCAGCCGGGGGTGCCGTTCATTGAGAATGTCCAGAGCCGCCGAAGCAACCGTCATCACCGCCGTTTGGAACGAACCGATACGCAGTGTTCCGCGCACCTCGGAGTGAGTTCCGGCGAGCTCGGATTCGGCGAGTTCCATCTGCGCGAGGATTTCATCGGCGTGCCTCACCAGGTTCTCCGCCTCGGCGGTCAGTCGGACCCCGCGCCCCACATGCTCCAGGAGTACGACGCCGGCTTCCCGCTCGAGCAGAGACAACTGCTGGGACACGGCCGAAGGCGTGTACGACATGGACTTCGCAACATGCGCGAGAGTGCCCCTCCGGTGCAATTCGCGAAGCATGCGAAGTCGTTGGAGATTCAGCACTGCCTTCTCTTCCTGAATTTACGGAGGCCGTCGGCCCTGCTGTCGTTCACGGTTCCGAGACCGGCAATGAGTTTATTTATTCTTACCGGTTCTGGTTAGATACATTCGCTAGACTACCCATTCCCTGAGGCCTCATGCTTGTAACGGCCCATTCCGCGAAAAATTCAGCGGTGTGGGCGTCGTGATGAGACTCGAGCCTTCAGGAGGTGACCCGTGAGCACCATGAACAATGGACCCGTAACCGGCGTGACGCCGGCCGTCGTGGCGACCGGTTCCATGCCCACTGTGAATCCAGGACCGGACACTACGCGCGGCATGGCCCCAGGGATTCTGTTCGTCATTGGTTCGTGCACATCCCTCCAGCTCGGGGCTGCGATTGCAACGCAGCTGTTCCCTCGGTTGGGCCCGTGGGGCCTGACATCGCTGCGCATGCTTTTCGCCGCGGTCATCCTGTTGCTCATCACCCGACCACGAATTGCAGGATGGACTGGTAAGCAGTGGCGATCGGTCATGTTTTTCGGGCTCGCCCTGGCTGGGATGAACGGTTTCTTCTACGCAGGGATCGCACGCATTCCTTTGGGAGCAGGAGTTGCGATCGAATTCCTCGGACCTTTGGCCCTGGCCGCCGTCCTCTCGCGCAAGGTCGTCGATTTCCTGTGGGTTCTTCTGGCACTGGCCGGCATGGCCGTACTGGGTATCGAGAGTGTGACGAGCGCGAACGCTGCCCTGGATCCACTTGGCGTCCTGTTCGTTCTCATCGCGGGCGCATTCTGGGCCGTCTACGTTTTGACGAGCGCCCAGGTGGGGCGGACTGTTCCGGGAACGGGCGGCCTCGCCGTTGCGATTGCCGTAGCCGCTGTTGTTCTGGCGCCAGTCGGGGGCCCCTCCGCTGTGCTGGCCTTCGGAGATCTCCCTTTGCTGGCTCTGGCGGCATTGGTGGCGTTGCTGTCTTCGGTCATCCCGTATTCACTCGAGCTCAAGGCTCTTCGTCGTCTCCCGAACGCGACCTTCAGTATCCTCTTGAGCCTGGAACCCGCGTTCGCTGCCCTCTTCGGTTTTCTTCTTCTTCACCAGATCGTGGGACCTCTCCGACTTCTCGCGATTGTCCTGGTCATCCTCGCCTCGATGGGCACCACATTGTCTTCCACGAAAATTCGCATTCCTGGATCCAAACGCCGCCGTGAGAGGAAAGTCGAACGAGTGACCGCGAGCTGACACCACAATTGACCTAGAGGTCTAGCCTCGAGATATGAGGACTTTTGTCTACGACGATGATTGCGGCCCCTGCGTTCCGGCTGCCCGATTCCTGGATGCCCGCACGCGGGACCGTCTCGACGTGGTGCCTTTTTCTCGGGTTCAATCAGAGCTGACGGATGCCGAGGCCGAGAGGTTCCTCGCAGAAGCGGTTTATCTCGAGGGCCCCGACCCCTCGGATAGCGCCTTTCTCCCACAGGGCCGGAAATTCTGGGGCCACGAAGCCGTCGGCAAAGCTATGCTCGCTTCCGCTCATGGAATCGATCGACTGGCGGGGCGCATAATCCTTGCTCCCGGGTTCTCGATTCCGGCTCGTTGGTTCTACGCCTGGTTTTCGGCGAACCGGTGGCGTTTCGGGGGAAATTCGTGCAGCATCGACGGGCACACCACGAGCTCACGGAAACGGCAGTGATCACGAAGCCCGCGGACGAGCCCGAACAATGCTCCTCCATGGGGAGATTTTTTTCTGATGCGCAGGGTCCCGCTTCTGCAGGTAAAGGTCTTGGCGCCGGGCCTCACTCCGTGAACCAGCCATCGTCACGATCATGGTTGTTGCGTCCGTCCACCGAATAATCCGCAGTCACCGGCTTTAGGGGCAGTTTCTTGATTGCCGCGCCCTCATGAGGCGAATACGCAAATCTTCGTCTGTTGCGGCTATGCCCATTGCCATGGCAAGCCCGTACGCGGCGTCGAGAACAGCTCGGTCCGCAGAAGCCGTTGCACCGTAGGCGGCGAACGCCTTGTTGTGATTGACCGCGCCGTGGACTTCGTACCCGATCTGGGGATGAATGCTCGGCAGAACTTGGGAAACATTGCCCATATCCGTTGATGCGATTGCTTTGTCGAGTATCGGGACATCGCGGCCCCGATCCAGAAGCGCAGAAACATAGGCTTGGGATAGATCCGGATCTTGTCTGAGGTCTGCGAAGGTGTTGCCTTGCGGTTCGATGTTGATCTCACAATCGGTAGCAATAGCTCCGGCTCGGAGACACTTCTCGACGCGGTCTTTGATGATCTCGAGATCCTGGCTGAGTGGCGAACGCATTTCGACTGAGATCTGGGCGCACTCGGGGATGATATTGACGGCATCGCCACCCTTTTCGACAATCAAAGAAACGACGGAATCAGGGGGAAGTTGCTGACGGGCTACAGCGATAGCTGTTTGCGCTATATGTACAGCATCCAGGGCATTGACGCCCGACGACGGTGCGCTGGCAGCATGGGCGGCTACACCTCGGTAGGAAACGACCCAGGCGGACAGCGCCATCGACGAGCAACCAGCCGCATCTTGAGCGGATGCATGTGCCATTGCCGCGGCATGCGCATTCTCAAAGAATCCCTGTTCAATGAGGTCGATCTTGCCCCCGTGCGTCTCTTCGGCTGGCGTGCCAAGGACCTGGACGGTGAGGTCCAACTCCTCTGCCAGTCGCGACAAGGCGATGGCCGCGCCCAGAGCTGATGCTGCATTGACGTTGTGCCCACAAGCGTGACCGATGTGAGGAAGCGCGTCGTATTCGATACATAGAGCGACTGTGAAATCACCGGACCCGGACGTAGCACTCAGTGCAGTCGGAGCGTCAGGTTGCCTTCCGTCCACATCGAATCCTGCATCACGCAAAATGACTCTGGTCCGTTCTGCCGCACGGTACTCCTCACCGCTGAGTTCCGGGTCGGCATGCAGAGCATGACTATAAGCAAGCAATGTATCGCGCCAGACTTCGAGAGTATGCGATACCGATTCAGCAAGAGTGCGTCGTTGAGAACGGACTGGTGTATTAGCGTCGCTCATGACATGACCTCCGAGACTGTCCGATGTTGTAGGGGATAGCGAGACCCTGCGACTGCCGCGATGAGAGACGCCAAGCAGAGGGAGAGCCAAATAAGGGTCAACCCGGTCGATGAGATGGTGCCACTACCGGTGACAGTGGCAGAGGAAATCATCTTGATGACAGCCGCTCCTACAGCGATACCTACGGAAAGTGCCAGCTCATTGAGTCCTGCAGCGGCCGCGGTCTGGTCGGCCGGAACACCCTCGACGGATAACGACCGCGTTGCAGCCTGATACACGCCCAGCGCGACGTTGAACAGGCAAAATCCGACGATGTAGACGATAAGGCTATGTACCCCGACCATCATCACCACGAAACTGGAAGCCAGAATCATTCCGGCCAAGGTCAATACACTACGTTCGGACCGTCGATTCATGAGCGGAGCCGATGCAACAGAAGCGACAAAAGAAAGCAGCGAAGTAGCGGCCAACAGAACAGCAATGAGCATAGGAGAGAAGCTAAATCCGTACCCGGCAACAGAATATTCCGAACTGAGAAAAATTCCATTCGTACCGAAGTAGCTGATGGAGGCAAACCCGAAGAAAAAGGTTGCCACCGATACGCTGCGCAGAGAGCGTCTGCGAATTAGCCGCAGGTCAATGAAACGTTGTTTTCTTTCACTGGGCCGTGAATCGAGATAACCCCAGAAGGTTAACAATCCTATTCCGGCCACAAGAAGGGAAAGAGTCCTCCAATCCATCCACCCGAAGTCAGGCCCCAGGGAGAGGCCAGCAATAGTCATTACAAGGCCCAATAGACAGCTACTCATCGACGTTGCGGCGATGGACTCACGCGTTGCCGTTCCTGCGTCCGGGACAAAGAATGAGCAGACAAGGGTAGCCAACGCGAATGGAACCCCTACCCAGAAACCATGCAAAGGGTTGGCCATCCCCAGGACTCCCGCGATAAGGCCTCCGACACCGATCATGATCATGAGTGTCCCGACGAGATAGCTCACCCCAGTGCGAACCACATCGGGGTAAGTACTCCGAAGGATACCCATCATGAGCGGAATAAAACCGACCACTCCGGCAATGAGGATGATGCCGATGATGACGGTAAGCAACGAGGGGATCAAAGCCATGAGTAGAACCCCGACCGCAACCATGAGCGAACTGGCCCGCAGCACGGAACGGTAACCGTAGCTGTCACCAAGCCGTGAGATAAGTGGGGTGAGGACCGCGAAGGAGACATTGGAGAGGAGGAACAGGCCATTCACCTCAGGGGCGTTAACGTCAAATACCGACCCGAGCGCTGGAAGAATGGGATTCAAATAACCCTGAACAACCCCGCTCGTCGATTCGACGATGACCATGAGTGCAAGCACTCCGACAACTCCGCGTTGGGCAGAGGATGTTGCCATCTGTGGGGACCGTTGCGGCTGTACGCAGCTGCGTGGGCCGGCTTCGCGAGGTATTGAGTCCATGTCTGACTACTTTCGAGGGTCAATTTTTGATCGCTCATTGCAGGCTATATCCCAGATCACAGTAGGGTTGAAAATGGCGGGAATCTTCCAAAAATGCACGCTCGATTAAGGAAAACGCCCATGATGGATGAAACCGATCTAGCGATCGTCAGCGCCCTCGAAGTCCAACCACGGGCAGATTTTGAGACCTTGGCAGAGGTGCTCGGTTACTCCCCGGCCACGATTGCGCGACGCTGGGAAGGGCTGACTCAAACAGGAGAAGCGTGGGTCACGGTCTCTCCCGGATACAGGCACCACGAAGAAGGGTGGTCTGCATTTATCAGTATCGAGGCAGATGCGGGAGACCAGGAGGAGCTGGCTGAGCGTCTATGTGCCGAGCCGAGCTTCGCATCCGTGCTTCTGCTATCCGGGGAAGGTCAGTTTCTTCTTGATTGCTTTGCGGCCTCAGCCCATGACCTCATGCATCTGCTCACTCGTGATCTCCCTTCGATGCCGGGAGTGGTTCGCCGCAAGATCGATCCCATCACCAAAATATATCGTTTTGGTAGCCAATGGCGTTCGGGCGTACTTGATGAGCCCGAACAACAAGCTCTTATGCGAACGCATGCGCGGGCTCCAACCGGTCGGCAACCGGACGGTATCGATATAAAGATTCTTGAAGAACTCTCCGCTGACGGCCGGCTCGCTTGGCAAAAGATCGCGGATAGCGTGGGAATATCTGCTCAGACAGCGAAGCGACGCGTTACACAGATGATGAGTACGGGGTCGATGGAGTTCCGATGCGATACCTCAACACGGGAGAACCTAGGGTTACAAGAAGTCATCGTCAACTGGTCGGTCCCTAGCGACGCGGTCGATGCGGTAGGCGCGCACTTAGCTGCTGACCCCATGTGCCGCGTTTCAGCGCAAGTGTTCGGGGCCGCGAATCTTACTGCAACACTGTGGATTCATAGCTACGACCAAGTGCAAGATCATGAGGCAAAAGTGGTAGCCATAGCCCCTCGGGCAACTGTTGCCGATCGTCACGTTGTGTTGCGTTCCTACAAGCGGATGGGTCAAATTCTCAATGAAGACGGAAGCCGCAATAGCACGGTCCCCATTACGTGGTGGTCAACGAAGTAGCTGGCAAGCACACTGCCGTTTCTTCTGACCCCCCCCCCCCCCGGACAAGGCCATGCATGGACTCACACCCACTCAGGCTCGGGCACCAGGAGCGGTGCTCCATTCCCAACCGCAATTGAGATTCCATCTCCGCGTTGAAGGGAGCAAAGAGGCCTTCGTTCTAGTCGGTTTCAGGACCCGCGTCCCGCTGATATACGAAGGTCCGAACCAGTCCATCGAGCAGTTCGAGCAGAACCTGGACAAGGCGGCAACCCATCGATTGCTTGCTATCTCCAATGTCGACCCGGCGGGAGCGTTGTCGGTAACCGGCAACATCTCTGAGCACCGTACCGAAGGGAGCGAATTGGACTACTGGCATGCTGTAGCCACATCGCAACCAGCGCCAGAAGGATTCGACCGCCTGGACGTCCCCGCCGGATTGTGGGTCGTATTCGAGACTCAGGGAACATCCCCCAAGGTTCTCCAATATCTGTAGTCCGACGCGGCCACGGAATGGTTCCCGGCCAACCCGTACCGGTGGGCACAAGGGCCTGAGATGCTCAGCGTCCAGATGAGCGCCGACGGGTCGCAGGTCAGCGGGCAGCTGTGGGTGCCTATAGAACAGGAGTGACGGGATAGTCGCGTAGCCCACAAACGGGCTACGCGAACTCCTCCGCAAACCTCGCTCCGGGAGCTTTTACCCTGCGGCACCCGTCCGTGACCACTTGTTCCGTACTCCGAAGAATTTCTGAGAGGGGGAGTCGAAGAGCCGTAGCGGTACAGGCCTCAGCTCCGGACCGACGTCGCGGCGTGCACACACCTTCCTGCTACGTAGGTGCTCACCACTGATTGCTTCAGCAGCGCAGACGGATCGGGCGCAAAAGGATCCACGTCCAGGACTACGAAGTTCGCCGGGAGTCCGGGGCGCAGCCGTCCCCCTTCGATGCCTGAAGCGTCTGCACTTCCCGCGGTGAGAGCGGTCAGAGCCTGCTCCGGTGTGAAGACGCGCTCCGGGTGGTATGGCGGCAGGGACGGGTCGATCGCGGACCCGCCCGTCAGGGCGATGTACAGGTTCGATAGGGGTTGATGCGGAGCGGTTGGTGCATCTGTTCCCAGCGCCATGGGCACCCCTGCCTCGCGTAACTTCTGCCACGGGAAGCCCGTCTCGGCGCGAGAGTCCCCGAGCACTGCCTTCCAATTCCTCAGCACAGCCGGATCACAGTGCACAGGCTGCATCGAAGCTGTCACACCCAGAGCGGCCATTCGAGAGATGGTCTCGTCCGCGACCGATTCCAGGTGCTCTATCCGATGCCGTCGAGCAGGTGGCCCGTTCACCGCGGCGCAGTGCTCCACTACATCCAGTGCGATCTGACTGGTGCGGTCGCCAATGGCGTGCATTGCCAATTGCAGCCCTTCCGCGTCAGCCTCTTCCGCGACGGGCAGTAACTCTTCAAGACCCCAGATCGGATCGGCGTTGGTACCGTCTGCGTAAGGCCAGCGCATGGGCGCTGTGCAGGCATCGATCACGCCGTCCAGGATGAATTTCACCCCTGAGATGCGCAACCAGCCGTCCTCGCCCGAACCCGCAACATCCTCACGTACTGCCGCAACATGCGACACGGCAGCCAGGTCCTGTTCCAATGACCCCGAAGGCTCCAACAGGTAATGCGCCGAGACCGGGAACGGCAATCGACCGTCCCTGTCGATGATCGCGCGCAGTGCCGACAGTTGGGCGTCGTTCATCGACATGTCCGTAGCACCCGTGACACCGGACCCGAGATATGACGTGAACGCCCGGTCCAGAGAACGGATACGATCTTCCGGCGTGACCACGGAGGCCAGGAAGCTCCAGACATAGCGCGTGCAAGCAGTCTCATAGAGCATGCCGGTCGCGCGCCCGAATTCGTCCCGAGCGATCTCGCCACCGACAGGATCCGGAGTGGAATCGTCGATGCCCATCTCTGCCAGTGCAGCAGAGTTGACCCACGCGGAGTGCAAGTCATTCGCGTCGAGGTAGACCGGCACATCCGGGAGAACGGCGTCGAGCATCGCGGCGGTGGGTCGCTCAGCGCCCACCGCATCGAAAAGCCAGCCGATGCCCAGTACGCGTGACGCCCTGGGATCGGCGGCGCGCGCCGCGACGAGCGCCTGCAGGATCTGCTTCAGACTGGAGCAGTCTCGCAGTTGGACCTTTGCCAATGACTCCCCGAAGCTGTCCAGGTGTGTATGGGCATCGATGATGCCGGGGGCCACAAAACGGCCGTCCAGGTCCACTTCCTCGGCACCTGGACCTGCCACTGCGCGCACGGCGTCCGACGGCCCGACCGCGAGGATCAATCCGTCCCGCACGGCCAGTGCATCGGGGGTTTCCTGATCAGGAGATTTTTCGGGACCCTCTGCGGTGAAGACGGTCGCGTGGTGGTAAATGGTGGTCGTCACGGTGCTCCTGGGGATGTGAGGCGGTTGGTCTGGCACAGTCTGATTCATCGGTGGTGTTTGAGCGGCTGGCCGATGCCGAGCTCGTCGATCATCTGGGTGTCTGGGATGGGCTCGGAGAACTTCAGCGCGGGGACGGGGCGACGAAAACCATGGGTCTTGGCAACCAGGATGCCAAAGCCCACAAGGATCCAGATCCCGCCGATGGCCCAGGTCAACGAATTGAGCGAAACCCAAAGCCACACGCTCAAGCCGAACCCTATGAGCGGGACGAGGCCGAAGCGCAGCAGTTCCAATGCGGTCGCGCGTCGTGGTCGACCGCCGCGGGGGAAGAGATAAGTCCGGATGACACAGAGATTCACGAGGGCGAATGCAGCTATCGCACCGAAGCTGATCATGTACGCGGCTTGGTCCAGGGAGAGAACCAGCGACAACAGAGCGACGACGGAGACGGCTGCGGCGGCGACCACCGGAGTGCCGCGGCGTTTGGAAAGGAAGCCGAGTGGCCTGGGCAGGATGCCGTCCCGGCCCATGGCGTAGAGAATACGGGAGACCGCGACTTGGCCGGCTAGGCCGGAACCGAAACAGCCTGCCACGGTGATGATGAGAAAGACTACGGTGAGAGGTTCTCCGCCTACGTGGCTGAAGAGCACCATGCCTGCGGCATCGAGCAGCTCCTGGGAGGCCTGGGACCAGTCGTCCAGGTGGTATGCGCGGGCGCCGCACCAGGCGACGAGGAGGAAGATCAGCCCGCCGAGAATCGTAGTGAGCATGATGGCACGCGGTATGTCCCTGCGAGCGTTTTTTGCCTCCTCGGAGAGCGTGGATACGGCGTCGAAGCCGAGGAAGGACAGGGCAAGCACGCCGGCGCCGGTGAAGACCGGGTTGTAGTCCGAGCTACTGGGGATGAACGGATCCATCAGAGCCGGTGCGGTCGGGTCCGCCAGGGCAGTCTTGATGGCCAGAACCGCGAAGACCATCACGGCAGCCAGCGAGACCACCACGATGACGGAGTTGAGCTTGCCCACAATGGAGATGCCGAGGACGTTGAATACAAATACGAGGATCAGTGCGACCAGGATGAAGACCCAATGCGGTACCGAGGGGAACTGCGTGCCGATGTACAGCCCAAGTATGAGGAAGTTGATCATCGGTATGAAGAGGTAGTCCAGCATCAGGGTCCAGCCCGCGAGGAAGCCCAGTCCTCCGCCGAAGGACTGCTGGACGTAGGTGTACGCCGAACCCGCGACGGGGTATCGGCGCACCATGGCCGCGTAGGAACTGGCCGTGAAGAGCATGACGATGACGGCGACCAGATAGGAGGCCACAAGGTGGCCCTCCGTGAGTTGATTGACGATGCCATACGTTGTGAACACGGTTCCGACGGCCATGTAGGACAGCCCAAACAAAGTCAGGCTCATGGTGCCGAGGGTGCGCTTCAAGTGGGGAGGCTGCGGCTGTTTCACGGGGCTCCTGATGGGGCGGGTCGCGACGCCAATTGGTCATCGCCGCAAACGAACTAAGTTCGTTTAATTCCCCAACAATATAGCATCACCGTGTTTCACGTCACTGCTTTGTGCTGATGAGTTAGGGACTCACCATCACCAACCCCTGAGGCCTTGACTGCCAATGTGGCAGCGGATTCAAGGCCGCACGCGGCCTGGCCGGCCCCACTCGAATCCCTGGCCGTAGGATTCCATGCACTGTGTTGCATCACGAAACCCTTGGGACACTTTGTCTGAGGCCGTCGAGCCCCAGCGTCCACTGCTTTTCCAGCTACGGACAGGTACTAGCGGTGAAGCTCATTTTGCTGAGGAATATTTGTTGGCTTCCTGCGCCCGTTTTGCTCCAGAATTCGAGGGTCACCGACGTAGTGGGTTGCGTGTACTGAACCAAGCTTCGCGAGTTCGTGTTGTCAGACCTGAGATCACCGCGGTTGCGGTTCGGCCCCAGAGGCGACGTTGGGGTTCCGGAGCCGCTGACGCCGGAAGCATTGGTGATGATGGGAGAACCGGAGACGGCTACCTGGTCCAGGTAATTCGACTGATCGAAGTCCGCGAGAGTGAACTTCAAATTGCTGACGGGGCGATCGAATGTGATGTTTAGGATCTGCCGGGCTGCATAGCCAATCGGCCCCCTCTGGATGAGTTCTATACCGTCGGTTGCGAGGTCACCTGCACCGTTGTATCCCAGTTGGTTCTGCTGCCCGGCCACCGCGAGGTTCTGCACCGCGCTGATGATCTTGCCGCCGGTCGCCGACGCTGTGAACGAGACATTGACCGTTGGTTTTACCGGCCCGGTAGGCGAAGAGGGCGTGATCGTGGGATTGAATTTTCCCGTAGCGGAGGTCGAGCTGGAACGTGTGATGGTGCTGGTGCTGAGCACTGGCTGGTAAGCGACATCCTGGCATATGGATGCGGCATAAGCTGGCACGGTACTCGCGGCAGCGATGACCGGCGCAGACCACGCAGCGCCTCGGACGATAGTTCTCCGGGAGATATTGTTTGCAGGCATGGTTCCCCTGAATGGTTCGTAAGGCTAAAAATAGCGACGGAAAGATAGTACCCTACTGACAAGTACAGATCCGGTAACTTTGATTCATGGGCGAACCTACTGGACCGTCGGGCGGAATCGTCAGGCGAATCTGACGGCGACAATGACAGACTCATATTCGCCCGCGACCGCGGCTGCGTTCCGGTATACGACTCAGAAGGTCTCCGCCAGCAACGGTCGCATCTCGTCTGCGCGGGGAACGGAGAGAACCCAGAGCGCAGGACCATCTGCGGTGGAGCTGTCGTCACCGGAGAACTGTACGTTCCACCGGCCTCGGAGGCTGGAGCAATCCCGAGCATGACCACAGACCTGGTCATACCGGCCTAGGCAACGGTTTTCATCGCTTCGCGGGTTGTTTCCATCCTTGCATAGGGCAAAGTCCCGAAATCAGCTCCTCGAAGAGAGATGATTCAGGAGTCCATTGCCTCCGGAGGAATCATCAACAAACGTGGATCCTGGTCGACCAATACCTGAGGGGAGCGGATATGGGCTCGCACCCTAACCACGGCTCCGGGTTTCTCCGACGCCCAGGGACCTGACCATATTCTTGCTGCCTCAGTTCGAGTAAGTGAAGCCGTCCATGATGATTCTGGCGGTACGGGCGATGCCGGCGGATTTCAGATGATCCTGGTGTGTATGGGCCGTGGTTGTGACAAGACCCTGGGGCTGTTGGATCACAAGATCGCCGCTGGGAGCCCGCGCCACGAATTCATCGAGCAGGGTGCCTCCAAGTGCTGCTGCCGCGCCCAACGCCAGCGCCCCGGTTACGGGAATCGCGTGGTGTAGGACCCCCATGGATGTCGTTCGCGTTTGAACTTCATGCGTCCCGGCAGCTGGGAACAGACACGTTACACGGGGGATCGCAGTGCTTTGGGGCAGGCCCATGAGCTTGCCGGCCTCCCGACGGATGGATTCGAGGCGTTCCAGTAGGGCTGGTTCCTTATTGAGTTCCTCTGGCATCCCGCAGGATTTAAGACCAACATCTGCCGCGCGGATTAGCACCAACGGATTGGTGACATCGACCAGAGACGCTTCGATACCAGCTTCAGGGAGAAACGTCATCGGGCCGCAGGGCAGTACTGATCCCGTCTTTTCGCCTCCCGGTGCCAGAAACCTCAAGTCGATTCGAGGGCCGGGGGTTGGCACGCCGGGAATCGTGAAATCACCGCTCTGGGGCAGGACGCCGCCGTCGAGGTCGTGCTCCAGCTCGAAAATCGAATTGGTGTTCATATTCCAGACTCGCACGACCGCCCGCTGCCCGCTTCGTGCAAGCAGTTGCTGGTCCAGCGCATATGCGCTCACCGCGGCGCTGAGGTTTCCGCAGTTGCCACTCCAGTCAACGCTGGGAGATCGTGGATCCACTTGGGCGAATAAGGTAACCAGGTCGATGCCGTCGGGACATTTGTCAGCTCCGGGTATAGCGGTGATCCTGTCCGGGAGGTCGACGGCCATAATCTTGCTGTTTGACGATGCCCCTCCCCCAAGTCCATCGACTGCCAGTGGATCAGGACTGCCGATCAAGGAAACACATAGGGCCTCCCGCTCGGAGAGCTCCCGGGGTAGGTCACGTATTCTGAGGAATACACCGCGGCTGGTGCCACCGCGCACGATCGATACTGGAATTTTGTTGTTCATGTCTTGCCCGAATTCTCTTTCAAATACTCAGGGCCAGTGGAATAAGGGATAACAACCCGGGGACCACTACCGTCATGCCCAGGGATGTAAAGAGGAAGATCCTAAACACGTCATTCTGTCGATCTTGCTGCGCGTTGGCGACAACCAACGTTCCGGCAATATGAATCGGATTCATGACCATCAGGCCTGAGGGGATGGCAACCGCCGCCACGATCCAGAAAATGTGAGGCGAATCGGAGAAGAATCCATAGGCCAACGGCATGGTAAGGCTCAACACGCCCAGGGCAGAGGATTCCACATTGCACAGCACCGCGGTCAGATAGGCCAGGACAAGCAAGAGGACCGCACCTGAAGCAACCCCGTTCATTGAGTTCTGAATCGAGTCGATCGTCCCCACGGACTCCAGCAGACCCAGGTAGGTCAGAAGCCCGCCGATCAGCAGCGTGGCACCCCAGGGGACGCGACTGAGCATGTCTTTCTGAGCCGGATGAAAAATCAACTGCAAAATTGCGGTAATCGCCATGGCGGTCAGACCCACGTCGGTGCCGAAGGCAATCACGCACAGCACAAACAGGAACAGTCCGATGATCGAGCCCACCGCATAGGGCGTATTGATGGCTTCTGAACTGGATTCGGCTCCTTCGTCAACCTGCGATGCACGCGGTTCAATCAGCGCTTTGCCGCGTTTGGTCATGATGGCGAAAATGATCTGGAGTACCGCCAGAGCGGCAGCCGTCACCACAAGGGCCACAAGCCATAGGGCCCATACAGGGTAATCGGCGCCTGCTTTCGTCGCCAAGTGATGGACGGTCGCGCCCGTGGGATTCAATGGGGACATTCCCAATCCGATGGATCCCATGATCACGCCCAGCGCGTTAATGAGGTAGGTGCCCGGATATTTGACGGAGATGAATGCGATGATCGGTACCAGAATGGCCACCGGGCCAGTACCGAAAATGCCCACTGTAGAAAGGAAACCGCCGAGGAGGAAGCCCACCCACGGAATCAGCGCATGGCGGTCTCCGACAACACGGAAGACACCGTTGATAATCCAGCGAATAGCCCCACTGAGCTCCAAGTGACTGAACATCAGGGATACGCCGATAATCAGAATCACCAGGTCGGCAGGGAAGCTACTGTAAACTTCATCAACCGAAGCGCCAGCGATGATCAGGAGGATGAACGTAGCGCACAACGACAGCGTGCCAATGTTGATTTTCTTCCACACCGCCCCTATCAAGATCAAAACCAACAAAATGAGGGATATGGTCTGCGGCGCGCTCAAAAAATCTCTCTCCAAAAATCAGTGCCAGAGTAGGCGAGGATTGGTCCGATTCAGAAGTCCGCACCTGGAGAAAGCTCAGTTAATTGGCCGCCCGCCGGCGGACACCGACCCCCTGGGGGACACGATGGTTATCGGAATCACAGAGGTCACCGTATCAGCAGGCAACCCCAGCGCAGCAAAGCGTTAAGTCCGCCGCTCCCCTGTTACCCAACGCCGCGTGAGGCATCGTGTACCTAGTCGAGCACACACACGCAAGTCCACGGACAAGTCACCGGCAAGCTCGGAACCTACCCGGGACATGGTGTACATGCACGGCTGTACCGTGGGCCACCGCCGCCTTACGCGCCGCATCAATCAGTAGCTACAACAGGCCTGCGTCTATTTCGGAATGTTCCTCCCGCGGCCCGTTGGAAAAATTCCTGCACCTGCTGGATGGACGGCCCTTGATCGGTGGCCATATTTGCTGGCATTTCGATTTTCGTTGTGTTTCCGCAGTAAGGTCTCAAGGACTTTATCCGTTTCAGCGTTAGCCGTTCATTTGACGCCAACGCAATACCCTCGCCCTCAATCTCGCCGCCGTTATTGCCTTACGAGCTTTGCCATGAGGTGCATTATCCGTTCCTGATTTATCAACCCGCACAGGGCGAGGGGTGACGGGCAACCAGTTCCAACCGATTGCCCGGACAATGCTCTTCGAGCAATTGATACTTCTGATACTTCTCGTCAGGTGTGCGGGGCCCTCACGTTGACTCATATCGGTCGTATTGCCCTGGGGGACGTCTCGATTGCAGGTGCCCAGACACCCTCTGAGACGAGTGGGAAGAGTTCGGTGGCATCGCAGAAGAAGACCCGCGGCACCCGCCGTGCCTGATCGGGCCACCGTCCTGACACGACCTTGATGTCAAACAAGATGTGCGCCCAGGTCGCATCGGCATCCGCTCTACAACCCCGTTTGTCGGGAAAGCACTTATGGAGGAGTAGGTGGGCTGCACCCGATGTGCATATCGCACGAATGTTCAAAATCGTTGAGACCTGCTGAACACGGCCACTAGCTTGAGAAAACCGTTACAGACGGTGGACCAGTCTTTGACAATTGGAGGATAAACGCATCATGGTCACAATGCACTACGAGAAGAAAATCTCGATTGCGCCGGAAACCGACGTACTGGTGGTCGGCAGTGGACCTTCTGGGTTGGCGGCAGCAATAGCCGCGGGAAGATCTGGCAACAGCACCCGAATCGTGGAACAGTACGGCTTTCTAGGCGGGAACCTGACGGCGGGGATGGTGAACCCGTGCATGACATCATTCTCTCTGGACGGCTCTGTCCAACTGGTACGGGGGATCTTCGACGAGTTCATTACGCGACTAGAACAACAGGGTGCGGCTGTGCACCCTTCCAAGACTAAGTCAGGGACGCCATACGCTGGGTTCATGAAGTTCGGCCACGAGGCCGTCACACCATTCGACCCGGAGGCCGCCAAACTCGAGGCCCTGGATATGTGCCAAGAGGCCGGCGTCGACATCGTGCTTCACAGCTTTGTTGTCGACACCGTTGTCGAGCATGAGAACGTCAAGGGAGTCATCGTCGGGAACAAAGACGGCCTGACGTTCTTCCCGGCCAAAATCACCATCGACTGCAGCGGGGACGGTGACGTCGTCGCGCATGGTGGTGGAAAGTTCGACCTCGGACGCACCGAGGACGGACTGACTCAGCCGATGACAGTGTTCTTCCGCATAGCAGATGTAGACGACGAGTCCGTAGAAGAGTACAAACGGCAAAATCCCGATGAGCACTTCCCCTACCAGCACTTGGTGGAACAGGCACAGGCAGAGGGCACCTATGATCTTCCCCGCCGCGGAGTCCAGCTATTCAAAACCATGCAGCCCGGTGTCTGGAGTATCAACACAACGCGAGTCTTGGGCAAGGACGGCACGAAATCGGCAGATCTCACCGCTGCAGAAATCATCACACGCCACCAGATCCCCGAACTCATGCGGTTCTTTCACGACCGGCTTCCCGGCCTGGAACGGGCACGCGTCACCGAGACCGCCGCAACCGTAGGCGTGCGCGAGTCGCGGCGAATCACCGGGCAGTACACGTTGACCCTAAGCGATCTGGTCGACGGGCGACATTTCAACGACGTCATCGCCGTTGCCGGATATCCCGCGGACATCCACAGCCCTTCAAGCACGCAGGGCCCCTTCGACGATGAGTTGCCGGCCACCGCAAATATCTACGAGATCCCCTATAGCTCCCTTGTCCCCATCTCGCTGACTGGTGTGATCGCCGCCGGTCGGTGCATATCGGCAACACACGAGGCTCTGGCGGCTGTGCGCGTCATGCCACCGGCCTTTGCGATCGGCCAGGCCGCCGGCGAGGCCGCCGGATTGGCAATCGACCATGGTGTCAATCCGGTCGAGGTAGACGTCACAGAATTGCAGCGTCGGCTCACTGAGGAGGGCGCTTACCTCGGACCCAGCTACAAGGTGCCGATGGAGGCGTGACATGAAAGTTGACAAGACAGACACCTCACGATCGATGCGCAATCGCGTCGTAGCTGCCAGTGTGATCGGAACTGCGTTGGAGTGGTACGACTTCTTGCTATTAGGAACCGCGGCGGCCGTAGTATTTGGCCACGTATTCTTTCCATCGGGCGATCCGGCCGCCGGGGTGCTCCAGTCGTTGGCGACTTTTGCGGTCGGCTTTTTCGCCCGGCCATTTGGCGGGATAATCTTCAGCCACCTCGGCGACAAGGTCGGGCGCAAGCCCGTGCTTACCGCAACGGTGATCCTCATGGGTGCAGCCTCCACGCTCATGGGCCTCATTCCCTCCTATGCCACAATCGGAGTGGCAGCGCCGATCCTCTTGGTCATCCTCCGCGTCCTTCAGGGTCTGGGCGCCGGAGCCGAGCTCGCCGGCGCCTCCCTGATGGCCGCAGAATATGCACCCAAGTCGCGGCGAGGCTTCTTCACGGCATTGCCGAATGCAGGCAACGGGCTGGGAGCTGCCGGCGCGGCGATCGTACTGACTCCGTTCACCTTTCTACCGCAGGAGGCGTTCCTGGCGTGGGGCTGGCGGGTTCCATTCTTGCTCAGTAGTGTGCTCGTCGTAGTCGGTCTGTACTTCCGAGCCAAGCTCACGGAGACCCCGGCCTACGTGCACAACGTGGAGGAACAGGAATCACAGGCCAGAGCGCCCATTGTAGAAGTGTTCAAGAGGGAACCGAAGACCGTGATTCGGGGATTGCTGTTGAGCATTGGGCCAAACGTGGCCACCTACGTGCCAAGCGTCTATCTGCTGACCTACATCACGGACAACCTAGGGCTCGCCGCCTCCATAGGGACAATCGGACTGCTCATTGCCAATGTCATCAAACTCGCGACAATACCGCTGGCTGGCTATCTGTCCGACAGATTCGGCAGACAAAGAATCTTCATCGCGGGCGCAACCCTGACGATCCTGGCTGCCTTCCCGATGTTCTGGCTACTCGACACCAAAAATACGATCGCGATCTGGTTCGCCATAGTTTTGGTGCTGACCTTTGCTCTGGACCTCATGCTGGGCTCGCAGCAGTCCATGTTGGCGGAGATGTTTCAGACGAACGTCCGGTACACGGGAATGGCGTTCAGTCGCGAAGTCGCATCCGCTGCGATCGGCGGTACGTTGCCCTTTATCTTCGCCTGGCTCAGTAACCTGACATCCGGCACCTGGGCTTTGTCAGTGGTCATGATCGTACTGTGTGTCATAGCAATCGCCGGGGTCGTCGGTACACCCGATCGACGTGACATGGACTTTGTCGACCCCCAGAAGTACAAGGCGGATGGAGCACTTGAGACTAGCTGAACTAGCTCCAACAATGGCTAGTAAGACCCCTGGATGTGGGATTGCTTTTCACCCAGGAACACTCAAAGATCGATGACGAAGTGGGTGGAAACACCACGTGACACTTTCCCAGACCGGTGAAAATTGGGACCCGTATCTCCACGACAAGCGGGCCAAAGCCCTCGAAGTCGCATCGCGGTATTACGCCCAGGGACAAACAATGCAGGCGATAGCGCGGGCTCTTGGTATGTCGCGTTCAACGGTCTCCCGACTGCTCAGCTGGGCTAAAGAGGTCGGACTCATCGAAGTCCGAGTCCGTCCAGGACGATCCAATGACTTGGTCATCGAGAATAGGCTAAAGGACGAATACGGCTTAGAAAGCTGTACGGTGGTTCCCACTGGATCGTCAGACGTGGGCGAAAGCCTTGAGGCGGTTGCTCTGCGCGGTGCGCATCTCGTTCATGAGCTGCTGGAGTCCGACATGGTCATGGCTATTTCTTGGGGCACCATGATCGATTCGGTGAGCAGATGCCTGACCCCCAAATCGACCGTCAATTGCCAAGTCGTTCAACTCAACGGATTCGGCAACTCCATCACCAGCGGGATCCACTACTCCAATCTGATCATGGAAAGGTTCGGTACTGCTTTCAACGCGTACGTCCAACAGTTCCCTGTGCCGCTTTTCTTCGACTCGCCCGTGACGCGTGACGCGCTGTTTTCCGAACGCAGCATTGCACGAATCCGGCGCCTGCAACAGACGGCGGACCTTGTCCTTTTCAACGTCGGCACGCTAGACGACAACCTGCCCAACGGCCCCTATCTGGCCGGCTACTACGTCGGCACGGACGACTCTCGAGAACTCGAATCCGAGCAATGTGTCGGTGAGATCTCGGCAACGTACTTCCGAAAGGACGGATCGTCGCATGACATTGAATTCAACCGCAGAACAAGCGGTCCCGACCTGGAGGGCCTCCGGTCCAGTCGCTACCGCGTATGCGTGACCTGTGGGGCCAGGAAGGTGACAGCCCTGTACGGTGCGTTGAACGGAGGCCTTATAACGCATCTGGTCACCGACGTTACAACGGCGCAGCAACTGATCGACCAAGCGAAGCCCTCAGCGCGGTAGCAGGCCTATTGTCGGTAACGATCTTGTCGATTGGGTTGATGTCGTGAGCGGCGAACCACTCCCGTGCCCTATGTGTAGGACAGACCAAGACCGTGGTGAGGATTGGCCTAGTAGGGCATACGTGCGGTCGGCTAGCGAATCCGATGAGCCGAGCCAAAGCCAAGCACGTTCGCAGTTTTAAAACTCCATCAAATAGAAGCAGAAGAATGATCGGTCAGCCGAGGCCGTGCGGCCCCTCCGTAACGTGCGGCCGTTTTATCAACCAGTGTTGAGCCCCCCTTTCTGCCAATCCACGCAGACAGACCTACCTTGCACTGCTACGATCGTGGTCACCAGAACGAACATCCGCGGGCTAATGCCCTTGCCAGCCCCTTCTGCCGCATCGAGGCGGCCACCGAGAGCTCCTTCTCCAGCTCGATCTTCTGTCGCCCTCCGCCCAGCGTTTGCGCGCCGACGCCGATTTCCACGGGAACAATGGCGCCTGTGCGAGCAGGCTCGATCATCGGCATCACAGATCCTGCTGATACTCCGGGGTGAAACTCAGACGCTTCCTCATCACACTTGTCATCGTTGCACTCGCCTAACAACAGCAGTAGCCACTACCTAAATTCGGTGTCCACTCAACGATGGTAGGGCCAAGCCGAATTCGTTCTTTATGGTGTTTAACGTCTGCGACGTTGCAGGGAAAGCAACGATTGCAGATCGCTGGAGGCCTGCTTGCATTGTGCAATCAGTGTGGAATCGACGACCAGATCGCCTCGCGTGGCAACAGAAATGGCGCCGAGCGGGTCGTCTTTCACCAGCACAGGAACCGCCAGAGCCGAGACCGCTTCATCATATTCCCCATGAGTCGAGCAATACCCGACCCTCGCGATCTTTCGAAACTCTTGCTCGAGCTGTAATGGATCGGTTGTAGTTGTAGCGGTGAACTTGGCCATCGGCCGACCCGTGACAAACCTGGCCCGTGCCTTCTCGGGCAACTGTGCGTAGTAGACCTTAGAAATCGCCCCGGCGTGAGCGGGGAACAACTCTCCTCCCATCGGGTACCCCCGCAGTGCGCCTTCCTTACCGTCGCAAGCGACGAGGGAGCGCATGTGGGCATGATCAGGCACAGCAAACGTCGCTACTAACCCCGTGGTTGCGGCCAGATCGATGATGATGGGTTCAGCGAACCTCTTGAGAGAACTTGCCCGATTCCAGGCCTTGGTGAGCTGGAGTACGGCTGTTCCCAGGTAGTAACGCCTGGTCTGGTCGTCACGACGCAGGAATTGGAGCTCGCACAGTGTGTTAACGGCACGCTGCGCTGTCGATGTGCTGCAACCGAGACGTCTGGCGAGTTCCGAAACCCCCAGACTGTCACGTTCTGCATCGAAGGCCAGCAAGGCATCCAAAGCATGTGCCGCTCCGTGAACACGTTCCACCATGATCTTTTATCCCTCTCTCCGGGAAACTCTGGCATGGCCAGTGTTGCCCAGATCATACTTTTGTTCAAGAACTAAAGAACCGCAGACAAAGGTGGATCCGTGAAGTGGCAACGCGTGAGGGATGAGACCCCAGTAACCCATCGATACGCATATTTCGATACGGCAGCCGCTGCACCGCCTGTCAGAAGTGCCGTACAAGCAATGACCGACTACCTCGCCAAGACGGTGGACTCAGGTCCGTACCTGCCGTCACTGCGAGCAGAGATTTACCGAAAAATCGAAGACATACGGGGCAAAACCGCACGGTTTATCGGCGCAGAACCAGAGGAAATCGCCTTCACCCGCAACGGTACGGAATCGATTTCCTTGATAGGCCGAGGGATTGTGTGGAGGGCAGGCGATGAGCTGATCCTGCCCGATACTGAGATGCTCAGCAACGTTGCCATCTGGCGCCAGTTGGAGTCGGAAATAGGCATTCGAATCGTTACCGTCAGGGCAGATGAACACGGTCTGATCGATCCCACGTCGGTTGCAAACGCCATCTCCGAACGCACCAGGCTTATCAGTTTTGTGTCCCTGTCCAACGTGACTGGAGCTGTGCAACCAGTTGCCCAGATATGTCAGGTGGCCCGAAAAGCTGGAGTTCTCACTCACGTGGATGCGGCGCAATCTTTGGGAATGATCCCCACCGACATCAACCAAATCGGTTGTGATTTCCTCTCGGCGTGCACCAGGAAGGGCCTTCGGTCCGTCGAAGGGTCCGGCATCTTATACGTCAGGCAAGAACATATTTCGAATCTCTCTCCCGTACTGGCTGGCTGGTGGAACGCTTCAATAGGCGAGGACGGCGGAATCGGATTCCCGGACACCGCTCGCCGTTTCGAGGCAGGATCCCCCAACGTGCCTGTCATCCTGGCCCTCGAAAAGGCCATTGACTACGCAGAGAACATCGGTGTCGCGGACATCGAGGCTCACGTGCGGGAACTGACCGAATATGCCGTGACGAAAATTCGATCCATCGACGGGGCATCTGTTTATGGGCCCCCGGATTCCACCCATCGCTTGGGCATCATTCCATTCAACGTTGCTGGAATCGACCCGGCTGAACTGGTAGCCGCCCTCGCGGAACAGGGCATCATCATCGAGTCTGGGCACTTCATGGCCACGCCGATTCTGAAGGCTTATGGGATCGAAACGATGGCGCGAGCATCCTTGCATTACTTCAATTCCCAGACCGAGATCGACCGCATGACCTCGATTATCAAATCATTTCTCGAGAAGGAACGAGGTAGGCACTGATGGTAAATGCAATGTTAATGAGCAGCTCTAAGAAAGACGACTTGGGCTACCTCGAACATGCCTCCAGCCAGCTAAGAACCCTGCTGGGTAGCGGACCAAGAGATGTCCTCTATATTCCGTATGCGGCGATTACCCCGACCTACGACGAATACGAAGCACTTGCTGCCGAACCGTTCTCACGGCTTGGCTACACCATTCGCTCTATTCATCACGAACCGGATCCTCTCCGCGCAGTAGCTGAAGCGGGGGCAATCGCGGTGGCCGGCGGTAATACCTTTGCCTTGCTGAATCGTCTCTATCACGGAGGTCTCGTCGACCCAATCCGTCGCCGAGTAATGGACGAGGGCATCCCATACGTCGGTTGGAGCGCGGGAACAAATGTAGCTACGGCGAGCATCCGAACGTCCAATGACATGCCGATCGTGCAACCGCCCTCCTTCGTGGGCCTGGGCTTAGTTCCCTTCCAGATCAATCCTCATTTCGTATCCGGCAAACCGGCCGGTCACAACGGTGAAAGCCGTGAAGAACGGCTGACCGAGTTCGTAACCCTGAACTGTAATGAGGAAGTCCTGGCCCTATACGAAGGTTGCGCCCTCCACGTCCAGGGGGATACCGGAACTATTCTCGGTGACCGCGACGGGCTTGTGTTCAGCAACAACGTCCAGCCCAGAACGATCGCTGCCGGGGAAATGTTTAGTCTTGGCGAAATCAAGGGGAAGAAATGAGCATTAAAGAAGTTTCAGAAGTCATCAACCTCATCGACAACCCGAGCCTTAGCGGAGCAGAGGCGAAAAAACTCTTGGACTCTGCTAACGCCAAAGGGTGCACCATATCGGTTGATTCCATCCCCTACGATGATCCGAATCTGCCATTCAAGTGCGACTTCATCAAAGTCGTTATTCCGGGAAACAACGGTAAAACCCATGGCGGGAAACAACGAACACTGGGCATCATCGGTCGTTTGGGAGCCCAGCAAGCTCAGCCTGAGCGCATAGGCATGGTCTCCGACTCCGACGGATCCATTGTCGCCTTGGCGCTTGCGCTGAAGCTCCTTCGCATGCACGAGGCCGGAGCCATCCTTCAGGGTGACGTCATTATCACCACTCACGTCGCCACGCATGTGTCGATCAAGGAACACAAGCCGGTAGATTTCATGGGCTCGCCCATCAGCTCCGCGAAAATGAACGATCACGAGGTCGACAAGACCATGGACGCGATCCTTTCCGTGGACACCTCCAAAGGCAACAAAATCATCAATCACCGCGGGATTGCCATCTCTGCGACGGCGAAGCAAGGCTACATTCTGCCGGTCGCCCCCGATCTGGTGAGCATCCTGGAGAACGCGACAGGAGAACCCGCATTCACTTTCCCCGTATCGCTCCAGGACATCACTCCCTATGAGAACGGGTTCTACCACTTCAACTCGATCATGCAGCCACACGTTGCGACAGTTGCCCCGGTCATTGGACTCGCGCTGACAGCCAAGGCCGCAGTTCCCGGAAGCGTGACGGGAGCAAGCTATCCGGACGCGATTCTGGACGCGGTTCGATTCGGACTCGAAACCGCAGTTCAGTTCACGTGGGGCCGTGCTGAGTTCTACGATTCTTCCGAATTTGAAAACCTCCAAACGCAGTACGGGTCGTTGAAGCAATTCCAAACCTCAGGCAAGAAATAGCCCCGGACACAGGAGTGAGCGACGTGGCTGAGAACAAGGTTGCCCCGGAAGGCAACGAAACGCGGCACCCCGGAGCCTTCGAGCCCGTGGTGCTTATACCCACGATTATTCTGAGTGTTCTTGGCGCCATCGTTGGGTTGAACCTGATTACTACACTGGGAATCTCCGCAAATACCAGCATCATCGGCGCAGTGATCGCCATGCTGTTGGGGAGGATTTCCTTCTTCGGGTTATCCAAGCTCCGCAGTGAAAATCGACAGAACCTGGTGCAATCGGCGGTTTCGGCCTCGACGTTCGCGGCAGCAAACGGTCTTTTGGCGCCCATCGCTATTCCATTCGCACTGGGGATGCCTGAGCTCGTTTGGCCCATGTTGCTCGGAGCCTCGATAGGTGTACTGGTAGACGTCTTTGTCCTTTTCAAGGTCTACGGGTCGAAGCTTTTTCCGGCATCCAACGCTTGGCCGCCAGGAACTGCTGCGGCCGAGACCATTAAGGCGGGCTCACGCGGAGGCAGACGCGCGCTTATCCTCGCCGCTGGCACCGCGGTAGGTATCGGAGGGTCATTCCTTTCTCTGCCCATGTCCGCTGCAGGTGTGGCCCTTATCGGCAATATGTGGTCCCTGACGATGTTCGGAATCGGCCTGCTGATTGCCCAGTACGCACCTACCCTGTTCCAAGTGGATCTGACGGCGCTGTACATACCGCACGGGCTGATGATCGGGGCCGGCATCGTCGCTCTGTTTCAGGTGCTGTGGATCATCTTTGGCTCGCGAAGCAAGTCGGCGCAAAAGCGCGAGGCAGAAGTCTCAAAAGCTGCCAAGACGGATCCGTCCATGAAGTACACGGTGAATCCCCAACAGTTAGCTCGAGCTTTTGGGTTTGGGTACTTGGCGTTCGTGGCGGGAGCGGTAATTCTCACCGGCTTCGCAGGCGTCCTAGAAGGACTGCCGTGGTGGGAAATTCTGGGTCTGGTTCTGTTTGCCGGTTTGGCCGCAATCATCCACGAACTGATCGTGGGTTTGGCCGCAATGCACGCGGGCTGGTTCCCGGCTTTTGCGGTTACGCTGATCTTCCTGGTTATTGGCTTGTTGATTCACATTCCAGCCGCGCCCCTGGTCTTGTTGGTGGCCTATTGTTCAGCGACCGGACCGGCCTTTGCTGATATGGGTTATGACTACAAGGCCGGGTGGATCCTGCGGAGAGAACATCGTCCGTACACTGCATTCGAAATGGACGGCCGCAAGCAACAGCTGCAAGCGTCTGTGGTAGCAATCCTGATCTCCATCGGCATCGTCGCAATTTCGTGGGACAACTTGTTGAACAGCGGCGCCATCCCGCCGACCTCCCAAGTCTTCGCCGACACCATCACAGCTGGTGTCAGTGACCCGTCCATTGGCAAGACAATGGCCCTGTGGGCCATACCGGGAGCGATCATTCAGCTCGTGGGCGGCCCTCAGCGACAGCTGGGCGTATTGTTCGCAACGGGTTTGCTGGTGGCCTCGCCAAACGCTGGATGGCTGGTCCTCATCGGGTTGCTTGCGCGAAAGCTCTGGACCAAATGGCGCGGTGAAGAAGGTGAACGAGAGGTCGGTCTGGTTGGCGCTGGACTGATTGCTGGTGACTCGCTGTTCAACCTCGGCAAGATCATTCGGATTTGATGTCTCACTGACGATGCGATGTAGGCTCCGACGTCAAAATTCATGCCGAAATCATCTCGTAGCACCATACCGGTATAGCCATTATTGCTACCGAGAATGCCGCGAATCATGGGGACGCTCAAGATGGTGTCGTCCACGCGATGGGTGCCACCACTAGTTGGTGACAGGATCCGGTGAACCGCGGGTTACCGGTTTACCTGTCCCCTGGTTTGTGCATCGGACCATCAACCGCCGATGGATTGCTAGAAGTTGTGAGCCACCAGTGACCACGACACGACGTCGTTAGTTTCCACGTCATCTCCCTCCAGGAAGAGCCGCGAGATCGACGCCTGAAGGAGCTGGATCGCAGACACAACCGATGAACGGTGGTCACTGTATGAACCGATGGTGCCGGTGAATATTTGCGCAGCTGTCTGAGGCCATTCAGTGCCATAGAGGATCAGTAACCCCTTAAGTTTCGGCCTCGGCGCACTCTTTACCTTCAGCGTTTCAGGCCTCGGTCAGCGCGGCCATCGTGTCCTGCTGCCCCTCTGGAAGCCGAGTCTCCACAATCGCGACACGGCAACGACCTCACGCGTCGCCAAGTTGCACTCGTCAGCCTTCGAACAACACGAAAGCGAACCCACCGAGACCGAAGATAGAGGTAGCGCCCGCGAGGACGGCCAAGGAACATCCACTCTGCTGAAGGGCAGCCTGAGAACCAGTGAGGGACCGATGAACCCCGCGGTATCGATGAATCGTCCCCAACCAGGAGAACGTCAGCAATGCGAGGCTGATAGTGCCCAGCACCACGATCGGTGCTCCAAGGACCGGCATAGCCAAGCGAGTACCGCCGGCAATTACAACGGCCAGCGCCAAGCATGTTCGCTGCCAAGCGAGTAGGGTACGCTCCGGCTGCAGCCCCGGATCGAAGAGCGCATTAGGCTCGTTCACAGAAGGAGCCCTACGAGGATTCCGAGAATGCCGAGGATGACTCCTGAAGTCAGAAGCGCACCCGCCCCCAACCCTGTTAAGGGCCGTCGCTCCCGCAGGGCTCGTTCCGTGCGTGCCCATCGTACGAAAGATAAACACGCAGCAAGTAGACCAAGTAGGACGAGGATCAGCGAAGCGATCTGGCGCAAGTCGGGATGGATCGGCAAGTCCAGAGCCTCCAGGGCGACGCCCGCGGCCACGAGAGCGAGAGAAGTGCGAATCCATGCAAGGAAGGTACGTTCATTGGCTAGGCTGAATCGTGCGTCGGGCTCAGTCCCACGGTTATAAACCTTGCGGGGGAACCGGCTTTGAACCATGCGAACTCCTCCTTGAGCTTGTTCGTCCTAGGCGCGTCGGACACGCTCAGGTCCGACGGACTCGGCCTCGATTTCGACGTTCTTCGGGTCCCAGCGCGCCACCAGCACAGTTACGAAGATGATCAGCGGAACAGCCGCGAGGATGAGCATCGTCTGAGACAGGCCCACCGCGGCTATTACCAGCGGGAACACGTAGAAGCCCACGATGGACCCCAAACGGCTGCAAGCCTCGGCCCATCCGGTGCCCGTGCCACGCAGATCGGTAGGGTACGACAGCGTCGCCATCGTCTTGCCCTGCGATCCCGGGCCGAAGGAGTGGCCGAAAATAAACGCCCCCACGAGAGTCGCAGCAAGGTACGGTGTGGATTCCAACTTGACCAGGCCGACCGCGATCAGCGCGACGACGCAGATCGCGCTGCCGACCAACGTGAGCATGCGCCCGCCGAATCGATGTGTAAGGAACGGCTGGATACCGCCGCCTAAAAGACCGAACAAGTTCAGCAGAATGGTGCCGGTTACGATGGAAATGACGTCCAGCCCGAAGATCAACCCTACGATCACGGGCAGATAAAATCCGACAGCAAAGTATTGGACCGCTTGGAAGCCGCTGACCACCGCGACGACAAGGGATCGGACACGGTATCTGCGCTCGAAGATGCGACTGATACGAGTATCGGCTTCCTTCTCCACTTCACCCTCTTCGACCACGAATTCTGTGGATGGGAAGTTCTTATGGAGGATCTTCACGGCCTCTTCCATGCCCAGGTTGTGGGCCGCCCACATAGGGCTCTCGTCAGCGAAAAGGAAGCGTAGGGCCAAGACAATCAAGGCCGGGACAGCGCCGAATCCCACGGCCCAGCGCCACATGTGTTCCTCCAGACCAAGGAACACCAGTGGCAGTACCAGGGCCGCGGAGGTGATCGTCGCCGCGTACCACATGGGCTGCCAGAGGTTGACGAACTTGCCCTTATCTTTGTTGCGAGTGAACTCCGCAACCAGGCTCAGCGCTGCAGGCATGTCCAGGCCTACCCCTAGGCCCAGCAGGAAGCGCCAAATGATCAACACCTCGATGGAAGGAGACAACGCAGCGCCGATCGCCGCGACCACGAAAAGTATCAGGTCGAGGATCAGCAGCTTATAGCGACCAAGCTTGTCGACGAGGTATCCGCCGAAGATTGCGCCCAGGAGAGCGCCGACCGCCATCGCTGAGGTGGTGGTTCCCACCTGGAACGGGGTGGGGCTAAGCTCCGCCTTCATCGAATCCAAGCCGATCGCGAGAGACGTGAAGTCGTAGGCGTCGATGAAGATAGAGCCCAGGGCGATCAGAGCGATGACCTTTCCTCGGGAGCTGCCGGTGGGGTGGTTGTTGACAAAAGTGATCACATCACGCTTGGTGCGCAGGGCTACTGTGTTCATGATGGCCTCATTCTTGGGAAGGGAGCGGTCAGCGTGCGTTCGAGATCGATTGCTGCTCGGTGAACTCGTCATATCCGGCCATGCCGCCCTCGCGGCCAATTCCGGAGGCGCCGAAGCCACCGAAGGGGACTTCCGGTGTGTTCGGGGCACCATTGTTGATACCGACGATGCCGATCCGCAGGCGCTCGGCGAGATTCTGTGCCGCGGCGAGGTCCCGGCCGCATACATAGCCGGCCAGTCCAACGCCCCACCCGTTGATTTCCTCGACGACAGCGGACTCATCGTCGTAGGTGACCAGTGCGATCACGGGGCCGAAGATCTCCTGCTCATACAGCTCGGTGCCACGGGCGTCCTCAACGAGAGCGGCGGCCATGAATGCACCGTTATCGGGACCCGTCTGGCCGCGCACCACACGTCTTCCGCTCTGCTCAGCCTGTTCTACGAGATCGGTCAGACGCGTGACCGCGTCCTGGTCAATGAGCGGGCCGAAGTCGGCCTCGGCATCGGTCTGGGCCCCAGGCCGTGTGGCCTCGATGCGCGCGGCAAGGACTGTCCGGAAATCTTCGGCCAAAGTCGAGGGCACGAAGACGGTGTTCGCCGCGATGCAGGATTCGCCGTTGTTTCGCAGCTTCGCGATCAGCAGGTGTTCGACGGCGTCGGCCACGTCGGCGTCTTCGCGCACGATAAAGGGGGCTCGACCGCCCAGTTCGAGGCAGACCCGAGTTAAGCTACGCCCCGCACGCTCAGCGATGATTTTTCCAATGGGAGTAGACCCGGTGAAGGTCACCGCAGCCACGCGCGGGTCGTCGATCAACGCATTCGAAATCTCAAGGCCATCACCAATGACCTGGCCGATGACGCCGACAGGGAGGTGACGCTCGCAGATGCGCACCAACGCGTCAGAAGAGACTGGAGTGCGTTCACTGGGCTTGAGGACTGTTGGGCAACCAGCGGCGATCGAGGCCGCGATCTTACGGGCGGGGATTGACAGCGGGAAGTTCCAGGTGCCGATCGCGGCGACGACTCCCACAGGATGGCGGCGCACACGGAAGCGACGAAGCGGCGTGACGCGGCCGGCCTCCTCCTCAGCGATCGCGGGAGCCTCAGCGAACCAGTCGAAGTACTTCGCGGAGAATTCGACCTCGGCGGTGGCTTCGGCAAGGAGCTTGCCCGATTCGGCGGCGATCACGGGCGCAATCTCGGCGGCCTCGGAACGCAGGTCCGCGGCAATGGCGCGCAGAGCAGCGGCGCGGGTCCTGGCCGGGGCGGAGGACCAGTCGGCGAAGGCATCGGCGGCCACGCCCACTGCATGGTCGACGTCTGCGGCGCTGGCCCAGCCGACGCTCCCGAGGGCAGCGCCGGTAGCGGGGTCGATCACGTCATGGGCGATGCCCTCGAGGGTTTGGCAGCCGATGCGGGCTGCGGGGGTGCAAGTAGTACTCATCAAAAACTCCGTTCTTCGGAGTGAACCTGGAATCGGTTCACGGCTTCGGCGTCGATATCACCGACGAGACCGAGCGCGGTGGGAGCGAGGGCATTGCCGTCGCGAAGGGGAAAACCGCCGGTGACGAGGTCGTCACGTAGTGGGTTGGCGCGCACGTCGAGCTCGATCCATCCGGCGTGGGCAACGGCAGTGGCGAGTGTCAGGGAGGCGCGCAGACCGATGGCGCCGGAGTACCAGTGCGGGCTCAGCCCGCAACCAGTGCCGTCGAGTCGCTCGTCCAGTCGTAGTAGGACGGTCAGCCCGCCTGATTTGGCGACGTCGGGCTGAGCCTGGACAACACCCTCAGTGGTAACGAGACGAACTAAATTCTCCAGTCCATACACGTTCTCGCCGCTGGTCAGCGGCATACCGGTGGTCTCGTGCAGCGTGGCGAGATCCCGGGTGTCGTCTCCAGAGACGGGCTCCTCAAGCCATTCGACGCCCTGCTCTTGCAGCCATTTCGTGTTCGCGATGGCCTCCTCAAGGGTCCACGCTTGATTGGCATCCGCGAAGATACGGATCTCCGGGGCCACCTCGCGAACCGCCGCGATGGTGGCGCGGTCAGTCTCCTGGCCGAAGCCAACCTTGGTCTTGACCGCGGTCAGGCCCAGCTCGAGTGCGCGCTCGGTGAGATCATGGACCTTGGTGGGCCCGACGCCGCTGGCATAGACCGGTACGCTATCGCGGAGCAAGCCGAGCGTCTGTGCGGTGGAGGTACCGGCGAGACGACCTCGTAGGTCCCACAGGGCAATGTCGACGCCGCTGATCGCTTGCCAGATTGGGCCGTGCGCACCCCACTGTCGTCCTACTCCACCAAGGGCCGCGACGAGGGAATCCAGCAATGAGCCGGGGTCGAGCGCGTCGCGCCCCAGGGCGAGCGGGGCTACCCCCTCGAACAGGGTCGCCAGACGTTCAGTGGCAGCCCAATCGGGGTAGTTGATCCAGCTCTCGCCGATCCCAACCTCGCCACCCGCGTGGACCTCGATCAGGAAGGTACGTCGGGCGTTTAGCTGAGAGAAGGACATCGGCACGTGTTCCTCGAGGGGGTTTTCAAGGACCCGCGCGACGATGCGTTCGATGGGCAGGCTGCTCATCGACTGGCTCCGGATTGTGAGCGGTAGAGCTCTTGGACGGCTCCCGTGTCGCGATCGGCCAACCCCTGTTCCATGGCTCCGGTGTTCACACGGTCAATGATCTCGGCGAGGTGTGTCGGAGCGCCGACAGAGCGGGCAAGATCGATGGCCAGCTTGTTGTCTTTTGCCAGTAGCTCTAGGGCGAAGGCCGGCTCGAAATCACTCGCGATCATCTTCGGGGCAATCTCGCGGAATAGGTTTGAAACGGTCGCGGCGCCAGAGTCAGCAACGGTGGTGACAAAGACTTCGGGATCGACGCCCGCGGCCTCGCAGATGGTGAGCACTTCTGCGGTGATCGCATTGATCGCGCCGAACATGAGGTTGTTGAGGACCTTCACAGCATGGCCGGCACCGACATCGCCCACGCGAACGACCTGTTTGGCGACCGTGCCCTCGAGCACGGAGCGTACCAGTGCGGTCGCAGCCTCGGGCCCACCAGTCGGAAGCGTCCAGCTGCCAATCTTGTCCGGTCGGCCCAACACCGGGGCATCGACGTAGGTGACGTCGTGCTTGGCGAGGATCTCCGCGGCTTCCTTGGCACTGCCTGGGTCGATCGTCGACATATCGGCAACGACGGCTCCCTTAGCCGTGGACAGTGGCCCGCGCGCAGAGGCAAGAACGTGCTCGGGACGCGGTACGGAGATAACGACGAGCTCCGCCCCCTGCAGGGCCTCTTCGGCGGTTTCGAAGACGGTGATGCCTGAAGCGGAGGCAGCCTCTCGAGCGCCCCTGAAGGGGTCGAAGCCCCGAACCTCATGGCCACCGGCGCCGATCGAGCGGGCGATACGGCCTCCCATGGTCCCTAGTCCGATTACAGCGGTCAATGTCATGGCTTGTGCCTTTCGTCGATGTGGTGATGGTCCGCGAGAGCCGCATCATGGAGGCTCTCGCGCAAACGAGTGATATGTTCGCGAGCGACGTTTTCCGCCACTGCGGGGTCGCCACCTTGGATGGCGTCAATGAGAGTGCGGTGCTCGGCGAGGGCTGCATGCATACCGCCACGACGGGCAACGGTGGTCGTCATGGCCACCCTGATCTGTCCTTGCAGTTGTCGCAGGTTCTCCGAGAGTCGGTGGTTGCCGCTGGCGTCGCGGATGCGACGGTGAAATGCGGCGTCGAGCTTCATGTGCTGTTCCACATCGTCGCTCTCGACGGCATTGTGGTGGGCCTGCCAGTTCCGTTCCAGGTCATCGATCAGTGCAGCATCTGCGGTTCGGGTTGCGAGGCGAGCTGCGAGTCCTTCGAGGACCTCGCGCACGTCATAGATGGCGATGAGTTCGTCAAGGCCGATCTCAACGACGACGGCCCCGCGGTGGGAGATGCTCTCCGCAAGACCTTCGTACTCGATGCGAGCAATGGCCTCCCGCACAGGACTTCGACTGATATCAAGTTGCCGAGATATCTCGGGGATGGACAGCCGGCTCCCTGGTGCCAGACGCCGGCTGAGGATCGCGTCGCGGATTACCTTGTAGGCCTGATCCGTGAGGCCATCGCCTCTACTGATGGAACTGGTATCCAATGTGAGCTGAGTCATTGTTGCCCTCCTTGTTGGCCAAATTACATGCAATATGTAATCTTAGCAACAGGTGGGCTGAGGCACCCAGCACACGCGAGGCAAGATGCAGGCGTCTCCGTCAGAGACATGTCCCCTCACTGGGACACTCGGATGAGGTCACTCGATGAGTTGGGTCGCCGCTGAATACGCAGTTCTTGAATTCATATATAGCCCGACCACGTAAAGGCCCGGTCGTCACACGCCAACGGGCACAGTCGTTGACAGGTTGTTTCGCGACACCCGGGTCTCGAAGACCGAACAAGACCTCGATACCCAAAGGGACAGCCTGTCCCAACTCGGTGTTGCCGAAGCGCAGATGTATGTTGACCACGGGTTAGCCGGGGCCAACGGGTCCCGGGCCCGATCTGTGGGGATCAATGGCCGCAGTCCGCACCGGGGAGGTCCTAGTAGTCGCCAAACTAGATCGGCTCGCTCGGTCGTTACCGTGTGCCCGGGAAATTGCTCCTGAATTGACGCCCCTGGGCGTGACTCCAAATATTGGACGAAGTGTCCATGACCCGGTCGGCCGGTTGCTGTTCCGAGTGCTTAGCATGGGCGCCGATTCCGAGGCCCACCGGCTAAGCACCCGCGAAGGAATGGCCGCAGCCAAGGAAAATGGCCGGTTGGGGGACAAAAAGCCGAAATTTTCTCCGTCTCAGAAGAAACATCTGGTGTCGCTGCCTCGCGGTAGGGAGATTACGATCGCAGACATCGCGGAGCGGTTCGGCGCGTCCCGGTCTACGGTTTGCAGAGCAATTCAACGGGCCAGGGCCAGTAGCCCACGTGGACTGCCTGAAGGCAAGAGACAGCTCGCTCAACCCAGATTCGCATGGAGGAAAATCGCGAATGGTTCAAGGTTCATGACTGGCGACCACTTGCCGGGGGTAAGGGGCCATCACGTTATTCAACGAGGCCGTTAGCGTTTTTTCACGATGCTGATACCCACAGTGTCCCGGCTTGCCCGTTTGTCGTGCCGCGTGACCGCCAAGCTGACAAGAGCCAGAACCAGACCCAGCACGGCGAGTCCTATGCCGATCCAACCGGGCGAGAGGTATCCAAAGCCTGCGGCAATCGAAGCGCCACCCAGCGCGGCACCAAGGGCATTGCCGATGTTGAACGCCGAGTGGTTCACCGCCGCACCGAGGAGCGCAGCCTTGCCCGCGATGCGGATCAAACGCGCCTGGATGGACGGAATCAGAATCGACTGGGTGACGCCGATGAGGAACACCGTAATAAAAAGACCGGGCTTGGACGGGGCGAGCAGTGTGTACAGCACCAGCGAAATGATGAACGCGGTGAAGCCGAAGAGCACTGTCTTGGTGAGATTGCGGTCGCTGGCCCAGCCACCGATCATATTGCCGATCGTCATGCCGATGCCCATGACCGCCAGGACCCAAGGGACCACCGACGAAGAGAGGTCCGCGACCTGAGTCGAGACCTCGGTGATGTACGAGTACACCGCGAAAAATCCACCGAACCCGATGGAGCCCACGGCGATCATGATCCAGATACGTATGTTCTTAAAGGCCCGGAGCTCGGATCCCGCTGTGCGCGTGGGGTCCCCTGCGTAACGCGGAAGCGAAAAGAACGCGAGAACAAGTGCAAGGGCGAAAATCGCCGCGACCATCAAATAGGCCGAACGCCAGCCGAAATTCTGGCCGAGCCAGGTCGCGAGGGGAACGCCCACGACGTTCGCGATCGTGAGTCCGGAAAGGGCCAGGGCAATTCCCTTCCCCTGGTTCCCCGGACCCATGATCCGGGCCGCGAGCAGGGAGGCCACCGCAAAGTACGCACCGTGAGGCAGGGCGGCAATGAACCGGAAGGTCGAGAGCAGCCCGAAGGTCGGGGCGAATGCGGACGCCAATGTCCCGACGATGAACAGGCACAAGAGCAGCAACGCCAGTCGCGTATACGAGGCTTTGGCGCCGAGGGCTGCGATTGTCGGGGCTCCTACGACGACGCCTAGCGCGTACATCGTGATGAGCGTGCCTGCCTTGGCGATCTCGGTTTCGGGGGATTGATCGAATTTCGGCAGGAGGTCCCGCGCAATATCAGGAAGGAGACCCATGGAGGCGAATTCGGTGACCCCGATGCCAAAACCGCCGAGAGCGATGGCCAAAAGGGCAATACTCCGACGAGCGGGTGTGAGAGTGGTCAAGGCTGACCTTCCTGGGTGGAGGGGATTCGCTTCGATGGCAATCGCCCCATTGCGCGCAGACTAGGCTAGTCCGTCCTGTGCCAGGGTGTCGACCGCGAAGCTTTCCGTTGCTATATGTGACCCGTCGAGTGCTCTCGCCGGCCCCTGGATACGCATCACCAGGACATCGATGGGTTGAGCTATAGCCTAGGTTTGCCAAGTCGACTTAACTCAAGTTGGCAACGGCCCCTAAACCTTACTCACGATCGCGCACATTCGCCCGGTTGAGTACCGTGCGGATGTGTACCCTCATCATATTTGTCCATGTATGGAGCAGATTTAGTACATCACGACTCCAGGTCATCCGGACTTTTGTGCCGCAGACATTGACGCACGGTCAGCGGCCTTTATTGAACAGCGTAGAGACATGATTGCTTCCGGTCTTGACGGTCTGACTGAAGCCGAAGCCCGTAAGACGGCTCGTGTCTTCGAAAGCGACGCTGCTGGGCCTGGTCAAACATGCCACTTTCGTTGTACGGGTGTGGTTCGAGGAGGCACGTACCCGCGCCAGCCCAGAACGATGAGACCATGAGCAATCTGTCCAAGGCTCAAGGCAAGACAAAGTCGGAACTAATTCGGACTGGGCCGAAGAAGGTCTGTGCCGGGGTCTCTCGGCCCATGAGCCGTCTCCGAATCTGCTGTATTACGGCCTTCACGAGCATGACGGGAACGGCACCAAGCCTCTCCCCGCCCAACATCTTGAGCTCACCCCGACGTCACGCACTTGCTTTACGGTTCAAATAATTTTCACCGGGAATAAGCGGAACTATTATCATGTTGACCTTGGTGATTCGCCTTTGACAGACCATCAGGAGGTCACCATGCAGCTCGGAATCATGACGATCGGGGATGTCACCCAGGACCCCACCAATGGCACCACACCGACCGAAAATGAACGTATCAAAGCGACCGTCGAGATCGCCAAGAAGGCCGACGATATCGGCCTGGACGTTTTCGCGACGGGTCAGCACCACAACCCACCGTTCGTGGCTCCGGGTAACCCTCCCACGCTCATGGCGTATCTCGCCGCCGTAACCAAGAACATCATTCTGTCGACCTCGACCACCCTCATCACCACGATGGATCCGGTTCGTCTGGCGGAGGACTACTCCTACGTCCAGCACCTGTCCGAAGGCCGCGTGGATCTGATGCTCGGTCGCGGCAATACCGGGCCGGTCTACCCGTGGTTCGGTAAGGACATTCGCCAAGGCGTGAACCTTGCGGTGGAAAACTACAACCTGTTGCATCGCCTCTGGAATGAGGACGTCGTGAACTGGCAAGGCAAGTTCCGTACCCCCTTGCAGTCCTTCACCTCGACGCCGCGGCCGTTGGACGGCGTCGCGCCCTTCGTATGGCACGGTTCCATCCGCACCCCGGAGATCGCCGAACAGGCGGCATATTACGGAGACGGCTTCTTCCACAACAACATCTTCTGGAACAAGGAGCACACCGAGCAGATGATCAATCTGTACCGCGAGCGCTACGAACACTACGGTCACGGAAAGGCCGAGCAGGCGATCGTCGGCTTGGGCGGACAGTTCTTCATGCGGCAGAACAGCCAGGACGCATGGCGGGAATTCCGTCCCTACTTCGACAACGCTCCCGTCTACGGGCACGGCCCCACGCTGGAAGAGTTCACGGACCAAACCCCGTTGACGGTCGGCTCTCCTCAAGAAGTCCTTGAAAAGACCCTTTCGTTCCGGGAGTACGCAGGCAATTACCAACGCCAGCTGTTCCTCGTGGACCACGCGGGCCTGCCCCTCAAGACCGTTTTGGAGCAGCTCGACATGTTCGGCGAGCAGGTCCTGCCCGAGCTTCGGAAGGAGTACGCGGCCTCGCACAACCCCGAGGTGCAGGAAGCTCCGGTTCACCCGCGCGTCGCCAAATCTCGGGAGTTTCAGGAAGGAGCAAACCATGCGTAATCCCAAGATCGTCGTGATCACTGCGGGACTGTCCGAACCGTCCTCGACGGCTCTTCTGGGCGAACGCCTCGCGGATTCCACGCTTGCCCGCCTCGGCGGTACTGGTCTGACCGCTCAGGTCGAGACCATCAGTCTCCGAGGCTTGGCCCACGGTATCGCTGATTACATAACCATGGGCTTTCCTTCGGGCGAAGTCGGCAGAGCGCTGGACACGGTACGTTCCGCGGATGCGATCATAGCGGTAACACCCACCTTCAAGGCCGGATACACCGGGCTGTTCAAATCCTTCTGGGATCTGACGGACGACGACGATCTTGTGGGAACCCCCACGATCGTCGCCGCTACCGGCGGCACAGCTCGTCACTCGCTCATGATCGAGTCTTCCCTGCGCCCGCTGTTCGCGTACCTTCACGCCGACGTCGTACCGACCGGAGTATTCGCGGCAACGGACGATTTTGGGGCAGACTCCTCGCTTCAGCACCGTATCGATCGGGCAGGCCTCGAGCTGGCTGATCGCATCGCCTGGCAGGCCGGGACCAACCGGGCCGAGAGGGCGCCATCCGTGGAGAAGAAGTCCGAGCCGAAAGCGCCGTCGCTCGCCGGCGGTGGGGGGCTTCCTCCGCTCAGGGTCACCCCTTTCGATCAGCTGTTGAACGGCGAGGCGTGATCCCTCGCCGCCTCAACGGAATTCGATGACGGCACCGTCGAGCCGCAACGGACCGGAACGGGGCGGTGCGGTGTCCTATCGCACCGGACCCAAGGCTATGTAGTCTCGAGGTGAAAGCCTCCGGCTTCCACACCCGACCATTCCGCGACGGTCAAGATGGCAAGGATGCGATCTGAGAGCCTCGCCCCTGGTGCGAGTCGTAGCCGTCCGGCCGGTGACGCCTCAACCTACGGAGCAATGAACATGGCCATCCCATCCCTGTCAGGCATCCACCATGTGAAGATCCCCGTCAGCGACATCGATCAGAGCCGACGGTGGTATGAGGCAGTGCTCGGGCTGCAAGTCAATCACAACTTCCAGGACGACGACGGCGTGGTGCGCGGCGTCGCAGGGACTCTGACCTCGCCCGAGGGCGACGCGTTCCTCTCCATCGCCCTCCGGCAGGATCCAAAGGTTGCTGAAGGGATTCACGGCTTCGATCCCCTCTCGCTGTTCGTCCCCCACCATGACGAATTGGCCGCGTGGAAAGAGCATCTCGTTCAACTCGGTTACGGTTCTCCCGAATCGACCCCCAATGGCAACGTGCTGCTCCTCCACGATCCCGACGGCATCGAGATCAGAATCTTCGGCACACAGCCATAGCCATCTCGGTCTCCTCGGGCCATCGAATGTCCGTACGGCTTGGCATGACGTGTGCTCTGCCTGGTGCCCGTTTCTTCCGGGGATCTCTGCACGTCGGCCCCTGGTCTTCGGTGCTTAGGATGATCGGGTGAACGATTGCCTGACTGCGTCCCAGAAGTCCCTGACCGTCCAGGGCCGCGAGCGCACCCTGACGTTGGTCGTGCCGAAAAATCTCCCGTCGGACCCGCCGCTCGTGATTGTTTTCCACGGTTCTCAGCAGAGTTCTCGCGTATTCCGAAAATTCACCGCGGGAACCTTCGACGCCGCCGCGCGCAACGGCGCCGTCCTCGCCTACATCGATGGCTTCGATCGGCACTTCAACGATTCCCGCGTGGGGGCGAACTTCCGATGCCGCGAGCTCGGGATCGACGACGTCGCTTTCACGGCCGCCACGATCAAAAGGCTGAGCAGGACTCACGGAATCGATGAGTCCAGGGTCTTCGTGGTCGGGTATTCGAATGGCGGTCACATGGTTATCCGTTTGATTCACGAAGCCCCGAAACTCCTGGCCGGGGCGGCCACGATTGCGGCGACACAACCGACCCCGGAGAATTTCCTGCTTGCCGGCAGACTCCCCACGTTGCCGAGACCCGTACGCCTTCTCGCAATCCACGGGACCGAGGATCAGCTGGCTCCCTACGATGGTGGGCAAGCATCCCTGTGGGGAAAGCAGTCTCGAGGTGCGGTCCTTTCTGCACCCGATTCCGCCCGATACTTTGCCGAGCGCAATGGCATTCGTACACCACCCACCGAGACCCAATGGCATGAAGACGTCGTCGTCACCGAATGGGCCGGACAAGATCTGGAGCCGGTTCACCTGTGGACGGTGCACGGTATGGGCCATGTGGTCCCGGTCCCCCACGAGCTGCCTGCGAGCCTTGGCCCGGGAACACGAGCATTTACCGCGGCGGACGTGATCACCGATTTCTTCGGCTTGTCCGAGGTATAGCCTGCTCTACCCATGAATCACACCTTCCCCCACTGCCGTGCCCCCCTCTCGCTCATGAAATATGGAGACATAGCGTTCGGCTGATCCAGGAACGGTTTCCTCCCACCCGGCAGAACGAGCCCGTCTCGACCACAGCACCCTTGTTCTCCGGGCGACCGGTCGTTTCCTGGGTCGGCCCACACGTTGCTGGGAAACCTGTAACGTCGCCAGCAGAAAAACGCTACGCGTATCGATGAGAGGAACCATGAACGTTTCGATGTGGCGCAAGCTGGCGAGTCCCTGGTACCTCGTATCCGCCGGTCCCTGGGTCGCCCTCATCGCCATCGTCATCCAGCCGATGATGTTTTTCGTAGCGTTTTTCGCCGTATTTCTCGTCATGGCGCTCATATCCAGCAACGACTATGCGCTGAGCTTCTTTTTCTTCGGGATCCCATTGCTGGGGGTCATTTTTCTGCCCGTAGTAGGCCTGTGGTTCGGTTACATCGAGCGTGGCCGGCTGTGGATGATGGGCTTTCAGAACGTTCCCTCGGCCCACGTCAATCTGCCCCTCAAGCCTTTCTTGGTATGGCTCAAGACCAGATATCGTGAACCCGCCTCTTGGCGCAACGTCCTTGCTCTCGTAGTCACGGGTGTCTTCGGAATCGTCAATACGGTACTGCTCGCACTCGAAACCCTGACTCTGGCAACCATGGGGTTTCTGGGGATCTTGACCGGACAATTCCACAGGACCATTCCGGCCAATGAGCTCCCCGGATTGTTCAAGTTCATCCGTCTGATGACGGACGGGGACGTCACCCCGGATGATTGGTGGAAGTTCCCGCTCGTTGCGCTCGCTTCGCTCGTCGTCTTCGCCTATTTCAACGGACTGCTGGCCGCCATTACAGGCTCGGCGTCGAAGGCACTCCTGAGCCCGCGTCCGGAGGAGATCGAGCGTCAGGTTCAACAGTTGACGTCGTCACGCGCCCGGATCATGGACTCATTCGAGTCCGAGCGGCGCCGTATAGAGCGGGATCTGCACGATGGGGTTCAACAAGAGCTCGTGAACCTCACACTGAGGCTGGGCATGGCCGAATACGAACTCCAAGCCCTGGAGAACCAGGGGATCGACGTCGCCGCCGCACGGCAAGAAGTATCCCGCGCTCAAGAACAGATGGACCATGCTCTCCAAACGTTGCGCAATACGGTCCGGGGAATCTACCCTGCGGTCCTCGAAGACCACGGTCTGCGAGCGGCGCTCGAAGAACTCGCGAACAACTGCATGCTGCCTGTCCACCTGGTCTACACCGCAGCTGACCAGCTCCCCCAGGACATCCAACGCAGCGCGTACTACATCGCGAGCGAGGCAGTGACCAACACCCTCAAACATTCGACCGCCAGCACCATTTGGATCACTGCGTATACAGAGGACAATGTTCTGCATATCGAAATCACCGATAACGGCCAGGGCGGTGCCGACTCTCGTGGCGGAACAGGCGTTTCGGGCCTGAACGAACGTGTTCAAACCATGAACGGCAAGGTCTGGTTGGTTTCGCCCCCTGGCGGGCCCACGACGCTCTTCGGCTCGATACCCTTGGAGGAGAAGCAGACTTCACCTGCATTGTCCGCCGAATAGCCCGATGCACTGTCGGAAACGTACTGAGCACGCACCATCGACATCTGGCATCGACACTTCCATAACCCGATCCGTATTTTCGTTTCTCAGAAAGGGTCCCGTGCGTATCATTCTCGCCGAAGATTCCACCCTCCTCAGAGAGGGCCTCGTGATGGTTCTCAAACGCCTCGGCCATGAGGTCTCCCGTGAGGTCGGGGATGCCCCTGGGCTTCTGGCCGCCGTGGACCAAGCGCAAGGACAGGAAGGGGTCGACGTCGTGGTCACGGACGTGCGTATGCCTCCGACCAATACCTCGGACGGCCTGCAGGCCGCACACACCCTCCGTGAGCGGTATCCCAGGCTCCCCGTCCTGGTTCTCTCCCAGTACATTGCTTCTGCATATGCCCGGGAGTTGTTCTCAGAAGACTCGTCCGGCCTGGGCTACCTCCTCAAGGACCGTGTCGGCAAAATCGAGGACTTCGCGCGGGCCCTGGAAACGGTGGCCGGCGGAGGGACCGTCATCGACCCCGACGTCGTCAAGCACCTCATGGGAAATGCCGCGTCGGACAACAGGTCGGCGGCCTTGGAACGGCTGACCCCGCGAGAACTCGAGATCCTGAAGCTGATGGCGCAGGGCAAGGCGAATTCGGAGATCGAGCAGGAGCTCTACGTTTCTTCCGCGACGGTGGCCAAACACATCGGCAATATTTTCGACAAGCTGGGGTTGGACAGCGACGCCGGGAATCGACGCGTCCGCGCGGTCCTTGCATTCCTGGACCACTAATCCTGGGCGCGTGTGCCACGCCTCCCCCAAGTTACTCCGAAGAACCATTCTCAATACGGCACTCGCAAGGCAGTCTATTAAGTTGAAGCTTTGACAACCGGAAATACTAGTACCCTTTGAATCTGTGACGGATGTTTTCGCCGCCTTGGACCAAGGATCCGGCGAACTGCCGTCGCGGACTAAGTGACCACCAAGGGAGAGAACAAGTGACAGAGCTGCAACAGGAACCAGTTGACGCTGATGCACAGATCAAAGCCGCTTCATGGCGCCAGTTTTTTGAGACGTCGCAGATGCTCACAAATCGTCTCGAACAATTATTGCGCAAAGACACAGCGCTCCGGCTGGCCGATTACGATGTCTGCCAGCTCCTCTACAACGCCCCGGATCACCGATTGCGCCTGGGAGACATCGCGCACATCATGGTTTTCTCACCGTCACGTCTGAGTTACCAGGTGGGGGTCCTGTGCGACAAAGGCGTGCTGCGTCGCATTGAAGACGCTTCCGACGGTCGTGCCGCATTCGCGGAACTGACCAGCCACGGCGTGGACGTTTTCCTCCAAGCGCGCGAAACTCATCGACAGCACGTCAATGAGATCCTTAACGACCTCGTCAGCGTCGAGGAGGCCGAGTCGATCGAGCGGCTTTTCGCTCAAGTTCGCCAGCGGCTCTTACAGGGCTGAGACACCCGGGCGACAAAACTAAGTGAAGACCCGTGGCTCGCGACGCGCATCGCGAGCCACGGGCTTTTCTGTTCAACGCTTGGGCGACGTTGTGGAACCGGATCGTTTGGACTGGCCGGCTTCTTCGGCGCGGCGCAGTTCCTCGCGATTGTGGCTCACCATGGAAGCAACGACATTGAGAGCGATACCGGCAAGCACCAGGATCCAGCCGAGGATTCCCAGGTGGGCCGTGATGAGGATGGCACCCACGAACAGCACGAGCAACGAGGTCAAGTACGCAGGGGTGAGGAAGACGCGATAGTTCATATACCTATTTCATCACGTCCGTCTTGGACTCGCGTATGAGGCATGGTTGCTAGCTCTGTTTTGGTGGCCGGGGCGGTTTTTGGGGCTTGCCCGCCGGTGGAGATGAGAGGCCTGATTGAAGCCCCGGGAGCAGATTTGCCATATCGGGGTTCTGAACGGCGGCCATCTGGTCGAGCTTCCGAAGCACGTGGTCGACGGTGGCCGGGTCCACTCCGCGATCAGAGCGCGCACTGATGATTTCGTCCTGGGCAGCGTTCAGGGCGGTGTCTCTCATTTTGGCGAAGAGCTTACGGCGTTTGTTGCGCTCCGCCAGCTGCGCCTCGTAGAACTCCTGGTTCTCCACTTCCTGGGGGCTCTTCGGGACCATCCGTCGGTACAGGTCCGAGACCATGGACACGAGTTCAGGTGGGGCGTCCTGAGCGTAGCGGCCAACCGCTTCCATCGCCGCGTTCTGCGCCCTCTTCAGAAGTTCGCGCTCTTGTCGATCCTGTTGATCCTCTTGATCGAGACCGAGCATTTTGACGAGGAACGGAAGTGTCAGCCCGGGGAAAACCATGGTGAAGAGCAAGACCATGGTTGCGATCACCAGAACTTCGGACCGGAATCCGAATCCTTCGGCCGGCAGGGACAGCGCGAGGGCCAACGTGACGAGACCTCGCATCCCTGACCATGTCATCACGAGCGCCTCGCCCATGGTCCGTGGCGTCATGGGTCGGCGTGCCTTGGAATGGTTGAAACCGACAATGATGCTCATCCACGCGAGGCGAATGAAGATGACGACGGCCGCGATGATGCATCCGTGGAGAAGCATCTCTCCGATGCGATCTCCTGCATCCTCAACGACTTGCCGAACTTGCAACCCGATCAGCCCGAAGGCGACGCCGGTGATGAGCATCTCGATGACTTCCCAGAACGCCGTTCCGGTCAATCGATCCTCCGGTTCCAGGTCTCCCATCGTGCTGGACATTTGGACGGCAGCAACGACCACGGCAATGACTCCGGAGGCGCGAACCTCTTCGGAGGCGATATATACGGCGAACGGAATAATGAGTGTCAGGCCGGATCGTGCGACATGCGAGTTGAGGTGACGCCGCGCGATTCCGCCCAGCCAGCCGAAGAGCAGACCGATGACCACCGCAGCAAAAGCCGTATACAGGAATTCGAGGACGAGAACAGGTGCAGACAGATGGCTATTGACGGTAATGGCTGCGAGAGCCGCCTGGAACGCCACCAAGGAGACGGCGTCGTTGAAGAGGCCCTCGGTTTGCAAGGTCGAAACGATGCGTCGAGGTATTCCGACGGGTTCCGCGACGGCTTCGACCGCCACGGGGTCCGGAGGGGCTACGGCCGCACCGATCGCGACGGCAGCAGCCACGGTCATTCCGGGGATGAAAACCATGGAGGTCCACATGACCGCCAGGATAGTGATGGCCACGAGGACCACCGATTAGATCACGATCGCTCGCCAGTTGGTCCGGAACATCTGCCAGCTGGCTCTCTGCCCCAGTGCCCACAGAAGTGGAGGCAAGAATATCGGGAGGATGAGCTCAGGCTGAATGGTCACATTCGGCACGCCGGGAATGAAAATCATGGCGGCGGTCGCCAGTGTCAGAAGAACCGGCCAGGGCAGGTTGAATCTGTCGCCGACCCCCACGAGGACGAGGGTCGCCAACAAGATCACAATGACGACGATCAAGAAGTCCACGTTTCGACTTTATCCGACCGAGCCCGGCAGAAATAACATTTTTCGGAGGCGGACTGACCGTCTATTCCGATTCAGGCATTTGGGGCGACCGAAGTACCCACGCCGCGCCGCCTGATCGTGACCGGAACCGGCGCACCTTCTCCGCCGGCGGAACAATGAGGGCTTTGACCACAAGGCGGCGTGCTGACCGGTGTTTCCGGCTCCGCACCGTCTGCGTGGTGAGCTTCCAGATATGCTTCGTGTTCCGCGACGAGGTCTCTGTCCTCGGCGCCCAACACTACAAATCCTGCGTCCTGGATCATGCGCAGATCGTCCAGAGCCGATTGACCTTCGCTGGTGAGGTAGTCGCCCAAGAAGAGCGAGTTGACGACGTGGAGGGCCACGGATTGAAGAGATCTCAGATGCATTTCGCGGCCACCGGCCATGCGAATCTCCGCTTCCGGCGCGGCAAAGCGAACCATCGAAAGGATCCTCAGGCACTTCAGTGGGGTAAGTTCCCAGGTGCCTTCCAAGGGGGTTCCTTCGAAGGGCATGAGGAAGTTGACCGGAATCGACTCGGAGTCCAGGTCAATGAGGGAGAATACCGCCTCGACCAGTTGCTCGGGACTTTCCCCCATCCCGACGATCAGACCCGAGCAAGCTTGGAGTCCGGCGTCGTGCGCTTGTTCAACCGTGGCAACTCGTTCGGAATACGAGTGTGTCGAGCAGATCTCCGCGTAGTGGTCCTCGGAAGTATTCAGATTGTGGTTGTACGCATCCGCGCCGGCACATTTGAGGCGTTCGGCCTGCCCTTCTTTCAGGATTCCGAGACACGCGCAGACCTCGATGTCCGGATTGCTTTTCTTAAGGCCTTCGATCATGCGAGAAACCCGTTCGACGTCCCGGTCCGTGGGGCCTTTTCCGCTGGCGACCATGCACACGCGTGAAGCCCCGCCGATCACGCCCATGCTGGCCTGACGGACGGCTTCCTCCGGTTTGATCCACGTGTACTTCAGGATCTCCGCGGCCGATCCCAAGCGTTGGGAACAATACGAACAATCCTCCGGACACAGGCCGGACTTGAGGTTGACCAGGTAGTTGACCTTGACCGTGTTGCCATAGTTCGCGCGTCGGAGGATGGATGCGGCGTTGACGATCTCGAAGGTTTCGGCGTCACTGGCCGATAAGAGGGTTAGAGCTTCGTCTCGGGTTAGGTGGCGGCCAGCAGCCACCTCGTGAGCGAGTTCCGTGTATGAAATGTGCATGGATGCATTGAAGCCCGTTTTTGAACAGTGTTCAAGTATGTACTCGGCCATGGCTGGTCATATGACGTGCGAAGCAGGGATTGGCTCTCAGCGCACATCTATTCCCATCCATGCCGCGTCGCAATAGGTTTGAGATAAGAACATCACATAGAAGGGTGCAGATCATGGCAGATCTTTCCGGCAAGAAAATCGCTTTCCTCCTGACCAACGGTGTGGAGGAGGTCGAGCTGACTCGTCCGCGCAAGGCTCTCGACGACGCAGGTGCCGAGACCGTCATCGTCTCGCCCGCCGAAGGCAAACTGACGGCGATGAATGGCGACTGGGATCATGGAGATTCCTTCGATGTGGACCTCCCTCTCTCCGAGGCCAAACCAGATGCATTCGACGCTTTGGTCCTGCCCGGTGGCACCATCAACTCGGACACCTTGCGCATTGCCGAGGGCGCAACCGAATTCGTGAGGGCCTTCTTCGACCAGGAGAAGACCGTCGCCGCGATCTGCCACGCTCCGTGGATCCTGGCCCAGGCGGAACTCGCTCGTGGACGTCGGCTCACCTCGTTCGTCTCGACCAAGACCGATCTGATCAACGCCGGTGCGCTTTGGGAAGACTCACAGGTCGTGGTGGACGGAAACCTCATCACGAGTCGCAACCCCGGCGACATCGACGCTTTCAACGCCGCAATTTCCGAGGCACTCTCCTCATAAACCGCGCGGGCAGGGACTCGGGATGGAATCGGTAGACTCTTCCCGTGGCCCTCACCCGTGAACGCATCCTGGAAACAGCCCTGTCGCTCTTGAGCGAGTACGGGCTGGGTGATCTGTCCATGCGCAGGGTAGCTGGTGAACTCGGGGTTGCCCCCGGCGCTTTGTACTATCACGTCAAGAACAAACAGGAATTGCTTACGCAGCTGGCGAGCAAAATGCTCGACCCGGAGCCGTTGTTGTCCCCGGGCGGCGCCGAAGCTTCGCAGCCTGAGGCGATGACCGAGCGGGAGCTGATCGAGGCCGTAGTCGGACAGGCTCGAGCCGTCAGAGATTCCGTTCTGCGTTTTCAAGACGGCGCAGACGTCATCGGAATCGCCCTGGCCGCCGATCCCGATTCCGTTTCTGCGTTCGTGTCGATCCGCAACTGCCTGGAATTCGGCGGTGTGTGCGAGCGACGAGCCGATTGGGGAGCCCGTTCCGTGCTGTACACGGTCCTCGGTTTTGTCTCGACGGCACATAACCGAATCCGGCTTGAATCGCCATCCGCCCCGACCGGCGAGCGCCCCGTTATGGCCTCGGACGACGCCGAAGCATGCGATTTCGGAGTCAGTTCCATCGTTCTGGGCATTGTGGAAGGATCACATACCTCCTAGTCGAGGGGGTAGCCTCCCGCGCTTTACAATAAATGGGGCGCGTTGTGAGCCGAGAGTTCCGCGACCTGTATCGCGGTGCCCGAAATCCGAATCCGCGCCGAATCACACCATCAACGAGAAGAATTCAGGTACAACTCCATGACCGAGGCCTCGATCGTGGCCCAGTGGGCCTCCCTGCCGGACCACACTGCGCAGGTGGAATCATTGCGCGAGGCCTTCATCGACAGGTACGGCTCGGAACCCGATGGCATCTGGTCGGCTCCGGGGCGCCTGAATCTCCTCGGAGAGTACGTCGACTTCAATGGGGGCTCGTGTTTTCCCACGCCCCTTCCCTACCGGACCCTGATCGCAGGACGGCTTCGACGGGATGGAATCCTCCACGCGGAGTCCCGGCAGATGTCGAATCCCGTTGAATTTCCAGTCCCGGAGATCGCTCCCGGAACCATTTCCGGATGGTTCGCATACGTCGGTGGCGTTGCGTGGTCCATGAACCAAGAGGGCGGCCAAGACATCGCCTTGCCGCCGGATTTCGGAGCGGACTTACTCATCGATTCCACGGTTCCGGTCGGCGGCGGACTGTCCTCTTCGGCCGCTCTGGAATGTTCCACGGCCCTCGCTCTGCTGGAACTGTCCTGCCCGCTCCGCACGGAGGCGGCCATGGAGCCGTTGCCGGTCGGCGGCTGCGGCCCCGACAACGACGACCTTCGGGCACGACTTGCCCGGGTGTGCATGCGGGCCGAAAACGAGGTGGCTGGCGCCGTGACCGGCGGCCTCGATCAGACGACGTCGCTCCGGTCTCTTCCCGGGCAGGCAATGGTCGTGGATTTCCGGGATTTCTCGATCGAACCCGTCGACGTGAACGTGACCGAGGCCGGCCTGGCATTCCTGGTAATCGATACCCGCGCGCCCCACGACCTGGCTGATGGGCAGTACTCCAGCCGGAGAGACGTGTGCGAGGAGCTCAGGCAGTTGGCGGGCGTCGACAAACTTCGCGATCTCCTGCCGGAGGAGCTCGGCTTCCCCGAACTCGCGGCCGACGACGCGCGTCGAGCTCGCGAGCTGACCGTCAATGAGACTCTGGATCGCTGCGCGCGCCTATCGGGGGTCCCGGAGCGGATCGGCGCGGAAAAGCTGCATAGTTGGTTGAAGCACGTCTTCACGGACATGATGCTCGTCGAGCGTGCTCGCACTCTTTTCACGGATCGGACTCCGACCTCTCGAGAAACATGGGAGGAACTGGGTCGGCTCTTCACAACCTCCCACACCTCGATGCGTGACGATCTCGGCGCATCGCGGGCAGAGCTCGACATCGCCGTGGAGACGTGCCTGGAACACGGTGCCTTGGGTGCCCGACTCGTGGGCGGCGGATTCGGTGGAGCCGTACTGGCTCTGACGACCCGCGAAGCAGTTGCGGAGACTGCACAGGCCGTAGCCGCTGCCTTCGCAGCACAAGGTTTTGAGGTCCCCGTTTTCCTTCCCTTGGCGCCGGGGCGCCCGGCTAACCGTGATATCTAAAGCGCTCAAAAAGAACAGAATTTAATTAAAATTCATTATTTGTCTACGGGGGCGGAACGCTTTTCTTGCGTTCCGCCCCGTGCCTGACTCACGTGGTTCATTCCCTTAAAACCGCCTCACTGCAGGCCCATGAGGCGGAATTTCCGATGTGCTGGAGCATCGATCGATATCGATAGGTACCAATAAAACACTCGCGAGTACGTTTCACAACAAGGCGCGCACATCGTTATCAAATCTTTATGTCGAAGCCATCGAAGCAGATGCTTGGAAGGCAAGTCTTTGTGAGCTTCGAAACGTTCAGAGGGCGCGGCCGCCCGCAGGGGAATAACGACCCGGCCACTCAAGTTGAGATGAGCACGCCCATCACAATTCCCCCCCGCGAAAGGCGGCTTTGTGGCTTTTTCATACCTATTCCAGCCGTTGACCCTCCGAGGCCTTGACCTCAAGAACCGAGCTTTTGTCGCACCGATGTGCCAGTACAGCGCAGCCGACGACGGCGTTCCCACCGACTGGCATTTGATGCACTTGGGTTCGTTCGCGACCGGCGGCTTCGCCCTCGTCACAGCGGAAGCAACCGGGGTCGTGCCTGAGGGACGAATCTCGCCAGGAGATTTGGGACTGTGGAATGACGACCAGGCCCAACAGTTTGCTCGTATCGCAGACTTCGTCCATGAACATGGCCAAGGCGCCAAGTTCGGCATCCAGCTGGCCCACGCAGGCCGGAAAGCTTCCACGCATCATGCCCTGCCCGGCTACCCCGAAGGTTCACTGGAGAAGAATGAGGGCGGCTGGACGACTCTGGCTCCCACGGATCAGGCGTTCGGCCCCTTCGATGCCCCACAGGCCATGACCGAACAGGACATCCTGGACACGGCTCGAGCTTTCGGCAAGGCAGCGACCCGCGCCGTCGACGCCGGAGTGGACACGGTTCAGATTCACGCCGCTCATGGATACCTGCTTCACGAGTTCCTGCAAAAGGACGTCAACACCCGCGAGGACAAGTGGGGTGGCGATGACCTGGAGAACAGAATGCGGTTCCCGCTCGAGGTTGTCCGCCAGGTTCGTGCCGCGATACCGGAAAACATGCCGTTGATGATCCGGGTTTCTGCGGTCGATTGGAAGGAAGAGGCAGGCTCCGAGGCAGCCCGCCGCGCCAACGACGCGGATCTCGCCGACATCACGGAATTCGTCCGGCAGGCAGGGACACTCGGTGTCGACATGGTGGATGTGTCCAGTGGTGGCAATCTGCCCCAGCCGCATGTTGTTCCCGTACCGGGGTACCAGACCGAATTCGCGGCACATATCCGGCGCGAAACAGGGATCACGACAAGCGCCGTCGGAATCATTACGGACCCGGTTCAGGCCGAGCACACCATTGCGACGGGTCAGGCCGATGCGGTCAGCATTGGCCGCGAAGCATTGCGCGACCCTCGATGGGTTCTCAGGGCCGCTCAGGAATTGCGCCAGGATACGGATTGGCCGGATCAGTTCTATCGAGCCAAGCGATAGATCTCGTTTAGTAAAAAACCAAACTAACTATCTCCGTCCTCAAAATTCCCTGGATGTTTGGTGGAGTTTTGGTAACGACGTTTTGCCAGGGGTGAACAATTCGATCTGATACGCGAAAGCGGTTCACATCACCCCTTGTTTGCCCTAGTCTCGAACACAAGTGGCGGTCCGCACCACTGAAAATAGCAAGGATCGCCGAGACGAAAGGAGCCAACTATGGGTTTCGATATTGGTGACAAGGCGGGCGACGCTCTGAACAAGGGCAAGGACACCGTCAATGACAAGACTGGCAAAGACACCGTCAAGGACGAACATGTCGACAAGGCCAAGGATGCGCTGAACGATAAGTTCGGCAACAACTAATCTGTCGTTGTTCGTTCTTGCTTGTCCCTCGGACATTTCCTAGGGGCACCCCAATGAAAGGAGTCCCATATGGGTATCGAGGATAAGGCCAATAACGCATTTCAGGATGCCTCCGGCAACGCCAAGGAAAAAGTCGGCGAAGCAGTAGGCAATGATGATTTGAAGAATGAAGGCAAGGGCGACCAGCTCGGCGCAGCCGTCAAGGACGGCGCCGAGAAGGTCAAGGATGCCGCCCGCAACATCGGGAACAAGCTCAAGGGCTAATACCCGGCATTCACATTTGCCTGCCTGTGGCGGGCCACCTGTACGGGTGGCCCGCCACAGGTCTTTAAAGCCGGAAAACTCGACATCTCGTTATCCAGTCCGGGCGAATTCACCCTTTTGAGGTGGAGACGACGGCAGGGGTTGCGGACAGTTGTCCGCAACCCCTGTTTTTGGAATGGGGAGTGCTATCGGATATCAGAGTCCGGGAGCGGCGTAGTAACCGTCCACCGTCATCATTCCGCCGCCGTCGACTGCGGTGATCTGCGTTCCCTGTTCCGGGTTGAGCGCGGATACCATCTGCCCGTCACCGAGATAAATGCCTACGTGGGCATAGTTGTTCGTAAAAACGACGTCCCCGGCTTGGGGTGCAGACGTCGGCACGAGCTGGTCCTTCATGCTGTACGTATACGCATCCAGATTGATCCCCGATTGAGCGTAGACGTAGGAGACGAATCCGGAGCAATCCCAGGCCATATAGTCCTGACCGCCCCACACATAGGATCCCCCGACCCCGGCCAGGGCGTCCTGGACGATCTGGGCACGACTACCGGTTACGGCATCGGTGGACGCCACGGGCTGGACATCGGTTGCCTGCGCCGACAATGTGTCAGTCGACTGGGACTGATCCACAGGTGCCAACTGTGCCTGGTCGGCAACCTCGGAGCCGAGATCCTGCTGCGGGGTGGTCTCTGCCGCAGGAACGGTCTCGATCGGTGCGTCGGCAGCATCGTTGGCTGCTTCCGCTCCGTTGTCGAGATCGTCGGCAACCAGATCGTCTTGAACACCCTCATCGACGGGGTCAGATACCGGAGTCGTCTCAGCGGCCGGGACAGCCGCGGGGGCCGGGGCCTGGGCCGTCGTATCAGCTACAGGGGTAGCTGCCGGTTCAGAGGCTTGAACATTAGTCGACGTGTCAGCGCCATCGTCAACGGGCTGCTGAGCCCAGGGCGCTTGAGGAACACTGGCTGCCGGCTGGGCGGCAGGAGCAGGTGTGGGCGCAGGGGCAGGAGCAGGCTGCTGAACCGCGGGGGCGGCGCCGGTCGGCGCAGATGCTTGGGAGTCCACAAAAGTGTGAGCAACCGGGGAGGAAGTTGCAAGTGCCAAGCTGGGTCGAGTCTGAGGTGTGGTCGAGGTTGATGACGGAGTTGCGGATGCGAAAGCGTTCGCTGAAGTCATGGAACCGGCGACGATTCCGACGGTCGCTAACCCGATTCCGGTGTTGCGAAAGAAGTGTGACTGGGTAACTGGGCGAACACGAGTGATTTGTTGAGCCATGGGAAATGGTTTCCTCCTCTTTGCCTACGCGGTTGGTGCAAGATCCATCAAGGAACCCCAGTCAGCAAAACCACTTACCCTCGGAGTCTTGTGAGGAAGAGAACCCCATCCAACACCTCGCCCCTGCCAAAGGTTGTCCTGAGTTCAGGTTCTCTGGGCGGCGGCAGGGTACGGCAAGCCTCCCAGAGAAGCAGATCTATGTATCGATCGGCAGGCTCAATATAGCACAGGGACAATTCCTGGGGTATCCCACGTCACGTGTTGTTTTACTAACGTTAAACAAACCGCGGCAGTAAGCCTGAGTTTTCGAGTTAGATCTATTCTCGGACGCATCCGAAGAGTCATCAGTAAGGCCGATTGCCCTCCTGAATTGAATTTATTGTAATTACGCCTATATGCCATGGGAGCGCACCATCGGAAATGATGAGACAAGCGCTGCGGCGCGGACAAATTGGGGGCACCTTCCGCCAGGCGCCCCGGTCTCCGGCCATAGGGTCTCCATGTGACTGATGGAGGCAACATCGTCGCGTGCATGTGGAACTCGGCGCCTGAAATTACAATGATGCGCGGCAGTAGCCGGCGTCCGCATCCCCACCCCGTGCACAGAGTTATCCACAGGCGTGGATAAGTTAAGGTTCAAAAAGGTTCCTCGAGCCACGAAACGCCCGAAAACTCAGGGAAGACGGACATCCACAGAGTTATTAACACGTGTGGAGTTACAGGCCTGTAGTTATTAACAGCTGTGGGTAACCCTTGTGGATAACTTTTCCGGCGACTGACTTCTTGTAATCACAAGTCTTGTCGGACGTCATCGTCTCTGCCGACGCCGGTGCGATGTCACGTCGAAGATCAGGGCCATAACGGCACCCACAACGAGCCCGCCCACGTGCGCCTGCCAGGCAATTCCGGGAACCACGAACCCGAAGACCAGGTTGATTGCAACTAGAATGAGCAATCCTCGGGTCTCACCACCGCGGAACCTGGTCCACGCAAACAAAGCCCCGAACAGCCCGAAGACCCCTCCGGAAGCACCAACGACCAATGTGTACGGACTGGCAAGAAGGTACACCGCCACGGATCCACCGATGATCGAAAGCAGATAGACCGCAAGGAAACGCCATCGCCCCATTCGCGGCTCGAGCGCTGCACCGAAGATGTACAACGTGTACATGTTCAAACCGATATGCAGCAGATTTCCCGGGGAATGTACGAATCCGCTGGTCAGCATGCGCCAGGGTTCTACGGTGGTGAGTACCGGAGCGTACGCGAACGTATTGAGGACCATCTGTCGAGGGATGACCCACTGCAGAACGAAGACCACGACCGTCACCGCGATCAGAGTCCACGTCACTCCCAGTCCGGACGCGCCCGGGAAGATCGAATTCCTGTTGTGGACAGAAGCACCGCGGCGGCGAGCCTCCTGATTCGCCTCGTGGACACAGTCGACGCATTGAACTCCCACAGGAGCCTGAACCTGGCACGTCGGGCAGACCGGACGGTGACATCGATTGCACGTCACGTACGAAACGGTGTCCGGGTGACGCGGACAAACGGGGCGCTCACCCCCGGAGGCGGCTGCGTCGTCGCGTTGTCCGTATTGGGGCGGTCCTTGATTCATGAAACTGTGTTCCTCGCTTACGTGCTTGTACGGCATAGACAAAACGAGGCCCATCCGCGGTGTCGCGGAAGGGCCTCGATCAATCGGGCACCGAGAGGTCCCCGTGCTGAAGTCGTTGGTTCTAGAGCTGTTCGATCTCGATGTTCTTGATGACAACGTCTTCGACCGGACGATCCATCATTCCGGTTGCGACACCCTCGATCTCGTCCACAACCTTCTTGGAATCGTCGTCGGCAACTTCACCGAAGATCGTGTGCTTGCCCTGAAGCCAGGTGGTCGGAACGGTGGTGATGAAGAACTGGGATCCATTGGTCCCCTTGCCGTTCTGGATACCGGCGTTCGCCATGGCCAGCTTGTAGGGGTCGTTGAAGTCGAGGTCCGGGCTGATCTCGTCATCGAACTGGTACCCGGGGCCACCGATGCCCTGGCCGAGGGGGTCACCACCCTGAATCATGAAATCACGAATGATGCGGTGGAAAATCACTCCGTCGTACAACGGGGTGGTCTTCTTTTCACCCGTCTTGGGGTCGGTCCACTCCTGGGAACCATCGGCCAGACCGACAAAGTTCTTGACGGTCTTGGGGGCTTGATGACCGAACAGGTTAACCACGATGTCACCGTGGTTGGTATGAAGGGTCGCTTTGGCAGTGGGAATCGCAGTCATGACAGTTATTTTCCCATGAGGCGAGCTAGCTCCCAATAGTGTTCCGCCTACAGTGAAAACAACGCGGCGGAACCCCCTGGGGGTGGGGACACTTCACCCTCTATTACATATCCTGAGAGTGGACTAAAACTGACTCGGTAAAACAGCCCGTCTCTCGACGGGTGGCGCTGGCAGAGATTCTGTCTGCGCACCGGATCCACGAGGAGGTAACCCATGGGATGCCAGAAGAAGGCTGAAAAGAAGGCTCAGAAGGCTGCGAAGCAGGCCAGGAAAACGGCCAATGCCCGCTACGCCGAGGGCGTCGACAAGGTCAACGACCTCACCAACAAGCTCCAGCAACGTGCCGACCAGGCCAACGACTGGGCACAGAAGGAGGTCGCGCCTCGTATCCAGGAGCAAATCGATCGTGCGACTCCCGCGGTGGAGAACGCCGTCTCCAATGCCCGCGAGCGCGCCGGAGAGGCTGCCACGGCACTGGCGGGCAAGCTGAACAGCACCGAAGCTCACCCGCAGGTCGAGGCCCTCGCCGCCAAGGTCACGGGTAACAAGAAGTCTCTGAAGAAGGCTCAAAAGGCCGCTGCGAAGCGAGCCGAAGAGTTCGCCAAGCAGCAGAAGAAGGCCAACAAGAAGTCCCACAAGGGTCTCGTGTTCTTCGGTCTGCTCGCTGCGGGAGCGACTGCCGGCGTTGCCGCGTGGCGTGCTTCCCGTCCGGTTGAGGATCCTTGGAAGACACCCGCGGATGCCAACCAGAAGCCCTCCGAGAGCAAGGGCGGCGACCAGTCCTCTTCAACGGCCAAGGCTGACCCGTCCGAGCAGAAAGTCACCAAACCTGCTTCGTCGGCTGCCCCCTCCAACCAGGAGGTCAAGTCGTTGAACGATCCCAAGAACACCAGCCATCCGGGCCCCGGTGCCCCGATGGACAAGCCCGCCACGTCGGTCCAGGGGACCCCGGCAGCGGACAAGGACAAGGAATCCGACGCCAAGAGCGCTGATGATTCCCAGTCCTCGATCCCGCGTCCCGGCGATGCGCCTCAGAACACCGAGGCGGAGAAGCGTGCCGGCAAGCACCAGGCACCCAAGTCCGACCAGGGCGACAAATAAAATCGGAGTCCAGGTTCGCCTGAACTTTTAGACAACGACGCCGCCGCGCTCAACCAGCGTGGCGGCGTCGTTTTTTTGTGACCAAGTGGCTTGGCGGAACTCGGATGTGCTCTCGAGGTCAGAGGTCCCATCCGCCGTGGCGCAGGTGTTCTTCCACCCGGGCAACATCTTCCGGCAACGGCATCTCGTCGGTTATTTTGGTGATTTCGACGCCGATGTCGACGCTTCCGGCAGGCATAACGCCTTCAGCGATGAGCTGCCGACAGATCTCGAGGACTTCTTCGTCTCCCAGCCGCCGCCGTAATACGGCGACGAGGGGAATGTAGTCCTGGCTGGGCAGACCGTCCGGGTAACCGGCGCGGAGCCATCTGATCACGGAGGCAGCGATATTTCGCATGTCGCCCCCTTTCCTAGAGCTCCGTGGCGGGCCCTATTTTTTGGCGAGACCCAAGAAATTGAATCCGGTTAGGTGAAACAGAAAATCTTTGGCGATCCAGAGAATCCCCATGGCGATGGCCGCGAGGATGATGGCGAAGACGATTCCTCCGAGAAGCCGCATCGCTGTGGAAGGAGGCCGCACCTGGATGACGCTTCCGTCTTCCTGATGCTGAGTCTGACCGGCGGAGAGGCGCATTCCAACCGCAAACAGAGCGGGAAGGCCTGCCCCGAGGATCAACCCGGCGATCGTCACGGGGACAAGGTTTGAGATGAGTTGTAGAAAGTTCATGCTCAGACTCCGTGGTTACTTGTGAGAGAAGTGCTTGCGGGCACCACCGCGTGACTCGTGACCAATCATCTCGCCCACTTTGACATGAACCATGGTCCCGGTCAGGGTGCTCTCCGAGTTGATGGCTTCCGTTGCCGCTCCGTCGGCAGCCGGCGTCTCCCCCTGCCATTCGTCGTTGACGTTGTCGTGGGTTACGGGCGACTGACGGGACCGGTGCCACATGTATCCGGACAGGCCAAGGAGCAATGCGAAAATCACGAGCGCGCCCACGAGGTCGTTCGTCATCATCGCCACCATGTGACCGAGGAACCAGGTGACGGCTCCGACGATCGCCGCCGCGGGGATCGTGATAATCCACGCGACGACCATTCGTCCGGCTACTGACCAACGAACTTCGGCACCTTTCCGCCCGAGGCCGGTTCCCAGAATCGAACCGGTCGCCACGTGGGTTGTGGACAAGGCCATACCGAAGTGGGAGGACGTCAGAATGATGGCTGCGGAAGCGCCTTCGGCAGCCATGCCCTGAGGCGAATCGATTTCAACCAAACCTTTGCCCAAAGTCCGGATGATCCGCCAGCCACCCAGGTAAGTTCCCAGGGCAATGGCTGCGGCGCACGTCAGTTTGACCCAGAAGGGAATGTCGGCGTTCGGATCGATGGCCGAGGAAGCCACCAACGCCAGGAAGATCACGCCCATCGTTTTCTGGGCATCATTGGTTCCGTGGGCGAGGGAGACCAGCGACGCTGTTCCCACCTGTCCCCACCGGAAACCACGCTCTTTTTGTTCGTCTCCCACGCTGCGGGTCAGACGGTAGATCAAGGCGGTGCCCACCGTAGAAATAATGCCAGCGACAAGGGGGGCCGCAACGGCCGGGACGATGACTTTCGCGACGATGCTGGTCCACAGGACACCGCTGAGGCCAAGACCAGCGATGGTCGCGCCGATCAGACCACCGAAGAGCGCATGGGATGAGCTGGACGGCAACCCCAAAAGCCAGGTTAAAAGGTTCCAGGTGATACCACCGACGAGCCCCGTGAACACAATGATCATCAGGTCACTGCCGGAGGTCAGTTCGAGGTTCACGACCTCTTTGCCCACCGTTTTGGCGACCTCGATGGATAGGAAAGCACCTACGAGATTCAGAATCGCAGAGAGAGCGACCGCAACCTTCGGCTTGAGAGCGCCCGTCGCGATCGACGTGGCCATGGCGTTGCCGGTGTCGTGGAAGCCATTCGTGAAGTCAAAGACCAATGCCGTGACGATGACAATTGCGAGGATGATGAGTTCAGGTGCCACATAAGAATTATGCCGACGCGTATCTGAAGTCCCGGAGGTGAATACGTGAACAGAAGGTTAACATCGCGGCCGAAAGCTGTGAGATTAACTATGGTGCTGGGTAGGCTGGACAGCTGACGTTTTCTGCTTCAGACTGCGTCCTGCACGTCTTGAATCGTACGACGACGTCGATCCGCGGATACCGGTGACATGTCAGCCCAACGAGTGCTGGTACTTGCCCGGAGTCTGACCCACCAGCGAGTCAAAAGCGTCGATGAACGCGCTCGGATTGGACCATCCGCAGGCCGTCGCCGTGTCCACGACCGAGACCCCTTCCGTCAGCATCAGAAGAGATCTGTGGATCCGCAACTGAGTGCGCCACTGCCGAAAACTCATGCCGGTTTCCCGTTGGAACAAGCGACTCAGGGTTCTTTCGCTCGCGCCCACTCGTCGCCCCAGACTCGCCAAGGCGGCGGGGCTTGCCAGGTCGCGCTCGACGAGGTGGGTCACCGCCAGCAGGCGATCGTCATGCGGTTCGGGAAGGTGAAGGGGCTGTTCGGGTGCGGCACTGACATCGTCGATGATTATTCGCCTCAACCGATCCCGGCTCTCGGTCGATCGCGTGAAAGGTTCCGTCAGTGCAAGAACGGCCTCCCTGGCCAGTGCGGTCAGGGCCAATACCGCCGGTCGTTCGGGAAGAAGGCCGGCCAACTCCGGGGACATGAAAACGATCCTCATGTCGGTAGCCCCGTGTGCGCGGTGCTGATGAGTGAAACCTGCGGGGATCCATACCGCCCGATTCGGTGGTGCGATCCAGGAGCCGTCTTCGGTGACCATCGATAGGACTCCAGTCGAAGGGTAGACGATGTGTCCCCTTCCGTGGACGTGAGCCGGGGTGTGCTCGTCGTGGCCCAGGAGATGGATCTGCTCAGGGCTGAGCATCGTATGGCGGGATTCAGGCATCAGGCGTCAGTTTATCGGTTGCCTGCCGAGGTGCACGAGCGTGGAATGGGTTGAAGCTGCATCACTGCGATGTCTCCGACCGTTGAGCCGGAGTCGTCCATGGAGCTACCCATGAGCACCTCGCCCGAAAGGAACCTATGTCAGTCAGTACTCACCAGGCGGAGGACACCGCTGAGTCCCCGATCCCCGGCGGAGAACCACCGAATTCTTGGGAAGTGGAAGATCCGCCCGAGTCCGCCCGAGGCGCGTGGAGTCTGGTTGTCCTCGGGGTCGGTTTGATTCTCATCGGGTTGAATCTCCGTATCGGAGTCGCCTCGATCGGTCCGGTGCTTGGGGAGATCCGGTCCTCTCTGGGCTTGTCCGCGACGTCGGCGAGTTTACTGACGACGATCCCCGTGTTTGCGTTCGGTGTGTTCGCTTTCCTGACGCCGAGCCTGACACGACGCTTGGGAATGCATCGATTGCTCGGTGTCACGATGATTGCGTTGGCTTTGGGGATTGCGCTGCGCCTGCACCCAAGTTTGGTCAGCCTCTTCCTCGGCACCACGATCATCGGAGCCGCTATCGCAATCGGAAACGTCGCGATGCCACCGGCTATCAAACAGGATTTCTCCCATCGCGCTGGCCTCATGATGGGCCTGTACTCGACGGCTCTGTTCGTCGGGGCTGCAGTGGCTTCGGGCCTCACCGTGCCGATGTTGCCTCTCACAGGCGGTAATTGGCGCCTGGCCTTGGCCTTGTGGGCCGTCCCGGCGCTTCTCGCGGCCCTGATCTGGATTCCTCAGATGCTTCGTTCGCCGGGGCACATGAAGCAGGGCCACGACGTCGCAGATGCCCCTTCCGAACACGGGGAACCAAAGTTCCGGTCAATCCTCACGAGCCCTGTTGCCATCGCGGTCACGGCGCTCATGGGCCTCCAGAGCGTCAGCTACTACACAACCCTCACCTGGGTCCCGACGATGTTTCAGGATGCAGGCATGAATGCCGGATCGGCCGGATGGATGTTGTCTTATTCCGCGTTCCCGGGCATCGTTGCATCTCTGGTGACACCGACGATCGCAAAACGTATACGCCCCAGCTGGTTGCCTGTGGCGGTCGCCGTGTTCCTGACTGGTAGCGCGTATCTCGGAATCGGTCTGGCACCGCTGTCCAGCCCTTACGTTTGGATGACATTGCTCGGGTTGGGCCAAGGTGCTTCCATCAGCTTGTCGCTGACGTACATCGTGTGGCGATCACCGGATACTCACCACACGGGGCATCTTTCGACGATGTCGCAAGGCTTCGGCTACCTCCTGGCGGGCCTGGGGCCGCTGGGAATCGGCGCGGTGCATTCCCTGACCGGAACGTGGACCGTTCCGTTGATTGTTCTGGGCCTGCTCTTGATCGCCCAGTTGCTAGCTGGTGCGATGGCCAGCCGGCCGGTCCACATCGGCCGGTATTAGACCGTCTGCGGTTTACTGCGCAACGTCGGTGCGTGGTTGCTGTTCCGGAGGTTGGCGTTGCGCCTGAGGCCGGAACAGCAACCAGGTCCGCGGCTCCGCCGCGGCGTTGAGACAAAAATGAGGACCCGGCTCAATGCCGGGTCCTCATTCATTCGGTGGAGGCGAGGGGACTCGAACCCCTAACCCTCTGCTTGCAAAGCAGATGCGCTACCAATTGCGCCACGCCCCCGCAGGTCAGTCAACCTTGTCGGTGGAAGTACTCCACGTTCTCTTGGTTTCCTGAGAATCCTTCACACGTTTGGTTACCACGAAAGCTACCGTACCAGCCGCGAGGGCTGCCAGGATCTTCCTCATGGGAACCTCCTCCTTGGAAAGGATTCTGTGGGCGTACCAGGAATTGAACCTGGGACCTCTTCGTTATCAGCGAAGCGCTCTAACCGTCTGAGCTATACGCCCCTTTGGCCTTGGGCCGAGATAAAACACTACATGACTACCCCGCCCGGGCCAAATTCACCTTCGGTGACCTCCCCCACAGGAGAAGACACCATGTCTGTCAGTCGTCGGTGAGGGTCACTCCGATACCGCCCACCAGTCTAGCCGCAATGTTGTACAGGAACGCCGAGATGACACCCAGGAGCGTCATGAGAACAACGTTCACGATCGAAAGGATTGTCGCATAGAGAGCCACCTGGCCCAAGGACAGGTAATCCGTGATCGATACCGCATTGCCCTGACTGGAAAGCATCGATAGGACCGAGTCCACTCCACCGAAGATACCGGTGATGTCGAATACCAGCCACAGAATCACGGTTGCCACCACGACGACGATGCCTACGGCAACGGAGAGAAGAAAAACCAGCTTGGCAATCGACCAAAGATCCACTTTGGCCACTGTCAAGTGGGCACGGCGGACTTTGGAACGCGGCGCTGGCCGAACCAAAGGCCGACCTCCCGAAGACGCCGGTCGTTTCTTTCCGTTGGCGGGTCCGTTGGATGGTGCAGACTTGGTCGCTGTCACCGAGTCACCACGATTGGAGTTGGCGGCTGGCTTGCGGCGATTATCCGCGGGCTTTCGCGCAGAGGAGCTGGCGGACGTGGAGGGTCTTCCTGCCGCGTTACCAGGGTTATTGGTGCTCACTCACTACCTCCGTGTGATGAAGATTCCGACTCGGCCGGGGTATCAGTCTGTTCACTACCGTTGTCCAACGGTACTTCATTTTCGGCGTCGAGCACCTCAACCGTTCCGTCTTCGGCGATCTCTTGGCCCTCGTCAATACCCTTGTCCTGGTTTCGAGCGATGGAAAGAATCCTGTCGTTCTTGCCGGGCTTGGCAAATATTACGCCCATCGTGTCACGACCCTTTGCGGGCACCTCCGACACGAGCGACCGAGCTACCTTGCCCGACTGCATGACTACCAGGACTTCGTCGTCGGCACCAACGATCAGGCCTCCGACCAGGTCGCCACGGTCCTCGACGAGTTTGGCAACCTTGATACCGAGTCCACCACGCCCTTGGACGCGGTATTCCTCGACCTTGGTCCGTTTGGCGTAGCCGCCCTCGGTGACCACGAACACGTACGAATCATCGCTCACGACATTTGCAGCGAGGAGCTCATCACCGTCCCGGAACTTCATGCCGGTCACACCGCTCGTCGCGCGGCCCATGGGGCGAAGCGCTTCGTCGGTCGCGGTGAAACGCAGGGACTGGCCCTTGCGCGAGATGAGCATGAGGTCGTCGTCGGAATGCGCGAGCTGAGCCGAAATCAGCTCGTCCTCGTCCCGCAGATTGATCGCGATGACGCCGGCGGTACGGTTGGTGTCGTAATCGCTCAGACGAGATTTCTTGACCAAGCCGTGTTTTGTTGCCAAGACCAGGTATGGCGCGTCCTCGTACGTCCGGAGAGCCATCACACGGGCGATCGTCTCTCCTGGCTGGAAGGCCAGAAGGTTGGCCACGTGCTGACCCTTGGCGTCGCGACCCGCTTCGATGAGTTCATAGGCCTTCGTGCGGTACACGCGACCGAAGTTCGTGAAGAACAGAATCCAGTTGTGCGTCGTGGTGACGACGAGGTGTTCAACGACGTCGTCGCCGCGCAACTGCGCCCCCCGGATGCCCTTACCGCCGCGATGCTGCGAACGGTATTGGTCGATCCTGGTCCGCTTGACGTAACCACCCCGGGTAATCGTGACGACCATGTCTTCTTCGGGAATGAGATCCTCGATCGACATGTCTCCGTCGTAGCCCATCAGGATCTGGGTCCGTCGGTCATCGCCGTAACGGTTAACAACGTCCCGCATTTCCTCCGAGATCAAGTCGCGCTGACGCTGCTCGGAAGCGATGATTTCCTTGTATCCCTCGATCAGACGCATGAGCTCGTCGTGACGGTCCTGGATTTTTTTGCGTTCCAGGGCCGCGAGACGACGCAACTGCATGTTCAGAATCGCCTGCGCCTGCGCCTCGTCGATGTCCAGGTACTCCATGAGTCCCGTGCGGGCATCATCGGCCGTCGAGGAGTTGCGGATCAGCTGAATGACTTCGTCCAGGGCGTCCAAGGCCTTGAGGAGGCCGCGGAGGATGTGCGCTTCTTCTTCCGCCTGGCGCAGTCGGAACTGCGTGCGGCGGACGATGACGTCCATCTGGTGCTGTACCCAGTGGCGGATGAATGCGTCCAGCGACAGCGTGCGCGGAACGCCGTCAACGATCGCGAGCATGTTCGCCGAGAAATTCTCCTGCAGCTGGGTGTGCTTGTACAGGTTATTGAGAACAACCTTGGCCACGGCGTCACGCTTGAGCACGATGACGAGGCGTTGACCCGTGCGACCGGAGGTTTCATCCCGCAGATCCGCAATTCCGCTGATCTTGCCGTCGCGGATCAGGTCGGCGATCTTGATGGCGAGGTTGTCGGGATTGGCCTGGTAAGGCAATTCCGTGACCACGAGGCAAGTACGCCCGTGAAGCTCCTCGACATTGACGACGGCCCGCATGGTGATCGATCCACGGCCCGTCCGGTAGGCCTCTTCGATCCCCTTGTGCCCGAGGATCTGCGCGCCCGTCGGGAAGTCCGGCCCCTTGACACGCGCAATCAGGGCATTGAGCAGCTCTTCGTCGGATGCCTCGGGATTCTCGAGGTACCACTGAACGCCTTCCGCTACCTCTCGGAGGTTATGCGGTGGGATGTTGGTTGCCATACCAACGGCGATACCGGAGGAACCATTGACCAGGAGGTTGGGGAATCGAGCCGGAAGGACGACCGGTTCTTGATTCTTTCCGTCGTAGTTGTCCTGGAAATCGACGGTGTTCTCTTGGATGTCCCGCACCATTTCCATGGCGAGCGGTGCCATCTTGCACTCGGTGTAACGAGGCGCTGCGGCGCCGTCGTTACCGGGGGAGCCGAAGTTCCCCTGTCCCAGCGCAAGCGGGTAACGCATGATCCAGTTCTGGATCAGACGTACGAGAGTGTCGTAGATCGCGGAGTCGCCGTGCGGGTGGTACTGCCCCATGACTTCACCGACGACGCGGGCACATTTGTTGAAAGAACGATCAGGCCGGTACCCACCGTCGTACATCGCGTAGATGACGCGTCGGTGAACCGGCTTGAGGCCGTCGCGGACGTCAGGCAGTGCACGACCGACGATGACGGCCATGGCGTAATCGAGGTAAGACCGTTGCATCTCGGTCTGGAGGTCGATGTGCTCGATGCGATCCGCGATTTTGGGGGTCGCCTCCGCGTCGCTGTCTACGATCTCACCCTCGATGGGTTCGCCCTCTTGAGGATTCTGATTCGAACCGTTGTCTTCGGTACTCATGTTTCTTGTGTTCCGTCCTGATGAAAGTCTTCAGTCGCTCGATACCGGGCCTTTGATCCGCAATATTCCCTAGTTGAAATATTTGGATTCGGTCAGATATCGAGGAACCGGATGTCCTTGGCGTTCTTCTGAATGAATTCGCGGCGGGACTCGACATCCTCGCCCATGAGCACCGAGAAGACCTGATCGGCCGCGGCGGCGTCGTCCATGGTCACCTGCAACAGAGTCCGGTGTTCGGGATCCATGGTCGTGTCCCAGAGCTCGGTGTAATCCATCTCGCCCAGACCCTTGTAGCGCTGAATGCCGTTGTCCTTGGGCAGTCGCTGATTGTTCGCCAATCCGCGGGCCACAACCTCGTCACGTTCCGCATCCGAGAAGACGTAGTCATCGGGGGCGTTCGACCATTTGATCCGGTACAGCGGAGGCTGCGCAAGGTAAACGTAACCGGCCTCAATCAGCGGGCGCATGAAGCGGAACAACAGCGTCAGTAGAAGTGTGGTGATGTGCTGGCCGTCGACGTCGGCGTCGGCCATGAGGACGATCTTGTGGTACCGAGCCTTCTCGATCTTGAATTCCTCTCCGATGCCCGCGCCGAATGCGGTGATCATCGACTGGACCTCGGCGTTGGACAGTGCCCGGTCCAGGCGCGCGCGCTCGACGTTGAGGATTTTTCCTCGCAACGGAAGAATCGCCTGACGCTCGGGGTCACGCCCCTGAACGGCGGAACCACCCGCGGAGTCACCCTCTACGAGGTAGATTTCTGAGATCTCCGGGTTCTTGGACGAGCAATCCTTGAGCTTTCCCGGCATTCCGCCGGATTCCAGCAGGCCTTTGCGGCGAGTGGTCTCGCGCGCCTTACGAGCGGCCATGCGAGCCTGAGCGGCGGTGATGGACCGACGGACGATGTCCTTCGCTTCATTGGGATTGCGCTCCAGCCAGTCCCCCATTTGGTCCCATACCTCGCGCTGAACGAAGGTCTTGACCTCCGAGTTGCCGAGTTTGGTCTTGGTCTGGCCCTCGAACTGAGGCTCGGCGATCTTGACCGATATCACCGCGGTCAATCCCTCGCGGACATCTTCTCCGGTGAGGTTCTCATCCTTCTCACGGAGGAGTTTGTTGTCTCGCGCGTACCGATTGATCAGAGAGGTCAGTGCCGTACGGAAGCCCTCTTCGTGGGTTCCGCCCTCATGAGTATTGATCGTGTTGGCGTAAGTATGGACCGATTCCTTATAGGACTCGGTCCACTGCATCGCCAATTCGAGCGAGAGCTTTTTCTCGCTGTCCTCAACTTCCAGGGAGATGACGTCCTCGTGGATCACGTTGGTGTGCTGGCTGGCGTTCAGGAATTTGACGTAGTCGAGGAGGCCATCGTCGTACTGGTACACGACGACGCGATACCCCTCGGCCGTGGTGCCCTCTTGATTGATCTTGGGCTCGGCAGATTTTTTTTCCTCGGCGACCTCGTTTTCGAAGTTAGCGGCCTCTCGCTCATCCGTCAGGGTGATGCGGAGCCCCTTGTTGAGGAAAGCCATCTGCTGGAAACGCGCCCGAAGGGTCTCGTAATCGAATTCAACGGATTCGAAGATTTCCGGGTCAGGGTAGAAGACCTGTTGCGTACCGGTCTCGGTGGTTTCTTCCCCGCGGGTCAGAGGCTCATCGATGATGCCACCGTCATGGAAACTCGTGGTCCAGACGTAGCCTTGGTTTCGCACCGTGGTAACCACTCGAGTGGAAAGCGCGTTAACCACGGAAATGCCGACGCCGTGCAGACCGCCCGAAACGGCGTAGCCGCCACCACCGAATTTGCCGCCGGCGTGGAGAACCGTCATCACGACCTCGACGGTCGGCTTGCCCTCCGTGGGGTGCATGTCCACGGGGATTCCGCGCCCGTTGTCCACGACCTTGACGCCGCCGTCGGCCAACAAAGTGATCTCGATATGATCGCAATACCCGGCGAGCGCCTCATCGACGGAGTTGTCTACGACTTCATATACAAGGTGGTGCAATCCGCGTTCACCGGTGGAACCGATGTACATGCCGGGACGTTTGCGCACCGCTTCCAGGCCTTTGAGGACCGTAATGTCGCTCGCGCCATATTCGTGCTTTTCTTCGGCTGCCACTTTGAGGTTTCAGCTCCTAGTTTCCAGGCGCCTCGAAGGGCCCGGTCCGGGGATGGCGGGCCGGTGCGCGAAGTCGATAACATAGTGATGTGATCGGGACGCTGCGCTGGCCACCTTTTTGATCTACTGAACATTCTACCGGACTTCGCCCTTCACAGGGCCCATATCGCTCAGCTCAGAGCATGCTCCGAGAAGGGCTATGGCTTTCACAGGCCCGCGATGGGCCTTTGGCGCGGTTTGCCCCTCGCGCATGTGGGTCCACACTCTCGGAAGGCTGGACCCAAGAGAGGCCGATTGAGGCGGTTGATCCGGCCGGGCACGGCTGATTCCTGGACTCCGCCCCTCCCATCAGGATGTTTGCAGGGTTAAAGTGGCCATCAAGGACGAAGAAAGGCTCGATATGACCGACCAAGAATTGCCTGACCTTGTGGAATGGCTCGAGATGGTTGCCGACGAGCTCGATTTGCCGCGCGACGTCGTGGTTCCGGGACCGATTCTCAAGATGACCAAGGACGTGGCTCACGGAATCGTTCGACCGGGCGCACCCACGAGCTCGTACCTTGTGGGGGTGGCTCTCGGGTTGCGTTTGGCTGCTCAATCCAACTCCGCCGAGGCCGCCGTTCCGGCAGAAGAGCAACTCAAAGAATTGTCCGAGCAGATCAGAGAGCTCGTCGCCCGGACCCAGCGCCAAGCTGGGATCGATCCGGATGCAGGTGAATAGAGTTTCATGAGTCGTAGTGAATCCCGCACCAGGGTCATTCGAGTGGATCAAGACGGCCGCAGAGAAGCGCGTGCCGATATGGTCGCTGCCGAAGAGCCGCTCGAGATCCGCGTCAACGGCCGTCGCCTCGCGGTGACCATGCGTACTCCGACCGAAGATTTCTCTCTCGCCGCGGGTTTTCTGCTGAGCGAAGGTGTGATTACCGACGGCGAGCAGGTCTCGTCGATCAGGTACTGCCGCAAGGACTTCGGCCCGGGTGCCGAAGACGGGGACAACACCGTCGACGTCGTCCTCCAACCTTGGGTCTTGCCCCCTTTCCATTACCAGGAACGCAACGTCGTGATGTCGAGCGCGTGTGGAATGTGCGGTAGAACGAGCATCGATCAGGTGCATCAGAAATCCTTGTTCCCGGTTGACGAGGATCCTCTGCGCTTGTCCGAGGAATTCGTGCTCGAAATGCCGGAAATCCTGCGGGCCAAACAAAAAGTCTTCGACCGCACGGGCGGCCTGCACGCCGCTGGCCTTTTCAACGGTGAGACCGGGGAATTGGTCGCTATTCGAGAGGACGTAGGACGCCACAACGCCGTCGACAAAGTCTTGGGCTGGGCTCTCCTGCATGGGAAACTTCCGCTCAGTCAGCACGTTCTGATGGTTTCGGGAAGAGCCAGCTTCGAGCTGACTCAGAAAGCGGCCATGGCAGGCATACCGATGTTGGCTTCGGTTTCTGCGCCGTCCTCTCTGGCCGTTGACCTCGCCAAGGATGCGGGCATGACCTTGGCCGGTTTCGTCCGGGGCAATCGGTTTGTGCTGTACAGCGGGGATCACCGGGTCCTGCCCGTCTCGGAGCTCGCCTACCCGTAGGTATCTCGTGGCCCTCGGCCGCCAGGGGCCACTCGCCGTCCTTTGCGCCATGTGGGAACGTTCGGGCCGAAAACGCTGATCTTCGTCACGATTCCGGGGCCCAATTCTGATTCAAAGGTATGCATCAGTTGCGGCGTCATGGTGCGCAGAATAGTGGCATAGTTCGTCGAGTCGCACCGAATCACGACCTCCGAGTTCTCATAGTTCTCAGGTGTCGAATGGGCCGCGATGGAAGGCCCCACAATGTCCGACCATCTGGCGAGAACACTGCTGACCGCGACCGGTTCTTTCCATCCACGTGAAGCGATCATGTGGTTGATCACCGACCCCAGACCCTGCGGATCGCGCGAGGATTTCCCGGGACCCGTATATCCTCCCAGCGTCCGGGGGTCCCAGCCTTCTTCGCGCCACCGCCTCTTGGTGGACTGCCCTGGTTCGGCAGAGACGATCTCACCAAAATCGCGTATAACCTTCTTCGCGGCATTACCCGTGAGTCGGCCTTCACCCCGTTCTTTGGCTGCGGTGCGCAGTCGTTGCAATAGCGACGCCGGAGCGTCGATTTGGTTCTGTTCAAGGGACCGACGGGTGGCCTCCTCCGGAACATCGTCCGAACGGGAAGGTGTCATTCTTCGGGGTCACCGCCTTGAGACACGTCCTCCTCGACATGCACGTCTTCGGCAACGACCGCCTGACCAGGGCTGACCCTGACAATACGGCGAGCGGCATCGAGCTCTTTCGGGAGGTCTTGTTCGACAGCGCAGGTCACGAGCACTTGTTCGGCGCCGGATACGATCGTCGCGAGTCGGGCACGACGTGTGGCGTCGAGTTCAGCAAAGACGTCGTCCAGGATCAGAATGGGGCATGCAGATGGATCGTCATGATCCGCTTGATGCATGTACCAGGAGCCAAGCCGCAAGGCCAGAGCGTAGGACCATGTCTCCCCGTGGGAAGCATATCCTCGCGCAGGAATATTTCCGAGCATGAGCGTGATTTCATCGCGATGCGGACCGACAAGGCTCATCCCGCGTTCGATTTCCTCCGGGGCTCGCTCCTCGAGCGCGGATTCGATCATTGCGCCTAATTCAAGCAACGGGATTCGTGCCAAAGACACGATGTCAGACCCGTCCCGGGGGCCTAGAGACGAAGATTCGTAGACGAAACCGAGGTTCTTGCCGCCGTCCGTGAGCTGCTCGTACGCCCGGTCGGCTTGGGGTAACAGTCCCGCAAGGACTTGGAAGCGTGCCTGCATGATGCGTGCCCCGAGGTTGACGAGCTGGCCGTTCCATACATCGAGCGTTGCCTGCTCGTCCTCGCCCAAAGCCCTGCCCGGCCCTCGTTTGCGGAGGGACTTGAGAAGGGCATTTCTTTGACGAAGAACTTTTTCGTAGTCGGCACGGTATCCGCCCAGAACCGGGCGAAGTGAAACGGCAAGATCATCGACAAAACGACGACGACCGGCAGGTTCTGCCTTGATGAGTCCAAGGTCTTCCGGAGAGAACAGAACCGTCTGGCAAATCCCGAGGGCTTCTCGGACGCGAACCGGAGCTGCGCGGTTGATACGAACCCGGTTGGCTTTGCCCGGGGTGATCTCGAGTTCCATGACTGTCTGCTGATGGCCCCGGATCACTCGGGAACGGATGTAGGACCGGTCGGCTCCGACCCTGATGAGCGGAGAATCGTTGCTGACACGGTGCGAGGCCAAATTTGCGCTGTAATCGACAGCCTCGACGATGTTGGTTTTTCCCACACCGTTGGGACCGACCATGACAGTCAGTCCGGTAGTCAATGGCAGATCCAAGAACCCGTAGGTTCTGAAGTCCATGAGCGAGAGGTGATCTATATACACCTCGCGGCTCCTTTATTGGTTCGGTAGGCGCACGGGCATCAACAGGTAGCGGTAGTCCTTACCGTCTTCACCCTCGGGGTCCTCTTGAGCGGATAAAACGGCCGGTTTGGGCGGCGTCGTGAAGGAAAATCGTACGTACTCGCTTCCGAATGCGTGCAGGCCTTCACTCAAGTAGACCGGGTTGAAAGCAACTGTGATGTCGTCGCCGTCGAGTCGGGCATCGAGTATTTCATTGGCTTGGGCGTCTTCTCCCGTACCCGCATCCAACGCAAGCTGACCCTGTGAAAAGGCAAGACGAACGGGTGTGTTTCGTTCGGCCACCAAAGACACGCGACGAACTGCTTCCACCAATTCCGAGGTCTTGACGACGGCATGAATCGGCGTCTGCTCCGGGAAAAGAGAACGGATTTTGGGGTATTCGCCATCGACCAGAAGACTCGTGGTGCGGCGTCCACCCGATTCGAAGCCCACCAATTCGTGAGAATCGGACAACGCAAGGTTCATCTGGCCAGCATTGCCCAGGGTCTTGGCGACCTCGTTCAACGTTTTGGCCTTGATAAGAGCAGCCGTGGAAATCTCCGGGTCAGTGGGTTCCCACGTGAGTTCTCTCATCGCAAGGCGGTATCGATCCGTGGCCAGAAGGGTCATGGTTGAACCTTCGATTTCCACACGTACGCCCGTGAGGATCGGAAGAGTGTCGTCTTTGCTAGCTGCCACGATGGTCTGAGAAATTGCGTGTGCGAAAGCTGCGCCATCGACGGTTCCGGAGATCTCAGGAAGTGCGGGGAGATCCGGGTATTCGGAGACTGGCATGGCTGCCAGGTTGAACTTCGAGGAACGACAGCTCAGATAGACCTTGGAATCGCGGGTTTCCAACTCCACGGGTGCCGAGGGCAGTGAACGGCAGATATCCGCGAGCAGACGACCAGAAACAAGCGTTTCGCCTTCTTCAATGACTTCGGCTGCAATGTTCAGTTTGGCCGAGGTCTCGTAATCGAAGCTCGCGATGGAGACTTCGTTACCCGAAGCCTTAATCAGAAGGCCTGAGAGAACCGGTACGGGCGGACGAGGCGAGAGAGAACGTGCCGTCCATGTGACGGCTTCGGCCAGTACGTCCCGGGCAACTGAGAATTTCACGTGCGCGAAGTCCCTCTCTGGAAGATGGTGGGTCTTTGTATAGAGCCTACCGGAGACGGAGTCTCCATAGGATTCTTGTAATTACGGATTTCGGTGGGCGACTCATCCGGTTCCGCCGGCAGGACTCGGAGCAGAGTTTTGTTATTTGGAATGATCTCTTTAAACGATGGGTAGTGTTAATAACCCGTGTGGATACTGTGGATAAGTGCCTTAAGCGGTGCCGGCACAGGGTTCAGGCTGTAGACAGGATGTGGGTTAAATCGATCACCCTGGTGGACGGGATGTGCAGAGATTTGAGGGCTCGCGAGCCGACTCCACAGGTTCTGCCTCTGCGTCCCCTTAAGGTCCACAGATTTTGGGGTTTATTCCACAAACTTATCCACAGGTGTTAATAAACAGCTCTTGCCGCGTGATCCCGCGGAAGTGTGGATAAAGGTCAGCCTTCGCGCTGCTGCTGTTTGATCCTGTTGGTGAGCTCGGTGACTTGGTTGAAGATCTGACGACGCTCCCCCATGAGCTTTCGAATCTTCCGATCCGCGTGCATCACGGTGGTGTGGTCACGGCCGCCGAATTCCTGTCCGATCTTGGGCAAGGACATGTCAGTCAGCTCCCGAAGCAGATACATCGCGATCTGGCGGGCCGTCACGAGAGTACGGTTACGTGATTTGCTGCGGAGCTCTTCCAAGGAAATTTCGAAATAGTTCGCGGTCTGTCCCAGGATCGCAGAAGAAGTGATTTCGGGGACGCCGTCATCGGTGATCAGATCCTTGAGCACCAACTCGGCCAGAGGCAGATCGACCCGTTGCTTGTTCAGCGACGCGAACGCCGTCACACGGATCAAAGCACCCTCGAGTTCACGGATGTTCGTGGTGATGTTGGATGCGATGTACTCCATGACGTCCCCGGGAGCATCAAGGTTTTCGTTCTGAGCCTTCTTCCGGAGGATCGCAATACGTGTCTCCAGCTCGGGAGGCTGTACGTCAGTGATCAATCCCCATTCGAAACGGGAACGCATGCGCTCTGCGAATCCGGACAGTTGCTTGGGCGGCAGATCGGAGGTGATCACGATCTGCTTCTTGTGGTTGTGCAACGCATTGAAAGTGTGGAAGAACTCTTCCTGCGTGTGCTCTTTGCCCGCCAAGAACTGGATGTCGTCAATGAGAAGCAGATCCACGTTCCGATAGATCTGCTTGAAACTGGACCCCTCGTCATCGCGAATCGAGTTGATGAAATCGTTGGTGAATTCCTCGGAGTTCACGTACCGCACGCGGTGATTCGGGTAAAAGCGTTTGGCATAGTGACCGATTGCGTGGAGCAAGTGTGTCTTGCCCAACCCGGAGTCTCCATATATGAACAACGGGTTATACGCGCTGGCCGGGTTCTCGGCCACGGCTAGCGCCGCCGCATGAGCGAAACGGTTGGACTGCCCGATCACGAAAGTATCGAACATGTACTTGTCGTTGAGGCGTGCTGAGCTGTCCCATTCGATGTCATCCTGAGTCCGGTCATATGAGTCGCGCGGAATATTGCGTTCCTGGCGGGGAGGGTCAACTCGAGGCGCCGGCAATTCGACGTCGTCCCTCTTGATACGAGGGGCGCTGGCTTCGTCCGTGTGCTGGACGTCGACGGGCGAAGTATGGGACGTGGCGTGGCCTCGTTCGGCTTCGAGCTCATTGATCGGCGGAATCGAAACGCCGGATACGGTCACTGAATTCTCGTGGTTGAGAGACGGTTCAGGCTGGGACCGGGAAGCAGGCGAGCTCGTTGTCTGGTTTTCCTGGGGTGCGGACTGTTCTGAGGGTTGGGGTTTCTGATCTTGCGTCTTCGCGGGGGCAGCCGACGTGGACTCGGAGACATCCATCTCAGGGTCGATGACGAATGCTTCGGTGATGTCCTCGCCGAAGGTCTTGGAGATGGCCTCTTTAAACGCCTGATGAATATCTGATTGGAAGATTCCGCGGGTGTATTCGTTGGGGACAGCAACGATCAACGTGGTGCCGAAGAGCCCCTGTGGCTTGGCCAGGGGAAGAAAAGCACGCAAGCGGCGGGCGATGGCGGCATTTGCCTGAAGATCCGTAATGCACGCGTCCCACTGGGACTGGATCTCGTTGTTGCCCTGAATGCTCACTGTTCTCCTTGTATTGAGGGGACGTCCGGCACAGCCTCGGTCCCTTCCGATTCCACTCGAACTTGTCACCGCGAGACGGGCAAATCGGGCTGGAATAAGAAGGTCCGCCGAGGGCTCATCCACGGGTTGTACCCAAGTTCTCCACAACCTTGTACACAGTTGTGGATAATGTGGATAACCGTGGATGGCTCTAGCTAGCTTAGGCCATTCAGGAAGCCTTCTGAGGCCCAAATTCGCGGGAATCTGTAATCACAGCTTTGTAGTTTCCCGGCATACCGCGGGCTGTGGGCCGGCAAAAAAATTTGGGATTATCCACAGCTGTGAATCGTGGCGAGTGCACAGCATGTTGAGAGGGGCGACCTTGGGGGAAGAGAGCCCCTCAAGTGTGTGTCCTTGGTCTAGTTCACCGTTTCTCCACGGAAGTGACTTGACCAGGGTGTTGATCTGCTCGTAGAGTTTGTTAGTCGTCTGCGCGTTGGACTATGCCCATATGCCGGAATCCGCCGTCTTGGGATGATCCGGAATTGGAAATGGATGTCCGACGGCGCAGGAGAACCGAAAGCGCCAATCCTCTGCCTCTTTGCATGAACATCGCCCGCAAGGACCCAGACCAGGGGTAGGCCCGAACAAACAGTCTTGGAGTTACCACAGTGAGCAAGCGGACTTTTCAGCCGAATAACCGCCGTCGTGCCAAGAAGCACGGCTTCCGTCTTCGTATGCGCACCCGCGCCGGTCGCGCCATCTTGGCTAACCGCCGGTCCAAGGGTCGCTCTTCCGTTTCGGCATAGCTGACTCCCCTGTTCAGGGGCGTCAACTGGTGCAGGTCTCCGAGGGGACCAAAATACCAAGCGCCAACCCGGTCTGCGTTGAAGGAGCCTTGACGTGCTGGCACAACAGCACAGGATGAGGACTTCTGTACAGTTCTCAATGACTACACGTTCCGGCGTCCGTAGCGGACGCCGGAACTTAGTTCTATATGTGCTCCTTACACATAACTCCTCCCCCAGCATCAGCGGATTCGTTGTATCGAAGGCCGTAGGCAACGCCGTCATGCGGAATCTCGTCAAGAGAAGACTGCGTGAGCTGGTGGCAGAAACCATCAAATGGAACCCATGCGGCATGAGTATCGTCGTCAGGGCGCTGCCGGCGTCGGCCAACGCGTCCTGGGATGATCTGGTAGGTGACTACCGGAGTGCTTGGAGCAGCATTCAGCGAAAACTTGAGGTGCCGGAATCGGGCTCGGTTCAAGCATGTGAACCAAGGCAAGCCGGTACACCGCAATGACGTGCAATCATGGCAGGGACGTCTCTATCGATCAGGTGGCTTCCGAAGAGCGTCTGTCGAACGCACCGGCGGAATACGTGCGTCCTAACGGGGCCGGTCAAGCGGTCTGGACACTTCCGCAGAATATTGCGATCGCGTTCCTTCGTTTGTATCGACGGATTATCTCGCCTTTGTATGGAGACGTCTGCCGGTATTTTCCGACCTGCTCCGCGTACGGGCTGGAAGCGATCACCGTTCACGGACTCGTCAAAGGAATGACGTTAACCGTGAGACGATTATTGAGGTGTCACCCCTGGGCAACCGGAGGGGTGGACCCCGTGCCTCCCGGGCGGCGGAGCTTCGCGCCGGGTACTGAGCCCAAGATTTTGCTGTTGAACCATCCGCCTGCGGCGGAGAACACGATGCCCCACGAGCCTCGGGGCTAGGAGTCAATTCCTGATGAACCCAATCGACATCATTCTGTGGCCCTTCAAATGGATCGTTTCCGCGGTCCTGTGGGTCTTCCACAGTTTGTTTACTGCCATTGGCATGGACCCGGCCTCCGGTTGGACATGGGTCCTCGCCATTGTGTTCATGACTTTCGTCATGCGTCTGCTGACCGTTCCGCTGTTCATGAAGCAGATCAAGTCCATGCGCGGCATGCAGGAACTGCAGCCCGAAATGGCCAAGATCCAGGCCAAGTACAAGGGCAAGAAGGATCAGCTCTCGCGTCAGGCGATGGCCCAGGAACAGATGGCCCTGTACAAGAGCAGGGGCGCCAATCCGTTGTCCTCGTGCTTCCCGATCATCGTGCAGATGCCTGTCTTCTTCGGCTTGCTACAGGTTCTGCGTGGCGTGCCCCCGGCCTCGGGCAACCATGAAGGCATTCTGGTGCTCTCGGCTGAGATGGTGCATCAATTCAACGATGCGTACATTCTCGGGGCACCCCTCTTCTCGACCCTGACGCATCCCGGTGATGGCAACCACACGTCCACCGTCATTCTCGCGATCATCATGATCGTCGCGATGTCTCTCACCCAGTTCTTCACCCAGCGCCAACTTACTGCCAAGAACATGAGTGCGCAGGCCAAAGAATCACCGATGTACCGGCAACAGCAGATGCTCATGTATCTGTTCCCCGTCATCTTTGCCGTCGGCGGTATCAACTTCCCCCTCGGTGTTCTGGTGTACTGGACCGTCTCGAACTTCTGGGCCATGGGCCAGCAGTGGTGGGTTATCCGCAATAACCCGACTGCCGGTTCACAGGCTGAGAAGGAGCTCAACGAACGTCGCGCCGCCAAAGGACTGCCTCCCGTAGGCAAGAGTCGTGAGGAGCACGAGGCCGAACTCGAGGCCCAGCGTGAGCGTGCCCAGGGTGGCCAGCGACAGCAACCGGTGAGCAAGAACCGCCAAAAGAAGAAAAAGAAGAATTAGCGCGGCCGTGCCGGGCCTGGGAAATCTTCCGGGCCCGGCACGCTGAATTCAGGTCACGTGCGGTGCATAGGGCACCCGAACCGATGACTGCGCCGGATCCACGGTGCGGAGCAGGAGAATTCCATGGTCGAACAGAATGAGGAACGTTCCGACAAGGCAGCGGTTCCGGCTGAGGACGAGCTTCACGATCACAGCGGGCATACGGAAGATCAAGATCAGAATGGCCACGAGCCAAGCTCAGAGGCTGTGAGCGATTCCGCCGCAGGCTCCCCCGAACCCAAAGCGACCGAGGACGAGAGCGAGATCGCCGCCGACTACCTCGAAGAACTGCTGGACATCGCCGATCTGGACGGGGACATCGACATCGAAGTCCGTCAGAACCGTGCGTACCTGTCCGTGGTCACTGAGGAGAACGAGGACGACCTGGAATTGTTGGTCGGTCGCCGGGGCGAGGTTCTGGATGCGTTACAGGAGCTCGTTCGATTATCGGTGCTGGCATCAACGGGTCAACGTTCACGACTGATTCTTGACATCGCAGGATACCGCGACCGCCGCGGAGACGAGCTGGAAACAATGGCCAAGCAAGCTATTTCTTCGGTCAAGGAAACCGGCGATGCCTACCACCTCAAGCCCCTGAGCGCGTATGAACGCAAGATCGTCCACGACCTTGTCGCCGAGAACGGACTTCACTCCGAGTCGGAAGGTGAAGGCTCCAAACGACATATCGTGGTGTCGATGAAGTCCGAGGCTCAGGATGACACCGAGGCCGCAAATTGAATTCTTCGGAGATTCAGCTTTCAAGTTCGGAACGTGAAGCCGCCCAGGCGGTTTTCGGGGAACGCATCGAATTGGCCGAGCGCTATGTCGAGCATTTGGCGACCAGCGGGATCGAGCGAGGTCTGATCGGCCCCCGTGAGATCCCCCGCCTGTGGTCCAGGCACGTGCTCAATTGTGCGGTCGTCGAAGCCCTTATCGGACGCAATTCACGCGTTGCAGACGTGGGCTCTGGTGCAGGCCTCCCCGGCCTTTGTCTGGCCATCGCACGGCCAGATCTGGAAGTTGTGCTCATCGAACCTCTCGAGCGGCGCGTCATCTGGCTGGACGAAGTCATCGAGGACTTGGGCCTGGATAACGTTGATCTGCGGCGTGGCCGGGCGGAACATTTCGTCGGAGAGATCGACGTCGATGTCGTGACTGCACGCGCGGTTTCAGCGCTCGTGGGCCTTCTGGACATGACCGTGCCCCTCCTGAGAGGAACCGGACAGCTCCTGGCGTTGAAAGGCAAGTCTGCGGAAGAGGAAATCCAAAAGGCGCAGAAGAAGCTCAACAAATATGGCGCTCGGTCGACGGAGATCCTGACGGTTGGGGAACCGATCTTGGAGCAGCCAACCACCGTAGTACAGGTCGAACTGTAACGCCCATTGATTTAGGGACTGGTTGAGTATCCACAATGACCGACAGTTCTGCTTTCGGAGAGCCTTTCCGGGTACCCTGGTGTGATGTGGAATCATGCAGCGGATTGTGAAAGGGACAATTGGTGGTAGGAAGACATAGGGCTCCCGACTCCGGGATGCCACCTAATCCGCAAGATCAATCCGAACCGGTTGTTCCCGACCAAGGTCGCCATGTTTCACATGAAACGATGGATTCCATGACGTCGCGGATCAAAATCACGGACCGCCTCAAATCCCCCGTTGCGAGAGAGCTCATGAACGAAAAGAAGCGCTGGAAGCAGCTAGCCAAGCAACCGGTCCCCCGCCCTGACCAGACTCGCGTCCTGACCATCAGTAACCAGAAGGGCGGCGTCGGGAAGACCAGCACGGCAGTGAATCTCGCGGCCGCGATGGCCGATCGTGGATTCGAAACCCTCGTTGTGGACATCGATCCCCAGGGGAACGCATCTACTGCGCTCAACATTGAGCACGGAATTGAAGTCGATTCGACCTATGACGTGCTTATTGAAGGCACAGCCATGGGCGATGTCGTTCAACAATGCCCTGACTACTCGAACCTCTATTGCCTACCGTCCAACATTGATTTGGCTGGTGCGGAAATTGAACTGGTATCTCTCGTGGCTCGAGAACAGCGGCTTGACCGCGCGCTACGTGAATACGGAACATATCGAGAGGAGCAAGGGCTCCCCCGTCTGGATTACGTATTTATCGACTGCCCACCCTCCTTGGGGTTGTTGACGATTAATGCATTCGTCGCGGCCAGGGAGGTCCTCATTCCTATCCAGTGCGAGTACTACGCCTTGGAGGGATTAAGCCAGTTGCTCAAGAACATTGAACTCGTTCAAAAGCATCTGAACCCCACACTGAGTGTGAGTACTATTCTCCTCACAATGTATGATGGACGCACCAATTTGGCCTCTCAGGTGGCTGACGAGGTGCGACAGCATTTCCCCAATGAAGTATTGGATGCCGTCATTCCCCCGTTCCGTCCGAATATCCGAGGCGCCTAGCTACCAGCAGACTGTTCTCACCTACGATCCTCATTCCACAGGTGCGTTATCCTATCTGGAAGCGGCTGTGGAGATTGCCCAACGAGGTAAGAAATAGAAGATAATCAGCAGTGAAGGCCCCGATACCTGGAGGTATCGGGGCCTTCTTTGTGTTGCTCAGGGCCGTTGACATATAGACCACAGAGCTAGTGTATTTACATGGCAGCCGGATATCGTTTCCAGTCGTGTGCATCCGGGTCGTCATAAACAGGTTTCACGTGAAACTACATATTCCTCCGAATGGATTCGGACAGAGTCGCTGTCCCTCTCCCCCGGACTGACGCCCTGTTTCAGTCACCTTGAGGGTACCTAGTCCTTGCTGCATCGTTCCAGCAGAGTCGGCGTGGGCAGGAAATGGGGCCACCTCCTGGATGTGCGTAATCGGACTACGGCGGCAGAGGATTGTCGTCTAACGGAGTCAGCGTTTCACGTGAAACGGTCAAATAAGCCTGGCTGAGCAAAACCTAGGACTTGCGGACAGGCTCACGGGCTGACCGTTTCTTCAGTCTGGCACGCAGGTCAGAAATCGCCATTTCTGCAACAGATACAATTCCCATCGAAGGCAGGCGGATTGACATTCGGATCAGTATGGAAATTATGTATGGTCCCTCCGCCGACGGAGAACTATGACAGAGTTTCACGTGAAACAGTAGTCAAAGTAGCTGTTTGTCGAAGAGCTCGAGTCTTACCCCACAGGACCTTCGTTCATACGATCGCCCCCGTTCAACAAACTGCCGTGCGTCATTGATAGACGTAGGGTCCCGAGGTTCGTAATCAGCAGGGCCTGTTTCACGTGAAACATCCAGTGGGTCAGTCCGCAAAAGGGCAGGTTGAGGAAAGGACCGAGAGGTGTATCCACGGTGCAGTACAGCACCGGCATCCGATGACCTTGAGGCCGCGAGGTAAGTGAGGAGCCTGCAACATCTATTTTTGTGCTCCACAATTATGCGCAATATCAGCCCTGGAGTCCGAGAATCGAGAGACGGGGCTATAGAATGATGTGACTACCAACAGCATCATTAAGGAGCACCGTGGCTGAGCGACGTCGTGGACTAGGTCGTGGACTGGGGTCTTTGATCCCAACGACATCTACAGAAAATTCGAGCGATGCGGTGGATATCGAACAGCCGGGAGAATCTTCTGTTGCTAAATCTGTTTCACGTGAAACATCCGCCCCTGGCGCAAGCCGGGAGGCCAGCGTTTCTGAAGACGCGCCCTTGAAAGGCGAGGACACGAAGAAGACATCAAGCCGACCTCCCCGGAGTGAGCCCAAGAATAAAGACGGGGCTTCGAATGGCGTGAACCAAACGAAGAAGACGGGAACTGGCTCGCCGAAATCCGCCAAAGATGAACCTACAAAGGCGTCTCAAAACGAAGCAAACGGGACGGCAAAGAAGGCGCCAACTAAAAAGACAACGTCTGAGGGGCGCCGGTCCGCCGCCTCGGGGGAATCTGGGGCACCCTCTTCCGGAAAGGGAAAAAATCCCTCCTCTGATGCGAAAGCGAACGGGGAAAAGGAAGGCGGCAACGGTGCACCGAATCGCAAGTCTGGTGGACCTCGGGCCGACATGGGTGCGGCCCTGAGGAAGAGCTCAGGAGGCCGGCGGCCGGTCGATTTCTTTTTTCAACCCTCGGAGAGTAATTCCAGCAGTAGCGAGGCGACTAACGAAGGTTCGAGGACACAGGACAACGATGGTGACGCCCCGTGGACACAATCTGAGGATAAGGTTTCACGTGAAACAAGGAAGCCGCAGACTGCGCCGGGTCTTGTCGAAGACCATGCCCAGCCCAGCCGTGAGGCCAATGAAGCGGACTCAAGCCTGATTCCGGTGCCGGGAGCCTATTTTGGCGAAATTCCAGTCAAGGACATTCATCCAAATAGGAAACAGCCCAGACAGGAGTTTGATGAGGACGAGATGGAAGAGCTCGTCCACTCGATTCGCGAAATTGGCTTGCTACAACCAATCGTCATCCGACCAAGCAACGAAGCGGGCGATGAAAAATACGAATTGGTGATGGGGGAGCGGCGTTGGCGAGCTACACAGCGAGCGGGTCTTGAAAAAATTCCGGCCATCGTGCGCGAGACCCAGGACGTAGATCTACTCCGCGACGCCCTGCTGGAAAACCTACATCGCAGCCAGTTGAACCCCTTGGAAGAGGCGGCAGCTTACCAGCAGCTGCTGAATGAATTCGGCACCACCCAGGATGAATTGGCTGCACGCATTGGTCGATCCCGTCCCCAGATCTCCAACACCATTCGTCTTTTGAGGCTACCTGCACTGGTTCAAAGACGAGTGGCTGCCGGCATCCTGTCCGCCGGACATGCGCGGGCACTATTGTCCCTCAGCGACCCAGCAGCCATGGAAAGGTTGGCCCAACGCATCGTGGCAGAAGGCCTCTCAGTTCGATCGGTGGAGGAGATTATTCAGTCGGGTGGGGCAGAGAAGGGCACCCAAAAGCCTCGAAAAGCCGCTACGCCCAGCCGCCACCATGAACGACTTGATTACATTGCTGACGCATTTTCGGACAAGCTGGATACGAGTGTGAAGATCAACCTTGGTGCTCGGAAGGGCAAGATGACCATCGAATTCGCTTCGGTTGACGACCTCAATCGTATTATCTCAGTGCTTGATCCGGAGATCGAGAGGGACTGAACGAACTCGGACGTCCACGACTCATTGCTTATCTGACGGCGTAATCACAAAAAATGCCCGCTTCGTTTCACGTGAAACGAAGCGGGCATTTACGTAGGTAGATCCTAGGAGAGGAAATCGGCGAATTCCTTCTCCAGTACTCCCTTAGGTTTGGCTCCGACTGAGGTCTTGGCCAGCTCTCCATCTTTGAAGACGTAGATGGCCGGGATGGAAGTAATTCCGTATTTGGCCGCGGTTTCGCCGTTCTCATCGACGTTCAACTTCACGACATCGACTTTTTCGGCATACTCCTCGGCAATTTGGTCCAGTACGGGGCCTACCTGACGGCAGGGCCCGCACCATTCGGCCCAGAAATCGACGATGACAGGGCGGTCGTTCTTGAGGACGTCCTCTTCGAATGTAGCGTCAGTAACGGCCTTGGCGTTGCTCATATCTGATCCTTTCGAGGTGGGTGGAAACTACTCGGACAACCGAGAGAATATGTAGTTACAGGGACTCCAGGTAGTGCTGGGCGTCGATGGCGGCAACGCACCCTGATCCGGCGGCAGTAATGGCCTGCCGGTACGTCGGGTCGATGACGTCGCCGGCGGCAAAGACACCTGGAACGTTGGTTTTGGAAGAACGGCCCTCCACAGCGATGGTGCCCTCGGAAGTCAATTCCAGTTGGCCCTTCACCAAATCCGTTCGCGGGTCGGAGCCGATGGCGACGAACAAGCCGTCTACCTCAAGACGTTGTGTGAGACCAGACTTCAGGTTCTCGACCTGGAGTGCCTCGGTCTTGTGCTCCCCTTCGATTCCGACCACTGCAGAGTCCCAAATAAATGTGATTTTGGGGTTGTTGAGCGCACGTTCCTGCATGATGTCGGAAGCACGGAGAGTGTCCCGCCGGTGAATCACGGTCACGCTCGAGGCGAAGTTGGTGAGGAACAGAGCCTCTTCCAACGCGGAGTCTCCACCGCCGACGACCGCAATCGGTTTTTCTTTGAAGAAGAACCCATCACACGTTGCGCACCAGCTGACACCGTGGCCCGAAAGACGGGCTTCGTCGTCGAGGCCCAATTTGCGGTATTCAGAACCGGTCGAAATGATGATGGCTTTCGCCCGGTGGACAGTGCCGTCCTGGAGAGTGATCTTCTTGACTTCTCCATCCAGCTCGACGGAGTCGACGTCTTCATACTGGATGTCTGCGCCGAACCGTTCCGCCTGCTGTTGCATGTTAGCCATGAGCTCGGGCCCTTGAATACCCTCGATGAACCCAGGGTAGTTCTCCACATCTGTGGTGGTCATGAGGTCACCTCCGGCCGCGACAGAGCTTGCGAAGACGACCGGATCCAGGTTGGCACGCGCAGCGTAGACGGCCGCCGTATATCCGGCAGGCCCGGAACCGATAATCACCACATCATGGACCTTCTCGGAGCCATGACCTTGAGGTTGTGACGTCTCGGCTTCCTGACCTTTGAGATTGATCAGAGGAGCCGCCCCCTGTGAAAAGACGCTGTCGGTCACTTATTTCCTTCCATGCGGGCCAGGCGCTGGCCAATGCGGGAGCCTCACCTCAAAGGACACTGAGGCTCTATGTTGATCTGTTGGATGAAACCTAGGGAGCCCTCAGAATATTCCGCAGGGCTATTGGGCACGGAGAATGACTCACAACCCGACCAACCCATGCCCGGAAAGCCGAACCCGGTCTACTTGACGCTGATTTCGCCCACGTGGAGGCCATAGTTGTAGCCGCCGATGGGGGAGCTGACCTGGGGAAGCTGGGTGACATAGACAATCACATACTGTGCCGACTTCGACTTGGCCTCGTCGGAGAGATCAACCGAGGTAGGACCGTTCTTGAATGAACCTTGGCCGGCCTTGGTGGCGCCATCGAGGCTGGGGGAGTCATTCGTGTAGACCGAGAACTGACCACCGGTACTCTTGGGCGCATCCACCGTTACCTGATTGACCTTGGCCGGTTCTTGCATCTGAGCGGCAAGGCCGATTCCCTTGATCAGCTGACCGAAGTTGGCATTCGAAAAACCATAACTGGTCCAGTACGTTCCCGGATTGCCGTCATTGGCTTGGCTCAAGGTGCCGTCCTGATCAGACATGAAATTCGGGTTATCGGGAATGACACGGGAAAGGTTGGCGACCTGCGGCGTTGCCGAAGAATCCGACGGAGAAGATGACTCACCGGAGGATTCCGAATTGGACTGGCCCTCCGCGGAGCTCACGGTACCGCTGGGGACCGATCCCGAGCTCGAAACGAGAGATCCGAGCTTGTTGAATCCGAAGACGACGAGGACGACCAACAGGATGACGACGATCGCCGCTGTGATCCACAAACCCGCCGAGCTTCTACGACGAGGCTCCTCGTCGTAGTACTCCTCATCCTCGTCGTAATACGGTTCCTCAGGGTCTTCTTCGTCCTCGTAATCCTCGTATTCACCGGCAGGGACGAATTCTTCTTCATCGCTGTAGTGGTACCGGTTGTCGCCGTCGTATGAACTGTCTTCCTCCCGCAACGAAGCCGCGGCGGCAGCGGAAGAACCACCCGCGACGTCGGTTGCCGCGCGATCGAACAGTGTTCCCCCGCGCTGGGAAGGACTGGAGGAACGCCGAGCGGGAGGTTCCTCTCCAAAGGCCTCATAATCGGCGTCAGTCCATTCCGTCACGGGAGCAGCGGAGTCCTCTTCATCCTGAGCAACTTCCTCCTGAGGTGACGTCTCTGTCCCCACCTGTTCGTAATCCGACGAAGGAGCCACGGGAGCGTTGCCACCCCCGAAGATCTCCCCACCGAGTTCTTCATTTTCGGAGGAAACGTCTTCCTGATTCTCCGTGAGCAGCAGATCGAGCAGATCATTCGCCTGAGCGTGAGAGGTAATCAGGTAAGTGACATCATCGGATTGGCCGAGGTCGAGCACCTGAAGGCTGCCCGAGCGGGACCCCGTCGCAATGTCACGGGCATTTTCAATGAGCAGATCACTGTGGCTCGGACTGGCCACAAGGATCGAAACCTTGCGTTCGAGGACCTGGTCTTTGCCATCCAGAACGTGGTCCTGTGCCGCGGTGGTAACAATCTGAGCGGTCACCTTGTACCGGCCACCAAGAACGGTGCCGAGTTGAATCGCCTGCGTCAAAAGTACCCCCGCGCTAATTTGGGTCGAAGTAACAGTTCGATGATACCGGCGTTCAGGCCCTTGTGGTCCGAACTACCTGCCTAGACGTGCCTTCAGAGGTTTGAGAACGCTGTCCAGCTCCCGAACGTGGAAAACTCGTAGGGCCCCGAAGTAGACCACACCCATGATCAAACCGCCGATCAGAATCGTGACAAAAGCCGTGATCTGACTGTGCCAGGCGAAGCCGCCAAAGGCTCCGCCGCCCATCAGGTGAAGAACGACGAAGCCGACGACTCCGGCGACAATCGCAGAAACGGTAACCCGAAGGTGAGTCTTGACGATGCTGGCCAGATCGTAATCGCCGAGCCATCGGCGTAACCCCCGGTGGAAGAGCAACGTTGCCAATATATTCTGCATCGCGTATAGACCGGCCAGACAGAAAACAATGTATTGAGGCGGCAATTTGCCGACCGTGAATCCCAGGATGATCACGATCACCGCAGAAATCGCTTGGTTGATCAATGGTGTCTTGGCGTCTTCGTGCGCGTAGAAGGCGCGTCCCATCATGAAAGCGATGGTCAGGAACGGACCGCCGAGAGCAATCACGGAAATCACCTGGCCGATCACAGCACCTTGGGCGGGATCGCCACCACCGAAGAGCATCCCGATCGGTCCGGCATAAACGATCAGCGCCACGGCGCAGAAGATGGTCGCGACCGAAGCGACCCGAAGGCCGCGTGAAAGGGTTTCCACGAGTGAGGCGTTGTCGTTGTTGTCCGCGTAGCGGGACATTTCGTTGAAGAGCACGGTTGCGATCGACAAGCCGATGACGCCGTGGGGAAGCTGGTACAACATGGTCGACTGATCGAGCACATTGTTGCCCGCGATCGGGTGGCTGAAATCCTGTTGGGACCCCTCAGGCCTGGTGGCAATACGGGCCAAGAAGAGGAAAGAAAGATTCGCAACGACGCCCGTTGCTAGGGTCCAGCTGCCGATACGAGCCGCCGTTCCCAGTCCGATGCCCCGCCAGCCGAGTTTGATACCGAGGCCGAGTTTCAATGCCTTGAGCGGAATAAACAGAATCAGGGCTTGTGCCATGACGCCGATCGTCGCCATTCCCGCAAGCCAAAATGTTTTCTCCCCGCTCCAGTTGGAGGGATCATGATGCGCTGTACCCCAGGATCCGAACAAGCCTATGAACACCAGCAGCGAGGCGATCGCGACCACGTTGTTGAGGACAGGAGCCCACATGTAGGCGCCGAAAGCGCCGCGAGCGTTGAGGATCTGGCCGACTACCGTATACAGGCCGTAGAAGAAGATCTGCGGGAAGCACCACAGGGCGAATGTCGTCCCGAAGTCGATCTTTTCCTGGGACCAGTCGTTGGCCATGATGCTGATGATCGGGCGCGCGCAGAGGACGACGATTGCCGTAATGACAAACAAGCCGATGATGGCCAGGGACAGCAATCGGGAAATGTAGTCGGCGCCGCCGTCCGGCTTCTTGGACGCCTTGATGATCTGGGGAACCAGGACCGCGTTGAATACGCCTGCGGCGACGAGCACGTAGATCAAGTTCGGCAGTGTATTGGCGAGGGCGAAGACGTTACCGGTCGTCGTCGAGGCGCCAATAGCGATGGCCAAGAGCATGGTCTTGACGAAGCCCAGGAGGCGAGAAACCATCGTTCCCGCGGCCATAATGGCGCTAGATCGAGCACCAGTTCGTGCCATATTTGCTAAGCCCTATCGATGAAGTTTGGGATCGGCACCGGCCCGGAACCCAGCCCACACGGTTCTAGATCTGGTGGATGATGTATTCCCGAGCGATATCCGCAATCCTACGTTCGTTCGGAAACGAGAGTTTACGCCCCAAGTCGTCGATGTTGGACCAGGCGACGTCGATGGCCTCGTGATCCGGGTCCTTCTCCGTAGTCAGATACCCGCCCGTAGCTTCCAACAAGAAGTGGTGCACGGTCTTGTGGACGCGGTGCCCGGAAACCGTGAACCAATAATCAATGGAGCCCAAGGGTGCCAGCACATTTCCCGCGATGCCCGTCTCCTCTTCGATCTCTCGACAGGCGGCCTCCTCATTGGTCTCCTGACCCTCGGGATGGCCTTTGGGGAGGCACCATTCCAGACGTCCGCCACGGTTGATGCGGGCAATGATCGCTACGGGTTGCCCAGAGGTCTTCAGATCGACGACTATGCCCCCGGCAGAGACTTCTTCCACCGTGGGCAAGGGGGAAGGCGGGGTGAAAGCCCGCTTCTTCGGTGCCCGGGGTACTGGAAAAGTCATATGTCCACCTTACAGAGTTACTCCTTGACACGTGCTGAGAGCACGAGTGTGTGACCTAGACTCCGGGGTCATGTCCGCGCTTCGACCCCACTGATGCCGCGGTTTTCTGGCACGCTTTAAGGACTATGGTTAACCTCTTTGACAGCTCCTCAATTCACCCCGCAGCTCTGGACCTCGGAAAACTCTTCGAGGATCGGGGTTTTGAGCTGTCCCTGGTGGGTGGCCCCGTGAGGGATCTGTTCCTTGGATCGGCCGCGCTGGACCTGGACTTCACAACCAACGCGACACCGGATGAGACGCTCGACGTCGCCCGAGAATGGGCCGATGCCCACTGGGAGATCGGCAGGGCCTTTGGAACCATCGGGTTGCGCAAAGGTGACGCGATGATCGAGGTGACAACCTACAGGGCCGAGGCATACGACCCCGATTCCCGGAAACCGACGGTGGCATTCGCCAGGAGACTCGAGGACGACCTCTTCCGGCGAGACTTCACCATCAACTCCATGGCCTTGCGACTGCCAAGTCTTGAACTCGTGGACCCGTACGGCGGCATTCAGGACCTTTCGGCCAATATTCTGCGGACGCCGGGTACTCCCGAGGACTCTTTCTCCGATGACCCTCTTCGCATGATGAGAGCCGCGAGATTCGTTTCCCGGCTCGACATCGACCCGGCGCCGGAATTGGTTGCGGCGATGACGGATATGGCTGCTCGCATCGACATCATTTCCGCCGAGCGTGTGCGGGATGAACTGATCAAGTTGATCGTTGGCAAGAACCCGCGGCGCGGAGTCGAACTGCTGGTGAGCACCGGCCTTGCTGACTATGTTCTTCCCGAAGTGCCTGCCCTGCAGCTGGAGACTGACGCCCAACACCACCACAAGGATGTCTACGAACACTCCCTCACAGTGCTGATGCAGGCGAAGGATTTGGAGACTGACGATGACGGCCCGGTTCCGTCACCAGACTTCACTTTGCGTTTCGCCGCGCTCATGCATGACATCGGCAAACCGGGTACCCGGAAGCTCGAAGACAATGGCACGGTCAGTTTCCGACACCACGACGTCGTCGGCTCCAAACTGGTCAAGAAAAGGATGCGCGCTCTGCGTTTCGACAACGAGACGATCAAGAACGTTGCCCGCCTGATCGAACTCCACATGCGCTTTTACGGATACGGGGACGCCGGATGGAGCGATTCCGCAGTTCGACGCTACGTTCGCGATGCGGGCGACCAGCTGGAGAGGCTCCATAGGCTGACCCGCTCCGATGTGACGACCCGGAACAAGAAGAAGGCCCAACGGCTCGGCCGCGCGTACAACGACCTGGAACGGCGGATTTCCGAATTGGCCGAACAGGAAGAACTGGAAGCCATGCGACCGGACCTGGATGGTCAGCAGATCATGGATATTCTGGGCATTGCACCGGGACCTATGGTCGGCAAGGCATATAATTTTCTTCTGAATGTGCGGCTGGATGAGGGGAAGCTCGGTGAGGACGAGGCTGCGCGTCGCCTGAAGAAATGGTGGGCGGAACAGAACCGCGGCGGCCAGGAAATGGCTTAGCGCTCTACAGCTTGATCGCCTGAAACGGCAGAGAGTTTTCTCGGGATGGGGGCGTGTTCGGTCTTTTCGGGGTTTCCTCAGGAGTACAGCCAGCTCTACCCACATTCATACTCTGGTATGAAATCGCCCTCGTTGCTTGAGTTTTCAGGGAACGAGGAGGAATTTGCTTATAGGGTGGGGTGAGACGACGTTAGACCCGGGCTCTCCGGGTTAGGAAGGAGCCACCATGATCGAGGTCTCTGGCCTCTCCAAGCAGTATGGGTCCAAGCGCGCCGTTGACAACGTTTCTTTCACGGTTCAGCCGGGAAAAGTCACAGGGTTCCTCGGGCCGAACGGCGCCGGTAAATCCACAACGATGCGTATGATCCTCGGGCTTGAGAAACCCACAACGGGCAGTGCCCTTGTGGACGGTAAAAAGTACAGTCATTTGTCTTCGCCGCTGACCTCGGTCGGTGCGCTGCTCGAGGCACGTGCAGTCCATCCCCGGCGCAGCGGTGTCAACCATCTCCGTGCTTTGGCCCGCACTCACGGCATTCCGAATTCCCGTGTGGACGAAGTCATCGAAATCACCGGGTTGAGCAGCGCCGCGAAGAAGAAGGTTGGCGGCTATTCACTCGGTATGGGCCAGCGTCTCGGAATTGCCACGGCGATTCTCGGCGATCCCAGCACCGTCATTTTGGACGAACCGGTCAATGGTCTCGACCCCGAGGGTGTCATTTGGGTGCGCCAGATGGCGCGGTTCCTCGCTTCCGAGGGAAAGACCGTCTTCCTGTCCTCCCACTTGATGTCGGAAATGTCCCAGACTGCGGACCACCTGATCGTGATCGGGCAGGGCAAAGTCCTCGCGGACCAGCCGTTGAAGGAATTCCTCAATCAAACCGGCGAGGATCACGTTCTGGTTCGCACCGACAATCCGGAAAGTTTCGCGGAGGCCCTTCGACAGGATCAGGTAGCAGTCCAGAAGCAGGACGACGACGCCCTCCTCGTGAGCGCCAACGGCCGTGAGGTCGCTCAGCGTGCTCAGTCCCAGGGTGTCTTGCTGTGGGAGATCACTCCCCAGAAGGCCAGCCTGGAGCAGGTGTACATGTCCATGACCAGCGATTCGGTCGAGTACCGCTCTTCCGATCCGAATGCGGGTCTTGGCTCGGCGGCGGCCGGTTCGGTCGCAGACTCCGGCTCCGAAAGTGACCGGGCATCGGGCGGTGCACACACCGCGTCCAACCCGACGGTCGCTCCCGCCACCCAGGATGACGGCTACGAACCTGCCCACTCCACCGAACAGGCGACCCCCTGGAATCAGGAGGAGAAGTAAGCAATGAGCTCCACTGTAGAAACACATAATGCGCGGGCCGCTGAGCCCGCGCGCTCAAAAACTCCTAAGTACAAGTTGTCCTTCCTCGGTGTTCTGAGATCAGAGGCGCTCAAATTCCGTACCTTGGTATCCAGCTGGGTGCTGATGATCATTACGGCGCTGATCATGATCGGTTTCGCCGCGCTGACCGCGGTCCAGGCCATGGACTATGCGGACTCGTTGCATGACGCCATGACCAAGGGCAAAGAGATCCCCCAGTACTATCTGCAACTAGGTGACCCGGCCGAATTCGCACGCCAGGCAGTGGATTCGGGATACGTCTTCGGTTACATCATTCTTGCGTCGATGGCCGTGGTCTTCATTGCCTCAGAATTCGGCACGAAGTCGGTCATTTCGACCCTGACTGCGGCGCCCAAACGCGGAATGGTCTATGTGGCCAAGACCGTCCAGATCACACTCATCGCAGCGATCACAGCGATCGTCTCCGGTGTCCTGGCATGGGCGGTGAGCCAGTGGGTGCTCTCGACGTCGGACATGAATATCACGTTCGGTCTCTTCGAGGAACAGACCCTGATGAATATCCTCGGCCTGATCCTCGTGTTCGTGCTGACTGCATGGATGGGCATCGGCATCGGTGCGATTATTCGGAATAACGCGGGAGCAATCGTCATTCTGGTTGTTCTACTGTTCATCCTTCCGCTCCTTCTGATGCCGTTCCAGTGGGAATGGGTTCGGGACTTCCAGAGCTACATTCCGTCTGCGCTGACGGCCAACCTGACCAACCCCCTCGAACCGATGCAGGACCCGAAGTACGTTGCTTCCGGTGCCTGGTACGCGGTCTGGTGCGTCGTCCCGCTGATTCTGGGGTATTTCTCCTTCACCCAGCGCGACCCGAAGTAAACCGAGGTACCGGCGAAAGCGTCGGAATCTCACGAGCAATGGCGATGGGACCAACCCGTCGCCATTGCTGTATCTCTGTACACATGCGGACAGTGAACGACCGATCCAGGTTCAATTTTCAAGCGATACGCTGGTGACGCGACCAAAATCTTTACGGAGGAGGGCTATGAGCCACCCGAGGCCCGAACACCACACGCCGCAATACATGAGCGGAGGGCACAATCCAGGACCGGTCTACGTGGTGAGGAAAAGCGTGATCCTCTCCTACGTCCTGTGGTTTTTCCTGGGGATTTTCGGAATCCACAAGTTCTACCTCCGGGCGCCGTTCATGGGGATCTTCTACCTGATCCTCCACGGCCTGGGCTGGTTGCTGGCCCCGGTCATCGTCGGATACTTCTTCTTCATCCTTTTGGGATTGTTGATGTTCATCGACTTGTTCACGATCCCTTTCAGGGTCGGGATCATCAATGCGAGTGAGACGGCACGGATCAACAACAACCGACGGTTCTAGCCGGACGGGAGCGGCCTTCTCCGAAGCGGTACCGCTTTACGGCGCGGCGTCGTGAATTGGGTCCCACCATGGGTGCCAGGGAACGGCACGTGCTGTAAACTTGGTCAAGCCTGTGCCGACTCGGACAATCCCCGAGCGCGTAGGCAACGCACAAGCGAACCTCCTGCTACGGAAATACCGTAGCCGCCAAAGACCAAAGGAGGTGGGTTCAAACATGCGTGAATACGAACTCATGGCCATCATCAACCCCGAGGTTGACGATCGCGCCGTTGAGCCGACCCTCAACAAGTTCCTTGAAGTTGTCCGCAATGGCAACGGCACCATCGAGAACATCGACATCTGGGGTCGTCGCCGACTGGCCTACGAGATCCAGAAGAAGTCCGAAGGCATCTACGCCGTCGTCAACTTCACTGCTGAGCCCGATGTTGCCAAGGAACTGGACCGCGTTCTGAACTTGAACGAGTCCATCATGCGCACCAAGATCATCCGCCCGGAAGAGCAGAAGATCTCCTAAAGTTTCCACAAATTCGCCGGATTCGGCCCTTCCGGGTCGTCACCGGTGCTTGACTGGAAACAATATTCAATACGACTCAGGAGGTCATGATGGCTGGAGAAACCATCATCACGGTTGTCGGAAACCTCACCGCCGACCCTGAACTGCGGTTCACCCCCTCGGGTGCTGCAGTCGCGAACTTCACGATCGCCTCGACTCCGCGCGTTTTCGATCGTCAGAGCGGCGAGTGGAAGGACCAGGAAGCCCTGTTCCTTCGTTGCTCGATCTGGCGTGAGGCTGCGGAAAATGTTGCCGAATCCCTGACCAAGGGACAACGTGTCATCGCACAGGGTCGACTCAAAGCTCGGTCGTATGAAACCAAGGAGGGCGAACGCCGCACCTCAATGGAGCTGGACGTCGATGACATCGGCCCCTCGCTCCGTTTCGCCACAGCGTCGGTCAATCGCAACCAGCGCTCCGGAGGAGGAAACTTCGGAGGCAGCCAGGGCGGGCCCGGTGGAAATAACTTCAACCAGGGCAACGACGCGGGCGGTAACCAGGGAGGTTTCGGAGGCAACTCCGGAGGCTCCAATGGGTACGGCGGCAATGGATTCAACCAGGGCAATTCGCGAGGCGGCCAGCAGGCGCCCGCAGCGGATCCTTGGGGCCAGAACTCCGGAGGAAATTACGACTGGAGTGCTGGTCAGGACGACGAACCGCCGTTCTAAACCGGAGCGCACCCTCCGCATCATTTATTAACCCATCCCGCGGTGTGAAACCTGCGGGCTCCACAACAATTAAGGAGCACCACGATGGCTAAGGCTGAAATTCGCAAGCCCAAACCAAAGCAGAACCCGCTCAAGGCTGCTGAAGTCACCGAGATCGATTACAAAGACGTCGCTCTCCTGCGCAAGTTCATCTCCGACCGCGGCAAGATCCGTGCGCGTCGCGTCACCGGCGTGACCGTGCAGGAACAGCGCAAAATCGCACAAGCTATCAAGAACGCCCGCGAAGTTGCTCTGTTGCCCTACTCCGGCGCTGGCCGCTAAAGAGAAGGAGAGTAGAAGAACATGGCAAAGATCATTCTGACTCAGGAAGTCAACGGCCTCGGTGCCGCTGGCGACGTTGTTGAGGTCAAGGACGGCTACGCGCGTAACTACCTTCTGCCCCGCGGCTTCGCCGTGGTGTGGAGCAAGGGAGGCGAGCGCCAGATCGAGTCGATCCGTCAGGCTCGTTCCGCACGTGCGCAGCACAACCTCGAGGACGCACAGGCTCAAGCGGAGAAGCTCTCCGCAGCAACCGTGAGCGTTCCGGTCAAGGCTGGTGCAGAGGGTCGCCTCTTCGGCACCGTCAAGCCCGCCGCAATTGCGGACGCGATCGAGGCCGCTGGTCTCGGCTCCGTCGACAAGCGCGCCGTGACCATCGAGAACAACATCAAGAGGACCGGCCGCCACGTTGTGGCCGTTCGTCTTCATGAAGACGTTGTTGCAAGCGTCGAGCTGGACGTCGTCGCGTCCTAGTTCCATGAGCGGGGGTCGCGGGCGCCTGCATTAAAGCGCCGCAAACCCCGCATCATGTGATGCCCGGCATCTCCCCGCGGGGAGATGCCGGGCATCGTTGTATAACCGGTCCGCAAGGGCAAAGCTCGCCCTAAGAATCCCGTGAAAAGATGAGGTTATGGCGCATAGTGAGAATCAGACCGACTGGGACACGATGTGGGACGAGGCGAGCGACGACGCCCGTGCGGAGGGGGCCCGAGGTCGTTTCGCGTGGAACGGCCGAAAGAGGAAACGCTTGGACTGGTTGCCGAGCACCAAGCTGCTGGTCATAGCCACTGCGTTTTGGATCGGCGCGATCCTGTTGATTGTCCTCGGATTCGTTGCCGGTAACACCGGAACCAACTCATTCGTTCTCGGGTTCTTTCTGGTATGCCTGGTCGTTTCCTCGATTGCAGGAGCGTTCGCAAGTTTTCTCTCCCTCTTTGGGCTGTTCAAGTACAGACGCCGCAAGATCCTCAACCTGTTGCTTCTGATCATCTCGATCGTGACCAACCCGCTCATCCTGATCATGGTCGCCACGACCGGGGTCGCCTGAGGACTGGGCGAGAGGAAATAGCCATGACACGTATCGTGATCGCTTGCGACAAGTTCAAAGGATCGGCCACGGCATCCGATATCTCCGGTGCATTAAGCCGCGGGATTGTTGGTGATCTGGGTCCGGGTGTAGACATCGTGCCGGTTCCCGTGGCAGACGGGGGAGACGGAACCATAGATGCCGCATTGTCTATATCCTATAAAAAGCATATATGTTGCGTTTCCGGCCCGTATGGCGTCCCCACGGAGGCTGCATACGCTTTCGACCCCGTCAGCCGGACCGCGGTCCTCGAGGTGGCCGAAGCCTGCGGGCTTCGACTGGTGGATGCTCACGGGGTCGACTCCGGGGCCATTGATGGCACCACCGCCAGGACGGACGGCGTAGGCCAGCTCATCTCAGCCGCTTTGGACCAAGGCGCTCGTAAGATCATTCTGGGGCTGGGCGGAAGTGCCACCTCCGATGGCGGCGCAGGCATGCTGGCCGCTCTGGGCGCACGGTTGCTCACCCGAGAGGGAGCAACCGTTGATCCGAGTGGTGCCGGCCTGGCCGAGATCGCGTCCGTCACGTTGGAGGGCTTGGACGATCGGATAGCAGAGACCGAATTCATCATCGCCTCTGACGTCACCAATCCGCTCTGCGGAGCCGAAGGGGCCGCGGCGGTCTACGGGCCGCAGAAGGGTGTAGGAGAGGACCAGGTTCCGGCCCTGGATGCTGCCCTAGGTCGGTATGCCGAGCTCATCGAGGAAGCGATGGGGGCACAGCCCGGGGCCTTCTCTTCGATTTCGGGAGCAGGAGCTGCAGGCGGTCTTGGTTTCGCCTCGACTGCCGTCCTCGGCGGCGCGATGCAGTCTGGTGCCGATCTGGTCCTTGACCTGGTGGGGTTCGACGACGCTCTCAAGGGTGCGGATCTCGTGATTACTGGGGAGGGACGGTTCGATTCTCAGACCCTCCAAGGAAAGGCGCCCGCCCGAGTATCCGAGCGGGCTCGCGAGGCCGGGGTGAGAACCGTCGCAGTGTGCGGAACATCGGACCTATCCGATCAGCAAGTTCGTTCCGTCGGGATCGAAGAGCTCTTCGCGCTGACCGATGTGGACCCGGATGTCCGGCGCTGCATTGCCGACCCGCTTCCGCTCATGGAGGACCTGGGACGGAAAATAGCCACAAGGCTCTAGGGCGCGAACGGTAGACTACTTGTGGATAACTTGGGTGCAACGGGTTGATTTCGAACCTTCAACCCTCAAGTGAGAGGTGAGGCTAGGGAAGGATGTCGATAGTTATACACAGGCTGTGGGCGTCTATTTCCGCGAGATTCCGGGCTTCGAGTCTTGCTATCTTGAATTACCCACAGGGTTGTCCCCAATACCTCCACAACACGAAGAGCTTTATGCACAAGTTATCCACAGGGCTAAGATTCCTTGGGGGAGAAGAGGGATTTCGAAGCCTCGACCGTATCCATATTTTCTGGCGGATGGGACGGGTTCTCGTCCCGGAACACCTGAGAATCCGGCGAACAACGCCCCAGCACTGCACAGAGATTCCGGAAGCATGAAGACCAACCGAGTACGTAGTCTTGGCCGTCCCGGCCGAGAAGAGGAGACCAACATCGATGTCTGAAGCGGTCCAGGAACAGGATTTCGGGCGCACCCCGCCCCAGGACAATGTCGCTGAGCAGTCTGTGCTCGGTGGCATGATGCTTTCCAAGGACGCCATCGCCGACGTCGTCGAAGTACTACGCGGCGTGGATTTCTATCGCCCGGCGCACGAGTCCATATACGACGCGATTATCGACCTTTACGGCAAGGGGGAGCCCGCCGACGCCATCACGGTCGCTGACGAACTGACCAAGCGCAGTGAATTAAGTCGTGTGGGCGGGGCCGCCTATCTCCACACCCTGATTTCTTCGGTGCCCACCGCCGCAAACGCCGGATTCTATGCCGATATCGTTCGAGAACGGGCTGTACTGCGGCGGCTCGTCGAAGCCGGTACCAAAATCGTCCAATTGGGCTATTCGCAAGATGGCGAGGTCGACGACGTCGTCAACCAGGCCCAGGCCGAGGTCTATCAGGTTGCCGAGAGAAGAACTTCCGAGGACTACGTGATCCTCAAGGACATCATCGGTGAGACGGTCGAAGAGATCGAAGCCAATGGGGACAAGACCGACGGCATGCAGGGCGTGCCGACGGGATTCTACGAGCTGGATGAACTCACACACGGTTTGATGGGCGGCCAGATGATCGTCGTCGCGGCACGACCCGCCGTGGGCAAGTCAACGCTCGCCTTGGACATTGCGCGGTCGGCCTCCATCCACCACAGCATGGCCAGCGTGATTTTCTCTTTGGAGATGTCCCGCAACGAGATTGCAATGCGTCTCTTGTCCGCCGAGGCGTCCTTGAATCTTTCCGACCTGCGACGAGGTTCTCTGGAAGACAGCCAGTGGTCGAAGATTGCCGAGGTCATGGGGCGAATGGACAAGTCCCCGCTGTTCATCGACGATTCGCCGAATATGTCCATGATGGAGATCCGTGCCAAGTGCCGCCGTCTGAAGCAGAAGAACAATCTTCAGTTGGTGGTCCTGGACTACTTGCAGCTCATGTCCTCGGGCAAACGCGTTGAATCCCGTCAGCAGGAGGTCTCGGAGTTCTCGCGTTCGCTGAAACTCCTTGCGAAAGAACTCGAGGTTCCGGTGATTGCGCTGTCGCAGCTTAACCGTGGTTCGGAACAGCGCAATGACAAGAAACCCATGATTTCGGATCTTCGTGAGTCCGGTTCGATCGAGCAGGACGCCGACATGGTCATCCTCCTGCACCGTGAGGACATCTACGACAAAGAGTCACCGCGTGCCGGCGAGGCCGACGTGATCGTGGCGAAGCACCGTAACGGTCCGACCAAGACCATTACCGTCGCCTTCCAGGGCCACTACTCCAGGTTCGCGAATATGGCCAACGATGGGAGCGGGTTCTAGGTAAATGACCTGCACTGTATGACCCAGCCACACGGTTGCATACGACGACCGCGACGCGTCGAATAGACAGATTTCCCAGACTATTGGTCTGGCTCCCAATCGCAGGCTGGAAGCGAGGTGCAGAACGTCGAAGCAACGAAGTTCCCGGGGAGATCGGCCAACTCAGATCGCACCGCCGCAATCGGCACACTCGTCAAGAGGTGTTCTCACGAGCCCACCGGGCGTCGGCACAGAGACATGGTTCTTGTGCCCGGTCGGAAGGTGGATGACGGTGGGCCTCCCCAGTATTTCGGTTCGCTGGCCTTACGATGTGTAACTATCTCAACGAGTTTCAGGTCGCACGGAGGGACAACCCCATGACTAGCCAGGATCCCGGTTCAAAGACCGTGGTGGAAGACATCAACCGGTACAGCAATGACACTCGACGCTGGACCGCCGAGGCCATCAAGGCGGTCCAGGCCGATGCTCAGCGTTCGGCCGACACGCACATGATCCGTGTACCGTTGCCCGAAGAGTGGGGCGTTGACCTGTACCTCAAGGACGAATCCAGCCACCCGACGGGGTCCCTCAAACACAGGCTGGCACGGTCCTTATTCCTGCATGCCCTGTGCAACGGCTGGATCCGCCCAAACAAGCCCGTGGTCGAAGCATCCAGCGGATCGACCGCGGTCTCGGAGGCCCACTTTTCCCGCCTGATCGGCGTCCCCTTCATTGCCGTGATGTCGAAGACGACGAGCGTTCGTAAGGTAGAGCTGATCGAGTCCTACGGTGGAAAATGCCACTTTGTGGACAGCCCGGACCAGGTCTATGCCAGGGCCACGGAGCTGGCCCGCGAGACGGACGGGCACTACATGGATCAATTCACCTACGCCGAGAGGGCCACCGACTGGCGGGGGAACAACAACATCGCCGAATCGATTTTCAACCAGCTACGGCTGGAGCCGCATCCCGAGCCCGCATGGATCGTGGCTACTGCGGGTACCGGCGGTACGTCGGCCACACTGGCCAGGTACGTTCGATACACCGGGCGCTCGACGGGTATCTGTGTGGCGGATCCGGACAACTCGGCCTTCTTCGCAGGATGGCGGGACCAGAACCCGGATGCGACCACGGACAAGGGCTCGCGGATCGAGGGAATCGGTCGTCAACGTGTTGAGGCCAGCTTCATGCCCGCGAGTATCGACCGCATGATGCACATCCCGGACGCCGCCAGTGTTGCGGCGATCCTTCTGCTCGAACGGCTCATCGGCCGCAAGGCGGGTGGCTCAACGGGTACCGGGCTCTATGCCGCCCTGAAGATCGTCTCGGACATGGTGGCCGCGGGGGAGCGCGGCAGCGTCGTCTCCCTCATATGCGATTCCGGCGACCGCTACCTCGACAAGTACTACAACCTCGATTGGCTGAGTGACGCGGGATTCGACGTTGAGGTCCATAGTGCGCGGCTCGAGGAATTCATGCGTACGGGCCGGCTCTAACTCTATTTGGCCTTGGGCGCCCGCGGGGTCAGTCCTGATCGGCCACCGTCTCGTGGGGCGCGGGTAATCGCCCCCATGCAGCCAGTGCGGCTCGAGGCGTGGGAAGTGCGGGCGCCGGTTCGCAGAGCAGTCCCGCAGGATCAGGCGAAGGGTGCCGAGACCTCATCGAGATGCGACACTTCGGCGTCGTCCAGATCGAGAGACGCCGCCGCCATCACGGCCGGAAGTTGGTCGGTATTGCGGGCGGAAGCGATTGGAGCCGTGATTCCCTTTGCGAGCAGGTATGCCAGGGCTACGCTCGTGACCTCGGCGTCGTGATCCGCCGCTACCTCCTCCAGTGCGGATACGACCTCGACTCCGCTGTCGAGGCTCGCGTTCGCAAAATAGTCGTCGATCATGCCTTTGCGGGCTGCGCCTTCGAGGTCGCTCTTGCTGTGATACTTACCGCTGAGGAATCCCGAAGCCAATGCGAAGTACGGGAACACCGCAGTCTCGTACTTGCGAGCGATCGGGGCATACTCCTGTTCGAAGCCCTTGCGCTTGAGCAAGTTGTAGTGAGGCTGAATTGCTACGGGCACGGTCAGTCCCTCAGCCGTCGCGTATTCGAACCAGCGGTTCATTCGTTCAGGGCTGTAATTCGACAGACCGATGTTCTTGGCCTTACCCGACTCCACGATCTCGTGGTATGTCCTGGCCTGGTCCTCGATCGAGACGGATTCGTCGTCGAAGTGCGCGTAGAACAAGTCCACGTAGTCGGTGCGGAGCCGCTTCAACGAGTCATCGATAGCCGCGAAAACTGTTTCACGAGCCTGACCGGAATGCTCAGGGTGGCTGCCTGCCTTGGTCGCGATGACGACGTTGCCCCTGTTGTCCCGAGCCTTCAACCACTCGCCGAGTACCGTCTCTGATTCGCCGCCAGAGTGACCTTCGGCCCATGCGGAGTAGACGTCGGCCGTATCAATGAAATTGCCGCCTGCGGTCACGAAGGCGTCCAGGACATCGAATGACTGCTGCCGGTCCGAAGTCCAGCCGAAGGTGTTGCCACCCAGATTGATGGGGAAGACGGAAAGGTCGGTACGGGGGATGCGCTTGAACTCAGCCATGGATACTCCTTTTAACCAGAAACTAGGTCCTTCACGGGAACAACGATGTGGTGCGCGACAAATATTCCGGAGCCTCCCGGAAACTACGCCTCGTCGAAGAGGATGATTTGGCGGACGGCCTGGCCGTTGGCCAGTGTATCCATGGCTTCGTTGATATCCTCCAGCTTGATCCGGTCGGAAATCAGCTCGTTCACGGGCAGCTCGCCTTTTCTCCACAGCTCCTCGTATTTGGGGATATCGCGGGACGGCACCGCGGATCCGAGGTAACTGCCGACTACGGTGCGCGCTTCCGAAGTTAGCAATAGGGGATGGATGACAGATTCTGCCTCAGGGTGAGGCAACCCCACCGTGACCGTGCGCCCGCCCAACGCCGTGGAGTTGAAAGCGGTCTCGAAAGCTTTGGGATGACCGGCCGCTTCGATCACGAGGTCGGCCTTGATCGACTGTTCCATGATTTCCTCGGGGGTATAGGCGGCATCGACCCCCAGCTGGCGGGCTCGGGTCAATTTGTCCGGATTGGCGTCCACCCCGATGACACTGCCCTTCTTGAGGCCGATAGCGGTCAACAGTGCGGCAATCCCGACACCACCGAGTCCTACGACCATGATCGAGTCGCCGTCCCGAGGTTCGCCCGCATTGATGACGGCGCCTCCGCCGGTCAGGACCGCGCACCCGAGAGGAGCGGCCGCTTCCGGCGGAAGGTCCGAACCGACCTTGACTACGCTCGCCTGATTGACGACGGCATGTGTGGCGAAAGCCGAAACGCCGATGTGATGGAAGACATCGCCGCCCTCGGGATCGTGGAGGCGAATCTGTGGGCCGCCTCCGGGAAGATATCCGGCATTATTCGATTCCAGGCCCCGGCTGCACGGCAACTTGCCGTTGGTTTGGCAGTTCTTGCACTCTCCGCATCGAGGCAGGAACACGGTGACGACATGATCGCCGGGCTCCAGTTCGGTGACTCCTTCGCCGATTTCCTCCACGATCCCCGCGCCCTCGTGACCCAGCAGCATCGGTACGGGTCGGGGGCGGTTTCCGTCCACGACGGACAGATCGGAATGGCAGACGCCCGCTGCGGTCATGCGGAGCAGCACTTCGCCTTCTTGGGGCGGATCCAATTCGAGCTCGCGGATGTGCAGAGGGCGGGACTGGGCGAATGGTCCTTGGGCATCCGACGTCGTGAGTACGGCTCCGCGGATTTTCATGCTGATTCCTCCATTGGCTATGTTGTTCCAGATCACACGCTACTCCCGTGAAACCGAGGTGCTCGGCACACATTGACGGGCCGGGCGAATTGGTAGAGCCCCTTATGGCTCCGATATTCTGCAAGCCCAGTACTCATCAATCACAGAGGTCAGTATGTCGAGTCCCGTCATTCGTTCAGCCGTTCCGGAGGACATCGCGGAAATCCGTCAGCTCATCGTGGAGCTTGCGGTGTACGAAAAAGAGCCGGATGCCGTGAAACTTACCGAGGAAAAGCTGGCGAACGATGTTTTTGCTGAACATCCGGCCGTTTTTGTGTACGTCGCCGAAGCGCCTGCAGGTTCGGGTCATCGAATCGACGGCTTCGCCCTGTGGTTCCTGAACTACTCGACCTGGGAAGGAGTCCACGGAATCTACTTGGAGGATCTCTTCGTTCGTGAAGATTCCCGGGGCTCCGGCGCTGGTAAGGCGCTATTGCGCAGCCTGGCACAGACGGCCATCGATCGAGGATACAAGCGCGTCGAATGGTGTGTCCTGAAATGGAACGAACCGTCGATTGGCTTCTACAAGAGCTTGGGTGCCTTCCCTCAGGACGAATGGGATACGTACAGGTTGACCGGGGACGCGCTGGAGCAGTTCGCCCAGTCGTGACGATCCCCGCGGGTCGTGCGTCTATCCCGCCTGGATGACGACGTTCTCCGCTTCCGTGGCCTCTTTGGTCTTTCCTCCGTGGGTTCGCAGGACCAGATAGATCAGGAGCATCATGACTCCTGAAGTGACCCCGAAAATACCGAAGGCGACGAAGCCCCACTTTTCCAATCCGAGAGCGAAGAGCTGCCCACCCATCCACGGCCCGAACACTGCACCGAATCGACCCATGCCTGTCGTCAGTCCAAGCGCAGTGGCGCGGGACTCCGTCGGGAACACGTGAGAGACGGCCGCATAGATCATGATCTGCGCGCTGAACAAGAAGATTCCGGTGACGAAGACAAGGACGTAAGTGACCAGCATGCTCGACTTGATACCCATGGCGCAGACACCGACCGCAGTGAGGAAAAACCACAGCATCGAGACTCGAACCGGGCCCCACTTGTCCGATATCTTGCCAGCGACGAGCGTACCCACAATTCCACCCGCGTTAATGAGGCACAACAGCACCAGAGAGTTTCCGAGATCGAACCCCAGGGACTCCATGAGCGAAGGCAGCCACGTGCTCATGCCGTAAACCAGAAGAAGTCCGCCGAAAGATCCGAGCCAGAACAAGAGCGTCACGACGGCGTTGCGGCCACGGAACAACTTGGCGAAGTTCTGGCCGAAAGTCCCCCCGCGTTTCTTGATGGTCGTTTTTTCGAGCGGGACGATCAGATCGAAGCGTTCTGCGAGGGCTCGCGCCTTGTCCATGCGGCCCTTGGCGACGAGAAATGTGGGCGATTCGGGCAACATTGCAAGAACCAGGGGGACCAGCACAATCAAAGGGAGGACGCCAACCCAGTAGATCGAACGCCACCCCAATGTGGGCAACATGTACAGGCACAGCAAGGGTGCGACGATTCCGCCGGCTTGGTGCGCGGTCATCACGAGGCCCACGGAGAAATTTCGTACGCGATCGGGGGCAAATTCGGAGACCATCGCGATGGCCGTCGGAAGCAAGCCGCCGAGCCCGAAACCGGCGATCGTGCGCCATACCCCGAATGTCGTGGCGGTCGCGGCAAGGGCACACCCCGCTGAAGAAACCGAAAAGATCGTCGAGCACAGAATGATGCTCCAGCGGCGCCCGATCGTATCCGCAATGACGCCGATGGCTAGGGCGCCAACTAGCATGCCGAAGGTCGCGAAGGAACCGATATTTCCGGCGTGCGCCGCCGTCATGTGGAATCCATCGTCGGCCGTCATGGTCGGGATGGTCGACCCGTACATGAATGTGTCGATGCCGTCGAAGAAGATGGCTACCCAACACAGGGACAGAACTATGGTGAAGGCCCTGTTATTGGTAATCCGCTGTGTGCGCGGTGCAAGGTCGTGAGTCGTCATGAGATCCCCTTCAATACATGAGCCTCCTCCTTGAGGCCCTGGGGATACGAGTCCTCTCACGTGGCTCGCCAGAGGTTCGCATCGAGGATCAGTGAATCAGGACACATACATATTGTCAACAATTTAGTTAACTATGCGAACACCCGTGGGCGAGTTCAGATATCGGTGGCCCTGATGGCCTCCGCGACGCTGTCGAGATGACGACTCATCGCCAGTGAGGCGGCGTCGGGGTCATGGCTGCATATGCCCTCGATGATCGCAAGGTGCTGAGGCAAGGATGTGCTCGGGCGGCCCGGGTGGTTCGAGAGTCTGAATTGGTATCTCACAGCTTGGCCGCGTAGCCGTTTGATGGTCTCGGCGGCGGTCCGCTGCCCACTCATGTCCATGATCAGCGCGTGGAGTTCTTTATTGCACTGAGAATATTCGTTGAGATGTCCCGTCTCGACCGCCTGGGTCATCCGTTCCGCAATGGAGCGCAGTTCGCAGATGTTCTCACTGGTCGCCTTTTCGGCGGCCTTCCTGGCGCACATGGCCTCGATCGCGCCGCGAACCTCGGTGATTTCGACGGCTTCGTTGACTGACACGGCTCGTACTCGGGCCCCTCGATTCTGAACACGCTCGATCAAGCCCTCCACGCTCAGCTCGGACAGGGCGATGCGAACATTGCCGCGTGAAGCACCATATTCTTCGGACAAATCGGCTTCGACAAGCCGCTGGTTGGGAACCAGCTGGCCGGAGATGATCGCCTCTCGTAGCAGGCTGACCAGCTGTGGGGCTGAGGTGGACGGGGTGCGTCCTGTGCTTCCTGGGGCATATTTCGTTTTTGTCACAGCTGAGCTGTCCTCCGGCAAGGCGGCTCTCCTTCTGGTCACACAATCTCTCAGATCGTTCCAGTCTACCGCGTGCATCGCGCAATCGTTTGCAGAATTGTAAACAATAAGGTTTACGATGTACGCTCATGTAATCCACATCGCATCTGCGGGGTAATCCCCATGACAAGGAGGTCAGCTCAGATGCCTGAAACCTTTACCAAAACTCCGGGCTGGCTTGACTGGGAACCCAACCCCAGCAATCCGACCTTCGTGATGCCGCCCGGCGCGGTGGACGCTCATTGTCACGTATTCGGCCCAGCGGCAGAGTTCCCCTATGCACCCGAACGGAAGTACACGCCGTGCGATGCGGGGAAGCGGGACCTTCAACGACTGCGGGAGAAACTCGAGCTTTCGCGGAACGTGATCGTCCAAGCGACCTGCCACGGCCGTGACAACTCGGCGTTGCTCGATGCGCTCGAATTCTTCGGAGACACTGCCCGTGGCGTAGCCACGGTGGGGCCCGAAATCACTCAGCAGAACCTCGCAATGATGCATGAACGCGGAATCCGCGGTGTGAGGTTCAATTTCCTCAAGCGACTGGTCGCCAAGGATCCATCCGATGACCTGGTGACTGTCGCCTCGAAGATCAAAGAATTCGGCTGGCATATCGTGGTGTACTTTGAGCCGGATTCGCTGCCGGATATCGAGTCGCTGCTGGAGAAGATCGACGTACCTCTGGTCATCGACCACATGGGAAGGCCCGAGGTCTCCGCAGGAGACAAGTCTTCCGAATTCGAAAAATTCTTGAGTTTCGTCGACAGAACCGGTTCCTGGGTCAAGGTGAGTTGTCCCGAACGCCTATCCGCGGAGGGGCCTTTCGCCCGAGACGGTGCAGAGCAGATCTACACCGACGTCGTGCCCTTCGCGCGACGAGTCATTGACGAGTTCCCACAGAGAGCCCTGTGGGGGACCGATTGGCCCCATCCCAACCTGAAAACGCACATGCCGGACGACGCCGTGCTCCTCAATTACATTCCTCTGATTGCAGGAACGGGTCGATCCCAGCAAGCCTTGTTGGTCGACAACCCGAGAAACCTCTACTGGGCGGACAATGTCCTCGGAAACGAGGACTGATGCAGACAGCAAATTCGATCCACCGGATCAACCGACTGCCCGTCTCCCGGTTCCACAAGACCATGATCGCTTTGATCGCGGTTGCATACTTTTTCGAGTTCGCCGACATCAATACCTTCGCTGCCACGGCACCTGAGCTCAGACGGGTTTGGGGGCTGTCGGTGCCCCAGGTCGGCTATATAACCTCAATCGCCTTCGTCGGCATGTTCCTGGGATCGCTGGTCGGCGGTTGGTTGGCTGACAAATGGGGACGCAAGTTTGCGTTGATCAGTACTACGGTGTGGTTCTCGGTGTTTTCCCTGTTGACGGCTGCGGCTTGGGACTTCACTTCAATGGCCGTCCTCAGGTTCCTCACCTCGGCCGGATTGTCAGCCATGACGGTCATCGCCGTCATCTACGTCAACGAGGTATTCCCGGCCAAAGTCCGCGGGCGGTACCTGGCATACGCGATGGTCATCGGAATCTGTGGAACGCCAGTGACCACATTTATTGCGAGCTTCGTGGTTCCGTTGAGCGATTCCAGCTGGCGGTTGGTTTATCTGTGGGGTTCACTCGGTGCCATTCTCATTTTCGGCTTCAAGGCTCTCGTGGAATCCCCGACCTGGCTCGAGAGCAAAGGCAAGCTGACAAAAGCAGAAGACGTCCTGCGGCGCATGGAGGAACAGGTAGCGGCAACCGGCGTATCCATACCTGATCCGGCCCCGCCGCAAGAGGAAGTGAGGCGCTCGGAGAACACCCCTCTTCGAACGCTGTTCCGTAAGCGATACATCGGGCCCCTGCTCGTTTTGTCCATCCTGTGGATCACGCAGACCGTTGGGTTCTTCGGCTATTCCAGTTGGGCCCCGACTTTGCTTGCAGACCAAGGATTCCGGGTCGAAAAGTCAATATTCTACGTCGCGCTGACGACTATCGGCGCTCCCCTCGGCTCCCTGCTGGCGGCACTGATCACCGACAAATTCGAGCGCAAATGGTTGCTTGTGATCTTCGGCGTCGTCATCGGTCTGTGCGGGCTGCTGTACGGCTTGACCTTCAACCCAATCATGATCGTCGTCTTCGGATTCCTGGTGAATATGTTCGAACGCGGATACACATCATTTGCGTACGCCTACTCTCCCGAACTCTTCGATACCCGGACTCGTTCGTTGGGAACTGGCATCTCATATGGGATAGGGCGACTCTCGAACGCACTCGGGCCTTTGATCATTGCAGCAATCTACGGGTCCTCGGGGTACTCCTCCGTTTTCTTCTTCATCGCCGGAACATGGATTTTCGGAGCGATTGTTTTGGCCCTGTTCGGCCGAAAGACTCGGGTTCGACCTACTGACCAACCGGAAACGACTAGTGAGGAGTTATCACTGTGACCATTGCCAACGTGTCCAAGCCGGTCTCCGGTTCCCAGACGGTCATCCCCACACTGTTCATGCGTGGTGGCACGTCACGCGGACCGTTCTTCTATGCACCCGATCTCCCTACCGAGCGAGAACTTAGGGACCGGGTACTCGCAGCCGTGATGGGCAGCCCCCATCCCCTTCAAGTGGACGGTATCGGCGGGGGACACCCCCTGACGAGCAAGGTCGGGATCGTGAGCGCCTCTCACGAGGATGGGGTGGACCTCGACTTCACCTTCGCGCAGCTCCAACCAGGCAATACGGGGGTTCAGACCACCGCGAACTGCGGAAATATGCTCTCGGCTGTGGTTCCCTATGCGCTGGAAACTGGCCTCATCACACCCGCGGACGAGACGACGACCGCGGTAGTTCGAACCCTCAATACCGGATTGGTCGCCGAGATCACCGTCCATACCCCACGGACCGAGGACGAAAACCGTCAGAACTTCGAGGTCGCGTACGAAGGCGATACCGCGATCGACGGAGTCGGTGGAACTGCCTCCCCGATCGAGATCATGTTCCGCGACACCGAAGGTTCGGTGGCATCGGCGCTCCTGCCCACGGGGAACGAGCGCGACACCGTCGTTTTGGACTCCGGACAGGAACTCGAGACGACCATGATCGACAACGGCCAACCCATGGTCCTCATCCGTGCAGGCGACGTGGCGCGGTCAGGTTACGAGGACCCGACTGAGCTCAATGAGGACGCCGCCTTGAAAGCCCTCCTTGAAGAGCTGCGATTGAAGAGCGCAGAGCGCATGGGTTTGGGAGACGTGCGGGACAAGAGCTACCCCAAGATGACACTCATCGCGGAACCCCGCAATGGAGGTGCGTTGTCCACGAGGTGCTTCATACCTCACGTGGCTCATGAGTCCATAGGCGTTCTGGCAGCGGTGACCGTTGCGACGGCCGCATGCATGGACGGAAGTGTGGTCAGCGGACTGGCGACACCCGGTGATGGGCTTGAACGCGTTTTATCGATCGAGCATCCCAGCGGCGAATTCCTCGTTGACTTGGAGCTTTCCGAAAACGGCCATGTGCAGCGTGCAGGCATTACCCGGACAGCTCGCCTGCTGATGTCCGGGCACGTATACGTACCCCAGGCTGTGTGGAATCCCGCAGACGGACAATCGCAAACGGAAGAGAGAACATCATGATCATCGATTGCCACGGTCACTACACGACAGCCCCCGCGGCTCTGGGGCAGTGGAGAGAACAACAGATCGCCGCGCTCGACGGCGGTCCGGAGCCCGATCCGGGTGGCCCTTCGATCTCTGACGAAGAGATCCGCGAAAGCATCGAGGGCAACCAACTTCGCCTCATGAACGAGCGGGGAATCGATCTGACGGTCTTCTCGCCCAGGGCCTCCTTCATGGCGCATCACATCGGAGACTTCGAGACCTCCTCCGTCTGGGCGCGCATCTGCAACGACCTCTGCGCGCGAGTCGCAAGACTCTACCCCGAGCGTTTCGCTCCTGCTGCGATGCTGCCCCAATCGCCCGGAGTCGACCCCACAACATGTGTGGAGGAAATCGATCGATGCGTGGAAGAGCACGACATCGTCGCGGTTAACCTCAGCCCGGACCCGTCGGGTGGACATTGGACCTCACCGCCGCTCACGGACGAATCATGGTTCCCGATCTACGAGAAATTGATCGAACACGAACTGCCCGCAATGATTCACGTCTCGACGTCGATCAATCCTGCGTTCCACACCACGGGCGCCCACTACCTCAACGCTGACACCACGGCCGTGATGCAACTGATCCAGGGCGATCTGTTTTCTCGATTCCCCGAACTGAAACTCGTTATTCCTCACGGCGGTGGAGCGGCCCCTTACCACTGGGGTCGTTTCCGAGGGTTGGCGCAATCACTCGAAAAACCGACTGTGAACGAGCACTTGCTGAACAACGTCTTCTTTGACACCTGTGTCTATCACCAGCCCGGTATCGATGAGCTTCTCTCCGTTATCCCGCGTCAGAATGTCCTGTTCGCCTCGGAAATGATCGGAGCCGTACGAGGCGTGGATCCCGAAACGGGTCATTACTTCGACGATACGGCTCGCTACATTGCAGCGGCACCGTTGAACGATGAGGAACGTGCAGACATCTACGAACGCAATGTTCGGAAGGTCTACAAGAGGTTGGACCGCCGCATCGGTCAGAACACCGCAATGGAAGAGAAAGGGAAAGTGCCCCATGTTTGATCTCGGAGTTGTCCACACCGCTATTGAGCGTCCCGACGCGAAGGATGTCGAAGCGCTCAGCGCGTTCGAAGTACCCACGATCCACGAGGCCATGGGGCGCGTGGGACTCCTGCGCCCTTATATTCGGCCCATTTACCCCTCGGCGAAGTTGTGCGGACCGGCAGTGACGGTCCTGCTTCAGCCGGGCGACAACTGGATGCTGCACGTTGCCGCGGAACAGGTGCAGGAAGGGGATATTGTCGTCGCCGGTTGCACGACCGAGAGCGAAGACGGATTCTTCGGTGAGCTGCTGGCGACGTCGATGCGCGCCCAGGGTGCCAAGGGCCTCGTCATCGACGGCGGCTGCCGGGACACCAGAGAACTCGAAGAGATGGACTTCCCGGTCTTTGCCCGAGCGATCCACTCCAAAGGAACCATCAAGGCGACACTCGGCTCCGTCAACGTTCCCGTCGTGTGCGCGAATGCGCTCATTCATCCGGGAGACGTGGTGGCTGCCGACCACGACGGCGTGGTCGTTGTCCCGAAGGACCGTGTGAAACAGGTGGTCCGTGCAGCCCAAGAGCGAGAAGACCGGGAAGAGGCCAAGCGCCAGAAGTTCCGGGAAGGAACACTGGGACTTGACCTCTATTCCATGCGCGAGCCGCTAGAGGCGGCCGGGCTGACGTACCTGGACTGACTGCCGGCAAGAGGAAGGACATCTCATGGCCGAGATGGAGAACTTCGACCTCTCACACGTGGGAGCCGTCGAACTGTTGACACCCAAATTTGAGGAGAGCCTCTGGTTCTTCCGGGATCTGCTGGCGATGCGCGTGATCGCCCGCATCGGTGACTCCGCGTATCTGAGATGTTGGGACGAATACGAGAACTACACGATCAAGCTCACCTCGTCCAGCACGAACGGTGTCGGCAGAACCCTCTACAGGGCAACGAGCCCGGAAGCCCTCGAACGCCGCGTCGCGGCGATCGAAGCCACAGGTTTGGGGCACGGATGGAAGGAGCCTGAGGCCGGGGTGGGGCCTTCTTACGAATTCGAGGATCCGGACGGACACCTCATGGCCATCTACTACGAGACCGAGCATTACGTCCCGGACATCGAGGACCAGCCTGCGCTCAAGAACCAGGCTTCCGCCTTCCCAGGTCGAGGAGTCAACGCACGGCGCCTGGACCACATCAACTATCTCGCCAAGGACGTCAACGCCGCCGGGGAATTCTGGCGCGACGTCATGAAGGCCCGCGAATCAGAACGAGTCCGGCTGGATTCCGGCGGATACGGTGCCTGGTGGTTCAGATTCCATCAGAAGTCCTACGACGTGGTCTATTCCGAAGACTGGACGGGCGAGCGCGGTCGATTCCACCACCTTGCCTTCGCTCCGGATACCCGCGAGGACATCCTGAAAGCCGCGGATATCTTCCTGGAGAACGGTATCTTCATCGAATACGGCCCGTACAAGCACGCCATCAACCAGACGTTCTTCCTGTACGTGTGGGAGCCCGGCGGCAACCGCATCGAATTGGCCAACGCCGGAGCGCGTCTGATTCTCGACCCCGACTGGCCGGTTGTCGAGTGGACGGAAACCGAACGGGCCAAGGGTCAAGCATGGGGTATGAAGACCGTGCCTACTTTCCACACCCACGGAACCCCTGATGTCGAGAATCAGGAACAGATCGACCGCGAAGCGATGGACGGCATCAAGCATGAAGAGGTCAAGGAGGTCTATACGGACTGACCACGGTACGGTGCCGAGGAAGAAAAGCCGTGGCGGGCCTGGCTTGCGCCCTGTTAAGCGGTTCGATGACAGTTGGAAACGCGGCGGGAGTAGCCTGGAACACGACCATATGAGTCGCCGATCACAAAAACCGGCGGCTCATATGGTGTTCCTCCACCGACGAAAGGAATTTCGCCACATCATGTCTTCCTTGTCCGAACAGATCGCCGCCATCATCGCGAGTAACGAAGCGGAGATCATCTCTCTGCGCAGGGAACTGCACCAGATCCCCGAGCCCGGTCTCCACTTGCCGCAGACCAACGCCCGGGTTCGCCAGGAATTCGAGTCGCTGGGAATGGAAATCACGGATGCCCGCCAGGTTTCCGGTTTCACGGCGGTTCTGCGGGGAGGGGCGGGAGCGAAAACGCCGCTCGAGAAACGACCGACCGTGTTGCTGCGCGCCGACATGGATGCTCTTCCCGTAACGGAGGAGACGGGTCTGACCTGGGCTTCGACCAATGGAGCCATGCACGGTTGCGGGCACGATATGCATATGGCCGGCATCATCGGTGCTGCCCGGGCATTGCACGCCGTCCGGCAGGAGCTTGCCGGCGACGTCGTCTTCTTCCTTCAACCCGGCGAAGAAGGCTGGGACGGCGCGCAACATCTGATCGACGAAGGGCTCCTCGAATCGGCAGGGCGCCTGCCGGATCACGCATATGGCTTGCACGTGTGGTCCGCGCAATATGCCCAAGGAACCATCACCTCCAAACAGGGAGCCCTGATGGCTTCCTCGGACACGATCATCGTTCGCGTGCACGGAGTGGGCGGTCACGGCTCCGCACCTCACAAAGCATTGGACCCGGTCCCGGTGGCCGCGGAGATGGTGACTCAGTCCCACGTTCTGGTCACCCGGGAGTTCGATGTTTTCAATCCGGTGGTCGTGACCTGCGGAAGCCTGGTCGGAGGTTCGGCGGCCAACGTGATTCCCGATCACGCAACCGCGAAATTCACGTTGCGAGCCTTCGACACCACAACTCGTGAGCGCCTCATCCAGAATCTCGTCCGGCTCTTCGAGGGCATCGCCTCCGCCCACGGAACCACGTGCGAGATCGAGACCAAGAAGCTGTACCCGGTCACAACCAACCACGACGAAGAGACGGACTTTCTCTCGAAGGTCACCGAGGACGCCTTCCCCGGCCGGTGGTCAGAACTGGCGAAACCGGTCGGCGCCGCGGAGGATTTCTCCAAGATCCTCGAACGCATCCCGGGCGCTTTTGCTTTCGTCGCTGCCGTGGATCCGGACAAAGACCCGGAAACCGCCGCGTTCAATCACTCACCCCACGCAACCTATGACGATTCGGTACTGGACGACTGCTCGCGCTTGCTCGCGGAGTTGGCCATCCGGCGTCTGAACTCCTGAGCACGCGAACCCCGCACGTCAGACACCGCGAAAGGACGACCATGAGTTCTCCGAGCACAGCGACTGCACCCCCTCCGAGTCAGCAGTCGCACGCAAAAACCCTGTTGGGCACCGGAATCGGCAATGCCCTGGAATGGTTCGACTGGAATATTTACGCGAGCTTCGCGGTATATTTCTCGACCCAAGTTTTCAACGACGAAAATCCTCAATCCGCTTTCCTCGAAACCATGGCCGTGTTCGCGGTCGGGTTCGTTGCCCGTCCGTTCGGCGGGTTTCTCTTCGGGTTCTTGGGGGATAGATGGGGGCGAAAGCGCTCGCTGACTCTGGCCGTGGTGAGCGCGTCAGTCGGTTCCCTGATCGTGGCCGTCTGTCCCACCTATGATCAGGTGGGTTGGCTCGCTTCCGCTCTGTTGCTCATCGGCCGTCTCATCCAAGGACTCTCACACGGCGGCGAGTTGCCCGCCGCCCAAACTTACCTTTCAGAACATGCACCGCGCGAAAAGCGCGGACTGTTCGCCAGCTCGATATACGTGACTGGAACCCTAGGTCTGATCTGCGGTCTGGTGCTCGGCCTTATCCTTCAGGGTCTCTTGACCGAAGACCAGATGGGGTCATGGGGGTGGCGCGTGCCTTTCCTTGTCGGCGCGTTGCTCGGCGTCGTCGCCATTTGGATCCGCTCCTCGATGGAGGAGTCTGAGCTATTCACTGAGCATATGGAAGCCGTGAAACAGCACGAGGTCAAGAAGGAGAACATCCTGATTGCGGTGCTGAAGAATTGGCGAACCGGGCTACAGGTGATCCTGATGACCGGTGGGCTGACGATTGCCTACTACGTATGGTCGGTCTCGATGGCTTCCCTGGCCACCACGACCTTCAACTACGACTCGAAAACTGCGTTCACCGCGTCCCTGATCGGAAACGTGGTGTTCATTATTGTTCTGCCGATATGGGGCGCGTTGTCGGACAGGATCGGACGGAAACCGTGCATTCTGATCGCAATGATCGGAAGCATGGTTCTGTGCATTCCGATGATCGCCCTGGCTTCCGGAGGTGAAGCCTGGCAGCTGGTTCTCGCCATCAGTATCCAGCTGATTCTGTTGGCTGGGTTCCTGAGCCATGCGCCTGCGACGTACGCGGAAATGTTCTCCACAGACCAGCGTACGGCCGGGTTCGGCGTACCGTACTCGATTGCGATCGCGGTCTTCGGGGGCACTGCCGGTTACGTGCTCACCTGGTTGGGGGACCCGTACAAGTTCGCGATCTACTCGATGATCTTTCTCCTCATTTCCGCGCTGACGGTGCTGACCCTGCCCGAAACCAAAGGCAAGGACCTGCGGTAAGAGTGTTTGCGGGCGACGTCCTGTCCATACGCCGGTGAGAGCCTGCGGATATTGAAATGTTCTGCGGACCCTATTCGCGCCGGTCGTCGGCGGTGACCCAGACCGGGAACGGATCCGGCATGAACCTCCAGGTCTCTGGGGCGCTCAGCAGCTCGCGGTCATTGAGGGTCGCCTCGTCCAGTGCCCGCGTAAGGGCTGCGGGCCGAAGGTCAATGCCAGTCAGGACGATGTCTTGCCCGAAACTCAGCGGTTCCGTGAGGGTATCGGTGTCACGGGCGAGCGGTTCGATGGACATGACTTCGCCGGTCTGGCTCCAGTGAGCCGTGATTCCTTGGCGCGTTGCGAGACGGCAGAATCCGCATGAGCGGACCACATTCCCGCTCTCCCCTGGCTCGATGTGCTCGTCCAGAACCCGCTTCAGGCGCAGCGGGTGGAACGGACGCGGGTTGCTGTAGCGCATCGACGCGACTCTCGGATCACGATGAGGGGAGGCGTGCTGGCCGTTCAGGTGGGCGACCCAGCCCGGCCGAATATGGATCTCCGATTGCTGATCAGGGAGCGAGTTTTCTCCCTCGGTATCGGTGCCGGCAAGTTCTCGCATCCACTGTTCGTCGCCCTCGAGTACGACGCCGGCGAGCGGGCTCAATTCACCGATGACGGCCTTGATCAGAGAAAGCTCTTCCGGGGGAAGAGTCTGCCAATTCACGATGAGTGCCGTGGAACAATACTCGATGTGCTGCGAAGCGAGGAGTGCTCTGGCGGTCATGGCCGTGAATGCCGTGCCGTGGTGCATCTCGAGATGTTCAACGTGGTCGGAACGATTGAGTTCACTGAAGAAATGAGTCGCGTCGAGAACGCACACCACGCCGCCCAATCGCGTGGGCTCCTCGGGATCGACGAGTGAACCGATGATGTCCTGAATCGGAGCCTGGATCGGGTATTCCACCACGACTTCGCTCGAAAGCGTCCATGGGATCAAAGAAGTGGCTTCCCGGACGGGGTCCATCGCAACACCCAAGCGTTCGGCATGGATGAGCTCCTGCCCAGTCTCGCGGGCGAGGTTTTGCGCATGGAGACGCCGTTCTGGCTCGCACGCCCCGATAACGGCGATCACGGTGACCGTATCCATGTGTTGCTCCTTCTGTCCGGTGGTGCCGAAACGCAATCTTTGGTCCTCCCAGGTTTTCCTACTGTACTCTCTTCATGAGAATCATTTGCACAAAGGAGAAACATGAAAGTCAGGGCATCGTTACGGTCGTTGAAGAATCAGCCGGGAGCGCAGGTCGTCAAGCGCAAGGGGAGGATCTACGTCATCAACAAGCAGAATCCCCGGATGAAGGGCCGCCAAAAATAGGTCCGGCTCCCGTACCCACACGCCGAAAGGGCTCTGGTTCAAACTCAGAACCGGGGCCCTTTCGGCATACGGAGTATGGAGAGCCTCTCCAGTGGTGGGACTCAGCCGACGTGTGTGCGAAGCTCGCCTAAGGCAGACAGCCCTGAATTGCAGATCGGGGCTGAGGATTCCAGGAGGAGCAGCAATGGCCAACACCTTGATCACCGGGGCCTCATCGGGCATCGGCGCGGAACTTGCCGAACGATTCGCTCACCGGGGCGATGACCTCATCTTGGTTGCCCGACGTCGCGACCGTCTTCGAGCGCTCGCGGATGAGATCCAGCATAAGCACGGGGTCGGCGTCGACGTTCTCGATATGGATCTCTCCGAGCCCTATGCCGCCCATGAGCTCTGGGAAAAACTCGAATCTCGTGAGATCGATACCGTGGTCAACAATGCGGGGTTCGGTCTCAACGGCAACATCGCCGACGTCGACGCCGAGGTCCTGGACCAGATGGTCCGGCTGAACTGCCTCGCCGTAGTGGGTCTCACCTCCCGATTCGTGAAGCCAATGGTTGCCCGGGGGCGTGGCACGATCATCAATATCGCGTCGACCGCCTCATACCAGCCGGTTCCTCACTTGGCGGTTTATGCGGCGTCGAAAGCGCTCGTCCTTTCCCTGACCGAAGCGCTGTGGGCCGAGGTGAAGTCCAGCGGCGTTCGCGTCCTGGCCGCATGCCCTGGGCCAACCGAGACGGAATTCTTCGACCACGCGGGCCGGGCGGCTTCCGTCGGACGGATGAGGACCACTCAGCAACTTGCCGATGGCCTCATGTCCGCCCTGGACCGGGACACCCCGAGCTTCATCGATGGACTGACCAACCGAGTGATAGCCAAAGGAGCCTCGTTCCTGCCGAAAAAGCTGGTCCTCAGAATTGCCGGTGCCGCTATCACATAGCGGGCATGGGGCGGACTGATGGAGAATTCCTGGACAATTCTCGGGCGAGAAGAGCAGTCTGGGGGCCATGGACGAAGAACGTGGCGACTGCAGTGCAACGGCCTTGGGCATGTCCGCCGCGGACGCTCAACTCGATCAGGAGAAATCCCCATGAAAACTCTCATCACATCCGTCAGCGTGTTCAATGGCGAAATTCTCCTGGAGGGTCGGCACGACGTTGTTTTCGACCAATCCGGGATTTTGTCCATTGAGCCCGCCGGGTCGATGGACCAGATTTCGTCGGATACCACTGTGGATGGAACCGGGCGTACCCTCGTGCCGGGTTTCATCGACTCCCACGTGCACATCACCGACCCGAATCAGCTCGACGACCTTCTCAAATCCGGAATTACCACGGCAATGGACATGGCCATGTGGCCGTATGAATTCCAGCAGCAGATCCGCCGCGAAGGTCACGGGACCAACATCCTCACCGCGGGTGCGCCTCTCGTGTCTCATCACGGAACGCATGCGCGCATCCCGAATTTCCCCGAAGAATCAATGACGGATGACGCGCACCGGGCACGCGGCCTCGTGAAAGAGCGTGTGGATCAGGGAAGCGACTACATCAAGCTGATTCTCGAGAGTCCGGGAAATGGTGGGTTGGACCTCGACGTCGCTCAGGCAGCCGTCGACGAGGCCCACAGGGCCGGAAAACTCGTGGTCGCCCATGCCATCGCGGTGGGCGCGTATGAGACCGGTGTCAGAATCGGCGTCGATATCCTGACCCATGCGCCTCTCGATCGGGGATTACCCCCGACCCTGATCGCTGAAATGGTGCAGAAGGGCATCGTCTCTTCGCCGACCCTGACCATGATGAAGGGAACCGCAGAATTCTTCGCGGACCAGGGCTCCGATTACAGGCGGGCGGCCGGCGCTGTATCCGATATGCACGAGGCGGGGGCGATCCTTGTGGCGGGGACGGATGCGAACCAAGCGCCAGGTGTGCCCGCGAACGTCGTTCACGGAGTCTCACTTCACGAGGAGTTTCATCTCTTGAACCAGGCCGGGCTCTCTCCCGTGGAAGTACTCCAGAGCGCGACGAGTCTCAACGCCCGCACGTTCCGGCTCGACGACCGAGGCGTCGTCGAACCAGGAAAGCGGGCCGATCTGGTGCTCGTGGCGGGAGATCCGACACACGATGTCATGGCGACCAGAGAAATCCAAGCAGTCTGGCTCGGAGGTCGGAACGTGGAAGGAACGAAGTGACCATGCGGCTTGTAACTGTCGAAGAGCACTACATCGACCCGGACATTGCTCGGGCGACCGGGCCGGAGATCGCCAAAATCAGTCCTGGTTTCCAGGAAGCCTTCGCGAGTGAGGATGGGTTACCCGGTTCCCCTGACCCGGCCGCGCTTGCCGATCTGGGGGACAAACGGCTGGCCGATATGGATGCGTGCGGCGTTGATGTCCAGGTTCTGTCCGGGCTGAACGCACAGCTCCTGCCGCCCGACGTCGCTGCCGAGATGACAAGGACGACGAACGACAACCTGGCCCTCGCCATGAAAGAGCATCCGGACCGTTTCGCCGGGTTCGCATCGATACCGACCTCGACACCTGACCAAGCCGGCGATGAATTGCGCCGAGCGGTCAACGAACTGGGTATGTCGGGGTCACTGGTCTTCGGGCGTACCGAGGGGAGGTTCCTCTCCGATGCCAGATTTCAAGATTTTCTGACGGCTGCGGAACAAACCGGCGCGCCCATATACTTGCACCCCTCACCTGCGCCCGTCGACACGACTCGAGAGAACTACGCTGGCTTCAGCAGTGTTGTCTCGACCCGGCTCCAAACGGCCGCTTGGGGTTGGCATCAGGAAACAGCGGTTCACTTCTTGCACCTCGTTCTCTCGGGAACCCTTGATCGTCATCCTGGGTTGAAGATTGTCCTGGGGCACTGGGGAGAAATGATTCCGTTCTTCCTGGAGCGGCTTGATGAGATGCTTCCCACCCGCGTCACCGGAGTGGAGCGGACCTTTGCTCAGTACATGCGCCAGAATGTCTGGATCACGCCGAGCGGAATGTTCACCCAAGCCAACCTCCAGTACTGCGTGGAAATGATCGGGGCAGATCGAATCATGTTCTCCGTCGATTACCCTTTCGTGAGAATGGATGGTGCACAAGATTTCCTCCACGAGGCGCGGCTGACCGATGCCGAGAAAAAGGCGATTGCTCACGGTACGGCGGAGCGGGTACTGCCGAACCTCGCGAGGTGAATCGGGCGTTGAGTTTCCGCGGCAGAGGGGGCAAGGCCCCAAGGCGAAATGATCGCCTTGGGGCCTTGTCCTGCCGAGAGGGACGGATTCAGGGTCAGACTCCGGCACGTACCAGATCATGGTGATCGACGGCGCTGTGGGGCCGCGACCCGTCGGCCGATTCAGTCGATCCTTCGTCGATCTCCTCCGGTAAAACGGTCGATTCAACCGGTGGTTCACCGAGGTTCTCCTTGGCTGCCTCCCTCGCCCGTTCGCGCTCCAAATTGCCGAAGTCGTGTTCGGTGCGCGGTGGTTTGAGGCTGTCGATGAGGAATACCAAGGCCAGGGAGACCAACCCCCAGATGCCCAGTACTTGCAGATGTTGGCCCACGACGTCGCCGTCGAAGTAGAGGATCGACCGGATCATCTCCACCGCCGCGGGCATCGGCAAGAAGTCGTGGAGGGTTGCGAAGAACTTCGGGATCATGAACTCGGAGATCGCGCCGTTGGACGACGGAACGCCGGCAAACATGAGGGTTCCGATCACGGGAATGATGGCAAACATTCCGATGAGCCTCTCGAAGACCATGGCGAACATGGCGATGCAGAATATCGAGATGATTCCCGATCCCCATAGTTGCGCGAAGTGCCCTTGGACTGCGCCCGTGATCGGCCCCGCGATGAGGGAGACCACGAAGCCCATGAAGGCTGCGTAGACGATGGTCAGCGGGATCATCCTCTTGAGCGGTCGACTCCAGGGGTTCGCGTTCGCTCCGACGATGACGACCATGAACCCGGCAAGGATCCAACCCATGGCGATGTACAAGACGGACACACCGTTCTTGTCACGATCTGGCAAGGGGGCGACGTCGTCGACGTTGAGTTTCATGTCTTGGGCCGAAGCGACCCGGCTGAACGTTTGGTTCACGACTTGGAAGGCACTGTTGTTGGCCGATTGATTGCCGATCAGTTTGAATTCCGGATCTTGCTGCGAAGGCAGCACGAGGGCCGCGACCTCGTCGCGATCCTGTACGAGGGCACGCGCGTCGTCGCTGTCGGTCATCGCCGTGAAGTCGAACATGTCCCCCGTGTTCTGTTTGAGGCTGGATGCGGTCTGCTCCGCCTGTTGGGTAGTCGAGCCGACGACGGCGACCGGCATGTCCTTGGGCGTCGGTGAATGCATGGCTCCGAGCATGAAGGTGATCATCATGGTCACCATGGCGAGAGGGAAGATCGCAAGCGAGACGTAGCGGATGAATTTCGAGTCAGGGCGTCGGCCGCCGTGGATCGACGGGATATTTACGCTGAGAGGCTCGGGATTCGGGTTCTTCTTGTGCTGAAGGTAGTCGTATCCCTTGGTCAGGAGCAGGCCGACGACCGCGCCGATCGCCAACACGAGAAGGTGGCCGGCCACTGAATTGCCCTCGAAGTAGAGCACCGAGCGCAAGGATTCGCCGATGGCCGGCATCGGTAAGAACTCGTGTGTAAACCGGAAGAACCTCGGCATCGTATATACCGGCATCGCCATATTCGACGAGGGCATGCCGAGGACCATGAGGAACAGGATTCCGAAGATCACGCCCATGGCCCCGACGATTCTCGTGATGAACAACTGCACGGATGCGATCGCGAAAACGCCCAACCAAGCTATGCCCAGTATCGCGGCCGTATGTTCCGGAGCGATGATGTCGAGGATCGGGCCGGTCACAAGCCAAACCAAGCCGGCGATCACAGCGGCCCAGGCTCCGAGGATCGGGACCACTCGCCTGAATTTCAACAATTCCGGCGAGTTGGACCTCAGTACGCTGAACGGAAGGTATCCGGCCATCACGATCGCGGTCATGAGGAACATAGCCGCGAGACCGGCGGGGTCGTTATTCGGCAGAGGCGCGAGGTCTTCGGTCTTGAGACTCAGGCCCGCGCTGTCAATGGCGGGAGTGACCAGGCTGGTGGTGAGCGTGGCTTGTTGGGCACCCGCGCCACCGGCCGTGTACAAGGTCGCTTGGTTGCCGTCGACGACGACCGCGGCCGAAGCATCGCGTTCGTAAACCTGCTTGCGTGCGTCGTGGGCGCTGTTCGCGGTTTCGACGTCGAGGGCGTCCGACTCCGAAGAGTCCAGGGCGGACTTGAGGTCTTCGGTTTGCGACGAGGAACCCGCCACGACGACGGGCATGTCCTTGGGCGTAGGGGAATGCATGGTGCCGAGATAGCTCGTGATCATCATGCCCACGAAGATGAGCGGCATGACGAAAATTGCAACGGTGCGCCCGATCAGCTCCGCTTTGGTTCGCTTGGCCTCGGCCGCGGCTTGCTCCTCGGCCGATTCGGGTTCTGATTCCGTGTCCTTGGAATTTCTGATCTTCTGTACCTCTCGATGCTTCGGTGGATACGAGGTGCTCACTTTTCTGCCTCCTGATGGTTCGGAAGTCGAGCGATCTCCGTTGACCACTGAATCTCAACTGACTCAATCTAAGACACTTGACTTACTATTGTGAAATCGGCCCCGATTTGCCATGGTGATGAGGTCGGTTGCGAAGGGGAGTTGAGGGGCATGGCAAGGTACAGCGATCGGGCGAGGCAGTCTCTGCTCGATTCCGCGGAAGAGCTCTTTGCGATTCATGGGATCGACGCGGTTTCGAACCGTCGCATCGTCGAGCACGCCGGGGCCGCCAATCACTCGGCAATTTCCTACCACTTCGGCGGCAGAGACGGTCTGTTGCGTGCCCTTTTGGAGCGACATGCCGAAGCCATGGGGCGACGTCGCAAGGAGCTTCTCGCAGCCCTGGAGCCTTCACCGAGCGTTCATGACATTATCCGTGCGCGCCTGGTGCCACTCTTCGAATTGCTGGACAGTCTTCCCCGGCCGAGTTGGCGCGCTCAATTCCTGTCCCAGGTGCAGTCCGTTCCTTCGGCGGTGGACATTGTGACGAAGGTGGCCAGAGACACCGGCGTCCCTGAGGACGTGAAATTTGTGCAACGGAAAGTCGAGGGCATCTCCGACGGCGTGCTGCAGGGGCGGTCGTACCTCATGGCACATCTTGTGATCCGCGTTTGCGCGGAACAAGAGGAACTCATGAACAAAGGTGAGCACCGAGGGAACTGGATGCAGGTCGGCCGATTTCTGATCGATGCTGCGGCCGGAATGCTTGCGGCCCCGGTCTCGGATCCCGAAGGAGAGCTCGGCGCCGGGACCGTGCCGTTTCTCTGACCGAGGAGGTATTTGATGTGATCAGTTGTGCCTGCGGCCGGTTCCCTCTCGGGCTCGTTTCCGGTTCGGTATTCTGCGATGCCGGGTGACGTAATATAGATCACCTGTGATCGAAGCGACCATCCAGAAAGACGGAGCATGAGCGAGAACTCAACGACAGTGTCATCCGCCAACGGTTCGGGCGAAACTCTTGCCCGAGGGCTCAAGAATCGGCACCTCCAGCTCATCGCAATCGGCGGCGCCATCGGAACCGGCCTGTTCTACGGTTCGGGCAAGCTGACCAATCTTGTCGGCCCCGGTTTGCTCGTGGTCTACGCGCTCATCGGCTTCGTTCTGTTTTTCGTCATGCGTGCCCTCGGCGAGTTGCTGCTGTCGAACCTCAACTACAAGACCTTCGGAGACATCGCCAAAGACAACATCGGGCCGTGGGCGGGGTTCATGGTTTCGTGGAATTACTGGTTTTCCTGGGTCGTCGGCTGCGTCGCGGACTTGGTCGCCATCACCGCGTACGTCCAGTACTTCTGGCCCGACGTTCCCGTGTGGTTGCCTGCTCTGATGACGGCCATCGGACTGATCGTCTTGAATCTCCAACCGGTCAAAGCTTTCGGGGAAACCGAGTTCTGGTTCGCCATCATCAAGATCGTTGCGATTCTGGCGCTGATCTTTGTGGGGATCGTCCTGGTTCTGACCGGCTACGAGAACGGCGACGGAACTCGAGCCGCCGTGTCCAACCTGTGGACGCACGGCGGATTCTTCCCGACGGGCCTCACCGGATTCTTCTTGGGTTTCCAACTGGCCATTTTCTCGTTCATCGGCTTGGAGCTGGTGGGCACCACCGCGGCGGAGACCGAGAACCCGCACCGCAATCTTCCCAGAGCCATCAACTCGATCCTCTTGCGCATCCTGATCTTCTACATCGGATCTCTTGCCGTGATCATGATGGTCACGCCGTGGGATCACATCGATCCCGAGCAGAGCCCTTTCACCACGATGTTCGGCAACGCCGGTTTTGCCGGAGCAGCTCTGGTCGTCAACCTGGTCGTGTTGACCTCAGCGGCGTCGAGCGCCAATTCCGGTGTCTATTCCGCAACCCGCATGGCCTTCGGCCTGTCCAAGGACGGCCATGCTCCCCAGGCGCTGAACTACACGACGCGGCGAGGCGTACCCATGAAGGCGGTCTTCTTCACCACGGTCTTCCTGTTCGCCGCCGTCCCGCTCCTGATGGGTGGTGATGCCCTGACGCAGGCCTTCACGGTTGTCAGTTCGATTTGTTCGGCAGACATCCTGTTCACGTGGGGATCCATTGTGGTCAGTTACATTCTGTACTACCGCAGGCACCCCGATCGGCACGATGCGTCGGGTTTCCGAATGCCTCTGCCCAGACTCGCCCCCTGGGTGGTGCTCGCGTTCTTCGTTTTCATCGCCGTGACTTTGACGCTGAGCGAGGATACCCGCATTGCCGCGATTCTCAGCCCATTCTGGTTCCTGTTGCTCGCGCTGTTGTGGCAGGTGGTCAAGCGCCGCCTGCAGAAGCAACATCGGCCGCTGACCTCGGAGATTCCCCTGGTCTCGCCCCGTCAGATCCGCCAACAGTTCGACGATGCAGGCGAGAAATAGGCGCCGGTTCGGAGGCCACGCTCACGCGGTTGCCCATGGGGCGTCAGTATCGCTCGGCATCGGTCCGAAGCCGACTCGCGTAATCCGACCAATCAAGGTCAGGAAGATTGGAGTTGTTTGGGTTCAGCCCCGTTGACCCGTCCAATTGCTCGCGCAGAATGTCTGCGTGTCCCACGTGACGGGACAGGTCGTTGAGCACATGGACAGCGGCTCGATGAAGTGTGAGTTGCGAGCGTTCCTCAGGCCACCACGGAACCGTGCCGATGGTGTCCAACGGAAGCTCCAAAATGACCGAGTCGGCGAAGTCGCCCACGCGTCGATACAGATCGATGATTCCGGCGACACTCTCGCCTTCTGTGAGGTGCCAGTCTTCCTGTGGGTCCTGCTCCAGAGCCTCCGGTGAGACTATTTCGGAACCGTTCGGCCATGGACGACCGAAAACCTCACCGAAATAGCCGACCTCGACGTTGGCCATGTGCTTGACGATCCCGACAAGGCTCGTGCCCGTGGGCGTGCGCGGCATGCGAGCCTCACGTTCAGTGACCCCTTCGAGCTTCCAGAGCAGGGCCTCGCGATCGCTGCGGAGGTAGAGCAGTATTTCCTCTTTGCTGTCCATGCCCACATTATTCAGCCCCGAGGATGGAAAGAACAGGGTCAGGCCCGGCACGTCAGCGAGACTCAAATGCACCCCTGAACGGGGCAGGAGAAGCACGACCGATAACGTTCCATGACGACGGCACGTGAACCGCTTCGAAGACCCGGCCGACATGGCTAAACTGGGGCCTGACCGCCACCTGCCCCAGAATCCGCCCAGGAGCCAAGGACCGCATGACCCTTCACCGCATCGGACGCCGGGTATTCGACTTCGAACGACAGGTCGCGGTGATGGCGGTGGTGAATCGAACTCCGGATTCCTTCTACGATCACGGCGCAACCTACGAGGTCGATGCGGCTGTGTCCTCGGCATTGCAGGCCGCGGAAACGGGTGCCGATTGGGTAGACATCGGTGGCGTCCCGTTCGGGAGGGGGCCGGTGGTCGACGCAGCTGAGGAGCTTGACCGTATTTTGCCGGTGGTCCACAGTGTTGTGGCCGCGAGCGACGTCGTCGTCTCGGTCGACACATATCGCGCCGACGTGGCAAGGGCTGCCGTCGACGCCGGGGCCTCGGTGATCAACGACACCAGCGGATTTGCCGACCCCGGGATGGCGTCGGCCATTGCGGATACCGGTGCGCACGTCGTCGTGACCCACAGCGCCGGGAAGCCTCGTGAAGAAAAGCCTGCGGCGGCCTACTCCGACGTCGTGCGGGAGGTCCGCGAATTCCTCGCCGAACGCGTGGATCGGGCGGTGGACGCTGGGGTGCCGCGTGAGAAGATCATCATCGATCCGGGGCACGACTTGGATAAAAACACTCTTCATACGCTCGAGATCACCCGGAGGCTGGACGAGCTCGCCTCGCTGGGTCTGCCGTTGCTGGCCGCGGTGTCCAATAAGGACTTCATCGGCGAGAGCCTCGATCGGGCGCAGGGCGAGCGAGTGTCCGGTTCGATCGCAGCAATGATGGCTTGTCTCGAACGCGGAGCCCGGATCGTCCGGATGCACGACGTCGCCGCGGCCGTGGACGCGGCCCGCATGTACGAGGCGATTCGCGGTTGGCGGGCACCCGTGCGCGTCGAGCACAACGCCCGGCCAGAAGGAAATGTATGAGTATAGACCCGGTCTTCCCGACCCCGCTCGAGTCCCTGACCGACGAGCAGATCCTTTCCGTCTACTCACCCGGAAACGGGCATGACGGCGGGTGGTTGCGCATGAACTTCGTCGCCAGCTTGGACGGCGCGGTCGCGGTCAACGGGGTTTCGGGAAGCCTCGGAGGCCCTGGTGATTCCCGCGTCTTCGATCTTCTGCGGTACCTCGCGGACGTGGTGCTGGTGGGTGCGGGAACCGTCCGTACCGAAGGTTATGGTGCGATGGTTCTGCCGGAGGAAGCCACAGCCTGGCGCACGGCTCACGGGCTCCCCGCACAACCCGTATTCGCCCTGGTCAGCGGTTCGGCGGCATTATCGCCGGACTCCGCAGTATTCACCGAAGCACCGGTGCGCCCCGTCGTCTACGTTTCTGCGCAAGCTGACGCAGCCCACCGCTACGCGCTGGCGGAAGTGGCGGACGTCGTCATCGCCTCCGCCGACGGTGGATTCTCTGTGGACCCGAATGCAGTACGGGCTGATCTGGTTGCGCGAGGTCTGCGTCGTATTCACAGTGAAGGCGGACCCGAACTGTTCGGATCCTTTCTTCACGCTGGCGCGGTCGACGAATTGTGCCTGACGATGGCCCCGAAGCTCCTCGCCGGAACGGCCAGGCGAATGGCCACGTCCGCGGAATTCGCGCCGACCCAACTTTCACTGGCGTCGATCCTGCGTTCGGGGGATGAACTGCTGCTGAGATATATACGTGCCGACGGCAATCCGCATCGAATCCCCGGAAGCTGACTCAGCCCTCGCCTCTCATCCACCGACCCGTTGCGGACTCGTCGCACGCCGCGACGTCGGCCGGCGGACCCGCGACGAGTATCTGACCACCTCGCTCACCTGCACCGGGGCCAAGGTCAATGACCCAGTCAGCGCCCGCAACAACTCGCAGGTCATGTTCCGCCACGACGACCGTGTTCCCCTGGTCGACGAGGCGGTTGAGCTCGGCAACCAGAAGGTCCACGTCCGAAGGGTGAAGCCCCGTCGTCGGCTCGTCCAGAAGATAAACGGTGTGACCGCGTGGGGCTCTCTGAAGCTCGGTCGCGAGTTTGATTCTCTGAGCCTCACCGCCGGAAAGCTCCGTAGCCGGTTGACCAAGGGTCAGGTAGCCAAGTCCGATGGCGTCGAGCGCTCGCAGGGATCGGCAGACGTGCTCCTCGTCGGCGAAGAAGTCCAGGGCATCCCGCACGGAAAGGCTCAGGACCTCAGAGACATTCTTGCCGTTCCAGGAAACTTCGAGAGTTTCCGGATTGTATCGAGCACCGTGACATTCGGGGCAGGGTGAGTAGCTGCCCGGCAGGAAGACGAGTTCGACCTCGATCTGCCCTTCGCCTTGGCACGTGGGGCAGCGCCCTTCAGTCACGTTGAAGGAGAATCTTCCGATACCCCATCCGCGAGCTTGTGCGTCCAGGGTTGAGGCGAAGAGCTTGCGGACTCTGTCGAAAAGACCGGTATAGGTTGCCAAGCATGACCGTGGGCTCCGACCGATGGGTTTCTGCGTGATCTGTACCAGACGATCCACTGCGTCGGTGCCGGATACTTTTCCGATGGTGAGGTTCTTGCCGGCCTCCTCGTCCTGCTCAAGGACGCTCGAGCGAACGCTTTTGCGGAGAATCGGTGCGAGAACTTCACCCAGGAGAGTAGATTTGCCGGCGCCGGACACCCCGGTCAGGGCCACAAAGGTGCCCAGTGGGAAGGAGACGGACACGTCCCGCACATTCCGTGCTGTCACGCCGTCCATGCTCAGGTGGCTCGTGGCTGTCCGGACCGCATCGGCGGTTCTGGGGTCGGGCAATGGCTGATACAGATAGGGTGCCGTCTTGGACTCCTTGACCTGAGCGAGGTCGGCCACGGGACCCGAGTGCAAGATGTGCCCTCCATCGACGCCGGCCGCAGGGCCGACGTCGACGGCCCAATCCGCGCGTTCGACCAGACGCATATCGTGTTCGACCAGAAGCACCGAATTGCCGTCCTCGATGAACCGTTCGAAGAGATCCAGAAGCACGCCTTTCTCGCTGGGGTGCAGGCCTGCGGACGGCTCGTCCAGAACGTAGGCGACCCCGAACAACCCCGATCTCAGTTGGGCCGAAAGACGAAGTCGTTGCATTTCACCCGTGGACAGGGTGCGGGCGGGACGGTCAAGACTGAGATGCCCCAACCCCAAGCCGACCATCGTCTCGAGAACCGGCACTACGTTTGGAAGAAGCAGACGCTCCGCCTCCGTCTCGGGAGTTTCATCAAGTTCGGAGACTTTCTGCCAACGTTCTTGGAACAGCTCCAAAATCTCTTTGGCCGAGCGAGAGTTGAGCTCGTAGATCTTCTGGTCGAGGTACTCCACACGCAGGGCATCGGGATTGAGCCGGTGGCCGTGGCAGGTCGGGCACTCGAAGGTGTCCAGGTATTTCAGGGCACGAGCGCGGGTCTTCTCCGATTTGGCCTGGTCCACGGTCTGAAGGAGATAGCGATTCACTGACCGCCAACGGCCCTGGTACGTGCGTTGCGTCTGATCCACGCCGCGTTCCGGATGGACCTCGATCACCGGCTGATCTTCCGTGAATAAGATCCAATCCCGGATCTCTTGGGGGATTTCCCGCCACGGCAGATCCATGTCCACGATGTCGAGAGTGAACAAGATGTCGTGGAAATTCTTGCCGAGCCACGCCCCCGGCCATGCTTGTATCGCGCCGTCGTTGATCGAAAGGTTCGGGTCCGGGACCATCGAACGTTCGGTGGGTTCGTGAAGCACGCCTGCACCATGGCACTGCGGGCACATGCCCTCGGGCGTATTGGGGCTGAACGCCTCGGCCAACAGCCTTCCGCCGTGCAGTGCGGAACCTCGCTGAAGCGATTCGGCAGGATGATTGCCGGCGCGCGAGTAGAGGAGACGAATCCCATTGGACAGGGTCGTGATGGTGCCGACGGTCGACCGAGCACCGCCTGCGCTGTTCCTCTGTTCGAGGGCCACCGTGGGCGGCAGGCCCGTCAGGGATTCGACGCGAGGATCCATGGTGCTCCCGATCAGCCGCCGGGCGAAAGGCGCAATGGACTCCAGGTAGCGCCGCTGTGACTCACCGTGAATGGTCCCGAACGCGAGGGATGACTTTCCGGATCCCGAAACCCCGGTGAACGCAACCAGCGCACCCCGCGGGAATTCTGTACTGACGTGTTGGAGATTATGCAGGTGGGCGTCGTGCACGGCGACGACGCCGTCGGGTCGGCGCTGGTCAGGGTGAATTTCGGGAACGGGCATGTACTCGAGGCTAGCAAGGGGAACCGCTGGGATATGCGGGTACAGGACGAGGGCGGTGGGAACCAGCGGCGTGCGGGCTCGTCATAGCGCTACGTGAAAAATCGCTATGAGGTTGAGTCCCGACAAAACACGTTGGCTTGCCTAAGAACTTTTGAGGAAAAGCTGGTTCCATAATGAGCTCATGAATGCGATTGTGCCGATATCACTGAGCTTTACCCGGTTCGATGTCAGGGAGATGGCTTCGGTAGCACCGATATTCAGGGGGTGTTCGGCCTTGACCGGGATATACATCCTCGAATTCGAAAACGGTCAGAGGTATGTGGGGCAGTCGACGAACGTAGTTACCCGGGTCGGGACACACCGTCGTCGTTACCCCGACTTGCAGTTCTTGCATTTCGCGCCTTGTTCGGCGGAAGAACTTGATGAAGCCGAGAGGCAAGTGATCGCTCAACAAGAGATTCAGTTCGGCTTGCGGAATAAGCTCCTCACTAAACTTCCTCACGGTGAGCATGAAGCCAGTTTCACTGTCCGCGAGGAGGAAACTTTTTTCCTCCCGGAGGAACGAGAGCGACGACGCCGGATTGTAGACAGTGCCGAACCGAAGCGTACCAAGTATTGGGAACTCGGCCGACTTGAAGAATTTGGCGTGATCGTCACCCTGATGGCCGAATATGTCGACCAAACCATCCCGGATGCTCTTGCTACGAGCGGTCTCCTGTGGACGGTTTCAGCCTTGCCCTCGACGAACCGAAGGAAGGGGTATCGGCGACTCCTGACCCTCAACTGCGGGAACATGGAGTCGTTGGTCATCGACGAGGAGCGGAACGAAGGTGGCTCCTTCGTGGGTGGGTTCCTTAATTTACCTGAGGAGCAGTTGGCCTCTGAAAAGATCAAAGAGATCGAGGCCATGGACGGAGTCTTGGCTATCAACCGTCCTTCATACCGACAGAGGCGGGACATCATCGCACCGTATTTTGGTGACCTGGACGCCCTGAGCCAATTGTTATCCGATACTGATGTTCTCGAGGCCGCGTATCGACTCAATGTCGGGTTGATGAGACAAGGTTCGACCATGTACCGGCGGTTCCATAACTCGTACCTGGCTGAAGCGATCGTCAATACACTGGGGGCCTACGGTGGGCTTGAACCCAGAATCGTCGACGGGGCACAGGACGGGCGAACCGGCGGCCACGGCCTCCGCGATGTGTCCTAACGGGTGGCCCGGCCGGTCTTGCGCTTGTGGACGCCCTTCGGCAGATCCATGGTCCGGGCGAATGTCGCCGTCCAAGCCGCTCCGACAATGGTCAGGACGCCTGTAGTGACAAGGGCCAACGGGAGGGTGGCGATGCTCAGAAGGAGTGCCACAATAGCCGGTCCGCCCAACTTGCCCGAGTTGTTGAAGATCGCCCAGATTCCGAGGAACTTTGCGCGACCGACTTTGGGGCTCAGGTCGGCGCCGATCGTCATGTTCACGCCCGCGCCCAGTCCGTTGCCGACGGCCATAACCGCGACGGCCATGATGGTCCACGCCAGAGTGGGCTGAACCGCCATGACGAGGAAACCTGCCCCGAATATGGCGAGGCACAGGATGAGAACCACTGATCGGCCCAAACGATCCTTGATGTAGCCGCCGGGGAACATCAGAATCAGCTCGAGCGCCGCGCCCAAAGCCACCAGCAAGGAAATGCCTGATTCGTGCAGATCAATGTGCACGCCCCAAAGCTGAATCATGGTGGGTTGGGCCGCTCGAGCGATAGCCAGAATCGTGATCGCAACACCGGCGAGCATCACGGCCTTCCACCGGACCTTGAGCTTCTGAGCGGCAGGCTCGTTCGGATCCGCGACTGCGGCGGTCGGCGTCGTCTGAGTGGAGGCTCCCATGGAGTCGAAGCCACGGTTCAGCGCAGGAATACAAAGCACAACGACGGCCAGCACGGCACACGCCGCGCTGAAAATATAGACGGACCACAAGGGAAACCACAGGAGAAGCAGTGCGCTGATCATGGGTCCCACCAAATTCCCGACCCGTTGCGTCCCGCCGAGTGCCGTCATAGCGCGGCCCATGTGCATCGCGGGCATTCGGTCGGCGACGACGGCCTGCCGAGCCAGCCCCCAAATATCCTGGACCGGCGCCAGAAGCATGAGCAACACCACGTACATGACAAGGGCAAAGGGCGTGGGCAGAGAGCCAGCCAAGGACAGAACGAGCAATGCCGTGATCACCACGGCCGCACTGGTCCCCAAGATCATGGCCCTGCGGTCTCCAACCTTGTCGATCAGAATCCCGACCGGGACGGTCAAGAGGAGGCTGGCAGCGCCCATCAAAGAGACGACCGCACTAGCCAAAGCTCCACTAGCCCCCAAACTCAATGCGGAGAGAATGAGGACCGGGACCGTGGAGCCGACTCCGATAGCAAAGAGCAGAGACGGCACGATAACCGGCCAGAAAATAGGGCGGAGCATACAGTCCACCCTACGCGCGGGTTCTCAGGACGTCGCGGAAGCGGGACATGACGGGGGACGACGTAGTCCGCTCGGGCATACGCGAGTGAGTTCGTCAGTGTTACCGAACACAATGGCGGAATTCACATCCATGATTCTTTCGAAACGGAAATAAAAGTCGCGCATACCCAGTTGTTCTCCGGAGTTGCCAAATTTGGGCGACTGCGCAATCTGCTCAGAAAGGAGGGATCATGTCGGCAAGTCGGCTGTTCACTTTAAATCGGAATTCATCCAATACAGGACTCGTCACGCTCTTGCTAGCGGTCGGAACCTTCGCCTTCGGAGCCGGAGAGTTTGCCTCAATGAGCCTCTTGCCCTCGATCTCCTCCGATATGGGGGTCGATGAGGGTTCGGCCGGCCACATCATTACCGCATACGCACTCGGCGTTGTACTCGGTGCCCCGGTGATTTCCGCGGTTGGCGCCAAATGGCCCAGAAAGCCCCTACTCCTTGGACTGCTCCTGCTTCTGACGGTGGGAAATCTGTTCGTCGCGGCTGCGCCGTCCATGGAATGGCTCGTGATCGGCAGGTTCGCTTCCGGTATTCCGCACGGAGCATTCATCGGCCTGGCCATGGTCACGGCGGCCGGTATCAACCTTCCGACCAAGCAGGCCCGCGCGGTAAGCATCGTCCAGATGGGGATCACCGTCGCGACCATCGTCGGTGTCCCGCTGTTCACGCTGGTGGGACAGGTCGGCGGATGGCGACTGAGTTTCGTGCTGATGAGCGTGATCTCCGCGATCGCCCTGGTCATGCTGTGGAACACCGTACCCAACCACGCGGGGAACAAGGCCACGAGCTCGCGGGTCGAGCTGACCGCGCTCACCAACCCCAAGGTATTGCTGACTCTGGTCACCGGTGCGATCGGCTTCGGCGGCATCTTCGCCGTGTACTCGTACTTCAGCTCGGCATTCGAGGGGTCCCACGCCGGACCGGGCTGGGCGATGTCCTTGATCCTGATGCTCTACGGCGTCGGGTCCACGCTTGGCAGTTACGTTGCAGGCTACGTCAACTCCAAGATCCTGTTGCCTGCCGCTATGGGTTTTCAGGTTCTCCTGGGCTTCTCGGCCGTTCTCTACGCCGTGGGTGTGGGCAACGCGTGGGTCACCGGCATCGCGATGGTCCTGATCGGAGCCAGTGGCGGAATGGTCGTCCCACTCCAGACTCGCCTGATGATGGCAGCGGGCGACGCCCAGACCATGGCTGCGGCCATGAACAACGTGGCATTCAACCTGGCCAATGCGCTCGGTCCGCTCCTTGCGGGCTCGGCCATGAAAGCCGGCGGCAGCTGGTCCTCCACGGGCTGGATCGCTGCGGCCCTCGCGCTTGGCGGGCTCGTCCTGCTCGGCGCCAACGTGCTCTCCGACCGCCGCACCCCGGTCACCCGCTACGCCGTCCGCTTCGAACCCACGACCATGACCATTCCTATCACCGGGGTCGTGCCGGTCGCTAAGTGACGTTCGGTTACTGAGCTCTCGACGCCGTAGCCCGAGCGCGAGTAGCTTCAACGTGATCAATCCACGCAGCTTATGAAAGCGGGCACTTCATCATGATCTTCACAGGTCTCATCGTCGGCGCCTTACTCGGCGTCGTCATGCAACGCGGACGCTTCTGCGTGACCGGTATGCTCCGTGACATTTTCCTGCAGCGCTCGTGGCGAACGTTCACGGCGCTCATGGTCGTGATCGCGGTGCACGCGGTGGGCATTGCCGTGCTGACCTCCACAGGCGTGATCTCGCCCGAGTATTCCGGTTTCGCTCCGATCGCCGTGGTCGTCGGGAGTCTTCTGTTCGGTCTGGGGATCATCCTGGCCGGTGGTTGCGCGTCCGGGACGTGGTACCGCTCGGCCGAAGGACTGGTCGGCTCGTGGATCGCGCTCGCGATGTATGCTCTGTCTTCTGCGGCCATGAAAAAGGGTGCACTCGGCGGCTTCGCGGTGTGGATGAAGCAGTGGGATACCGGACTGACCACCATCCCCGAGGCCCTCGGCATCTCTCCGTGGGTTTTCGTGATCTTGGTTTCCGCGGTGACAGTGGTTATGGTGCGCCATTTCCTGCGTAAGGAACGGCGAATCCCCAAGCCCGCAACCCTGGGAAACCGTCCGGCCTGGAAACGTCCACTCCACTTCTACACGGCGGGCGTCCTGGTAGGTCTGATCGGGGTCATCGCGTGGCCGCTGTCCGCGGCTGCGGGCCGCAATGATGGCTTAGGGATTACCACGCCTTCTTCCAACCTGGTCAAGTTCATGGTTACAGGCAATGACTCCAATATTGACTGGGGCGTCATGCTGGTTCTCGGGTTGTTCGTCGGTGCGTTCATCGCGGCCAAAGCGAGCGGAGAATTCCGAATCCGCGTCCCCGACGCCCGGACGGCTACCCGCTCGGTCGCGGGCGGACTGATGATGGGCGTGGGTGCCTCGCTCGCGGGCGGGTGCACCGTGGGCAACGGCATGGTCCAGACCAGCCTGTTCAGCTTCCAAGGGTGGGTATCCTTGGTCTTTATCGCGCTCGGAGTGGGGCTGGGCGCCAAGTTGTGGCTCCGCCCGACGACGTCGCGCCCCACCTCGGGCGGTGGAACCTACACGACCAGCGAAAGCCTCGACAATACTCTGGCGGTGGCCTCGGACGGGCGGACGGTCGAACCCGCACCCGTGGGGACAGGATCGGTGACGTCGGGTGCCGAGGAAGTGACGACCTCCGCTTCGGTGAATACCGCCCCAGCGGCCCCGCCCTCCAGCGTCCAAGGGTTTGGCGGCTTTCCCGCTGCTCTTGGTGCAGTGGGACTCAAAGAAAAAACAGGAGCATCCTCCACATTGCGGGAGCTTGGGGAGGGCTATTACGCCTTGGACTCCCTCGGCGCGGTGTGCCCGTTCCCGCTGATCGACGCCAAGGACGTCATGGCCACTCTGGACCCGGGGGATCACCTGGTCATCGATTTCGATTGCACCCAAGCCACCGAGGCGATTCCGCATTGGGCGGCCGAGGACGGCCACGAAATCACGGACTTCCGGGAGCAGGGGGAAGCCAGCTGGCAGATCACCCTTCGGAAGGGCTGATCGATCCCAACGTGGAACGTGGAGCGGGGAAACGCACCGATTGATGACGCGGAGTGGCTCCGGACCATGGGGACAGGGGCCCGGCCCGTTGTAGAGGAAATAGGCGGGGTGAAGACGACGAGCCACTTCTCAGCCGTGCGCTGACCGATCTCGGAGACCTTGCCCAGCCGGGCGGCTCATCCCAGGCGGTACAGAGCATGAAAGAGGGCCGACGGCAGAACAATGTTCCCCGCCGACCCTCAGTGTGGTTCTAGCTTGTGGGTTCAGACCTCAGAACTCAGCCCATCCAGTCGACGATGACATAAGGCTCGAACTCCGAGGTGTTGAGGATGTGGGAATCCTTCAGGTCGAAGCGACCGTCCTTGGCCTCAACGGTGAAGTGCTCGGTCTGGTCGCCAATCACAATGTCGACGCTGTACATTCCGTCAGGAGCCGGAGCCTCGCCGATGCCGTGGGGGCTGGGGACCTTGAGGTAGTAGACCGTCGGATCGGTCACGGACTTGACCAAAACGGCCTGGTCCAGAGATGCGGGGGCGCTATGCTGCGTTTCCTCGGCCTGCGGCGTGGCTGCGGAGTCCGAGGCGGAGGGCGTTTCCGCTTGGGCCGGACCCATCCCAAGGACTCCCGCGCCGAGAGCTAATGCAACACCAGCGGCGGTCATTGAGGCCTTGCGGGTGATTACCTGAGTGCGGGTCATGGTGATTTCTCCTTTTTCGATGGCGTCCAAAAACCTTGCGGGTTATCAAGACGTTTTCACGCTATCGCAGGTTTTTCGGGGGTACACGAGACCGTTACCAGGGCAGAAAAGCGGTAACGAATTGATAACCCACCTCCCGCAAGGGCAGGGAGGCAGTATTGCGGGCCGGAAGCCGATGGCACACGTCCGGGCGTAATGGGATCGTTACCGAACCCCGAGGGAATTCACAGCCAGACCTGAGGCGCAAGGTGGGCACGTTGCCCGGCCGCCCCGAATGCCGGAAGCGCACCTCTGTCCGTTGCAAAGAGGCCATAACGCCCTGGTCCAGGGTTGCACCCGATGCGCGTTCAACCTCCCGGTGAAGGCCCGGAGGCGCATAGCATGGTGTTCGAGAGGACGAACGAGAGGATTCACATGACTACTGATCAGCGCCAAGCAATCATGGACGGCCTGAAGAACATGACCACTGCGATCGACCCGGAGCAGGAACCACCGAACATTGACAGGATGCGGGCGGAATTCGCTCGCATGGTGTCGACCATGCAGATACCCGCTGGGATCAAGCAGAGCCCAACAAGACTCGCCGGACGTCCAGCAGTCCTCGTCGAACCCGAAGACCAAGAACCGAAACCGGGCACTATCCTGTATTTCCACGGCGGATCCTTCATGATCGGATCCCCGGCGACGGCGATGTCCTTGACAGCGAGTCTGGTCAAAGAAACGGGCGTTTCTGCGTTGTCACTCGATTACCGCTTGGCGCCCGAGCACCCTTTTCCCGCAGGCATCGAAGATGCACTGGCGGCCTACCGTGAACTTCTGGACCGGGGCTCGGACCCGACGTCCATTGTTTTCGCGGGTGACTCCGCCGGAGGCGGCATAGCAGTCGGAGCCTGTCTTGCGGCCAAACAAGCAGGTTTGCCTATGCCGGCAGGATTGGTCGGGTTCTCGGCGAGTCTCGACGCCAGTAGGACCGGAGCCAGCTTGGAGACCAAGAGCGGACGGGATCCCTTTTTCACGGCAGACAGTTTGCGGTGGAACGCGAGCATCTATCTCGACGGCCAGGATCCGCATCAAGCCTGGGCCTCGCCAGCGACGTGCGGCGACCTGGCCGGGCTCCCACCAGTGCTATTGCAAGTCGGGACCGAGGAATTGCTGCTGGACGATTCGACTCGCTTCGCAGAGCGAGCCAGGGAAGCCGGAGTGGATGTGATCCTGGACGTCACCGGCAACGTTGCTCATGTCTTCCAGACTTTCGCAGGGCAGCTGGATGCCGCCGATGAGGCCCTCGCCAGGGCCGGATTCTTTATTCGTCAGCGTGTTTCCGGAGCCGATATCACATGAGCCGGAAACTGTGGCGTGAAAACGCGTGAGCCTTTCGCACGGAGAGGTGAAAGTGCGGTGAATACATAAGTTCCTATAGTTTCCTTGGCGGAAATCCTCACTGGATAGCGTGATCGGGTTCGTCACCCCAGCAATCACACATCAGTGAGGTACAAGCCGTGCACAATGCATCGCATTCAGAAGCCAAAGGTCTCAGCCGAAGGAGTCTCCTTCACCTCAGTGGCGTCTCCGCCACCGCCATCGCTTTGGGAATCAACATCCCCAGTGCCGAAGCCTCCGCAACAACCGGTACCACGATCAACGAGCCCTTCGGTTTGGGCGTGGCCAGTGGGGCACCGCGGCCGGACGGCGTCGTTCTCTGGACCCGTTTGACCCCGCAACCGCTCGCCGAGGACGGACATGGCGGAATGCCCCAGCGTCCTATCGCCGTGAACTGGCAGGTCTCCAGAAACGCGAACTTCGTCGGAATCGAGAAGGAAGGCGACGCCCTTGCCCAGCCGGAGCTGGCGCACTCCGTCCACCCTCGGGTCGAAGGACTGCGCGCGGGGACGGAATACTTCTACCGGTTCCGCGTGGGTGAACAGTTCAGCCGCGTGGGTCGTTTCCGAACTCTGCCCGCCGCTGGCGCATCTGTCTCCACATTCTCTTTCGGGTTCGTATCCTGCCAGGCCTGGTATCACGGGCATTACACCGCACATAAGCATCTTGCGGCGGAAAAGAACCTTGACCTGGTCCTCTTCCTCGGCGATTACATCTACGAATACGGCATCACGGAAGACAACCTGTGGCGGCAAGGGGCCGAGGTCGGGCCGGCACATGCTGTTGAGTGCAGGACCTTGGAGCAGTACCGGCTGCGGTACTCGCTGTTCAAAACCGACCAGCACCTTCAGGACGTCCACGCCCGCGTGGCAACGGCCGCGATCTGGGACGACCACGAGGTCCAGAACAATTACACCGGAAAGATTCCAGCGGCCACGACCCCGGATCCCTCTTTCCGGGAGCGGATCGCCGTAGCATACCGGGCTTTCTACGAGAACATGCCCCTCGACATCGAGGCTCTGCCTCAAGGGGACACCAGCGACATCACGACGTCGATCGACGTCGGCAACCTGATCCGCTTCTCGTTGTTGGACAGCCGCCAATTCCGCGACCCGGCGCCCAAGGACGAGGCAGACCGTACCGATCCGAACCGTACGATCCTGGGGGGCAACCAGGAAGCTTGGGTCGCCCATCAACTCAGGACCAGTCCGGCGACCTGGAACATCTTGGCCAACGGCGTGGTGCTGACGCCGATCACGGACGACCGCGTGGACATGTGGGACGGTTATCCGGCCGCGCGCAATCGGATGCTCGATGCCATGAGCCGCGCGTCCAACCCAGTTATGTTGGCGGGCGATATTCACAAGCACGCGGCCACGGAGCTCAAGGCAGACTTCAAGGACCCGGCAAGTCGCACGACCGGCGTCGAGCTCGTGTGTACATCGGTCTCTTCGGACGGCGATGGTGCGAAGGCCGACAAGAACACGTCGGACTGGATCCAGCACCCCTACGTCAAGCACTACGACGGCCGCCGGGGTTACGTGCACGTGACGGTCACACCCAACGACATGGTGTCGAACTTCTATTCGGTCGACTGGATCGAGAAGGACGATCAAGCGCCCAAGCAGCTCTCCGCCCGTTTCTACACCCGAGCCGGACAGATGGGACTGACGCCGATGTAGCCAGAACCCCACAGGGAGGCGTGGTGCAATAAAGTATGCAATTTCGTCAGCTCGAATACTTCGTCACTCTGGCCCGCGAAGGGCACTTCGCTCGTGCGGCGAAAGCTTGTTTTGTCTCCCAACCCGCGCTGTCCGAGTCGATTCACAAGCTGGAGAAAGAACTGGGAGTTCCGCTGGTTAAGCGGCGACAGAACTACCAAGGCTTGACTCCAGAGGGGGACCGGGTGCTGGTGTGGGCCCAACGCATCCTCAAGGACCATTCCTCCCTGGGCGAGGAGATCGAGGCCATGCGCTCGGGGCTTTCGGGGACGTTGAAGATCGGCGTCATCCCGGCGGCCTCGAGCACCATCTCGCTTCTGGTGGACCCCTTCCGATCCAAGCACCCGCGAGTCAAGATCAACCTCGAATCGAGTCTGCGTTCCTCGGAGATCATCCAGCGGATAGGGGCTTTTGAACTGGATGCAGGCGTGATCTACCTCGACGAATATGACGACGCCGACCTGTCGGTGCTCCCGCTCTATACCGAAAGACACGTCCTGGTGGCTCACGAAGACCTCCTGGGCCACGTGAGGGATGAGGAGTTCGGCTGGGACGACGTCGTCGATTATCCGCTGTGCCTGATCAACAGGGGTATGCGAGGTCGGCAACTCGTGGACGAGGCCCTGAGCTCACGCGGCCTCGTCGCGGACCCCGGCGTGGAGACAGACTCTCTGGCGTCACTGTTTGCCCTGGTGCGCACTGGACGATGGACCAGCGTGGTCGCACAACAATGGCTCCTCGGATTCGACCTTCCACCGGAGATCCGCGTGATACCGCTCGAACAACTTGTACACCCACGGGTGGGACTCGTGGCCCATGGCGTGACCCCGGGTTCGGTTCTGGTCGAGGCGCTCTTCGCCCAGACCCGGCCGGATCGGATCGAGAAAAGACTGAGACTGGGGTTGGCGGGGGGATCTTTCCCGGGCTGACGTGAACCAATAAGCGTTGCCTATGGGTTGGTCGACATAAAGTCTTGGACACCTTCTTGGGAGGGCGAGAAGACTCAAGGGTGAAGTCGATAACGAAGCGGCGAGCGCTTCGTCTTTCTAAGGAGAGCTCATGGCAACAGTGCTTTGCGTCCTGTACCCCGACCCCATCACCGGATATCCCCCGAAATACGCGCGGGACTCGATTCCTCAACTGCCCACTCAGTACGACGGTCGGCAGGGTCTTCCCAGCCCCGAGGCCATCGACTTCAAGCCCGGGGCATTGTTGTGATGCGTCTCCGGTGAGCTGGGTCTCCGCGAATACCTCGAGTCCCAGGGGCACAAACTGATCGTCACTTCCGATAAGGACGGAGAGGATTCGGAGTTCGAGAAATACCTTCCGGAATCCGATGTCGTCATTTCTCAGCCCTTCTGGCCTGCGTACCTGTCGGCCGATCGCATCGCCAAGGCTCCGAAGCTCAAGCTGGCACTGACCGCGGGTATCGGTTCGGATCACACGGACCTCGATGCGGCGATGAAGGCTGGGATCACGGTTGCCGAGGTGACCTACTCGAACAGCATCTCCGTTGCCGAACACGCGGTCATGCAGATCCTGAACCTCGTCCGTAACTTCGTTCCTTCCCATGAGTGGGCCGTGAATGGCGGCTGGAACATCGCCGACTGTGTTTCACGGGCTTACGACGTCGAGGGCTTTGACGTGGGCATCATTGCTGCGGGACGTATCGGCCGCGCTTTGGCCAAACGGCTCAAACCCTTTGGCGTGCATCTGCATTATTTCGATACTCATCGACTCCCGGAAGAAGTCGAGAATGAACTGGGTATGACCTTCCACGATTCGGTCGAGAATCTCGCCGAGAACGTGGACATCATCTCCGTGCATTCGCCGCTTGTGCCGGCGACGTACCACCTCTTTGACGAGAAGCTCATCAACTCGATGCGTCGCGGTTCCTACATCGTCAACACCGCGCGAGCAGAGATTATGGTGCGCGACGACGTCGTGAAGGCTCTTGAATCCGGTCAGCTGGCCGGTTGCGCAGGCGATGTGTGGTACCCGCAGCCTCCGGCCGTGGACCACCCCTGGCGGACCATGCCGAATAACGCGATGACACCGCACGTATCCGGTACCACGCTTTCGGCGCAGGCCCGTTATGCAGCGGGAACCCGCGAGGTTCTGGAGGACTTCTTCGCGAGCCGTCCGTTGCGCGATGAGTACAAGATCGTCGACGGCGGCAAGCTCGCTGGAACTGGAGCAGCCTCCTATTCCACGGATGGCAACTCCAGTCCCGGGAGCACTGGCAACTAAAACGGCACCAAGGGCCTAACCGATCGGATTCTTCAGGCTCCCTGTGTAGATCAGGGAGCCTGAGGCGTCCTGCAGGTCCACCATCTCCAGGGTGTTGCGGAGTTGGAGCCGGTTGAGGCAAGAGTGCCGGAACTCGGGGACCTCCAGATCCAGGTGTCGTCGCCGCGGCAGCCCTCGAGCCCGGTAGGCATCGACGTTTTCTCTCACCAGCGTCCAGAACTCCACCTGGTCGATCATGCCTTCCTGGTGCAGGATCCCGGCGATATGCCGGAGAACCCCCACGAACACGTCGGTGAAGATGAGCTGCGACGCCTCGGCGTCGTCGATCACGTGACGCATGCGCGATATCTCCTCGGGCAGCGCACGCTCGCCGATGATGGCCGCTTCCTCGCCGATGTCCTTCATGAAAGCCCCAATGACACGGCCCCCCTTCATCCGCAGGATCAGATTTTCTCCGTGCGGCATGAAGGCCAGATCGTGGGCTTCCAAGCAGTGCAGGACCGGGGTCAGATAAGCGGTCAGGTACTCGCGGAGCCAGGTCTTCGCGTCGGTTCCCGAGGCCTTGATCAGCTCGGCGATGACGGACCGCCCGTGGACATCCCGATGAAGCAGCGATGCCATCGTGAGGATGCGCTCGCCCTCGTCCAACTTGGGAAGGGGGCTCTCGCGCCACAGGGCAGCGAGCATCTTCTGCTGATCCGACTTGGTCTGGGTCGCATGGTAAGCGTCCCCGGTGTAGCCGATGGAGGCATGTTCACGGAGGACATCGAAGTTGACCTCTCGCAAGAGCTCATCGCCGCGAACCAGGTCGGCGACCCAATCGTTGATCGCGGGCGTCGCTCGCATGTATGCAGGAGAGAGCCCACGCAGGAAGCCCATGTTTTGGATCGAGAGCGCCGTCTTGATGTAGGACTTCGAAGGAGTGCTCCGGTTGAATGCCGTCCGAATAGACTGCTGTGGCTGGTACTCGTCCGAGGCCTCACCGAGAACCACCAGGCGACGGGAGGCGATATCCGGTGCGAAGCTGATCGAGATGCGGTGCTGGAACTGCCACGGGTGGACTGGGATCCACACGTAGTCCTCCGGGTCGAGCCCCAAGTGGGTGAGCCTGGACGTGAAGGACTGTCGAGTTTCGAGGGACAGCTCCGAGGCCCAGTGCTGATCCTCGGTGCTCGACCTCGAAACCTCGAGGACGGCGTCTTCCCTGTGCGCGGCAACCCACACGTAGCGGAACCGTGAGCCCGCCTCGGGTGCGTAGCGTCGGAATTCTTCCAGCCCGAACCCGATTCGACCGTTGGTCGCCACGAAGCACGGGTGGCCTTCGGTCATCGCGGCCTCGGTCTGCTGGAAGTCACCAGCTACGTCGATATCCGATCTGCCGTGTGCGAGCTGGCCGGCAGTGGGCCCGCCGCGGAAATTCTTGAACGCGGCGCTGGCCAGGGTGGACGCGAGCTCTTCGAGGTAGGTCCCCAAGAGCTTTTCCGGGATGCCCAGGCTCTGGTGCATCTCCGCCACGAACTCCTGCGCGTTGAGAGGCAGACCTTCCGGACTGCCTACCGCGTGGCGGGTGATCGAAGCTTCGTCGATGGACCAGTGGTTGAGGTACAGGACCTCGCCGCAGAAGCGGTATACGGAGCCGCCCGGAACAGAGAGTTCCCAAAGATCCTCTTCAAGATGTTCGGGGTGAATCAGGTGTTCGTGGCTGAACTCGGCGAGCGCCTTGGCGATCACATGACGCTGTGCCGGTTCCATGTACTCGGGGTGTAGATGGGGTGCGAGATCATCCGGGGCCGGGTGTCCAGCCTGTTCTGCTTCGACGATGCTCAGCGCCGCGGTCTTACCGGGGAGATCGATTTCGCGGATGAACCGGAAACCGACTTCCCTGTTCTTGGCTTCGACCGCCCGGTTGCGCACGTCGGGCTCCACCACGAGGCGGCGGGCCCCTAACTCATGGACGCAATGGTCGACGACGGCACGCATCACGCGACTCGTCAGGCCGCTGCGGCGCTGAGCCGGATCCTGCGGAGGGGGAGCGACCAGCAGGTGCATTCCGACGTCTGACTGCCGAGCGTCGAAGACCTCCGCCAGGAGCACGCGCGCCGGATCATAGGTTTCGGCGTAGCCGATCGGTTGCCCGTTATCGCAAATCATCCAGGCGTTCTGCGCATCGTCTGCGGCGATGTCCGCGAGGTACTTCCGCGTCGTTTCTTCGGTGGCATCCTGCATCTGCCAGAAGTACGATGCCGGATGCCTCAGCCACTCAGTGAGGACGAATGAATCGGTTGCGGGGTCGACCGGACGGACGGTCCAGGAGCTGGGGTCCGCGGAGTGTTGGTTCGGGGTCGTTTGGACAGTGGTCGTCACTTGATGTCCTCCTTGGCCTGGGAGGTACCGAAGTCCTGGAACGCGATGTTCCGCTCGATCGGGTAGACCTCTCGGCCGGTGATCTGTTTGAGAATGGTGGCATTGCGCCAGGCGCCCATGCCCAGGTCGGGTGCGGTCAATCCGTGAGTGTGCTCTTCGGCGTTCTGAACGAAGATGCGGCCGCCCAAGGTATCGACGTGGAATTCGAGGTCGACGTCGAACCGGCCCGCCTGGTCCCGCTTGATGAGGCCTTCCACAGGCCTCAGGAAGACGGGATCGCGAGGGGAATAACCGGTTGCGAGAATGAGCTGCTGGGCAGATCTTTCCGTCGTCTCTCCAGTCTCTTCGTGCCGCAGGGACAGAGAGATTACGTCTTCTCCCGGGAGCCATTCGGAGCCGACGACGGCGGTGTTGGTCAGCAACGTCGTCGGAACAGAGCGTTCGAAGGATTCCCTGTAGAGCGCTTCGTAGACATCATCGATCGTGCTCATGCTGATCCCCTTGTACAGGCCGCGTTGCTCCCGGCCCAGGCGGTCCCGCATCCCTTCCGGAAGGCCGTGGAAGTGCCGTACGTATTCCGGAGACGTCAGCTCGAGCGTGAGTTTGGTGTCTTCCATCGGGAAGAACCGCGGCGATCGCGTGATCCAGTCGAGTCGGTAACCGTGGTCCTTCTGCGAATTCAGCAGGTCCAGGTAGATCTCGGCTGCCGATTGCCCGCTGCCGATGATCGCGATGGATTCGGACCCCACGAGTTCCTCACGATCGTTCAAGAAGCGAGAAGAATGCCGCACGTTCCGCTCGAGGCCCTGGAGGGACTGGGGGATTCGAGGCCCGGTCCCGATTCCTGTCACGACGTGCCGTGCGAGGTGCTTTTCGACCCCTTGGGACGAGAGGGAAGTGACGAGAAACAGGTCCTGCTCCTCGAGGTAATCGACGGATTCCACGCGATGTTGCCAGCGCAGATTAGTCAACTGTTCTGCGGCCCAGCGGCAGTAGGCGTCGTATTCGCGGCGAAGCGGATGGAAGTCCTCGCGAATGTAGAAAGGGTAGAGACGTCCGGTTTGCTTGAGCCAGTTCAGAAATGAGAACCGGGAGGTCGGATCGGCCATCGAGACCATGTCCGCCAGGAACGGCACCTGGATCGTGGCGTCCTCGAGCATCATTCCGTGATGCCACGCGAAGCCGTCGTTTTCATCGAAGAAGAGGGCGTCGACCTCGTCCAATGGATCGCTCAAGCATGCGAGTCCGAGATTGAACGGACCGATGCCGATGCCGACGAGGTCGTAAACGTGGTCCGCGGGTGCAGGCTGAGTCATTTAGGAGGTCTCCTCGAGATCGTGAGCGTGCCGAGCGGTCCGTTCATGCACACGAGCGGCCAGATCGGAGATGTCTTCCAGACGCTGTGCGATGCGGTCGAGCTCGGTTCCGGGATTGAGCAGTGTCAGCTTGAGGCAGGGGCGGCCCCCGATCACCGTTTTGGCGACGAGGACTCGGCCGGATTCCTGGAAGTGACGACGGATGGGAGCCACCAATGCATCGGCGTCAAGATCCGAAACGCCCTCAGGCTGCCACCGGAAGACCACGGTAGAAAGGTCCGATCCCGAGACGAGCTGCAATGCCGGGTGATCGTCGATCACCTCGTGAACCTCGTGTGCCAGGTCGATGACGCGATCGACGGCCTGACCGACGGCGCCTGCCCCGGTGCCCCGAAGGGTCGCGAAGAGCTTGAGGGCGTCAAAACGGCGGGTGGTCTGAAGGGATTTGTCCACCTGGTTGGGCTCGTCCGATTCCTCAGGGTTGAGGTATTCGGCGTGCCAGGTCCCCAGTCGGAAGTCTTCCGGGTTCTGGAGGATCAGCGCTGAGGAGGAAACCGGTTGGAAGAAACCCTTGTGAAAGTCCACGGTGACGCTCCGCGCCCGATCGAGGCCGGTGAGCAGGTCGCGCCGAGTAGGGGAGACGAGCAAAGCTCCACCATAGGCGGCGTCGGCATGGAACCAGATGTCGTAGCGTTCCGCAATCTTGGCGATCTGAGGCAACGGATCGATCATTCCGCGGTCGGTGGTTCCGGCGGTCGCGCTGATCGCCATGGGGATCTTTCCGGCGCTCAGTGCATCCCTGAGATGCTGTTCCAGCGATGTCGAGTCCATACGCCCCTCGGCATCCGAGCCGACCGTGACGACGGCGTCGTCGGCCAGTCCCAGGAGCAGGGCCGACTTGTCCACGCTGAAATGGCTTTCTTCGCTGGTCAGGATGATCAGTCGGGACTGACGTTCACTGCGCTGCGTTCCTCGGAACCCCTGCAATGCTGCTTCGCGGGCCAGGAAAAGTGCTTGGAGGTTCGACTGTGTGCCGCCGGAGGTGAAAACCCCGTCGCCTTGAGGAAAGCCGATCTTCTGTGCGGTCCATTCGATGAGTCGGCGTTCGATGAGGGTTCCGATCCGGGATTGGTCGAAGGTGTCCACCGAGGTATTGACCGCAGCCAACGCCGTCTCCGCGGCGACCGCGTTGACGTCCACCGGGCAGTTCAGATGCGCGAGGTAGTCCGGGTGATGGAACCACACGGCCTCTTCCAGGAAGAGTCTGTCGATTTCCTCCACGGCGCGGGTGCCTCCAATGGGCTCTGCATCCAGGTCCATTTCATCGACACGGCGGCGTAATTCCGCGATGGGGGTGTCCGTGGCAGGTGCCTGGGTCGTCTCGAAGCGTCGAGCAACGCGCTCCGACATGTCCGAAACGAGACCCACGTACTCGGCTGCCGAATCTGCGCCCAGGAGGTCCAAACGACCCGCCAGAACTGTATCAAGTGCACTCAATTTTAGGTAAGCCTATCCATAGAGAATTGGTTCACCTGAGAAGCTAACAGAAGCATGGAGGCAGGTTCTACCGATTCAAAGCGCTGGTCACACTCCGGTTGTGGCCGAGGATGTTTGAATCATAGGAAGGTTCGCTAATTATTGCGTGACGCGTAAAGTAATTCCCGGACCTATGCGATATATCACCGGAAGAATTCGCTGGGAATTGTCCGAAGGGGGGCCGGGTGCCGACGGGATTCCGAGCTCCCGGACGAATGTTCGGCGGATCCCGGGAAGGATCAGAGCTGGTTGGCCCAATCGTTGACGGGAAGGACCTCCGCCTGGCTCGGGAAGACCTTCTGGGTCAGAACCCGGTGCACCTCTTCGTCGCGATCCGCGCACGCGTCCTCCAGCACAATGATCCGGTAATCGAGGTCTGCGGCCTGACGGAGGGTCGAGAGTACGACGCCGGAGGTCGCGATTCCGGACAGAACCAGCGTGTCGGCCTCTGTTGCGCGGAGGAGTATGTCGAGATCGCTTCCGCTGAAGGCGCTGATGCGCCGTTTGAGCACAACCGGTTCGTCCTCGCGCGGGAACAGGGCCGGATGAATCTGGGTTTCGGCGTTCTCCTGTGTCATGGCATCGCCCCGGGCCTCGGCAATCCGCGAAAATGCAGGGCTGCTGACGGTTTCGGGATAGCCGGGACGGAATGCGACGCGAACCCAGAGAACCGGGATTCCCGCAGTCCGAGCCGCGTCGACCGCGCGGGCCGCGTTTTCGAGCACACCGGTGCCCTCGAATGCGCCCGCGATGCCGTTCTGGAAGTCCATGGCAAGAAGTACGGGGGTGTTGGTGGTCATGTCGGGCCTCCTGGGGCATAGATAGCTTTGCTAAGCACTATAGTGGGGTTGGCCGAGTGTCCACCCCGCGCTGAGAAGCTGATGCCATTTTGAATTCGCTGACCGACAGGCGAAACCCCCCACCGGACCGCTTCGACCGGCGACTCTACGCACCCATGATGCTGGGTGCCATCCTCAACCCCATCAACTCATCGATCATTGCTGTGGCGCTGGTGCCGATCGGCATCGCACTGGGAGCGCCGGCCTCCGAAACGGCCTGGCTCGTTTCCGCGCTGTACGTTGCGACGGCCATCGGACAACCCCTGATGGGCAGCTTGATCGACCAATTTGGGTCCAAACGCCTGTTCCTCATCGGCGCGTTCCTGACGACGGTTGCTGGAATCCTTGGCGCACTGGCACCGAATATTTGGGTCCTGATGGTCGCCAGAGTGGTGTTGGGCTTCGGTACATGCGCCGGGTATCCCTCAGCGATGCGACTGATCAAATACGAATCTCATCGCACCGGAATCGAAACCCCGGCAGCCGTGCTCTCGGTGCTGACGATTACGACCCAAGTCATTTCGGTCATCGGCCCGACGCTCGGAGGCGCCTTGATCGGCCTCGGCGGCTGGCGCAGCACCATGACGATCAATGTCGTACTGGGTGCAGCGGCATTCGTTCTCGGCGCCTTGTTCCTCCCGTCCCATGATTCACCGGACGACTCGGATGTCACAACGGACACCGACCTGACCGGTATCCTCTTGTTCTCGGTCACGCTCATCTCGGCACTGCTGTTCTTCATGAATCTTGCCTGGCCGCTGGCTTGGCTGCTGTTGGTCTCCGTGGCCTTCGGTGCGGCCTTCGCCTGGTGGGAGATGAAACGTCGGGCGCCGTTCATCGATGTTCGCGTCTTTGCCGGAAACGTACCGTTGATGGCGACCTATGTGAGGGCCTTCTTGGCGCAATCCGTCTCCTACGCGTTTATCTACGGATACACCCAGTGGCTCGAGCAAGGACGTGGATTGTCCGCCTCGACCGCGGGACTTCTCCTGCTGCCGACCTTTGGTACCGGGATTCTCGTGACCTTGCTGACCGGCCGTTTCGCTGAAGTTCGTCTCAAACTGAAGGTCGGGGCACTTGCCCAAATCGTGGCCTGCGCCCTGATCATGACCCTTGCCGACGACGCGCCCGTATGGCTCCTCGTAGTCGTTGCCCTGATCCTCGGGATACCTCAGGGCCTGGTGAGCTTGGCCAATCAGAATGCCGTTTATTTCCAGGCAAGAGAAGACAAAATCGGGGCTTCGGCGGGCCTGCTCCGAACGTTCATGTATTTCGGCGCGATGGCGGCGTCGTCGGCCTCGGGTTTCTTCTTCGGGCAGAAGGCTACGACCTCCGGACTTCACGAATTGGGTCTGTTCATGGTCGTCCTCGCGACGTTGTTTGCCGTGATGACCTGGGTCGATCGGTCTCTCCGCCGGGCACGGACTTGACCAGGGGTGTATAAAAGGGGACGTGACTTGCTCAGGTAACGATGCCCCAAGGCGTCAGGAGGTTGTCGGCGGATTGACCGCCGACACCAGATAGCCCCGTTCCTGCCGGTTGCTGCCTGGATAACGGCGCAACCTGCGATGACCTGTGCCCGATGAGAAGCCGCCGCGAGTCGGCCGTCGAGGCATTGTGCACAAGACATTTCCGCGCAGCCCGTTCTGGGAACACGTCTGCGCGCCACCACGTCAATGGGGTATTGACCATGCAGCAACACACTGAGTCAGAAATCCGCAAGAGCTTCATCAATTGTTCGAAGGGCGCCGCTCAGCGGCTCAACGTTCCGAAGGACCTTGCTATGACGGACTGGGATTCCGAAATATTCCTCGGCTGGATCGACCCGAAGTCGCCGCAGAGCGCATATGTCGTTGCCGAAACCGAGGCCGGCCTCCGAGGTATTGTCCTTCACAGGAACGCACAGAAGAGCGGAGGCGGGGCGCAAATGTGCCAGCTCTGCATGACCCTTCATCCGGGCAGCGGTGTCTCGATGTACTCCATCCAGCGAGCCAAGGGCAAGAAGGACCACTACAACACGGTGGGCACGTACATCTGTTCCGATCTGCGCTGTTCCGATTACACCTGGGGCAAGAAGAAGCCCGATGGGGTGCGTCAGATGGAAGAAACTCTCACCGCCGAAGAGCGTTCCGAACGCACTCGTCGGAACGCCGCCGGTTTGATCGAGCGCGTCGCCGAAAAGATGAGTTAGGCGGTCGGTCAAGGAGCCGTGCACGGGCTATGAAAGCAGTAGGATTCTGAATATGCCCATTGCACACACTTCTGCCCAGCACGGCTCCAAGGTCGTCGGTCTCGGTCATTTCCAGCCTGAGAAGGTCCTCACGAATTTCGACATCGCCAAGATGGTCGACACGAGCGACGAGTGGATTCAGTCCCGCACCGGGATCGTCGAAAGGCATATCGCCTCCGAGGACGAGTCCGTGGCCGATCTCGCCGTGGGTGCCGCCCGGATGGCCCTCGAGGACGCTGGTCTTCATGATGTCGATTTGGTCGTGCTGGCGAGCACGACCGCAACGGACCGAAGCCCCAACACGGCGGGTCGCGTGAGCCAGCGCCTTGGCTTCACCGCCCCGGCCATCATGGACGTCAATACTGCGTGCTCAGGCTTCGAATACGCGATGGGTATAGCCGATCAGGCGATTCGCGCCGGAAGTGCAGAGACCGCGCTGGTCATCGGCTCCGAAAAGCTCAGTGCCGTGACCGACTGGACCGACCGGCGGACATGCATTCTGACGGCCGACGGCGCCGGGGCCGTGGTCCTGCAGAAGTCCGAGGAGCCCCAGGTCAGCCAGACCATTTGGGGATCGGTCCCTTCCATGGCAGACGCAGTGGTCATTCACGGTGACCCCGAGTTCTTCACCCAGGACGGCCGCCAGGTCATGCGATGGGCTTTCACCGACGCAGCCAAGCAGGCACACAAGGTTCTCGACGCCGCGGGGTTGAGCCTGGAGGACATCGACGTCTTCGCTTTCCACCAGGCCAATCTCCGCCTGGTCGAACCCTTAGCCAAGGCGCTCAAGGCGACGGACGAGCAGATCGTCATCAAGGACGTCATCGAGTCCGGAAATACCTCGGCGGCGAGTGTTCCCCTGGGCCTCTCCAAGTACTGGCACCGAGGAGACCTGCCGCGGGGAGGCATGGCTCTTCTCCTCGGCTTCGGCGGCGGCTTCGCCTTCGCCGGTCAGGTCGTCAGACTTCCCGAGTAGGCCGGTCGCTCGGCGTCCTGGTCGGCCGTTCGGTGATGCCTTGTGGCGGATCGGATCCGGGGCAATGAGGCCGAGTACACCACGAATCCCGCACTCGTTGCGGCCTCGTTCGACGCCATCGGGAGTCTCCACGTGGATGGCCGCAAAGCCGCCGGCCGGGCCCCGTTGGTCGACCAGCTGACACGCGGGAGGACGCAACGAAGCGGGTCCTGAAAGCACCCGAGTAACACTGCGGATTCATCACGACATGAAGTCGACATGCGGCGTCACACCCGAAACCGCGAGAAATACCTTCTGCGCATGCGGGTCGTGTCTCCTAGCCTCAATCTAAACGGCTTGTCCCAAGGATCGAGGCCCCATGACCGAAAAACTGTCCGCAAACCTTCCGACCGATTACCCGGCTTTGGCTAAACATTTCGCCTCGCTCTTCGAGAGCATCGCGCAAGGGTCCCTCCAGCGCGATCTTGAGCGGCGCCTTCCGTTCGACGAGATAGAACAGCTCGACGCCGCGGGCTTCAGCATGCTGCGAGTCCCTGCGGAGCACGGAGGTCCCGGTGTCAGCATCGAAACTTTCATCCGGCTCCTCGTCGACCTCGCCGCCGCAGACGCAAACGTCGCACACGTCTACCGATCTCACTACGGCTTCGTCGAAGCCCTGCGTTTTCAGCCGCGAGCAATTCAGGACGCCTGGTATCCCCGCGTTCTCTCGGGGGAGACGGTGGGCAATGCTTCTACCGAGCGGGGAAGCAATCAGCTGGGTTCGCTGAATACCCGCCTCACCAACACCGCAGACGGATGGCGTGTGAACGGAGAAAAGTATTACACCACCGGCACCATCTTCTCGGATTACACGCGCGTCTCGGCTTCCCTCGACGAGGGGGAGGGGCGCCGTTTCGCCGTCGTCCGCGTTGATACCCCAGGGGTGAAAATCGCGGACGACTGGGACGGATTCGGCCAGCGCCTCACCGGTACGGGAACCACCACGCTCGAGAACGTCGCGGTCGAAGAAGCAGGCCTCCTGGACCGCGTTACGGGTTCGCCCGAAGCCGTTCACGAGGCCGCGTTCTTTCAGCTCGTTCTCTTGGCCGTTATGGCGGGGATCGCCCGGGCCGCTCGCGACGACGCCGCCGGCTCGGTTGCGCGACGGGCCCGCACATTCAACACCGGATCGGGACTTCCATTTCGCGAAGACCCCTTGATCCAGGAAGCGACGGGACGGATCGCCGCCAAGGCATTCACCGCCGAATCGGTCGTGACCCAGACAGCCCGAATCCTCGACGAGGGGATTCGTGCCGCGGAAACCGCCGGGGCGACGAGGTTCGAATTCCTGGACGACCCCGACTTTCCCGAGCGCATTCCCGAGGCGTTGTCCTTTTCTGAGGTTGCCGTTGAGCACGCGCAGGTCAGCGTTCCCGAACTCGCTCTCGGCGCGGCGCAGGAACTGTTCCTCACCGGAGGCGCCTCCGCGACGTCACGCTCCAAAGGGCTGGACCGACACTGGCGCAACGCCCAGACCGTCGCAACACACAATCCCATCGCATTCCGTGCCCGTGCGATCGGTGACTACTGGATCAATGGAACCCTTCCCGAGGGTCTCAACGCGATCGGGGATGCAACCAAGAGCCAGACGGTGAAACCGTGAGCCAGCAGACTGTCGAAGCACCTTCCGGGCACCCGCCGACTGCACGCCGCTCTCGTCCCATCCGCGTCCTCGGGAGCGCCTTCGCCGGAACCACTCTCGAATGGTACGACTTCTACCTTTACGGCATCGCCGCGGCGATCATCTTCAACAATCAGTATTTCCATGGTTCGACGCCGCTCATCAGCTTGCTCGCCTCCTTCGCTACCCTCGCGGTGGGTGTGCTGGCTCGTCCCATCGGCGGAATCATCGCCGGTCACGTCGGTGACAGGGTCGGCCGCAAAGCCTTGTTGGTCGTCTCGCTCCTGACGATGGGGCTGTCCTCTTTTCTGATCGGTCTCCTGCCGAATTTCGACACCATCGGTATCTGGGCGCCCATCGGTCTCGTGACCCTTCGAATCCTCCAAGGGTTGTCCGCCGGCGCGGAGTGGGGAGGCTCGGCGCTGCTGAGCGTCGAGCACGCTCCGGGTCACCTCCGCGGCTTCTTCGGTTCCTTCACGCAGATCGGTTCGGCCGGAGGAATGCTGCTGGCCACCGGGCTCTACGCAATCGTCCAGGGCATCTTCACCGACGAGCAATTTGCCTCCTTCGGCTGGCGCGTGCCGTTCCTCGCCTCGGGAGTATTCGTACTCGTGGCATTGTGGATCCGCCTGGGTGTCTCGGATGCCGCGGAATTCACGGATATCAAGGGCGCGGGACAGGTCGAACAGGCTCCCGTGTGGACCATGATCAAAAAATACCCGCGGGCCCTGACCGTGACGACGTTCCTGCGCGTTGCTCAGAACGGAATCTATTACCTCGTCACGGTGTATTTGCTGACGTATCTCAAGGACACCCAGGGCGGTTCGGGGCCGGTGCTCACCGCAGTCATGATCGCCTCCGCGATAGGGCTCTTCTCCGGGCCGTTTTGGGGGTGGGTCTCCGACAAAGTCGGTCGCCGCCCCATTTCCCTCGCCGGGTATATAGCTATCGGCGTCTTCGGTTGGGCCATATTCCTCGCGGCCGATGCCGGTAACACCTCGATCCTGCCCTTGATCATCATTGTGGGCCTCGTCTTCGCTCACGACTCGGTGTACGGTCCTCAGGCCGCATGGTTCGCCGAACAGTTCCCCGTCGAGGTGCGCTACTCCGGCGTCAGCATGGGCTATCAACTGGGAACGCTGATCGGTGGCGGTTTGATGCCGTTCACCGCGACCCTCCTCTACGCCTGGGGCGGAGAAACCCCGTGGCTCATTACTACCTATCTGTCCGTACTCGTGGTTCTTTCCGTGATCGCCGCCCTCCTGGCCGTGGACCCGGTTCGAACCACTGTCAAGGAGAACCGATGACCCGCCCTATTCTGATCAACGCTTTCGACATGCTGGTCCCGGTGCACCAGACGCCGGGCTTGTGGCGTCACCCCGAATCCAGAATCTCGGAATTCGACCAGCTTTCCTACTGGACGGATCTGGCCCGGACCCTCGAGGAAGGCGGATTCGCATCCCTCTTCCTCGCCGATATCCCCGGCATTTACGACGTCTACGGCGGCAATGGGGATGCCACCGCCCGCGGAGGGGTGCAATACCCTCTGCTCGACCCCTTGGTCGTGGTGACCGCCATGGCCCAACGAACGGAGAATCTCGGTTTCGGCGTCACGGCATCCGTCAGCTATGAACAGCCCTACCTTTTGGCGCGGACCCTGAGCACGTTGGATCACTTCACCGACGGGCGCGTCGCCTGGAATATCGTGACGAGTTATCAGGACTCCGCGGCCAAGAATTTGGGGATGGCCGGCCAGATCCCGCACGACGAGCGCTACGATCGAGCAGACGAATACATGGAGGTCATGTACAAGCTGTTCGAGGGTTCTTTCGGGCCCGACGCGGTGAAAGCGGACCCCGAGGCGAACGTCTTCGTGGACCCGGAACAGGTGCGTCCGATCGAACACGAAGGCAAGTTCTTCTCGGTCCCCGGTGTAGCCCTGGCTCACCCCGGGCCGCAGGGCACCCCGTTCTTGTTCCAAGCAGGCGCGTCCAAGAGGGGCCAAAGATTCGCCCTGGACCACGCGGAGGCTATCTTCTTCTCCGGAGGCACGCCCGAACTCGTGCGCGGATGGACCAGTGCGGTGCGGGACGAGCTGGAAGCTCGAGGCCGTGCGCGTGATTCCGTCAAGATTTTCAGCCTGGCGACCGTCGTCGTCGCAGAGACGGACGAACTGGCCGAACAACGGCTCGAAGAATACAAGGACCTCGTTGACACTGAGGCCACGCTCGCGCTCTTCGGAGGCTGGACGGGCGTCGACCTCTCGGGAGCCGATCCGGACTCCGAGATCGAACACGTCACCACGGACGCAAATCAATCGGCGCTCGCGAGCTTCACGACGCTGTCCCCGAACAAGACATGGACCGTGAGAGACCTCGCGGAATTCGTCGCCATCGGAGGGCGCGGCCCCGTGATCGTCGGCTCCCCCGAAACAGTGGCCGATGAACTCGAACGGTGGATCGAAGAGGCCGACGTGGACGGATTCAACCTCTCCGCGGCCGTGCGTCCCGCGGATCTGGAGCGTTTCTCCCGCTTTGTGTCACCGGAATTGCGGCGCCGCGGTCTCCTGGACGAACCCGAGCCGGGTACGACCCTTCGCGAGCGCATCGGCGGCAACGGGCCCGGGCTGCCGGGTGATCATCGCGGGGCCTCATTTCGAGTCGAGGGCTAGCCGCAGAAGCCTCGAACTTCACACGGTTTCCCCTCGTCGTCTCCCATTACCCGGCTGACCCTCGTAATATGTGATTCGCCGTTGAAGAGCGATGGCGCCGGGAATCGGACTGAGGGACTGAGGTACATGATGGGGAAACCAATCGAGGACCGGGCGAGAACGCCCCAGGAACCCGAGGAGACCCAGCCACACTTTCGGGGCAGTGTTCCTGCGCCGCCTTTGCCCGGTCAGTTGTGGAAGGACTCATTCGGTCGGGCCTCGATCCGCGCCCTGCAGATCCTGCTGATCGCCGGGGCCGTGACGCTTCTGGGGTACCTCGTGGTGACCCTGAAGATTGTGACTTTGCCGCTTCTTCTTGCCCTCATCATCGCCTCGGCGATGCATCCGATCATCCGGATCCTGCGCCGGGCGCACTTCAACAGGATCTGGGCCGCGATCACTGCCCTTCTGGGCATTGTTCTGGTGCTCGCCGCGGTGATCTCCTCGGTGGTCATGACTGTGATCTACGAATGGTCGGATCTGGCAGTCCAAACGCAGGAAGGCTTCGGTAAGCTCGTTGCGATCCTGACCGAATGGGGCGTCCCGCTGGACAACACCCACATCCAGGAGTATCTCCACAAGGGCAGCCAATACTTTGAGTCCAACAGCGCCGGCTCGAGCGCGGTCGAAGGGGTCTCCGTGGTCACCCAGCTGGTCGCGGGCGCGCTCCTGATGATCGTGATGCTGTTCTTTTTCTTGCTGGACGGCCCCCGAATATGGGCTTTCCTCGTGAGTTTTGTGCCGGCACGGCTCAAGACCAGGATCAACGATGCCGGCCATGCAAGCGTTCACGTTCTGGGCAGATACATCCGCGGAACCGTGATCATTGCGGCGTTCGCGGCGGTCGTGGATCTCATTGCGATGCTGGTCATGGGCGTACCTCTCGCATTTCCCTTGGCAGCGTTGATCTTTCTCAGCGCGTTCATCCCTATCGTCGGGGCCCTCGTCACCGGTACCTGTGCGGCTCTGGTTGCGCTCGTGGCGGCCGGACCGGCGGCCGCTATCGTGCTGATCATCGTCGTGATCCTCGTGAACCAGATCGAGCACCACATTCTCCAACCCAAGGTCATGGGATCGGCACTGAGTCTGCACGGCATCGTGATCATCAGCGCGCTCGCGATCGGAGCACATCAGGGCGGAGTTGCGGGCGCACTGTTGGCCGTGCCCATGTCAGCGGTGGGTTGGGCCAGCTACAAGGCTTTCCGATCCACGCGGTTCGTTTCCTCCAGGGAGTCCGACCTCGCGAAGGGGCAGGACAGTTTGGAAGACGGATCTAATGAGGAGGGCGCGGCGGCGCCGTAACCTGTGAAGTCCGGCGCGGCATCCCGGGGCGGAGCGCAGTACATTCGTTTCCGCAGGGAACGGTTCGTATAGTGAACACTCGTTCGACTTGTGCGCTGGGACACGCTTACGCTGATTCGAGTTCGCCTCACGATTCCCGTGGGAAGCACAGAACGGCTCCGCTGTGACTCACAGAGTCGTGGCCCTGCGGAGAAAATCGACCGGGTACGAAGGTAGGCTCATGTCCACTCCACGCGATGCGGAAACGCCGGCCCTGCCGACCAAATCTCCCAAACGCGCGGCGCTCGCCGGTTGGATCGGTTCGGCTCTCGAATACTACGATTTCGCGGTGTACGCGACGGCGGCGGCCATCGTGCTCAACCACATCTTTTTCCCAGAAGGCAACGCGGCAGCGGCGGTTCTCCAGTCGATGGGCGTGGCGGGGGTGGCCTACATTGTCCGACCCTTCGGTGCTTTGATCATGGGGCCGCTTTCGGACCGGTTGGGCCGCAAATTCGTGTTGATGATGACGCTTTTCCTCATTGGGGGCGCAACTTTTGCCATCGGTTGCCTGCCGACCTACGGTTCCGTGGGGATTCTGGCCCCGATCCTGCTGATCCTGTGTCGCGTGATCCAAGGGCTCTCCGCGGCCGGTGAACAGGCGTCCGCGATTTCGATGTCCCTCGAACACTCCGAGGACCGCAGTCGAGGACTGATCACCAGCTGGTCGCTTCAAGGAACCCAGGCCGGATCCTTGCTGGCCACGGCCGTTTTCATTCCCTTCACCGCTTTCCTGAGCGAAGATCAGCTTTTCGCCTGGGGTTGGCGCGTGCCTTTCTGGGTTTCGGCCTTTGTGGTGCTCGCTGCCTACTTGATTCGCCGGAAACTCGAGGAGCCCCCGGCTTTCGAGAAGCACGAACAGAACGAATCGGTCTTGGACCAATCGACCCCGCTCGCGATCACCTTCCGCTATCACAAGGCCGCGATCATCCGCGTGGCTGTGTGCGCGCTGGTCAACACGGTCAACGTGGCCTTTACCGTTTGGGCGATCTCCTATGCGACCAACGGGGTCGGAATCGCTCGATCGACCATGCTCTGGGTTCCGGTCGTGTCCAACACGGTAGGGTTGCTCGTCATCCCGTTGTCGGCAATAGTTTCGGACAAAATCGGGCGCAAACCGGTGTTCATTCTCGGTGCTGTCTTGTCCGGGGGAATGATGTTCCCGTTCCTCTGGGCTGTATCCGAAGCGAATATTCCATTGGTGTTCCTCTTCGGCGCCCTCGTGCACGGTGGTTTCTACTCGTTCTCCAACGCGACATGGCCTTCCTTCTACGCGGAGATGTTCCCGACGCCCGTCCGTTCCACGGGCTTGGCCCTCGGGACTCAGGTGGGTTTTGCGATCTCCGGCGGGTTCGTGCCCGTGATTGCCGCTGCACTGAACGGCAGCGACATGAACAACTGGGTCATGCCCGCGCTTTTTGTGCTGCTGGTGTGCCTGTGCGTGGGAGCCGTGGCGCTCACGGCCAAGGAAACTTCCAAGCGTCCGTTAGAAGAGATAGACAACCTGCACATGTCTCGCACGGAGGCGCTCGAGGTCGTACGGCTCGAACGTAAGGACGGCGTCGACCCGGAAAGCTCGAATGCCAGCAGCTCGGCCAAGACCAAGGTCATCGAGTAGACAGCGGCACCGGGCGTATTACCGGGGGTCTTGAGACAGCAGACGGGCCCTGCATGTTGCTGTGAATTCTGCAAGAGGTATTCGACTCAGTGCGGCGCAACCCGGTTATACCCGCCAGATTCCAGCAAACCTTCGACCGTTCCGGCCACGGGCCACGACATTGCCACCGAGCACGGGTCCCGGTCTACATGCCGATAGTCAGCTGCCCGGTGGCGGATTCGCTCAAAATGTGCAGGCGCTCAGCATCGCCGCCACCGACCGGCAGACAGTAAAGGTCAAAGACCTGACCCGGTAGACCGTGAGTTAGCGGGTCAACGGTCCGTCGTTGTTGGCCGGTGATGGTGAAGCGGTTCTCATGCAGGCGATCCGGGTTCTGCGGGAGTTGGTAGGTCTTAGCTGGCGGGATGCACACCTGCTACGAGCCCGTCCGAGGAAAAACCGCTGTGGCAAGCAGGTTATCCGCATTTGTGCGTTTGGGGTGAACCGCTTCTGCCGACTCATCCCGAAAACCATAAAATAGTGTGTGGCCGCCTTTCAGGCGTCCTGTGACCTCCCGGTCAACCGCCATCTGATTCGCATGACGCCTGGGAGTAATCAGGGCCGGGATGGAGGCGGTCGGCTATGAGTGAGCTGGAAAGTCCACCGGAAAAGCAAAAACCCCCGGTCTACTGGCTGATTCTCGGATTAGTACTCGGAGAGCCAGAAGATCTCAGGGGTCTTGCTGATTCGCTGGTGTCACTACTCGAGATGCTCAGGCATTTCGTCTAAACACCAGTCATAGTGACAGCGGGTTCGTCAGGTGGCCGCCTGGCGGGCCCGCTTTATAACACTCTGTTGAGTGGTCGATGTTGTCGTGACGGGCAACGAACGACACCTTCAATATACCGCGCGGGCGACGATGTATCTAGCTCTGTGCACGTTTTGCCTCCTGCACCGCCCAGCGGGCGTTGCAGGAGGCAGAAGCGAGTGACCGGCCAATGTAAGCCTGTTGATCGGCCCAGGTTGTTGCAGTCACGACCACTCCTTCCAAGGCTGTGCCTTTGTGGAGACACGGGCAAAGCCAACCTTCACCGCCACTCACTTCCCTTGTCTTGCTGGTGAGGAGAATCCGGACCCCCTGGGCGCCACTTCCACGTCTTGAACAGTTGTTTGGTGGGGTCATACGGATTGAGGGCTGAATTTGCAAAGTCTGCGAGCCACCCCCAGGCCGTGTAGTCATCTATATGCCCAAGGATGACCAGAACAACAAGATAGTGCAGGGTCACAAGGAACAATCGCCAGGCCATTTCTTCGGTCCAGGTAGCTCATCGGCCTACCTGGCCTACCACCTCGGGGGAGTAGCCCTTTAGAGTCCTGTTGCACTTCTTCTAGGACAACTTCGGGGAAGCTGCCAGATTCAACGGCAACGGTCAGATTCCGGACCATCTCCCCGATCGCGTCTTGACTGACCGAAACTTCAGGGAACACCGCTCTGATGGCTTCGCGGTAGGGTTCAGTAGTTTGCTCGGCGAGCTGGGGACCTACCCACTGAAAGTAGGAGCGGACCGACCCGGCGATGATCTCCGATGCTTGGTCCATAGCCGGAGCCATGGATTCGCGCATCTGCAACGAGTAGTTCTTCTTCAGGCCCAGCACGCAAGGGGCCTCGGAATTGAACTTCGCTACCCAGTTAGCTAGCGCCGGGGAAAGGAAACGATTCTCATCTGTCATTGGGATCAGCCCTATGTAGGTGCTTAATCGGTGGTTAGGCCAGTGGTTCGATGCGTAGATCTCGTACTAGATGCAACGAGCAGACATGGCAGCGCAACATCCGGAGACTGACGCCTCGTGGGGCCTGACCATTGAGGAGAAGCGGCAGCTCCTTGGGGAGTCGCAGATCCGTTTAGCCGGAGTGAACAAGCTCCTCATGAATCGGTGAACCAGCAGCCTCTTTCCGGGGGACAACGTCCTTGAAGTCCACGCGATGATTCTCCCCTTAACCCCGGTTCGAGACGAATGCGCACTGATCAGCGCGGTGAACAAGCCGTGGGCAAGCTACGAAGGTATCGAGCTGTATCCAGATCTCTCGCGACCAAGGCTATCGACTCGGGCTCTACGTATGCCTCGGGGTATCGGTGTGCTCAGAAATCTTCGGGTCGAACCGATGGGAAGTGGGTCCGATGATGGGTTTCTTGAAGCGTCTCTTGGGTCATCACGAGGAGCCACAGCGCGAGATGACTTACGAGGAGAAGCGCAAGCTGATCGCTGAGCAACGGAAGGCCGCGACGCGCGATGTGATACGACAGACACGCATTGCATCGGGGCAGGTCTATGCGAATGGTGCGAAACGACCGTCAAGCCGGGCTTCGGAGATCGAGGGAATCGTGAACTTTTTGTGAGTTATTAATAACATCGAAACCTATGATGCCCATCATTTTTCGGATTTACCCAAGAGGCGGTCACCGATCAACCCGACCACACATAGCAGCAGAATAATCCCAACCTTCCAAGGCAACTGTTCCGCATCACTATGTAGGCCAAATTTTGGAAGTATATACGGAAAAGTAACCAATGATACAAAAATCAATATTGCTGCTATTACGGTTACTGGTCTGTTATTCTTCTTCGGTTTATTCTCCGGGTGTTCTTTCAACAAATTGCCTCACTGTTAAGGTTCTACGCACTCTTCATAAGTAATCTTTGCTGCTGAATCTCCAGCATCTTGTTCGAACCATGTCTGCCAGGAGGCCTTACCATCATCTCGGTTCGCACACGGTATTTTACTGGCGCCGGTAACCCGTTCCACCGGGATTATTCCCCGGCCAAACCAACAGGATTGGGTACGGCGGGTCGGCCCCACACGTCGGCCCGTAAACTCATCGCCCTAATTCGGGGCGATCACGGCCATGTAATGGACATCGACCCACGCATCATCAAACCGAAGCGCATCCCGACCGGTCCCCTCATAAATAGACCCGGCCTTCCCGTAAACCCGACGTGCGCGCGGATTGAAGTCGTACACTTCCAGGCTGATGCGGTGTAGACCCAATGTCGTGAGACCGTGGCGAACCATCAAGCGTGGAGCTTCGGTGCCAAGCCCCCGTCCGCATCCAGAAGCACCGATCAATGTTCTGAAATTGCATGAGTGGTTCTGCTGGTCCCACTCATTGAGAACAATCTCCCCGACCATGGCTCCGGTCGAATGATCGACAACAGCCAGCACCAGCCGGTCATCGGCAACCGCCCAGGCCTGATAGATCTCACGCAAACGTCACAGAACGATAACTATTTGAATTTAAATATAAACCTTTCATAAAGATATACATCCGCAATTGTTTTAAGTAAGCCAAGTCATATACCATCAGAATGCGAATTTAAAAATACGCACACTCTCAATTCATCGAAATATAGGCAATCGGAACAGGTCAATCACCTCATGAAATTTTCACGCCCTAAGCCTCTTATCACTGGAACGATCGTCGCTTCTCTTGCCCTCTCGGCAGGAGGAGTGGCACCTGCCGTGGCTGCCAGCCGCGCGGGCGCCAGCGCGAATATTGCACAATCGGCCGCCACCGCACCTAGCGGCCAGATGTCCGAAGAACAGTTCCAGCACACCTTGCGTGTTCTTGATCAACTTCCCGAAGACCTAAAGACGGCGGACCCGAAGAGTACGCCCAACTATGAGCAGCGGCTGACCGAAGCAATCAACCAAATCGAGGGTGCCCAAGCCGGTGGGGCCACAACATACGTGAACTGGGTCTCTTGCGGAGCAGCCCTAGCCGGTGTTGTAGTTCAATACGGCGTGCCGGTAGCCAAAGTCGTCAAATGGCTCAAGGACGGCTATAAGATCTTCGGTGGAATCAAAGGGCTGATCACAGCGATACGTAGCGGCGCAGCTGCTGCCGAGATCGGCGAAGACGCTGTCAGCGTCCTCGAAGGAATCCTCGGGGTCGATGGGGTTGTCTCGGCCTGCAGCTAGAATTAATAATCGCTCACGTGCACCCCGTTGGCGAAGTTTAGCTCACCCCGGGGCGCACAGTCTTACGGAGGTGTCATGGCGTTCGAGCCAGTTTCACTCAAATACGCCTTGTCGGGCTCAGCCTTCATCGGCATCCTAAACGCCGTTCCGACCTTCATTGCGCTCCTGATCCTGAACCTCAGTTTCATCGGCGATCCGGATCGGTTGGATATCGGCTCCGAGGTAGTGATATCCCTACTCGTCGGTGTTGTGGGCACGTGTCTGACCACCATCATGAACCGTCACGAACAGGTCAAGCAGAAGAAGACCATGCCACATGGGACTTTGGTAGCGATAGCAGAACTGGCTGGCATGACGATTCTGGGAGCCGTGGTCACACCCTTATTCGGGATGGATCCCCGCTTCCTCTGGGTAGGAGCTGCGGCAGGATTACTGGGCTCTTTGCCCAGCTTCTTCATCATGTCCCCCTGGAAAGAGACCGAACCTGAGGAAGATTTCCAGCAGCGCAACAAGGAGTTTGGCGAGATGACTCGCGAGACCGCCCAAGAGTACAAGGAAGAACTGAGAGACAAACAACGAGCGAAGATGCGGAAGAAACACGGCGACCCCTGGGACCAAGACTCAAACCAGGACTGGTGGAAATAAACTCCACGAATACGCTTGCACCGCTGTATCGCCCTCTAAGCCGTGGGTCGGGCCACACCGAAGAATTTCGCTATCTGCGCTCGGCGTCTTCTCCAAGATGCCGGTAAATCGTCGGCCGCGAAACCCCGAACGTCTCAGCGATCTCTTGAACCGTGTGCTCTCCAGCGTCATACATAGCACGAGCCTGCTTCGCCTTGGTCGGAGTCATTTTGAACTTCGGCCCACCCTTCCGGCCCCTGGCCCGGGCTGCTGCCAACCCGTCGCGGGTTCGCTCAACAATCAGATCGTGCTCAAACTCCGCAATGGCCGCCAGCATATGGAAGAACAACCGGCCACCGGCCGTGGTGGTATCAATCCCCTGGGACAGGGCAACCAACCCCATACCTTGATCCTGCAACTGGTCAGCGACATCCTTGAGGTTACCCACTGAACGACCCAGTCGATCCAGCTTGGTGACCACCAACGTGTCACCCTCTCGCAAATACTCCAACGCCCTGCTCAGAGCAGGCCGCTTCGCCAAAGTCCCCGAGGCGTCGTTTGCATTCAGCCCATAATCAAGAACCAACAGCCTGTGGGCTTTGCCGCTTTTGGCGGTGTTCTGTGATCGCTGAGTAGCGCAGTCGGCAGGATCGGTGACCATCGTCTTTCGGGCATCCTGAACATTGTTCCTTCATGGTCAGTATCACAGGAGCACGACGAACCGGTTCCCGGTGCGTTGTCTGCCGGAGGCCTCTACAGGGCCTCCGAGCTTTTTAAGGGACCCATTTTCGCGCCGAGTACAGCGGGCCAAGCTCTCGCATGATTGTTCGAGCCGCTCGTCTGGCCCTCGGGTTTTCCGTAGGGTCTGGTTCAACAACACGTCGATACATGTAGACCGCCAGGTCAACCGCTTGGATACCTCGCTCAGCAGCAGAGTCGAACCATTCAATGGGTTGTTCGATCCGCTCTAGCTTCTGGGACTTATACCCAGGGGTTCCTATGCGTGTATAGCCTTCGATGGCTTCTTTGAAGTCCTGATGCTTGCTGACCATATCGGTTCTAACCAAGCAAGATTCGTACCCCAGTCGCGCTGTGAGGTCATTGACGCGCTCTAGGGCATGACGGAGGGTGATCTCGTATGGAGGGTCTGGATATCTATACCTGGCATTGAGCCGGGCTACATCCACACCTTCAATGATCACACGAGGCCCTACCTGATTGATGTGTCGCATGGCTTGGCGGTAGAGGGCGATGTATTCATGAACCTTACCTCGAAGGCATTGCCAGTCACCACGGCCGTGCATGATGGGGTGGCCATGGAACTCGATTCCAGGATCAACCCCAAACTTGTGGGTCACGTGCTGGCCCAAGTCAGCAAACCTGCTACATAGTTCCATGTACTGGTCGAGGTCGAGCACATACACGCGGTGTAGTAGTGCTCTTGCTGGTAGCTTTCATCGACGAAAGCGTAGAGCCGGTGGGGTTCTTTCCTCGAATGCGTTGGAGCGTTATACACGTTTACGACTCTAGCGAGGAGAGATCCGGTTAGAAGCTACCAACTTCTAGATCCAGTGAATCGGTCGATCCTGCACAGTTCACCACAGTGGCATGGAATGACCTCTGTAGATCGGCCAGGCGCTTCGACAGCCCCCTCGGATCTTGCCCGAGGCGACAATCAACCGTCGGCCGGAAAGCTCCGGAGGTCTCATCGATTTCCTGAACCGTGTCCCCCACTTCGATCACACCAACGAACGATTGCTTCTCCTGGAAGGAGGTACACCCATCACCGATACAGAAGGAAACCTACTCGGAGTATCCTGCGGAACGCCAGAGTAGGACGCCGAGCTCGCCCGCGCAGCCACGAGTTGAAGCAACGGTTGTCATCGAAGATGAGGCTTCGAATCGAATATCGAGATCAAGCCGTTGTTCCAGCGATTGATTTCGGGCGTTGGGGATCCAAGACCGAGTGAGGGTCGAAGAATTCATTCAGGGTCTGGGAGGCACCCTCGATCGCGTGCTTCAACGAGATCCCGTCAACATTGATCCTTGCCTGGCGCAGATAATTCGGCCCGACCTGCCCCCAAGCCGGGAGCGAAGCATCAACGTTGAAAAACGCGTTGAACCCCTGAGACTTCAGGTACTGGAACTTCTCGTTACCGTAATCCTCGATCCCGGCAATATCGGCCCCGAACGGGTAGATGAGCATGTCGGTCTTACCCACGATCGAAGCAACTTCGGCCTGCCACTTCTCATTGTCCGCTCGAATTTGGTCGACCGGTGACTTCGTGAAATTGATATGGCCCCAAGAATGGCTGGCGAACTCCCACCCGTTCTCCTTGATCGCATCCGCGACCTTCTTCGCACCTTTCTTGTCCTGATCAAGGTTCTTGTTCTGGTCCTTGTAGGAAATATCCGAGGTCCGGTACCCCAGGACCCCGTTGTAACCGGTCATCGCGATCACACCCTTGGCCCCCTCGTGCGAGAAATCCGGGTGATCTTCGAGGAATTCCTCCACGATCGGCAAGTGGTCGTAGGCCCCGACATGTTTCTTGCCCTCGGCGTCACGGTATTCGTTGACGATCTTGCCGTCTTGGACGATCAACCGGTCTGGGAAGCCGTCGCCATCCATGTATTCGTAGTAGGAGAGGTCATCGAAGGAGATCACCAAGGGTTTCTTGCCTTCGGGCAGTTCCAGCGGTTTCAGCTCGGCCCCGCCGTCGGAGGCGGTGGTGTAGAGCTGGTGCGGGCTGACGAGGATGTAGTTGCGGTCATAGACCTGTTGGATGATTTTTTTGAATTCGTCGATGGTGACCATGTAGTCGAGGTAGCCCTTGGCGTCCTCGTCGCCATCGAAGGCTCGTTTTGGGTCGGCGACCAGGGAGTGGAAGAACAGGTGCGAGACCATGGCGTTATCGGCCCAGGTGGTCATCGGGACCGGCGGTGAGGCCGAGGCTGAGACAGAACCCGAGGCCCCTGACGAGGGGGATGAAGAACCATTGATGGATTCGGAATCCTTGGACCCGCACGCGCTCAGTAGAGCGGCACCTGCCAACGTTGATGTGGACGCCAAAGCAACTCTTCGCGTAATAGCCAACTGCCTCATTCTCCTTCTGCCTTGCTACTAATTTCTGTACTGACAGAACTAAATGTACTAGTCAGTACAGAAAATGATAGACTCCTGATCTTCCACATTGATTGAAGGGGCGGCGGTTGATAAGGGGCATACGGTCTATATGTCAAGAGCGGAGAAAAGGGGTCACACTCCGCGGCGTGAAATGGGAATCTCAGCTGCTTGTGCCGGCGACACGTGAGGGTCGTTTCCAAGTGTTGAAGGGACACACACTCCAACTGATGAACCCTGCAAAGAAGTTGCCTGCCTGCCTCGTGGTAACCGGCGTGCTACTGACTCCGGTACTCAGCTCCTGCACCTCGAATTCATCCACTGATGAACCCAACCGGCTCTCGATCCAGGATTCGACGCTGGCTGCTGCAGAACAACCCGTCTCCCAACGTCCGGCACCGGAGGTTCATAGGATTGGGTATCGGGTGGATGGACAAGGCGACCCGTCCCAAAACTGGGGCGATCTCTACCTCCCCGGAGGCATTCATCAGGAAAAGTCCGTGCCACTGGTGGTACTCATTCATGGTGGGGCCTGGCACCGGTCCATCGGTGCTGGTGACTTCAGTACTTTTGCCCGATCTTTGGCTGGTCGCGGTGTGGCTGTCTACAACATCGAGTACCGACGCGTGGGGTCTGGTGGAGGGTGGCCAACAACCTTTACTGATGTCACTGCGGCACTGGATCACGTACCACAGCTGCTCAGAGACCACCCTGAGCTGTCGGGGCGAACGGAAGTTGTTGGCCACAGCGCCGGGGCTCAATTGGCCACTTGGGCCGGAACCAGAAATACTCAACGGCCGTCGCAGATAACACGTATTCCGGGGTTTAAGCCTGAGCGAATTGTCGCCATATCAGGCCCATTAGATATGACATTCGCGGCGAATTCAGGCGACGAAGATCTGACCAACGTGATTGGCGGTAACCCGACTCCAATGGCCGCTCGATACAAGGATGTAGACCCCATCCAAAACATTGACCCCACAATCCCTGTGGCGGCAATCCATGGGATGGCAGATGCTAAGGTGCCATGGCAGCTGTCACAGCGCTACGTCCAAACTGCTCAACAAGCCGGCGGTCAAGCCGAGTTCTATCCAATGTACGGTGACACCCACGGGTCCCTGATCACCCCTGGGTCGACTCACTACAGCGAGGTGCTCGACCTCATTACCAACCACTTTCAGTGTTGATCGGCGGAGGTGGGGTCGTGATGGTCAGATAGGCACCGTCTACCGGGATCAAATACTCACCCAATGCGAGTCCTCTTCATCCTGAAGTTAACGAGCCCAACACCACCTATATTTGCTCGTTGTTCCCGTACTACATCGAATCCACAGTGCTCAAAGAACGGTCCGATCATGCAGCACGCTACTGATGTCGATAGAACAATCCATCTGCGTCGCCCATAGGGTCGGCGCCTACACTCGGATTGTGACGAGCATAGGAGAATCGCAAGAACTTCGCGGAATAGCCCCAGCCTTGACAGCAAATGCCTGACGAACCTGCCTATGACTGCCGGGTAGCGGTCACCCCGGGGAGGACATACCGGTTCCTACCCTGGCCTGATCCAATAATTCGTAAATTGCAGGACCCTGATTTAGCCGGGATAGCTCCCTCTCCCAGACCACTAACGGCTGTTGCACACCGGCAACCCCGCACGATAAGGCCCGCCACACCCAGGGCGTCCCGTGACGAGAGCCCTACAAAGCTTTCCGTCGTAGACGCAAATATGCGGCCGCTCATTTCGGGCAGAGAGTCCACCCCTGGCGCGACGGCCACTGGCTCCTAGCGCCAAAGGAGCGAGTGAGTGTATTGGCTCGCCATACGCACCGGCGCATTGGGTGCGCCGTAACCTGAATACCCTTCCAACCGCTGGACGACCTCGAAGAACAGGCTGCCGACTGTCTGAGTGTAGAAGTGGAGGAATTCGCCCTGGCCGTCCCGGTCGTACAGCAGGTTGAGGGCGGCGAGCTCCTGGGTCTTCTCCTCCGAAAGGCCGAATCGCGCTCGCAGATCCTCGTAGTAGTTCTGGGGGATCGGGAGGAAACGCAACCCGGACGATTGAGCCCGGCGGGCCAGTTCGACGACGTCCGAGCAGGCGAATGCAACATGTTCGATCTCGGGCTCGTTTCCCAGATCCGGGGCCACATTCAGCGGCAAGCGCACGGTTCCGGCATCGTTCCTTACAACCTGCGAGCTGACCAGTCCCGTGGGGCCCGGAACATCCTGCGACGGCTGGACGGCGAGGCCCAGCGCGGCCCGGTAGAACAGTACGGATTCCGGGTAGTGGTGCTTGGGCTGGGCCAGGTTCACGTGATCGATGCCCGTGATCAGCGGCGTAGTCGCATCTTCGGTCGAATTCTTTCGGTGGGAAGCAGCGACGTCGAGACGGTCCGGCCAGGAGAATTCGTTGAGCCATCGATCGCCGCCGTCCGACTGCGGCGGGCAGAAGAAGATCTCGGTTCCGTCCGGTGCCAGATAAGCCGGGAAAGGTTGTTCGCCCTCGCGCGTGACGCGAGGAACCTCAGGGACTTTCAAAGCGGATGCGTGAGCCGCGGCGGCCGCGTCGTGCTGGACCTCAAAGCCCAATGACGCCATATTGGGCACGTCCATCGCGCTGGGCTCCTCGTTGATCACGATGCGGGCATGGCCCTGCTCCCACAGCTGCACGGGTTTGCTCGAGTGCCGTCCCCGGTGGGTGAATCCTAGGTGCGATAGGAGCACTTCGACCTGCTCCGTTTCCTGGCCGCGAACTTCTGCCCACGTGATGCCCTGCGGAACAATTGCGCCCGGGAGCGTGGTCAACTCTCCGACACGGGCTGCCGCTCGGGTGATTGCCGCATTTGACCCCGTGGAGGCGTCCAACGCCCGCGCCGTCTGGTCCTGGAGCCAGACCAACGAACGCAGGGCATCGACGGCCGTGCGGTACACACGTGTTTGGCGGAACGAATCGTTGAAGATTTCCAGTGACAATGGGCCGGAGTACCCACCGGCCAGGAGTTTGATCATGAAATCCACGAGGTCGAATCCGCCTTCGCCAGGGAAAACCCGGAAGTGACGGGACCAGGAGAGCACGTCCAGGGACATCAGCGGAGCGTCCGCGAGCTGGACGAAGAAAACCTTCTCCCCGGGGATGTCCGGGATGGAGTCGGTGGGCCATTCACGGGACAGTATGTGGAACGTGTCCAAACAAATGCCGAGATTTTCCCGGTCGGCGGCTTCGACGAGACGCCATGAGTGCTCGAAGTCGTTGACGTATCTGCCCCAGGCGAGGGCTTCGTAGGCGAGGCGGATGTCATAGGTTGCGGCGAGATCCGCGAGGCGGGCCAATTGGGATGCTGTGATGGAGTCGTCGTCGACCGTGGCGGTCCCAGCGTTGGAAGGGATGAGCATCAGGTTCATGCCCAAGCGCCTCATCAACCGGAACTTGCCCTCGATGCGCCGGAGAGTGCCCTGGAATATTTCTTCCGTGGTGCCCTCGGCGTCCCTGAACGGTTGATAGAGATCCAGGGTGAGTCCGAGCTCGGCTGCGTACTCGCGAATGTATTCCGGGGTTTCCGGGGCCACGACGAGGTCTTGTTCGAAGACCTCGATGCCGTCGAACCCGGCGGCCGCGGCGGCGCGCATCTTCTGCCGCAATGAACCTGACAGGCAGACGGTCGCGATCGACGTTTTCACAGCGATTCTCCTTGTTGGGCGGCGACAAGCCGTTCGAAATGGGTTCGCATGGGCGCGTATTCGGGCAGTAACCCGGTGATGAGTTCGAAAGCATCGACGGCCTGTCCGACCGCCATGTACCCTCCAGGCAGAACTCGACACCCGATCTCACGCGCATGGTGAATCAGCGCGGTTTCCTGCGGAAGGTAGATGACATCCGCGACCCACAGGTCGGGGCGGATGAGGCCGAGGTCAAGCGGAGCCCCCGGATGGTGATGCATCCCAATGGGCGTGGCATTGACCAGGCCCGAGGCTGCGCCGATCGCTTGAGGCAGATCCTCGCTCCTGAGCGCTGAAACGGTGGTTTCCGGGAACTGCCCGGACAATTCGGCGGCTCTGGCCTCGGCCCGTGCGTGGTCGACGTCGAACAGGTACAGGTGCCGAACCCCGCGTGAGAGGAGAGCGTAGGCGGTCGCGGAACCCGCACCGCCGGTCCCGAGTTGGACGACCGTGTCCAGTGAAGCGCCGGGGAGCCCTTCGTCCAGGGCGCTCGCGAATCCGGAAAAGTCGGTATTGTGGCCGATCAAGCGCCCGTCTTCCACGACCACCGTATTGACGGCACCCAGTCGCTGGGCGTCGCTTGCGAGGCCGTCCAGGTGCGTGATGATGGACTGTTTGCACGGGAAAGTGACGTTGAAGGCGCTGAAGCCGAGCTCGGCGGCCGTTTTCATTAGCCCGGGTGCACGCTCGACGCCGTCAGTGATGGTGTCCAGGTCGATGGGGCGGTAAATGTACCGCAGTCCGAGGCGGTCCGCAGCCTCCTCGTGCATCGGTGCGCTGAGGGTCGCGGTGATACCGCTTCCGATCAATCCGACGACGTAGGACTCGCCTACCAGACTCATAACGCTCCGATCTTTCGTGACCACGATGTACCGCAATTCACGTTACCCAGCTCGCAGGGCGGAATGCGCATGAAAGTTCGAATCGCGCACAGAACGGATTCGTCCCGCTCGTGTGTCCGCGCCGCAGTGCCCGTGATCTCCCCTAACCGGTGCGATTGGTCTTAAAGCTCAGCGAAGCGCCTGACGTGTTGCCGGATGTGTTCGGCGTGGTCGTAGATGTCCTCGATGTTTTCGATGAGTACACGAGTCTCGATCTTGTTTTCGTCGAAAATGCCCAGGTACTTCTTCGATTTACCGTTGAAATGAAGGCGCGCAACTGGGCGACGGTTGTTGTCGTCGAGCAGGATTGCAAAGTATGTTTTGCTGTCGCGATGGGTGATCCGGTGGGGTTTTACCTCGCTGCAAGCTATCGCCTTGACGATCTGATAGCCCGTCAGCTCTTCCTCGGTTGTGACGATGCCGGTCTTCTTGGTCTGGTCTCCTTCCGTCGTCTCTTCCTCCGTGGCCGAAGGAACGTCTGCGTCCGAGAGATCCTGTGGTTCCGGGTTTTCGTTGTCCCCCAGGGCAGCTGATAGCCGCTCGTTGACCATTTCCTTCAGGAATTGTTTGGTGGCTTTGGAAACCAAACTGGAAAAGAGCTTCAGGTTGTCGGCCGTTCCCCGTCGCTCCGAGACTCGACCCATCAGGAGACGCACGAGTTCGGGGCTTGGTTCTCTGAATTCGGTCGCAAGTTCCCGTTTCAATGCGCCAACGTACTTCAGTTCTTCCGCCGAATTGAGCACCGACGTCAAGTTGAAGGTCTCTTTCGTGATTTTTCTGAGGGCGGGCAACATGCTCTCGTCAATGTTCAGGAGATCAAGCACGAGGAAAGGCTGTCGGTCCATGATGTTTGGCGAATCAAGGTCCGTGAAGAAATTGAACACCCTGCCGTTCGTCAGTACACCGATGCGTGCATTTGTCACCGAGAAGTAGCGGTAGAGCTGAGACGCATGATTGAGGCTTAGTGGATCGCCGAGCCGCTTGCATTCGATCAGGATCTGGACTTCCGAATCCTTCATGATCGCGTAGTCGACTTTCTCGCCTTTCTTGGTGCCGTGATCCGCCGTGTACTCGGGAACAACCTCGAGGGGATTGAAGATGTCATACCCCAATACCTGAGAGATGAATGGCATGATGAAGGCATTTTTCGTTGCCTCTTCGGTCTGGATGGAGCCCTGTTGGGCACGCAGTTTGGTGGCGAGTTCTCGTAGACCTTCTTCGAACGGCATGATGGCTCCTCCAGGTGAAATCGAGCGATAGGTGGATGGCCATTCAGCGGCCGCAACCTCAGTGTAGATCAAAGTGACTTACATTACATATGCGCGATTTTTCCGAGCCGAAAGTGTCGATTCATCCGAACAACCCCTGGTTCTCAGAGGCGACGACGAGGGTTGAGTCTCCTCGCTCCCGTCAAGAGGCCACAATGGCCCAGCCTGCCGGCTCAGTAAATGCGTTGTGGCAGCTGGGTGCGGCTGAGATGTGGACCCGCTGACCACTACGTCGGGTGAAGGAACATGAAGCATTGACGTCGGGTTACTGATCTCTTGTAGGGGTTGACCTGCGGTTATAGCGTCGGTCACCAACCAGGTCGCGCGATCCGAAGTGCAGGATCGATTGCGGCATATCCAGCGGTTCCAACCCGAGGAGAGTTCAGTGACCGTCAACGAATCCACCTCCGCTCCGAATGCCAATACCGTCGCCGAGTTCTCCGTGCGAAAGATCGGTCAATACACAGGTGCCGAGATACGAGGACTTGACCTCTCCGGGGACCTCCCCGAAGGCGTCGTCGGCCGCATCAGAGAGCTGCTCAATGAACACAAGGCGCTCGTCTTCAAGGACGCCGGAGTCCACGGCGACGAGGCCCAAGCCCATTTCGCATCCCACTTCGGCCCGTTGACCAAGGCACACCCGACTGTTCGTTTCGAAGGGCAGGATTCCAAGAGTGTCTTGCCCGTGGACAGCGAGTCCTCGGTGGCCAATAAGTGGCACACCGACGTGACTTTTGTGGTCAACCCACCTCAGGCATCCACTCTTCGAAGCATCAAGCTCCCCGACTATGGAGGCGAAACGCTCATCACCAACACCGTGGCCGCCTACAACGGACTCCCGGAAGAGTTGCGCGCCTTCGCGGACACCCTCTGGGCTGTGCACAGCAACGATTCGGATTACGTCCGGCCGGACAAGGTCACCTCCGACGCCGAACGCAGCTATCAGGACCAATTCGTCTCATCGACATTCCGCGCGGTGCACCCCGTCGTGCGCATCCACCCCCTGACCGGGCAGAAGGGGCTGTTCATTGGAGCCTTCGCCCAGCGGCTCAAGATTCTGGGCGTCACGGCGGAGGAGTCCCTGGATCTGTTGCGCATATTCCAACGGCATATCACCAAACCGGAATACATTGTGCGGGTGGCTTGGGAACCGGATCAGCTCGTCCTATTCGACAACCGCGCGACCCAGCACTATGCGATCGACAATTACGACCGCGCGCCCCGCAAACTCAACCGCATCACGGTTGCCGGGGACATCCCTCAAGGCGCCGACGGCGGCAGGAGCTACGCCGTCGAAGGCGATTCCTCGGACTACTCGCCCGTCGTCGGCCTCTGACCTGAGACGAACCTCCGCGCGAGATCTCTACCCTGATCCCTACCCTGGGGTGGTGCCGGTTGGGGGACCGTCCCAGCGAGAGTAAGGGGCATGAATACACACACCATCTTCTTCGGTCTTCTCGCAGTCCTGATTCTCGGTTGGATCATTTTCCGACAATTCCAATGGAAGCCTCTCCAGCCGAGGCGGGGCATGAAAATCGGGGCGATCCTGTCGCTCATCGCCGTCTTCAACCTGGCTCTTTATCCCATAGCCCTGACCGGAGGGGACCTGGGAGCTTTCCTACTGGAACTGGCCATCGCCGCCGGGGCAGGTGTCCTGCAAGCGAAGGTCGCCCATTTTCGTCCGATCCCCCCGGGGGCCACGAATAGACTGCTCGCGAGGACCTCCGCCAGGGGGCGGGAAGTACCTCAGCTGGAAAGTCGACCTGGTGGCATAGGCCTACTGATGTGGGTGTGCTTGCTGACTGTCCGCGTAGCGATCGGGGCGTACGCCGCGGCCCACGGCCTGGAACTCGTCACCTCGGTCTGGGCAATCTACCTGGTCATCGGCGTAAACCGCATTGCCAACGGGGCTATACTCTCTCGTCGTACGGTTGCCCGGAGCGTTACGGCCTAATTGGAGCCCAGCATGTACCCAGAGAGCCATCGGAGCCCGCCGGCGCGCATTGTTGCGGTAGGCCTGATGGGCTCGGCGTGGGTTTTTATTCTTGTTCTTCAGATAGCACGAGGCGACCAGGTATTCCCGGCCAGCTTGGGGATCGTTGCCCTAGCTCTGTGGATCCTCCAGGTGGCGTTGACCCGACGCGCAAGCCGAACGTTCGTCTGGCTTGCCTGGGTCATGATCGTCCTCGGCGCCTTCGCCGGTCCGGCCACCAGCGTCATTGGCGCCATCCCAGCCATTTCGGGAATGCTGGTGCTGACGCGGGACTCGCAGATTCCGATCAAGCGCGGGACGGCCGGCCTCTGTCTGGGAATTCTGGGTCTCGCCCTCGGCGCCCTGGGGGACAAAGCCGACGTCGTCAGCAGCATAGGGTGCCTTGCCGGCCTTCTCCTCGTTTTCCTCTTCGGCCTGTTGCGTCGACAATCCGACGCGGTTGAGGCGGCGGAGCGGGCGTCCCTGGAGGATCGTTTGGCGGCAGCTCAGGAGAGAGCCCGCAGCGCGGCCGTCGAGGAACGGACAGCGATTGCGCGAGACCTTCATGACGTGCTCGCTCACAGCCTGGGCGGGCTGACCATCCAACTCGATGCGCTCAGTGCAGAGCTCGAGTCGGGAAAATACGAAGCCGCGATCGCCCGTTCAGTCCAAGCACGGACCCTGGCGAGCTCGGGTCTAGAAGAAGCCAGGCGCGCGGTTGCTGCATTGAGGGAACCGATGGCCGATCTTGACCACGGGATCGAATCGAACATCAAAGCGCACCGCGATATGGGAGGTTCCGTGACGGTCGACCTTGAACCGACCCAGGACCTTTCCTCCCAGGCCAACGAAGTATTCTCGAGGGGGCTCCAAGAGTTCCTGACCAATGCCAGGCGTTACGCACCGGGAGAGACGGCTCATGTCCGCCTTGCCCGCGACGATGCCCACTATCGTCTGTCCGTATCCACCCCGAGAACCCTCCGCGTCCAGACGTCAACAGGCGGCGGATTCGGGCTCCAGGGAGTGCGCGAGCGTGCGGAAGCCATCGGTGGGCGCCTGACGATCGATGAAGGGAATCCGTTCGTCGCTACCGTGGAGGTTCCCCATGATTAAGGTGCTCGTGGTCGATGACCAGGCCATCGTCAGAGACGGCCTGGTGACCGTTCTCGGATTGACCGAGGACATCGACGTCGTCGGGCAGGCCGAGAACGGGGTTCGGGCGCTCGAACTCGTCGACGAGGAAAGCCCGGACGTCGTACTCATGGACCTGCGCATGCCAGAAATGGATGGGGCCGGCGCGACCGCACGTCTGAGGGACTCGCACCCGGAGGTTGCGGTGCTGGTGCTGACGACTTTCGCCGACGATTCCTCGATCGCAGGCGCCCTGGCAAGTGGTGCTCGCGGATACCTCACCAAGGACGCAAGCAGGCAGGAGGTTGCCGCCGCGATCCGCACTGCCGCGAGTGGGCAGGTTACCTTCGCCCGTGAGATCGGCGAGAAAATCGCGGGTTCCTTCTCCCCGAGAACGAGCCCGCGCGATCGTTTCCCCAGCCTGACGTCGCGGGAGGCCGAGGTGCTCGAGCGTATGGTCGACGGGAAGAACAACGCTGAGATAGCCCAGGAACTTTTTCTCACCGTCGGGACGGTCAAGTCCTATACCAATGCGGTGTTCAGCAAGCTCGGTGCGCGAAACCGGGCTCACGCGATCGCGCTTGCCACGGGCCGGGCCAACGAGCAGGGGCGATAGAACGGAGCCGTCACGCAAATTCTTTCGCGTTCATGCGGACGGACTCAACCCGGCGGATCCCTAGAATGGCCGCATGGCAACACCGCAAGGAAACCTGAAGTGGAATTCGCTCGTCGAGACCCTGGAACTCGTGGCGCCGCCCGTGGCCGATGCGGTCCGAGCCGGGGCCGTGCCCCACGCCGAAGTCGCGTCGATCAGTGAAGAACTAGCGGATACCGCCGAATTCTGTGATGCTTACGACGTCGCCCCGGAAGCGTCCGCGAACTGCGTGATTGTGCGGGGAAAGCGCGGCGAAACAACGACCGACGCCGCCGTGATCGTGCTTGCGACCGATCGGGCCGACGTCAACAAGACGGTCCGGAAGCACCTGGATGCGAGGAAGGTTTCCTTCGCGGATCAGAGCTCGACCGAAGAAGCCACCGGTATGACCTCAGGTGGCATTACGCCGGTAGGATTGCCTGCGGACTGGAAGATACTGGTCGATCGCAGGGTCGCAGAATCGCCTCTCGTGGTGATCGGTGGGGGCGTTCGAGGGTCGAAACTCCTCGTCCCGGGGTCGGAATTGGCAGAACTTCCGGGTGCGGAGGTTTTGGACCTGGCCGTGTCGTCTCCGAAGTGACCAAGCGCCCCTTACCCGTGGGCGGATAGTCACTCGAAGAGCGTCGCCGCGTCTTACGACGTCGAATAGGTCTCTTCGCCACTCACGTACGTGGCCAACACGTCGATGTCCACGATGGATTCCGCACCCAGAGGGCTCTCGCTGAGAACCGCGAAGTCGGCGTCGAATCCAGGTGCCAGCCGACCGCGGGATTCACCGAATCCCGTGGCCTCCGCCGCGTTGACCGTATAGGTCTTCAGCGCCTGGTACGGATTCAAACGTTCCTCCGGACCGACGACGACGCCACTGTCAGTTGTCCTGTCCACGGCGCGTTGGATACCGAGGAGAGGCCGTCCGTCCGCCACGGGACGGTCCGAGCTGCCCGCGACGCACACGCCCGCGTCCGTGAGCGATTTCCCGCGGTACAACCAACCGGTTTTATTGGGTCCTACGAGGGTGCTCATGTGATCCCCCAAAGCCCCGATGAAGGCAGCTTGGGGCGTCACGGCAATATTCAATCGGGCCAGACGCCGGACCTGATCGGGGCTCGTCAACCCCACGTGCTCGATTCGGTTCCGCACGCGCCGCGAACCGTGTTCCGTCTGGCAACGGTCGATGACGTCCATGGCCACATCCACTGCCCTGTCGCCGATGGCATGAATCGCCAGCGACCATCCCGCCGTATAAGCCTCTTCGGCCACTTCCTGGAGACGCTCCGGTGGGATGAGGAACTCACCCCGAGAATGACGCCCCCCGCACAATGCTTCGTGCATGGCCGATGTTTCGCCCAGGAGCGAGCCGTCGGAGAAGATCTTGACCGGTCCGAGGCTCAGCCGGTCGCTCCCGCTCCCAGTGCGAATTCCCAAGTCCAGCCCTCGACGGGGACGCGATTCAGACGGTCCGAGTTCACCCGCAACCGGAAGCTCGCGCAAAGTGTCCATGACCGGCATGACCTGTGCCCTCGCGTGAAGCCGTCCGCTATCCACAGCGGTCTGGTATGCGGCGAACTCGAGGGGAGAATGCCCGATCCACCCCAGACCGATGCCGGCGTCGGTGAAACTGGTGATGCCTTCGCTCGCGTAGCGACGAGTAGCGAGGTCAAGGCTTTCTACGATCATCTCTTCCGGGTACGGCTTGAGAAGGTCCTGGATACATTCTTGAGCGTTCTCCTCGACCAAACCGGTCGGGTTGCCGGCCTCATCGGTGGGTATGCCTCCACCACCGGGCGCGTTGAAACCTCCGTCGAAGAATCCAGCGCGCCTGAGACCTTCACTGTTGGTAGTCAATGCGTGCCCCGAGGTATGGCGAAGATAAAGGGGGTGGTTACCGGCGGCGCGGTCGAGGTCCCCGAGGTCGCGGCTTCCGGACAGATTCGAAGGCGTCAGACCGGCCCCCAGAATCCACTCGTTGGGCTTGAGCTGATGAGACCGCTCGTGGATTTCCCGGTAGACCTCCTGCCAGGACGTCGCCCGCGAGCAATCGAGTCCCACGAGCGTCTGCCCGAACCACGCTGTGTGGCAGTGGGCGTCGATGAAGCCGGGGACCACGGTCGCCCCGCCGAGATCGATTTCCCGAAGATGGTCCTCGAGGCGGAGATCATCATCGAAGCCAACGATCTTCCCTTGCCACACGCCCATTGATCGGGCGGCGGGGCGGGCCGGGTCCATCGTGATGATTCGGGCGTTGGTCACGAGGAGATCGAGTTTCATGCGACTGAATCACCTTTCTCGACACCGCTTTCGAGTGGGGAGGTCGCCATGGTCCTGAGGGTTTCGGCAAACATTCGCAGACCCGCAACCATGTCCTCGTCCTCCGTGAATTCGAGTTCATTGTGGGAAATGCCCTTGTACGAAGGGACAAAAAGCATGACGGTCGGAAGCACGTCCTTGACGTTCGTCGAGTCGTGGCCGGCCCTAGTCTGAGTGCGGACTACGGGAAGGTCGAGCTGACGGGCGATGGACTCGGCAAGAGTTACGCCTTCGGGCGTGTACGCCTGTTCCTGCCATGCATGCGAACCCTGCAATTCGATCTCGACGTGGGCAAGATCTTCGATCTCGCGAAGGGCTTCTCGGAATTCTTGGTCGGCTTCCTGAAGGATTGACTCCAGCCCGCACCTCAGGTCCACCAAAAGTTCGGCTCCCTGCGCGACAACGACCGGGGAGTTGGGAATGACGTTCAACTGACCGCACGACGTCACGAGGGGGCTCTGGGGGCTCGTGTATTTCTCCCCTATCTGCCGGATGCGGGTAATGATCAGTGCCGCGCCGTAGAGAGCATCCTGCCGGTCTTCCAATAGTGTGGATCCGGTGTGGGACTGGAACCCATGTACCTTCAATACGTACTTGCGGGCACCCCACGTCTTCTCGACCACGCCGATGGTGTAGCCCTGCTCGTCCATGTCCTTGCCCTGTTCGATGTGGATCTCGGCATAACTCCGGAACTGTGACAAGGGGAGTTTCCCGCGATTCGGCAATTCCATCGCCTCAAGGGTCTCGCGTACTGTGACTCCTTCTCCGTCTTCGACCGCGAGCATCTCTTCCGCAGAGCTCTTTCCGGTGAAGACGGAGCTACCCATCATGGATGGTTTGAATCGGCTGCCTTCCTCGTTGAACCAGTTCACGACGGCTACGTTGTGCCGTGGCGGGGCGACGTCGCCCGCATGTACCTGGAGAGACAGCCTGGCGCACGCGTGGGCTCCGCAGAGGACCCCGTACGCACCATCGAAACGGCCGCCGAAGGGCTGGGAATCAAGGTGGGATCCCACGAGCACGTAAGGCTGGCCGGGATTGAGCTCCCACAAACCGAATTGATTACCGATTTCGTCGTACACGACGGTTGCGCCGTACCCCTCCAGCAAGCCGTGGAACCAATGGCGATTTGCGGTGTCGGCCTGCGTCCCGGCTTCACGGTGCACACCACCGGCGGGCGTGGCCCCGTGCGCGCTCATGGAACGGAAGTCCGCCAGAAAGCGGTCGTCGGTCAGGTCGTGAACGGTGAGGGAAGGCTGCGGTGACATGCTGTCCTTTCGTACGGGTCTTCTTAGTGGAGGTAGCCGGTGATTTTCTGGCTCAGCCGAGGAGCCCAAGCGCCGCACACTGCCGAAATGGCGGAAATGACGATGAGCAACACTGCCGCGGGCCACCAAGCGTTACCGGCCATGGCGACCACCGCTGTAGCGATCAGGGGTACGAAGCCGGAAGCCACCCCGGAGAGATTCTGTGCCATTGCCATGCCCGACAAACGGGTGGTCAGCGGGAACAACGCGCTGAGAACCGCTCCCGACGTTGCGTACGGGTAGGACAGTGCGGCCACTCCCAACGTCATGCCGAGGACCACAAGGATGGGTTGCCGGGTTTGCACCAGCAGGAAGGTCGGGAATGCGAGAAGGATCGAGGCGACTCCGCCCCAAATGATCACCTTGCTCGCGCCGAACCGGGAGCCGAGATTTCCGCCGGTGATCAGGACGACGATTTCCACCGCCGCGGCGAAAATCGAGCCGAAGAGCAACAAGCTGGGTGAGAGACCAAGCTGTTGCTTGCCGTAGGAGACCACGAAGGTCGTGATCAGGTAGAAGCCGCCTACACCGAGGAAGGCCGCACCTGCACCGACGAAGATCTGAAGCCAGGAGTTCTTCCAGACGGTTCTCAACGGGGCGTTTTCAGCCCTTCCGGAATCCTTGATCTCGCGGAACGCGGGGGATTCGTCCAGTCGTCGCCGCATCACGACCGCGAGCAGAAGCAAAGGAATGGCCACGAGGAAGGGGATGCGCCATCCGAAAGAATCGAAGTTGTCCTGGCTCAGGAACGTCGAGACGAGAAAGAATCCGCCCGAGGCCAGAATGGTCCCGATGGGCGAACCGATCTGCGGGATCGCGGAGAGTTTGGCTTTGCTCTCCGGAGGGGCGTTTTCGATCGCGATGGTCATGGCCCCGGACCACTCGCCGCCGACGAAGATTCCCTGGAGGAACCTCAAGACGACCAGGAGCACGGGAGCGAAAACCCCGATGGTCATGTACGTGGGCAGGAGGCCGATGATCGCCGTCGCGATCCCGATTCCGGTCACGGTGATCAGCATGACGGTCCGGCGTCCGACCTTGTCCCCGAGCGAACCGAAGATCATGCCGCCTAACGGCCGTGCCAGGAATCCGACGGCCAAGGTGGCGAAAGAACTCAGGGTAGCGGCCACCGGGTCATCGTTGGTGAAGAACTGCACGTTGAAGACCAGGGCGGCTGCCGTGTTGAACAGAAAGAAGTCGTACCATTCGAGGGCCGTGCCGATCAGGGCACCGAAGGTGACTTTTCGTGCCTCTTTCTCGGAGAGCGTCGTCGAGAATTCCCCTTCGTCCTTCAGAGGAAGACTCTCTACGTTCTGAGGGGTACTCATGGTATGTCCTCGGTTGGGTGCGGATAATAGTGACCAGTATTACAGGTGGAAAAGCCCAAATGAAGAACAAAATGCCTCACCTTTTGGGTCATATGATGTGCATATGACCAAAAATGAGAAGATCTTGGCCGAGCTGGAACTCCATGTGGAGGGCAGCGTCGAGACGTATGTCGATCGTGTCCTGGAATTACAGGATTATCGGGACGGTCTGGTTCACGTCGAAGACATACGGGCTACGGCGCGCGAAAGCTTTGCGGCCTTGATTGATCAGATCTTTACGGATGCTCCTGAGAGCGCCGGGCTGCTTGTGGATACGGCGCGCGAACTCGTGATGCGTCGTCGTGGCCAGGGCGTGCATCTAGATCCGCTTCTGACGGCGGTACGCCTGGACTTCACGGTGCTGTGGGAACTTCTCAAGAGGCTTTGCCAGCCTCACGACACTGAAGTTCTGGTGGATCTGGCCGAGCCCTTGTGGCGAGCCGTTGAAGATTACGCCAACGGTGTCTACCGCGCATACCTTGAACAGAGCGAGCGGGAGGTCAGGGAGGAATCGGTTTTGCGTCAGGAATACCTGACGCAGGCACTCAGTCGGGATGGTGGGGCCGAAGCCATGCGGCAGGCCTCGCGCATGGTCGGATTCGACGTCGGAGAGCCGCTGGTTCTGTGCGTCGCGGTGGGTGAGGTCGGCCGCGAACTCCGTGGAGTCCTGTCCACCGCGCTTCGGTCGGCGCTGCCGGTTCACCTGGTGAATTTCGAGGGCTATGCGGTTCTGATTTTCCCTGCTCGTCTCGACGACGTCCGTGACAGGGTGTCACGAGTGCCTTGTGCCGTGCTGGATAATCTGGTGGGACTGGAAGGGGTCCGCTCCAAGCTTCGTCTGGCCCAGCGCATCGCGGAAGTCGTGGCCGTGGACGACGCTGGCGCCGTCACGCCGGAGCGTGCGTGGCCTCGCGTTGCTCGGCGCGGCCTCGAGAGTATAGGCCTCGATCTGGCTGAGCAGATCGAGGCAGGGTTGCGCCGAGCACGACGGGGCGAGGCGGCACGCATTGCGATGACGGTGCGTCAGTACCTTTCATCGGGCTCGGTTGCGGAGGCGGCCGTAGCGATTCCGTGCCATCGCAATACGGTTCAGAATCATCTCAACCGGTTTCGTGAACTGACCGGAATCGACCCCGGAATTCCGGAGCAGGCCGCACAGTTGGTCATCGCTTGGGGCTGAGGACCCCGCTCTCCTGCGAGTCGGCACCAAAGGTCCGCTTCCGCAGGTCGTCGCATGGGCCCACCACATTGCGAACCCGCGATTCGAGGGTGGGCGAGAGGCCCGGTTGCTTACAAGATGGCCGAGACGCCGTCGCGAATCGCCTGGATGTCCACGGTGCCGGGGCAGTCGGTGGAGACGACGAAGCTATGGGGAACGATCTGCGACTGGGGATCGAGCCCGTAGGTGCGGCAGATGGTTGCACAGAGATTGATCGACTGGTTGTAGGTGTCTTGTGTGGGCGCGCGGTTGGGGTCGGCCGAGTGCTCGATGCCGATGCTGCGAAGATTGAAATTCCAATCCCCGGCGTGCCAGGCGGTGTCCGCTTCGTCGACGAATTGATGGATCTCGCCTTCGCCGATGCCATAGTGGGCGCTGACGCCCGAGTTGGGGTCGGCGAACGTTGCGTCCGCTGCCGCAAGGGTCCCCACGATGTAGTGGATGACGATGCGATCCACCGAGGTGCCTTCCCGGCCTTCGGTGAAATTCGGCGAGCTGACCTGAATGGCTGCCATGGATTATTTCCCCTTCCCCATAGGGCAGCTGAGCGGCCGCTTGGATTCCATTGTTTTGTTGGTCGATGTCGGTGCGGCCTGGGCCGCGGGTGCGGTGATGAGTGCTGCTCCGGTTGCCGCAGTTGCAGCCGCGGTCAGCGAGAGCACATTACGTCTCGATAATTCCATATCGGCAAGGTACGTTTTCGGCTTCACTACTTCAAAACGCCCGTTGTGTATGACGCAACAACAAGTGGAATTTTTCACAAAAGGTAGCGCTCGTGCGGCACTATTTGCTTTGCTCCGCGATTCTCTTGATCGTTTTCAGAGTCTCGGGTATTCCTGCCGCGGCCGCTTCTTGGCGTATCTCGATCTGACGTTCGGCCTCCTCTCCGAAACGATGGAGAAAATTCGCCTCTGTTTCTTCGGAGAAAACTGTATATTCGGTGAGAACACTCCCTTCGCCCTCTGGTGAAATGGTGTATCCCCAGCGGGCGCGGGCTGGAATGACCTCCCACGCGAAGTGTTGTCCCGGTTCGGCGATGACGACTTCGGACGTGGTCGTCCACTCTCGTTCTGGGGTGCGGTTGTGCCCTGTAAAGGTTGCACCGACGTCGTGTCTGCCAGGACCGTCCCAGTCGCACCGATAGCACTGCTGGCTCCATTCACCGGTCCGGGTGACATCCGAGATGAGGTCGTAGATTTCGGCGGGTGACTCGTCGATATGGATCGAATCGGAGAGCTTATATGTCATGGGTGCAGTCTAGTGCTTCATGCGGATCCGAAACCGCTTGGTTATCGATTAATATTCGCAAAATAATGATGGCCCATCGAATGAACCTCGTCGAACATATCCTGCAACTTTTACGTACACCGCCCGATTCCGGGGATCGCTTGATAGCGGACACTCATTTCAAAAGTAAATCTTTCGGTGTGTCTATGGACATATCACGGCGAATTACCATACGGTCGTGCCCGGCACCTTGTTCGGCCTATCCGTTATTGGATGGCCACTCAAGGCGTTCGTCGGGAGGGTCACCACGGCTCCTCTGGCGGCCATGGACACACTCGACACCGCATATTGAGGTACAGGATGTTCGAATCGGGCACGAGAAGGATGACGCAGGGCGTTTTAGGACGTTTCAAGCACAAGGAAGCCGCTGGCGTCATCGCGACGACCGCGGTCTTGCTGGGCTTGACGACCCTCGCGGCCCCGGCCGCCGAGGCCGCATCGTCGGCCGGTCCCACCACGGGTATTCAGGGTCGGGATATTTCCGTCAATCAAGGAACTGACTATCCCTGGGGCGACGTTGCTTCCGCGGGCGTTCAGTACGGCCAAGCTCAAGCGACCGACGGGGACTGGTCTTCCCCGGCATTCGATCAGCAATACAAGGACATCGAAAATGCCGGTCTTTATAAGGGGGCCTATCACTTCGCTCGCCCCGGCGACAGCAGTGGGGCGACCCAGGCCAGCTTCTTCATCGAGCACGGAGGCAAGTGGACCAACGACGGTACGACCTTGCCGGGAATGCTCGACGTCGAATCCACACCGAGCGCCAATACGGCCGAAGAACAGTGCTACCACCTCTCGACGTCCGAAATGACGTCGTGGATTCAAGACTTCACGAGTGAGTACAAATCCGAGACTGGCCGTGCCCCCATCATCTATACGACGAATGCATGGTGGAATCAGTGCGTCGGCGATACGACGGCCTTCACTGACAGTCCGCTCATGATTGCCAAGTGGGGAAGCAAGACCTCGGGCGAGGTTCCTGCCGCTTGGTCAGACTACGACTTCTGGCAGCACACCGAGAGCAGTGCGGGCAGCGTGGCCGATCGCAGCCGGTTCAATGGATCGAAGGCCAAGCTTGAGGACCTCGCAACTAACCCCGGTTACACTCCCGTCGGTTCTGCTTCGAAGCAGCAGGTCCCGCTCGGGTAACTAATCCCCTGTGGGACTGTGCCCAACCGTGTTGAGGTCACCAACGGCCGATGCGGCCAAGAACAGGGGACGTGAGTCTTTCTCGGCTCATCCCGGCGTGGAATTTCGGGTGGGGGCGCCCAGGTCCGTGCCGGAGCCGTCTACACCAGCTCGCTTTCCTCCAGTACGTTCGTCACCAAATCCGCAATCTCGGAGCGCTCGGACCTGTTCAGGGTGATGTGGCCGAATAAGCGATGCCCCTTGAGTCGGTCGATTACGGCCGTGATGCCATCGTGACGGCCGACGCGCAGGTTGTCGCTCTGGGCGACGTCGTGGGTCAGAACTACCCGGGAATTCTCGCCGAGCCGAGAAAGGACGGTGAGCAGAACCGTTCGTTCCAAGGACTGCGCCTCATCGACGATCACAAACGTGTCATGAAGTGAACGACCCCGGATGTGGGTCAGGGGCAGGACTTCCAACATGTCCCGTTCCACGACCTCGTCAACAACGTTCTTGCTGACCAGAGCGCCCAGCGTATCGAATACGGCCTCGGCCCAAGGATTCATTTTGTCTCCTTCCGAGCCTGGTAAGTATCCGAGATTCTGCCCGCCGACGGCATACAACGGGCGGAACACCGTGATTTTCTGGTGAGTGCCTTTCTCCAGAACGGCCTCGAGCCCGGCCATGAGAGCGAGCGCCGATTTTCCCGTGCCGGCGCGCCCGCCCAAGCTCACAATGCCCACCGATTCGTCGAGCAGCATGTCGATCGCGATGCGTTGCTCCGCCGAACGCCCACCGATGCCGAATGCCTGCTGGTCACCTTGGATCAAGGCGATGGTTTCCGGCTCCACGACGCGACCCAGCGCCGACCCCTTGGTGGAGGTGAGGATCAGCCCCGTGTTCATCACTTCCCCGGCAACCTTGTCGCTCTCGAGCGATCCGGATTTGTACAGATGGTCGATCTCGTCCTCATCGAGGTGGATCTCGGACAGACCCGTGAAACCCGAGTCCACAGCCTGCTCAGCCAAATACTGTTCCGCTGCCAGCCCGATCGCGGCGGCTTTCACTCGCATCGGAACATCCTTGGTCACCACGACGACGTCCGACCCTTCCGCCTGCAGGTTGCGGGCGACCGCGATGATCCGTGTGTCGTTCTCGGACCGATCGAAAGCCACGGGCAACTGGGACGTGGCCACGTGATTGAGTTCAACGCGCAGGGTCCCACCGGCATCCCCGACTGGGATCTCACGGTCCAATCGTCCGTATTCATCGCGGAGATCGTCCAGAATCCTCAGGGCCTTGCGAGCCGTATAGCCAAGCTCCAGGTGATGCCGTTTCCCCTCGAGCTCCGAGACAACCACAAGTGGAATCACGACCTCGTGCTCGTCGAACCGCAACATTGCACTCGGATCAGAGAGAAGGACCGAGGTATCAAGAACATAAGTGGTGATGGACGAGCTCACAGTGAGTTCCCCTTCGACGTCGTCAACGGGGCGCCTGCGGCGATCGGCCTCTCCTTTCCCGGGTCGAGGCCGAAACCCCGAGTCGGCGCGTGCCGACTACTCTCAACCTAGGGTCCGGCAAGAGTGCAATCGGCCCGCAACACTCCTGAACGCGATGACGTTTGCGTGAATGGACGATGAATCCCGACACCGCGCCCCACGGACGTTCAGGCTTCCGGAAGCGGGAAATATCCAGTAGCCGACTATGATCCACATCTCAGCGAATGTATTCTGAGGCGATCAATTGCATCGGGCAATCTCACCGCGCACCGGAGAAGGGAACGCAGAATGGCGTCGTACCGACCAGAAGAAGTTCAGGAGGATCGACCTGCCTCGACGTGGCATACCGTCAAGTCGATTCTCGCCGCTTCCAGCGGAAACCTCGTGGAGTGGTTCGACTTCTACGTCTACTCCTTCTTCAGTGTCTACTTCGCCCAACAGTTCTTCGCGAATGCCGGTGAAACCGGGGCATTCATGAGCACGGCCGGTGTATTCTTCGTCGGATTCCTGATGCGCCCTCTCGGCGGCTACATTTTCGGTCGAGTCTCCGACCGGTATGGACGCAAGGCATCCATGCTGTCGTCGATCCTCCTCATGTGCGCCGGTTCATTGGGTATGGCCGTTCTTCCGACCGCCGAAACCGTGGGAGCACTGGCGCCCGTTCTGCTGACCGTCGTCCGTTGTGTCCAAGGGATTTCAGTCGGCGGGGAGTATGGTTCGACGGCGACCTTCATGTCCGAGGTCGCCACCTCCGGCAAGCGCGGTTTCTTCTCGTCCTTCCAGTACGTGACCCTTGTGGGCGGGCAGCTGCTGGCAAGTCTGCTCGCGGTGATCATGACCCACACCATGGGTGATGACAAGATCAGCGCGGGCTGGTGGCGACTGCCCTTCGTGATCGGTGCCGTGGCCGCGATCGTCTCGCTCTGGCTTCGGTCGGGTCTGACCGAGACGACGTCGTCTTCCGACCGCAATGCCGCGGGGTCCGGAAGTCTGCTCGAGGTGTTCCGCCACCCGCGAGCCTTCTGGGTCGTTTTCGGTATCACGAGCATCGGCTCGCTGGTCTTCTACGTATTCACGACGTACATGCAGAAGTACCTGATTAACACCAACGGCTTCGAAAAGGGGCAAGCCGCCGACACGATGACGATCTGCCTCTTGCTCTTCATCATCATGCAACCCCTTGCGGGCGCGCTCTCTGACAAGATCGGGCGCAAGAATTCCATGCTGATCTTCGTGATCGCCATGGTCGTTCTTCCGGTTCCGCTGTTGACCCTGATCGGCTCTCAGAGCTCCATTTTCATGTCCGGCGTATTCATCGTGATCGCCATGATCTTCGTCAGCCTGTACACCTCGATCTCGGGCGTCGTGAAAGCGGAGATGTTCCCGGCCCATATCCGTGGGCTCGGCGTCGGATTCACCTACGCGATCGCCAACTCGTTGTTCGGCGGTTCGGCCGAGTACGTCGCTCTGTTCATGAAAGACCACGGGTTTGGCGGGGTCTTCCCTTGGTACGTGGTCGTCATGGCCGTGCTCGGCCTGATTGCAGTGATTGCGATGCACGACAACCGCAAGCATTCGACCCTCGAGAACCCCGAGGGCAGCGCCTACGCGGCGCCCTCGCGGCGCACGGAGGACGCCGTGAAATCGGGTTCCCGGGAGCCCTGACCGGGGGCCGGGGTAGGTAGACCCCCACGTCATCGGGCCCCGGTGCATCCGATATAGCCTGGACAGGGCCCCACCGAAAGGATTGCGCCCGTGAAACTCATTGACAAGCTCGCGTGGATCAACATCGTCGACGGACGGCTCCTCGTCGCTCGTTCTCATGGGCAGCGGGCCTTTTATGTACCCGGTGGCAAGCGGGAACAAGGGGAGGGCGATGCCGACGCCCTGGCGCGCGAGGTCCGCGAGGAATTGGCCGTCCGGATCGTCAAGAACGGGATTCGCCATGTCCTCACCCACGAGGCCGAGGCCCACGGAAAGTCCGGAACGACGGTTCGGCTGACGTGCTACGGAGCCGAACACGAGGGCAATATCGTCCCCTCGTCCGAGATCGAGGAGATCACGTGGGTCACCGCGGAGGACGACGGTCTGCTCTCGGAGGGGGCGCGCGGCGTCGTCGAGGACCTGGCTGCCCAGGGCCTGGTTCGGCGGGAAAGCCACGAGCCACGAGCGATTCTGTTCGACCTGGACGACACTCTGGTACAGACCAGGGTGGTCAAGTGGAAGCATCACCAGGAGGTAGCCAGACGTTTTTACGGAATCGACCTCACCGAAGATGCGCTCTCTGAAGCGTGGGGCATGCCCTTCGACGCCATGATTGCCCGGTTGTACCAGGATTCCGCCCCCGTCGACCAAATGCGCGCGGACAATCAGTCCATTGCCGCGGACTATCTCAAAACCGAGATTGGCGGTGCCGTTCGTACGGTCACGACTCTGCTGGACCGCGGCGTGGAAGTCGGCGTAGTGACTTCCACGAACACCGAGTTCGCGGTCGCTGACCTCGAGCGCCTTGGATTCCCCACGCACCGTCTTCTTGGGATCCAAGGGGCCGATCGTTCTAGCTTCCACAAACCCGACGGACGCGTCTTCAGCGACCTGTTGTCTTTGCTCTCGGGAAAAGGCATTGGCGCCTCGGAAACCGTGTATGTGGGTGATTCCCTGGCTGACCGGACGGCGGCCCTCGCAGCCGGACTCGACTACATCGGTATCGAATCGGATCTCCCCAGGGATGCCGCCCCTGAAGGTCACCGGCCGCAGGTATTGCCGAGCGTGGCCGACGTAGCCACGGCTTTCGGAGAACACTGACTCCGTCCCAACCCTTCGGTCCTAATCTGAAACGATCAGCTTGGTCAGAGCTACCCGAGGAGACGACATGACAACATCAGGCAGCAATCCCGGAGGAATAATCGACCTGAACGGCCGGAGGCTATCCCGTATGGGCTACGGAATGGGTAGCCTGGGGCGAGCTAGCGATTCGTCGGACGATCGGCAGAAATCCGTGAATCTCTTGCAACGAGCCTTGGAACTCGGTGTTCAGATGTTCGATACGGCTCATTTCTACGGTGCGGGCCATTCCAACAGCTTGCTGGCGGAAGCGTTCGCCGATCGGCGTGATGACGTGTTCCTTGCTACCAAAGTTGGGGCGCGTGTGGTCACGGGCGGGAAAGTCCCCATGGCCGCGGCACAAAAGCCCAGGGAATTGAGAGAGTCGGTGGAGGCGAATCTCGAATCTCTGAAGACAGACTACCTGGACCTCGTATACATGCGCCGCATGGATTTCAAGCCGGGCCTGATCGTGGATGAAGTTCAGAGTGTTCCGCTGGAAGATCAGCTGACCGAACTCATCTCATTGCGCGAGGAAGGCAAGATTCGTGGCATCGGCCTGAGCCACGTGACACCGGAGCAGGTCGAGTCGGCGCTGCCCGCCGGAATCCTCGCGGTGCAGAACATCTACAACCTACTTGACCGGCATGACGAACGGCTCTTGGAGCTGACCTGCGCCCACGGTGCGGCGTGGATCCCCTATTTCCCCCTCGGTGGAGGCGGCGAATTCTTCGGGTTGCCTCGAGTGACGGAAGACGGGGGCGTCGTCGACGTAGCACGCGAGCTGGGGGCGACACCTCAGCAAGTGGGGCTCGCGTGGCTCCTGACCCATTCCTCCAACACCATGGTCATTTCCGGAACCAGTTCCGTCGAACATCTCGAGGAAAATCTCGCCGCCGGAGCCCTCGCCCTTACCCCCGAAATGCTGGAACGTCTCGAAGGATAGACCACGAACTAGGGCCAGGACCTCGGAGAACTCCTACGGTGGCGAGGGCTCAAACGCCCGCGCCGGCACCCATAGGATCCTCACAAGGTCCTGGCCCTAGTGGGAACGTCCGGAAGCTTAGCTCCGGGCCTTCTCCAGGTCGTATTCGTGGTTGAGGTCGGCGACGTGTTCGCGGGCCTCGGGCTTGGACTCCGCCGAGGGTGTCGAGCCCCACAGTGGCCGACCGTTGCTCTCTGGGGTGAAGTAGACCGCGACCAGCCCGATCACTCCCGCTCCCATGAGGTAGTAGGCGGGCCACATCAGGTTCCCAGAACTGCCGACCAACCAGTTCATGACGGTCGAAGTCGTTCCGCCGAACAGAGAGATCGAAATGTTGAACGCAATCGACAAGGCGCCCGCACGTACCAGGGTCGGGAACAGCGAAGGCAGTGTCGAGGGCATCGTGGCACTGAAGCAAATGAGGCTCAGCCCCATGATGATCAGGCCGACCAGAACCGTCAGGTCACTGTGCCCGCGGATCAGAAGTACCGACGGGATCGAGAGCACGATCAATGCGAGCGAACCGGCTACGATGACAGCCTTACGGCCCACCCGGTCCGAGAGCTTGCCCAGCATCGGAATGGTGACCAGCAGGATCGCCATGACGATGATCTGAAGGATCTGCGAGGTGAGCTCAGAGACACCGCCGCTGCCCTGGATCTCCTTGACGGAGTCGAAGTACGTGGGAATGTACGAGGTCAGCATGTAGTTGGTGATGTTCCACGCGAGAACCAGGCCGACGCAGAGGAGCATCGATGGCCACAACCTGAAAATGTTCTTGAACTCGTGGCCCTTCTGGCCCTCTTCCTTGTTGGACTTTCCGGTCTTCTCCGCTTCCTTCTCGAGCTGAAGGTAGGCGGGAGTGTCCGCGAGCTTGGAACGAAGGTAAACGCCGATGAAGCCGAGTGGAAGTGCGACGAAGAACGGCAGGCGCCAGCCCCAACTGAGCATCTGGTCGTCAGTCAGCACGCCGGTCATGACGGTCGCGATTGTCGCGCCGAGGAGGTAGCCGGCAAACGTGCCGACCTCAAGGAGCGAGCCGAAGAATCCACGGCGCCGGTCGGGAGCGTACTCGGCGATGAACGTCATCGCGTTTCCGTACTCACCACCCGTGGAAAAGCCCTGCAACAGGCGGCACGCGAGGAGCAAGAAGGGGGCCCACAGGCCCACGGTGGCGTAGCCGGGCAAGACGCCGATGGCGAAGGTTCCCAGGGCCATCATGATCATGGTCATGGCCAAAACCTTGTTGCGGCCGATTTTGTCCGACAGCGGACCGAAAACCATGCCTCCGATCGGGCGGACCAAGAAGGCCACGGCGAACAGTGCCGCCGTGATGACCTTGCCGATCGCGCCGTCAAGATCGGGGAGGAAGACCTTCTCGATAGTGACCTGGAGGTACGCGTAGACGCCGAAGTCGTACCACTCGGTGATGTTGCCGATGGCGGCCGCTCCGATAGCGCGCTTAATGATATTCGGCTTGGTGACCGTGACTTCGTCGACGCTCCAGCGCCGACGAACGTTCTCGGGTCCAAACATGTCTTACAACCTTCCATAAAGGGCAATTGCCCTGGCTCAAGGTGCGTAGCCGGGCTCAAAATTGAATGCTGATAGCCGACACTACAACGCATTGGAACGCTATGTACCAGGTGCACGTCGCCAATCCGAGGCTCGGAAGTCCTTTGCCTCCCCTTCTTATCTGGTGACGCTACAGCAGATAAGAGACCACGCATGTGGCGCCAGCCACTGATCAGCGTGCTTGTTATCTGTGTGCAAACTCATCCAAATTTTCCTCTTGGGCCACCCTGAGATGCAAGAGCATCAAGAATTCACCCAAAATATATTCCCATGCGATGTGATCTGGGTCTAGTCTCGTGCCTGTAACCGACGTACCCGTCACAAGGAGCACACCATGGCAGGGAAATTCGAGATCTACGAGGACAAGGCCGGCAAATTCCGCTTTCGTCTGAAGGCTGGCAATGGCGAAGTCGTCGCATCGGGCCAGGGGTACGAATCCCTCGCCTCGGTCAAGAAGGGGGTTGCGGCCGTGCAGCGTGCTGCCGAAGGCGCGACCGTGACCCACCTCGACAAGGAAGAGTGAGACAACTTGGTCCACGCGTCCCGATGGTGGGGCCCGATAGGCCGTGCCATCGGGATCCTGTCGTGATCAACGATCGCCGCAATATTCGTCAACCCGTTCACCTGCAGGCCTGCGCTCACTAAGATCAAGGTGTGCCTGAGGCTGGCTCGGGCACACCGCGTCGGAAAGCAGGTGGCCCAGGGTGACCGATTGGGATCCGAGTATCTGGTTCCGAGCCGTCGACGTTTCGGCGGTCCTTGCAAATGGCCTCCTGGGTGGCGCGCTCGCGCGAGCGTTCAGGTTCGACGTCGTCGGGTTCGCGATGCTTGCCATCGTCACCGGCATGGGCGGAGGCTTGATCCGTGATGTGCTCCTGAATACCGGATTCCCGATAGCGTTGACGGACGGCGGATACTGGATTGCGGCAATAGTGGCCTCGATCCTTGCGTACACGATTGATCTCGGCGCCAGGTGGGCAGATCGTGCCCTGATCGTTGTCGATTTCATTGGCATGGGTTGTTGGGCCGCCACGGGTACATCCAAATCCCTCATGCTCGGTCTGCACTGGATTCCTTCTGTGATGCTCGGGGTCACTACTGCAGTGGGCGGAGGGGTGATTCGTGACGTCATGGTCAACCGCATCCCCTCCATATTCGGCGGCAGCTCCCTCTATGCGACGATTGCACTCTTCGGCGGCCTAGAAATGGCGTTTTTCTCGGAAGTCCTGCATCGTCCCAACTTGGGAATGCTCGTGTCCATTCTGACGTGCGGCACGGTGGGAATCCTGGCCCGATGGCGTAACTGGCGCCTTCCGGAGCCCATCGAGCTCAAGGTTCCTCGCCCGCGACTCAGCTTCTCGTTTGCCTCTCACCCCCGCCGCTCGCAACGACTGGAAGGCTGGACACCCGGTCAGCCTCTGACGGAGAACCTAGACGCCATCACGGAGGAGCAGGTCCGGGCTCATCGGGAAAAGAAGAGGCGCCATTTCAGGCGTCGTCAATGATCTGGCACAAGGCTTGGCCGCACGACCGAACCCGATGATTCGAGCGAGCGCCCGCGCCAACGATGCCGATTCCGACTCCTCGGAATGGCACTGAGGCGTCCCACCCGTGACGCGCGCACGTCTCGTGCTCCTGCCCATGAGTAGCATGGCCGAAAAGAGTAACTTACGTCATAGGCAGGGGATATGGACGCAGACGTCATCGTCGTCGGGGCGGGGCTGGCGGGCTTGGTTGCCGCCGCGGAAATTGCTGATACCGGGCACAACGTCATTGTGTTGGATCAGGAACCCGAGCAATCCCTAGGAGGTCAGGCGTACTGGTCATTGGGCGGGCTGTTCTTCGTCGATTCACCTGAACAACGACGAATGGGCATCAAGGACTCTCTTCAGCTGGCCCGTCAGGATTGGATGGGGTCGGCGCAATTCGACCGAGACAGCGATTATTGGCCCAAGCAGTGGGCCGAGTCCTATCTCGATTTCGCCGCGGGGGAGAAAAGAGCATGGTTGCGGCAGATGGGTCACCGCGTCATCCCAGTTATCGGCTGGGCGGAACGGGGAGATGGACGAGCCGAAGGTCATGGAAATTCCGTACCCCGTTTCCACATCACCTGGGGGACTGGCCCCGGCCTCCTCGCCCTTTTCGAACGCCGTTGTCGCGACCATGTCCGGTCGGGAAAGCTTCGCTTTGCTTTCAGGCACCGTGTCGACGAACTGGTGGTGACCAACGGGGAAGTTGCCGGTGTTCGAGGCTCCGAACTCGCCCCTGACCTCACGCGTCGAGGCGCGCCGAGCAATCGCGACGTCGTTGCCGATTTCGAGCTCACGGCCCAAGCGGTCATCGTGACGGCCGGGGGTATCGGAGCCAACCACGATCTGGTGCGCAAGAATTGGCCCACGCGGCTCGGAACGCCGCCGAAGCACATGGTGTCCGGGGTTCCGGCCTATGTGGACGGCCGGATGCTCGGCATCGCACAGGCTGCGGGAGCCAATGTCATCAATTCCGACCGTATGTGGCATTACGTGGAGGGCATTCGCAACTGGAGCCCTATCTGGGAAAACCATGGAATTCGTATTCTTCCCGGACCGTCGAGCCTCTGGCTCGATTCCGAGGGTAAGCGCTTGCCCGGCCCTTATTATCCCGGGTGCGACACCTTGGGAACGCTCGGACACCTCCGGCGCAACGGACATGAGTACAGCTGGTTCGTGCTGACACAGAAGATTATCCAGAAAGAGTTCGCTCTCTCCGGATCGGAGCAGAACCCGGACCTGACCGGCAAGGACATCAAGCTTCTTGTCTCGCGCATCGGAGCCAAAACGGCACCTGGGCCGGTTGAGGACTTCAAACGGTATGGCGAGGACTTCGTCGTCGCCGATTCACTCGAGGAACTCGTGGAAGGAATGAACCGAGTGGGGGACCCCGGAAAGTGGGTCGACGTCGATTACCTTCGCGTGCTGATGGAGGACCGAGACCGGGAGCTGGTGAACCCTTACGGCAAGGACGCCCAGCTGACGATGATGCGTTCCCATCGCAAACACCGCGGAGACAGAATTCTCCGGACCGCTGTTCCCCATCGGCTCCTGGATCCCAAGAACGGCCCCCTGATTGCCGTTCGCCTCAATATCCTGACCCGTAAGACGCTGGGTGGTCTCGAAACTGACTTACGGGGGCGGTGTCTGCTCGCTGACGGCTCCCCGATGCCCGGGCTGTATGCCGCTGGCGAGGTCAACGGATTCGGGGGCGGCGGCATGATGGGGTACAACGCGCTGGAAGGAACGTTCTTGGGAGGCTGTCTGTTCTCGGGGAGGGTTGCCGGGAGGGCGGCCGCTTCCGCCGTCTCGTAACCCCTCGGCATCTGCCGATAGTCCCTTAGTCCGGCTTTTGAGGCATTACTTATCGACGAAGACGCCGCGAGAGCGGTCCTTGGAGACGGCCCCGGCCTCGAAGATCCGGCCGCTCATCGAGATGTAGACACCGGGTTCCAAGAGCTGTGCGCTCGCGACGGCGGCGCCCACGTTAAAAGGAGCGTCGGTCAGTCGCATGCAGGACGGTTGCATGGCCCCGGTCAGGACGATCGTCTTGCCTTCGATGGCCGCCGGGCTTCGCCGGAGATAGTCAGCGGTTTCGGGCATCGTGTCGGTCCCGTGAGTGATCACGATCCTGCGCTCCTGGGCGTCCGCCAAGGCTTCGACGAGTTGATCCCGGTGCTCGTCGGTCATGTCCAAGCTGTCGATCGCGACCACCGGGCGAATTTCGGTCTCCACATTGGTGGCCGCTTGATCAAGGATGGCCCCGATCGTGGGCTTGTCGATCTCGAGCTCTCCCGCAACGGAATAGAACTTATCGATCGTTCCGCCGGTGGTCAGCACGAGGACTTTTTCCGAATGGCTGGGTACGGGCACGGTAGCTCCTAGGATCTGTTGTTGATGGTCGCTCGGCCTGGCACGGAACAGTGACGTGATCAGCTTATCCGGGAGCCGAACCGGCGGCGACACCGAGGCTCGCGCATGGTGTGCAACACATTGAGCACGTCAATCCCAAAAAATCTTCGGACCAGCTGATAAGTTCACTCACCGTCTGCCGGAGGCAGCGTGCAATGTCCCCTCAACCTCCTTCTGATAAGGGGAAACGGTGGAATTGTCCGGCTTCCCCGGGGCATAGGAAAAGGTCGTCGGAGTCTCCGCGGAGGCATGCTGCAGGCTTCAGGACCGGTTGCGCACCTGAGCCAAGAGAGTACAGTGGCACCCGTTTGTCGAAAAGAAAGCGTACTTATGAGTGATTCTCAATCAGCTAAATCACCTTCACTAACCGCTGACGATGTCCACGTAGTCGACCAGGCCGAGATGAAAAAGGCGCTCCGAGCGACCCTCCTGGGGAACTTCATGGAGTGGTTCGACATTGGCGTGTTCGCCTACGTGATGACCTACATCGCGTTGGTGTTTTTCCCGTTGCCCGCTCCGTGGGATAGCTTGGCCACTTTCGCAACACTCGCGGTGACCTTCCTGGTTCGCCCGCTGGGTGGCCTGATTCTCGGTCCGATCGGTGACAAGATCGGTCGACGTAAGGTTCTGGCCTTCACGATCCTCATGATGTCCCTGGGCACCTTCTTGATCGGTTGCCTCCCGGGCTACTCGACCATTGGCGTCTTTGCGCCCATTCTTCTGGTCCTGCTCAAGTTCGTGCAGGGTTTTTCCACCGGCGGCGAGTATGCCGGTGCCGCAACTTTCATCGCCGAGTACGCCTCCGACCGGCGTCGTGGCTTCTGGGGCTCCTTCCTGGACTTCGGCTCCTACCTCGGTTTCGCCGCGGCCGCCACGCTCGCGACCGTCATCGAGGTCGTCGGTGGCGAACAGTTCATGACGGACTGGGGCTGGCGCATCTGTTTCTGGGTAGCGCTTCCCTTGGGCCTTGTGGGCCTGTACATGCGTAGCCATATCCAGGAGTCTCACGCCTTCGAGGCGCAGATGGACGCCCAGGACGAGGAGGCCAAGCAGGAGGAGAAGTCCATCAAGGACGAGCTTCTCGAGGTCGTCCGCGGACATTGGCCGCACCTGCTGATCGGTTCGGCAATGGTCATGTGCGCCCAGGTCGTCGGCTATGCCGTGACCACGTACATGCCCGAGTACCTCTCCGACGTCTTGGGATACGACACCCTGCACGGCAATGCCCTGTTGGTGCCGGTTCTGATTATCGTTTCGGTCAGCCTGCCGCTGTTCGGGGCCATCTCGGACCGTGTGGGGCGTCGTCCTGTCATGTTGACCGGATGCGTGATCGGCGTGATCGGGTCGATTCCGGCCTTCGCGTTGATGACCATGGGCCACACCTGGTCCACGTTCCTCGGTCTTTTGATCATGGGCATCATTATGATGTTCCAGGTTTCGATTCAGGCATCGGCGCTACCTTCGCTATTCCCCACCAAGGTTCGCTACACCGCGATGGGCATCATGTTCAACCTTGCGGTCGCCATCTTCGGCGGTACCACGGGCTTCGTGATCACCGCGTTGCAGAACATCTTCAATTCCGATCTCATGGGCGCGTACTACATCATGTTCGCCTGCATCGTGGGCGCCATCGGCGTTTACTTCATGAAGGAAACCTCGGGGCACAACCTGCACGGATCCATGCCGGCGGTTGAGGAAGAGTACGAGGTGTCCGAGGTCATCGAGAACATCGAAGAGAACGACAAGTACGACCTCTCAACCATGCCGATCGACATCGTGGATGATCCTCGAGCCGATAAAGAAGGGGCTCACTGATGATCCGTGAATCTTCTGTCTGATCCGGTGCGCTGAGAAGAACACTCGGAAAACGGGGCCGACCTCGCTGAGGTCGGCCCCGTTTTTCTGCGTGTTCGGCCTTCTATCGGGTCGTGGAAGCCTCGAACCGCGTCATCCTGGCGTGACGACGCCGCCTGAACCCTCTATTGCGACGACCCCGAGGTTCTGCGCTGGCTCTCCTTCTCGAGCGCTTTGACGAGTTCGTCTTTGTTCATATTGGAACGACCGTCGATGCCGAGTTCCTGAGCCTTGTTGTACAGGTGTTCCTTGGATGCGTTGGCGTCCACACCCCCGGCCGTTTCGCCCATGCCGCGCCGCGAGGACTCCGCGCGTTCGTCGGAGTCGCCGTACTGCTTCTTCTCCTGCCACTTGTCGCCGACCTTCTCGTGCGTGTGCTTGAGCTGCGCATAAGCGGTTTGGGCGGCGCGCCGGGCATCGCCGTATTGGTCCATCGCCGAATCGTAAGTCTCAGCAAATGTATCCTGGGCTTTTTGATCCGACTTCTTGATGGTGTCCGGAAGTTCGCTCCGGATCGGTTGTCCATTCTGATTGGTCTTGGGCATGATTAGCTCCTTTGCTGATTCTTGCGTGGTTTGTGAGGCGGCAGCAGCTCCAGGACCCCTGGGATTTCGTGAACATCCTTCGATGCGAAACCGTCTCGCACGAATCCGGCCCAGACTGCGCGAAGGGCGCGACCGGCTTCGTCGAAAGCTTCCGGATCGTAGGTTGCCATCATGGTCGGGCCGGTGACTCCGGCGCCTGCATTCTCCTCGCTCTCCGTCCAGGCCGTGCCGGGGAACAGCAGTGGCAACTCGGAGACATGACAACAGGAGAGGGCTTCGTCCGGCTTTCCGAAGACGAAACGGTAGAGTCCGGCCTGGCCCCCGGCGTTGGCCAGGCGTTGAGTCCATATCGCATTGTCAGCGGCGTAAATCAGCTGCGTGGTCGCGCGGACCACGGGTTCGACGAGGCCTTTCCTGCCCCAGCGAAGCCCCATCAGGAATTTCAGGGGTGGCACCCTGCCGGTGAAGAGAGCCGATTCGCGAGCCGTTGTGCCCATGAGGACGTCGACCTTTCCCGCAAGTTGTTTCCAGCGGCCTTTGAGGTCCCGTTCTTGCGGCAGCGGGCGTTGCCCGTACCGCGACGAAAAGGGCATGAGAGACGCACGGCCGCGGAGTGCGGCTTTCCGGTTAATAACCGATTCGGCCTCCGCCAATTCCGTGGTCGTGGCCTGCCGCATGCGCCCGGTTTTCTCCGGCCCGGGGGTGATGGCGCTCCATGCGCGCCGTCGTCCGTGCACGATTCCTAGGGGCGCGCTCTGCGGGATCGCGCGCTTGATCATGCCCTGGATCTCGGGAACCATCAACAGGTCCCAGCATGCGTGGCCACCGGCGGACTGCCCCGCGATCGTGATGCGCTCCGGGTCTCCACCGAATGCCTCGATGTTTCTGTGCACCCATTTGACGGCCTCGACCTGGTCCAACAGGCCGGGGTTGGCCTCGCGCGTCCGGCCGTCGCCGAGGTATCCGAAGAGGCCCAAACGGTAGGTTACGTTCACGACCACGAGGTCCTGTTCCTGGACCATGACCGTGGGGTCGTAATGGGGCAGATCCCCCGCGCCGCCGATATACGAGCCGCCGTGGATCCAGATCATGACGGGCAATCCTGAGCGGCGATTTTCCGGCCTGGTGATGCTCAGTCGTTGGCAGTGCTCGTCAAAACCGAGCCTCTGCGTTTCCACATCGGTTTCTTCACATCTCTGAGGGCACGCCGGGGACGGCGTATCTGCGGTGAATGGCTCGTTGTAGACGTAGGGGATCGGCGCTCCGAAGCGTTCGGCTCGAGCGTATCGAATGCCCCATGCCTTCACGACGCCGCCCACACGGGTGGTGAGGAACGTTCCTGCCGGTGAACTCACTGAATCCCACGGTCCGGGGAGGTTCTCCCCAGCTTGGGCCGATGGCTGTTCGGCCTTCCGAGTGAGGGGGAGAGCAGTTCCGTTGCTGGTATCCGTCATGCTTTCGAGTCTAGGACGTGTAGCTAGGAAGCAACACAGAGAAGGCCGTGCCATCACCTGATATTCGAGCGGGTCGAGGAGCGGCGGAAAAGTCGTTCAGAAAATACTGACCGATCGGTCGCTTAAATCAGATACGATCCGGTATTGTCGAGCTTCATGAGTTATAGATCACACTCGCCCGAAGGGGTCACAAGCTCCAGTCAGATGGTCGATCAGCCGAACAACAGCCTCAAATCGCGTCACCTCGTGATGATGGCCCTGGGCTCGGCAATCGGCACCGGTTTATTCGTCGGCACCGGTTCCGCTATCAAAGCCGCAGGCCCGGCCGTCATTATTTCCTATCTCGTAGGCTGTCTGCTCCTGGTCCTGGTGATGAGGGCGTTGGGGGAGATGGCTGCGGCGGATCCTGCTTCCGGTTCCTTCTCGACCTATGCAGGCAAAGCGTTAGGTCCCACCGCTGGCCGGGCGCTCGGATGGTTGTGGTGGTTTCAAATGGTCATCGTCGTGGCCGCAGAGTCGACGGCGGCCGCTCAGATCGTCAACGAAGCCTGGCCCGTGCTTCCGCAGTGGGTTCTCGCTTTGGTCTTCATGTGCGTCTTCACTGTCGTGAACTTGCTGCACGTGGAAACCCTAGGGGAAACGGAATTCTGGTTCGCGCTGCTGAAGGTCCTTGCCGTGGTGGCCTTCTTGGTGGTGGGGGTGCTGATGCTCATCAACGTTCTTCCGGTTCCTTCCCCCGGCACAAGCAATCTGACCGATCACGGCGGCTTCATGCCGCATGGAGTTTCCGGAGTGGCCGCGGCCCTGCTCGTCGTGATCTTCGCATTCGGCGGCACGGAGCTGGCGACCATTGCGGCCGCAGAGACGAGCGAACCCGCAAAGAATGTCACCCGCGCGATTCGGACCATCCTGGTTCGCGTGCTGGTTTTCTATGTCGGGGCCGTCGCAGTGATGGTTCTGGTAATGCCCTGGGACGATGACAGCCTGTCCGCCAGTCCTTTCGTTGCGGTTCTCAACGTTGCGGGCTTGCCGGGAGCCGAAAACATCATGACAGTGATCATTGTGCTGGCGTTGCTTTCGGCACTCAACGCGAATATCTACGGCGGATCACGCATGCTCTATTCGTTGGCCCGGCGTGGTTCGGCTCCTCGCCGATTCGCGGCCATTACCGACAAAGGTGTCCCCTATCCGGCGGTGATCCTGTCAGTGATCGGCGGGTTCGTCGCGGTCGTCCTGAATTACCTGTGGCCCGAAGTCATCCTGAACATCATGCTCAATATCATTGGCTCCACGATCTTGGCGGTGTGGACCTTTGCGCTGATTTCGCAGATTATTCTGCGCAAGCGTGCGGACCGCGAGGGCCGCAAACTGCCTTTGAGGATGTGGGCATTTCCCTGGGCTTCGTATCTCGCTTTGGTTCTGGTAGCCGCAATCGTGGTTCTCGGGCTGACCGACCAGGAGGTCCGGATCCAACTGATCGCAACCACAATCCTCATCTGCGTGATCGCGATACTCACCAAGGTGCTCGTCCGGAACAAGGATGCTTCCGAGTTCAACGATCTGCCGCCGAACACTGCGGCGATTCAGAAGGTCGAGAATCGCGCCGGCGAGTAAAGGGGTCGGATTCGGCCACGACCGGCGAAGAGGCGGGTCGCGGCCGAATCATTATCGTGCGTCGGCCAGTCCCCACGCGTCGGCGAGGATCTCCATGGATCGCGACGATTCCGCAGTGGACGGAGACTGCAGGGAAATCATGAGCTCGTCCGCCTGAGCCACGTTGGCGAAGCGGTCGAGGTAGTCTTTGACCTCGTCGCCCGTGCCTTGGGCGGTGAATCGAAGCATCTCGATGATCTGCTGCCCCGCGGGAGAATGAACCAGCATGTCGAGCTCCGACTCCGTGAGCTGCCGCCCGCGACCGACCATGGATTCCACACGCTTCCTTTGGACCTGCCGGGTTTGCTCGGCCGCCTCCTCGCTCGTGTCGGCGGCGGTCACGTTGACTGCGGCGATGACGTACGGCTCGGAGAGGTGCTCGGAGGGTTGGAAATTCTGTCGGTACGTCGTCGTGGCTTGTTCGAGGGCCGCTGGGGCGAAGTGCGAGGCGAAGGAGTAGGGAAGCCCGAGTTGCGCGGCGAGCTGCGCTCCGAAGAGCGAGGAACCGAGAATGTAGAGCGGGACGTTGGTATTCCGTCCCGGGATCGCCTGAACCCCTTCAATCCGGGACTTGCCTTCGAGGTACCCCTGTAGCTCGACGACGTCGCTGGGGAAGCGCTCCGCATCCTGCGGGTCCCTTCGGAGCGCCTGAATCGTCTTCATGTCCGTGCCCGGGGCGCGGCCCAGACCCAGGTCGATGCGGTCCGGGTACAGCTCTGCGAGGGTCCCGAATTGTTCGGCGATGACCAGCGGAGAGTGATTGGGGAGCATGACTCCTCCCGAGCCCAGACGGATGCTCTCCGTCTGCGACGCGATGTGGGAGATCAGCACGGCCGGGGCGGCCGAGGAAATGTGCGGCATGTTGTGGTGCTCCGCGTACCAGATACGGGAGAAGCCCAAGTCTTCAGCCTTGCGTGCCATTTCCACGGAGCGCTTGAAGCTGTCATGAGGTGTCTCGCCGTCGTAGACGGTTGCGAAATCGATGAGGGACAGAGGGAGCACGGTCTTGCCTTTCGAAGTAGTTGATCTACATTGCCTAACGCTGCGGAACGCTATGGAATTCCGCGGGACCAGCTAGGAGGAAGAGATCCGATGCGGCCCCGGGGGCCGATGGTGATTCTGGGCCGTAGATGTGTGGTTCACCGTGGCTGTATGGGGGCTGGGGTCTACTTCCCCGTCATGCTGGGGTTGTGGGGGTGTGTGGCGTGTTTCACGTGGTTTCGAGTTGGTGTTGGTGTTTGTGGGTGTGTAAAGTCTTTTCTTGTCGCCGCGAGGCACGGGGGGACTTGTTCTGACAGGTTCTGCCGGTTCTGGTTCTTGGTGCGTGACCGTCTTGTGTTTTGTTTCCTGGTTTTCTTGCTGGGGTTCACTGTGTTCAGTGGCCTGGGTGGGGTTCGGGGGATGGGCTTCAGGGTTGGGGTTGCGGGCTGGTTTTGGTTCTGGTAGGTTAGAGAAGTTGCCGCAAAATTCTCGCGGTGGTGTCGACCGGCATTGGTCATGGCTCTTGTTTGGGGTTGTGGTGGGTGTGTGGTTTGTTGTTTGAGAACTCAATAGTGTGCTTTGTTTGAATGTTGTACCGAAGTTTTTATTTTTTGAATTCTTGTTGGTTTCAACATGACACGGCGGATGTTTGTGTCATCACCCCGTGATGATGGTCCG